>CAWBMD010000001.1:0-260388 GCA_963789865.1 uncultured Chloroflexia bacterium
CTGCTGCACTGGCGCTGCCGACGGGATTCGAGCACGGGGACGCCATACGCATTCGGATCCCGGTCCTGGGTCAGGCTGTCAGGGCGCCCACGGCGATCTGCAGCACTCCGTCCGGGCGCACGAGCGAGTAGCCGGACCCGGTGACCACGCCGAGCGCGACGGGCTGCGCGCCTCCCACCACGGACCGCAGCCGGATCAGGCCGGCGGCGGCCGCGTCGACGACGGCGGGCGACGACCCGAGCTTGACCTCGAACGCCGCCCAGCGCCCATCGGGCAGCTCGACCACCGCGTCGGCCTCGAGGCCGTTGCTGTCGCGGTAGTGGTAGAGCCGCCCGTCGAGCGCACTCGCGTACACACGGAGGTCGCGCACGACGAGCGACTCGAACAGGAAGCCCATCCACTCGATCTCGCGCAGCAGGCGCGACGGCGACGCGCCGAGCGCAGCCGCCGCGAGGGAGGGGTCGGCCAGGTGGCGCACCGGCGCGGCCCGCAGGCGGGCCCGGCTCCGGAGCGCGGGGCGCCAGGCTGGCAGGTCCTCGGTCACCATCAGGCGGTCGAGGGCGCGGAGGTACGTCCCAATCGTCTCCGAGAGCACCGACCCGTCAGCGCCGTTCGCGTCCGAGGTCAGGGACTCGAGCGACGCCGGAGTGGCAACGTTGCGGGCGAGCGAGTCGAGGAGCCGCCGGACGCCGCGCGGGTCGCGGCGCACTCCGTCTAGCCGCTGCAGGTCGACTCGGCACGTGTCATCGAGGTAGCCGGCCAGCGCCCGCTGCGCCTGCGGCGCCGAGAGCCCCAGGTGGCCCGGCCAGCCGCCGACGACGATCCGCTCGGCGATATCCGCGACCCGGAGGCCGGGGTCGCCGGCGGACACGGGCCGTCCGTCGAGGACCTCCGCCAGGGACACGGCCCCTGAGGAGTGCCCGACCTCGCCGAGGGTCATCGGGCGCATCCGCAGGTGGATGAACCGGCCGGCGCCAGGGTGGCGGGCCGGGTCGCCGCGCGGGACCGCGGAGCCGGCGAGGATGAACTGGCCCTTCTCCTGGCGCCGGTCGACCTCGTGGCGCACCTCGTTCCAGATGTCGGGCTCTACCTGCCACTCGTCGATCAGGCGCGGCGTAGCGCCGGCGAGGAGGAGGCGCGGGTCGGCCGCGAACGTCTGGCGCGCAGCGGGCGTGTCGACGCGGACATCGCTCCGCGAGGCGTGGCGGCCCGACTCGGTCTTGCCGACGGCGCGGGGGCCCTCGAGCACGACCGCGCCGACAGCCTCGAGGGCTCCCGCGAGCTGGGCGTCGATCACGCGCGGGCGGTAGTCCATGCCGCAGAGTCTCGGGCCGCCGAGCCGCGGCGTCAAGATCCCAGACCGCAAGTTGCAGGACGTCCAGACCGTCATCTGCAGCGCATCCGTGCCGCCATTCGCAGGGATGGCAGACAGAAGTCTGCAAAATCTCGGTGGAAAGGAGCCGTCCGCGATCGACGGGAGGCCGCGAGGGGCTTTGGCGCGCCCGACAGGTGTCGGGCGCGCGATTTCAACCTACACCGTCCCGATCGAGGGCCGCGATGAGTGGCTGGCGGCGGCGCGGCGGCTCGCGTGAGGGAACGGGCTCGGGCGGAGCGACGTTCCGGAGGGACCGCCACGGACCGCCAGCTCGCAGTGGTCGCCGCCGTCGTCGCGGCTGGCTCCGAGAAGGCGGCCGCCCACCGCCTCGGCCTGTCGCACTCGACCGTCAAGCACCACTTGGCGAATGCTCGGTCCAAGGTGGGGGCGGAGACGACGGCGCAGCTCGTGTGGATCCTCAGGCCGCCGTTGCCAGGGCCGGAGGATGAAACGCGTCCGGCTACGCAGGCCTCGGCGCTAGGAGCCCGGGCCAGGGACTGATGCGGCCGAAACCCCGATGCCCTCGACGAGCACGCGCACGGCGGCGCGGATGCGCTCCGGGGGGACGCTCCCCCCGTCGGCCTCGTTCGTCATGCCGAGCCCGAAGAGCGTCGCCAGGAGGATGACCGCGGCGTCCGAGGGGTCGACGTCGGGGGCGACCCGGCCGAGCTCCTGCTCAGCGGCGAGGTAGGCGGCGATCGCCTGCGGCGGGCCTCCGGGCAGGTCGCCGGCCGACCCAAGCGCCGCGCGTCGCTGCCGCGCGAGTTCCGGGTCCGCCTGGATGGCGAGCTCGAGCGGCATGACGCGGTGCTCGAGCTCGGCCAGGCGGACCATCGCCTCCTCGAGGTTGGCCCGGACGCTCGCGGTGCCGGCGCGCCCGGGGAGCTCTCCGACCCACGCGAGCATGTCCGCACTCGGCGCGAGCGCCGCCGCGAAGAACAGCGCCGTCTTGTCCGCGAAGTGCCGGTAGATGGTGCCCTCGGCGACGCCCGCCCGCTCCGCGATCGCGCGGGTCGAGGCCCGCGCGTAGCCGACCTCGGCGACCACGGCGAGGGTCGCCTCGATCAGCTTCGCCTGGGTCCGGTCGCCTCGCGCCGTCATCGGTCCCCTCAGTCGGTCACATCGCGCCGGGTCAGTACGACCCCGGCGACAACGAGACCCACGATGACATAGACGGCGCCGAGCGCGAGCGCGGCGGAGAACGACACCGAGGTCGTGCCACCGCTCGCGATGGCGTTCAGCGTGCTCCCCAGCAGCCAGTCGGACGGGACGCCATTGGCCATCTTGAGCATGGACTCGACGAGGAGGACGTAGCCCGCGCCGATCGCTACCGCGACGACGGCGGATCGGCTGACTACCGCGATGGCCAGCCCGAGCACGCCCCACACGATCTGCGAGAGGTACGTGTGCGCCCAGGCCGAGGCGACGATCGACGGCGCGTCCGTGCCCCAGGCGGCGGTCGAGATGCCGCTCGCCCCGACCATCGGGGCGGCCACGAGGTTGGCGACCGCGGCCACCGTGGTGGCGGCCGCGGTGACCAGCAGCAGCGCGGCGACCTTCCCGGCGAGGAGCCGCCACCGCCGCGGCTCCGCGGCCACGAGCAGGCGGATGAGGCCGCTCGAGTAGTCCTGGGCGGTGAACCAGGCCCAGAACGACAGGGTGACCACCCCGAACATGCTCGATGCGGCGGAGAGCCCGGCCATCACGCCCGACGGCGACTCCAGCTCCTGCCGCGTCGGGAATGCCACCCCGGGCGTGGGCAGGCCGCTCGCGCCGGCCTGGCCGACGACGCTCGCCATCACGGCGTTGATCATGAGCGCGAACACGGCCATCAGGCCGAACCAGACCAGCAGCGTTCGCCGCTGCCCGAGGCGGGTCAGCTCGCTGCGGACGACGTGGAGCATCACTTCGCCTCCTTGCTCGCCGCGGTCCGGCCCGCCGCCAGCTCGCCGTCGGTCCTCCCGGTCATCTCCAGGAACAGGTCCTCGAGCGAGTCCTGCGCCTCCTGCAGGCGCGCGAGCGTGATGCCGGCGGCGGCGGCCGCGCGGTTCACGTCGGCCGCCCGACCGGCGCCGGTGGCCCGAAGGCCGATGTCGACCGGCTGCACCTGCCACCCGGCGGCCCGCAAGGCATCGGCGAGCCGGCCCGCATCCTCGGGGCGCTCCGGGGCGAAGTCCACATGGGCACCGGTCCGCCCCAGGAGATCGGTGATCGGGCCCGCGAACATCAGCTCGCCGAACCGGATGACGACCAGGTACGTGCAGATCGCCTCGAGCTCCGAGAGCAGGTGGGACGACACGACAACCGTGCGGCCGTCCTGCGCCAGGCGTCGCAGCAGCTCGCGGATCTCGACGATCCCGGCGGGGTCGAGCCCGTTCGTGGGCTCGTCGAGGATGAGCAGGTCGGGGTCGGTCAGCAGGGCGACCGCGATCCCGAGCCGCTGCTTCATGCCCAACGAGAAGCGGCGGACCGGCTCGCGGTCCCGGCCGAGCAGGCCGACCTGCCCGAGCACCTCGTCCACCCTGGCCATCGGGGTGCCGTGCAGGTGCGCGAGCGAGGTCAGGTTGGCGCGCGCCGAGAGGCCGCCGATGAACGCCGGGCTCTCGATCATCGTCCCGACGCTCGACGCATAGTGCTTCGGCTGAGAGATCGGGTGGCCCAGCACGTCCGCCTCGCCGGAGGTCGGGCGGATCAGCCCGAGCAGCGTCCGGATGAGCGTGGACTTCCCCGAGCCGTTCGGCCCGACGAGGCCGATCACGCCTCCGCGCGGCAGCTCGACCGTGAGGCGGTCGAGCGCGGTGATGTCCCCGAAGCGCCGCGTCAGCGAGCGCGTCGCGATGACGGCCATCTGGACTCCTACGTAAGTGAGCGTTCGCTTACATATTATACGAATGCGATGGGGGTGAGCAGACTGAGAAGCCGGGCGACGGCTGACCCGCCCTTCCAACGTGAGCGCATGGCCCAAACGGCCGACTAGGCACGGCCGGCGTCTGCCCGAGCCCGAGGGCGAAGCCAGGACGGAGGGGTGGCAGCAGGCGGCCAGCCCTACCGGCGGGAGGCGAGGTCCGGGGAGCCGGCCGGGACCGTCCGCTCCGCCCCGAGGCCAGCCGTCCGCACCGTGATCGCCGCGACCGCGCCCACCACGACCGCGGCGCCCGCCCACTGCGCCGGCCCGAGGCGCTCGCCGAACAGGAATGCGGCAGCCACCCCGAAGACCGGGATCAGGTAGAACGAGACGGCGGCGACCGAGGCCGGCACCGAGCGCAGCGCGGAGAGGTAGCACCAGTAGGCCAGGCCGTAGTAGACGAGGCCCGACGCGAGCGCGCTCGCGACGCCGGCGGCCGTGAGCGACTTCGGAAGCACCGGGAGGCCGGCGAGCCCGCCGACGGCGAGCAGCCCCAGCGCGAACGCAAGGGCGTGCGCCTGCTGGGCGACGACCACGCCGAGCGTCGAGTCGGCGCCCGGCAGCCAGCGCCGGGCCGCGACCGTGTAGGCGGCGCAGCAGCCGACGCCGGCGACCGTCAGCAGGACGCCGAGGGTCGCGCCGGACGCCGACGGGTCGTAGAGGACGAGGGCGAGCCCGGCGACCGCGACGGCCGAGAGGGCGACCAGCGCCCAGCCCGGCCGCTCGCGCAGCACGAGCGCGGCGAGGACCAGGATGAGGACCGGCTCGACCGCCCACAGGAGGACCGACAGGCTCGCCGTGATCATGGTCAGGCCGGCGAGGCTCAGCGCGTAGGCGAGCCCGGGGTTGAGGAGGCCGAGGCGGCCCAGCAGGCGGCCGTCGCGCCCCGTCGGAGCGCGCTCCCCGCGGCGGCGCGCGATCGCGGCGATGAAGGCGAGGCTGACCGCGAGCTGGACGGGCAGGAGCGTGAGGGGCGGGACCTCGGCGACGGCCTGCTTGCTGACGGCCGTGCCGACGCCCCAGCAGGCGGCGGCGAGGATCAGCGCGCCGACGGGACGGCGCGCGGGACCGGAGAGGGACATCGGGGCACCTCGTGGCGAGCGGCGGATGGCGTTCTTGGCGTCATCCGGCCGGGTCGTCGTCGCAGGTGTCGTAGGACGGGACGCGCCGCGCGCGCCGGCCGTCCACGCGGGCGGTCCTCATGCTGGGCAGTGTGGCGGCAGCTCCGGCCTCGCGCAACGTCCGTGGAGCGGAGCCGTCGGCCCGGCGGCTCGACTCCCCCCGGCGGACGCTGTGAGTGACCTGGCAGACGGCCCGGCGCGCCGCGTCAGCCAGACGACGTCGCGAACGGAAGCGATTCGGACGGGAACGCACGCCGCCCCAGGAAGAACGCCACGTTGACCAGGGCGATCATCACCGGCACCTCGACGAGCGGCCCGATGACGGCCGCGAACGCCACGCCGCTGCTGATCCCGAACGTCGCCACGGCGACCGCGATCGCCAGCTCGAAGTTGTTCGACGCCGCAGTGAACGAGAGCGAGACCGTCTGCCCGTAGGTCGCCTTCGCCCGCACGCTCATCCAGAACGTGACGAGGAACATCACGACGAAGTAGATGAGCAGCGGGATCGCGATCCGCAGCACGTCGAGCGGCAGCGCCACGATGTTCTCGCCCTTGAGGGAGAACATCACGACGATCGTGAACAGCAGCGCGATGAGCGTGATCGGGCTGATCCGGGGGATGAACACGCGCTCGTACCAGTCCCTGCCCCTGCGGCGGATGAGGACGACCCGCGTGAGGAACCCCGCGATGAACGGGATGCCCAGGTAGATGAACACGCTCTGGGCGATCTGCGGGATCGTGATCTGGACGACGGTCCCCTGGAGCCCGAACCACGTCGGCAGCACCGTGATGAAGACGTAGGCGAAGACCGAGTAGAAGAGCACCTGGAAGATCGAGTTGAAGGCCACCAGGCCGGCGGCGTACTCGGGGTCGCCGCGCGCGAGGTCGTTCCACACGATCACCATGGCGATGCACCGGGCGAGGCCGATCAGGATCAGCCCGGCCATGTACTCGGGGTAGTCGCGCAGGAAGATCACGGCCAGCGCGAACATCAGCAGCGGTCCGATCGACCCAGTTCTGGAACAGCGACAGGGCGAGGATCTTCACGTCGCGGAAGACGCGGCCGATCTCCTCGTAGCGGACCTTCGCCAGGGGCGGGTACATCATCAGGATCAGGCCGACCGCGATCGGGATGGACGTCGTCCCGACGCTCAGGCGGTCGAGGAAGGGCACGACGCCGGGCAGCAGGTAGCCCAGGGCGACCCCGAACGCCATCGCCGCGAAGATCCACACCGTGAGGTAGCGGTCCAGGAGCTTGAGACGCCGGGCGGGCGGGCGTGGCGGGCGCGGCCGGGGCGGGGACGGTCATCCCGCGAGGCTCGGCCGCGGGGTCCGTCCCGCCGCGCGGAGGGCGACCTCGATGAACGGCCGGAGCCGGCCAGCGATCTCCTGCTCGGTCCGGCGGAAGGCGGCCAGCCTCGCCTCGTCCGTGCCGTCGACGTCGGACGGGTCGTCGAGGCCCCAGTGGAGCGTGTTGGTCGAGCCCGGGAACACCGGGCACGTCTCGCGGGCGCGGTCGCACACGGTGATCACGTAGTCGAACCGCTGGTCCAGGAACTCGGTGATGACCTTGCTCCGGGCGCCCGACCAGTCGATGCCCGCCTCGGCGAGCACCCGGATCGCGAGCGGGTTCACGCGCGTGGCCTCGGTGCCGGCCGAGCGCACTTCGAAGTCCGCGCCGCCGTAGCGGGCCAGCAGCGCCTCGGCGATCTGGCTGCGGGCCGAGTTGTGCGTGCACACGAACAGCACGCGGATCGGGTCGGGCATCGGTTCCTTCCTCCTGGCGCGGCCGGCAGCCGCGATGGTCATCTCGAGGTCGACGAGCTTCCCATCGAGCCGGTCGAGCTCGTCCCGCTGGCGGGCGATGGCGCCGCGCTGCTCGGCGAGGACGGGCGCGAGGTCGAGGTCGACGGCGCCCTGCTCGAGGCACAACCCGGCGAGGCGCCCCGCCTCCTCGGGACCGAGCCCGAGGCGACGCAGCGCCACCACGAGGCGCAGGCGCGCCACGTCGGCGTCGGGTAGGCCCGGTAGCCGTTCGCCCGCCGCTCCGGCTCGGGCAGCACGCCGACCTGCTCGTACCAGCGGACGGCGGACGGGGCGATCCCCACGCGGCGGGAGAGCTCGGCGATGCGCATGGGAGAACCGTAGACCTTCAAGTCGCTGGAATGTCCAGGCGGATCATGGCTCGTCCTGCTCGGCGTGCGCTCGCGACCGCCCGCTCCTACGCCTCCGAGAGCCAGGCCGCGATGTCGCCCGCGCTCGGCACGCGGCCGTAGCTCACGACCCTGCCGTCGATGACCAGCCCAGGCGTGCTCATGACCCCCCGGGCCATGATCTCCGTGTAGTCCGTGACGTGGACGACGTCGGCCTCGACGCCGGCCATGGCCACGGCCTCGCGGGCGTTCTTCTCGAGCCTGACGCAGTTGTTGCATCCGGGGCCCAGGACTTCGATCGTGCGCATGGCGCGGCCTCCTACGGGGCGTAGATGAGGAAGTTGAAGAGGTAGCCGACGAACAGGATCCCGATCGTCACGATCGTCGCGAAGGTGGCGATCAGCGGCGTCTTGATGACCCGCTTGAGGATGACGAACTCGGGGAGGCTGATCGCCGTGATGGCCATCATGAACGCCAGGGTGGTGCCCAGCGCCATCCCCTTCCCGAGCAGCGCCTGGACGATCGGGATCGTGCCGGCGGCGTTCGAGTAGAGCGGGATCGCGATGAGGACGACGAGCGGGACCGCGAGCGGGTTGCCCGGGCCGCCGATGGCCACCACGAGTTCGGTGGGGACGAAGCCGTGGATGAAGGCGCCGATCCCGATCCCCACCAGGACGTACGGGAAGATCCGCCGGACGAGGTCGCTTCGTGTACGCCCAGGCGTCGCGGACGCGCTGCTCCCAGCTCAGGCGGATCTCGATCGCCGCGCCACCCGTCCCCTGAAGCGCCCACACGTAGTCTTCGACGTAGCGCTCCATGTGGAGCTTGCCGATCACGAGCCCGCCGACGATCGCGACCAGCAGCCCGGCCGCCATGTAGACGAGGGCGATCCCGGGCCCGAACAGGCCCCACAGCAGGACGAGCGCGATCTCGTTGACCATCGGGCTGCTGATGAGGAAGGCGAACGACGACCCCGAGCGGGATGCCGGCCTCGACGAAGCCGATGAACAGCGGGACCGCCGAGCACGAGCAGAACGGGGTGACAATGCCCAGCGAGGCGGCGCCGACCGTCCCGACGAACTCCCCGCGGCCGACGAGGGCGTTGCGCACCTTCTCGGGCGGGAAGAAGCCCCGGATGAGGGTGACCGCGGTCACGATGCCGAGGAGCAGCAGGAGCACCTTCGGGACGTCGAAGACGAAGAAGGCGACCGCGTCCCCGAGGTGGGAGCCCTGCTCGAGGCCAAGCAGGTCGTACGCGAACCAGGCGGCGAACGGCGCGGCCGCGAACCACGCGATGAGCCAGGCGGCGACCGCGAGGAGCGTTGTCGGCCAGAAGGGGAGGCGGTGTCGGGTCAGGGCGACCGCGGTCACCGCAGCACCTCGCCGAGCGCGCTCAGCGCACGAGCGCACGCTTCGTCATCGCGCTCGTAGTAGATCCGCCGCGTGTCCGGCGCGATGCGGCTGGGGCGGACGAGCCCGCCCTCGCGGAGCTTGGCGAGGTGGTTGCTCACGTTGTTCTGCCGCTCGCCAAGGGCGGCCGCCATCTCGCAGACGCAGACCGGCCCATCGCGGAGCATGCGGACGATGCTCGCCCGGATCGGGTCGGCGAGGAGCGACGCCGTCGCGGTCGCGTCGATCACGTCGGGAGCCGGGAGGCTCATTCGCAGGTCCTGCAGGACCGGCAGCTCCATGGGCATCTGGACTCGACCTCGGGTGCACCCCTGCGGGAGGGGATATCTCAGTCGCTAGTGTGCCATTTCACAGTGAGATGTAGACCGGGCCGACCGGCCTGATCTCGCGGGCCGTTGAGTCGGAGCGGTTGTCCTCGCGGGGACCGCGTCCTGGGAGTTGTGCCTCGACCTGGCCGAATCCTGTAGGCCCGCACGCGGGCATGGCCAAAACGGCCGAATAGGAACCGGAACCCGCCGCCATCACCCCTGCGGCCATGACGGCGCGCTGGTCCGATCCACACGGTGCGTAGGCTCCCGGGTCCCCCTGCCTGTTGCGACCCCAGGTACGCCCGCGCCGTCGACCCCCGTAGAGCGGCGACGAGCCCGGCCCGACCGGACCACGCAGCGCGAGCTCCTGCTCGAGATGCGCGAGGACATCCGGGGCCTCAAGGCGGCGGTCGACGCGATCGCGCGGGACCAGGCGCTCGGCGTCGAGCGGCGGGCCGCCATGCAGCGGAGCGCCGACAGCACCAATGCCCGCCTCGACGGGCACGACCGCGACCTCGACCGGATGCGCGCCTGGCAGAACCGCGCCAACGGTGCTCTAGTTGGCGCCGGGGCTGCCTGAGCCTGAGGGCGAGGCCCGGACGAATGAGAGCCGTCTCTCGACGACGTCGTGGGGCAGCTACTCGCCGCGATACCGGGCTGCGGCCATCGGGAGCGCCGCTTGGAGTGGCTCGGCGTGGCGTCAGGCCCCGACGTGGGAGCGGTCGAAGAGGTCGATGCCGGCGGGGCCTCGCCAGCTCGAGGGACGCCCGGAGTCGCGTCGCCAGGTGACCACGCCGATCGCGACGCTCGCGGACAGCCCGGTCGCGACAGCAGGCAGCGTGCCGATCGTCGAGGCCAGCAGCCCGGTGGCCAGCACGAACGCGAAGTACACCGGCAGCCCCCGGACCATCCCCGAGGCCGCGTCCGCTCCGGCGTGTTGCCCCGACGAGCGCGCCACGGCGATCGCCAAGGTCGCGCTCAGGGCGGGCAGGGCGGCGAACAGGCCGCCCGCGACCGGGCCGCCGAGCCGGACGGACCCGAGGACGGCGGCGACGACGAGCGCGCCTGCGGCGCAGGTCAGGACGCTGCCGGGCCGCTTCGCCGCTACGGCGCTTCGGTCGCCGCGCCAGCGGCCCAGGAGGACGGGGCCGGCGGCCAGGGCGGGGACGGCAAGGATGACGGCTTCGGGAGTGGGGATGAAGGAGATCGCCCACGACGCTGCGGCGAACGAGGCGACGCCGGCCGCGAGCCCGCGCAGCGGGCCGCGGCGGCGCATGACCGCGGCGAACACGACCCCGAACACGACCTGTGCCGGGACGTGCGTCGCGGCAGCGAGGGCGAACGCGGACGCGCCCGGGTCCCCGAGGCTCGCGGCCACGGCAAGGACGGCGATCGGCATCGTCATCGGCAGCGCGCCCACGAGTCCCGCCGCCTCGGGCCCGAGGCGGCGCTGCGCCTGGAGGGCCAGGAGCATGACGACCGGGGCGGTGAGGGCGGGCAGCAGCCACATGCCCACAGCATCGCGGGAAGCATCATTCACGTCCATCGATAGAATATGAACTGTATCTGTGCAATCATCCAAATCATGGAACTCCGACGCCTGCGGCTGCTGCTGGAGCTGTCGCGACGGGGTACCGTGACCGGCGTCGCCGAGTCGCTCGCCTACAGCCCGTCCTCGGTGTCGGTGCAGCTCCGCGAGCTGGAGCGGGAGGCCGGCGTGCCGCTGCTCCGCCGCGCGGGCCGGGGCGTCGAGCTGACGGAGGCCGGCGCCCGGCTCGCCGCGTACGCCGAGCGCGCCCTGGCCGCGGAGGAGGCGGCGCTCGCGGAGGTGGCCAGCCTCGGCGACGGCCCCCGCGGCCCGGTCCGGCTCTCGTTCGTCCAGACGCCGGCCCACGCGCTCCTGCCGCCGCTCCTCGCGGGGCTGGCCGTCACGGCTCCGGGGGTCGAGGTGGAGGTCACCCACCTCGAGACGCTCCCCGCGATGGAGGGGCTCCGGTCGCGGGCGATCGACGTGGCGGTCGGGATCGAGTACGACCAAGTCGCCGTGCCGCGGCACCGCGATGTCGAGCGGCGCGATCTCCTCGTCGAGGGCGTGCGCCTGGTCATGCGGGCCGACGACCCCCTCGCGGCCCGCGAGGTGATCGACCTCTCCCGGCTGCGCGAAGCCGTCTGGGCGGCCGGCCACCCGGGCACGGGCCACGCCGCGCTCGTCGAGGCGGCGTGCAACCGCCTCGGCGGCTTCGCACCGGACATCCGGCATCGCTCGGACGACGCGCTGATCCTCGGGGCGCTGGCCGCGTCGGGCCGGGCCGTGACCTTCCTTCCCGCCCTGGCAGTCGCGGCCGTGCCGGGGGTGGCATCGCGGCAGGTGGCGGGCGCCGCCATCCAGCGCCGGATCTTCGCCGCCACGCGCGCGTCGGGGTCATCGTCGCCGGCGATTGCGGCGGTGGTGGGCGGCCTCGCCGACGCCGCCCGGCACGCAGCCGCGGGCCGCGGTGACGTTCGGATCGCGGGGTAGCGGTCGCATCGTCCACGTGCGTCTTGTGGATGGAGCGGACGTCGGTGGGTCGGCCCTCCGCGCCGGTCGCACCAGACCATCGATAGCCAGCAGGTAGGTTGAGACGGCGATCCTCCGGTCGCGTGGCCGCACGAGCGGCCTCGTTCGTGAGGCGCCGCTCGGGTACGTGATCTGGGAGGGCGCCGTCTACGTCTGGGCAGGCTTCGGCCCCAAGACCCAATGGCTGCGCAATATCGGGGCCGATCCGCGCGTCGAGGTCGTGCTCCCAGGCCGATCCTTCTCGGGCCTCGCCGAGGTCGTTACTGACCCGGACGAGCGCGTGCGGGCCGGCCGGGCGCTGACGGCCGCGCTCGGCGTTATCGGGGTGGCGTCACTCGGCGTTGACCCGCGAACAGCGTCGGACGATGAGCTGTCCCGCCGGACGGAGGGGCTACCCCTGGTGAGGATCCGCCCGACGGGGATCGCGGCGGGGCCACTCGACCCTGGCGGCAGGGCGTGGATCGCCTACCAGGTCGTCGCACTCTGGGCAAGCTGGCGAGCTGTCGCCATGCTCGCCCGATTGGTCAGACGGCGGGCTCACCGATGACGCACAAGGAGGAGTGAGGCGGCCCGACGCAGAAGACGCCGGCGACGACGCCGCCAGACATGCACTCCCGCTGGCGATGTGCCAGGACTCGGCCCGGGGGACCTACTCATCTGGGACGCGGCCGACCCCGAGGACACGCCCGGCCGAGCATCACGTCGAGGCCGGCCAGCACGAGCTCCAGGCTCGACTCGGAGAAGCCGCCCGTCTGCTCCGTCAGCTGGTCGCGGTCGAGCAGTCGCGCTACCGTTTGGGGGTCGCCAATGACAACCAGCTCGATGATGTCGTGATACCAGCTCGGTGGCCCGCCTGCCCGACCCCGGTTGACGACGATCGGGCGTCGGTCATCGCGCCCCTGCAGCGACAGTCGTCGCGAACCTCCCGGCCGTCTCCCACAACCCCCGTTCGAATGCACGCGGATCCTCGACCACGCGGCTGACGGCGTCGAAACGCATCGTCGCCCGCCGGACGGGGTCGTACCGCGGCCAGCCCGGGTCCCCAGTCTTCGCGAAGGCGACCCAGGCGCCGTGCATCGCGTCGGCGAGAGCCTGCGGAGCGCCGCCGAGCATCGGTCCGAGCATCTGGTTGGGGCCCAGGTCCAGCGTGTCGAACACGAAGCCGATCTCGAGGGCGTGGCAGGCACCGACCCCGGGCGCTGCCCAGGCGAACTCGTACATGTACGTGCCGGATGGGGCCGACGCATGGGCCTCGGCCAGCCGGATGGCGGGGATGCGGCACCACCAGTCGGTCTCGATCGCCGCGAGGATCTCGCCGGGGACGGCGCCAGGGTAGGCGGCGCGGTAGCCGGCCACCGCGTCGTCCGACAGGCCGTAGGCGAGTGCCGTCTCGAACCCGTGGGCGATGACCGGGCCGGTCAGGGTCTCGTCGGTGACCCGGCCGAGCGAGCCGTTGGCGATCACGAACAGCTTCCAGTCGTCGGTGTTCGAGCCTGCCATGACGTCGACACCGGCCGCGGCGCCGGCGGCGATCCGCTCGATCGGATGCGCCGGGGAGCACGTCCCCATCGATCACCGGCTGCCACGGCAGCATGCTCGCGATGACCTCGAGGCCCCAGCGTGCCGGGTCGGGGTGGGCGACCAGGTCGCCCTTGAGCTCGGCCGCGGCGACCAGCAGACGGTCGGGAGGCACGGCCGCGAACGCGTCGCGGGTGGCCTCGATGCCGAGCCGCGCCGCCAGCTCGCGCCCGATCCGCAGCGCGGTCTCGGCCGGGATCACGCGGTCCGCCGCCCCGCTCTGGCAGATGGCGCGCCGGAACAGGCCCTCGGCCCGGGGCACGGCGAGCAGCGTGCCGACGCTCATCGCACCGGCGGACTCGCCGAAGATCGTGACGTTCGCAGGGTCGCCGCCGAACGCGGCGATGTTGTCGCGCACCCACTCGAGCGCGGCGACCTGGTCGAGGAGACCGAGGTTGGCGTCCCCGTCGGCGAGGTAGAGGAAGCCCTCGGGACCCACCCGGTAGTTGATCGTCACGCAGACGATGCCGTCGCGGGCGAAGCGGCTGCCGTCGTAGGTCGCCCCGGTCCCGACCTCGAACATGCCGCCCGGGATCCAGACCATGACCGGCAGGCCGTGCGCCTCCGGGTCGGGCGTCCATATGTTGAGGTTGAGGCAGTCCTCGCCCGGCTCGGCGGGATCCCAGACCATCGCGCCGCCGGGTGATCGGCGGGCGGCTTGAGCTGTGGCGGCTCCGCACCGAAGGAGAGCGCATCGCGGACGCCGCTCCACGGTTCGACCGGTCGAGGCGGGCGAAGCCGGTTGGCGCCGAACGGGGGGGCGGCATAGGGAACGCCCATGAAGCTGTACACGCCAGCGTCGACGCGTCCCCGCAACCGGCCAGCGTCGGTGGTGACGATCGTCGTGTTCATGTGCGGAGACCTCAGCGGTGGATCGCGTCGAGCGTCACGCGGCGCGCGTGGATCCGGCAGATGACGCGCGTCTCGCGCTCCCGCTGCTCGATCGGGTAGATGAACCCGTAGTAGGCCGGGTGATGGGTGTAGCGCCGGGTCAGCTCGTCGAGGTGGGCCTCGGCGCCCTCGGTGACCAGCTCCGCGTCGCCGCGGACCTGGACGAAGCGGCTCGTGTCGTCGGGGTCGACGACGAGGAGGCTGACCCGCGGGTTCGCGAGCAGGTCGCGGCCCTTGCGCCGTTCGAGCGTGGTGTTCACGCGGGCGCAGGTGCCGTCGTAGTCGACCCAGACGAGGCTCGACTGGGGCTGGCCGTCGGGCAGCATCGTCGTGAGCACGCCGACGATCGGGCCGGGCCAGGAGGTCCAGGTGGGAGTCGGGCACCGCGACGTCGACGGGCGCGGGGAGCACCGGGGCGGTCATCGCTCGTCTCCCGCGCATCGCGTGCACGTCGAGCGCCACGACGTGCGTCGGCCGGATCCGGCAGAGCACCGGGACCTCGGTCTCGGCCAGGACCGCCGGCACGCACTCGCCGAAGTAGCGCATCGGCCGGCCGGCGTACTTCGAGGTCGAGCGCGTCGAGGTGGGCCATCGCCCCGTCCTCGGTCATCTCCTCGACCGTGCCCCGCACCTCGAGGTAGCGGCCGTCGTCGCGCGGGTCGTAGCAGAGGAGCGTCACGCGCGGGTTCCGGCGCATGTTCCGTTCCTTCTGGAACCCGCGCATCGTGTTCACCCGGACGCAGTCGCCGTCGAAGTCGCACCAGACCACGGAGGTCTGCGGCGAGCCGTCGGGCATGACCGTGGTGAGAGCGGCGACCCGTGGACATTCGACGAGGTCGAGGTGGGAGTCGGGGACCCGTCGTCGGTCGCTGGGGAGGACTCCCCGGACGGGCGTCGGCGCGTGGATCGTGGTCGTTGACATGACTACTCCGGCGCAACGAACCGATCGAGCGCGAGTCGGCCGGCGTCGGACAGGTGCCCGTCGCGCGACTTGAGCTCGAGGTCGATCCGGGTCGCCCTGCTGCCGACCGCCGCCCGCATCTTCGCGAACATGGAGCCCGTCGCGAGCTTGTACGTGGTGAACAGCCCGACCCGTGCCTGGCCGCAGGGCCGGGAGCTCGCGCACGAACGCCATCCACGGCTCGTCGGGGTGCTGGGCGACGACGAACAGCCCGCTCGTCCAGCAGCCGAGGAGCACGAGGTCGACGCCGGCCAGCGACGCGGGGTCGGCGTCGCCGACCGACTGCACGGTGGTGGTGATGCCCCGCGACTCGAGATGCGCACCGATCTCCTCGGCGAGGCGACGGGTCGTCCCCGTGGCGCTCCGGTACACGACGGCGGCGGTCGGCATCGCCTAGCCCGCCTTCGGGATAGCTGCCGGTCAGCTTCTTGCCGACGCCGTGCATCCTGTGGAAGACGGGCGTGCCCGGCAGGAACATGTACGGGCAGTGACCGGCGATGGTGTCGATCCCGTGGCGCTCGGCCGCCGCGATCGTGGCCGGGCTCGTGGCACCGCCACCCAGGCCGCCGTACAGCCAGACGTGTCCGATGCCGGCCGCGGCGCAGTCCTCGATGACCTGCTCGGCCACCGCGGCCGTGGTCATGATCAGCGCGCCCTCGACGGGCGGATCGATGTCACGGACGCTCGCATAGGCGCGCTTGCCGTCGATCTCGGTCGCCGCCGGGTTGACGGCGATCGCGTCGTACCGGCGCTGGCGCAGCTCCTGCCACAGCGTGTAGCTGATCTCCTTCGGGTTGCGCGACACGCCGACGACGGCGATCCGCTTGAGCGCGAGAAAACCATCGATCTGCCTGATCGTTGCTGTCATCGGTTTCCTTTCAACGGTTGCGAGTCCACTGCGATGGGTTACCGAACCTGATTGACATTCGCGAGGGCCGGCCGGACGTTCTTCACGCACCAAAGCCACGAATTGGCGTCGACTGAGCTCCGTCACCGTACGGCCGCCCGTCGGGGGTGCGAGGCGTGTCGGGCACGGCCGAAGAGTGGGGCCGGGCGCCAGCCCCAGACGAGGGTCGCCCAGAGCAGGACGGCGTCGATCGCAAGGCCGGGCAGCGTCCACGGGGTGATGAAGAGGAGCAGCACGATCGCCGAAGCCACCGACGCGACGACGACGAGCGGCTTCCAGAGGGACCGCACGAGCCCCATGCCTGCCACTGCGGCGAGCACGAAGGCGACCAAGGTCACGAGCACAAGAGCGATCCCCACAGAGCGAACCTCGTCGGGGTTGGCACCGAGGAGGGTCACCAACCAAGGGTCGGTCGCGACGAAGGGCCAGGCCGGACCGCAGATGTAGCCGATGTGGATGGACGCATGCACGACGAGGAACAGTGCGAGCAGGATGGACATCAGGAGTCTCCGACTGGGGATGCCGACGGGATGGCCGCGGTCTCGACCGAGATCAGCGACAGGCCGAGGTCCCGGATCGAGGCCAGGAGCCCATGGACAGCGGCCTGGTCGGGCAGCTCGCCGCTGACGAGCGTCGTCCCGTCGGCCGCTGGCGCCACGGCGAGATCCGCTAGCACCGCCGTCCAGCTGGGAGCGAGCTCGCCCTGGACTCGCACCCGGACCTGGTAGCGGATCGATTGCTGCAACCGGGGGTCCTCCATGTGCTCCGGTCCCGTTCGGCCGGACTTCATGAGGCAGCCTGCGGCTCAACTCCCCGCGGCCGCATCCATCCATCGATGGGGCTGGTGGTTGATTTCGGCGGGCGGCCGACCTCCGACATCGGTTCGTCGAGGTCGCGTCGAACGGCACTGTGCGCCCGGGATCTCCGCCCGGACACTGCCGGAGACTCGTCCTGTCCCCGCACTCGTACTGGAAGGCTGACGGTCACGATGGAGACGCCAGGGCGAGATGCCCTGATCACGACGAAGCTCGGCGTCCAGGCGCGGAGCAGGCGCACCGTCGACCGCGCGCGGCTGCGGGTCCAGCTCGACAGTGCGACCGAGGCTCGCCTGGTGCTCGTCTCGGCGCCCGCCGGCTTCGGCAAGAGCACCCTGCTCGCCGACTGGATGGGCCACGAGCACGTCCGGGGTGCGTGGTTGGCGCTCGACGCGCGCGACAACGACATCGTCCGGTTCGCTCGATACCTCGCGGCGGCCACGGCACGCCTCGTGGACGCAACGGAGGACGGGGCGGAGCTCGATGCCGCGTCCTTCGATCCCGAGCTCGCCCTGGCCGGCATCCTCGAGCGTCTCGCGGCGGCCGGCAGCGGCGTGGTGCTCGTCCTGGACGACTACCACGTCATCGAGGAGCCGGCCATCCATCGGCTGGTGACGACCCTCGTCGAGCGTCTCCCGCCCGGAGCCCGGCTCGCGATCGCCACGCGCGCCGATCCACCCATCCCGCTCGCGCGACTGCGTGCGCGCGGCGAGCTGCTCGAGGTGCGCGCCGAGGACCTCCGCTTCACGGCGGCGGAGGCGGCCGCCCTCGTGGCGTCGACCGGAGTCGAGCTCACCACCGAGGAGGTCGAGGATCTCACCGATCGGACCGAGGGTTGGGCTGCGGCGCTGCGGCTGGCCGCGGTCTCCCTCCGCGGCCGGCCGGACCACGCCGACCTGGTGCGGCGGTTCGGGGCGAGCCATCGCTACGTCCTCGACTACGTCGTCGAGGAGGTCCTCGCCGGCCTGCCGCGCGAGTCCCAGGAGTTCCTCCTGCGCACCTCGATCCTCGACCGCCTGTGCGGTCCGCTGTGCGAGGCCGTCACCGGAGAACCCGACGGCCAGGCGCGCCTTGAGGAGCTCGAGCGCGCGAACCTTCTGATCATCCCGCTCGACGACGAGCGGCGCTGGTACCGGTATCACGCGCTCTTCGCCGAGATCCTCCGCGCCCGGCTGCGGACGCTCCATCCCGACGAGGTCGCCGAGCTGCACGCGGAGAGCGTCAGCGTGGCACGAGGAGCGAGGGGATGACGACGAGGCGATTGGCCATGCTCTCCAATCGGGCGATCTCGAGCGCACGAGCCGGATCGTCGCCTTCGCCTCGGGCCGGCACGTCAGTGCGGGCGAGCTGAGCACCGTGCGGGGGTGGCTCGACGCCCTGCCCGCGGAGACCGTCCGTGGGCACGCACAGTTGAGCGCGTCCTACGCGTGGGTCCTCCTCCTGGCAGGCGAGACCGAGGGTGTGGCCGACCGGCTGGACGACGCCGATCGCGCGCTCGCCGATGGTCGCGATGGCGGGCCCATGATGGCGCCCGCGATCCCGACGCAGCTCGCGCTCCTGCGCTCCCAGCTCGCCGCGCTGGAGGGGGACAGCGTCACCGCGATCGCAGAGGCGCGCCGCGCGCGCGAGCTCGTCCCGGCTGGGCCACCGGCGGAGCGGGAGGCAACCCTGCGTGGCACGGCGACCGTGCTGCTGGCCTTCGCGCTCTCCCATGCCGGCGATCTCGACGCGGCTGCGGAGGCCTACGAAGCCGCGCTGCCCGACCTTCGAGCCGGCGGCAACCGCTTCGCCACCGGCCGCGCGATCGGCGACCTGGCCAGGATCGCGTTGAAGCGCGGCGATCCCAATCGTGCGCTGAGGCTGTGCGAGGCGGAGCTCGAGCAGATCCCGAGGGAGACGGCCGCGACCGACAGCCCGGCGGTTTGGGCGGTCATGGCCAGCGCCCGGGCCGAGCTCGGACAGGCCGAGCGCGCCGACGGCGACGCCCGTCGCGCCCTCGAGCTTGCGACCCGCGCCGGCGACGCGCCCTGCGCCCGGCTCGCCCAGGCGACACTCGAGCGCGTCGGCCCCCTGCTCGCGAGCGGCGGGCCAGAGCCCAGCCGACGCGAGGGGGCGGGCCGAGACGGCCCGGTCGAGGCGCTCACGGCGCGCGAGCTCGAGGTCCTGCGCCTGGTCGCCCTCGGCCGGTCCAACAGCCAGGTCGCGACCGAGCTGTTCGTCACGGTGGGAACGGTGAAGTCCCACCTGCACACGATCTCGGGGAAGCTCGGGGCCGCGAACCGGGTCGAGGCCGTGGCGCGCGGCCGTGACCTCGGGCTCATCGGATGACGCCCGCCGCTTCGGGTCCTGTCGCGCGATTCGCCGGCACGGCCCGGGAGGTCGGAATCGCCGCCGGCCGGGCGCTGGGTCCTCGGCTCGAGGCGAACATCGCCCGGTACCTGCGCGACCGCCCGCAGCATCCCGACGCCATCGACCTCGCCGAGTTGCGTCGGGGGGCAATTCCCTGGCTGCGCACACTGCCCGACCGTTTCCAGGACGAGCTCGCGGGCCTCGCCGAGGGAGCGGACATGCCGCTCCAACGCGTCGCCGAGTGGAACTACGTCGAGCAGTGCGTGGACGACGGGTGCAGCGCCTTCGTCGGCCTGATCGAGGGGCACGCCTGGGTCGCCCGGAACAACGACATGTTCGTCCCGGGCATCTGGGGCCACGCGACGGTCCGCGAGATCACCGGACGCATCCCGACCCTCACCTTCGGGCAGGAGGGGGACGTCTTCACCGCTACCGGCGTCAATCGTGAGCGCCTGTGGCTCCATCACCATGCGCTGACGGTCTCGGACGCGCCGCGCCCCGGGCGACCGCACATGTCGGGCTGGATCCTGCTGACCGAGATGCTCGAGACGTGCTCCACGATCGCGGAGGTCGAGGCACGGCTGGACGAGGTCGACCGCGACGAGGGGATGCTCCTGGTCGCGGTCGATGGAGCAAGCGACGAGGTCGCGATTCTCGAGTGCGGGCGCAGCACGCATGTGCGACGCCCGCAGGACGGCGCCTGGCTGATCGCGACCAACCACGCCGTCGTCCTGGACGAGCCCGCGCCGAACGGTGACTCGCGCTCGCGCCAGGCACGGATGGAGTCTCTGGCCGGCGGGCTGACGGGACGCCGGCCGGGCATCCGCCTGCCGGACGACCTGATCGCCATCCTCGCCGACGACGCGGTCGAGCGGCGGGGCATGGACTTCGCGACCGTCTACGCGACCGTCGCGTGCCCCGCCGAGGGATACCTGTGGTTCACGTTCGGTGCCGTTCCGGCCGCGAGCCTAGGAGACTGGCAGCCGGTCGCCTGGCCGTGGTAGCGCGTCGGGCGCATGCGCCGGCGTTGCCGGCCGATCGCGGGTGAGGCGTCCACCGTTCGCCAGTGCCACGGCCCCCACCACGAGCCACAGCGCTGCGCCCGTTGCGATGAGGGACACGAACATCTGCTCCCCTGAGAGCCCTTCAGGGTGTGAGGACGAACTGGCTGACGACGATCGGCATGTGCATGAGCATCACCACCAGCAGGCTCCCCGTGCGGTCGTAGACCCACACCATCAGCACCCGGTAGGGCGGCAGCCACGCAAACAGCATGGCGGCCATGAACAGCGCCGGCGGGATTCGCACCGGAGGAGGCCGCACTGCCGGCGAACACCGGGAGGTGCCATGCACCCCACAGGAGCCCCATCAGCAGCCCGGTGCCCAGCACGCCTTGGCGCAGGCGCAACCGCGGTGTGACGAAACCGGTCCAGCCCAGCTCCTCGAACACGGGGACGATCAGTCCCACCGCGATCCCGGACACGACCAGGCTCGCCTTGTCCTCCGCCGTGATGATGGCGGGCAGGAACGCCGGCGAGGTGAGCGAGAGCGCGAGCAGGGTCAGGATCGTCACCAGCGGCGCGGTCAGGAGTGCCACCGCGTACCAGCGAACGCCGACGCGCCATCGGAGGAGCCGCGCCAGGAGGTCGCGCCAGCCCGCTCTCCCGTCGAGGATGCCGGTGAGGAGGACGCCGGCCAGGCTGGGACCCAGGAGCGAGGCGAAGCCCACGAGGGCGAACGACGGGGTGGTCGACGTCGTCTCCAGGAAGCCACCGGGGCCAACGAGGATGAGGATCGTCCCCCACGAGATGGCGAAGGCAACGACGTAGTAGGCCAGCACCGGCCGCTTCTTGATGAAAGCCCCGACAGTCATCGCCGATCTCCGCATGCTCCGGCCATGCGGCCGGACCCGGGACCGATGCTGCGGCTCAACCGCCACAGGGCACATCCATCCGGGGATGGATCAGGTGGTTGGTATGTCACCCGACGTGAGCGGCAGCCCTGTGCCACGCCAGGCGCCGCACCGCCAGCCGACCGCACCCGACCGAGAACCAACCACCGCGTCCGTCCAACGATGGATGCGCCCGATGCCGGTTGAGCCGCACCTTGGTCGGCATCGGAGCCGGCCACCCGGCCGGCACAAACAGAGAAGGCCACGCGGCGGCGCCGCACCGGCAACGCCTCCGCGACCGGCGGACTGGAGATCATCGATGAGCACGAACGGGACAACCTCGCTGGCGGCCGCCGAGCGCGCCGGCGCTGCCGTGGAGGTCGCGACCAACGGAACCCGCGTGACCAGCGAGGCAGTCTGGAAGGCGCTCGCCAAGGCGTCGTTCGCCGTCGTCAGCCACGTCAGCACCGCAGGCGAGCCCCGATCGAGCGGCGTCGTGTACGGGACCGCCGACCGGCGCTTGTACGTCGCCGTCGCCGCCGACGGCTGGAAGGCGCGCCAGATCGCGACCGGCGATCAGGTCGCCGTCACGGTGCCGGTCCGTCGCGGCGGCATCCTCGCGCTGCTCGTCCCCATCCCGCCGGCCACGATCACCTTCCACGCCCGGGCGACGGTCCACCCGGCTGGTTCGCTCGACATCGGCTCCATCTCGAAGGATCTCGAGAAGCTCGTGCCCGAGGCGCGGAAGACGGGGAGCTGCGTGGTCGAGCTCATGCCCGAAGGGCGGTTCCTGACGTACGGCATCGGCGTGTCGCTGATGACCATGGCCAATCCGGCGCTCGCGCTTGCCCGCGTGCCGGTCGAGTAGGCGAGAGGAGAACCGCCATGAAGATGCTGATCGCCGTGTCATCGAAGCACGGCAGCACCGCTGAGATCGCCGCGTCGATCGGAGAGACCGTCCGTGAGACGGGCATCGAGGTCGACGTCGTCGACGCGAGGGACGTCGAGTCCGTCGCCCCATACGACGCAGTCATCGTCGGGAGCGCGGTCCACATGGGCCGCTGGATGGGGCCTGCTCGCGACCTCGTGAACGGTTCGGCGGAAGCGCTGCGAACGCGACGGGTGTGGCTGTTCTCGAGCGGTCCGCTCGGGCGAGACATCGTCGACCCCGCCGACGCCGCGCAGGGGATGAGGCTCCTCGAGCTCGTGGGAGGACGGGAACATCGGGTGTTCCCCGGCAAGGCGGACAGGCAGCGAGCTCGGCTTCGTCGAGCGGCGGATCCTGTCGATGGTGAAGAACCCGTACGGCGACCATCGCGACTGGGCCGCCATCCGCGAGTGGGCCACATCGATCGCCACGGAACTCGCCGCGATCCCGGTCGGCGCCCGAACATGACCACGATCGAGACCAACCGTCTCATTGTGCGGCCGTTTCGGCCCGACGACTGGCGAGACCTGCTCGCGTGTCTCTCTCTACCCGAGATCACGCGTTCGAGCCCGGCGAACATGCCGACGCCGAGCAGGCCCGAGCCCGTTCGGACGAGTGGTCACGGGGCCGTGTGTTCTGGGCGGTGGAGCTCCGGGCCGAGCGACGGATGGTAAATAGAACAAGTGTTCTAGCGCGCCCGACAGGATTCGAACCTGCAGACGCCACCATCTTCGTCAAGGTCCCGATCGTGGGGCGACCATGGTGATCGCGGGCGTGGGGCTCAAGCGGGGCGCGGACTGGTGACCTTAGACGGACGCGCTCCAATCGGCGTCACGCGCGATTGCTCGCGACCTTACGCTTCCTCCGGCGCGGACGCCCCCTTGGCGGCCACGCTCTCCACGAGGCGTGGGGGGAGACGGTATGGCAGACGAGCCGATCCTGTTCGTCAAGGTCGGGATCCTGGTCGAGGATGACGACCGTCCTGCGCGCAGTCCGGTCTTCCTGTCTGCCCGCCAGCAACCGCTACTCCTTGGCGCCCGGGAGAGTGAAGTCGGGATGTGGCGGCAGCGGCCCCGGGTTCAGGTCAGGGTCATGAGACGTGCAGATGAGCCGCAGGCCGCTGAACCGGAACGCGCCTGCCGGAGGCGGGCGGTCGTAGGCCAGCGAGCCCGTTCCCACCTGGCGGACGAGGCCATGCTGGATGTCGAACGCCGACGTTGACCGCTCCCCGCCCCCCGGCACAGGGGGGAATGCGTCGTCGGGCAGCCAGGTGTCCGTGGCCTCGTCGGCGAGGTACTGGACCTGGAGGGTCCAGTCCTCTCCGTGCACGACCGTCGGCGGACTGTGACCCAGGAACCGTACGGCGTAGGCGCCGTCGGCGCCCTCGGACCCGGTGATCCGGTACCGCCGATCCGGGTACGGGGCAACGGTCATCACGGTGATCGTCCACGGCCCGGAAAACGCCTGCGTCATCTCAGGCCTCCTGTTCCGCGCGCACGACGACGCTCGACGTCGCCACGCCGCGCGGGTCGCCGCCGGGTGGCCGGACCGCCAGGCCGACGACGTAGGTGCCTGGTTCGGCGGCCGTGAACGTATAGGAGCCCGCCAGGTCGCCGCGCTCGGCCACGACCCGTCGTTGCTCGCGCGGACCTGCCACATCCTCGATGACCGTCAGGCCCACCGTTGTGCCCGCCGGGTTGTTTCGCGCGTCCCACGAGACGGTGATCGGTGCCCCCACCTGGACGACGGTCGACTCCGCCCCGAACTCACGCAGCGCGGCGGACACCACCTCCAGCCCGGTCTGCCTGGTGAAGTCGCTGCTGAAACCGTCGAGCCGACCGTTGTCCGTGACGCTGCTGAGAGCGGCCCGCCAGCGCCCCAGGTTGCTCGCAGCGGGGACGCCGGGGCCGCCAAAGATCCGTTCCGTGTCCGCGTGACTCTGGTCGTTGCGCTGACCCCAATGCAGGATCGCCTTGACGTTGTGGTTGAGGGCGACGCGCTCCGCATACCTGATCAGGTCCTCGCTGCCGCTCACGTCGCGCAGGCCGGCGATCTCGACCGAACATGTGAGGGGCCATTTCTGCATGCCGATCAAGGCCCTGGTCTGCCCGGTGAACCGCATCGATGCGTAGCCCACAAAGGCCTTGCCGGCCAGCTCCTGGCGCTGCTCGAAGGCGATGAGCAGGTCGATGAACGTGATGAGCATGGGGTCGGTGGCGTCGAAGAACACCTCGATCGAAATCACCGTTCACGTTGCAGCCGATGTCGAGGTAGTCGTGGGTGTCCATGACTGCGTAGCTGATCGCTTCCATGTCGCGACGGGGCTGCAGCGTCTCGAAGATCTTCAGCGCGATGACCTGCCAGATGAAGAGCCCGGCGGCCTTGGCGTGCGGCTCACTGATGGGCGGGTCGAGGAGCGTGTTCTTGAGGTGCTCCATGGTCGCGCCGAGGGGCGCGTTGTCATCGAAGGAGTCGATGATCACCTTGAGCAGCTTGATGAGCGCGACGAACTCGGCAAACAGCACGAAGAGCGCCGCTCCGCCGGCCGAGGCCACGACCGCGATGGTCGCGCCGACAACGGCGCCGTGGCTCTCGACCAGGTTGGTCAGCTCGTCGACCACGGCCTGCAGCACGCCCTTGATGAAGTCGGCGTTGGTGCAGGCGAGCTCGAGGAAGCTCGGGTTCTGCGGGCCGCCCGGGCGGTCCGGCGGTGAGTACGCATGTGTGGTCCCGGCGTTCACGAACCGCGGTGCATGCAGCAGCGGGTCATCGCCGCCCGGGACGATCGAGCCCACCCGCTCCGCCCGCCCGGCGGGCATGGCGGGCATCGGGAGCTGCCAGCGATGGGTGACGCCGACCCGGTTGCGGCTGAAGTTGCCGATGCTGGTCAGGCATAAGGCGATCTGGAGGAACCTGCACCGCGACGTCACGGGCGAGGAGAACGGGAAATCCGCGTCGAACGGCTGCGCGGCGTCGGTGTAGAGCCGCGATGCCGGGTCGCCGATGGAATTCTTGACTTGGCTCCAGTCCTGCAGCAGACGCCGCTCGTAGAGGTTGTACTGGGGTACGGCAGCCAGGACGACCGAGTAGATGACACCAAATCGGCCGGCCGATACGAGGACCGCGTTGAACAGGTCGTCGTTGCGGACGAAGTGGAAATTCGTGGGTCCGCCGAAACGGTCAGCGCCGTAGAACTTGTCGAGGGCGTCCTTGTCGGCGAACGGGAGGTCGGAGTCCCGCTCGATCCAGTAGTGCGTCCCGCCGTCAACGACCAGATGAATGGCGACCACGAAGTCGGCCACCGGCGGCCGGTCGAAGTCTCCACCGTGGGTCCCGGTGCTCAGCGCCCCGACCACCGTCTGACCGCCGGCGCCGCCGAGCGTGGCAAAGCCCCATGGTCCGGCGTACCCCGGGTTGTGGTGGTGCTTCGCCATCAAGCCGCCCAGGGTCGCCTCGTTCGTCAACGGGTCGACCTGGTCGAGCTCGGCGTACAGTTGGCAGATCTGCTTCCCGGCCTCGACGTGGACGAACGTCACGTCTGGGTGCTGGGACCGCGCCATGATCCGCAACCGATCGGCGCTCATCCGGGAGGGTATGACGTCGAGCAGGGTCCGACCGAGCACCTCGTGCGGACCGTCCGGGTCATGGGTCTCGATGAAGACACTGTCGGAGCGGGCGGCCTCTGACAGCGCCCAATGGCTGCCGATCGCATGCAGGTGGCCCCTGTCCGGCTGTCGGCGGCAGATGCAGATGATCTCTTCGAGTGACGTCGGGCGCACTCGGAACGGCGCTATGGGTGAGTCGCCCGTGACCGGCGGTTCATGGAAACGATGCCACGGGAGGTCTGGCTCAAAGTCTCGGGACATGCACTGCCCTTCAGCCCATGATGGAACGCTGCCCAGCCGAGGCTAGGAAGCCGTCTCCCGTATGTCAAGGGGCGGAGCAACAGCGAGCTCGTGGCCTGGTCGGGCAAGAGCTCGCTGATCCACAGCTCGGTGTCGGGGCGGGACGGAGTGGTGTCGATCGACCCAGGCGCCCGGTGGATCCGGGAGTCGACCCGAGGGCAGTACGACAACTACGGGCCGGAGGCGCAGTGGGACCAGCAGGATCACGCGCTTCGCCGGTGGGACCTCGTGGACACGTGCATCGAGTGGCAAGTCGCCCACTCCGGCCGCACGGTCGGCTCCACCGCCCAGTTCCAGGAGATGGTCGCCCGCGCCGGCCGCGAATACGACGTCCTCCTCGTGGGGTACCTATCCCGGTTCGCCCGCATCCTGCGGACGGCCGTCAATGCACGGCACGACCTCCACGCGGCTGGTGCCGCGATCCTGTTCTGCGACGAGCGCGTGCTCTCATCGGACGCGCCGGGCTAGTCGAGACGACCGTGCGGACGCTTCGGGTTACGTGGCGCTGCGGGGACCTCGACACGGAGGCGGCGCCTGTCGGGTTCCTCATCACCCCGCACCACGACAAGCGCGGCTACCTCCGCCCTGAGAAGGCCGAGCTGCTGGTCGCCCCGCCGCCGGACGTCGACCTGCTCGAGCTGGGGGCCGCACTCGCCGAGTACTTGGAGATCCCCGACGCGGCGCCCGGCATCGCCTGGTTCCTCGCCGAACCGGACCGGGTCCTCGCGAGCGCTAGGCTCTCAGAGGTCGAGCTCGAGTCGGCCGATGCCCTGCTCAGGCGACAGCGGCCCGGGACACGCCTCGGCTCGTGGCGCAACGCGGGTGCGGCCGTCCCGCCGGCAACACCGCCACCGGCGCTTGACCCAGCGGGGTGGACGCCGCCTGGCGAAGCCCAGACCGTGACGGAGCCCGAGCCGACCATCAAGGAGTACGTCAATCTCGAAGGGGCAAGCTTCGGCCCGGCGGAGCCTGTTGCGCCACCCACCCAGACGGAGCCGACGCCTGTTGACCACGGTGGGGGCCGAAGGCGTCGCCGTCGTGACGACCCACCGAAGCAGCCCGAGGCCGGGCCTCCGCGGCCGCGAGCCTCGGCGCGCTCCAGCGAGCAGGAGGCGGTCAAGGTCGCGATCCGCTACGGGCTCGGGCTGCCCGACATGGTTGCGGTCCGGGACGTCCAGGACGACGACAAAGGATGGGACCTCGAGTTCGTCCGCGCGAACGGCACCTTCATCCCGGTTGAGGTCAAGGGCAACTCCGGTGCCGGAGCGTTCGTGATCACCCGCAACGAGCTTGACGCCGCGCGAGAGCATGACGACTACCTCCTGCTCCAGGTGGTCGACCTCACCGTGGCCGGTCAGACGCGGGTGCGGCGGTACTGGGGCCTCGGGGGGCGCGTCACGCCAGCCCACCTCGACCAATCAGCGTGGTCGGTTACGGGCTGGCGCTACCTCGAGGGCGACGAGGTCCGGGTGTTCACGGACGGTGCCGGGTTCGGCAATGCAGTGGTCGTCACGACCGAGGAGGCCGTAGGGGACGAACCGGATGGCAACGGGAGTTCGGGCATCGACTCTGATCCATTGATTGGCGCGGATGCATTCGGGATGACCGACGGGTGAGCAACCTGAAGCAGCGGTCTCCTCCACCACTTGGACGCACCCGAGTCGACCCGGACCATCAAGCTACGCTCGCATTTCTTAGAGGCTCGGTTGGCCCGGCAAGCTGTTGCGCCGACCGTACACAATCCATATTGACTAGCGTCCACAGTCGGCGCAGCATGCCGCCATGCAGAACGTCATCGGTGTCCGAACCCTTCGCCGGCAGGTGAACGAGTCGCTCCTGCGCGTGGCGCGCGGCGAGACGATCGTCATCGCCCGGCACGGGCGTCCGGTCGCGATCATGCGACCGATCACCGACGGCGACACGGGCCGGCGGGTGTCGGTCACGACGTTCCGCCGGAACCTGCGACGGGCCCTGGTCGTGACGCGACGCCGGCCGATCGTGCTCACCTGGTACGGCGACGGGGCCGCGGTCATCGCGCCCGTGCCCCCGGATCTTGAGATCGCGTACGACGACGAAGAGGAGCTGGAATGACGGCGGGCGGGATGATCCAGGCGCTCGGGATGCGCGAGGTCCGCGGCAACATGCGCGCGGTCGTGGCCCGGGTCGAGGAGGGCGAGGCGCTCGTCGTCCTGCGCGACGGCCAGCCGAGCGCGGTCATGCTCGCCTTCGCGGAGGCGCAGCGCTGGCAGCAGATCGAGCGCGCGCCTGTCCGCGCTCCACGGCCTCGAGATCTACCCGGAGCTCGCCCGCGACACGCCCGAGCTGGCCCGGATCGTGCGGCGCGAGACGCGGCCGTCGGCCGCCGCGGTGCGCCGGCTCGCTGACCAGCCGCGCGACATCCTGGCCCCGCTGCGGACCATGGGGATCACGGACGCCCGCACCGACGTTCGCGGCGGATCCTCGACGAGATCGAGGCCGGGCGGACGCTGACGATCGTGTCGTCGGGCCGGTTCGCGGCGACGCTCGTGGCCCCGCGCGAGTTCGACCGTCTGCGCACGCTCGATCGGACGGTGAGCTGGTTCCGCGCGGCGGGCCTCGACCTGGCCACCGCCGACGAGGCCGCGATCGGCGCCTTCGTCCGGGACTTCGCGACCCGGTCGGCTGCCTCCGACGTGGCGGCGGCCGGGTAGGGACGGCGATGATGCGGCGGTTCGCGCGCCACGCCATGCTCGCCCGCACTGTGGGTCGCGGTGCCCCTCGTCGCCGTGCTCCTGTGGCTCGCCGCCGCGTCCACCGTCCTCGGCGCGGACAGCGTCCCCAAGGGCGCCAAGGAGGCGCTCGCGCCGGTGACCAAGATGATCGGGACGCTGGTCGCGATCGCGATCGGTCTCGGGATCGCGATCTGCGGCGCGGTGATCGTCTGGGGCGGGATCGAGAAGACGCTCGCGGGCGCGAACCAGGACGCCGAGCATCGCGCCTCGCGGCGGATCCTGCGCTGTTCATCGTGCCGACCGCCGGCCGCGCCGCGTGGCTGCGCAGGCGGGGTGCCGCTCTCGCGCCGTCGTCACCCGCGACATGGGTGACGACGCTCGATGAGCTCCATGCCCATGGGACCGCCGCTAACGTCGTCCCGGTGACGGGCGGATCGGGCGCCTCGACGATCGGCGGCCTTCCTGCTGGCCCGTTGAGGTCGTCGCCCGCCGCGGTTGGGACCCGTCAATGGCTCGAGCTTCTTGGCTCGGGCGGATCAGAGACCATGAGATGAGCAGCGTCCCACTCGACGCGCAAGGGGAGGCTCAGCGTTGCGCGTCGAGCGTTCCGCCGGGCCAGATTCGCTGCTGCTCGACGGCTTCGCGCGCAAGCTCGAAGGGATCGTCGGACACCCGTGCGGGCCGACGCCGCCGGATCTCCTCGTCGAGGTCAACGAGGCGACGCGAGCGGATGTAGGTTCGGCCGCGGCGCTCGCCGCGTGCTTCCAGCAGCCCCGCGTCCACGAGCTGACGAAGGTCGCGACTGGCGACCTGCTCGGAGACGTCGGCGTCCGCCCGGTAGGCCTGGTTCCGCAGGCGCAACCCGAGCGAAGCATTGAACAGCGGACCGACGGCGCGGTCCGGCAGGCCGAGCGCCGTGACGATCTCCTCGAGTTCGCTCCAACGCATCTCGGAGTCCTCGACGCGTCGGAGGAGCGTCTGGGCCTGACGATAGTGTGCGGTGAGGTTGAACCGCACCCAAGGATGAGCATCCCGTTCCGGGTGCCAGGATCCGGCACCGACCTGTGCCAGCACGCTGTAGTACGCCTCCGTGTTGGCGCCGAGGTACTCCTCGATGCTGCAGAAGTGGGGGGAAAGGATCCCATCCCGCGCGAGCACCAGCGTCTGGACGCAACGCGCCATCCGGCCATTGCCGTCCCGGAATGGATGGATCATCACGAAGTTGAGGTGCGCCATCGCCGCCCGGATCATCACCGGCTGCGTCGACTCACCCGCGAGATCGCCGGTGAGTTCGGACATGAGGGCCGGAACCAGGCCGGCATCCGGTCCCTCGTATACCCGCTCCCCGGTCTTCTCGTTGCGAACGTAGATCGCCCCGGGCCGCCAGCGCCCCGGGCTCTTGCCCAAGTCGTATTTGAGCATCATGAAGTGGAGGCCCTTGATCAGGCTCTCGTTGACCTGGAGCGTCGGATCATCGGCGACCTGGAGCACGTAGGTCATGGCATCCCGGTAGCCCAAGACGGCGGCCCACGTCTCGTCCGCGGCATCGATGGGATCCTCTTCGTCGGCTGCGGCGACTGCGTCGTCGAGAGAGACGAGGTAGCCCTCGATGCTGTTCGAGCCCTGGATCGCTCGGGCGAACGAGACACGTCGAAGTTGCCCGAGCCACCTCCGCTGCTCGCGGACATGGGAACTCAGGCGTAGGCGAAGGTCGGTCACGCTCTGGAGGACCCACTCCTCCTGTGCGTCGAGAACCGGTGCAGTGAAGAGCATCAGACATCCGATAGATAGTGAGATACTGGGCGTCGTCACAACAGAAACATTCTGTTGTTTGGACGGAGTGTAACCGCCTATCCATCCGTTCGTCAAATGTACCCACTCACGTACACATCTAGCATTGACCGAGGCACAGACCGAGCGCATCGTGCCCTTGGGCGACTGAGCACGCGCTGGATCGACTGGGAGGACCGGCTCGCCGTGATCATCCGGGACGCCGTTGCCATGCCAGCCGACGACCCGCGCCCGCGGATCGCGGCCGGGATGATCCTCGTCGCCATGCGGGCGGCGGCCGAGGTCGTCGAGGTCGCGGCGCTCTACGAGATGCCCAGCGACTATCGCGCTGCCGCGCTGACCAGGGCGTTCGGCCTCCTCGAGCCGAGCCTCTCGCACCTCGTCGAGGACAGCGGGAGTGCGGGTTCCGCGCCATCCCCGGGGGAGTGGAGGCCTCGCACGCAACGTTCGCGACTGCCGCGCCGAGCCGGCGGCTCAGCGGGGCGGACGACCCTCTGGTCACCGTCGCTCGCCAACCGCCTCCGGTTCGCTGGCGCACCCGCAGTCGGGAGTCGTCAGGGCCTCGGCCGTCGATGCCTCGGCTTGGGCCCCCGACCGATCCGCGGCATCCTCGGCATGCGACGCAGCCACGCGCTTGATCGTGCGGGCGAGGCCGATCGCTATCTGGACCTGACGCTCCGTGGCCCCGCTCCGGCGCGCGGCGGCCACGTGGATCTCGACGTTCACGGTGCAGTTGACGGCGAACGCGGCCGCCACCGACGTGAGCTCGCGGAGCAGCGTCTTCTGGCCGCAGCACGCGGCATCCGCGGATGGCGACCCGCCGAGGAGCATGCCCGCATGACGGGCGATGACCGCGCTGGCACGGCGCCGGACACACAGGGCGTCGTCGACCGCCTGGCGCATCTCGCGTTCGGAGACGCCGGCCGCCCGAGCCTCGCCCACATGGTGCTCGGTGCAGGGCTGACATCCGGCGGCAACAGAGGCGCCGATGGCGATGATCTCCTTCTCCTGGCGGCTGAGCTCCTGGTCGGGCATCGTGGCACTCCCTTCTGCCGGCCTCGGCGGCCAGCGTGCGTGCGAACTGGACACACGGAAGGACGAAACGAGGCGGGTTGGGGATACACCCCGACCACCCTGCGCGAGGCCGCCCGGCGGCGTGGGCTCAGCGGGCCTCAGCCGTTGGGCTCGCAGACGAGGACGCTCCGGTCATCGTGGGTGAGCACGCACCCGGCGCCGAGCGCCTCGCGCAGCTTCTGGCGAGCCCGGTGCAGACGGATCTTGATCGTCGGGACGGACGCGTCCAGAAGCACCGCGATCTCGGGTGCGGACAGGCCCTCCAGGTCGTGGAGCATCAGCGCGGCCCGGTAGGTATCCGGAAGGCCGGCCAGGTAGTCTCGTACGCAGGCGGTCATCTCGCGCTGCTCCATCACCCGTGCGAGCGAGTCCTCCGGGACAGCCAGCGGGAGATCCTCGAGGGCCACCTGGCTCGTGACTGGCCGCCGCGCGCGCCGGCGCACCTGGTCAACGTATGCGTTCGTGGCGATCCGATACAGCCACGCCGGCCGGGCCCCGGGATCCCGCAGCGGATCGCGCGCCGCGTGCGCCCGAAGGAAGGTCTCCTGCGTCAGGTCGTCGGCCTCGGTCGGATCCCGGGTCAGGGTCAGCGCATACCCGCGGACGCGTGCGTACTCAGCGTCGTCGATCGGCGATGACACCGAGGACTCCTGCGATCGCCAGCGGGACCAGGCCGACGATGACCAGCTCGATCTCGCCACCGACGAACAGGCCGAGAGCCACCAGCAGGACGCCGATGATCGTCAGAAAGGCGATCGGCACGAAGGCGATGGATGGGCTGTTCACAGTTCACCTTGATGTTGGCCGGCCCGGTCGGTCCCGCTCGTAACATGCACTAGTGTATAATAGCACGAGTGGCTGCCCTGTCCTCGCGGGGCCCCTCCGGGCCGCCGCATGGGCCCCACGGTTCGGGACGGGGTCGAGACCGAGCGGGCGGCCGCGCTGACGCTGGTCCGCCGGACCCGCCGCACGACGCGGGCGGTGCTCGGGTTTGCGAACCCGGAGGCGGTCGTCGACTGTGCTGGCGATGATGCAGCTCGAGGGTCCGGTCAGCGCGTGTAGGACCTTGGTCAGCGCCCGCGGGTCCCGCTGGCTGCACCCTCGGTTGCAGGGGCAAGGATCCCGAGGAGCGTCGCCTCCAGGACATCGGTCGCGATCGCCGGATCGAGGCGCCCTTCGGCGACCTCCTGGCCGGCGGCCTGAACGATGCCGTGGAAGGCCGCGACCAACCACTCGCGCGGCAGGTCGGTCCGGAATGAACCGTCCGCGCGATCGTGGGCGGCGGGCTTGCAGGCCTCGCCGCGGGTGTCGCGCTCGCGCGACGCGGTGTGCCGGTTCAGGTCTTCGAGGCCAACGCCAAGGCCGGCGGGTGCTCCGCGACCAGCGTCGAGCGCGACTTCACGTTCCACGACGGGGCCCTCTTCCTCACGCTGCCCGGGCTCCTCGATTCCGCGTTCGCGCGGATCGGGCTGGACCGTGCGCGTGAGGTGCCCCTCCGCCGCATGGACCGCCCGTACGCCGCGTTCCTGCCGGGTGGGGTGACTGCGGAGGTCCAGGGTCGCAGCGTGTGGGTCGCACGCGATGGGCGGCCTGCCCAGGTCGCGGCGGAAGCCGACCTGGAGCGCCTCGTGGCCCGCTGGCGCCCGGTGATGCGCCTCTTCTTCGAGGACCTCATGCTCGAGCCGCTCTCGGCGCTGCGGACGCTGACGCACGGCTGGCGGTACCTCTCCATGCTGCGCGGGACCGTGGGCACGGAGCTCCGCCGCGCGATCCGCGACGAGGCCGTGCAGTCCGCGCTCGGCGGCGTCGTGCTCTACGCGGGTCTCGCCCCGGATGCCCTGCCGATCCCGTCGGTGATGGGGATCGTCTCCCTCCTGGACGATGGGTTCTTCCTGCCGGAGGGCGGTATGGGGCGCATCCCCAACGCGCTCGCCCGAGCCTTCACGTCCGCCGGGGGCGAGCTGCACCTCAACTCGCGGGTGGAGAGGATCGTCGTGGAGGCTGGCCGTACGCGCGGGTTGGAGGTCGCCGGCGTGGGTCGCGTCCCGTCCGATGTCGTGCTGTCCACGGCGAGCGGCATGCTGACGTTCGGCTCGCTCGTGGATGCGCGGCACATCAGCGGTGCCATGCGCCGGAAGGTGCGCTCTGCCCGGCTGTCCCACAAGGCGGTCGGCATCCAGCTCGGCCTCGCCAACCGGATCCCGGCGCCTGCGCACGTCAACTGCGTGCTCCCGCCGCTCGCCGAGCAGGGGCGTGTCTTCGACCCGGCGCAGGCAGACCGGTGGCTCAGCTTCATGGTTCCGACGGTGACCCAGCCGGACCTCGCCGCGGGCGGCGGGAGCATCGTCGAGTTGTTCTGCCCGCTTGACCCGGCCGTGTCGCTCGACCCGGACGGCGTGGAGCGCATCGCCGACCGTGCAATCGCGGCCCTTGGGAGCTCGGTACCCGCTCGACATCGCGGTCCGCCGCGTCCGCGGCCCGGAGCAGTTCCGCGCGGACATGGACCTCTATGGTGGAGCACTGTACGGGCTGTCCCCGGCGGTCAACCCGCTGTCGCTCTTCGCGCATGACACGCCGATCCGCGGCCTGTACCTGGCGGGCCAGACGACGTACCCGGGATACGGCGTGAGCGGAGCCACGATGTCTGGCGTCCTGGCCGCGGAACGGATCGCCCGCGCCTGATCGGCCGTGGGTCTCGACGGGGCTTGACCTGCGCTTTGGATGGGGTGGGCCCCCCGGGGCCACCTCCTCCTGCCCCCCGAACCGGTGGTGCCGATTCAGACGGTCGACCTCGGCTGGGACGTCGACCTGCCGATGCGTGCCCTTTGGTGCAGGGGCCATGAGCGCGTCCGCCATCGTCGTGGTGGCGAATGTGCGCCCAGCTCTTGCGCGCCGGTTGCGACTGCGCGGGGTCACGGTCCGATCACCTGGGAGGTCGGCCACGCTTGGCCGTGCCTCGACGGCCGGTAGCTCAGCGACGCGCGGGCTTGACGGGCGGAGTCACCGAGGCGTCGGCGAACGCAGCCAAGGTGGGATTGGCAGCACGCGCGAGCGTCACCAGGGCGTCGAACGCCCGCCTCGCGTCGAACTCGGGGTCGAGCTCGCGCTGCAGGAGGATCCCGAGGATGCCCCCAAGGACGGCACCCTCAACTGCGTCTCCACTTTGGGAAGGGACGCCAGGACTGCCGTCGAGCACAGCGAGCTTGGCCAAGCTTCCGGCTGCGGCACGGGTGTCGGCTAGGAAAGACCGGAGGCGCTCGCCGAGACGAGGGTTGTAGAGCGCGATCGCGCCGAGGTGGAGGAGCACCCGGAAGAACGTCCGATGCGGGTCGCTGAGGTAGGTGTCGTACCGCAGGTAGCCCTCCAGCGCCTCTCCCGGAGTCGACCCGGACAGGATCTCCATTTCCTGGCAGGCCTGCTCGATCGACGCGACGACCAGTTCCTCCTTCGTCTCGAAGTAGTAGTGGACGAGGCCGCGCGCCAGCCCCGCCTCCCGGGCGATGACGTCCACCGACGTGTCGGGGTAGCCGTGCGTGGCGATCGCCCGATACGCCGCGGCCACGATGCGCTCCCGCGTGGCCTGTCCGGCGCGACTCCGACCGGCCCCGGCAGTCCGTTCTCGTCGGCGATCCACCTTGGTCTCGGTCTCTGGCATGTCGACAGTGTCTCCCAGTTGGACGTCTGGCCAATAGTCCGGTCGGCCCGTCAACGATGAGCCGTTCGGACGGGTATGTTGGCTGGCCGGCCAACCTAATCTTGGCCACACGGCCAAGATTGTAGGCCGTCGATCAGGATCGCTGGAGGTCATTCGTGCAGTCTCTGGATGCTGCCGCAGCGCAGCCCGAAAGCCGCGGGGCGGACACCCCGGAAGTCATCATCGTCACCGGCAGCTGCTGCATCCCGACGCTGGGACCGATCGACGAAGGCGTGCGGCGATCCGTCCAGGATGCTGTCGCACGGTCCGGCGTGAACGTCAACCTTCGAGAGATGAGCCTGGTTCAGGCTCTCGCGGGTGGCCTTCCGAGGAGCCTGATCGCCGACGCAACTGCTCGGCTGTACGACACTGGGCGGCCGCCCGTCCCCGCGGTCCTCGTCGACGGGCGCCCGGTCGGCGTCGGATTGCCGACAGTCGACGAGCTGGCAACCGCCATCCAGGATGCGGCGCGGCCCAGCGGTGGCGTGGCGGCGCGATGAACAGCTCGGTTGCGTCGGTTCCCGCCCGAACAGGCGAGCCGACGTATCTCTTCTTCGGCGGCAAGGGCGGCGTGGGCAAGACCACCGTCGCAACCGCGACCGCCGTCTGGTTCGCCGACCATGGCTATCGCACCACGATCATCTCGACCGACCCCACCGTCAGCCTGTCGGTCGTGTTCGACCAGGAGATCGGCGGCGAGAACCTCGTGTCGATCCGCCGCGTCCCTAACCTGTGCGGACTCAACATCAACCCGCACGACGCGCGCGGCATCTTCCAGATCCGGCTCGACAGCGTCATGGGCCAGGTCTCGGGCACGTTCGGGGCCGACATCACCGCCACGCCCTGCGCCGAGGAGATGGCCACCTTCGACCAGTTCGTGGGCCTTCTCGCCGAACCCACGGGCGATGTGGTCGTGTTTGACACGGCCCCGACCGGCAAGACACTGCGCGAGCTCGCGATGCCCTTCGACTGGGCCGGGTTCCTGGCTAGCCAGATCCGCGACGGCAAGGAGCTCGCGGCGCTGATGGACCTCGACGAGGCCTCGTTCGAGGCACTGGAGCGCGACCGGCTCCGCTACGACGACGCGATCGATGTCATGCGCGATGCGGCTCGCGCCCGCTTCACCCTCGTGCTGTTGCCCGAACGCCTGCCGATCGAGGAGACCGCGAGTGCGATCCGGGGCCTCGATCGCCTGGGCATCGAGCCTCAGGCGCTCGTGGTCAACCAGGTGATCGAACACGAGGTGATCGACGGCAACCGGTTCCTCGAGGCGCGATCGACGCTGCAGGCCCGCTACCTCGCCGAGATCGATTCCCGCTTCGCGGATCTCGGCCGCGCCCGCCTCCCCCTGCTCGACCGCGACGTCTCCGATGTGGACGCCCTGCGCCTGATCGGCCGGCTGCTGTACGGCGAGGGCGCTTCGAAGGTGTCGGCGGAGACCGACGTTCTCTAGGGGCGCGCTGACCGCGCAACCCCCAGTTCCCAATCACCTGATCGCTCAAGGAGCCAGCGCACCATGGATCGCTTCTTCACGACGCTCGGCAGGGCCGCTGTCCGGCATCGCAGACGGTTCATCCTCGTCTGGGTCGCCCTCCTGACGTTCGGGCTCGCCTTCGCGCCCCGGCTCCAGGAGGTGTTCGACCGCGAGTGGGTGACCGGCAACACCGGTGACTCGCAAGCGGCGGCCGAGATCATCTCCAACGACTTCACGACCCGACGTCCGTTCGCGGAGCAGCTCGTTCTCTCGAGCGATTCGAAGACGGTCGACGATCCCGCCTACCGTGAGGCGGCCCAGACGGCCCTCGACGCGGTCGTGGCAACCGGTGACGTGGCCGAGGTTGACGGCTTCTTCCAGACCGGTGACCGAACATTCGTCAGCCCCGACGACCACACCACGTACCTGACCCTCTACCTGGAGGCACCCGAACCACTCGGAGGGAATGGCGGCGGCGCGCACGACTCCTCGATGCAGCTGCGATCGGCCAAGGTTCCGCCGTGGCTCCAGGCGAACATCACCGGCACCGAGGCAGTGCACGCCGACCTCATCACCGACAGCGATGAGAGCATGGCGAAGGCGGAGTCCGTCGGGCATCCCGATCGCGGCCCTCGTCCTCGTCCTCGTCTTCGGCGCGCTCGTGGCGGGCTTCCTGCCGCTGCTCATGGGGATCGTGAGCATCGTCATCGCGCTCGCCCTCGCCTTCGTCGTCGGGCAGTTCGTCGATCTCTCGGTCTTCCTCAAGAACATCGCCACGATGCTCGGCCTGGGGCTCGGGATCGACTACTCGCTCTTCATCCTCACCCGGTTCCGCGGCGAGCGCCGCGCCGGACGACCGGTCGAAGAGGCTGTCGCCGAGACCGTCCGCCACGCCGGCAAGGCGGTCGCGTTCAGCGGCCTCACCGTCGCCATCGGGCTGACCGCGCTGCTCACCGCGGGCGAGCCTACGGTCGTGTCGATGGGGATCGGCGGCCTGCTGGTCGCCCTCGTCGCGGTCGCGGCTGCCCTCACCCTCCTGCCGGCCGTCCTCGCGCTCCTCGGCGACCGGATCGAACAGCCCCGCTTCCTGGGCCGGATCGTTCAGCGCGCGCAGCGCGGCGGCTTCTGGGGTCGCTGGGCGCGCGCAGCGATGAAGCGCCCGGTCGCCTTCCTCGTCCTCGGTCTCGTCGTCATCGGAGCGCTGGCATGGCCGGCCCTCTCGCTCAGGACGGCAGCAAACGGCGTCATGGTCCTCGGAGACGACGCACCGAGTCGAATGGGTTACGAGACGCTCGCCAGCGACTTCGGCGCCGGCACGACATCGCCGGTCGAGGTTGTCATCAAGGCGCCGCGCGGAGTCGGCAGGCCCGAGACCGTCGCCGCGATCGACGCCCTGTCGCGACAGATCGCCGCCGACCCGCGCTTTGCCAAGGCAATCAGCATCACGACCGTCGACCCGCGACTGACCCTGGAGCAATACCAGGCGATGTACGCGAACGACTTCGCGTGGGTGCCGGCCGAGGTGCGGCCGGGCCTCGGTCGGCTGGTCAACCTCGACCGCGGCGGAAACGTCGCCGTCATCGTGGCCATCCTCCGGGACGATCCGATGGGGTCGGAGGCCCGTCTCGCAATCGAGGGCCTGCGGGACACGATCATCCCGTCGATCGCCTCACTCGACGACCTCACCGTCCTGGTCGGCGGGACGACCGCCATCGAGATGGATGCGACGGATGCCCTCTACTCGCGGTTCCCGCTCATCGTCGGCATCACGATCCTGGCAACGTTCCTCCTTCTCATTGTCCTCTTCCGCTCGATCGTCATCCCGCTCAAGGCCGTGGCGATGAACCTGCTCTCGGTGGCGGCCGCCTACGGCCTCCTGGTCCTCGCGTTCCAGTGGGGCAACGCCGCAACGCTCTTCGACTTCACGTCGATGGGCGCCGTAGACTGGATGACCCCGGTCCTCCTGTTCGCAATCCTGTTCGGGCTTTCGATGGACTACGAGGTGTTCCTGCTCAGCCGGGTACGCGAGCTCCACGACCGCGGCATGAGCAACGAGGATGCCATCGCCGGCGGGATCGAGCGGACGGGTGGGGTGATCACGGGCGCCGCCCTGATCATGATCGTCATCTTCGCCTCGTTCATCCTGTCCCCGATCCTCATCGTCAAGGAGATCGGCTTCGGCCTCGCGGCGGCGGTTGCCATCGACGCCACCATCGTGCGAATCGTCCTCGTCCCGGCCGTGATGCGGCTGCTGGGCAACTCGGCCTGGTGGCTGCCGGGCTGGCTCGGCCGACTCCTGCCGACGGTCCAGCTCGAGCCGGAAGTCGGCATGGCGGGGACCACCACGGAGCGGGATGATCGCCTCTCCGTCGCCGCCGAAGTCGCGAACGACGGGGCTTGATACCGGCCGACAGGCCACGGACAACAGCCATGATTAGCGAGGTGAGGTGACCACGAGTAGTGCAGAGGCCCTCGGGGTGGCCCGGGGGCTTCTCCTGTGGGCCAATAACAACGAGCTCCCCCTGTCAGGCTCGCGCTGCTGAGCACGGCGCAACACGGGGCGGTGAGCGGTTGACAGCATAGTAAGCAGTCACTAATATGATCGCTATGAACGCAACACATCGAGCAGTCGGAGCAACGGACACGAAGACGGGGGCTACGCATGGGCCTCGGCTGACGGCCGACGAGCGGCGCGCGGAGGTCATCGAGGCGGCCGTTGCCGGCCTTCGGCGTCGGGGGATTCGCCGGGACCTCCACCGAGGAGATCGCCCGGCTCGCCGGCGTGTCCCAGCCCTATCTGTTCCGCCTGTTCGGGACGAAGCAGGACCTGTTCCTGGCTGCCGTCGGGCGGATGTTCGAACGCATCTCCGCTCGCGTTCGAGGATGCCGCGAGGCACCCGGCGTCGGACGGCCCAGGCCGGGCTCAACCCCGTCCTGACTTCGATGGGACGAGCGTACGGCGTCCTGCTGGCCGACCGGTCGCTCCTGCGCCTCCAGCTCCACGCGTTCGCCGCGTGCGACGACCCCGAGGTCCGGGACGTCGTGCGCGCGGCAGTTCGCCGACCTCGTGGCCCGGGTCGCGGCAGCTGTCCGGCATGCCCGCCCGGGACCTCCGCGACCTTCTTCGCCGAGGGCATGCTCCTCAACGTCGCGGCGGCGATGGACCTCACCGAGGCCGACGTCGCCTGGCAGCGCATCTGCGAGGAGGGCATGCGGTCTGAGCGCAGGGACGACCCCCCTTTTCGACCCGTAAGATAGTGTGTAATCACTAGCTATCGCCGTACGCACGGCAGGAAGCGATGCCCAATCGAATGATCAACCGAAACCGTGGCCATCTGGACGTTCGTGGTCACCTGGCCTCGCCCTGTTCATGGTCTCGCTCGACAACCTCGTCGTGACGACGGCCCTGCCGGTCATCAAGGCCGACCTCGGCGCGTCGCTCGCCCAGCTCGAGTGGACCGTCAACGCCTACACGCTGACGTTCGCCGTGCTGCTGCTCACCGGCGCCGCGCTCGGCGACCGATTCGGGCGCAAGCGCGTCTTCATCGTCGGCCTGAGCGATCTTCACCGATCGGCTCGGCGGCCTCGCGGCGCTCGCGCCGACCGGCGACACGCTCGTCCTCGCCCGGGCGATCCAGGGCGCTCGGCGGCGGCCATCGTCACGCCGCTCACCCTCACCATGCTCTCGGCGGCCGTCCCGCCCGAGCGTCGCGGTCTGGCGCTCGGCGCCTGGGGCGCCATCTCCGGCCTCGCGATCGCCCTCGGCCCGCTCGTCGGCGGCGCGATCGTCGAGGGGCTCAGCTGGCAGTGGATCTTCTGGCTCAACGTCCCGATCGGCGTGCTCGTCGTGTCCGCTCGCCGTCGCGCTTGCTCGCCGAGAGCCACGGCCCCATCACGCCGGCTCGACCTGCCCGGCCTTGGCCTGGCGTCCGGCGGCCTGCTGGCCCTCGTGTGGGCCCTCATCCACGGCAACGAGCGAGGGCTGGACGAGCGCCGGCATCGTCGGCGCGTTCGTCGCGGCCGCCGTGCTCCTCGTGGCGTTCGTCGCCTGGGAGGCTCGCACCGCCTCGCCCGATGCTCCCGCTCCGCTTCTTCCGGAGCCGCGCGCTTCTCGACCGCGAACGGGGTCAGCATGCTGATGTCGTTCGGCGTCTTCGGCTCGATCTTCCTGCTCGCCCAGTTCTTCCAGATCGTCCAGGGCTACTCGCCGTTCGAGGCCGGCCTGCGGACGCTGCCCTGGACGGCGATGCCGATCATCGTCGCCCCGATCGCCGGCGTCCTGTCCGACCGGATCGGCAGCCGCCCGCTCCTCGTCGTCGGGCATGGCGCTGATGGCCGCCGGGCCTCGCCTGGATGGCCGCCATGTCATGCGCCGACCGTGGAGTACCTGCTGATCGTCCCGGCGTTCGTCCTCGCCGGCGTCGGGATGTCGCTGCTTCTTCGCCCCGACCGCGAACCTCGTCCTCTCCTCGGTCCGGCCCGGAGGAGGAGGGCCTCGCCTCGGGCGCGAACAACACGATCCGCGAGATCGGCGGCGTGTTCGGGGTCGCGGTCCTCGCCTCGGTCTTCTCGGCGAACGGCGGCTACACGTCAGCCCGCAGGCGTTCGTCGACGGGCTCGTCCCGGCCGTCTGGGTTGGGGCGGCGGTGGTCGCGGTCGGCGTGCTGGTCGCCCTGGCGATCCCGGCTCAACGCCGGATTGGATCGGTCGCTCTCGAGCTGCCGACGGTGACGGCGCGGTTCGGTGGCCCGGGGTTCGCACCGGAGCCGGCCACGATCGATCGCCGACCCTCGACCATGATCTTCTGATCGCTGAAGGATTCAGACCGCCATGGGTCACTTCTTGGGGCGGCTCGGCCGGACGCACCGTCGTCCGGCGTCGCAGCCGATGTGTTCGTTGACAGACAGGAAGAGGTACGCAGGTTGAATGCCTTCAGAACACGAGCTTCCGCGGGAGGTGCCATCGTGAGAGAGCCCATGACCGTCCGCATCAAGTCGCAGGGTGCCGAGCTGGCCGTTCGTGACTTTGGTGGCGAGGGGGAGGCCATCGTGCTCCTCCATGGCGGTCCGGGAGTTCCCGACTACCTGGCGCCCGTGGCCGAGATGCTCAGACCACAATACCGGGCTGTGACGTTCGATCAGCGAGGCGTCGGTTCATCCGTCGCCACGCAGCACCGCTACGAGCTCGACGACTACACCAGCGATCTCGAGGCGGTCCGCGAAGGGCTCGGGCTCTCGTCGATGCACCTGTTCGGCCATTCCTGGGGAGGTCTCCTCGCCCAGGCGTACCTTCAGCGGTTCCCGGATCGCGTGCGCAGCATGTTCCTCTCCAGCCCCTCCGCCGGCCTCGGCGAGCAGTGGAAGACAACCCAGCGGGAGGTCTTCCAGTTCAATCGCCGCCAATCCGGCGCAGTGGGCTTTGCCGCGATGGGCCTCTGGCAATCCCTGATGTTCATGCCGCAGCCGCTCGGCGACGCCGGCGCCCGCCGGCTGGTGCGACGAGTGTGGCGGAACTACTTCGAAAACGCCCACCAAGCCCTGCCGGCGAACAAGGAGTGGCTGCGTGGAGTGAGGAGCGAGGCGATGCTCGCGACTGTGAAGGCGCTCGCGAGGGTGCCCGCGGAGACGCTCGACGAGTTGGCGCGAGCGCCGCAAGTCCCGATCCTCGTCATGTTCGGGCAGAACGACATCTACGAAACCGCTGCCCAGGTCACGCGTTCGCGGCTTCCGGAAGCAGAGCACGTGCTGCTCGGGGGAGCCGGGCACCTTCCGTGGCTCCAGGATCCGGCACATTTCCGGGACGTGATCTCGGACTTCTACGACCTCCAGGGCCGGTCCGGTCGTCAGTAGCGCCAGTATGACCCGTCGCCCCGTCCAGTGGTGATGGTGGACCAGCGTGATCACGTGGAGGCGCGCGCCTTCGCGACCCGGTCACGGACGATGCGACGCGTGCGGTCAGGTGGCGGTCGGTGGCAATTCGATCCAGTACGCGTCCTCGGCCGCCGCATCCACCCTGAAGATCGTGGCCCACGCTCACCGCTCGGCGTGAACGGCACCCGTGTCCGGTGCCACGTGGAGCGGCCCAGGGCGGCCTCTTGGGCCTCCCGAGCAGGCGGACGAACACGGCGCGCGCCGTAGGTGGCCTTCACCCACCACGGGAGGCGACAGGAACCCGGTCAGGAAGTCGCGCAGGGTGATGCCGCCCGCCGCGACGACCTTGTGGTCGATATAGTCGGCGCCAATGGGCGCATGCCCGGACCGGGGCGGGCAGGGACGTCGCCCGTTGATTGGTGCCGAGGCCGCTCACCGAGGCTCGCCCCGATCGGGCCGATCGAGTGTCCCGCCAGCGTGAACTGGGTCAGGCGCGGCATCGGGGGCATGGAGCCCGAGAAGAACATCAGGCTGCCGCTGGCAGTGCCTTCCCTATGAGTGCCACGTTCAGTCGGGCCCGGGGTGGCCGCGAGACGCGGCGACCAGTCAGCCGGCCTGCGTTTCGCGACCGACCGCCGCCAGAACCGCACTGAAGCCTTCCCGCTCGATGGGTGTCGTCGCGTCGGCCACGCGTCGCTCCAGGTCCTCGACCGCGTCTCGAACTCGCAACGCGGCGATCGCACCGTCATCCGTGGTCGAGACGACGATCGAGCGGCGGTCAGTCCGGGTTGATCGATCGCGAGACGAGCCCCCGTGCTCTCCAGGCGATTGAGCACGCTCGAGAGCGTGGACCGCCGATGACCGAAGCTCGCAGTGGATGTCGTTCGACGGTCGACGGGACCGGCTTCGGCGAGGTAGCCGAGCACGTGGATCTCGGCCTGCGACAGACCGGAGATCACGCAGCGCCTGCTGGAGGTGGACCCCGACGTCATGGGTCGCTCGTTCGAGCGATCGGGTGCGGAAGGTCACCGGTTCGACTCCCCTGTGCGAGCGGTACGTCGAGGATAGTCCGTCTTCGTACTACTTGACAGGCCCGCGCTCCGAGTGTCAATATTGTACGACATCGGATAATACGTGACCGTACTGACATAGCGGCGCGTCCGTTCAGGAGGCAGTGGTGTCGAGGGCTCGGTCGGGGCAGGTCAGTCTTCGGAGTCGTGTGGATCGGCCAGCTCGTGTCGACGGTCGGGTCCGGCCTCACGTCGTTCGCCCTGGGCCTGTGGGTCCTGGGCCAGACGGGTTCGGTCACCAGCTATGTGCTGATCGGGCTCTGCGCCGTCGATGCCGCGCGATCGTCCTGTCGCCGTTCGCCGGCGTCCTCGTCGACCGCTGGGACCGGCGCCGGGTGATGCTCGTCGCCGACCTCGGCAGTCTCGTCATCGTCGAGCGACGTTGCTCGCCCTGCTCGCCGCGGGTCGCCTGGAGCGTCTGGGAGATCTACGTGGCGGCCGCGGTGGGTGGGGCGCTCGCCGCCTTCCGTGGCCGGCATGGGCCGCGGCCACGACGCTGCTCGTGCCGCCGCGACACCTCGGGACGTGCGGCCGGCCTCGGGATGGTCGCCCAGGCCGCGTCCGACGTGTTCGCCCCGCTGCTTGCGGGAGTGCTGGTCGTCACCGTGGGGATCGTCCCGATCCTCGCGCTCGACGTCTTCAGCTTCGCGGTCTCCGTGGGCGCGCTCGCCGATCGTCCGGTTCCCCGAGGTCGCAGCCTCCGCCCGGGCGGTGCGTTCGGCCGATGCTCGCGCAGCTGGGTGACGGCTGGCGCTACATGCGGACGCGGCCCGAGCTGCTCGCGCTCCTGGCGTTCCTCGCGATGGTGGCGTTCGTCGAGGGCTTCGTCGGCGCGCTCCTCGCGCCCCTCGTGCTCGGGTTCGCGTCGGCCCAGGGCCTCGGATTGGTGCTCTCGGCGGCTGGGCTCGGGATGATCTCGGCAGCCTGGTCATGGCCGCGTGGGGCGGCCCGTCACGGCGCGTGCTCGGCGTCGTCGCTCGGCGAGCTAGCGAGCGGGTCGGCCTTTGTCGCCATGGGCCTGCGACCGGAGCTCGTGCTCGTGGCTGCGGCGCCTTCGCCGCGCACTTCGCGGCGCCGTTCGTCTTCGGCAGCAACCAGGCAATCTGGCAGATGCGGTCCCACCGGAGCTGCAGGGCCGCGTGTTCGCCACCCGGCAGATGTTCGAGCGGGCGATGACGCCGTTCGCGTTCATCGTCGCGGGACCGCTCGTGGAGCGCGTCTTCGAGCCGCTCGTCCGTTCCGGCGGGTCGGCCGGCACGACGCTGCGCGGCGCCTCGGGACGGGCGATGCCCGAGGGATCGGCCTCCTGTTCGTGGTCCTCGGTCTCGCCCAGGTGGCGCTGGCGGTCGGGGCGCTCGGCTTCGGCCGTCTCCGGGCGATCGACGTCCCCGTGGGTGCTACTCCGGGCAGCGCCCCTGTCGCGGCGACGGACTGACGACAAGCGGGGTGCCACTCGTGCTCGGGGCCCTCGTCGCTGGCGCGATTGCTGGCTACGCACTAGCGATCCCACTCGGTGCGGTCGGTCTGCTGATCATGGACTCGTCGCTCCGCGGCGGACTCCGGAATGGTCTCGCTGCGGCTTACGGCACGTCCACCGTGGATGTCGCCTACGCGTCCATAGCCGTAGTGGGAGGAAGCGCAGTTGCCCTCTCGATCCAGCCGCTGCTGACCGAGTTGCGCTGGCTGTCAGTCGCGCTCCTGAGCACGGTGGCTGTTCGCGGAATGCTGGCGGTACGGGCCGGCTTCGCGTCACACGGCGGAGCCACAGTTGGTGGGGCGGGCGGCGCCCCCGCTGGTCGCACGTCGGACGCCTCGACACTGGACGGGAGAAGCCGCCGCGACCCGGCGAGGCGGACATTCCTCCGGTTCGTCGCGCTGACGCTGGTTAATCCCATGACGGTTTTGTACTTCGCGGCGCTGATCGTCGGCCTTCACGACATCGCGGGTGATCTTGGAGAGCGAGCCGCATTCGTGGGCGGTGTCGGCCTCGCGTCCTTCTCGTGGTCGAGCGTGCTCGCGCTCACGGGCGCGGTCGTCGGTCGCCGATTGCCGCCGGCTGCAGGGCTTTGGATGAGCCTTGCCGGAAACGCAGTGATCCTCATCCTTGCCGCCGGAATCATCATCACACTCGTCGCGGGCAGGAATTGAGGAAGCGGAGAGACGTTGTCCGCGCCACCGAGACGAAGGCGAACGCGGTCGTTCACGGGATCGCGCGCTCGGATGGTTGCTGCGGGCTTCGGTCTTGAGGTCACGTGCCAGTCTCCGGGAGATGATGGGTTGAGTTGACTCGGGGTCGGCCATGGCCGACCCGGCTCGAGCGATGCCTCACAACTAACCGCTCAGATGGGCGAGCACCGCCAGGACTCGCCGGTGGTCATCCCTCGCACGACCCCGCGCCATGTCGCACCGAGCGACCTCAGGGTCCCGATTGCGGGCCTGAGCGAGACTCGTTTGCCAGCCTGACACAACTCGCTTCGGTGCCTGGGGGGCTAGCTCGGGTTGTACACGTCCCGCTTGCGTTCGGCGCGCATCCGGTCACGAGGTTCGAGCTCTGGTTGCTCGAGTGCCCTTCGTTTTCGGGCAGGGATCCGTGTGCTTCGTGGCGGGCCCGACAGGTGTGGGACGCGCGATTACAACCTACGACATGCCCATCGAGGGCCGCGACGAGTGGCTCGCCGCAGCCAGGCGGCTGGCATGACGGACGGGCACCTGCGCGGCTCCCTCTTCCGGTCCGCCACCCAACGTCAGATGGACGTCGTCGCCGCCTATGGTGCCGCTGGCGGATCCGTCTTCGGCCTTGCCGGGACGACCCTGCCGTGCGATGCGCTCAGCGCGTGCGGTCCGAGTGCCCCATTCTTTGGCACGATGGACATCACCGCCATGGCCGCGCTCGTGTTCGGCGTCGCCGCAGTGGGCGTTATCGGGTTCCAGGTCGCTCTGGCCATCGGGGCGCCCTGGGGTGCATACGCGATGGGCGGCGCCTTCCCGGAGCGGTTTCCGCCGGCCCTGCGCGTTGCAGCGGTCGTCCAGGCGGCGGCGATCGCCCTGCTCGCCCTGATCGTGCTGTCGGCGGCGGGCCTGGCGCCACCCTCCGTGGTGCAGGAGCTCCCGTGGCTCGTGTGGCTGCCCGTCGCATTCGCGGCCGTCAGCCTCGGGCTCAACGCGGCTTCGCGCAGCGCCGGCGAGCGGCGCATCTGGGTCCCGGTGGCGCTGGTGCTGCTTGCGTCCAGCCTCGTGGTGGCGCTGACCGCCGCCTGACGGGGCCCGCCCGCGGGTTGACGCCGGCCGTGAACCCGGCGACCCGACAGCGCGGAGCGTCTGGGAGTTCGCCTTGGCGGCCACTGCTCAGCCACGTCGCGAACGGCCCGGAGGAGGTCTCGGCCTTGGCGGCGCGAACTTGGGACCGCGCATGACGCGACCTTCGTGGGCGCGCTTCTGGATCCGGAGGGTCGGTCCCTCGTGTTCTGTCACCTCCTGGTCAATCTTGGCGACGGATGCTGCTGCACTCCCGATCGTGTCAAGGGACAGTTAAATCTGGACGGAGACGGTCACGAGATCTGGACGCTGGCGGACGGCGGAACTGGACGCTCACGGCCATGAGAACTGGACACCGTCCGTTCTCTCTTCTCGGGTGACGCTGACCGGCGCCGCGCTGCGTCCTGTGGGCGTCAGCCGCCCTCACCCGTGGACAGCGGCCTGGACGCCGCGCCCGTCGAGCGCCTCGGCGAGGCGGTGGCTGCGGCCCTCGGTGACGATCACGTGGGCGTGGTGGAGCAGCCGGTCGACCGCCGCCGTGGCCAGGCCCTTGGGGAAGATCGTGTCGAAGCGGGCTGGGTGGAGGTTCGAGGTCAGGATCAGCGATCGCTTCTCGTACGCGGCGTCGACGAGACGGTAGAGGGCCTCGGCCTCGTCGGCGCCGGCGGGCAGGAGGCCGATGTCGTCGATCACGACCAGCTCCGAGCGCACGATCCGCTCGACGACCTTGCCGGTGGTGGCGTCGATCCGGGAGCGGGCGATGGTCGCGGTCAGGCTCTCGAGACTGAACCAGGAAACGCGCAGGTCGCGATCGATCGCGGCATGGGCGATCGCCTCGGCGAAGTGGCTCTTGCCGGTCCCGGACGGACCGACCAGGACCAGGTTCTCGGCGCGCCCGATCCAGTCGAGGCTCCGGAGCGCCCACTGGGCGTCGCCCGGGATCGCCGAGGCCGCAGGATCCCAGGCGTCGAACGTCTTGCCCGAGGGCAGCCTCGCTGCCTTGCGGTGGAGCTCGCGGGTCGACCGGTCGCGGCCGGCCGCCTCTTCGGCGAGCAGGACCGTGAGCACCCGGGCATGGTCCCAGCCCTCGTCGCGCGCCCGGGCCAGGACCGCCGGTCCGGCCAGCCGGACGTAGCGCAGGCGGAGCCTGTGGAGCAGCCGCGCGACGTCGGGCGGCAGCGGCGGTGGCGCGACCGGCTGCAGGCGGGGTGGCAGCTCGCGCCATTGGGCGAACTCGTCAGCGTCCTCGGCGCCCTGGAGCCGGCTGCGGGTCTCGTAGGCATCGTGCGACGGGCCGCCGGTCACCGGCCCAGGTCCTCCCAGGCGCCGGTGCCCGGCTGGAGCGTGTCGTCGTCGGGCTCGAGGCGCTCGCTCGCCCGGTCACCCATGAGGCGCCGGTGGTCGAGGATCGACTCGAGGTCGCCCTCGGCGAAGCGGCCAGCCTCGGCCGCGAGGGCCAGGGCCTCCTCGACCGAGGCGGCACCGACGAGGGCGGCAAGCTCGGTCGCCCGGCGCATCTTGGTCCGGATCCGCTCGGTGCCCGAGGCCGCGGCGAGGATCAGCCAGCGCTCGGCACCCGCCCCGAGTCCGAGGAACGCGGTCTCGTCGGGACTGACCGCCCGCGGCCGCGGGTTGAGCGGGTCGGTGGTCCGCTCGGGATAGTGGGCCGGATCGATCCGCGGGTTGCCGGGTGTCGTGAGCGGGTGGCGGGCGACCTCGCGGGCTCCGGGCGGTCCCTGGTGGACGACCACGAGCTCGTCGCCGTCGACCCGCACCCAGACCCGCTCGCCCACGAGCTTGTGGGGGACCGAGTAGCGCGCGGAGCCGTGGCGGACCGTCGACTCGTCGTCGACGACGCGGGTCAGGCCGAAGGCGACCGTGTACGGCTCGACGGGCACCGGGTGGAGCCGCCGGCGCTCCTCGGCGAGCAGCTCGAGCGGTGGCCGCCGGGTCTCGCGGTGCTCGCGCTCGTTGACCTCGGTGCAGAACGCGGCGCAGGCGACCCGGAGGGCCGTGAACGAGGGGTACGCCTCGAGCAGGTTCGCCTCGGTCGGGACGAGATCGGCCTTGGCGATCTTGACCGTGCTCTCCGAGCCGCCCTTGGACGCGGGGTCGGCCGGCACGCAGGCGTGGATGACGAGGCCGTAGTGGCGGGCCGCGGCGACGAGGATCGGGTGCTTCACCGCGATCCCGGCCACCCGGTCGACCGTGACCGTGCGCTCGTTGTCGGTGAGGGCGTACGTGGGCGCGCCGCCGAACCGGCGCAGGGTCTCGTCGAGGCAGGCGATCACGGTCGGCAGCGTCCGGTCCCAGGTCGGGATGATCACCCGGTACCGGCTCCAGGCGAGCCAGGCGCACCAGAGCAGGGTGTCGCGCCCGCCGATCACGGGACCCTTGCCCCAGTCGAACTGGAACCACATGCCGGGCTCGGGGATCCAGGGCCGGAAGACGCGCCGGTGCCCCGCCGCGTACGCGCGCTTGATGTCGGCCACCGCACGCCGGGTGGTCCGCTCCGAGCCGTCGAAGCCCGAGCGCGAGCAGCTTCTCGTGGGCGACGTCGGCGCGGACCCGGCCGTGGCTGCGCTCGACCCACTCCTCGAGCTTGGCGAGGTACGGGTCGAGGATCTGGTCGCGGCGCACCGGGTCAGGGGCGACCTGGCCCCGCTCGCGCAGCCGGACATAGCGGGCGACCGTCATCGGCGAGCAGCCGGTGAGGCGTGCCGCCTCGCGCAGGCTGCCCGTCAGGTCGAACGCCTCGAGGATCTCCACCACGTCTCCGGCATGCTTCACCACGTCCCTCCTCTGGCTCACCCTGGGTTGTCTCAGCAACCCCCAGCGTGAGCGGGGAGGGACGTTGATGTTCACGGCGTCCTTGACGGGACCGTGGGCGGGCTGTCCAGAACTCGTGGCCGCGGGCGTTCAGTTCTCATGGCCGCCTGCGTCCAGCTTCGTGTCCGCCTGCGTCCAGATTCCCATGGCCGCTGTCAGATCGAGCCGGAGGATTCGGCTCGGCAGCATCGACGCCGTCAACGTACACGCTACCGTACACATAGGCATGGACTGAAGCGAAGTCGGCAAGCATGCTGTCGGGCATGGTCAAGGTTGGCCGCCTCCGGCGCCCGGCACGTGAGCTTGTTACAGGACTTGAAACAATTGTCACAAACGCGATCGACGAACCCATTCCGACCCGGCAGCGGGATCCTCCCGCCGCTCCTGGCCGGGCGCGACCGCGAGACGGCCATCTTCGACGCGCGCGTCGCGCGGACTCGCGAGGGTCAGCCGCAGCACACCGCGCTGCTCGGCGAGTGGGCGATCGGCAAGACGACGTTGCTGATGCACTGGCGTCGACTTCGGCAACAGGCCGGCGACGCCGTCGTCCTGTCGATGGCCTACCCGCAGTCCGCGGACGAGTTCCTCGCCGGCCTGGTCACGACGATCGATGCTGAGCTGACGACGGATTGGCGTCGGCGCGTCGAGGTGGAGATCGGGCTCGACATCGGTATCGCCGATGCCCGTATCCGGCGGCCGTCACGTGATCCGGAGCGCGAGCTTCGCGCGGCCCTCCGACGCCTCGTCGAGCGTCGGGCAGGCGAGGAGCGGTCTGTCGTCGTGCTCCTCGACGACGTCGACCTGCTTCCCGACACCGGGGACGCGCTCCTGCGCCTGCGAGCGTGTGCCCTCGAGCTCTATGCCGCCGACCTGCCTCTGGCCTTCGTCGTCGCCGCGTCGCCAGGTCTGTTCACGGAGGTTCGATCGGCCCATGAGCCGCTCGTCCGGTTCTTCGAGCCGCTGTCCGTCGGTCCGCTCGACGACACGGACACCGCTCGGGCCCTGACCGAGCCCCTCGGGGAGACGACCGTCCGTTTCGACGCTGATGTGGTCGCCGAGATCGTGGACCTGGCCGGCGGCCGACCGTACTACGTGCAGAAGCTCGGCTACTACGCGTTCGACGCGGCGGCCAATGGGCGGGTCACACGGGCCGAATTCGCGGTTGCCTTCGAGCGCGCGTTCGCTTCGGTGAGCCAGGAGATCTTCGCTGGGCGCTGGGAGAGGATGTCCCCGATCGACCGCCAGGTTGTGGCCGTCGTCGCCCGCAGCACCGAGCCGCGCCCCTCGGGCGACATCGAAGCCGAGGCGGCACGACGCGGCGTGAGGCCGGGAGCGGCCCGGCAATCGCTGCGGCGTCTTGCCTCGAAGGGCCAGATCGACCGGCTCGCCTACGGGCACCGCGGCCGATACGAGGTTCGGGATCGGCTCTTCAGGCGGTACCTGGAACTGCAGGCTGGGACGTCGCCTTGACCACGAGCCGGCGTGTGGCCAACCGTCGCATTCGCCCCGTGCCGCCGAATCGAGCCACAGGTGAACGCACGGGGTCGAGGTCCCGTCGCGAGATCCGAGTCGTTCCATCGGCCGGTCGCGGGGTGGCGACCGAACCCATCGGCCATTCGGTCAGGCGCGGATCCCGGCATGCTCAGGGTCAACAGCGGTCTCGTGAACAGAACACCGTCGTCCTTGCGCTAGCACGCCTCGTTCGCGAAGCAATCGAAGCCGACGAGGCCGTCGACACAGGCGAGCCAGGGCCAGGGCGTAGAATTCCGGGTCCGGCCCACGATCACCGGGTCGCGCAGAGGCTCTTCGATGCGACTGACACGGCCGCGTAGGCTCCCTTCCTCTCTTGATGACCTCCGCGGTCTTCGGGCCGCCCGTTGGGTGCGCGAGTCGACAGAGGGTCAGTACGACCGATACGGGCCGGAGTCGCAGCACGAGCAGATGGATCGGTTCGTCGAGCGCTACGGCCTCGTGGACACGAAGATCGTGTACTCGGTCGCGCAGAGCGGTCGCACCGTCTGGCGTTCCAGCACCATGGCGGACATGCTGGCCGCGGCAACGGCTGGGTCGTTTGACGTCCTGCTGACTGGCTACTTCGATCGCTGGCAGCGCAACCTGCGACGCACCCTGGAGCTGGTCGAGGACCGCCTCCATCCGTCCGGTGTTGCCTGGGTCATGTGCGATCGACGGCTGATGAGCTCGGATCCACGCGACTGGGATCAGATGGTGACCGAGGCGCATGAAGCCGAGCGGTACAGCCGGCGCCTCGGTGAGCGGATCACGGACGGCTACGCCGCGAAGTTCCGGCGTCTCGCCGACCCGGGCGGCCGCGCCCCTCTCGGATTCGTGCGGAACCCCCCGGCATTCGTGCTGGCCATCGACCCGGACGCCATCGATGTTGCCGTGCGGATCTTCGAGCGGTATGCCGTCGGCACCCTGTCGATCGAGGAGGTTGCCAGCGAGTTTGGCCTGAACGATCGGCGCGTCACGGAGATGCTGAAGAACCCGGTCTACAACGGCTGGGTCGGGCGAAAGGGCGAGCGGACGCCCGCGCCCTGGCGCGCCATCCCACCGGTGTCGGACGAGCTGTGGGAGCGGGTCGCGACGCTGCGAGCCAGCCGGGCCCGTCACGGCGGCAGTCCTCGCCCGGCCCGGATCGACCTGCTGCGCGGACTCCTCTACTGCGTCTGTGGTCAGCGGATCCGCACCGACGGGACGATGGGCACGCCACCCCGGCAGCGGAAGCTGCATCCCAGGCACGATCAATGCCCCGAGTGGGGTCCGCAGGCGAGCCACTCCTCTGGCGTCTACGAGCCGTGGATCATCGGCCAGGTGACCGGGATCCGGGTCGACGAGTCGACACGTCGAACGGATCGTCCGGGTCCTGTCGACGCCGGAGACGCGACCCATCGACGTCAACCGCGCTCGACTCGAACGGATGAAGCGCGACCTCGCGCTTGACCATGCCGCAGGTCGACTCGACGACAAGGCCTACCTGGCGCAGATCGCCGTGCTGCGCGAGGAGGCGACGAGGATCGACTCCGGCAAGCGTCCGGGCACGGGCATCGCCCCGGACAAGGTGGTCGCCAGGCTGCGGGCGCTACCCGAGACGTGGGCCAGGGCGACTCCGGAGGGCAGGGCGGAGCTGCTGCACTCGATCTACGAACGGATCGTCGTCCGCGGCCCGGAGTTCGTCGGCGCTCGACTCACGCCGGAGGCGTACTCGCTGGGCCTCGCGCTCGCGCTGCCGGAGCGCGTTCAGCCGGCGAAAAAGTGGGTACTGGCGCGCCCGACAGGATTCGAACCTGCGACCTTCGGCTCCGGAGGCCGACGCTCTATCCGCTGAGCTACAGGCGCGCGACACGCGACGGCGGGCGTCGCGGTCCGCACAGGATAGCAGCCCGATCTGACGGCGCCCGGCGGCTGCTCGCCTGCCTGGCGCTCATCTACCTGGCGTTGCCCGCCTGCCTGCCGCCCGCCCCTCGCGTTGCCCGCCTGCCGTCCGCCTGCGCGTCAGGCTCGCTTGAGCGCCTCGCGCAGCGACTGCTCGAACTCCTCGTCGACCGAGGTCTGGATCACCGTCCCCGAGTAGGGGCGCAGGGCGGCGACGAGCAGGCCGGCGTTGACCTCCTGGGTCACCATGAACAGCGCGGACTTGCCCGGCTCGAGGTCGGCCTTGACCTCCTCGACGAACTTCCCGTCCACGCCCTTGTGGGTGAGCGCACCGATACCCGCGCCGACGGCCGCCCCGACCGCCAGGCCGACGACGGGGAACAGGACGCTCGCGACCATGAGCCCGACCACCCCGCCGATCCCAGCCCCGACCTCGGTGGCCGCGCTGACCTCGTTCTTCACGTGCGCTGTCCCGTCGGCGTCCCGGGTGACGACTGCCGTGTCCTCGAAGTGCACCTTCCCGGCGCCTTCCAGGCTGCGCAGCGAGTGCAGCGCCTGCGTTGCGGCGTCCTCGGTGTCGAAGGAGAGGACGAACAGCTGGTTCATGACGGCCTCCGGCGGTGGGTGTCGCGTGTCGCGGGACCATCGTACCGCCGCCCTCGCAGGCGGCTGCCCGCGAGGCCCGTCGTCGTGCCATGGAAACGTACGAGGCGGCTCCCGGAGGAGCCGCCTCGTTGCTGTCCCGGTGAAGGTGTCCACCTTGCGGCGGACCTTCTGCCATCGCGCCAGGATCATCTATCGCGTCGGCTGAACCGACTACCCTAACCCTACCTACCCATGATCCTGATGCTGGGGCAGCGCTGGCTGACTTGCAGCGTCCATATCCTAGCGGGATACTGTGGATTTGGGAAGGGTTTTGATTGCGGGTTTGGTGTAAATCCCTTAATGCTGCTGAAATGCTCCGGCTGGTCGCGCGGAGGCATTCCTGGCCGGCAGACGGGTCGGGCTACGTCTCGTCCAGGACAGTGATCGAGGTGATCGCGGTGGGGGCGTTCGGGAGGTCCCGGCTGTTGCGCGGCGCGGTGGCGATCGCGTCCACGACGTCGAGGCCCTTGGTGACCACGCCGAAGATCGTGTAGTTCTTCGGGAGCGCGTAGTCGGCGTGCATGATGAAGAACTGCGAGCCGTTGGTGTTCTTCCCCGCGTTGGCCATCGCCAGGGTGCCCCGGGAGTAGCTGCCGGTGAAAGGCTCGTCGTCGAACTTGTAGCCCGGTCCTCCGGTGCCTACGCGCCCGGTGTCGAGCGTGGCCTTCTTGCCGAACTGCCCGTCGCCGCCCTGGATCATGAAGCCCGGGATGACGCGGTGGAAGATGACGCCGTCGTAGAAGCCGGACTTGGCGAGCTTCACGAAGTTGGCGGCGGCCTTGGGCGCACCGTCGGTGAACAGGTCGGCCTCGATCTTGCCGGCCTCGGTGGCGATGACGACGCTGGTCATGGGCAGTCTCCTCGTCTGGGTGGTCAGGGACACGCTACGGCTTGCTGACGGTGACCTTGGTCATGGCAACCGGGTCGAGGGCGGCGTTGCTCGGCGGTCCGGCGTTGGGCATGGCGGCGATCGTATCGACCGTGTCCATCCCCTGGGTGACGTGCCCGAACACCTGGTAGACGGTGTCGAGCTTCCCGGTCAGGTCGTCGAGCACGATGAAGAACTGCGAGTTGGCGCTGTCAGGGTTCGCGGTCTTGGCCATCGCGACGGCGCCCCTGATGTAGGGGGCCGTCACCGGCTCGTCCTTGATCGTGTAGGGCGGTCCGCCGCCTCCCACGAGGTTCGGGATGACGTCGGGGGACCGGCCGAACTGCCCGTCGCCGCCCTGGATGACGAAGCCCGGCACGAGGCGCTGGAAGACGACGCCGTCGTAGTAGCCGCACTCGGCCAGCGCCACGAAGTTGCCCGCGGCGATCGGGGAGAGCGATCCCTCGACCTTGATCACGATGTCGCCCTTGTCGGTGGTGATCGTGACGGTGCGTGTCTCGCCCGCGGGGAGCGGCGCCGGCTGCGAGGTGGGGCAGCCGGGTGGATAGGTGGGCCCCGGGTGCGTCGCTGCGGCGCTGGCCGTCGCGGGCGCCTGGGAGGGGATGGGCGGGAGGCTGGCGGCGCCAGACGATCCCGCCGAGCACGCGGCGAACAGGACCGGGACCGCGAGCGCGGTGACGGCCAGTGCGAGGTGGCGGCGAATGGTCATGCGGCAGCCTCCATGGCGCTGGGGAGGTCGATGGCTCCGGAGAGGAGCGCCTCCCCGAGGATGAGTCCGGCGACGCCGGCGTCGCGAAGCCGGCTCACGCCGGCCAGGTCCGCGGCACCGCCCGCGACGAGGATGTCGGCGTCGTGACGGCGAACGAGGGATTCCAGCAGGCCGGGATCCGGCGCGGCGCCCCCGTGGCTGAGCACCAGCCTGCGGACGCCCCGGGCGACCATCTCCTCGACCAGCGTATCGAGTGTCGGCGGAACCGGTCGCCGCCACGGGAACGCGGCGATCCGGTCCGGGCGCGGATCCAGGCCAATGGCAAGCCAGTCGCCGGCCACGGCGAGGCATGCGGCGAGGGCCTCCGGGCGGTCCGCGATGGCCGCCGAGATCACGACGCGAGTGGCCCCGGCGGCAAAAGCCAGCCGGACGTGGTCCGCCTCCTCCAGGCCGCCGGCCAGCTGCAGGGGCACGGCGACGCGTGCGGCGACCGCGCCGACGGCCTCCAGGTTGGCGGGTGCCGAGCGCTGCGCCCCGTCCACGTCCACAAGGTGGACGATGCGCGCGCCCTGGGCAACGAACTGCTCCGCGATCCGGTCCGGGCGGTCCGTCGGCGTGCCGATGCCGGCAGAGGCGCCTGGCCAGTACACGACCCGGGAGCGCCCCTTGACGACGTCGATCGCCGGGATGACGTCCATCGCCTCAGGCATCCCCCCGCAGCAGGCGGCGGTGGAATGCGATGGGCAGCGAGCCATTGCGCAGCAGCGTGTCGTGGAATGCCTTGAGCGAGAACGCGGCGCCGCGGCGACGCTGCTCCTCGCCGCGGAGGCCCAGGATCAGGACCTTCCCCAGCAGGTAGCTCAGCTGGTAGCCGGGGGTATAGGTGTAGCGGCGGACCTCCGCCCGGGCGTTCGCCGTCTCGAACGAGGTGTGCTCGACCATGAAGTCCGTCGCCTCCTCGGGCGTCAGCTCACCCCGGTGCATCCGGACGTCCAGGATGATCCGGCACGCCCGCCAGACGGCGTCCGTGTACAGCGCCGTCCGGAAGGCTGGACCCGCATCGAAGCCCTGCTCGCGCATCATCTGCTCGGAGTACATGCCCCAGCCCTCGACGAACTCCGGGGCGTCGGTGAGCATCCGGGTCAGGCTGGGGTGCTTCGCGGCCACCGCCAGCTGAAGGTGGTGGCCCGGGTAGGCCTCGTGGATGCTCGTGTTCGAGATCGAGGCCCAGTAGTGCTCCAGCATCGCATTGGGGTCGTCGTCGACCGCCGGCGTGACGATGTAGAGGCCCCGCTGGTCGGCGTCGAATCGAGCGGGCGAGAAGTAGGCCGCGAATGGCATCACGCTCCGCAGGTACTCGGGCGTTGCGATGACCTCGATGGTCTCGTCGTCCGGGACCGTGGCCAGGTCGTGCTCGATGAGATAGGCCCGCGCCCGCGCCATCACGTCCCGGTAGCCGTCCAGCGCTTCCTCGAACGTCGCCGGGTGATCGTGCTTGAGGCGGTCGATGACCGTCGCCAGGTCCGCATCGGGGTCCAGCTCGTGTGCGGCTGCGAGGCGCGCCTCGAGGTTGAGGCGCAGCTGCTCGTACCCGATCTCCAGGATCGCGTCCGCGTCCATGTCGCCGAAGGCGCGCAGGCGGACCAGCTCGTCGTAGCGCTCGGTGCCCAGGGGCCAATCGTCGGCGGCATGCTCGAGGGTCTCGCGGATCCACCCGCCGTGCGCCTCGAGGGAGACGTTGGCGTCACCGATCGCACGGTCCAGGCGGGCGAGGGCCCGCTCGCCGAGCACGGGGGCCGCGGCCGCACGGACCTCGGCGAACAGCGACGGCAGGTCCGAGGCGTAGCGCGCCTCCGTCTGCTGCCAGATCGCGACCTGGGCGCCCTGGGCTCGCGACCGTGCGGCCAGAAGGAACGCCGGCGCCGCCTCGAGGCGGTCCGTGATCCGCTCCAGGCGCTCGGTGAGGGGGGCCGCTCCGCGGGCGAAGAGCAGGAACACCGCGTCGCCGAGATCTCCCGCGGCGCTGGCGCGGCGCTCCCAGCGACGCACCACGTCGCTCTCGAACAGGTTGAGGCGCACGTTGTGCAGCTCGAGGTCCCGCTCGAAGCGGGCTTCACCTGACAGGTCGGCCGGGTCCAGTGCCTCGATGGCCGCGAGGTGCGAGCGCTCCGCGGCGATCTCCTCGAGCGCGGCCTCGCGGCTCGAATTGCCCAGCCGGTGGTCGTGCTCGTGGATGCCGAGGCCGGTGGCCAGGATCGGGTTGTCCGCGGTGAGGCGCCGGACGCGGGCCTCGACCAGGTCGTAGAGGCGCGCGTCGAGCGTTCCGGCGTCGGCGACGGGGGCCGGTCGCGGGAGCTCAAGGCGGGTGACGGGGTGGGTCATCTTTCCTCCGGCGCCCGTGGCGTGGGTCGGGCGCCCGTTGTTGGGTCGGCGGAGTTGATCGCGATCAGGCCGTGCCCGCCGGGTGGGCACCGGCGGTGATCGGTGCCAGTTCGCGGAGCGCCTCCGCGGCCATCGCGACCACCCGGTCCACGTCGGCCGCGGTGATCCCGGCGTGGGTCACGGCGCGGATCTGGCCGTGCGCGTACGGGACCATCAGCACCCCGCGCGCCTCCATCGCGGCGAGGAATGCGGCGCGGTCCCGGTCCACGCGGAATATGACGAAGTTGGTGACGCTGCGCGCTGGATCCAGGGGACCGTCGTCCGGCTGGGCGATGCCGCCGGGGCTGCGTACGCCGGTCAGCTCCGCGAGGCCCTCGGCCAGGCGGCGGGCGTTGGCGTGATCTTCGGCCAGGCGGCCGATCATCCCGGCCTCGCCGTCCTGGAGGGCCACGAGGCCGGCCGCGGCCAACACGCCCACCTGGCGCATCCCGCCGCCGACGAGCTTGCGTGCTCGGCGCGCCCGGTCGATGAACGGGGCAGACCCGACGACGACGGAGCCGACCGGAGCCGCGAGGCCCTTGGACAGGCAGAACGTGACGGTGTCGGCCGGGGCAGCAAGCTCGGCCGGGGCGACGTCCAGCGCCACGCACGCGTTGAAGAACCGTGCGCCGTCCACGTGGAGTGGCACGCCGCGCTCATGGGCGATGGCCGCCACCGTCCGCGTGTACTCGAGGGAGAGCGGCCGGCCGCCGCTGTGGGCGTGCGTGTTCTCCAGGACGACCAGGCTCGTGACGGGCTCGTGGTAGTCCGTTGGATCCCGGAATGCGCCGGCGATGTCCGCGGGATCCATGGTCCCGTCGGCGCGCTCGGCAAGGGCACGGACCGTGGCCCCGGCAACCACGGCATGGCCGCCCGCCTCGTCCATCACGGTATGAGTGGAGGCGCCCGCGATGGCCTCGTGGCCGCGTGGGAGGTGTGCGATCAGCGTGACCAGGTTGCCCATCGTGCCGCTGGCGACGAACAGGCCCGCCTCCTTGCCGAGGAGCGCGGCACCCCGCTCCTCCAGGGCATTGACGGTCGGGTCGTCGCGGAAGACGTCGTCGCCGACGTCCGCGGCCGCCATCGCGCGGCGCATCGCGTCGGTGGGGTGGGTGACGGTGTCGGAGCGCAGATCGATGCGGGCCATGGCCCGGCGAGCATAGCGCGGCTGCGCACGACGGCGGGAAACGTGCCGGCGCGGGTCAGTATGATCGGGTCACGTGGCGCCGAACGAATGGACGGCGCCCAAGGAGGAGAGGAATGCAGTTCATCATCGCACTCGTGGCCGCCGTGATCGGCCTGGCCTTCGCCTTCGGCGGCTGGCGGTTCTTCCTGATCCTGCTGCCGATCTGGGGCCTGTTCGTCGGCTTCAACGTCGGGACCGACGCGGTCTCCGCGCTCTTCGGGGACGGCACCTTCGCCACGCTGACGAGCTGGCTCGTCGGCCTGGTCCTCGCGGTCGTCTTCGCGCTGTTCGCCTATCTCTACTACTACGCGGCGATCGCGCTGCTGGGTGGTGCCGTGGGCTATGCGATCGGCACCGCGGCCTGGGGCCTCATCGGCAACGAGTACGGCATCATCGCGTTCGTCATCGGGCTGGCCCTCGGTGTCGTCGTGGCCATCGCCGTCCTCGCCCTCAACGTGCCGCGGCTCCTGGTCATCGTCCTGAGCGGGCTCGGCGGTGCCGCCGCCATCCTTGCCGGCTGGTTCATCCTCACCGGCCAGATCCCGTCCGGCAACATCCACTGGACCGAGGTCGGCAGGCTGATCCGGGACAGCTGGTTCTACCTCATCGTCTGGGGCGTCATCGCAGCGGCCGGCATGCTCGCGCAGCTGGCGGCGCCGCCGATCGGCCCGGACACCTATGAGCTGGATCGCACGTCATACCGCTACAGCTGAGCGGCGGGTGGCTGCGCCCTGCCCTGGCGCACGCTGCCCCGGATCGACTGGAGCCCCGGAGGTCAGACCTCCGGGGCTCCATCGTTCTTTGCACTCGTCGCGAGGCTCCGGCCCCGCGGGGGTCGGGCTCCCGCGAAGGTCACACCTCCGGGGTCAGGCTCCCGCGAAGGTCACGCCTCCGGGGTTGTGTTCGCGGCGGCTCCGGCTCCCGGGTCGGTCTCGCGCGCGAGCAGGAGCCTGGGAAACACATCGCCCGCGCCGAGCGACACGACCGCCCGGCTGTTGCCTGCCAGCTGCTCGGCCACGCGCAGCTGCGCGGAATTCGAAGTCGTAGCGTGCGGCGTTCGGGTTGGCCAGGATCCGCTCCTCCATCTTCGCCAGGCGTAGGGCCTCGGCGGTGGCCTCGTGGTCCACGGCGGCGATCCGGGACTCTGCCTCCTGGGCGATGAGCGCGGCCTGGTCGGCGATCTTGCGCTTGTCGAGGGCGTAGGTCTCCGCCTGCTCGGCGAGCTGGAGCGACGCGAGACGCCGCGCCTCGAGGGACTCCGTGAGCGCGGCGGGGAGCGTGATGCGCGTGAATGCGACGCCGCTCACGCCGATGCCGAACGCGTCGAGCTTGGGGTCGATGACGTGGCGCAGCGAATCTGCCTGCCCCGCTCCGAGATCGAGCGCGGCCATCGCCTCGATTCCGCGGACGAGGGTCCGGACGGCGTCCTGGCAGCTTGCCTGGACGAGCTGGTCCGCGTCGCTGGGCGTGACGGAGTAGGCGAACTTCACTGGGTCGGCTATCCGGAGGGTCAGGAGTGTGTCGACCGCGACGCCGACGCCGTCGGAGGATCGCACCTCGTTCACCGGGACGTCGAACGCGACCTCGCGCGTCGTGACCAGGTGGGACAGCGCGTAGAACGGGAGGACCCAGTGGTTGCCCGCCGCGAAGACGCGGTCGTGACGCCCGGCCCTGACGACCAGCCCGACGGACCCCGACGGCACGCGGATGACCAGCCGCGAGATGATCCCGACGATGAGGGCCACGACCGCGCCCACGATGATCATGGCCTTCAGGGCGGCGACCAGTGGCAGGAACAACCCGGACGCGGCCAGCCCGATCGCCACGAGCAGCCAGACCGGGTTGATGGGCGGCTGACGCCGGATCCGCACGAGTACCGGCACGCGGCCGTAGGAGTCGCTGCTCTCGAGGGCAGCGGCGGCGTCGAGCGGGGTGGCATCCGTCTCGGTGAGCTGGATGTAGGCCTGGGCCAGGGCTGCGGCCTCCTCGGCCATGGTCTCGGTCTGCCGGCCGGGATCGTCGCTCACGGCTGGGTGCTCCTCTGGGTGGCGGACGGCCGGCGGGCCCCGGTCCTGGGCTGCAGGTTGGCGTAGACGGCGGGGGTGGGCGTCCGGCGCACGGCAGGGAGGGTCATGCGCGCGGGGGCGACCGTGCTGGCCGCGGCCGTGGCGGCGACGGCCGTGGCCCCGACGACGGCGACGGGTGCGGCGGTTCGAACGCCCGTGCCCGGCGAGGCCGAGGACGCCGCTCGAGCCGTGGCGGCCGGTGCCGGGGCCTTGTAGGCGGACGGGACCGGTTTCGACGCCCGTCCGGCGCCCGTGGTTGTCGCCCGCTCGCCGGGCAGGACACCGGCGGGACTGGACGGCTCGGAGAGGCGGGCATTCGCGTACCGGACGAGGTCGCGAGTGATCGCGACCAACGGTGCCGCCGCGAACAGCCAGATCAGGCCGAACTGGCTGAGGACCACGATCGCGGGGATGAGAAGTCCGGGGTGGACGTCGAGGACGCCGCGGCTCAGCCGGCTCTCGAGAAGGATCGAGGCACCCTTCACGGACGCGATGTAGACGACGGCCATGACGCCAAGGACGCCGGGTCCACCGATTGCGAGCGCGATAGGGAGCAACACGAAGCCGAGGATGTAGCCGAGCTCGGGGATCAGCTGCAGCGCCCCCAGCAGCACGGCCGCCGCGACCGCGTAGGTGCCGTCTCCCGCGCCAAGCTGGTTCGCGATGGTCACGCCTGCGTAGACGAAGACGCCGGTGGTGATCGCGAGGAGCATCCGCACGCGCAGGAATGTCGATGCCACCCGGTCCGCGATCCGGAACAGCGCGGCCACGTCCGCGCGGACCGCCTCGGGGAACATGCGTGCGCCGCGCTGCTTGATGGCCCGCTCGTCCGACACCATGGTCAGGATCCAGGCCGGGATGACGAGAAGCCCGAGCAGATTGGAAGCCGTCCCGAGGATCCCGAGGATCTGGTCGGTGAGGACGCTGGCCGCCTGGTCCGTCAACCCGTGGAGCGAGCCCTGCAGGTTGGCGGTCGTCTGCGCCATGAGGCTGAGCGCGATCGTCCGCATCGGTTCGGGAATGGTGGTGCCCACCTGGTCCTGCAGCGCCGCGACCGCCGCCCGGATCGCCTCGGGCGCCGGCAGCTTCTGCACGACGACGCCCAGGCCGCTGATCACCGGCGGAATGACGAGGGCCGCGATGCCCAGCAGCAGGCCGACGGCGACCAGCTCCGCCAGGAGCGCGGCGAGGAACCGCGGCATGAACGTGTCGAGACGGTTGGCAAGCGGCAGGACCGCGTAGGCCAGCACCGCACCGACGACGAACGGCGCCAGCGCCGGCCACGAGGCCACGGCCAGCTGCGCCGACACCGCGACCAGGAGCAGTCCGATGACACCCTTGGCGATCGCCTCCGGGCGGATCGTCCGGAGGCGATCGGCCAGGACGTGCCAGCGTTCGCGGGCCCGGGTCCTCGCGGCGGGGTATGCGCTCAGCGTCATCCGTCGGCCTCCAGCTGCGTCGGGTCAGGCGGCTGCGGGAGCCGCGTCCGCCGGGGCGGTACGGGCCGACCAGCCGAGGAACATCCAGGTGACGCCGGCCATGACCAGCTCGAGGCCGACGAACAGGCCGATGGCGACCCCGGTCGTCGGGATGCCGGAGAACAGCCAGCCGCCCAAGAGGATGCTGATGACGCCGACGATCGCGTTCACCGCGCGGTGCCCGGTCTGCCCCGTGGCGGCGCCGACGATCCGGAGGAGGCCACCGAAGACCAGCATCACCGAGATGACGACCGTGAGCGTGATGGCGCCCTTGGTGGGGTCGGTCATGATGTCGACGCCCACGATCACGTAGAGCACCCCGAGGAGCCCGCTGAGGATGACCCGACCCATGCCGGCACCGGTCGTCAGGGCTCCGGCGATCTGGACGAACCCCGCGACGATGAGCGCGAGCCCGACGATGGCCGTCGTGACCAGGGTGGCGCTCACCAGGTTTCCGAGTGCGACCATGCCCAGGATCACCAGCCCGACGCCGAGGCTGACGTACAGCTTCCAGCGGGCGCGCACCTGCGCTGCGGCCGGGGTTGGGGCAACCATGGGCACGGGTGGAATCTCCCTCACGGGCGCCCGACTCGTTCCCGACGGCGGCGGGCACAGGCGCGACTGGGAGACTATAGATCCCCGCGACCACGGTGGCGACCACACGGGGTCCCTGATATGATCCGCCACCGGTCGCGGACCCGTGGTGTAGCGGCCCAACATGCCAGCCTGTCACGCTGGAGATCGCCGGTTCGAATCCGGTCGGGTCCGCCATCCTTTCCCGATTCCTCGCACGCCCCGTCCGCCCGCCCGGACGGGGCGTTCCTCTTGTTCGGGTACGCTTGGCGGCGTGAGCGTGCGTGACCCCAGCTTCGATCCCCGTCGCCAGAACTCCCGCAGCGGTGCGCACCCGGCGAACACCACGGCTCCAGCGGCCACCCGTCCTGCCTGGCTCCTGCCGGCGCTGATCGTCGCGGCGCTCGTTCTCGGTGTCGGCATGGGTTTCGGTACCGGTCTATTCCACGTTGGATCCGGCGGTGCGGGCCCCGCCGCACCCGGCGTGGTGGGAGCGGTGACGGGCACGCCCGGGCCCGGCTCGACGGATACCCCCGAGGCAAGCACCCCGGGCAACGCCTCGGCCGGCCCCACGGGGACCCAGCCTTCGGACGACCCCGGCGCCAGCCCTTCGCCCGCAGCCGCGCCGCCGGCCACGGCGGACACCGCCCTGGCCGACGTGGCGATCGTGCCCGTCACGCAGTTCCGCACGGGTCGCACGAGCGCCCGAGCCGCGGACGTCAAGGGCATCGCCGCCGGATCCTCACCGTACGACGCGCTGGTGCTGGTGGACAGGGACGCAGACGCCATCCTCGCCTCGCTGGGCGTGAAGCGGTCGGCCCTCGGCGCGCACCTCGTCACGTTCCCGTCCGCGGGGCAGCTGTCCGCAGACCTGGCGAAGCACCGCACCCGTCTCGGGTTCCTCCGCGCGGATGAGGTCACGCCCGCCGTGAGGGCGCTCGCCTGGGGATCCGACGCCCTGTTCGGCGTCGGCCGGGTCGGCTCGCTGGGCGGCTGGAAGCTGACGGCCAACCTCGCGGTCCCGGCCGGCGGCACCCCGGCCTATGACCCGGGCAAGGCCTGGACCCTCGTCGCGGGAGGCGACATCATGCTGGACCGTGGCGTCTCCCAGGCCATCACGGCCGCGAAGGCCGGAGCGAAGTTCCCGTTCAACGGCGGAACGGTGTCGATCACCGGCCACTGCAAGAACTGCTCGCCCATGGGCTGGGACCTGCCGTACACGAAGCGCACGGGCAACGCCGGCGACGTCCGACAGCTGACCAGGGGCGCGGACATCGCGATCGCCAACTTCGAGAACCCGGCGCCGGACAACTGGCACTGGCACGGCAAGGGCATGGTCTTCTCGGCCAACCCCAAGAACATCGCCGGGCTCGTGGACGCCGGCATCGACTGGGTCTCGCTCGCCAACAACCACATCGGCGACGCGGGCAAGGCGGGGATCGTCTCGACGCAGGGCAACCTGGACGACTACGGCATCAAGCACGCCGGCGCCGGCAAGAACACCGCCGATGCGCACACCGCGTCCCTGCTCAAGGCCGGCGGCGTCACGGTGGGGATCCTGGGCTACGACACGATCGCCGCCTACTATGCGTCCGGACCCTCCACCCCGGGCAGCGCGAGGATGACCAAGGCGTTCCTCCAGAAGGACATCGCAGCCGCTCGCAAGGCCGGCGCCGACATCGTGATCGTGTTCCCGCACTGGGGCGTCGAGTACCACGCGAAGCCGAGCGCCGGACAGCGCAACCTCGGCCACCTGGCGATCGATGCGGGCGCGGACCTGGTCATCGGCAACCACCCGCACTGGGCGGAGGGCATGGAGGTCTACAAGGGCAAGCCGATCTGGTACGCCCTGGGCAACCTCGTGTTCGACCAGACGTGGTCCGAGCCCACGATGGAGGGGATCACCCTGGAGCTGACGTTCAGCGGCAAGTCGCTGGCCCAGGTCGGGATCCGCCCGCACCTGATCATGGGCAAGGCGCAGCCGAACTTCATGGACCCGATGGGGTCGGGCAAGGTGGTCATGGACCAGGTCTGGGGCGCGTCCAAGGGCCTGCTCAGCTGGTAGGCCGGGGCGCATGAGGGCGCGGGGGCCGTGCCGGGATCAGCCCCAGCCGGTCGGGCGCGGTGCGCCGTCCTCCAGCCCCGCCAGCAGGTCTGTCTCCCGGTCCGGCGCGGGCACGCGGGATTCGCGGCGCACGAACGCCTCGCGGAACCAGAAGTCGCGCCATGCGTCCGCGCCGAAGCGGACGAACGGGTTGTCGTCGGAGATCTGCGTGACGTGGGCCCGCATCGCGGCCCAGCGGCGGTCGAGTGCCGGCGTGACATCCACCCACGCCGTGATCGCCTCGTCGGGGACCAGCATCCGGGCGGCGAACGCCTCGAACTCCGCGAGCTGCTCCGGCGTGGCGTCCTCGGGCGGGGACCAGAAGGAGCGCTCGCCGACCGCCTCCATCCGGTCCTGGAGCGCGGAGCGCACAGACGCCGGGATGGCCTGCTCGTACAGCTTCGCGGGGGCCCACGGTGCCAGGCCGCCCTCCGCCTCGGGCGCGCCGGTGCCGCCGTGCTCAGGCGCCAGCTGCTCCGGGTACCAGGCCGGGTCGCCGGCCCGCGCAAACGCGCCCACCGCCACGAGATGAGTCCGGATGTGGTCAGGGTGCCCGTACCCGCCGAAGTCGTTGTACGTGGTCATCACGTCCGGCCGGTACCGCCGCACCATCCAGACCAGGCGGCCGATCGCCTCGTCCAGGTTGGCCTGCCAGAAGGTTCGCGGGTCCCGGTTGCCGGGCCGGCCCATCATGTCCGAGTCGCGGTAGCCAAGGTTCTCCCACTCGGTCACGCCGAGGGCAGCCATCGCGGATTCGAGCTCCCCGGCGCGGATCTCGCCCAGGCGTCGGTGGTTGTCGGGCGTGTCCAGCTCCGGAACCACGATGTCGCCCATCTCCCCCCGGGTGCACGTGATCAGCACGACGCGACGGCCGGCATCGACCCACTGGGCCATGGTCCCGCCCGTGCCGATGACCTCGTCGTCGGGGTGGGCGTGGACGGTCATCAGGGTGGGGACGTGGGCTGTGGGGGTCTGGGACGTCTGTTCGGTCATGCGCGGATGCTAGCGCCACGCCCGGAGTGCCGCCGAATCCGCCGCCCGCGGGCCCCGGGACGGGAGCGCAGCCTGCGCCGCGCTACCCTTCGCCGATGACCGACCAGCCCGTGATCCCCGAACGCCCTGGTGCTCCCGAACCTCCGGCCACCTCCGCGCCGACCGCCACCCCGGCCATCGCGGCCCTGGAGGCCGCCGGCGTTCCGTTCCGCGTCGTCCGCACGGAGATCGCGCGCAGCGCCGAGGAGAGCGCGCGGCTCCAGGGCGTGCCGCTCGGCTCGCTGCTCCGGTCCATCCTGGTCCGGCGGTCCGCGGACGACTTCCTGTTCGTCCTCGTCCCCGGCGGGCGCCGCTTCAACTGGCCGAAGCTCAGGGCGCTGCTCGGGGCCAACCGGCTCACGCTCCCCACCGAGGAGGAGGCGAAGGCCGAGACCGGGTACGTGCGCGGCGCCATCACGCCTTTCGGGGCCCGGCGGCCGTGGCCGGTGATCGTGGACGCCTCGATCGAGGGGCTCGAGGTCGTGGCGATCGGCGGGGGAGCGAGGGGCGTGAACGTCCACCTGGCTCCGGCAGACCTGGTCGCGGCCACCGGCGCGCAGGTCGTGGACATCACGATCCCGGAGCCACAGGCGGCGGCAGCGCCCGAGCGAGGCAGCGCCAGGCCGCGCAGGCAGCGCCCGAGGCCCTGGAGGGCTGACCAGCCGCCCGGGGCCTCGCCAACCACGCGTCGGCCGACGCCCGCTCGCTACCATCAGCCGCATGGCCCCCATGTACGCCTCCGCCCCCGGCCCGCTCGCCGGGATCCGTGTTGCCGACTGCTCGACGGTTCTCGCCGGCCCGTACTGCACCATGCTGCTCGCCGACCTGGGCGCGGACGTGGTCAAGGTGGAGCCGCCGGAGGGCGACGCGACGCGCGGCTGGGGCCCGCCCTGGGTGGGGGACGAGGCTGCCGGGACGCGGACGGCGGCCTACTACCTGGCCGTCAACCGCAACAAGCGCTCGGTCAGGCTGGACCTCAAGCAGGAGCCGGGTCGCGAGGTCTTCCGCCGCCTGCTACGCGCCTCGGACGTCCTCGTCGAGAACTTCCGCGTGGGTGGCCTGGAGCGGCTGGGCTTCAGTGACGACGTGCTGCTCGAGCTGAACGCCGATCTCGTGCACCTGGCGATCTCGGGCTTCGGTCCGGACGGCCCGGACGCGCAGAAGCCCGGGTACGACTTCACCGTGCAGGCGACCGGCGGGCTCATGTCCATCACGGGTGCACCGGACGGGGACGGCGGCCGGCCGACGAAGGTTGGCGTGGCGATCAGCGATGTCGTGACGGGGCTGTTCGGGGCCGTGTCGGTGCTGGCGGGCCTCCTCGGCAGGGCGCGCACCACCGCGCCCGGCCAGCGGATCGACGTCTCGCTGCTCGAATCCACGCTCGCCATCCTCGTGAACCAGGCCCAGAACGCGTTCGTCTCCGGGAGCGCGCCCGGTCGCCTCGGCAACGCCCACCCGAACCTCGTCCCGTACGAGACGTTCCGCACCGCGGACGGGGACATCGCCGTGGGCGTGGGCAGCGAGCGCCAGTGGCCGCGTCTCTGTGACGCGCTCGGGCTGCCGGACCTCGCCTCGGACCCGCGGTTCGCCACCAACGGCGGCCGCGTTGACCATCGCGCCGAGCTGCGCTCCTTCCTGGCCGAGAGGTTCCTCGCCCGGCCCACCGGGGAATGGCTCGCCGCCCTTGACGCTGCCGAGATCCCCGCCGGGGCGATCAACGACATCCCTGCCGCGTTCGCGTCCCCGCAGGCGCAGGCCCGCGGGATGACGGTTGACGTGGAGCACCCGGTCCTGGGCGCGGTGCGCCAGGTGGGGATCCCGTTCCGTCTCTCGGCCACCCCGGCCACGATCCGCACGGCGCCCCCGCTCCTCGGCGAGCACACCTCCGAGGTCCTGGCGGACCTTGGCTATGCACCGGCCGAGATCGAGGCGCTGTCCGAGGCCGGAACGACGTGAGCGCGGCACCGACGTGAGCGCGGCACCGTGAGCGCGGCACAGACGTGAGCGCGGCACCGACATGAGCGCGGCACCGACGTGAGCACGGCGCCCGGCACGCGCGTCGCCACCCGCGGCGCTGCCATGGACCTGGTGATCGCCGCCGCCCTGTGGGGTGGCCTCTATGTCGTCTCCGCCGGCACCTTCGACAAGATCCCGCCGATCACCCTCAACGTGCTCCGGCTGGCCGTGGGGCTCGGGGTCCTGCTGATCGCCTTCCGCGGCCGGATCGGCTGGGGCCAGGCGCCGCGCGGCCGCGTGGTCGTGGCTGGCGTGGTCGTGGCGGTGACCATGCTCCTGCAGTTCGGCGGGACGTCGCTCACGGGCGCCGCTGAAGGCGCGATCCTGACGACGACCACCCCGGCATTCGTGCTGCTCTTCGGGGCCCTGCTCGAGGGCGAGAAGGTCCGTCGGGTGGCCTGGGCGGGCGTCGCGGTGGCGCTGGCGGGTGTCGTGGTCCTGGCGCTCCGGTCGGCCGGCGTCGACGCCGCGGGGATCCCGGTGAGCGCGGACAACCAGCTGGCCGCGACGGCCTCCCGCCTCACCGGCGACATCATGCTGGTCGGTGCGGCGGCCACCTGGGCCCTCTTCTCCTCGCTCGGCCGTCCCCTGGTTGCGGCCGTGGGTGCCTTCCGGGCGATCATGCAGGCCACCGCGGTCGGACTCGTGCTGCTGCTGCCGCTCGTGCCCCTCGAGCTCGCCGGACGGACCCTTCCGCCGCTCGAGCCTTCGACGATCGCTGCCGTCCTCTACCTCGGCATCGGCTCCACGGCTCTCGCCTGGTCGCTCTGGTACCGCGGGTATGCCGCCGCGCCACCGGCCGTCTCCGCTGCCGCCTTCTTCGCCCAGCCTCTGGTCGGCGCGACGCTCGGCGTCCTCGTCCTGGGCGAGGTCCTCGGCCCGGCGTTCCTCGCCGGATCCGCGCTGATCGCCGTCGGGGTGGTGGGCATCGGGCTCGCTGCCGGTGCCGGCCACCGGCACGACGAGGCGTCGTCCCTCGCCGAGGAGCCCGTCCCGTGAGGCGCTCGATGATCACCTACCCCACGGGCTGTCTCCTGGCCGTCGTAGACGACCCGGTCCGCGCGCGGGAAGCCGCCGACGCTCTCGTCGCGGAGGGTGTCGCGGCTGCCGACGTCGAGGTCCTCGCCGGCCCCGACGGCCGCGACCGGCTCGGCCTTCTCGGATCGAGGCCCAACCGGCTATCCCGGATCGTCCGCATGCTCCAGTTCGTGTCGATGGACCAGCTGCCGGATTTCCTCGTCTACGAGCGGGCCCTCGATGACGGCCGAGCCGTGGTGGTCGTTCGCGTGCGGGACCGCCCGGCCATGGAGCGGGCGCGCAGCGGGCTCGAGCGGCACGCCGCGCACTTCCAGAACCACTTCGGGCGCCTCACGACCGAGGAGCTCTCACGCTGGCGGGGCGATGAGCCGGAGATCCCCGATGTGCTCCGGCGCTAGACGCCCACGGTTGGCGAGCATCACGGCGGGCGTCAGGAAGGGACCGCCGCCGGGCACGGAGAAGCCGGCGCACGGAGGAGCCGGCGGCCACCCGGGGAAGGCGACCGCCGGCGAGGGACGGGAGAAGCTAGTTGAGCGGGTTGCCGTCGCCGGCCTGGAAGATCCCGATCGCTCCGTGGGTCACGAAGTTGAAGGCGTGGGTCACGAACGGGTACATGCCGTCCTCGGTCGGCGTGAACTCGATGATCGCGGCCTGGGCCGGCGCCAGGTCCACCGCCTGGGAGCCCCAGCCGTCGGCGTTGCCGCGCTTGAGGGCGATGCCCTCCTTGGTCACCGTGTCGAAGATGGTGCCGACGACGTGGAACGAGCTGTCCTCGTTGGGTCCGGCGTCCAGCACGAACACCCGCACCCGCCCGCCGGTCTTTACCGCGACCGGGTTGTCCTTGTACTGGTTGGCGATGCCGTTGAAGACCACGAAGTCGGGGGCGGGGGCCGTCTGGTTGGCCTTGGCGTAGTCGGACGGCTGGCCCTGGGCGCCGAGGTACCACTCGCTCTGGACGAAGGCGAACTCGTTGTCCACCTTGGGCAGTCCGCCCTTCGGCTCGACGATGACCATGCCGTACATGCCGTTGGCGATGTGGAGGAGGGCCGGCGCGGTCCCGCAGTGGTACATCCAGACGCCGGCGTAGTCGGCCTTGAAGGTGTAGGTGAACGTCGCGCCCGGCTTGATCTCCACCATCTGGTGGTTCATCGCCGTCTGGCTCGCGTGGAAGTCGATGGAGTGGCTCATCTGCCCCTGGTTCGTGAGGTGCACGTTGACCGTGTCGCCCAGGTGCACGCGGATGACGGGTCCGGGAACCGTGCCGCCGAACGTCCACGCGTGGACGACGAAGCCCTTGGCGACGGTGATGTCCTTCTCGATGATGGGGAAGTCAACGTCGTGGACGGTGCCCGACATGACGGGCGGCGCGACCGGGTCACGCAGGACGTAGGGGGCCGCGTTCGGGTCCGCGACGGGACCGGTGGCAGCGGGGACCACCGTCACACCGGGCGCGGCGGGCGCCTGGGTGGCCTCGCCCATGCCGGCCATCTGGGACGCGGACGGGGATGCCGAAGCGGCTGCCGCGGCGGGGGCGGCAGAGGCGTTCGCGGTGGGTGCGCCCGCGGCAGGGGCGGCGGCCGAGGCAGCAGGCGCAGGCGTCGAGATGCTGCCGACGGTCTGTCCGCCTCCCGGCGTGCCCGCACTCGTGTCGAACGACCAGTCTGGAGCGGCCGCCCTGGAGCAGCCGGCCGTCACGAGGCCGAGCAGCGCGACAGCTGTGATGAGGCGTCGGGTGCGATCCATGCCTGCGTTCCTTCCGGTGTGGACCCGGGTCGTTCCCCGTCCCGGGTCCTGCCCACCACGCCCGGACTCCCTTGGTCCGAACAGCCCTGCGGTGGTGACTGTAATTATCAGTAACTTAGTACATATTTGTGAAGATGACAAGTAGCCCGAACAACGGGGGCCGCGCGGCCCCTTCCGCGACGCCCGGTGCCGACCCTGGCGCGCCCGCGCGTCTCCCGTTTCGACCCGGCCCGAGGCGCGCCGACGACCGCCGCGTGGCCGTGGCGTCCTTGGTCATCGCCGGAGGTTTCCTGCTGGTCGCGGCGGCCGCCGCCCTCTCGCGCGCGACAGGCAGCGAGGCCGTGCCACCGTGGCTGCCGCTGCATCTCGCGCTGGCCGGGGGCGCCTCCACCGCGATCGCGGGGGTCATGCCCTTCTTCGTCGCGGCCCTGGCGGCCGGGAACCCCGCGCCGGTTCGCCTGCGGGCGGCCGCCGTGGGGCTGGTGGCGGCCGGGGCGGCGCTCGTGAGCGTGCGCGGGTTCGCCCCGTCGGCCGTGATCGTGCCGGCCGCCGGGGGGTGCGTCTACCTGGCCGGGATGGTGGCCGTGGCGCTGGCCGTGCGGGCGTCGGGGCGCGCCGGGCTGATGATCCGGCGCCCGATCGTCATCGTCGGGTACTCGCTGGCGCTGCTCAACGTGGCGATCGGGGCATCGCTGGGCACTCTCGCGGCCGCCGGGTGGGTCCCGGTGATCGAACGCTGGGCAGCGCTGCGGCCGGCGCACGCGTTCTCCAACGTGATCGGGTTCGTCTCCCTCGTGATCGTGTCCACGCTGCTGCACTTCCTGCCCACGGTCCTCGGGACGCGGATCGAGCAGCGGGGGAGCGGGGTGGTGGCGGTGCTGGCCACGGGGGCCGCGGCACCACTCGTGGTGGCCGGTCAGCTGACCGGGCGCGGGGCCGTCGCGGGCGGCGGCGCGGTCCTCGCCGCGATCGGAGCCGGCGCGCTGGTCCTGGAGGCGTCGCACGTGTACCGCTCCCGGGGCACCTGGACCACGGACCCGGGCTGGCACCGGATGGCGGGCATCGGGCTGCTGGCGGGAGTGGGCTGGTACGCGGTGGGCTCCACGCTGGCCGCGGGGCTGGTGCTTGCGGCCGCCCTCGGGCTGGTGACAGCCGGCGAGGCGTGGTCCTCACCCCTTGTCGCCGCGCCACTCGCGCTCGGCTGGGCGGTCCAGGTGCTGATCAGCTCGTGGACGCACCTGTTGCCGTCGATTGGGCCCGGAGGGCCGCGGGAGCACGGCGTCCAGCGCGTGGTGCTTGGCCGTGCGGCGACGCCGCGGCTCGTCGCGCTCAACGTTGGGACGGGCCTGCTGGCCGTCGGGTGGCTGCTCGGCGCCGGCGTCGCGACGGCGGCCGGGGCGGTCCTGGCGGCCGGGGCGGTCGTCGCGAGCGTCGGCCTGGCAGCGTCGGCGCTGCGCGTGCGCGCTCGACCGTTGGCCTGACGCGCCGCTCGGCATGGCAGGTTCGCCGGCGTGACGTGCAGGTTTGGCGTTGAGCGCCGGCTGGCGTGACGGACGTCGGGCGCGACGGTAAGGTCAGCCGGCGGCCGTCGCCCTGAGCGCAGCCGCCGTCGCAGGGCCCGCGAGCTCCGCGAGGCTCGACCGCGCGAACGTGCCGCGCAGCGCCTCCTGGCCCTCGAAGAAGACGTCGTGGACGTCGCAGGTCCCGTCGATGCCGCAGGGTCCGCCCCGCAGGACGCACGACCGCCGGCGGCTGTCGCCCTCGACGGCCTCGATGACCTCGAGCAGGCTGATGGTGCCCGCGTCCCGCGTCAGCCGGTAGCCGCCGCTGCGCCCGGGGGACGCCTCGATCAGCCCGGCGCGCTGGAGGTCCGCGAGGACCTGGGGCAGGAACCGGACCGGGATCGCCATCGCGTCGGAGATCCGGCGCGCGGACAGCAAGCCCGTTGCCGGAGCCCCGGGCCAGGGCGAGCATCGCGCGCACGGCGTAGTCGCCGCGCTTGGTGAGTTCGAGGCGCATCGGGCGGAGTATGGGGCCGAACCGCGGAAGGCGTCTTCCGAGGGGTCCGGACCCGGCCATCGCCGTCGACGTGGGCCCCGTCGCCGGAGTGAAACCCCGCACCCGGTAGACTGACCCGATGGCTCGATACTCCTACGGCGGGCAGGCGCTCATCGAGGGCGTGATGATGCGCGGTCGCGATGCGATCGCCGTCGCCCTGCGCCATCCCGACGGCCGGATCGTCTACGAGACCGAGCGCCTCGACTCCGGCGTCCACGGCTTCAGGGGCGCCAAGTGGCCGTTCGTCCGCGGCCTCGTGATCCTGTACGAGACCCTCGTCGTCGGCACGAGGTGGCTGATCCGCTCCGCCGGCCTCCAGGCCGAGGAGGAGGGCGTCGAGCTCGGCAGGGGCTCCGTGGCGATCATGCTGCTGGTCACCGCCGTCCTGGGTATCGGGCTGTTCTTCATCCTGCCGCTGATCATCGCGACGTTCACCGCGGGCAACATCGAGAACAGCCTCGTCCAGCACTTCGTCGAAGGCCTCACGAGGATCGCGATCTTCCTGGGCTACCTGGCCCTGGTCGCCCGCACACCGGACGTCAAGCGCGTCTTCGCCTACCACGGCGCGGAGCACATGACGATCCACGCGCTCGAGGCCGGCGATCCGCTCCGCCCCGAGGCGATCCGCAAGTACCCCACCGCCCACCCGCGCTGCGGCACGGAGTTCCTGGTGGTCGTGATCCTGCTGTCGATCCTGGCATTCAGCCTCGTCGGCCGGCAGTCGCCGCTGGTGATGGTCGTCAGCCGGATCCTGCTGATCCCGGTCATCGCGTCGGTCGGCTACGAGCTGCTCCGGCTGGGCGCCCGGCACCGCTCCAACCCGATCGTGAAGGTGATCATGTGGCCGGGGATCCTGGTCCAGATGATCACGACCAAGCAGCCGACCGACGACATGATCGAGGTGGCGATCGTCTCGATCGAGGAGGCGCTCCGCGCCGACGGCGAGCCCATCCCGGAAGGCGGCCTCGGCCTTGCCCGGGACCCGATGCCGCGCCCCGGCGAGACGGCCGCCCAGGTCCGCGAGACGCAGGACGCCGCCGACGCAGCGGACGCGACCGGTGACGCCGCCCTGCCGCCCCCGCCCAGGCCCTCGTTCCCGCGCAGGCTTCAACCCAGCCGGCCGGGCCCGTCGCGGTCGAGATCGCCTCGCCGCTCGACCCGCCGGCCGCCGGCTGAGCCGGCCCAGGACGCCCACCGATGCCCGACGAGTCAGGTCTCGACGCCAAGCTGGCGGGTCTCGCCCGCCAGTACGACGAGGTCGGCGCGCAGCTCGGCACCCCCGAGGTCCTGGGCGATCCCAACCAGCTCCGCCGGCTCGGCCGCGAGCTCTCCCGCCTCGAGCCCGTCGTCGCTGCGTACCGGGAGCTCAGCGACGTCCGGGCGCAGCTCGCCGGCGCCCGCCAGATGCGCGAGGTGGAGCAGGACGACGCGATGAAGGACCTCGTGCGCGAGGAGATCGCGGAGCTCGAGGCCCGCGAGACGGCGCTGATCGAGGACCTCAAGGTCTCGCTCCTGCCGCGCGACCCCAACGACGACCGCAACGTCATCGTGGAGATCCGGGCCGGCGCCGGCGGCGAGGAGGCGGCGCTGTTCGCGGCGGAGATCCTGCGCATGTACACGCGCTACGCGCTGGAGCACCGGTTCCACACGGACCTCATGAGCATCAACGAGACCGGCATCGGCGGCATCAAGGAGGCGATCCTGGAGGTCGCCGGCGACGGCGCCTACAGCCGGCTCAAGTTCGAGGGCGGCGTCCACCGCGTCCAGCGCGTCCCGTCCACGGAGTCCAGCGGCCGCATCCACACGAGCACGGCCACCGTGATCGTCCTGCCCGAGGTGGACGAGGTGGAGGTCTCGATCGACGAGGAGCGCGACCTCCGCATCGAGGTCAAGCGCGCCAGCGGCCCCGGCGGCCAGTCCGTCAACACCACGGACTCGGCCGTCCGGATCACGCACATCCCGTCCGGCCTCGTGGTCGAGATCCAGGACGAGAAGAGCCAGCACAAGAACAAGGCCAAGGCGATGGCCGTGCTGCGATCGCGCCTGTACGACCTGGAGCTGGCGAAGCAGCGCGAGGCGCAGAGCGCCGAGCGGCGGACGATGGTCACGGCGGGGGACCGGTCCGAGAAGATCCGGACCTACAACTTCCCGGACAACCGGGTCACGGACCACCGCATCGGCGTCACGATCCACAACGTGCCGGGCGTGCTGGAGGGCCAGATCGACCCCCTGATCGACGCCCTCCAGATGGCCGACCAGGCCGACCGTCTCCACGACCTGACGGAGACCGGCGAGTAGCCCCGGTGCTCGAACCCGCCCCCGTCGCCGTCGCCGTCGCCGCCCTGGTGGCGTCCGCCGAGGACCGCCTCGCCGCCTCCGGCTCCACCTCGCCGCGCCTGGACGCGGAGCTGCTGCTGGCCCACGCCGTCGGCACCGACCGGACGGGGATCCTCGCGCACCCGGAGGCGCCCGTCGGTGACGGGCCCCGGGCCGCGTTCGAGGCGCTGGTGGCCCGGCGGGAGCTCGGCGAGCCGGTCGCCTACCTCCGCGGCTTCCGCGAGTTCCACGGCCTGGCGATCGCCACCGACGAGCGGGCGCTGATCCCGCGCCCCGAGACGGAGCTCCTCGTGGACGCGGCGCTGGAGGCGGTGAGCGCCCGGCTGACGGCCGCCCCGCGCCCGGCGGGCTCGCCGCCGCTGCGGGTCGCGGACGTCGGCACGGGGTCCGGTGCGATCGCCGTGGCCCTGGTGGCGGCCCTCCGCCGGCGCCGGATGGCGGACCAGGTGATCGTGGACGCGATCGACGTGTCGCCCGACGCGCTGCAGCTGGCCCGCGAGAACGCCGCGGGCCACGGGGTGGCCGACCGGATGACGTTCACGCTCGGGGACCTGCTCCCGGAGCGTGTCCTGCCGTCGTACGCGGTGATCTGCGCCAACCTGCCGTACGTCGCCACGCGGCGAGCTGGCCGGGCTGGCGGCGGACCTGGCCTTCGAGCCGCGCGAGGCGCTCGACGGCGGCCCGGACGGCCTCGACGTCATCCGCCGGCTGCTCGACCTGCTGCCGGGGACGCTGGCCGCGGACGGGGTGGCCCTGCTGGAGATCGGGGCGGACCAGGGCGAGGCGATCGTGCTCGAGGCGGCCGCCCGGCTGCCGGGCTGGCGCTGCGCCGTGACGCCGGACCTCGCCGGGCTGCCGCGCCTGGCGCGGATCGAGCCGCCGGCGCCGGGCCCGGGCGGTTCCGCGGCCGGCAGCTCCGCGGACCGTCCGGCGCACGCCCATGAGGAACCACCGTCCCGCCGTCCGTCCCGCTCCGGCCTTCCCGATCCGCCTGATGGCGCTCGACATCGACGGGACGCTCGTCGGCCAGGACACGCGCCTCTCCCCGCGGATCCGGGCCGCCATCGCGGGAGCCGTGGACCGCGGCGTCCATGTCTCGCTCGCCACCGGGCGCCGGTCCGTCTCGGCCGTCGGCTTCGCCAACCAGCTCGGGCTCAGCGAGCCGATCATCGCCCACCAGGGCGCCGTGATCCGGGCGATGCCCAGGCGCCGCGAGGTGCTCCCGGACGACGTGGTGCCGCAGCGCGGTCGCGTCGGGCGGCTCCTGTACCACAAGCCCATGGAGCCGGACGTGATCCGGGATGCCATCGCCTGGTGCCTGGGCAACGGCCTGCAGGCGCACGTCCACAATCTCGAGGAGATCCTGGCGGCCGCCGATGACCCCCACTACGAGGACTACTCCTCGTACTACGGGCGCGACGCCACCTTCGTCGCCGACCTCGCCCGGGCCGTGGACCGGCCGATGACGAAGGTGATCTCGTCGGGCGAACCGCCCGCCCCGATGCGGCTGATCGGCGAGGCGCGGCGCGTGTTCGCCGGCCGCGCCAGTCCCACGGTGTCGCACCCGCGGTTCCTGGAGTTCGTCGCCGACGGGGTCTCGAAGGGACGTGCCGTGGCCTGGCTGGCGCATCGTGCCGGTGTCCCGCTGGGACAGGTGATGACGATCGGGGACGCGCTCAACGACCTCGAGATGATCGCCGACGCGGGGCACGGCACCGCGATGCTCAGCGCGCCGGTGGAGCTGTGGCCGTCCGCCCGGTACCTGGCGGCACCGGTGGAGGAGGACGGGTCCGCGGCGCTGATCGAGGCGCTGGTGCTGGTCCCGCCCAAGGAGGCTTCGCGCAACGCCGCCCGGCTCGCCGAGGCTGCGCGCGAGCACAGGCGTTCGTCCTGGGCTCGGATGCCGCCGATGAAGCCGGGGCCCGACCGCAGCCGATGCCCCCGACCCCGGGGAAGCCCCGACCGCGGCCGATGCCCCCGACCCCGGGGAAGCCCCGACCGAAGCCGTCCGGCGCCTCTCTGAGCGTGTCCACTCCCCGGATCCTCCCCGACGGCGACGCGGCGCGAGCCGAGGCCGTGGACCTGCTCCGGGCCGGCGGGATCGTGGCCGTGCCGACCGACACCGTCTACGGGATCGCTGCGGACATGGCCCTCCCGGACGCCATCGAGCGGCTGTTCGCGGCCAAGCAGCGCCCACCGGAGAAGGCCGTCGCGGTGCTCCTGGCCGATGCCGGACAGGCCGCGACGCTGGCCGTTGTCGGGCCGGCGGCGCGGGTCCTGGGCCAGCGCTTCTGGCCCGGCGGGCTCACGCTGGTGCTGCCCGTGCGCCCGGGCGTCGTCCTCCCGCGCGTCCTCGCCGGGGGTGCCCCCACCATCGGCGTCCGCGTCCCCGACCACGCGGCCCCACGTGCTCTCGCGGCCGCCCTCGGTCCGCTGCCCACCACCTCCGCCAACGTCTCCGGCGAGCCCGACGCCCGTGACGCGCACGAGATCGCGGCGCTCCTGGGGGACGCGCTCGCGCTGGTCATCGACGGCGGCCCCATCCACGGCGGCCCCGCCTCCACGGTGGTGGACTTCACGCTGGATCTCCCCGTGATCCGCCGGGAAGGGGCGATCCCCGCGGCACACATCGCCGAGACCCTTCGGGCGGCCGGCCTGCTCCACGCCATCGAGGCGTAGCCAGGGGCCCGATCGACACGGCGCATCGCCGGAGCCCTCGGCCGACGAGCCGTGGGAGAATAGGCCCACGATCCCCGTCGTCCGACATCCCGCCAGGAGGATCCACGTGTCCCACGCCGCCACCCCCTCCACCGCGTGGGCGTCCATCGCCGACGTGGACCCCGAGATCTGGGCGGCGATGGAGGCCGAGCGCCACCGGCAGACCGACAAGATCGAGCTGATCGCCAGCGAGAACTACGTCTACGCGGCGGTCCTCGAGGCGCAGGGATCCTGGCTGACGAACAAGTACGCCGAGGGTCTGCCCGGCAGGCGCTACTACGGCGGCTGCGAGTTCGTGGACATCGCGGAGGAGCTGGCGATCGCGCGGGCGCTGGCCCTGTTCCCCGGCGCGGAGCATGTCAACGTCCAGCCGCACTCCGGCGCGCAGGCCAACATGGCAGCCTATTTCTCGGTCCTCCGGCCCGGCGACCGCATCCTGGGCATGAACCTCGCCCACGGTGGGCACCTCACCCACGGCTCCCCGGTCAACTTCTCCGGGCGGCTGTACGAGGTCCACGCGTACGGCGTGACCCGCGAGACGGAGCGGATCGACTACGACCTCCTGGAGGCGCAGGCCAAGGAGGTCCGGCCGAAGCTCGTCGTGGCCGGCGCGTCCGCCTACCCCAGGACCTGGGACTTCGAGCGGATGGCAGCCATCGCCCACGGCGTGGGTGCGCTGCTGTTCGTGGACATGGCCCATTTCGCGGGCCTCGTGGCGGCGGGCCTCCACCCGAGCCCCTTCCCGCACGCGGACCTCGTGACCACCACCACCCACAAGACCCTGCGCGGACCGCGCGGCGGCATCGTCTTCGCGCGCGCTGACCTGCCGGAGGGCATCGACCGTGCCGACTTCCCGGCGCTCGGCAAGAACACGCTGGCGCAGGCCATCGACAAGAGCGTCTTCCCGGGCGTCCAGGGCGGCCCGCTCATGCACGTCGTCGCGGCCAAGGCCGTCGCCTTCCAGCTCGCGGCCACCGAGGAGTTCCGCCGCGACCAGGCCAGGACGATCGAGAACTCGCGCATCCTGGCCGAGACGGTCGCGGCGGCCGGCGCCCGGCTGGTCAGCGGTGGCACGGACAACCACCTCGCGCTCGTGGACGTGACCGCGCTGGGCGTGACCGGCCGCGAGGCGGAGGCCCTCCTCGACGACGTCGGGATCACCGTCAACAAGAACGCCATCCCGTACGACCTGAACCCGCCCACCATCGCGAGCGGCATCCGGATCGGGACGCCGGCCACCACCACCCGGGGCATGGGGCCGGACGAGATGCGGTCGATCGGCGCGTGGATCGTGGACGCGATCCGGGACCGGGACGAGGCGACGGTCCACGCACGGATCCGCGCCGAGATCCTGGCCCTTGTTGCGCAGTTCCCGGTGCCCGGTCTCCCTCGCGACCGCGCCTGAGCCGGGGCCTTCAGGTGCAGCAGATCGGGGGCCGGACGTGAAGCTGATCGCGACGTTCGGCGACGTTCTCCCGCTGCTCGTCGCCGCGTTCGTTGTCGCCGCGCTCCTGTCGCTCGTCCTGACGCCGCTCGTCCGCCGGGTCGCGATCCGCCTCGACAACATCGACCAGCCCGACGCCCGGCGGGTCAACGCCGCCCCGATCCCGCGCGGCGGCGGCGTCGCGGTGGCCATCGCGTTCCTGGTGGTCGCCCTCGGTGGGATCGCCATCAACTCCCAGACGGGCACGGTGCCGATCCCGCTGAGCCTCCAGCCGTCGGAGCTGTTCGCGCTCCTGGCGGGCGGAGCCGTCGCGACCGTGCTGGGCGTCCTGGACGACACGTTCCAGCTTCGCGCCCGCTGGCAGCTCCTGGGCCAGCTGGCGCTCGCGGCCTTCGCGGTGACCGCCGGCGTCGTCATCAACGACCTGAACAATCCGTTCGGGCCGGGGCAGATCGAGCTGGGCGACATGTACGCCGTCGGCTTCTCGATGGTCTGGATCGTGGGCATGATCAACAGCATCAACTTCATCGACGGCCTCGATGGGCTGTCGTCCGGCATCGGGCTGATCGCGGCCGCGACCCTTGGCCTGATCTCGCTCACGACCGCGGTGGGCCAGCCGTTCATCGGGATCCTGTGCTTCGCCCTGGCCGGCTCGCTGCTCGGGTTCCTGCGCTGGAACTTCCACCCGGCATCCATCTTCATCGGCACCAGCGGCGTGATGTTCGTCGGGTACACGCTCGCCGTGCTCTCGATCCTGGGCACCGCCAAGGTGGCCGTCGCGCTCCTCGTGCTGGGCGTGCCGATCCTGGACACGTTCTGGATCATCGTCCGGCGCCTCGCCGCGGGCCGGTCGCCGTTCACCCCGGATCGCGGGCACATCCACCATCGACTGCTGGACAGTGGCCTGTCGCACAGCCAGACGGTCCTGGTGATCTACGCCATCTGTCTCGGGCTCGCGGTGCTCTCGCTGGTGCTGTCCGGCAGCGGCCAGGTGGCCGCGTTCCTGGGCCTCACGGTCCTGTTCGGATTCGGGTTGTTCCTGCTCACCCGGAGTGACTCGGGCGAGGCGCTCGAGGCGGAAACGTACCGGGAGCCGGCCCCACCGAAGGGATAGGCCCGATAGGCCATTCCGCCGATATTGGCGGCGCGTGGTCCGGTGCTAGGATCCGAGCGCCGGCGCCCGGGAATGTGCCGGCAAGCCGAGGTTCCATGCCGCCGCTCCTGTCCTTCCTGTTGATCGCGATCATCCTTGTCGTCGCCGGGGTGATCATCGCCTTCCTCCTTCGTCGCCGCCGCGCAGCCGTCGAGCGGGCGCGCCGCATCGCGTCCACGCCCATTCACGCCCTGGACGAGACCGACATTGCCGTGCGCATCGGCGCCGTTGACGGCGAGTGGCAGAGGGTCGTCCAATGGCGCCCCGGCGCCGTGGACGGCGAGTGGCAGCGTGTCATCGGGGCGAGCCACGCCGCCGCCCTGGCGATGGCCGACCAGGAGGCCGCCGAGGCCGAGGCTGCTGCCGCCCAGGCTGCCACGGAGGCTGCCGCCGCCGCCAATTCCGTCGCCGCCTATGCCGCCGCCAGGGACGCCGCCGCGGCCGTCGCCTTCGCCGCAGCAGAGCGAGAGGCCGCCGACGCCGCGTCGGCCGAGACCGGGCATGTCGGGACTGACGACGGCGCCGCGCCCGTCGTGCCGCCGCCCGTCCGGGTTCCGGCCGCAGTCGCTCTCGAAGCAGTTCGGGCCGGGCTCGCGGCCGCGCACGCCGCGGAACCGGCTGCGGCCACGGTATCCACGCGTCGCCGCATCTGGCGGGACTCCGCGGCCATCCTGCTCGCCGCCGCCCTCGTGATCCTGGTGCTCACGAACGTCGCGCCCGCGCTCACTGCCGGGCCCGCTCCGTCAGCCTCCCCGGAGCCGACGGAGGTCGCGATGATCACTACGCCGACATCGACGCCGAGCCTGTCGCCGTCGCCGTCCGGGACGCAGGGCGTCGCGTCCATGCCCTCGCCCACGCCGGGCCTGTCGCCGTCGCCCGACCCCTCGTTGATTGTTGCGCCCGCCGTGGTCACGCCCACACCCAAGCCAACGCCGCGGAAGACCCCGAGGCCGACGCCGCGACCCACGCCCAAGCCGACGCCGAAGCCGACGCCCAAACCGACAAAGACTCCGGCGCCCGTCGCCCACTTCACGGTGTCCTGCAACACAAAGACGGGGGTCATGACCTTCAACGGCAAGTCCTCGACGAACGAGACCTCCTACAGCTGGAACCTCGATATCAAGACTGCCTCGGGCCCGGTTGTCACGGCGAACTACTCGAGCTCGCCCGTCGACCACATCGTCTTCCTGATCGTCAAGGGTCCAGGCGGAACCAGCGATCCAGCCTACGCCACCGTGCACTGTCCCTAGGGGTTCGACATGAAACGCTTCGTGACCGCCGCGCTGACTGCCGTCCTCCTTGTCGGCCTGCTCCCGTTCCAAGTCCTGGCCCTGACACCCCAGACAATCACCTTCGATCTCACCCTCCTGCCGGCAACGACCTACGGCGACGCCCCACTTGACATCTCCTCGTACGCGAGCGTCGACAGCACGCTCACGGTCGAGTTCGCCTCGCGCACTGCTGGAGTGTGCACCGTCGCCGGCACGACCGTCACGATCGTCGCGGCGGGCGACTGCACGATCCGGGCGTCGCAGCCGGGCGACGGGGTCGACTTTCTTCCCGCACCGCCCGTCGACCAGACGTTCACGATCGCACCGGCCGACCAGGCCATCGGCTTCACCTCGAGCGCGCCGCTGTCGGCCGTCGTCGGCGGGGCCAGCTACACCGTCGCCGCCACCGCCACCAGCGGCCTCACGGTCACCTTCACGAGCGCCACCACCCCGGTCTGCACGATCGCCGCGGACGTCGTCACCTTCGTCAGCGCCGGCACCTGCACCATCCGCGCCGACCAGGCCGGTGATTCGAACTACAACGCCGCCCCACAGGTCCAACAGGACGTCACGGTTGGCAAGGGTGCCCAGGCGACCCTGGCGGTCACCGGCCCGGCGAGCGCCACCTACGGCGCTGCCGACGCGACGATCACCACCAGCGGCGGCTCGGGCTCGGGTGAGGTCAGCTTCAGCGCCGGCGCCAGCACCGCCTGCTCGATCGTGTCCGGCACGCTCCACGTCCTCTCGGGCACCGGGACCTGCGCGGTCACCGCCACCAGGGCGGCGGACGCCAACTACACCGTCGCCACCTCCGCGCCGTTCGACGTCGCGGTCGGCAAGGCCAGCCAGGCGATCAGCTTCGGTTCCCTCGGCGGCAAGACCTTCGGGGACGCCCCCTTCACCGTGTCCGCCACCGGCGGCGGTTCGGGCAACCCGGTCACCTTCAGCTCGACAACGACCAGCGTGTGCACCGTGTCCGGCACGACCGTCACGATCGCTGGCGGTGGCACCTGCACGGTCGACGCCGACCAGGCCGGCGATTCGAACTACAACGCCGCCCCGTCTGTGCCACAGGACATCACGGTCGACCCCGCCAGCCAGGCGACCCTGACGGTCACCGGCCCGGCGAGCGCCACCTACGGCGCCGCCGACGCGACGATCACCACCAGCGGCGGCTCGGGCTCGGGTGAGGTCAGCTTCAGCGCCGGCGCCAGCACCGCCTGCTCGATCGTGTCCGGCACGCTCCACGTCCTCTCGGGCACCGGGACCTGCGCGGTGACCGCCACCAGGGCGGCGGACGCCAACTACACCGTCGCCACCTCCGCGCCGTTCGACGTCACGGTTGGCAAGGGTGCCCAGGCGACCCTGGCGGTCACCGGCCCGGCGAGCGCCACCTACGGCGCTGCCGACGCGACGATCACCACCAGCGGCGGCTCGGGCTCGGGTGAGGTCAGCTTCAGCGCCGGCGCCAGCACCGCCTGCTCGATCGTGTCCGGCACGCTCCACGTCCTCTCGGGCACCGGGACCTGCGCGGTCACCGCCACCAGGGCGGCGGACGCCAACTACACCGTCGCCACCTCCGCGCCGTTCGACGTCGCGGTCGGCAAGGCCAGCCAGGCGATCAGCTTCGGTTCCCTCGGCGGCAAGACCTTCGGGGACGCCCCCTTCACCGTGTCCGCCACCGGCGGCGGTTCGGGCAACCCGGTCACCTTCAGCTCGACAACGACCAGCGTGTGCACCGTGTCCGGCACGACCGTCACGATCGCTGGCGGTGGCACCTGCACGGTCGACGCCGACCAGGCCGGTGATTCGAACTACAACGCCGCCCCACAGGAGACCCAGGGCTTCACGGTCGCCGCCTTCGGCAGCACGCCCCAGGCCATCGGCTTCGGTGCCCTCGCCGGCAAGACCTACGGGAACGCCCCCTTCACCGTCTCCGCGACCGGCGGCGCGTCGGGCAACCCCGTGACCTTCTCGAGCGCCACGACCCCGGTCTGCACGGTGTCCGGCACCAACGGCACGACCGTCACGATCGTCGCGGCGGGCGACTGCACGATCCGGGCCAACCAGGCGGGAAACGTCACCTACGCCGCCGCCCCGCAGGTCGACCAGACGTTCACGATCGCACAGGCCGACCAGGTCATCATCTTCGGTGCCCTCGCCGGCAAGACCTACGGGAACGCCCCCTTCACCGTCTCCGCAACCGGCGGCGCGTCGGGCAACCCCGTGACCTTCTCGAGCGCCACGACCCCGGTCTGCACGGTGTCCGGCACCAACGGCACGACCGTCACGATCGTCGCGGCGGGCGACTGCACGATCCGGGCCAACCAGGCCGGCAACGCGGACTACAACGCCGCCCCGCAGGCCCAGCAGAGCTTCGCCGTCGGCAAGGCTGCCCAGGCGACCCTGGCGGTCACCGGACCCGCGAGCGCCACCTACGGCGCTGCCGACGCGACGATCAGCACCAGCGGCGGCTCGGGCGGGGGCACGGTCACCTTCGGCACCGGCACCAGCACCGCCTGCTCGATCGTGTCCGGAAAGCTCCACGTCACCGCGGGCACCGGGACCTGCGTGGTCAGCGCCACCAAGGCGGCCGACGGCAACTACGCTCCCACGACCTCCTCGCCATTCACGGTCACGGTCGGCAAGGCCAGCCAGGCGATCATCTTCGGTGCCCTCGGCGGCAAGACCTACGGGACACGCCCCTTCACCGTCTCCGCAACCGGCGGCGCGTCGGGCAACCCCGTGACCTTCTCGAGCGCCACGACCCCGGTCTGCACGGTGTCCGGCACCAACGGCACGACCGTGACGATCGTCGCTGCGGGCACCTGCACGATCAACGCAACCCAGGCAGGCAGCTCGAACTACATCGCCGCCATGCCTGTCCCGCGGAGCTTCGTCATCGCCAAGGTGGCCCCGGTGTGCCCCACGCCAGGGGCGAAGACCGTCGTCATGAACGTCGCGCTCTCAGGGGCTGCCGGGTGCACGGACATCGAGAACGACGTCCTTTCCTACGCGATCGTCACGAACCCGATCGTCACGATGGCCGCCCACGGCACGGCGGTGATCAGCAACGCCGGCACATGGACCTACACGCCAACTGTGAACTACGTTGGAACGGACTCGTTCTCGTTCAACGCGAGTGACGGGACGAAGGTCTCCGGTGCCATGAAGGTCTCGCTTACCATCACGAACCACCAGGTCGACGCGCTCAACGACAGTGCCGTTGTGACCGCCACGGCCTCGACCGTGATCGACGTCATCCACTCGACAAGCGCGGCGGGCACCGCTGGCAAGGACAACCCCGGCACCGGCGACACCGGCCAGCCGCTGAAGATCACGGCCGTCACCCAGGGCGCCCACGGTGGAGTGACCACGAATGGCAGCACGGTCACCTACGACCCGGCCGGGTGCGTCACGGGCACCGATCTGTTCACCTACACAATCTCCGATGGCCTGACGAGCGACACCGCGTCGGTGATCGTCAACATCGCCCGCCCAGGGACCAACGGCCTCTCGAGCAACCCGATTACCGATACGCCGACCCTCGGGCTTCATCACCAACAGCACCATCGGCACCACTGTCCCGGCCAGGCTTGTCTGGTGCGGTGTCACCCGCAGCGGCTACTCCCTTCGCTCCTACACCGTCGGACAGAGCACCAACGGCGGCAAGAGCTACGCGAGCAGGGCGATCCTCAACGGAACCAAGGCCAGGTCAAGCACCCGGAACCTTTCGGTGGCCACCACGTACCGCTGGCGCGCCAAGACCATCGACTCGGCCGGCCGCATTGGAGGAAACAGGTACTCGCCGACCGCCCGGATCCTTCGCTACCAGGAGAACAATCCGGCCATCGTCTACAAGGGGGCCTGGGGATCCGAGCGCCACCTCCAACGCGTCGGGCGGAGCGGAGCGGGCCGCCTCGAACAAGGGCGCCACGGCCACCCTCACCCTCACGAACGTGCGCCAGGTCGCGATCGTCGGTCCGCGCTCGGCCACGCGCGGCTCCTTCGAGGTCTGGGTGGACGGCGTCGAAGGTCGCAACCGTCAGCGAGCGGGCCATCAACGACGGTCTACCGCCGCGTCCTCTACGTTCGGAGCCTACGGCGGTCCGGGCGTCCCACACGGTCTCAGATTGTCGCCGTCGGCAACGGCCGGATCGACCTCGACGCCATCCTCGCCCTCTCCTGACTCCGGGGGGCCTCTGGTATAGTCACGACCGCGGTGAACGGTCGCCCATGAACACCGGTTTCGGAGCGTATTTCGCGCTGTTCTCCGAGATCGGCATGCTCCTCCTGGTGACGACCCTCGCCGGGGTGGCGGCGGGCTACTGGGTGGACCAGCGGCTCGGGACGCTTCCGGTCTTCGTCCTGGTCGGCTTCCTCGCCGGCGCCGGGATCGGGACGGTGGGGATCTACCGCCTGATCACACGGTTCCTGAAGCGGTTCGACTAGACCGGCCACGGAACGGGCTCGACGACACGCGGCCCCGGCCGCGCGACTGACTGCTTGGAGGAAACGTGACGAGCGACACGCGCGGCGGAGCGATCCCGGGGCCTGTCCCAGCGCAACTACATCCTGCTGCTGCTCGCTGCTCGTGATCGTGATCGACGTCGGTCGCGATGTTCGTCGCGCCGCCCGTACGACCCGCAGGCCACCGACGGCGGCACTGCGCGTATCCCGGTCTGCTTCATCAACGGCAACCTGGAGCTGCCGGCGCCGCACGTCGTCTGGCCGCGCGGACTAGCCGCGACGACCGAGCCTGATCACCTTCGAGCCCAGCATCACCTCCACGATCGTCACGATGTGGATCGTCACGCATCGTCGCGATCGTGACTGCTGGTGCTGATGACCCGCGGCCGGGCGATGATCCCGGGCAAGGCGCAGAACGCCATCGAGTACGTCTGGGAGCTGATCGAGGGCTTCGGGATGTCGCTCGGCGGCCCGCAGGCGAAGCCGTACATCCCGCTGTTCGCGGGCTTCTTCTCTGTACATCCTGTTCTGCAACTGGAGCGGCCTGCATCCCGCCCATCGGCAAGGTGGAGCTGCCTGCGGGCGCCGACCAGCGACGTCAACATCACGATCGGCCTCGCGCTCGTCGCGTTCGGGTTCTTCGAGTACCAGGGCTTCAGGACGCTCGGCGTCGGCGGCTACCTGTCCAAGTTCTTCCCGTTCGGGGAGTTCCGCAACGGGATCGGCGCCGGGATCATCGCGATGTTCGTGGGCCTGATCGAGCTCCTCCTGGAGTTCGTGAAGCCCGTGACGCTGTCGATGCGACTCTTCGGCAACATCTACGGCGGCGAGGTGGCGCTGCGGCGTCATCACCGCGCTGACCGTCGCGATCATCCCGATGGCGATGATCGCGCTGGAGCTGATGCTCAACCTCGTGCAGGCGCTCATCTTCGCGACGCTGACGCTGATGTTCACCCTCGCCGCCATCGAGCACCACGGCGACGAGGAGCACCACGAGGCGGCGCACCACGAACCCGACCACGCGACGGCCGGCCCGGCCGTGCGCCGGCCCACTGACCACTCAACCCAGGGACTGAACCCGGTCCGAAACGCCGGGACCACGGAGGGAACTCGGAACATGGAGCACCTCGGCGCAGGCCTCGCGGCCCTCGGCGTGATCGGCCCCGGCATCGGCATCGGCATCCTCGCCGGCCTGTCCAGCAGCGCGATCGGGCGCAACCCGGACGCCGCCGGCCAGATCCGCGGCCTCGCGATCATCCTCGCGGCGTTCGCCGAAGGCCTCGGCGTCCTCGCGGTCGTCGTCGGCCTGCTCGCGATCTTCATCAAGTAACGACGGCACGAGACGACGCCCGTGGACATCCTCGCCCTGGTCGGTGAGGCCACCCGCCAGGTGGCCGCGCCGGCCGCGGAGGGCGGCACTGGATTCCAGATCAACCTGTTCTGGGTGATCGTCAGCGCCGCCAACTTCATCGTCTTCTTCCTGATCGTCAAGTCGCTCGCCTTCAAGGGCCTCACCAAGACCCTCGAGGACCGCCGCTGCGCGCATCGAGCAGGGCCTCAGGGACGCGGAGCAGGCCCGCCGCGATCGCGAGTCCGCCGAGCAGGAGCGGCTGGCCGCCCTGACCGAGGCCCGCCGCGAGGCGAACGAGATCATCAACCGCGCCCAGAAGGTGGCGTCCGAGACGCGCGAGGCGGACATCGCCGCCACCCGCGAGGAGCTGGGCCGGATGCGCGAGCGCGCCGCCGCCGAGATCGAGGCGGAGAAGCAGCGGGCCATCGCGGAGCTCCGCGGCGAGGTCACCGACCTCGCCCTCGCGGCAGCCGGCCGGGTGGTCGGCGACGTCGATGACCTCCGATCGCCAGCGCAGGCTCGTCGCCGACTTCCTCGCCGAGTCCGCCGGCGGGCGGGTCGCCCAACTGATGGCCCGACCCGTCGCCGCCGCCCGTCGCTACGCGGAGGCCGCCTTCGAGGTGGCCCTCGCGGACGACCAGCTCGACCGCTGGAAGGACGACCTCGCCCTCGCGGCGGACGTCCTCGGCCGGCCCGAGGTCGCGCCGGTCGTGCACAGCCCGGCGGTCCCGCTCGTGGAGCGCCAGGCCGTGGTGTCGGCGCTGCTCGGGTCGCGGATCCAGCCGGGGGCGCTGCGGCTCGTCAACCTCCTCGTGGAGCGCGGCCGGTCACACACGCCTCGGCCGCGTGTCCGAGGAGTACAACCGCCGGCTCAATGCCCACCGCGGGATGGTGATGGCCACGGTCACCAGCGCCGTGCCGCTCACCCCGGACGAGACCGCCGCGATCCGGAGCCGGGTCGAGGCGATGGCCGGGGCCGCGATCGAGCTGCGCGACCGAGGTCGACCCCGACCTCATCGGCGGGCTCACCATCCAGGTCCGCGACCAGCTCCTCGACGCCTCGATCCGCGGCCGCCTCGAGCGGCTGCGCGACCAGCTTCACGCGGGGGGACGCCTCCGCTAGCCCCCGCCCGCGCGCCGGTCAGACGAGCCGGCGCGAACGGGAGCCTGCGAACGCCCAGACGGAGACGCCATGGCCATCCGGTCAGACGAGATCATCAGCATCATCAAGAGCAAGATCGAGTCGTTCGACGAGACGACGGAGACCCGCAGCGTCGGGACCGTCGTCGAGGTCGGCGACGGCATCGCCCAGGTCTACGGCCTGGACGCCGCCCTGATGTCCGAGCTGCTCGAGTTCCCCAACGGGGTGATGGGCATGGCCCTGAACCTCGAGGAGGAGACGGTCGGCGCGGTCATCCTCGGCGACGCCACCTCGATCAAGGAGGGCGACCGCGTCCGCACGACGGGCCGCGTCGTCGAGGTCCCGGTCGGCGCGGCGCTGCTCGGCCGCGTGGTGGACCCGCTGGGCAACGCGCTCGACGGCAAGGGCGAGATCCCGCGCACGAAGACCCGCCCGGTCGAGCGGATCGCCCCCGGCGTCATCATCGCGCAAGGGCGTGGACACGCCGGTCCAGACCGGCCTCAAGGCCGTGGACGCGCTGATCCCGATCGGCCGCGGCCAGCGCGAGCTGATCATCGGCGACCGCCAGACCGGCAAGACCGCCATCGCGATCGACACGATCATCAACCAGAAGGGCGGCGACCTCGTCTGCATCTACGTGGCGATCGGGCAGAAGCTCTCGACCGTCGCGCAGACCGTGGCCACGCTCGAGAAGTACGGCGCGATGGAGCACACCATCGTGGTCGTCGCCGGCGCCGAGGATCCGGCCCCGCTCCAGTACCTCGCCCCGTACGCGGGCGTGGCGATGGGCGAGGAGGTCATGGAGGTCGGCGTCGAGATCAACGGCCGCCTGATCAAGGACGCCCTGTGCGTCTACGACGACCTGTCCAAGCACGCCTGGGCCTACCGCGAGATGGCCCTGCTCCTCCGCCGGCCCCCCGGCCGCGAGGCGTACCCGGGCGACGTCTTCTACCTCCACAGCCGCCTCCTCGAGCGCGCCGCGCGCATGAACGACGAGAACGGCGGCGGCTCGCTGACGGCCCTGCCGATCATCGAGACGCAGGCGAACGACGTGTCCGCCTACATCCCGACCAACGTGATCTCGATCACGGACGGCCAGATCTTCCTCGAGACCGACCTGTTCAACGCCGGCCAGCGGCCCGCCATGAACATCGGCATCTCGGTCAGCCGCGTCGGGCTCCGCCGCGCAGACCAAGGCGATGAAGAAGGTGGCCGGCCCGCTCAAGCTGGACCTCGCGCAGTACCGCGCCCTGGCCGCCTTCGCGCAGTTCGCCGGCGACCTGGACAAGGCCACCCGCGACCAGCTGAACCGCGGCGAGAAGCTGTCCGAGATCGTCAAGCAGCCGCAGTACCAGCCGCTCCCCGTGGAGAAGCAGGTCGCGATCCTGGTCGCCGCCACGACCGGCAAGCTGGACGACGTCCCGACGCCCCGGGTCAAGGAGTTCGAGACGCAGCTGTACCGGTTCCTGGAGACCGAGCGGCCGCAGATCCTCACGGACCTCGCCGCGGGCAAGACGCTGACGGACGACATCGCCACGGCGCTGGGCGAGGCGATCGACGCCTTCCGCCTGTCGTTCCTGGCGTAGCGGCCCGGAGCGGTAGCGAGCCATGCCCAGCCAGCGCGAGATCCGGCGCCGCATCGGGTCTGCGAAGAACATCAAGCAGATCACCCGGGCGATGCAGTTCGTCGCGGCCTCCAAGCTGCGCCGGGCGCAGGAGTCCACGCTCGCCGCCCGCCCGTACCGCGAGAAGCTCGACGAGGTCATCGCGGACCTCGCCGCGGTGCTCGGCAACGACGACCATCCGCTCCTCGCGGACCGGGACCTCGGTCGGCGCGCACAACCGCCTGATCGTGATCATCACCAGCGACCGCGGCCTCGCCGGGGCGCTGAACACCAACACGATCCGGTTCGTGGCCCGCGAGATCACGGAGCACCCCGGCGATCTCAAGGTGGCGACGGTCGGCCGCAAGGGCCGCGACGCGATGCGCCGCGCCCGGGTGCCGATCGCGGCCCACTTCGAGGGCTTCGGCGACCGCCCCACGTTCGCCGACGTCCTGCCGCTTGCCCGGCTGGTCACCGACGACTTCGTCGCCGGGACCTACGACCGCGTGGACGTCGTCTACTCCCGGTTCGTGTCCACGCTCGTCCAGAGGCCCGTCATCGAGCAGCTGCTCCCGGTCGAGCCGTCCGAGGACACCGCACGGGCATCCCCGGCAACCAGTTCCTGTTCGAGCCCAGCCCGGCGACCTTCCTCCGGGCGCTCCTCCCGCGCTACGTCGCGACCCGCCTCTACCAGGCGGTGCTCGAGTCCAAGGCCAGCGAGGAGTCGTCCCGGATGGTCGCCATGAAGAACGCAACCGAGAACGCCCAGGAGCTCATCGAGGACCTGACGCTCTCGTACAACAAGGTCCGTCAGGCCAACATCACTCGCGAGATGGTCGAAATCGCGAGCGGCGCCCAGGCTCGCTAGGCCGGCGCAGACGAGGAGGCACTCCCACCCATGGCGACCGCCGCCCCTTCCGCGACCGGCCGGGTCATCCAGATCACCGGTCCGGTCGTCGACATCGAGTTCCCCGCCGGGCAGCTGCCCGGGATCTACAACGCCGTCGAGATCATCCGCGAGGGGCAGGAGCCGCTCGACCTGCGAGGTCCAGCAGCACCTGGGCAACAACTGGGTCCGCGCCGTGGCCATGACCACGACCGACGGCCTCGCCCGCGGCACGCAGGTGCGCGACACCGGCGCCCCCATCACCGTGCCCGTCGGCGAGGTCACGCTCGGCCGCGTGTTCGACGTCCTCGGCCACCCGATCGACGGCAAGGGCGCCGGTGGCGGCCAGCGCACACGCTGCCGATCCACCGCCGCCCGCCGTCCTTCGAGGACCAGACCACCGAGGTCGAGGTCTTCGAGACCGGCCTCAAGGTCATCGACCTCGTCTGCCCCTTCCGCAAGGGCGGCAAGGTCGGCATCTTCGGCGGCGCCGGCGTCGGCAAGACGGTCATCATCCAGGAGCTGATCAACAACGTCGCCAAGGAGCACTCCGGCGTGTCGGTGTTCGCCGGCGTGGGCGAGCGCTCCCGCGAGGGCAACGACCTGATCAAGGAGATGACCGACTCGGGCGTCATCACGAGCACGGCCTTCGTGTTCGGCCAGATGAACGAGCCGCCCGGCGCCCGCCAGCGCGTCGGCCTGACCGGCCTGACGATGGCGGAGTACTTCCGCGACGAGGAGGGCCGCGACGTCCTCCTGTTCATCGACAACATCTTCCGGTTCACCCAGGCGGGCTCCGAGGTGTCGGCCCTGCTCGGCCGCATGCCGTCGGCGGTGGGCTACCAGCCCAACCTCGCGACCGAGATGGCCGCGCTCCAGGAGCGGATCACCTCGACGACCAAGGGGTCGATCACCTCGCTCCAGGCGGTCTACGTCCCCGCGGACGACTACACGGACCCGGCGCCGGCCACGACGTTCGCCCACCTCGACTCGACGATCCGCCTCGAGCGGTCCATCACGGAGCTGGGCATCTACCCGGCCGTCGACCCGCTGACCTCCACGTCGCGCGTCCTCGACCCGCTCATCGTGGGCATCGAGCACTACGACGTGGCCCAGGAGACCAAGCGCGTCCTGCAGCGCTACCGCGACCTCCAGGACATCATCTCGATCCTGGGCATCGACGAGCTGTCCGAGGAGGACAAGGCCACGGTCGCCCGGGCCCGCCGCCTCCAGCGGTTCATGAGCCAGCCGTTCACGGTGGCGGAGGTCTTCACGGGCCAGCCCGGCAAGTACGTGGCGATCCGCGACACGGTCGCCTCGTTCAAGGAGATCCTCGAGGGCAAGGCCGACACGCTCCCCGAGCAGGCGTTCTTCCTCGCCGGCACCCTCGACGACGTCCGCGCGAACGCGGCCAGGCTGGCGGGCTGAGGACCCCATGACGCTCCACCTCGAGATCGTCACGCCGGAGCGGCTGGCGTACTCGGACGAGGTCGACATGGTGCTGGTGCCGGGCATCGACGGCGAGCTCGGGATCCTGCCGCACCACACGCCGCTGGTCAGCCTGCTGGGCGTGGGCGAGCTCAGGATCCGCAAGGGCGCCGACGAGGAGAGCTTCGCCATCGCCGGCGGGTTCCTCCAGGTCCGCCCGGACAAGGTCGTCGTGATGGCCGAGACCGCCGACATGGCGTCCGAGATCGACCTCGAGAAGGCCCAGGAGGCCCGCAAGGAGGCCGAGCGGGCGCTCGCGTCCGGCTACCACGAGGGTGCCGACCTGGCCTCCGCCCGAGCGGAGCTCCAGGGGGCGCTGCTCCAGGATCCGGGTCGCCGAGCGCCGGCACCGGGAGGGTCCGCGCTCGCGCGGGTAGCCCATGGCTGACGCCCGGCCGTTCCACTGGGAGTACCACCCGGAACCGGCGCCCCCCGAGGCCTTCCGGATCGAGGGCGGACGGCCGCTTCGCGGCACCGTCATGGTCAGCGGCGCCAAGAACGCCGCCCTCAAGCTGCTGGCCGCCGCCGTCCTGACGGGCGAGCGCTGCCGGTTCGAGAACGTGCCCGAGATCGAGGACGTCCGCGTCATGGCGGAGGTCCTGACCGACCTCGGCGTCGTGGTGGACCACCCGGCGCCCGGCGTGTACGAGGTCGCCGCCGGCGACGTGGACTGGCTGTTCGTCCCGCTCGAGGCCGCGGCCAAGATGCGCGCCTCGTTCATCCTGCTCGGCCCGCTCCTCGCCCGGTTCGGACGCGTGATCATCAGCAACCCGGGCGGGGACCGGATCGGGCGGCGCCCGGTCAACCTGCACGTGGACGCGATGCGCGCGCTGGGCGCCGAGATCGAGTACCGCAACGGCTACTACTACGCCCAGGCCCCAGGCCGGCTCCGAGGCGGCGAGGTGACGTTCCCGCAGGTCACCGTCATGGGCACCGAGAACGCGATGCTCGCTGCCACGCCTCGCGGAGGGCGACACCACCATCCGCCCGGCGGCCCAGGAGCCGGAGGTCGACGACCTGATCGCCTTCCTGCGCGAGATGGGCGCGGACGTCGCCCGGACGGCGCCCGACGTCATCGAGGTGCACGGCCGCAAGCGGCTGCGCGGGGCCAACCACTCCGTGGTCCCGGACCGGATCGAGACCGGGACGTTCCTGGTGGCGGCGGCCGTCACCGGCGGCAGGCTCACGCTGGAGAACGCGGCCTGCGACCACGTCGGCGCGCTGGTCGAGGCGTTCGGCCGGGTCGGCGTGCCCGTGGCGTGCGGGACCGCACACGATCGAGATCGACGCCACGGGCCTGCGCCCCGGCGGACCTGCGCGCGCGCGACATCGAGACGGCGCCCTACCCGGGGCTCGCGACGGACGTCCAGCCGCCGATGTGCGTGCTGCTGACCCAGGCGACCGGGACGTCGCGCGTCCACGAGGCGATCTTCGAGGACCGGCTCGAGTGGCTGGCGGAGCTCCGCAAGCTCGGCGCCCGGATCGACATCGAGGACGCCGCACCACGCGTCCATCCACGGGCCCGTCCGGCTCCACGGCGCCGAGGCGACGATCGGCGACCTGCGGGCCGGCGCCTCGCTCATCCTCGCCGCCCTCGCGGCCGATGGCGCCTCGCTGATCCACGGCGCGCATCACGTTCACCGGGGGTATGAGAACATCGATCGCAAGTTCCAGCAGCTCGGGGCGATCATCTCGCGTTCGGCCGACCGGCCTGAGGCACGCCCCGACCCCCGCCCAGCACCAACCCCGAACGGCCCCGCCCGGGCCGCGCGCGACCACCGGAGTAGCATCCCCCCGTCATGAAGATCGGTATCGACCTCGGAACCGCGAACGTCATCGTCTATGTCAAGGGCAAGGGCATCGTCATCACGGAGCCCTCCGTCGTCGCGGTCGGTGAGGACAACCGGATCGTCGCCGTGGGCGAGGAAGCCCGCGAGATGATCGGCCGGACCCCCGGCAACATCCAGGCCATCCGCCCGATGAAGGACGGCGTCATCGCCGACTACGTCATCACGGAGGCCATGCTCCGGTTCTTCATCGGCAAGGCGACCAAGGGCCGGATCGGCTTCTCCCGCCCGGAGGTGATGATCAGCGTCCCCGCCGGCGTCACCTCGGTGGAGAAGCGCGCCGTCCGCGACGCGGCCCTCAAGGCCGGCGCCAAGGACGCGTACCTCATCGAGGAGCCCCTGGCCGCCGCCATCGGCGCCAACGTGCCGATCAGCGGGCCGTCCGGGAACATGATCATCGACATCGGCGGCGGCACGTCCGAGATCGCGGTCATCGCGCTCGGCGGCATCGTCGTCAGCAACAGCCTCCGCGTCGGCGGCAACAAGTTCGACGAGTCGATCGCCACCTACATCCGCAAGAAGTACAACCTCATGGTGGGGGAGCGGACGGCGGAGGAGGTCAAGATCCAGATCGGGACGGCCCTGCCGCTCGAGCGCGAGCTCACGATGGAGGTCCGCGGCCGCGACCTGATCGCCGGCCTGCCCCGGACGATCCCGATCACGTCGTCCGAGGTGATGGAGGCGATCGAGATCCCGCTCCAGCAGCTGGTCGCCGCCGTGCGGCTCGGTGCTGGAGCAGACCCCGCCCGAGCTCTCCTCGGACATCATCGACAAGGGCATGGTCATGTCCGGCGGCGGCTCGCTGCTGCGCAACGTGGACAAGCTGCTGACCCAGGTCACCGGCGTCCCGTGCCACGTCGCCGAGAACGCCCTCAACTGCGTGGCGCTCGGCACCGGGCCTCGCCCTGGAGCACTTCGACTTCTTCAAGAAGTCCCTCGTCCAGCAGATCTGAGTGGTGGCGGCGGGGCGACACGTCGTCGCCGGCGGGGATGGGCACGGAGCCGGCCGGGATCGACGTCGCCGGGGGCTGCGGTGAGGGCGTTCGTCGACCTCCACTGCCACACGACCGCGAGCTTCGACTCGCTCGCCTCGCCCGAGGCGGTCGTGCGGGCGGCCGGCGACGCGTGGGCTGACGCATCTCGCGATCACCGACCACGACCGGATCGAGGGCGCCCTGCGGGCGCGCGATGCGGCCCCGGACGGGCCTGACCGTCATCGTCGGCGAGGAGGTCAAGACCGCCGACGGCGACCTCATCGCCGTGTTCCTGGAGCGGGCGGTGGCGCCCGGACGGCCGGCGCCGCGAGACGATCGCCGAGGTCCGCGAGCAGGGCGGGCTCGTCGGCATCCCGCATCCCTTCGACCGCTTCCGCGGCTCGATGCTCAAGGACCCGCGCCTCGAGGCGATGGGCGAGCTCGTGGACTGGGTCGAGGCGCACAACGCCCGCATCGTGGGCGGCACCGGCAACGAGCGGGCCGCCGCGTTCGCGCGCGAGCTGGGGCTGCCGGGGATCGCCGTCTCCGACGCGCACAGCACGCTCGAGGTGGGCGTGGCGTACACGCACGCTCGACGGGGATCCGTCCACGCCCGCCGGACTCCTGGCCGCGCTTGCCGGACTCGACGCCGAGGAGCTCGTGCCGCGGTCGCGCCACCTACTTCGTGCGCGTCGTCACGCCGCTCGCGAAGCTGGTCAACCGCGTCCGCGGGAACGCGGCGCGATCGCGCCGGCGACCGCCGGCCGCCGGATCGCCGGCCGGATGAGCGGAGCCGACCCGTGTCCGGACGCCACGCGCCGATGCGTCCGAGGCTAGGAGCCGCGCTGAACCTGCCGGCGACGCCACCGCCGACGCCGAGGACCCGACTCACCCGCCGACACCGACGCAGGCGTCCGGCGGCGCCGTCCCGCTCGGGACGACGGCTCCGCCAGCCGCGGACGATCCTCTCGATCGTCGTCCCGCTCGTCCTCGTGGTGCTCATCTTCCGCGTCGCGCTCAACGTCGACGTGGCCGAGCTCGTCGACGGCGTCGCCCGGGCGAACAAGCTCTACCTCCTCGCCGCGTTCGGCGTGTTCTACCTCGGCTTCCCGCTGCGCGGCCTGCGCTGGGCCATGCTGCTGCGCGGCATCGGCGTCCCGATCCGGGTGAAGGACGCGACCGAGATCCTGTTCATCTCGTGGCTGGTCAACTGCCTGGTGCCGGCGAAGCTCGGCGACGTCTACCGCGCCTGGCTGCTGAAGATCAACATCCCGGTCTCGCTGTCGAAGACGTTCGGGACGGTGTTCATCGAGCGCGTGCTGGACCTGTTCGTCATCGCGATCCTCGGGATCGCCGCCGGGTTCTGGAGCTTCCGCAACGGCTTCCCGCCGGAGATCCAGTTCGTCGTCGTGCTCGGCATCGGCGTGATCGTCGTCCTCGCCGCGCTGCTGCTCACGCTCCGCAACTTCGGCCGCCGCATCCTCGAGGTCGCTGCCGTTCCCGCACTGGCTGGTGGACCTGTACGACAAGTTCGAGGAGGGCGTCTTCGGCGCCGTCGACCGGCGGTCGCTCCCGAAGCTGCTGGCTCCTCACCGTGCTGATCTGGTGCACGGAGGGGCTGCGGCTCTGGTTCGTGATCCAGGCGCTCGGGTTCCCGGACGTCCAGATCGGGATCTCGGGCGCGTTCTTCGTCGCGTTCATCGGGTCGCTGCTGACGGCCGTCCCGCTCAGCCCGGCCGGTCTCGGGACCGTGGAGCTGGGCGTCGTCGGCGTCCTGACGCTGGCCTACGGGATCGGCGCCCAGGAGGCGGCGACGATCGTCATCGTGGACCGCGTGATCAGCGTGTTCTCGATCATCGTGTTCGGGTCGCTCGTGTACGTCCTCTCCGACAAGCGCCGGGGCGGCGGCATCAGGCTGCTCACCGAGGCGGATCCGGCACCCGCCTGACGGGTACGGGGTGGCATCCCCCGAATGGGTCACCCGGGACCGCCCTAACCGCACCCCTCCCCACACCGGTGGTGACGCGGCCGCACCGCGATCAGGTACCAACAGGGGATTGGGAGCGCGGTGCCTCCCCGGCGACACTGCTCCCAGATCCCGCGCACTGCTCGCGGGAAGCGAGACCAAGGCGAGCATGACGACCGACAACGGGCGCGCGTTCAACGAGTGGCTGCGAGCACAGCTCAAGGCCAAGAAGATGTCGCAGCGCCAGCTGGCCCAGCAGTCCGGGGTCGACCACTCGACGATCTCCCGGCTGATCCGCGGTGACCGCATGCCGTCGCTCGGGACCGCGACCAAGCTGGCCCGCGGCCTCCGCGAGATCCGCGAGGACTCCGACACGGCGACCGCCCTCGGGGTGGTGTCCGTCGGACCCGCAGAACCCGACGGCGCGCGTCGAGTACGCGCTCCGCGCGGACGAGGCTCTCACGGAGCCGCAGGTCCGCCAGATCATGGAGTACTACCTGGCCGTCCGGGTCCGCCGCTTCGCGCGGACGTACTCGAGCGTCGGCGACCGCCGAGCCGGGCGTCGGCGGCAACGGCGTCACGGCCGCGTCCGCGGGCGGCGTCTACGGGCGCTCGCCGGCCTACGCGGGAAACGGCGGGACACCGCGCCGCCGCCCTCCGCACCGCACCGCCGCGCTACGGGGCGCAGCGTCCGGCCGTCAGGCCGCCCGCTCGCACGCCGGGCCGTCCATAGCACATCACGGGCACGACCCGGGACGCCCTCCACGTCCGGGTCTCGGGGACAGCGAACGCCGGCCTGCAGGGGTCGGCGTTCGCATTTCCACCCGTGGTGACTGGCCCGGGTTGACCCGCCCGGGTCAGGCGTCCCGCAGCGTGGGGCGCACCGCCCGGTCAGGGCGTCCCGTAGGACGGAGACGATGCGTGCGCGATCCCTCCTCGGACCGCAGCCAGGCCCGGGAGGTCGAGCCCGCGCTCCTTCAGCCAGGCCGCCTCCGCCGGGCCCCCGCACGCGGCGCCGACGACGCCCTCGAACAGGGGGTCGCACACGATCGTCACCCGAGCGCCGGCGGATCCGCGCCGTCGAGGGCCTCGGGGCCGGGCGGATCCGCGCCCAGGAGCGAGAGCGGGAACCGGACGGAGTCGACGGACTTGAACGACCGGGATCCCGACGAGGGCGTACGGCCGACCGGCCGCGAAGGCCTGGATCTGCGCGGCGGCGCGCTCGGCCGCCCGCCAGCCGCCGTCGGGCGAGACGGCCGGCGGCCACGCGGTCACGCAGACGCCGACGAGGAGCCCGGTCAGGGCGACGGCAGCGACGCGTGGCAGGAGCACGGACGGCCGTGGCTGTGTCCCGGTGGCGGTCTCGGCCGCCGTCCGCGGCGCCCGCGCCCGGCGCCGCTGCTCCGACTGCCTTGGCGGCCCTGCCGGCCACGTCGCCAGCCACGGGAGTCCGCAGCCCGTACCAGATCCGGGCGAGCCCGACGCCGCGAGCGCGATGACCAGCGGGTCCAGGAACGCGTGGTAGTGATCGTTGGGGAGGCCCGGCGTGACGACGGCCAGGCTCGGTGCGAACACCGCCAGCGCCAGGACGGACCACGCGATGGTCCCGATCAGCCAGCGGGCCGCCGCCACGGTCCTGGCGCCGGCCTGCGATCGCCGCGACCGCCATCAGGGCGGCCACGAGGCCGGCCACGACCATCGAGACCGCCGGCCGGTCCGTGATCAGCGCCGTCAGCGGCCAGGTCACCGACCGGAGGCCGACGGTCACGATCCGGTCCAGGAGCCCGCCCGCCGCCGCGCGCCCGCCGCCCGCGAGGTAGGCGAGGATCGCGCGGGTCTCGGAGAAGTCGTGGCCGAGCTCGTGGACCAGGAGCGGCAGATAGCCGGCCGCGATGATCGCCACGCCCGCCGCGCCGGCGAGGAGCAGCGGGCGGAGCGGTGAACCTGCCCGGCGCCGGCGAACGACGTCGGCGACGAACACGGCCGCGAGCGGCGGCGACGACGACGATGCCGAGGACGTGGCACTGCATCGTGACCATCGCACCGGTCGCCGCCAGCAGCCACCATCGCGGTGAGCCGCTGCGCCAGGCGCGCAGCGCCGCCGCGAAGGCCAGCGCCGACGCGACCGGGATGAGGTTCGGGTTCCAGATGAACGTGGACTCGTCGATCCCGGACGGCGAGACGGCGGCCAGGAGCCCGGCCACCGCCGCCGCGACCGGGCCACCGATCATCCGGGCGAGCCACCAGGTCGCCGCCACCGCTCCGATGCCGAACAGGGCGATCCAGCCCATGACGGCGACCGGATCCGGCCCGAACACCGCGACCGCCGGGGCGAGCAGGTAGTAGTAGACGGCACCGTGGTGGAAGGTCCCGATCGAGGTCTGCGGCCCGAGCAGCGGGATCTCGCCGCGACCCAGGAACCCGGCGAGGACCAGCATGTCGTGCCCCTGGTCCGCGTCGAACGCGCCGCGTGCCTCGAGGCCGGGCAGACGCGTGACGGCGGCCAGGACAAGGATCCCGAGCAGGACCAGCAGCTCGCGACGCGACGGGCGACCGCGCACCTCAGCGGCCACGTGTCGCGAGATCGTCGCCGGACTCCGCGGGCGCGCTGCGGCCCTTGGCGCTGCGGATGTCGAACGCCTCCGGCGGCAGCGGCTCGAGGTCCCGGCCGTCCGCCAGGGCCAGGGCGCGCGCGATGTTCACCGCGTCCCAGCCGTCCTCCATGCCGGGCGTCTCGAGGTAGTACGTCACGTGGTCGAGCGCCGGGTGGACCAGGATCCGCCCGAGGCCGGCCGCGCCGATCCGACCCGCTCCGATGTGCTCGTGGCGGTCCTCGCGCGACCCCAGCTCCGACCGCGAGTCGTTGAGGTGGACCATCCGCAGCCGGTGCAGGCCGATCCGCCGATCGAACTCGGCCAGCAGCTCGTCCACGCCGTCCGGCGTGTCGATCGCGTAGCCGGCGCCCCAGGCATGGGCCGTGTCCAGGCAGAAGCCGAACCGCGAGGGGTCGATCCCGGCGGCCGATCACGGCCGCGTCGATGCTCGCCAGCTCCTCGAGCGACACGCCGAGCCCGAAACCGCCGCCCGCGCTGTTCTCCAGCACGAGCATCGGTGCCGCCGCCGCGTCTGCGGCATCCGCCGGGCGCAGCATCGGCCGCCAGCAGCGCGAACGTCCGCCGGATGCCGTCCGCGAGACGGTCGATGCCGGCCTCGACGCCGGCAGCCGCGGTGGGACCCGACGTGCACGTTGACGAACCGCGCCCCGTAGGCGGCGGCCACGTGGAGCTCGTTGGCGAGGACCGCCACCGAGCGTTCGTGGACGTCCGGGTCCGGCCCGGCGAGGTTCACGAGGTACGGCGCATGGATGGCCAGGGGTGCGATGCCGTGCGCGGCGAGGCGGTCGCGGAAGGCCGGGAGCTCCATCGGGAGCTCGGGCGCCGTCGCCAGGAGGTCGGGTTGTCGCTGAACACCTGCAGCGCGGAAGCACCGATCGCGGCGGCGCGGTCCGCGGCCCGGACCATGCCGCCGCCGAGGGGCAGGTGGGCGCCGAGGCGCCGGCCGTTCGGGAGCATCACGCGAAGACTAGCCGACGCGCGGGACCCGGCGCCGACACTTCGCGCGTGGACCCGCACCTCCTGGCCTCCCTGCGCGCCCTCGTGGACCCGCAGCGGCTCCGGATCGTCGCGCGGCTCGCGTCCCGACCGGCCGACACCTGGCGGCGCTGCGGCGCTACCTCGTGGACGAGGGCCTCGCGGATCGCGCGGCCGGGCTCTACCAGCGGCGCGGCGCGTGACCGGGCGTCGGCCCGAGGCTGGAGCTAGTGCTTGCCGTCCTTCGCGGCTGCCTTGCGGTTGGGCGTGTAGTCGCCGCCCACCACCGGCTCGATCAGGCCGTAGTTCCCGTCCTTGCGCCGGTAGAGGACCGCCACGCGCTCGTTCTCCGCGTTCACGAACACGTAGAAGTCGTGGCCCAGGTCCTCCATCGCCGCGACCGCGTCCTCCTCGAACATCGGCTCGATGGCGAAGCGCTTGGTCTTGACGATCTGCTTCTCCGTGCCGCCCTCCGCGGTCCCGTCCGCGATCTTGCGGAGGAGCGTCTTCTCCTCCTCCGGTCGGGCGCGGACGCGCGGCTTCTCCTTGTAGTCGATCGCCTGGCGCTCGACCTTGTCGACGACCTCGTCGATCGCCGCCTGGTACGAGCCGCCGGTCGCACGGCTGCGCAGCGTCGTCCCGTCGATCACGAGGGTGACGTCCACGATGTGCGCGTCCGCGGCACTCCGGTGCGACTCGTTGGAGAGCTCGACGATGGCGTCCGTGCGGTCATCGAGGAGCCTCTCGAGGCGGGCGAACTTGCGCTCCGCGTAGTCCCGGACCCGGTCCGGGACCTCGAGGTTCTTGCCCCTGACGATCGTCCTCACGGCTGACCTCCCGGCGCGCTGCGGCGCCTGGCTGCGGGGGCGGGAGGGCCTTCGAATCGACCCCACCCGGGGTTCGAGTATAGCCGCGCCGGGCCCCAGGACCAGTAGGGCCGCACGGTCCCGCGAATGGGTCCTCCGGTCGACGGTCTGCACGCCAGACGGCCCGTCTGGCGCCGGACCGGCGCGGCGGTGACGGTCGATCTGCGACCGGCGCGTCATCGCTCGCGGGCCACGGTCACGGCGCTCACGGCCGCTGCACCCGCCGGCGAGCAGCGCGTCGGCGCAGGCGACCAGCGTCGCGCCCGGTCGTGACGATGTCGTCCACCAGCACGACCCACCGGCCCGCGACCGCCGGTCGCGGCCCCCGGACGGAGCTCGAACGCGTCGTGCACGTTTCGCTGGCCCGGTGCCGGCGGTCCAGCCGGTACTGGGCGACCGTCGCCCGCGAGCGCACCAGGGCGGCACGCCAGGGCAGGCCCAGGGCCTCCGCCGCGACCGCGGCGATCAGCTCCGCCTGGTCGTAGCCGCGCTCGCGCCGCCGCGCGGCGTGGACGGGGACCGGACACGAGCAGATCCCCGCCGGCCCCCGCGACCCGCCAGCGCGCCGCGACCGCGCGCCCGAGCGGGACCCGCCAGCCGCTGCTCCCCGGCGTACTTGAGCGCGTGCAGGGCGTGCCGCGTGACGCCCGCGAACGGCGAGCACCACTCCAGCTGCAGCAGCGGCTCCGGCGGCCCCTCCGCCAGGCCGAGCGGCGTGCCCGGGCGGCAGGGCGAGCCGGGCGTCCAGCGCCGGGCGGCAGTCGGCGCACAGCGGCTCTCCCTCCGAGCCGCAGCCCGGCGCAGGTGGCCGGCAGGGCGAGGTCCAGGAGGCGGCCGATCGGCCCAGTGGAGTCACCGCCAGCATGAGATCGGCCTTATCGGCCTCACCGGGACCCGGCCTGCGGCTCCGAAGGCGCCGGGCTTGACCCGTGGCCCTCACCGCGTCGTCCGTCGAACGCGCGCTCGCCATCCGGACGCCCGCCGGAGTGGCACCCGGCGTCACCTACGCCGTCTCGCGGATCTCCACGCGGTCGCCCACCGCGGTCCGCGTCGCGTCGATCGTCCCGACCGGCAGCTCCAGCACCCCGTCCGCGCCGCGGACCAGCGGCACCATGCCCGTCCAGGCGCGCAGCCCGCGATGCACGGACCGGACCGTCCGCACCCCGGCACCGTCCGGCCGGGACACGAACACCGCGTCGATCGGGAAGCGCATGAACATCATGTGGATCCCGTTGCTGGCCGGCAGCCACAGGCCCTCGCCGGGCGGCAGCGTCGCCCGCCCCATCAGGCCCCAGAACTTGCCCCAGAGCGAGGCCGCCGTCTCGAGGCGCTCCGCCAGGATCGTCTCCCGGTCGAGGTTGCGCGCGACCCCTCGGCCGCGATCGCCCCGCCGTCACCGGATCCCACGATCCCGGTCAGACCTTCAGGTTGATCATGATCAGGATGATCGCCGGGCCCAGGATGACGATGAACAGCGACGGGAAGATGCACCCGACCAGCGGGAACAGCATCTTGATCGGCGCCTTGGCCGCCTGCTCCTCCGCGCGCTGGCGGCGCTCGATCCGCAGCTGCTCGGACTGGACCTGCAGCACCTTGCTGATCGACACGCCCAGCTGCTCGGCCTGGATGATCGCGCCGATGAAGTTGGTGAGGGCCGGCACCTCGGTGCGCGGGACGATGTCCCGGAGCGCATCGCGCCGTGCCTTGCCCACGCGGATCTCGGCGAGCGCCCGCCGGAACTCCTCGGTGAGGGGCCCCTTGAGCTTCTCGACCACCTTGCCCAGCGCGCCGTCGAAGCCGAGGCCCGCGCGGACGGAGATCGTGAGCAGGTCCAGGGTGTCCGGGACCATGAGCAGGATCTCCTTCTGGCGCTTCTTCACGCGGCCGCCGAGCCAGAACTCGGGGATGGTGTAGCCGAACATCGCGCCGATCGGCAGCATCACGATCCGCAGGATCAGCGGCAGGCCCAGCACCCCGACCACGAAGAACAGCAGGAAGAAGATGCCGGCGCCGACGATCGCGCCCACGGCCTTGATGCCCAGCCAGTCGGCGGTCCGCAGGTCGCCGGGGTTCCCGGCCAGCGCCAGGCGCTTCTCGGTCGTCTGGGTGAAGGAGGTGCTGGTGACGCGCGCACACGGAGCCGGAGAGCCGGCCCACCAGCGGGCGGACCGTCCGCTCGAAGAACGGCTGCTGGAGCTCGAGCTCCTCCAGGTTCGCGGCCTGCATCGTGCCCAGCTGGGTGAGGCGGGCCTGGACCGGGTCCACGGACGACCTGCCCGCGAGCCCGACGAAGATGAGGAGGATGGCGCCGGCGGTGACCGCCGCGATGACCAGGGACAGGGGGTCCATGTCCTAGACCTCGATGTCGACGATCTTGCGGATGAACATGAAGCCCGATGAACATCGCGAAGCCGCCGATGAGCAGGATGATGACGCCGGCGGGGAGCCCGAGGAGCGAGACCCGGTCGTCGAACATCGGCGACATGAAGCCCGGCGCGGCGATGAACAGGAACCCGGCCAGGCCGATCGGCAGGAAGCCGACCACGTAGCCCGACAGGCGCTGCTGCGCGGTCAGGGTCCTGATCTCGCCCTTGATCCGGACGCGCTCCCGGATGGTGTACGCGATGGAGTCCAGGATCTCGGCGAGGTTGCCGCCGACGGTGTGCTGGATCGAGATGGCCGTGGCCATCAGCTCCAGGTCCTCCGACCGCACGCGCCGGACCATGTTCTCCAGGGCGACGTCGAACGAGAGGCCGAGGTTGACCTCGCGGATCACGCGCCCGAACTCGGTGGAGATCGGGGGCGCGGACTCGCGGACCACCAGCTCGATCGCCTGCAGGAACGAGGAGCCCGCGCGCAGCGCGTTGGCGATCAGGGTGATCGTGTCCGGCAGCTGCTTGTTGAACGCGCTGAGGCGTCCGCTCTTGCGCCGGCCCAGCCAGAACCGCGGCAGCATGAACCCGATCAGGCCGCCGATCAGGAGGACGATCGGGTTGCGCAGGCCGGGCATGACCGCGGAGAGCACGAGCATCAGGATCGGCACGCCGATCGTCGCCCCGGCCCAGATCATCAGGTACTCGCTGACCTTGAGCTTGAGGTCAGCGCGGGCGATCTCGCGGGCCAGGTTGGCGCCGAAGTCCCGCTGCTCGACCACCTTGTTGAGCTGCGCCAGCGGCGGCGCTGGACTGGACAGGGCCGTCCCGAGGCTCCCGCCGCCGCTCGCCGTTTCGGCCGTCTTCTCGGGCTTGCCCGAGGCATACCGCTCGAGCCGGGCGTTGACGCCCGAGCCACCGCCCGACATGGCGATCCCGACCGCGATCAGCAGGATCGCGAGGGCCGCCACGCCGGCGATGGCGATCGTCATGGTGTCCACGACCTGGCCTCCCCGCCTCCCTAGTAGCTGAAGCCGAAGAGGCCCGGCGGCAGGTGGATGCCCTGGACCTCGAACTTCTCGACGAACTTGGGCCGGATCCCGGTCGGCTTGAGCCGGCCCTGGATCTTGCCGTCGACGACGCCCGTCTGCTCGAAGACGAACACGTCCTGCATCACGATGACGTCACCCTCCATCCCCTGGACCTCGGTGATGTTCGTGATGCGGCGCGTGCCGTCCTTGAGACGGGCCTGGTGGACGATGAGGTCGACCGCGGACGCGATCTGCTCGCGGATGGCGCGGACGGGCAGGTCCACGCCCGCCATGAGCACCATCGTCTCGAGGCGCGAGAGCATGTCGCGCGGGCTGTTGGCGTGGCCGGTGGACATCGAGCCGTCGTGGCCGGTGTTCATGGCCTGGAGCATGTCCAGCGCCTCGCCGGCGCGGCACTCGCCGACGATGATCCGGTCGGGCCGCATGCGCAGCGAGTTCCGGACGAGCTCGCGGATCGGGACGGCGCCCTTGCCCTCGATGTTGGGCGGGCGGGACTCGAGCGTGACGACGTGCTCCTGGCGGAGCTGGAGCTCGGCCGCGTCCTCGATCGTGACGATCCGCTCGTCGTTCGGGATGAACGAGGAGAGGACGTTGAGCGTGGTCGTCTTGCCGGAGCCGGTGCCGCCGGAGACGAAGACGTTCAGCCGGGCCTCCACGGAGGCGCGCAGGAACTCGAACATGTCGGGGGTGGCGGTCCCGAACCGGACGAGGTCGTCCACGGTGAGCGGGCTGGCCGAGAACTTCCGGATCGTGATGACGGGGCCGACCAGCGACAGCGGCGGGATGATGGCGTTGACGCGCGACCCGTCGGTGAGGCGGGCATCCACCATCGGCGAGGACTCGTCCACGCGCCGGCCGATCGGGGCGATGATCCGATCGATGATGCGCATGACGTGGTCGTCGTTCTGGAACACGACGTTCGTCAGCTCGAGCTTGCCCGCGCGCTCGATGTAGACCTGGCGCGGGCCGTTGACCATGACCTCGGAGATGGACTCGTCGCGGAGCAGGGGCTCCAGCGGGCCGAGGCCGATGATCTCGTCGGTGATCTGCTCCAGCATCCGGACCCGCTCGGCGCGGGTCAGGGCCAGGCCCTCCTCGTCGATGACCTTGCCGAAGATCTCCTCGATCTGGCGGCGGACCTCGACCTGGTTCGAGAGGTCCAGCTTCGGGTCCAGGTCCTGGATCACGCGGTTCTGGATCCGGAACTTCACGTCCCGGAACGACTCCCGGACCGGGGCCTGGGTCATCAGCCGCCCGCCGCCCACGGGGGCAGGCGTCTGGCCGCCGAATCCTCCGGACGAAGGCGCGGGGACGGTGGGACCCCCTTCGGGTCCTGCCCCGGCGCCGGGACGGGCGCTCTCGATGCGCTTCAGGAGGGACATCAGCTACACCCCTTCGGCCGCGTACGGCCCTTGCTCTCGCCGCCGCATCATCGCCATGCGAACAGCGACTTCTTCTGCGCGGACTTCTTCGCCGGCTCGCCGGCCTCTGCGGTCTTGGTCCCCACCACCGCGGAGGCGAGCCGCAGGACGTCCTGGGACACCTGCGCCTCGCGGTTGGACAGGAAGAACGGCACGCCCCGGTTGAGGGCGTACACGACGCTCCGACCGTCGGAGACGATCGTGTGGTCCACGCGCCGGCCGATCGAGTGCTCCACGTCTGCGACGCGGATGCCGAGCGACGAGTCGGCGCGATTGAGGACGAGCCGGACCTTGTCCGAGCCGTACCCCAGCTGTTCTGCGACCTCCAGGAAGAGGCGGATGTTCTTGATCGAGGTGATCTCGAGCGACAGCATCGTGAGGACGGTGTCGGCGAGGTCCAGGATGGCGAGGGTCGTGTCATTGAAGGACGACATGCAGTCCACGATCACGAGATCGTGCGACATGCGCAGCGTCTCGAGCATGCGCTTGACGCCATGCGGCGTGATGAGTTCAGCCATCTCGGGCGACGGCGGGGCGAGCAGGACCCGGATCCCCGCCGAGTGGTTGATGAGGAAGGTGTCCAGCGATTCGAAGTCGCCGCTCTGCAGCTCCGGGAGGAGGTCTGCGACGGACTTGTTCTTGGGGTTGAGGTTGAGCAGGACGCCCACGTCACCGAACTGGAACGAGGCATCCACGAGGCAGGTCCGCTGGCCGAGCTCGGTGGCCGCGGCAACGGCAAGGTTGACCGCCAGCGTCGTCCTCCCGACGCCGCCCTTTGGCCCGAAGACCGCGATGACGCGTCCGGGCTCGTCGGACTCGCGGGTTCCCCCCGGCACCGCCCTGGGGGCCGGTGTGCCGACGGGAGCCGACGCCTGGACGGCGATGCGCGAGAGCTTGTCGCGCTCCCGCGAGTAGACCTGGCGGATGGACGAGGTGAGCTCGTCCGAGGAGAACGGCTTGACGAGGAACTCGCGGGCGCCCGCCAGCATCGAGCGGCGCAGGTAGTCCGCCTCGCCCTGCACGGACATCATCACGACCGCGGCGGAGGGCACCTCGGACGCGAGGCGCTCCGTGGCGGTGATCCCATCCATGTCGGGCATGTTGATGTCCATCAGGATGACGTCCGGCACCAGCTTGGCGCCGATCTCGATCGCCTCGCGCCCGGACGCCGCCGCCCCGACGACCAGGATGTCCGTCTCGAAGCCGAGCAGCTTCGTGAGGTGATCGCGGGTCTCCGGGATGTCGTCGACGATGAGAACGCGGATCTGGTCTGCCATGAAGGGTTGGTCCGACCTCAGGGGCCTGGCGGTGGTCAGTGGTGGCGGCGGGGTTGCGGTGCAGATGGGCCGGTTGCGCACCGGCCCATCGCGGGTCTCCCGGCCGGCGGGTTCCCGACCCGCGTGGGATTACGGCTTGGCGGACGCCGACGCCGACGGTCCGGGCGACGCCGACGGCGCGGGCGACGCTGACGGCTTGGGCGAGGCCAGGTAGTCGACGAGCTGCGGCACGAGGACGCCGTTGTTGTCCACGAGGGTGCGGAGCGTGACGCCCGTCGTCGTGGCCGGAATGATCTTGGACGCGTCGAGCGGCAGGCCGGTGGCCGGGTCGCGGAAGTCGTCAGCGCTGCGGAGCACCAGGGAGATGCTGCCGCTCGGTCTGGGCGTACCTGATGACCTCGGCCTGCTGCGCGTCGACCGCCAGGATCACGATCTGCTGCTGGCCGTTGAGGGAGGTCGTGGTGCCGGTGCCCGGGCTCGCCTGCGCGTTGTTGCCGGTGTCGGCGGGCGGCGGCGGCAGCAGCGTGCCGATCACCTGGAGGCCCTGGAGCAGCAGCTTGACGCTGGTCGAGTTGAGGCCGGTGACCGGCGTCACGGTCTTGTCGACCGGGTTGACGGTCACGACCGGGAGCTGGTCGCCCGTGAGGAGCAGCGAGGACGTCCACGTAGTCGCCGGTCTTGGCCAGCGTGCCGACGCCGGACACCTGGTCCACCTGGACGGCGATCCCGACCTTGCCGGCGGGCACCGCGAGGGCGATGATGCTGCCGCCGGCCGTTGAGGACCTCGTGGTGATGAGCTGGCCCTTGGTGACGGGCGCTCGCGGACGGTCTGGCCGATGACGTCCGACGTCGCGAAGTAGCCGTTGGCCGGCTTCTGGTCGAGCGGCCGTTCCTCGGTGGTGACCGCGTCCGCCGTGATCTTCGTCCCGAGCGGGAGGTCCTTGGCGGCGATGACGACCGAGATAGTGAGGGGGGTGATGGGCTCTCGCGTCTTGTTGTTGCCCTGGAGCGTGACGATGACCAGGGCGAACGCAACCACCGCGAGAAAGATCCCGATGAGCAGGACCAATCGATTAGAGCGCTTCAACAGATATCTCCCCGAAGCCGTGTGACAGGTGGCAACACTCTAACACCGGGTCTCCACCCCGCACCCCACCAATAGGGCTAGGACCCTTGGGAGGAAATGGGCAGATCCGCTGTTCATCGTAAGGTGCCCTGCAAGGGCCACGTGGCGGGTGTCACCTCGCCGACAGGCCCGGAACGATGAAGCCCGCCGGACGACCCGACGGGCTTCGAATGAGTGCGTATGGCGTGCCGGTGGCGGCTAGACCGAGGTGCCGACCTTGGACAGCATCTGCAGACCTGGCCGCCGAGGAAGATCAGGGCGACGATGGCGACGATGGCGATGAGCGCCAGGATGAGTGCGTACTCCGCGAGTCCCTGACCGTCCTCGTCGTCGCGACCGACGATGCAGGCGCGCCACGGACGTGATGATGGCCAGCATGGTTGTGATCACCTCCCTCTCGGGCAGCTGCCCGGTTCGGATTCCCGAGTGTGCGATGCGCGAACCTCGCGCTGTGGTCCCGGATGCCTGGTAACAGTAGCGATCCGTCGACCGTGCGCAACCCACCCGATGGTCCGGCCCGGTGCGCACGAGCGCCACCGGAAAGCACGACCGCCGGCTGCCGATGACGGCAGCCGGCGGTGGTGGGCTGTGCGAGTTGCAGCTAGATCGAGTTGCCGACCTTGGACAGGATCCCCGAGACCTGGCCGCCCAGGAAGATCAGGGCGACGATCGCCACGATGGCGATGAGCGCGAGGATCAGCGCGTACTCCGCGAGACCCTGGCCCTCCTCGTCACGGTTGATGAGCGAGATGATTGCGTTGTAGAGCGTGCATTGAAGGTGTACCTCCTTCCTTGCGAAGTCCGCAACGATCTGCGGCTGACTGACGGTAGGGCGGGTGCCGGTCCGTGTCAACTGGGCAGGACCGCACCAGTCGGACGCTAGACCGAGGTGCCGACCTTGGACAGGATCTCCGAGACCTGGCCGCCCAGGAAGATCAGGGCGACGATCGCCACGATGGCGATGAGCGCGAGGATCAGCGCGTACTCCGCGAGACCCTGGCCCTCCTCGTCGGTTCGGACGGAGGCAAGCAGCGCGTTGACAAGGGCCATGGGCAAGACCTCCCGAGATGAGAACCGGACCCTGACACATGCGGGGCCAGCCCGGAACGTACGACTTTCCGGGGATGGATCCAATGAGACGATGGTCCTGTCCACGGGGGTCCGTCCCGGTCTCTCAGCGACCTCCGTGGGCGGCGTCCACCACGATCCCCATCAGGGTTGCGAGCGGGCCGCCGAAGAACACCAGGATCGCCACCGCCAGGATCACGGCAAGACCCAGCACGAGCGACGTCTCGAGGATCCCGGGGCCCGGCTCGCCGGTATCGTGAGCGTGGGTCACGTCGGTTCGCCCGGGTCCGGCGCGTGGGGCACGCGGAACGACCAGGCGGACCTCGCCTCCCCCGGCGACCACCTCCACCGCCGCGCCGATGGATCCCGCCCGCTCGGCGATCTCTCGTCGCGTGGCGGCCGGCAGGACGAGGATCGCTGCCTCCTCGGCCGCCGCCTCGGCGGCCGCGCGCGCATCGTGGCGGTCCTGGATCATCTGCTTGATCGCGTCGGGAACGTCGTCCGGTCGGCACCGCGGGGAGCGGCTCCGAGGTGGAGGCCACGGGGGTGCGTTGCGGCGGAGACGCGGGCCTCCAGCTCGTCGGTCCAGTCGAGGCGCATGAGGATCCGCTCCGGGGCCAGCGACAGGTAGGCGGTCAGGGCCTCGTCCATGATCCGGAAGACGGCGCTCTCCACGTCCATGGGCAGGCGGCGGTCCTGGCCGAGGGACTCGAACTCGACCTGGACGTGCGCCCGGCGCCCGCGGTCGCGCGTCGCCCGCCGGAGCGTGGGCACGAGGCCAAGGTCGTCCAGCACCATCGGCCGGACATCGAAGATGAAGCTCTTGGTCGCGTCCAGCGTCTGCTGGACCATCTGCACCAGGAGGCGGAGCTCGCCCTTCGTCTGGGCGGGATCGCGGTCGAGCAGGCGCTCCACGATCTGCGCCTGGAGCACGATGTTGGTGAGGGACTGCGCCGGGCCGTCGTGCATCGCCCGGGCGATCTGCCGGCGCAGGTCCTCCTGCGCGCTGAGGACAACCCGCGAGATCGACGGGGAGATCGCCAGCGGCGCGGCCGCCGCGCCGTCCGGGGTCGGGACGGAGGCGGCGCCGGTGGACAGGAGGTCGATGCGGTCCACGACGCTGGCGATCGCCGCACGGTGCCGGGCAAGCGCCTTGCGCTTGCCCTCCAGGAGGTCCCCCTGCGCTTCCATCAGGACGGCGCGGCGGGTGAGGGCCACGAGGCTGGCGTACGTCTCCGCGATCTCCTTCGCCGGGGCCTTCCGGTCCATGGTCCCGACGCGTTCCGCGGCCTGGGCGCGCTTCTGCTCGTGGCGGATCGCCTCCGCCTTCGCCTGCCCGACCAGCATGTCGATCTCCGCCAGCTCGCGGTCGAGCAGGACGAGATCGGCCTGGAGATCCGCCGCGAGCACGAGACCCGCGGTGTCCTTCGGTTCGTCGGGCTTGGTCATCGGGTCGGTCGGCGTCGCGTGACGGGTCGCGCTCAGTCCTCCGGCATCCGGATCCAGCCCTGGCGCATCGCGTACACCACGGCCTGCGTCCGGTCGTTGACGGAGAGCTTCCGCAGGATGGAGCTCATGTGGTTCTTGACGGTCTGCTCGCTGATCGACAGCGCGTAGGCGACCTGCTTGTTGGTCATGCCCTGCGCGATGTTGTCCAGGATCTCCACCTCGCGGGGCGAGAGCGGCGCGAAGATCGGGGCCGCCTCCTGGCCGTACACGGCCAGCTCGCGGAACTCCTTGAGGACCCGGGATGCCACGGCCGGCTTGCTGAACACCTTGTCGTTGATGAGGTACTCACCCGCCACGACGCGGCGGATGATCATCACCAGGTCCTCGGGGGCGATGTCCTTGAGGATGAACGCCGCGGCGCCGGCCTTGATGGCCTCGAACAGCGCGTCCTCGTCCTCCTCGGTGGACAGCACCACGATTGCGGCCGCCGGGAGCTCCCTCTTGATCCGCTGCGTCGTCTCGATCCCGCCCGGGGCGGGCAGCGACAGGTCCATGAGGATGACGTCGGGGTTTGTTGCGAATGCCGCGTCGAGCGCGGTCCGCGGGTCATCCGCCTCGGCGACGATCTCGAGGTCGGGTTCCCGCTCCAGGATCTGGCGGATGCCCACCCGGAACAGCGCGTGGTCGTCCACGATCAGGATCTTCACCCGCTCGTAGCTGGTCCGCTGGCCCTGCCCGCCCCTGCGGCGCTCCGGCCCCTGGTAGTCGGTCATCAGCTCTCCTTCTGCCCCACCGGGATCGCCAGCCGGACCACCGTGCCCGCTTCCGGTCGTGAACGTACCTCGAACCGCGCGCCGATCAGCTCGGCCCGCTCCCGCATGAACTGGAGGCCGAAGTTGCGTCGGCCCCGTGCCGCCACCGCCCCGGTATCGAAGCCGCGACCATCATCGCGGACCTCCAGCACCCATTCTCCCCCTTCCATCAACGTTGCCACCGATGCGTTCGTGGCGGCCGCGTGCTTCCGGGTATTCTGCAGCGCCTCCTGCGTCACGCGGAGCACGACGGTCTGGGCGGCCCCGGGCAGCCTCTCGGCCGGCGCAGCCAGGTCCACCGTGATCTGCATCCCCGAGAGCGCGGCCATCGTGGCCACCGTGTCCGCGATGGATCCGTCCAGGCCCAGCTCCACCAGCACGGGCGGGCGCAGCTGCCCGATGAACGTGCGCACGTCGCCCAGCTCCCGGCGGAGCAGATCGCGCAGGAACCGGAGCTCCTGGAGGGCCATCGCCGGATCCGAGTCGAAGACGCGCTCGATGAACTCCGCCTGGAAGATCGCGTTGGAGAGGGCCTGCGCCGGGCCGTCGTGGACCTCCTGGGCCAGCCGCGCCCGCTCGGCCTCCTGGGCCTCGACGATCCGCATCTGGAGCTCGGTGGGGATCGAGGGCAGCGACGGCTCCGTCACCAGGGAGGCGTCGCCCCGCTCCAGGAACAGCCACGTGCTCTCGAGGTTCCTGGTCGCCAGCTCCAGGCGCGACAGCTCCGCCTCGTGCCCGGCAAGCTCGCCCCGGGAACGTTCCACCTCGACGCGCACCAGGCGCAGGCGCAGCCCCGCGGCACCCGCTTCTGCTGCCGTGGCGGCCAGCTCGTCCGCCGACTGGCTCCCGGCGGTGTCGTCGCCGACGTCATCGGCGCCGTCGCCCCCGTGCTCGAGCGAGCCGAGGTCGTCCGCCAGCCCCTGCCACCGGCCGAGGTCGTCGAGGTACGCCTGCCGGTAGCGGTCGCGCGTGGCGCTCAGCGTGTTGGCCGCGTAGGCGAGCGCCTCCGCGGCCTCGGCATGCAGTTCGTCGAACCGGGGGGCCGATTCGGTCCGTGGGGCATCCATGAGCCGAGTGTATCTGCGCGGGGCCTACGGCGAGCGCCGTGCGGCGCCGTTTGCAGCGGTGCGGACGGCCGTTCCCTCGCAGCCGATCCGGAAGACGCGGATGCCTTCGATCGCCGCGGCGTCCGCGGGGTCGTCCGGGACCGGCAGCAGGACCTCGTGGAAGCACGCCGCCGCCGGGCGGGTCCATCCAGGATCGCGGGCCATGCGCCGTGGTCCGGCGTGGTCGACGACGAGCACTTCGCCCCGAACCGCGGATCCTGGGCGAGGTCCAGGACGTCCGCCGGGGTCTCGTCCGGGCAGCGCGAGGGTCGGGATGCGGGCGGTCTCCGCCAGCCAGATCGGGAAGTCCGTGATCACCGGCGCCGAGCCGTCCAGCGGGGCGCCGATCGTGGCCATCTCCCGCGCGCAGGACGGCGTACGTGCGCTCCGTGTGCCCGGGCGCCGGACGAGAACCCGGCGAGGATCGCGACCGAGAACAGCGCCGATGCGAAGACGGCGAGCAGGGCGCCGAGCCAGGCCACGGGCCGCGTCCAGCCGAGGCGCCGGCCCAGGCGTGCCAGCCCGGCGTCAAGGGCGCCGAGGGCCGAGACGATCAGCAGCACGTGGACCGGCGCGGCGGCGTGGAGGAAGGTGCCCCACGTGGTGGCCACCGGGAAGACCAGGCTGGTGACGAGGAAGGTGCGCCACGCCGACCAGCACGACCGGCCGCAGAGCGCGGTCCCGCACCTGCCAGGGCAGCGCCAGGATGCCCGATCAGGGAGATCGGGATCCCCAGCAGCAGCAGGACGTTGCCGATGTTGTGGCCCAGGCCATCGACCCGCATGGAGAACAGCCCGGCCGGGCCCACGGCGAGGTACCGCGCCAGCGTGGGCGGATCGTTCCAGGCGAAGATGTCGAAGCCGGTGACGGACAGGGCGTTGGAGATCGCCTGGCCGGGGAGTGGGTTGCCGAACACGATGGTGTTGCGGACGGCCCATGGGGCGAAGACGAGCGAGGCTGACCGCCGGCCACCACGCCGATGAGGCGGACGGCGCTCCGTGCGTGGCCGGCCCGGCAGGCGCCACGCGAGCCATGCCCAGGTGAGGGCCACCCAGACGGCCTCGTTGCGGGTGAGCGCGGCGGCCCCGAGGAGCAGCCCGATCCCCAGCAGCCGCGGATCCCGGAACCGGGCGCCGCGGGGATCGCGGAGCACGCGCGTCATCAGCAGGCAGGCGCCCAGGACCAGCGCCCCGAACAGCATCGTCGAGTCGGGCAGGGCGGAGAGGAGCAGGAGGGGCAGGTAGACGGCCGCCGTGAGGCCCGTCCCGATCGCCAGGGTCCGTGCCCGGCCCGCGGGCAGCCGCCGCTCGATCGCCACGTCCGCGGCCAGGCGCCATGCCAGGACAGCCAGGATCGCGCCGGCCAGGACGGGCACCACCTGCGCTGCCCGCATCGCCGCGTCCAGCGGGATCGGCGCCGGGCCGGCGAATAGCACGATCGGAATGGCGGCGAGCAGCGAGGGGAGCGGCAGCCAGACCTCGAAGGCCGGGCGAGGGAATACCAGCGGCGGCGTCCCATAGCTCCACAGCGCGTCGGAGACGAGCCCGCGCCCCTCGGCCAGGTTGCGGGCCACGCCCACGTAGTAGGCCGTGTCCTCCGGCTTCGGGAAGCCGATCGCCGAGGCGGTCACGATTCGCACAGCGAGCGCCACGGCGAAGATGCCGAGCGCAGTCAGCCAGGCCTCGCGGCGCGTCACGGGGCGACCGCGCGTCATGGCCATGCCGCCACCATCGCTGCGGCGCACCGCCGTATCGTCCGCCGTCGTGCAGACCGGGTAGACGGAGACGTCCTCGGACGACAGGATCGGCGGTCCCACCCAGGCCGGCCGGCGCCCTCCAGCGAGGATCTCGCTCGTCGGCGGGTACGCCGTCCGCGCGCTCCAGGACCAGCCACCGGATGTCGTAGGCCCGCGCCACTTCCTCCACGGTCGCCATCGGGTCGTTGACCAGGACCACGCCCGGGTGACCCGTCCAGTACCGGTTGCCGGAGGCGTCGATCGCCATGACCCGATCGGAGACCGGCGCGCCGGCAGCGTCCAGGGCGTCGCCCACGGCCCGCATCCGGGTTCGCTGGACGTCCCAGCCGCTGTGCACGGCGAAGGAGCCGGCGACGGCGGCGATCACCCCGAACGCCACGGCACCCCCGACGAAGACCCGGCTCGCCCGCTCGGCGTCCCAGCCTGCCCGCCGGCGCGCGATCCATCCCGCCGCGACCACGATCCCCCAGAGCGCCAGCACGTACGAGTGCGGCACCAGTCGCCACCGCGGAATGGATGAACGTCCCACCCGTCACGTGGACGGCGGAAACAACGCGCGCTGAACGCGAACAGGAGCGCGGCATAACCGAAGTACGGCCCGAACGCGACATCGCGCCGGCGGTGCCACGCCCCGACCACCAGCGGTGGGATCAGGACGACCGCCCCGACCAGGACGATGAAGATGAAGACCACGGCCACGAGCCCGCCGACTCGCGTGAGGAGCAGGGGCCCGATGCCCATCCCCAGCAGGTGGTCCAGCGTGGCGGGCGTGGTGATGCTGTTCCACTCGCCGATGTCCCGGATGAGCAGCACCTTGCCCGACGCCGTGGACGGCGAGAGCGAGCCGAAGACTGCCAGCTGACGCAGGTACCACGGCGCAACCGTGACCAGGAACAAGCGCGACAGAACCCACGGCAGCCGCGAGCGGTACGCGCGCCGGGCGAGCCGGCAACCCGCCGCCGTGATGCGCGTGCGCAGCCGGTCCCACAGGAAGGTGGCACCCAGCACGACCATGACCAGCACGCCGTCGTTGCGCGAGAGCGTCGCGAGGCCCGCCAGGATCCCGGCCAGCGCGAAGGATCGCGGATGCCCTCGCAGCCCGCGTGCGGCCAGCAGAAGCGCGCCCGCCACCAGCGTCTCGAACAGGGCGAAGTTGTCGGGCTGGGCCATGTAGACGAACGACAGCGCCGGCAGCGCCACGAGCACGCCTGCGCCGATGCCCACGAAGCCGGGTGCGCCGGCGTCGCGCGCGATGAACCAGGCCAGCGGGGCGGCGATGGCGCCGATCAGCGCGAACGGCAGGGCGGATGCGAACGCGGTCGGTCCCAGGAGCCAGATGAACGGCACCTGGACCAGGGACGCCAGCGGCATCCAGTGCGCGTTGGACGCGATCGGCAGACACCGCGTCGGCGGGGATGCGGCCGCCGACCTCGGCGAAGATCCAGACGACGTCGATGGAGAAGCCGTGCCCCGCCGCCAGCTGCCGGGCCACGTCCACGTAGTAGAACGAGTCCGGGTAGGCGGGGTCCGGGAACCCCGCGATGAGCGCGAGCCTCCCCACGAGGGCCAGCAGGTACAGGGCGATCGGGATTCGCACGGCCGGTGCAGCCTAGCACCGGGTCCGGGGCATCCGGAGCGGTACGAATCGGCTACTGCGGGCCCATTCGGCGCGAGGGCTCAGGCCGGACGCGAGCCCCATCTCTCCGGCGCGCGGCCCCCGAAGCGCAAGCGCCGCCAGCAGGATCCCGAGGGTGACCGCCCAGACGCCGGGCGGCGCCTGGGCACGTACGGCACGGACGGCACGAACGCCGCTGCCGTCGCGAGACGCGTGCCGGCAGTACCTCAGTCCCACTTCTTCCCGGTTGGCGCAACCGTACACTCCCGGCAGCCCGGAGAACCCGGGAGTGAGGTACCGGATGTCGGACGTCGTTCGTGCGGTCTCGGGCCTGATGGATCGGGCCGGTACCGTCATCGCCCGGTTCTCCAGGCCGCTCCGCGACGCCCTCATCCTCGTCGGGCTCGGTCGCGCCGCGTACTACTACATCGTCCAGGGCATCCACCCATGGACGTTCCCCGGCGTGGACGCCCGCGCCTACTGGGCGATCGACCTCGCGCATCCGTACGTCGGGTCCGGCGTCGGCGATGTCTCCACCTACCTGTACTCGCCCACCTTCGCGCAGGTCATGGCTCCGCTGTCGCTGTTGCCGTTCCCGGTGTTCGATGCCCTCTGGACGGTGCTGCTGCTCGCCACCTGCGTCTGGCTGGTACGCCCGTGGCCGTGGGCGGTCCTGATCCTGTTCCTCCCGATCACGTACGAGCTGTTCGTCGGTAACGTGCAATTCCTCATCGCGGCCGCGGTGGTCGTCGGCTTCCGGCGGCCCGCGGCTTGGGCGTTCCTGATCCTGACCAAGATCACGCCCGCCGTCGGTCTCCTGTGGTTCGCCGTGCGCCGCGAGTGGCGAGCCCTCGCGACGGCAGTCGGTGTGACCTCGGCGTTGGTGGTCGTCTCGTTCGCGCTCTCGCCGTCGGCTTGGGCGGACTGGATCGCGTTCCTCCTCGCGTCACCGGGCCGGAGCGAGATGCTGCCCCTCCGAGTGGTGATCGCCGCCCTCCTCGTCGCCCTGGGGGCCGCGACGGGCCGCCGGTGGCTGGTCGCGGTCGCCGTCTGGTTCTCCCTGCCTGTCGTGTGGATCAACTCGTGGGTGATCCTGCTTGCGGTCATCCGGCTCCGCGAACCGGTCGCTCCCATCGTCCCGGGCACGGTGGCGCCGTGACACCTGGAAAGGGCGAACTGGGGCCACCCCTTCCCCCGCTGCGTCCGGCGCTCGTCGGGCTGGCCGTCCTGTCGTCGCTGGTGGCGGCCTTCGCGTTCGTTCGGGCGTTCCCGATCGTCTGGGCGGCCGACGCGCAGCGCAACCTGGCCGCGGCCTCCGCGGCACTCCACGGCTCGTTCGGCGGCGTCCCCGACTACCTCTATTCGCCCCTCGCTGCCGTGCTGACCATCCCGGCTCTCATCCTGCCGCAGGAGTCAGCCGCCGTGCTGTGGTTCGCGGTCAAGATAGCGATCATCCTCGCCGGCACGGCTGTCGCCACGCGCGGGCTCGCCCGGATCGATCGCGCGCTTGCCGCCGTCGCCGTCGTCACGTTCCTGCCGATTCTCTACGACCTCGAGCTCGGGAACGTCACCGTCCTTGTGCTCGCCGCCGTCGCGCTCGTGGCCTGGAACCCGGACCGGTTCATCACCGGGATCCCGATGGGCCTCCTCCTGGCGACGGCACCCAAGCCACAGCTGATCCCGGTGCTCCTGTGGATGCTCCTGGCCAACCGAAAGGCGCTGGCCGGCGCGATCACGACCGCCGGCGCAGCCACGCTGGCCGGCATCGCCGTCGCCGGGATTCCGGCCTACGCGACCTGGGTTGCGACCCTCCGCGCTCCCGCCTACCTCAACGCGGGCGACGTCATCAACCTCGCGATCTGGCCGCAGCCGATGGCCATCGTCGCGGTCGGTTCCGTCGCGGCGGTGATCGGGTTCGTGTTGGCGCTGCGACGGGGGTACTGGCAGGGCCTCGTCGCGTCGATCTGCCTCGGCCTGTTACTGGCGCCCTACACGCTGATCTACGGCGCTGCCCTGCTGCCCGCTGCGGCTCCCGCGGCCGCGCGGGCTGCGCCCAGGGCGCTGCTGCTGCTCGCGCTGACGGCTCCGGTGGCCCTGATCCTCGTCTTCCCAGCCTGGGTCGCCGTGGTCCTCGGCCTCGCGGTGCTGATCCCTGCGGTCGCCTGGCCGGGACGGGATGCCGCGCGCAGACCGTGGAGCACCGAGCCCGAGCCCTTAGACTGACGGCCGTGGCTGACCATTCCCTCTCGATCGCGCCTCCCACCGACCCGGATGTTCGGCGGGTCGCGCGGGAGACGACCGATCAGCCCGCCAACTGACACCCGCGGCCCGGCTTTCGGCGCCGCCTTAGGGCGGCAGCTCCGTGTCATCGCCGTCGCGGTGTTCGTGCTGGCCGTCGGCGCCACGCTCGCCGTGGCCGGGAACAGCCTCGGTTACGACTTCCTCGCCTACCACAGTGCGGCCTCCCGTCTGCTGGCGGGCCAGCCCTCTTACGACACGTCCTACCTGTTTGCCGGTCAATTCGGCCTCTTCTTCTATCCGCCGACGTTCCTCCTGCTCGCAATCCCATTCGGCCTGCTGCCGGCCGCGCCCGCCGCGTTGCTCTGGATCGAGTTGCTCCTGGCCGCATTCTGCGGGGGCGTGGCGGTCATGCCCGTCGCGACGCGCACGCGGTGGCTGATCGTCATGCTGGCCGGGCTCTCGTGGCCTTTCCTCTACAACGTCAAGCTGGGCCAGGTGGGCCCGCTTCTGTTCCTCCTGTTCGCGGTGGGCTGGCGCAACATGGACCGACCGGTCATCCTCGGCCTAACCGGGGCGATCGGTGCAGCGATCAAGATCCAGCCCGGGCTCGTCCTCGTGTGGGCGCTGCTCACCCGCCGCTGGCTGGCCGTGGTCGGCGGCGCGGTCGCCCTCGTGCTGATGGCGATCGCTGCGACGCTGGTCGCTGGCCCCCGGGCCTGGGCGGACTTCCTCACGATCATCACCCGCGTGAGCGACCCGATCACGACACCGCACAATTGCACATTGGGGGCGGTGGCGTACCAGCTTGGCATCTCGCGGGACGTGGCCTCGATGATCCAGTGGGTGGGGTCCGGGCTGGTGGTCCTGGCCGTCGGCTTCGCGACCCTGCGGCGGTCCGCCGTCGCGTCCTACCTCGTGGTCGTGGTGGCGACCCAGATGCTCTCGCCCATCCTGTGGGACCACTACGCAATGTTGTTGCTGCTCCCGGTCGCCTGGCTGCTGGACCGGGGCCATGCCTGGGCCGCGCTCATCCCGTTGGCCACGTGCGTGGCGCTGGTGGGCGTGATCCCACCGCTGGCCTACCAGGTTGTCTTCTGGGTCACGCTCGTCGCGCTGCTGGTGGAACCCGTCGCGGACGATGACGCGCCGGCACGTCCGTCTCAAGAGGCGCTACCCTCCGCCCCGTGACCACGGAACGACGATCCATCTCGAATACGGCGGCGGCCGGCTTCGTGTTCGCGGTCGGCGCCTTCGTCGTCTACTGGTTCTCCAACCGATGGTTCGACGCCGGTCGCGGCGACTTCTTCTACCTCGCCGACGCCTTCCTCCACGGACGGGTCTGGGTCGAGAACGCGCTCGGCACCGCCGACGTCATCTTCCGGAACGGGCACGTGTACGTGCCGTTTGCCCCCTTCCCGGCGGTGCTGCTCATGCCTTTGGTGGCGGTCACCGGGCCGGTCACGGCGGACCAGTGGGAGTCCGGGATCAACGCCGCCCTCGCCGCGACCGTGGCGCTGCTTGCATGGTGGACCGCCGGGCGTATCGGCGTGGCGCAGGTCCGCGATCGCGTGGCCCTGGTGCTGCTCCTGGGCTTCTCCACGCAGGTCTGGTGGGTCACGACCCGCGGCGGCGTGTGGCACACGGGGCACCTGGTCGCGATGATCCTGACGCTCGTGCTGCTGGCAGAGCTGTTCGGGAAGGCCAGGCCGGTGCTTTTGGGGCTGCTCGTGGGTGCAGCGTTCCTGACGAGGGCGCCGGTGGCGTTCGCCGCGCCCGCGCTGGCGCTCTGGTTCCTTGCGGCGTCGCCGGCTGTCGTGGCGCGACGGTCCGCCCGGGAGCGGTTGAGACTGCTGCCGTGGCGCCAGTGGGTGCTGCTGGTCGTGGGCTTCCTGCCACCCCTGGCGTTCTTCTTCTGGTACAACACCGCGCGGTTCGGCTCCCCGCTGGAGTCCGGCTACGCGCTGGCGACGCTCAACGACTGGCTGGAGAAGCAGCGCCAGGTCGGGCTGTTCTCGCTGGCCCACGTGCCCATGAACATCGACTACCTGTTCCTGAAGCTGCCAGCGTTCTCGGCGGAGTTCCCGTACTTCCGCCCGGACGGCCTAGGCATGTCCGTCTTCTTCACCAGCCCCGGGCTGCTGCTGGCAGTACGGGCGCCGTGGCGAAGCGCGCGTTCCTGGATCCTGCTGCTCGCCGCCGTGCTCGTGCTCATTCCGACGCTGCTCTACTACGGCGGCGGCTGGCTCCAGTACGGGTACCGCTATTTCCTGGACTCGATCCCGTTTATCTGGGCGCTGGTCGCCATGGGCATCGTCCACCGCGGTGAGACGCCCTGGTGGGGTTGGACGCTCATCCTGTTCGGGGTGCTGATCGGCCTTGGCGGGGTCTACTGGGCGTACAACCTGTAAAGGGATGACGGACCTTGACATGCCGCGGCCCAACCTGGGGCCACAGGCCCCAGGTAACACGACAGCGCCCAGAGTACCCGACCCATCTGCATCCTCACGGCATCACGCCGGTGCCGATGCCGCCTCGGTCCGCTCCCTCGATCGAGCCCAGCGGATCACGGGCCGCTCGACGATCCGGTACGACATCTCGGCGACGGCACCGGTCGCGACGGTCCCAATGACCGGGCCGAGCAGGATGACCATGGGCCAGTTCCAGAGGTAGAGCGAGTACGCCCGCTTTCCAATCGGGGCGAGCGATGAGAGTGGCCGGAGTGACGCCAGCTCGGCTCGGTGCATGGCCGCAAGCGAGCCGGCCATGAGGGCGACCGCGCATGCCGGCGTCAGGAACTTCGCCGTCTGCCAGGGCACCAGCGCGTAGCACGCCAGGCCGATCACGATCGCCACCAGGGCGAACCGGTGAGCCCTCGTGAAGGCGAACGCCAGCACGAGCGGCCAGACGAGGTAGAACTGCTCTTCGACCGCGAGCGTCCACATGTTCGTCAGTGAGCCGAGCTCCACACCGAGAGCCTTCACCCAGTTCGTCGAATAGGTCAGCGAGCTCACCAGTGCCAGGCGCCACTCCCCAGGTTGGCTGGCGCCCGTGATCGCGACGAACAGCAGGACGACGATCAGCGCTGGCGCGAGCCGGGCGACGCGGCGGCGGTAGAAGCGGGCGAGGTGGATCGATCCCGAGGCCGTCCGCTCACTGAGCAGAATGCCCGTGATGAGGTAGCCCGAGAGGGCAAAGAAGAGCGTGACCCCAGCCCAGCCGACGAGGCCCGCGAGATCCCAGCCGATGAAGTTGCCGGTGGCGTGATCGATCATCACGAGGAGGATCGCAACCGCCCTCACGCCGTCGAGCTCTGGGCGGTAGCGATATTCGCTCGCGCCGATGCTCACCGGAGTGGGACATCCGGGATGCAGGGTCCAGCGCAGATGGGTCGCCAACGCAAGCGAACGCACCGACACTCCTGAGTCTCGCACTCTCTCAAGCGGGTCGGACTCGCCAGTGGCTCAGCGCGATCCCGGCGACCGGATTTGGACCGCGCGTCAAAACTCCCCGCTCTGTCCCGGCAGGGTAAGTGCCCGCCGGATGACTCGCCATGGGTCGTTCGGGCCGGTGCACAGGTGCACCGGCCCGGAGTCCGTTCGCCGTTCGTGGCCTTCGCGTCAGAGCAGCGCACCGGCAACGCAGCGCCCGGCAACCCTGGGGCTCGTTCCCGACTCACGCTAATCAGTCCGTCCACTTGCACCATCCTGGTCGACCGACGAAGGGGGCGGCCATCGCGCCGTGACGGCTCCGGACTGCCCGGTGACCCAGGCGATGAGCGGAACCAGCATCAGGGGCACGTCGCGTAGCGAGTAGAGGATCGAGGCGTTTCCGCCGCGTGCGTTCAATACGACGTGGACGTAGCCGAGCGACATCGGCAGCAGCGCGAGCGACAAGACGGCCAACACGGCCGCGATGACCCACCACCCGCGCGACTGGATCCCCGGGAGCGCGAATACGAACAGCGACGGTTTGAGGAGAACGAGGGCGAACGCCGGCCGCCACAGCGTGCCGATGGCGACGAACATCGCGATCCACAGCCCGGGATTGCCGGACGCGATGATCTCGACGCTAGGGAACGTCGCCGCGCAGAGACCGATCATCGGCCACGCCCACAGCGGAGGGCGGTGGTGGATGACGACCGCCGCGATCACGACCAGCGGGATGCCCCACCACAAGAGGTCTGGCAGGTACGCGCCGGGGACCAGCCACGCGAGCGCGAACGGCGGGTACAGGACATGCCCCTGCACGATCTCGTAGGGCCCGGCGACCTGCTCCGGGTAGTAGAAGAACCCGCCGCCGACCCAGCGCAGCGCCGCGTCCCGGTAGATCCCGCGGTCGACGCCCACGACGCCGCCAGGCCCGATGTGCAGCTCGATCCACAGGCGGACGAAGAAGGCCGCGGCCGTCACGATGGTGAATAGGACGAGCCCGAGCCGAACTGGACCGCGGAACCTGGCGGGCAGTTCCGGAGGCCGGAGGGGACCCCCGCGCCATCCTGCCCGGCTCATCCGGCGCGACCGAAACGCCGGCACCGGGCGGCAACAGACCAACGAGCGTGCGACACGCGCAGAGCGTAGCGAACCGGCACCGGGCGGAGGCGCCCGTTCAGTTGCCCGGCCCGTCGCTGGAGCCTCGTTGCCTGCGCAACGGTTTCGGGGCCCGGTGCTATCCTCGATGCGATGTCCCCGACAGCCATGACCGGCGAACCTCCCTGTCCGCCGGCCGACGGTGACACGACGTCGCCGGAGGCCGGGACCCGACCCCTGCGGGCCGTTCGCCGCGCGTTCGACGCGGTGGATCCCGCGGCCTGGGACGCGCTCGTGGACGCCAACCCCTGGGCCACTCCCTTTTCGCGCTGGGCGTTCCACCGTGCCTGGTGGGACGGGTACGGCGACAACGCCCACGAGGAGACGGTTGTGCTGGTCGAGGCCGGCGCCCCGGACGATGCCCCGCCGGTCGCCATCGCACCGCTGATGCACCGCCACGAGGTGGAGCCCTCGGACGTCGAGCTGCACACGAACATCCGGCACGCCGCCGGACCCGCGCTCACCCCCGTCCCGCCGGACGCAAAGGCGGTCTTCTTCGGCGCCTCGTACCACGCGGACTACGCCACGCTCCTGGCCGCTCCCGGGGACCTGCCCGCCGTGGCGGAGGCCCTGGCCGCGTACTGCGGCACGGTGGGGGACCCGGAGCACCCGAGCGCGTGGGACGCCGTGGACCTGCGCCGTCTGCGCTGCGGGGACCCTGCCGGCGACGCGCTGGCCGCGGCCTTCGGCGCCCGCGAGATGGCAGGAGGGATGGACGCTCAACGTGGAGCGCGAGGACGTCTGCCCCGTGGCCGAGCTAGCTGCGGGCGGCACCATGGACGACTACTTCGCCACCCTGGGCAAGAAGGAACGCCACGAGATCCGGCGCAAGGTCCGACGGGCCGAGGCCGCCGGCGAGGTCCGCCTGGACGACTCGGTGGATCCCCTCGCGGACCTGCCCGCGTTCATCGACCTCCACCAGAAGCGCTGGGGCGCGGACGGGCTGTTCCCGGACACGGAGGGCGGCCAGCACAGCCGCACCTTCTTCGCGCGCCTGTTCGAGCTGTTCGGCGCGGACGGCCCGCTGAAGCTGGCGTTCCTCACGGTGGACGGGCGCCGGATCGCCGCAGGGGTGTCCTTCGAGACGCCGGACGCGCTTCTGTACTACAACGCCGGCGTCGACCCGGAGGCGCGCGAGCTGTCGCCCGGCGTGGTGATGGTGGAGCGCTACGTGCGGCGGGCCCAGGAGCGGGGCATCGCCCGGATGGACTTCCTCCGCGGCGACGAGCCCTACAAGTACGAGTGGGGCGCGGTGGATCATCCAATCCAGCGCCTGCTGGTTCGCCGAACCGATATCCGATGACACGGCCGCTTCCGGACGATCCCTGCGTCGTCCCCATGGTCCACAACCCGGTCCCCGGGCGGCAGCGCGTGCGCGTGGTCCAGGTCATGGCCACCGGCACCAACGGCGGCGCCCAGGAGCACGTGTTCAACCTGGTGAAGCGCCTGGACCGCGATTTCTACGACGTGACCGTGGTCTCGCTGTCACCCGGCAGCGCCGTCCGCAAGCTGCAGCGCCACGGCATCGACACCGTGGTGATCGACGAGCCGGACGACGCCATCGCCACCGGGATCCTGGCCGCCTACCTCGCGGACACCCGGGCGGACGTGGTCCACAACCACATGTACCGCGCGGAGATCGTGGGAACCAAGGCGGCGATCGCGCTGGGCGAGGCCGGCCACCGCCGGCCATGGGTGATGTCCACGGTGCACTCGTCCCGGGTCCGCACCTCTGAGGACCAGGACGAGCTCCGGCGCCTGACGCCCGCCATCGACCACCTCGTGGTGGTGTCGCACGCGATCGACGACAAGGTGGTGAGCGAGGGCCGGACGGCGGCCCCCCGCTCGCTCATCTACAACGGCGTGGACCTGGACCGGTACGACCACCAGGAGCCCTGCTGCACGCTCCGCGAGGAGTACGGGATGGAGCCCGACGCCCCGATCGTGGGCGTCGTGGGCCGCCTGGAGCTGGAGAAGGGCCACCCGACGCTGCTCGAGGCCTGGCCGCTGGTGCTGGCGCAGCAGCCCGGCGCCTACCTGATGATCGTGGGCGAGGGGAGCCGCCTCGATGCGCTCCACGACATCGCCCGGGAGCAGGGCATCGAGCGCCACGTCATCTTCACCGGCCGCCGGGACGACATCCCCGCCATCACGGCCGCCTTCGACGTCGCCGTGCTGCCCTCCTACCGTGAGGCGCAGGGCCTCACGATCCTGGAGGCGATGGCGCTGTCGCGCCCGGTGGTGGCGTCACGGGTGGGCGGGATCCCGGAGATGGTCGAGGACGGCGTCACGGGCCTGCTCGTCCCGCCGCACGACCCGCCGGCCCTGGCCGCCGCGATCGTCCGTTTGCTCTCGGATCACCAGCTGGCGGACATGGTGGCGCGCGCCGGCCACGACCTGGTCCACGACCGGTTCTGCATCCAGCTGATGGTGAACGCGGTCCAGGAGCTCTACGACGAGGGCGCCCGCGCCGTCCGGCCGCGCGAGATGGTGATCGCGGTCAGCTGACTGCGGTGGCCTGGGCCGCCTGCGGCGCCTCCCCGCCGGTGACGAGATCCCTGTCGGCGAGCAGGCGCACCCTCGTCGATGCCAGCCATGCGGTCACGTACAACGCCGCGACGATCACGAGCAGGCCCTGGTAACCCGTGAGCAGTGCCAGATACTCGACGGCGCCGCCGACCATCGCACCTAGCAGGTTGGACGCGAACGCCATGTCCGCGGTGCTCGTATCCCGGAATGAGTGGCTGAACACGAGATTGGCGAAGAACACCGGCGCGAACGCCAATGCCGCCGCCAGGCCGTACCGCAGCCATACCGGCTCAACGAGCAGCGCCGCGGGTGGCAGCACATACGCCACGAGGATCGAGGCAAGCAGCGCCACGTAGAGCGGTATTGGGTTCCGGATCGGGTAGCGGGCATTGATGGCGATCGCCGCGAGCACGCTTGCGAGCACGGCGAAGAAGACAAGAGAGTTCACGAGCCAAGTGCTGCCGAACAGCAGGCTGAAGGTCACGAGACTGCGCGTTTCCAGCAGGAGGAACGCGACGCCGAGCAGGAAGAAGTGCGGGCTGAATCGGCGGAAGGACGTTCCACTTGCGCGTGCCGCGCGCCAGACCATGAGGCAGGCGAACGCGAGGATCAGGACGAGTGCGCCCACGTAGTACGGCGCGATGTAGGGCTCGATCAGGTAGAGGAACGGCCAGTCATCGGTCGCGGGCTGCGGGGCGGCGGCCAGGTCGAGCCTGTCCACGCTGTCGCCGGGCGGGTGGCCGCCCACAGCCTCGATGGCGGGTCCAACGGCCAGCGTCGCTGCGGCGAGCCCGTGAAGGCGCACGATTGGCTCGGTACCGAAGGCTTCGTGGAGCATTCGGCCGATCTTGGCGGGGAGCCAGTCCTCCCGGTAGTAGTTGTACAGGACGAACATTCCGTCCGGACCCACGTGCGCGGCGACGTCCTTGAACGCCTCGACGGTGAACAGGAAAGACTCGAGCCGCAGGTTCGCCGACGTGCTCACGAGCGTCAGCGAATCGGGCAGGGCGAAGATCACGAGGTCATACCGTGTGTCGATCCTGCGCAGGAAGGCGCGGCCGTCGTCCACGATCCGGGTGACGCGCGGGTCATCGTACGGATGGTCCGGGTGGCGCTCCACGCCGATCTGCTGGATTGCCGGATCGATCTCCACCGCGTCCACGTGCCTGGCTCCCATCTTCAGGGCGACCGCCACGTCCGTTCCGCTGCCGGCACCGATGATGAGCACGTTGTCGAAGGACCGCCCCGGGAACCATCGGTAGACCTGGTTGTAGATCGGGCTCTCCAGCGCAATGTCCAGTGGCCACATCACCTGGTGGGGGATCCCGTTCACGTCCAGCGCCTCGACGCCTCCCGAGGTGTAGCGGTCGATTCGGTAGTACGGCGACCAGGTCTGGTTGGGCTTCGCGGCGAGCAGGACGACCGCCAGCGTCGCGCAGAAGGCGGCTGCGGTGACCAGCGACGAGCGCCGTATCCCGACCGCCAGGCCGCCCAGCGCCAGCAAAACGCCAAGCACCGCGAACCACACGATGGGCGGCGTCCCGAGTCCCGAGAGGATGGTGAAGGCGGCGATGCCGGCCATGGAGCCGAGGATGTCTTACCGGTACGCCCGGAGCGGTGGCATCGACTTCAGCAGGCCCCCCAGGGGCACCGCGAGAGACGCCATCAGGAGTGCGACGAGCGCCACCATGATCGGCAAGACGATGAAGTTGACGTCCGCGGCGGTGCTGTCGCTCAGCCCGAAGAAGGTCTCTCCCGGCGATCGAAGCTGAATGCTTACTCGCTGCGTGGTCACAAGGAGCGCGATGGCGAGGAGCATCGGCCCGAATGCGGAGACCTGGATACGCCTCGGGTTGCGGCCCCACAGGATCCCGAGTCCGATCCCCAGGAAGCTCGCCATGAGGAGGAAGTTCCGGAAGAAGCCGATGTAGATGACGTTCGCCGGGATCCATCGGATCAGCAGCAGCTCCGTGAACAGGAGCGTGCAACTGGTGATGAGCAGTCGTGTCGCGGGCCGTGCGAGTCGCTCCACCGGAGGTAGCAGGAAGACGCCATCAGTGCGCCGCTCGGTGCCGTCCGGCACGCCTCCTCCTCCCGCTCGGCCTGGTGCCCCGGGTCGATTTCCGCCCGAGGCTGACGCAGTGTAGCCCTAGCCGCTGCCCCACTCGAGGGTACCTTCGGGGGTGCCGGCTACCGACTCGCAAGGAGCATCCCGTTCAGCGGGCGGTGTGCCACGCCCTGACCCGGTACCTTCGGGAGACTGGGCCTGCGTCCGGGCTTTGGTACTGTCGCGGGGTGGCGACCAGCATCGAACCGGATGGGAGGGATGCGCCCCAGGTGTCGCAACTCCCAGACGTCGTCAACGCAGCGGTACCCGTGCCCACCAGCGTCGCGGCGGATCGTTCCGGGCCCGACACGACCAGTCGCAGAGTCCGGCTGGAGTACCTCTTCCTCGTCATCGCTCTCGCCTGGGGCGTCGCCCAGGTGTTCATCGTCCCTCCCCTCCAGGTTCCAGACGAGGGCGATCACTGGTTCCGGGCATGGGCGCTGACGGACGGGCAGCTCACCGCGGACAAGCAGGGAATGATCACGCTGCCGGGTGCATTCGCGCGCACGGTCGACCTGTACACGCGGTTGATCAACGACCGGGTGCCACTGCCGGTCTCGCTGGACGGGCAGGCGGGCTTCGCGGGCTACCAGGACCTCTTCAACGGTCCCGGCCCGGCGGGCATGGTGAGCGTCGTTTCCCGGGTGGCGAACTACGGCCCGGTGGGCTTCCTGCCCCAGGCGCTCGGCATCGGCCTCGGGCGGCTCGCGGGAGTCCCACCGCTTACCTCGTTCTACCTGGGGAGACTGACGAACCTTCTCGTGGCGGTCGCACTGCTGTTCTTCGCAATCCGCATTGCGCCGTTCGGCAAGCAGCTCTTCCTCCTGGTGGCGCTGCTGCCGATGACGATGTTCGAGCTGGCCAGCCTCGCCCTGGACGCGCTGGCCATTTCGGGCGCCATCTTCTTCATCGCGCTCGCCCTGTGGGCGAGCACCCGGGCGAGGCTGCGCGCGATCGATCTCGCGTTGATCCTGTCGACCGCCGCCATCCTCCTCAACGTGAAGCCCGGGTACGAGGCGCTGGTGCTGCTGGTATTCCTGGTCCGGCCGGCGCAGCTCGGAGGGCGCGCCAGGTATCTGCTCTTCGTGGGCGGCTGTTCGCTCGCGGTGATCGGCGTGTTCCTGGTCACCGTTCTCGGCACGGCAACGGCGGGGCAAGTGCAGGCTGTCGGCGCCCCTCAGGGGCAACCGGTCCGGGATCCCCGGGAGCAACTGCTGTTCATCGCAGGTCAGCCTCTTGCCTTCATGGGGATCCTCGTGTCCAGCCTGCGGGACAACGGGCTTTCGTGGACATACGAGAGCATCGGTGCCCTCGGATGGGTCCAGATCTTCTTCCCACGCGCTCTCTACCTGCTCGTACTGGTGGCGGTTCCCGCGTTCATGCTTCGAATGCGAGAAGGGGTGCGTCTGCGGCTCGGCCAGCGTGCGCTGCTGGCCGCGGTGGGGGTCGCGGTCTTCCTCACCATCGCCGTCGCGCTCTACGCTTTCCTGGAGCCGGTCGGCAGTGATCAAGTTGTGTTCCAGGGTCGCTACCTGGCGCCGGTCTGGCTGCTGCTGTTGCTGTCGGTCTACGGCATCAGGTTCGCGCGGAAGCAGGTGGGCGTTGGCCTCCTGATCGCTGTGCTGCTCGTGGTCATGACGCAGAACCTGGTCACGCTCATGTCGCGCTACTACACCTGAAGTCGGGACTCGAGGAGGGTGAGCGCAGGCAGGACTCCTCCTTGCGCACGGGTGCCCGCTTGCCCGAGAGGCTCGCACGGCGTGCAGTATTCTCTCGGACCCAGATCCATCTCCCGCGTTAGAAGGGACGGAGGGACCGACGGTTGGCAGGGCTAGGACAGCTCGCGAGCGAGTTCGTCATCACCGTCTCCACCGGGGAGGTCTGGCTCTCGATCGGAGAGGCGCTCCCGTTCGGCGGCGTGGCGCTGCTGTTCGGGAACTGGGTTACGCGCACGGTCGGTCTCCTCAAGGCCGATGCTCCTGCCGGGGGGACCCTCGGCGTGGGCCTGGCGTCCGGGCTCATGGTGCTGGCCGCCTGGTGGGCTGCGAACTGGTCCGGCGGGCGGAGTTCCTTCACGCCGGTGATCCGCGACGCGCCAGCGCCAGTCGCCTCGCTGTGCGCGTGGTCGAAGGCATGCTTGCACGGATAGGCCGGCGGGACGCGCTCGCCATCGCGGTCCTCAGCTTGATCGGCGTCGGCATTCCCCTCTGGCTGGCGGCCGCGGCCGGCGTGATCGGTCTCCCCACCCTCGACGACTGGGTGTATATGCGGGGCGCGGAGAGCCTATTCCGCACGGGCAGCATCAACATGCCGATGCATTCGGCCGCAGCCGTCGGGCAGGTCGTGCTGGTGCAGCCCCTGCTCTGGTTGTCCGGCGGAAGCCCTTGGGCGTTCACCGCCTTCGGGCTTGTGATGGCGCTGATCGCGGTCGTAGCCACGTACCTCCTGGCCAGGCGCTTCGTCGAGACGGGCTCAGCGGTCTTGGTAGTCCTGGTGGTGGTGGCCTTCCCGGGGTTCGGTCGTCTGGAGGCGAGCTTCATGACCGATATGCCCGCCTATGCGCTCATCATGCTCTGTCTGCTGCTTGGCACGATATGGCTCCAGGGCGACGGTGGACGCGCGATGCTCGCAACATCGCTTGCGGCCGGCCTCCTCGCAGTTAGCATCCGGGAGTTCGCAATCGCCGCGCCCGTCGCGATCCTCACTACTGGCTGGGCTCGGAACCGGGTGGACGAGCGGCTCTGGCTCGCTGCCGTGTCAGTCGCCTTCGCCGCCGGGGTGGCGTGGATCTTCCTTGTCGCCGCCTCGAGGCCTGACCGCGTCGCGCCCGGGACGCCTGACTACCCGTTGAGCTTCCTCGGGCCTGCCTTCGCGACTCTCGCTGTCGTCCTCCTGCCGGCGGTCGCATTGGGAATTGGCAGACGGATGCCGAACCTTAGCCCACAGCAGTTCATCGCCGGCCTCTGTCTTGTATGTCTCGTGTTCTTCCTGCCATACGGGGCGCCCGTTGGCAATGTATGGACGTCCCACGGGATTGGAGTCGACCTGCTCCTGGATGGCCTCCGGGACCCGGTCATCGGCGGGCCCGCCTGGGCGATGGCAGGCCAACTTGCCATGGTTGCGGCCATCCTCGTCGCGGCGCTGGCTCTCAGCTGGGGACAGCGCACCCTCGACCAAACCCGTTCGCTCTCGACCGCCGGGGCGCTTGTGGTTGGCATCGCGCGCAATCGCCAGGCGCTCCTCATCCTCTTCCTGGCCGCCTACGCCGCGGAACTCATCCTGTACACGCCATTCGGCCCCACTCTGGACCGATATCTCTACCCGATGGTTCCAGTCGCCGCGATCCTGCTCCTGCGGGTCGCCTGTGCGGTCCACTCATCCCGGACGGAGCCGGCCGATGGCTCACGCCGCCCTCGCGTGGCTTGTGGTCTCGGCCTTCGTCATCACTACCAACTCCGTCGCCTACGATGCGGCGCGTTGGCGTGCCGGTGAGGCGGCGGTGGCGATTGGCTACGATCCGCAGACTGTGGATGCCGGTTACGAATGGGTAGGCTCTCACGCCAGTGGGATCGGAAATTCCTCCCCAGCCAACTACGGCGTGACCTGGTACGACGACCTGCTGATCCCATCGAGGCCCTGTGCAGTCATCTCTAACAGTCCGCTGGACGGTGGCGAGTACAGGCTTCTTAGCGTGGACCGGGCGGCATACCTGCAGTACCTGTTCTTCGGCCCTGCCGAGCCGCTTTACCTATACGGCGCGCTGACGGACGCATGTCCGCAGCCTCTCCCGCCGCCGAGTTGACCGCGCCATAGTCCTATCACGGCTCAGGGGAGCGCGGATACACTGCGGCCGTCGTTCAGGGTTCGTCCCCTCCAGTAGCGGGAGCGTCGTGAAAGTCGTCATCCTTGCCGGCGGGCTGGGCACCCGCCTGGCGCACGAGGCCGCCTCCCGGCCCAAGCCCATGGTCGAGATCGGCGAGCGGCTGATCCCGTGGGCGCAGCCATCGTGAAGGCGCCATGGCCGTGACCAGAGTCGAGGGCCTCGGCTGATGCGCGCTGCCAACGCAATGGACCCGTCCGGGATCCGTCCCGTCCGACCGAACAACCGCGGTCGGGCGGTTCTGGAGTCGTGCTCGCAAGGCCGGTGCACGCATGCGCTTCGAGCATCTGTTCCTTGCGATCGCGCTCGTGTGGGGGACGGCCCAGGTGTTCATCGTGCCGCCTCTGCAGGTCCCCGACGAGGGGGATCACTGGTTCCGGGCCTGGGCGCTGACGGACGGCCAGCTCACCGCCGACCGGCAGGGCATGCTCACGCTACCGGGCGTCTTCGCGCCCACGATCGACATCTACAAGCGACTCGTCAGGCCCGGCCATCCCCTGCCGCTATCCCTGGCCGGGCAGCCGGGGTTCACGGGTTACGCGGACCTGTTCAACGGGCCCGGGTCCCCCGGCACAGTGCAGGTCGCCTCCCGGGTGGCGAGCTACGGCCCCCTGAGCTATCTGCCCCAGGCCGTGGGCATCGGCATCGGTCGGCTCCTGGGGGCCCCACCGCTCACGAGCTTCTACCTTGCGAGGCTGACCAACCTCCTGGTGGCCGTGGCCCTGCTGTTCTTCGCGATCCGGCTGGCACCGTTCGGCAAGCAGTTCTTCGTGCTGCTCGCGCTGCTCCCGATGACGATGTTCGAGCTGGCCAGCGTTTCCTGTGACGCCCTGACCATCTCGGGCGCGATGTTCTTCATCGCGCTCCTGCTGTGGGCGAGCAGGCGTGAGACCCTGCGGAGCGTGGATGTCGCGCTCGTGCTGGCGTCGTCGGGCCTCCTGCTCAACATCAAGCCCGGGTACTGGGCGCTCGTGCTGCTGGTGCTGCTGCTGCGGCCGGCGCAACTGGGCGGCCGAGCGCGGTACGTGGCGTTCGTTGCCGCCAACACGCTCCTCGTGGTCGGCGGCTTCCTGATCATCTTCCTGCTGACGGCGACCGAAGGCCGAATCCAGGCCGCCGGAGGTCCTCGCGACCAGCTTCTGTTCATCCTGAACAAGCCCATTGCCTTCTTGAGGATCCTGTTCTTCAACATCCGCCGCGATGGGATCACCTGGCTGACCGGGACCATCGGGAAGCTGGGTTGGCTCCGGATCAGCATGCCGACGGCCTTCTACGTGTTCGTCCTCGGCGTGCTGGGGTTGTCCCTCGGGATGCGGGAGGACGTGGGCCTGCGACTCCGGCAGCGGGCGCTGCTCGCCGCCGTGGCCGGCGCGGTGTTCCTCACGATGGCCATTGCCCTGTACGCCTTCATAGAGCCGACCGGCAGCAGGCGGGTGTTCTTCCAGGGCCGCTACCTGGCGCCCGTGGGGCTGCTGCTGCTGCTGTCCGTCTACGGCAGCGGCTTCACGCGGCGACGCCCGGGGATGGTCTTCGTGGCCGGCGCGTCGCTGGTCATGGTGCTCACGAACCTCCAGACGCTGATCTCGGCCTACTACCCTTGACCGGTGCCTCCGGCCGTCATCGCCGGTCACGGGCGCGCTCGTTGAGCTGGCTGCATCCCGGCCGGGTTGGCGGCACACGGGCACCCGGCCGATATACTGCGGCCGTCGTTCAGGGTTCGTCCCCTCCAGTAGCGGGAGCGTCGTGAAAGTCGTCATCCTTGCCGGCGGACTCGGCACACGCCTGTCGGAAGAGACCGCGTCGCGGCCCAAGCCCATGGTGGAGATCGGCGAGCGGCCGATCCTGTGGCACATCATGAAGACGTACAGCCACTACGGCTTCAACGACTTCGTGGTCTGCCTCGGCTACAAGGGCTACGTGATCAAGGAGTACTTCTCCAACTACTTCCTGCACATGTCCGACGTGACGTTCGACATGAGCGACAACTCCATGGTGGTCCACCAGAACGCCGCCGAGCCGTGGCGCGTGACGCTCGTGGACACCGGCGCCGAGACGCAGACCGGCGGCCGGATCAGGCGGGTCGGCGACTACGTCCGCGACGACACGTTCATGCTGACCTACGGCGACGGCGTCGCCGACGTGGACATCGCGAAGCTGCTCGACGTTCCATCGGGCGCACGGCAAGCTGGCGACGATCACGGCCGTCCAGCCGCTCGGACGCTTCGGTGCGCTCCAGATGGACGAGGACAAGGTCGAGGGGCAGCTCTTCGCGCCTGCCGTGCGGGCCTTCCAGGAGAAGCCCGTGGGGGACGGCGCCTGGGTGAACGGCGGGTTCTTCGTGCTGGAGCCGGCTGTGCTGGACCGCATCGAGGGCGACGACATGCCGTTCGAGCGCGCGCCGCTCGAGAGCCTGGCCGCCGACGGCGAGCTGCGGGCCTATCGCCATCGCGGCTTCTGGCAGCCGATGGACGCCCTGCGCGACCTCCGCGCGCTCCAGGCCCTGTGGGACTCCGGCGAAGCGCCGTGGGCCGTGTGGGCCAGGACGTGACGGACCCGGTGGTCGGCGTCGAGGCGGCACCCGACGGACACGCCGGTGAGGCCATGCCCGGTCTGCGGCAGCGTGCTGCACGACGTCCTGTATCAGCAGCGATTCGAGCCTTTCGCCGCCGGCAGCATCACCGACGCCTACGACGTGGTCGCCTGCCGCGACTGCGGCATGTGCTTCGCCTCCGGCCTACCCGACCAGCGGCGGTTCTCCGAGTACTACGACCAGTCGTCCAAGTACGACCTGAGCGCCGCGGGCGCCGAGCTCTCCTCCTTCGATGCCGAGCGATTTGCCGATGAGGCGCGGTTCATCGCGGACCACGTCGCCGACCGCGACGGGTCCCGTCCTCGATATCGGGACGGCGACCGGGGGCTTCCTGGTGGCGCTGCGGGACCTCGGGCTTCACGAGCGTCCACGGCGTCGAGCCATCGCCGGACGCCGCGCGCGTCGCGCGAGAGACGCACGGTCTCGATGTCGTCGCCGGCGATGTGCGGACGGCGCAAGGAGTCGTGGGACCCGGTTCGCCGTCGTCAGCCTCGTCGCCGTTCTCGAGCATCTCGTGGACCCGGCCGCAGCGCTGCGCGAGATCGCCGGACTCCTCGCGGCAGGACGGCATGCTCTATCTCCACGTGCCCGACGCGGCGGGTTTCCAGGATCACGTCGACGCGCCGTACCAGCAGTTCAGCGTGGAGCACATCAACTACTTCACGCCGCATCGCTCAGGAACCTCCTCGCATCCGTGGGCCTGGAGGTGGTGGCAGAGCGAGCCATCGTCGTCGAAGCAGAGCGACGACGCCGACGCTGCCGGGCGCCGAGGTGCTGTGCCGCCGAACCGATCGACACCTGGCCGTCGATCGCGACTCGGACGGGCGTCGCGGCCCTGCGTCGGTACATCGCGCGCAGTGCGGAGAAGGAGGCCGCGGTCCTGGCGACGGATCGCGGAGCTCGCGGACGACCAGACGCCCGATCTACGTGTGGGGCACCGGCACGCACGCGCTGCACCTGCTGGCCACGTCGCGGCTGGCGGACTGCAACATCGTCGGCTTCCTCGACTCGAACCCTCACTACGCGGGGCGACAGCTCGCCGGCAGGACCGTGATGGCGCCGCGAGCGGTCGCGAAGCTGGACGCGCCGATCCTCGTGACGTCGGCCGTCAGCCAGACGGCCATCGCGACGGCGGCGCGCGGCCTGTTCGGGCCGGACGTGCCGCTCATCCTGCTGTACTGAATGTCCGCCCTCGCAGACACCTACCGCGGCCGCACGGGTCTTCGTCACCGGCCACACCGGGTTCAAGGGCGCGTGGCTCGCCGAGTGGCTCGGGACCCTCGGCGCCGAGGTCACCGGCTACGCGCTCGATCCGCCGACCCGAGCCGAGCCTGTTCGACGCGCTCGACCTCGGCGCCGCGCTCCGGCACGTCGTCGCCGACGTCCGCGACCGCGACCGCCTGGCGGCCGAGGTGCAGGCCGCGCAGCCGTCGGTGATCTTCCACCTGGCCGCGCAGGCGCTCGTCCGCCGGGCGTACGCCGAGCCGCACGAGACCTTCGAGACGAACGTCATGGGCACGGTCAACGTGCTCGAGGCGGCCCGCGCCTGCCCGTCGGTGCGCGGCGGTCGTCATCGTCACCAGCGACAAGTGCTACCAGAACCACGAGACCGGCCGCGCCTTCCGCGAGACGGACCCGATGGGCGGCCGCGACCCGTACAGCGCCAGCAAGGGCTGCGCCGAGCTGGTCACGGCCGCGTACCGCGAGAGCTTCTTCGCCGACGGCGCCGCGCGTCGCCTCCGTGCGCGCCGGCAACGTCATCGGCGGCGGCGACTGGGCCGCCGACCGGATCATCCCGGACTGCGTGCGCGCCCTGGCGGCCGGCGAGCCGGTCGTCGTCCGGAACCCCGACGCCGTCCGACCCTGGCAGCACGTCCTGGAGCCGCTGTCCGGGTACCTCTGGCTCGGCGCGCTCGCTGCTGCGCGACGGCCGCCGCTACGAGGGGCCTGGAACTTCGGCCCGACCGACGAGGACGGCGACGCGGCCGGTGCGCTGGGTCGTCGAGCGCTTCCTCGAGGAGTGGGGCTCGGGCTCCTGGACCACGCCGGCCGATGCCGGCGGCCAGCCGCACGAAGCCCACCGGCTGAGCCTCGACAGCACCAAGGCGCGGGAGCAGCTCGGCTGGGCGCCGGTCTGGGACGCGCAGACGGCGGTGCGCCAGACGGCCTCCTGGTACCGCGAGTACTACCGGGCGCCGGCGACGGCCCGCGAGCTGGTCGAGCGATCAGCTGCAGGCCTACCAGGACGACGCCCGCGCCGCGGGGCTGCCCTGGGCCGGCAGCCGACGAAGGCGGGCCGACCAGCGTGACGGACGGCGCGACACGACGCGGCGGACACGCGCGACGAGATCCTCGAGCTGGTGGGCCGGTACTACCGCGAGCGCCACGCGCCGCCGCCGTTCGACCCCGACCGCGACCCGGTGCGCTACGCCGGCCGCGTGTTCGGCGAGGAGGAGATGCGCCTCCTCGTCGACTCGAGCCTCGACTTCTACCTCACCGCCAGCCGCTTCACCGAGGAGTTCGAGGCCGGCGTCGCCGACTACCTCGGCCTCTCGGACGCCCTGTTCGTCAACTCCGGCTCGTCGGCGAACCTCGTGGCCCTCACCACGCTCACCTCGCCCAAGCTCGGCGACCGCCGCCTCAAGCCCGGCGACGAGGTCATCACCGTGGCCGCGGGCTTCCCGAGCACCGTGGCGCCGATCGTCCAGAACGGCCTGGTGCCGGTCTTCGTCGACGTCCGCCTGGGCGACTACAACGCCGACCCGGACCAGCTGCGCGCGGCCGTCTCGGCCGCGCACGCGGGCGATCATGCTCGCCCACACGCTGGGCGTGCCCTTCGACCTCGACACGGTCATGGAGCTGGTCGAGGAGCACGACCTGTGGCTCGTCGAGGACAACTGCGACGCCCTCGGCTCGCGCTACCGCGGCCGCCTCACCGGGCACGTTCGGCCACCTGGCCACGTCGTCGTTCTACCCGGCGCACCACATCACGACCGGCGAGGGCGGCATGGTGGTCACCGACGACGAGGAGCTCGCCCGCATCGCCCGCTCGATCCGCGACTGGGGCCGCGACTGCTACTGCGCGGGCGGCGAGAACAACACCTGCGGCAAGCGCTTCGGCCAGCAGTTCGGCAGCCTGCCGTACGGCTACGACCACAAGTACGTCTACAGCCACCTCGGCTACAACCTGAAGGCCACCGACATGCAGGCGGCCATCGGCTGCGCCCAGCTGGCGCGGCTCGACGGGTTCATCGCGGCGCGCAAGCGCAACCACGCCCGGCTGCTCGAGGCGCTGCGCCCGTACGAGGACCGCCTCATCCTGCCGGTCGCGCCGCCGCACACCGATCCGTCCTGGTTCTGCTTCGTGATCACCGTGCGCGAGGACGCCGGCTTCACGCGGAACGAGCTGACCGGCTTCCTCGAGGCCAACCGCATCGAGACGCGCACCCTGTTCAGCGGCAACCTGCTGCGGCACCCGGCCTTCGAGGCCATCGAGCGCCGCGTGGTCGGCGACCTGGCGAACACCGACACCGTCATGAAGCGCACCTTCTTCGTCGGCGTCTACCCGGGGATCGACGACGCCCGGATGGACTACGTGATCGACGCCTTCGGGCGCTTCATGGCCGGCGCGCGCGCCGGCGGTGGCCGCCGGCGACGGCGCGCCGGCGCCCGCGGAGCGCTGAGGGACGCGTGGCCGTCGTCCGCAAGATCCCCTGCGTCGTGCGCGCGCGTGACCGATCACGGCGAGCGCGTCTACACGGTCGAGCTCGAGCCGTCCATGCGCGGTGCCGCGCTTCAAGCCCGGGCAGTTCCTGCACCTGGCGCTCGACCCCTACGAGCCGGGCGGCTTCTGGCCGGAGTCGCGGGTGTTCTCGATCGCCAGCTCGCCCGCGCGACCGCGACCGGCTGACGATCACGTACGCGGTCAAGGGCGCGTTCACGACGCGCATGGAGCGCGAGCTGGCCCCCGGCGGCAGCGTCTGGGTGAAGCTGCCGTACGGCGAGTTCGTGGTCGACCCGGGCAGGGACGCGGTGCTGTTCGCCGGCGGCACCGGCGTCACCGCGTTCACGGCGTTCCTGCAGTCGCTCACAGCCGGAGCGCGCGCCGCGCGTGCTGCTCTTCTACGGCGCCCGCACGCCGGACCTCTTCGTCTACGGTCGCTCGCCGAGGCGTGCGCGCGAGGTGCCGTCGCTGACGTGCAGCCTCGTCTGCGAGGAGACCGACGGCCGCCTGCAGGTCGACGCCGCCTGGCCGGCGATCGCGCCGCTGCGACGACCCGGTCTTCTACCTGAGCGGCCCGCCGCCGATGCTCGCCGCGCTCACCGCGCAGCTGCGCGGGCACGGCGTCCCGCCGGCCGCCATCCGCACCGATGCCTGGGAGTAGCGAGCTGGAGCGCGAGATCCTGGCGAGGTGAGCTCATGCGCATCCTGCTGACCGGCGGCAGCGGCTTCATCGGCCGCAACCTCGTCGAGTACCTGTCGCGCTCGCACGAGGTGCTCGCTCCGACGCACGCCGAGCTCGACCTGGCCGATCCGGACGCCCTGGACGCGTGGTTCGCCGAGCACGAGGTCGACGTCGTCGTCCACGGCGCCGTGCGACCCGGGCACCGGAACGCGTCCGATCCGTCCCGCCAGCTGTGGACCAACCTGCGGATGTTCTTCGGCCTCATGCGCAACGCACATCGCTTCGGCCGGCTCGTGTTCCTGAGCTCGGGCGCCGTCTACGACATCGCGCGACCGCTCGATCGCGTCGCCGAGGACGCAGCTCGGCGCGTCGCTGCCGTCCGACGAGCACGGGCTGTCCAAGTACGCGATCGCCCGGTACCTGGAGCAGGTGCACCGCACCGGCGACGCAGACGTCGTCGAGCTGCGCCTCTTCGGCGTGTTCGGCAGGTACGAGGACTACGCCATCCGCTTCGTGTCCAACGCGATCTGCAAGAGCCTCGTTCGACCTGCCGATCACCCTGCGCCAGAACCGCACGTTCAGCTACCTCTACGTGAACGACCTGGGGCCGATCGTCGAGCGGTTCCTGGCCGGACCCCATGCCGAGGCGGCGTACAACGTGGTGCCGGACTGGACGGACGACCTGTACGATGTCGCCGAGCGGGTTCGCACGCGGTCGGAGAGGGACCTCCCGATCATCGTCGGCGCACCCGGCCATGGCCTGCCCTACTGCGCGAGCAACGACCGGCTCCGGCGAGAGTTCCCGGACGTGAGCTTCACCCCGATGGACACCGCGATCGATACGCTGTACGACTGGTACGCGGCGAACCTTGGGTCGATCGACCGCTCGGCCCTGCTCAGCGACAAGTAGCGACAGCTCAACCGGGAAGGACAGGACCAGGCATGAGGGTCGCCGACTACATCTTCGCGTTCCTCGCCGACCGAGGCGATCAGGGACGTGTTCCTGGTCACCGGCGGCGGTGCGATGTTCCTGGACGACGCGATTCGCCGGCAGGAGCGCCTCCGTCCCGTGTCCTGCCACCATGAACAGGCTGCGGCGATGGCGGCGGAGGCCCATGCACGGGTCTCCGGCCTGCCCGGCGTCGCCTGCGTCACGACCGGTCCCGGCGGGATCAACGCCTTGAACGGCGTCTTCGGAGCCTGGACCGACTCGATCCCGATGGTCGTCGTGTCCGGCCAGGTGAAGATCGAGACGCTCGCCGCGTCCTACCCGGGGCTCGGCATGCGGCAGCTGGGCGACCAGGAAGCGGACATCGTCGGCCTGGTGCGAGGCATCACGAAGTACGCCGCGACCATCGACGAAGCCTGAGCAGGTCAGGTACTGCCTCGAGCGCGCGTGGCACGAGGCCTTGGACGGCAGCCCGGGACCGGTCTGGCTCGATGTGCCGGTTGACGTGCAGTCGGCGCAGATCGACCCAGACGGGCTTCCGGGGTTCACCCCACCGCCCAGCGCGGCCGCCACTGCAGGCGACACACTCGCGGCCACGGTGCGGGACGTGGTGGAGAGGCTGAGGGGCGCCCGCCGGCCAGTGCTGCTCGCCGGCACGGGCGTTCGCCTGGCCGGTGCGCTCGGCCCATTCGAGACGGTTGTGGAGCGCCTCGGCATCCCTGTCACCACGGCGTGGACCCACGATCTCATCGCAAGCGACGACCCGCACTTCTGCGGTCGCCAGGGCACGATCGGCACCCGGGCCGGCAACTTCACCGTGCAGAACGCCGACCTCCTGCTGGTCGTGGGTGCGAGGCTCACCGTCAGACAGGTCGGCTACAACTGGCAGGCGTTCGCGCCCAGGGCGTTCAAGGTCGTCGTCGACGTGGACGAGGCCGAGTTCCGTCGCCCCTTCGTGCGCATCGACCTGCCGATCGCCGCCGATGCCGGCCAATTCCTGGCCGAGCTCACGGCCGCGCTGGACGCGGATGGATATCGCTGCGAACAACATGCCGAATGGCTCGCGTGGTGCCGTCGGCTGGTCGAGCTGTACCCGCCGCTCCGTGCGGAGCAGCGAACGAGTCGTCCCCCGATCAACGCATACCACTTCGTCGAGCGGCTGTTCGAGCACCTTGCCGCGGACGACGTGGTGGTTTGTGGCAATGCGTCGGCGACCATCGTGCCGTTCCAGGCGGCCCGCCTCCAGCGGGGTCAGCGCCTGTTCTCGAACTCGGGCTCCGCCAGCATGGGCTACGACCTGCCCGCGGCCGTGGGTGCCGCCGTGGCGCGGCGAGGCCGTCGCGTCGTCTGCCTGGCCGGCGATGGCAGCCTCCAGATGAACATCCAGGAGCTGGCGACTGTCCGCCAGCACCAGCTCCCGGTGAAGCTGTTCGTGATGGACAACCGGGGCTATCTGTCCATCCGGAGCACGCAGCAGAACTTCTTCGGCGCGACGATCGGATCCGGACCCGGCGGACGGCGTCTCGTTCCCGGACTACGCGGCGGTCGCGGCTGCTTACGGCATCCGGAGCCGTGCGCCTGGTCGAGCCGGGCGCGCTCGACGAGATCATCGCAGAGGTCCTCGAGGCCGAGGGGCCGGTCCTGTGCCACGTCATGCTGGACCCGGACCAGGGGTTCGAGCCGCGGGTGCGGTCGCGCGAGCTGCCCGACGGTACGATCGTTTCGCCCGCCCTGGAGGACATGTACCCGTTCCTCGATCGAGCGGAGCTGGCTCGAAACATGCCCTCGCTGAGCGACGACATTGACGCGGGCGCGGAGCCCTCGTGAATCGCCGGCCACCCGGATCGGTGCGCTGGAGCGCAGTGCTGTTCGACCTCGACGGGACGCTGATCGACACCCGGCCAGGCATGCGGGCGGCCTTGGAGGCGGCCTTCGCGGAGGTGACCGGGCACGATCCGGGCAGCGAGCGGGCCGACCTCAGCCTGCCCCTCGATGACATGATCCGTAGCGCCGACCCGGATGCGACGCCCGCGCGGCTGCAGCAGCTGTCCGCGGCATTTCGCAGGCACTACGATGCCGCCTTCTGGAAGGCGGCACACGCTCTACCCGGGCGCCGAGGAGTGCCTGCGCGACCTGGCGGCCGCCGGCGTGCGCGCCTTCGTGGTCACGAACAAGCGGAGCAGCGCGGCCGAGCGACTTCTGGAACACTTCCACCTGGCGCCCTACCTCGAGGGCGTCGTCGGGCAGGCGGAAACGGGAGGACCGTTGCCCAAGTCGGAGCTGGCATCTCGCCTCGTGGCGAGCGCGACCATCGACCCCGCCGCGACGGTCGTGGTGGGAGACTCTGACAACGACGCCGCGATGGCGACGTCCTGGAACATGGCGTTCATCGCGATCATCTCCGGCGCAGGACCACTGAGCCCTGCGGCGGCCGGGACGGAACGAGTTGAAGTAGACAGCCTCGCGGACGCGGCGGCGGTCGTGCTAGTTCGCCCCCAAGGAGGACGTCGTGAACCGTGACATCTTCGAGGACCTGTTCGTTCTCGAGCTGGCCAACAACCACTGGGGCAGCGTCGAGCGCGGCCTGAAGATCATCACCGCGTACTCGCAGGATCGTGCGCTTCAACAACGTGCGCGCGGCGATCAAGCTGCAGTTCCGCGACGTGGACCGCTTCATCCACAAGGACTTCCGCGACCGCACCGACATCCGCTACATCAAGAAGACGCTCGACACGCGGATGCGCGCCGACGAGTACGGCACGCTGGTCGACGCCATCCGCAAGGCCGGCTGCATCACGATGGCCACGCCGTTCGACGAGGCGTCGGTGGACCTGTGCGTGGAGCTCGGCGTCCAGATCATCAAGATCGCCAGCTCCGACGTGCAACGACTGGTTGCTGATCGAGAAGATCGCGACGACCAGCAAGCCCGTCATCGTCTCGACCGGCGGCTCCTCGCTCAAGGACCTCGACGACCTGGTCACGTTCTTCGAGCAACCGCAACATCCCGCTGGCGATCAACCACTGCGTCTCGCTCTACCCGCAGCGAGGACGGCGAGCTGGAGCTCAACCAGATCGACTTCCTGCGTCGCCGGTATCCCAACCACACGATCGGCTTCTCGACGCACGAGTACCACGACTGGACCCCGTCGATCATGATCGCGTACGCGAAGGGCGCGCGCACGTTCGAGCGGCACATCGACATCGACGACGACGGGATCCCCGTCTCGCCGTACTGCTCGCTGCCGGACCAGGTCGACACCTGGTTCAAGGCGTTCAAGAAGGCCAAGGAGATGTGCGGGCCGCCGGGGACACGTGGAAGACGCAGCTCGCGCGCGCGAGATCCAGTACCTCGACGCTCTCGTCCGCGGCGTCTACGCGACGCGCGACCTTCCGGCCGGCCACGCCCTGCAGGACGACGACGTCTACCTGGCCATCCCCCTGCAGAAGGGCCAGATCTCCTGCCGCGAGCTGATGCGCGGCGAGGTCGTGATGACGGACGTGAAGGCGCACGAGGCCATCCAGATCGACGACATCGACAGCCCGTACGCCACCAACGACGATCTGAAGCGCCTGATCATGGAGCGCGGGCTTTGACCGCCACGGGGCCGTCGGGCAAGGATGCCGTGCGCGACGCTCTCCTCGCGGAGTTGCACGGGATGCTCGACGAGCCGTTGGACGACGCTCGCGGACGCGAGCGAGCCCTGCTGGCAGAGCTCGTGGCGCAGCCGGACATGCCGATCGTCCTGTTCGGCGCCGGCAACCTTGGCCGCCGCACGCTCTCACTGCTGCGCGCCCACGGGCAGGCCGCCGCCGCCTTCATCGACAACGCCAGCAGGCCTCTGGGGCACCGTGATCGATGGGGTCCCGGTGATGTCGCCGGCAGACGCCTCCGCTCGTTACGCGGCGCACGGGCTGGTGGTCGTCACGATCTGGCGGGCAGAAGGCGGCCACGACTTTCTCGTCACGCGTGAAGGCCTGCGGGCCCTCGGCTGGCACAGGGTCGAGTCGTTCATCCCCCTGTTCTGGGGGTACGGGGCTGATGCCCTGCCCTACATCACCATCGACCTGCCGACCAAGGTGCTCCTTGCCAGGGACCAGGTGATCGCTGCTGCCGGGTTGTGGTCGGACGATCGTTCGCTCCGCGAGTATGTGCACCAGGTCCGCTGGCGACTCACCGCGGACTTCTCCGCGCTGTCGCCGGCCGAGCCGGACCAGTACTTCGCCGAGGGCCTCGTGCGCGTCGGGCCGGACGAGGTGTTCGTGGACTGCGGCGCCTTCACCGGCGACACGCTCCTCGACGTGGCCCGACGCGTCGGGTCGTGGCGCGCGTACCACGCGTTCGAGCCGGACCCGGCCTCGTTCGCGGCGCTGCAGGCGGTTGTGGCCGCGCTCCCGGAGCCGTTGGCCGGTCGCGTCCACGTGCACCGGGCTGCGACGTCGGATCGCGCCGGGCACGGCGCGGTTCAACGCCACGGGTCTGGGCTCGGCTCAGCTGTCGGACGCAGGCACGTACGAGGTCGACTGCGTGGCGATCGACGACGTCGTGACCGCGCCGCCGCCGACGTTCGTGAAGATGGACATCGAGGGCGCCGAGTCGGCCGCGCTGGCCGGAGCACGTGCGGGCATTCGAGACGGACGCTCGCTGCTGGCCATCTCCGCATACCACAAGCAGGCGGACCTGTGGGAGCTGCCGCACCAGGTCCGCGACATGGCGGCGGACTATCGCATGTTCCTACGCCCACACGCAGGGGAGGGGTTCGACACCGTCCTATATGCAATTCCGCAGGAGAGGCTCGCAGACGGCTGAGAGAGCTTGACCGCGCCTCGCTCCGGCCAGTTCGGTCGGTCAGTCGAAGTTGATCCGCTCCTTCTCCACCACCAGCGGCCGCTTGTGGACCTGGGTGTGGATCGAGCCGATGTACTCGCCGAGCACCCCGATGAAGAAGAGCTGCACGGCGCCGAAGAAGTAGATGCCGATCAGGAGCGGCGCCAGACCGAGCTGCAGCGTCGTTCCAGAACAGGAGCTTGGCGACCAGGTAGCCGAGGGCGACCAGCAGGCTGAGGATCGAGATGGCGAACCCGGCCATCGTGGCGATGCGCAGCGGCACCTTGGAGTGGTTGGTGATGCCCAGCATCGCGATGTCGTAGAGGCTGAAGAAGTTGTTCTTGGTCTGGCCCCGCGTGCGGGCCGGCTGCACGTAGTCGATCTCGGCGCGCTCGTACCCGAAGTCGCTGACCAGCCCCCGGAAGTACGGGTACTGCTCGTCCGTGTCGCGGAACTGCTCGACGACCTCCCGGTCGTACAGGCCGAACCCGGTGAAGTTGTGGACGAGCTCCACGTCCGACGAGAGCTTGCCGACGAGCCAGTAGTAGAACTTCCGCGTCGCGAGCCATGAGCCAGGATTCCTGGCTGCCCTGCCTTCACGCCGATGACGACCTTGTAGCCCTCCTCCCACTTCTCGACGAACTGGGGGATCAGCTCCGGGGGATCCTGGAGGTCGGCGACGCAGGTCATGACCGCATCCCCGCGCGCCTGCAGGAACGCGTGGTACGGCGAGCGGACCTGGCCGAAGTTGCGGGTGTTGACGATGACCTTGACGCGCTTGTCCGCCGCCGCGAGCTCGCGCAGGATCGCGACGGTCCCGTCCGTCGAGGCGTTGTCGATGAACAGGTGCTCGTAGTCGTAGCCCGGCAGGGTCGCCATCGCCGCCTTGACCTGCTGGTAGACCTCGCGGACGTTCCCCTCCTCGTTGAAGCAGGGCGTGAGGATGGTCAGCAGCGGCACTGCGGTTCCTTTCGGCCGTCGGACACGCGGTCAGTCCTCGAAGACGGCGGTGGGATCGTAGAGGGCACGGATCGCCGCCGTCCCTGCGTCGCCCGCCGCCGAAGCTGAAGTACTTGTGGGCCAGGTAGCTGCAGACGACCACCACGACCGTGAACAGCGCCTGGATCACGTAGATGTTGAACGGCAGCACCCGCGAGGGCGATCGGGCAGCAGCGCGAGGTTCACGACGAGCGTCACGACGTAGACGAGCGAGAAGCGCGGGAGCTCCCGGAGCACCGGCCCATGGCTGCGGAACACGATGTAGCGGTAGCCGAGGTAGGCGTTCAGCACCGCGATCGGCCAGGCGAGCACGATGATCACGACGAAGTAGTGGAGGTAGTCGCCGAGCAGGAACTGGAGCGTCGCCCAGACGAGGTACCCGAACAGCGTGTTCCAGCCGCCGACCACCAGGTAGAGCAGCTGCTCCCGGTGGCCGAAGTAGAACCGGACCGGTCGTCCGAGCACGCGATGGTCTCGCAGCCCGTCGAGATGCCGCTCGAGGCTGTTCGGAGTCCTGGACGCCGTCGGCTGCATGGGCGCAATGCTACCTGCCGGCGTTCTCGCCCGGCACCCGGAGGCTCCGTGGGGCCCCATTCCGGTCTCGATGCCCTGCTATCGTCCGTCGCAGCCACGTGGGAGGGATCGACCATCACTGACGGGGAAGCGGCAATCGCGGCCCACAGCGATCGACTCGCCGCCCGCAGGGCACGCAGGATCTGATGCGCCTGAGCCTCGATCGCCTGTGGCTGTTCCTGGCCGTCGCGCTGCCGGCGCTCGTCTGCCTGCTGGTGCCGATCCCGGCCGTGGATCTCGCGTACCAGGTGCGCGCCGGCGACGAGATCCTGCGGACCGGCCTGATCCCCGCGGTGGACACGTACACGTTCACCGTCGCCGGCACCGCCATGGATGGACCAGCAGTGGCTGGCGCAGGTGCTCCTGGCGCTGGGGTTCCGCGCCGGCGGCTGGGAGCTGCTGGTGGTGCTCCGGGCGGCGCTGGTCTCGCGTCTCGTTCGGGCTGCTGGCGGCCACGGCGATGGCCCGCGGCGCCCGCCCGCGCACCGCTGCGATCCTCTCCCTCGTGGCGTTCGCGCTGGCCGCGCCCGCCCTGGCGCTGCGTCCGCAGCTGTTCGCGATCGCGATCTTCGCCCTGCTCCTGCTCCTGGTGGCCCGCCGCCACCGGAACCCCCGTCTCGTCTGGCTGGCGCCGCTGCTGGTGGTCGCGTGGGCGAACATCCACGGCTCGTTCGTCCTGGCGCCGATCTGCTCCTGGGCTACGCCTGGCTGGACGACCTCGTCCGCGGCCGGCCGGCCCGCGCCTCGTTCGCTGCTGCTCGTGGTCGGCACCGCGGCCACCCTCGTCAACCCGTTCGGGGTCGGCGTCTGGGCGTACGCCGCCGGGATCGGCGCCAACCCGGCGATCTCCGGCCAGGCCACGGAGTGGCAGCGCACGACGCCCTTCACCGTGCCCGGCCTGCTGTTCTACGTCTCGGCCGCGGCGGCGCTGGCGCTGGCGATCCGCGGGCGTGCCGCGCTCCGCTGGCCGGACTGGCTGTGGCTCGCGGCGATGTTCGCGATCGGTGTCTGGGCGGTCCGTGGGCTCGCATGGTGGCCGTTCGGGGCGGTGTTCGTGCTCGGCGGCCTGCCGGACGCGCTGTGGCCGGCGTCTGCGACTCGCGGTGCCGCCCGCGCGACCCGCCTCCCTGCGGTCGTGGCGGTGCTGCTCGGCGTGCTGGTGGTGGCGGCCCTGCCCTGGTGGCGCCCGGCCGACCCGATCACCGGCCGCACCGGGATCCTGTCCTACGCCCCGTCCGGGATCGCGGCGGAGCTCCGGACCCTGGCTCCCGCCGGCACGCGGGTGCTGGCGGCCCAGACGTGGACGTCGTTCCTGGAGTGGGCAGTACCGGACGCGCGCTACTTCCTCGACTCCCGCTTCGAGCTGTTCCCCGCGGACGTCTGGGCGGACCGCGAGACGATCGCCGCGGGCGGGCCCGCGGCGGATGAGGCGCTCGCGCGCCGCGGCGTGGATCTGCTGGTGCTCCCCGCTGGCACGGACCTCGCACCTGACCGGCTGGACCGTGGCCTACGAGGACTGCGGACGGCACGATCCTGACCCGTCAGGCCGGCGTCGTGACCCAGTAGCGCTCCGCAGCGCCGCCGGCGACGGAGCCGATGTCCGCCACCCGCGCCGCGTACCCGCGCACGGCGGCCGCGGCGGCCTTCTTGTCGTCGAACAGCCGCTCGATCTGGCTCTCGTAGAGCAGGATCCCGCGGATCTTGCGCTCCAGCACGTCGCCCACGTCCGCGAACTCCGCGGTCAGCGAGATGCCGCCCGGCAGCCCGGCGAGCGCGTCTGGCGGCATGTCCTCCAGGCGCCCGAAGTCCTCCCACCAGGCGTAGGGGAAGTCCTCGTAGAAGGCGATGCGGTCCGCGTAGGCAGGGCCCGGCATGACCCATGCCGATGCGTCATGCAGGAGTGCGATGCCGGCGTCCCGTGCCAGCTGGTGGTCCACGTGCCCGCCGATGCCCAGCGGCAGGTAGAGCCGGGACGGCTCCAGGCGCGCGATCTCGCGGCGCAGCAGGTCCACGGGGGCCGGGTCGTCCGCGCGCGGCCTGCCCAGGAGCTGGTCGTCGCCCTCGTAGCCGCGGAAGACGGCGTCCGGGAGGTCCAGCCAGACGAACGAGACCTCAGCGAAGGCGGCGTACCGCTCGTCCTCGAGGCGCCGCTGCGCCATGGTGTCGCCGGCCGCGGCGGCCTCGGTTCGCTCCGAGGTGAGCACCGCGCCCTGGGTGGCCAGGTCGTCGATGACCGGCTGGCCCGCGAGGGACTCGTTGTGGATCCTCGCCCGGCGATACCACGAGGAGCGCTGCCAGAACCGCTTGGCGGCGGCGTCCGCCTCGCCCTGCGTGGCGTCGAGGCCCTCCCTGGTGGCCTGCCAGGGCGCCGCCGCGGCGTCCCCCGGGACAGTCCGCCTCCAGGTGCGCGCGGTTGAACGCCTCGGTGACCGGCCAGACGGCCTTCGACCCGAAGCCCAGGGCCTCGCGCTGGTACGGGCTCAGCTGGTCCGCGCTCCCGGAGCCGGAGAAGAGCGTCAGGATCGTGACGTTCTGCCCGAGCTCGCGCAGGCTGGCGATGAGGCCGCCGCACGAGAGCGCAACGTCGTCCGGGTGGGGGGCAACGAACACGTGGGTCATGGCCGGCCGAGTATATCCGGGCGGGATCGGCTCCCGGAAGGCCCGTGGCCGCGGTCGGTCGGCCGATCGTGAGCGGTCTGTCAGCGGTCCCACCCGCCGCGCCCGACCAGCGGCACGAACACGACCGGCCCCTCGGAGCGGTCCACCCACTCGTTCCCGTGCCGCTCGACGACCAGCAGCTGCTGCTGCCGCCGGGAACCCACCGGGATCACAAGGCGCCGCCCATCTCCCAGCTGCTCCCGCAGCGCTGCTGGGACCGCGGGGGCCGCGGCCGCGACGACGATGCCGTCCCACGGGGCCCCGTCCGGCAGGCCCAGGCTCCCGTCGCCCGCGCGGACGTCCACGTGGTCCGCGTACCCCAGCTCCGCGAGTCGGTGGCGCGCGTCGTCCGCGAGACCCGGGCTGCGCTCGATCGTCGTCACCCGACAGCCGATCTCTGCGAGCACGGCCGCGGCGTAACCGGAACCCGTGCCCACCTCCAGGACGCGATCCCCGCTCCCGACGTGGAGCAGCTCGGTCATGCGCGCGACGATCCACGGCTGGCTGATCGTCTGGCCGCTGCCGATGGGCAGCGGACCGTCGCGGTACGCGAGGTCACGTTCGTCCGCGGGCACGAACCGCTCCCGCGGGACTGTGTCCATGGCGGCGATGACCCGCTCATCGTGGATGCCACGGGCCAGCAGCTGGTCCGCCACCATCCTCGCCCGGGCACCGCTCGCGCGTGCCCGGACCTCGTCCATGACTGCCGGTCTAGCTCGCCGACGGGCTCGGCGAGGCGGCGCCACTGGGCGATGCCGCGGGGCTGGCGGACGGTGCGGCCGTCGGTGCGGCTGTCGCCGACGGGGCTCGCCGTCGCGGAGGGGCTGGCCGTCGGCGAAGGCTTCGGTGTCGGCGCTGGGGTGGCCGTCGGTGCAGGCGTGGCCGTGGGTGCGGGTGTCGGCGTGGCCGTGACGTTGGTCACGAAGCCGCCCTGCCCGAACAGCAGCGCAAAGGCGAAGATCGCCACGAACACGCCGATCGTCGCGATGACGAACGCCGCGGACGCGCGGTCTTCGACCTTGACCGCCTTGTCGGACATCGATGGCTCGGCGGGCACGGTGCCCTTGGCGCGCCGATCGCGAGCGGGTGCACCCTTCGACGCTGCGGCAGCGGCCGACGCTGGCACGGGCTCGTCGTCGTCGGCCTCGTCGTCGGCCTCGTCGGCCTCGTCGTCGTCGGGCGCGTCTGCCTCGTCGGCCGGTTCGCCGGCGGCATCGGTCTCGAGCGCTGCGTCGTCCGCAGCTTCGGTGTCGTCCGTCGCGCCATCGGGGCCCAGGGCCTCCGGGTCGCGCTCCTTGTCGGTCATGCCGTGATCGGTCTCCTCTCCGCGGGCGACGCCTGCAGGCACCGCCTCACGCGGCCGTCAGTGTACCCAGCCCCGCCCGCCTCCGGCCCGTCCGCCTGCGTCATGCCTCCCGCAGCGCCTTGACGCCCAGCCCGGCAAGCCCGGCCGCCATCGACAGCAGGCCCCCCGCAGCGATCACCGGACCCGGGCCCGAAGATGCTCACCAGCAGCCCGCCGACCGCCATCGCCACAGACATCCCGCCGAAGACCAGCGCGAACCGGAGGCTCACCACGCGCCCCATCAGCTCGGGCGGGGTGCGCTCCTGGAACAGCGTCTGGCTGGGGATGACGAACGCCATGTTGGCGACGCCGACCCCGAACAGCAGCCCCAGGACGAGCGGGATCGAGTTCGCGAGCCCGACCAGGAACACGAACAGGCCGAAGACGGTGTAGGCGGCGATGACCATCGGCCCCTTGCGGACACGCGAGGCCACGAGGCCGAGCGCGAAGCCGCCGATCAGGCTGCCGAGCCCGATCGCCGTCTCCATGAACGCATAGGTGGCGCGGTACTCGTCGCCCGGGGAGTTGGTGATCTCCCGGGCCAGGACGATGCTCGAGACCGTGACGATGCCCACGGCGAACTGGCCGGCCGTACCCTGCAGGGTGTTCGCCAGCAGGACGGTCTCGTGGCGGAGGAAGGCCCAGCCGGCCTTGAGGTCGGCGCGGATCGAGGCCGGGGCCCCGTCGCCGGTCCCGTCGCCGGCGCCCGCACCATCGGCGCCCGCGCCGCCGTCCACGCTCGCCGTCCAGGTTTCCCAGCTGCGCGCCCGCCGGACGAGCGGCGGCACGACGATCGTGGACAGCAGCGCCGCAGAGGCGAGGTAGGTGGCGGCGTCGAACCAGAACGCGATCGGGAGCGAGCTCGCCAGGAACACCACGAACAGGCCCGCGATCGGGTAGAACAGCACATCCGCGAGCGTCTCGCCCACCCACATGGCCGAGTTGGCGGAGAGCAGGTCGTTCTCCGGCACCAGCCGCGGCAGGACGGTCACCCGGGCCGGGCGGAAGAAGATCGAGACCGTGGTGATGAGGAAGACCAGCGGATACGCCAGCCAGACGTTGATCAGGATGGCGACCGGGATCAGCAGCACCAGCGCAGCCCGCAGGATGTCCGAGACCACCATCACCTGCTTCTGGTCCCAGCGGTCCACGTAGGCGCCGGCGACCGGCGAGAACAGCAGGTTGGGGATCGTCCCGACGAGGAAGGTCAGGGCGACTGCGATGGGGGAGTCGGTGATCTCGTAGACGAACGCGCCGAGCGCGATCTGGTTCACGCGGTCGCCGAACAGGCTGATGACCTGGCCCACCCAGAGCGCGGAGAACGACCCGTTCAGGGCCAGGCGGACGTACGGGTGGCGACGAACCCTCTGCCGGAGCGAGCGACGGCGGGCCCGCCGATGGGGGATCGCGATCCCGCCAGGCACCAGGACCGCGGCGCCCCCGCCCTCCATGGCCATCGACGTCTGGGACGGCGACGACATGCCCATGCTGCCGGCACCCATCATCAGCGGCCGCTCGAGCGCGGCGGCTCCCTCGAGGCCCGGCGTGAGACCGGTTCCGGCGCGGACGTCCAGGCCGCCGGCGTCGGGCTCGCCGTCCGGGCCCTCGTGACGTCGCGGGAGGCGGGCGGTGCCCGACAGTCCCAGGTAGCGGCCGGTCTTCGCCTCGTCGATGGCCGCCTGCGTCTCGGCCGGCGTCCGCATCAGGGTGGCGAACAGGAAGAACGCGAGGCCGGCGGTCAGGAACACGTCCCCGATCGAGGCGACGTTCCGGACCAGCGGCAGCGGGATCGGGATCATGTCCCCGAGCGGGACCAGCCGGAACAGGAAGTCGGGGCCCGTTCCCGCGACCTTCACATGCAGCACCGAGGTCAGCTCGGGCGGCAGGCCGGAGGCCGTCAGCGCGGGCACCCAGACCGGCATGTGCCCGGCATTCACCAGGATCACCAGCGCGTTCAGGGCAATCCCGATGAACGCCAGCGCCAGGCCCGGGTAGGAGCGGTTCTCCCACAGCGTGAACAGCAACAGCATGTACGCGGTGGCCAGGAGCGGCAGGCGCAGCGTTTCCACGATGTCCACCCCGTACCCGAGCAGCGTTTCGGTCCCGAAGCGGAGGATCACGGCCAGGAACAGGAGCGGCAGGAAGCGCAGCCTGATGTTGGTCAGGTGCTCCAGCTTTCCGCCCAGGAGCAGGCCGAGCACGAGCCCGAGCGCGATACCGCCGATCAGCATCCCGAGATTGTGGGGCCGAGGGATGAGGCCGTGCGGGGCGTGTCGTGCGGACGTGGCAGGCCCTGCGCGTGCCGCCGGTGCTGCGCGTGCCCCGGGTCCGGTGCGCGGCGCGGGTCCAGTGCGCGGCGCGGGTCCAGTGCGCGGCGCTCTTCACCACGTCCGATACGCCGGACGGCTCCGCGCCCCGGGAGGGGCACGAGGTCCATGCTCAGTTGGCGTCGGTCGTTGAGGGGCCGGCGGTCCGGTTGACGTGCTGCGAGATCAGCGGGATCGGCCGAGGCTGCAGGGTCCGGCCCGGGTCGGGCACGTCCTGGACCCAGTCGGTCTTCACGAAGGCGTCCACCACCTTCGGGTCGAACTGGACCCCCGCGTACTTCCGCAGCTCGCCCAGGGCCACCTCGGGCGTGAGCGGGGTCATGCGGTAAGGACGGGCTGCCGTCATCGCCTCGAACGCATCGGCAACGTGGAGGATCCGAGCGAGGAGCGGGATCTCGTCCCCGATGAGCCGGTCCGGGTAGCCCGAGCCGTTGAACCACTCATGGTGATGCCGGATGATCGGCACTTCGCGCGCAAGCCGCCTGACCGGGAAGATGATCTCGGCGCCCAGCACGGGGTGCGAGTTCATGATCTGCCGCTCTTCCCGGGTGAGGCGACTCGGCTTCTTCAGGACGTCGTCCGGCACGCCGATCTTGCCCACGTCGTGCAGCAGGCCGCCCCACTCCAGGGCCTCGAGGTCGCCCTCGCCGAGACGCATGACCCGCCCGATGTCGACGGAGATGTCCTTGACTCGCCTCGAGTGCATCGCGGTGGTCGGATCCCGCTTGTCCACGGCCCCAGCCAGCGCGGTGATGGTCTGCGTGAACATCTCCCGCATCTCGATGAAGTTGTGATAAGCGAGCCGCGTGGTGTAGAGGGGCAGGGCGAACAGCAGGCTGGACCACCAGACCACGGTGTACATCTGCGCCATCAGCCAGCCGAGAGGCGCCAAGCCGAGCAGGTTTGTGGTAAAGCCCCGAGGATCGCCGAGAGCAGCTGCGCGGAACGGCTGTCCCGTTCTCAGTGCGAGACCGACAGCGGTCAGGTAGCATTGATGAGGAAGAAGAGCGCCGCGCCGGCATGGCTGCCGAGAAGTGCCGAGCGGTGTCATTCGCGCCGCGGATACGCCGGTGCGCGCATCAGAGCCCTGCGGCGATGCAGGGATGACAATTGCGGCGTGATTGGCGAGCGTGCCATACCAGGGGATCCGGCCGCGCAGTTCGCGCAGTTCAGTCGTGCCAATCAGGGCGACCCACGCCCCCGCCGTCGGGCCGCCGAGGAACGTGGCGGCAATGAGCGGTGCGAGCGAGACACGCCACCATCGTTCCGCGGGGCATCCGCACGGGCAGCGCCGACGCGAGGAGGGTGACATACGCACCAGAAGGCGAGGCCGAGCTTGAGGCGGGTCCAATCCAAACGGCGACCCCGGCGAGGCTCATCGCGATCCCAGATCGGGAATCAAACGAGTCGTGGCAATCAGCGCAACCGCACCCACTACCACGACTCCAATGATGTAGAGCTTCAGCTTCGTCGGCATTCGTCCTCAGCTCCGCGGTCGGTGGGACTCCAGCCCTCTTCGCCTCGGTGAACAGGACTTGCGTACTGAGGCTAGTGCTGCTCCTAGAAGCCCCTGAGTGACGCCCCGCCGGCCAGCGCCAAGGCGGCGACTGCGCCAAGGGCCGCCAGGATCGCTGAGGCGATCCTGATCGCATCGGTCGATTCTCCCTGCGACCTTGACCTACCAGCCCTTGAGGATGCCATTTCCGGTGCCACGCTCGCTACCTCCTTGCGGCCTCCGTGTCCGCAAGGAACACGAAAACCGACCTGACTCGAAAGTCGGTCGGTTGCACTATTCGCTCCGCCTCCACCCTAAGTGCCCAATTCAGGTGGTGGCATCAGCGCGTCCGAGCGTTTCCTTGACTGCACAGTACGTAAGTACTAGTGCAGGGCCGGACTATAGGGAGCCCTGTCCACACCGGTCAATACGCAACCCTACCTATGCCCACTAGGCATGATGGCCCCTTCGGGCTCAGCTGGGAGCCATTCAGGTCAGGAGCGTCATCACCACGGCCCGGTGTCGGGCCCCGTCGGTCTCGTGCCGGCGATCCCACCACGAGAGGAGTAAGACTTCGTCGCTCGCGCCACCGGGATCGACGGCCGCAACTCCCTTTGGCCGCGGCCAGCGCTGTGACAGTCCTTGGTGTGCGACGGGCGCTCAACTGCAGCAATGGCTCTCGGTTTGGGCCTTCGAAGGGATAGGACCCAGCTCTTACAGATCCTCGATCCTTGGGGGTTCCAGACCCAATTGATCGCGAAGCACGGACGCGTAGTGCGCATACTGCTCAGCCGCTGCGGCCGGGGCGCCGAGCAGTCGATACAGACGAACGACCTGAGCCTCGATTTGATCAGCCTCAGGGTCGATCAGGAGGGCTTGCTGACCGACCCACAGCCTCCAGCGCAGGTCGGACCCCTGTCGATCGCCCACAATCGCGCTTTCGACCTCGCCAAGGTACCGAGCGTGAAGGTTGTCGCGATAACTGGATGCCCAATCCTCGTACGGAAAGTCGGACGCAAAGCGCCCGCGGTAGTTCGCGACCAACTCCTCCATCAAGGCAGGCGTAGCGGGGCGCGCGTTGAGGAGTATCTGGCAGCGCCAACTGCGGCATGAGATGAGCTCCGAGTCGAGCCAGATGACCTCGCTGTCGAAGTGCACGTATTCAGGCGACACTCCAGCTCGATACTCCGAATCAATGACCCGTCTGAGGAAGTAGATGGTTTGATGGATCGAGTTGCTGCCCTGTTCCGGATCTAGTTCTGGCCATAGGGCATCCATCACCCGGTCCGGCGTGGCGGCTCCATTCGGCTGGCTCGCGAGAAATGCCAGGAGGGCGAGCACTTTGCGCCGTATGCCGCGCCCGTCAACGAGTCGGTCGCCGAGGATGATCGAAATGGGCCCGAGGTCCTCGACCATGGCTCGCGGTGCAAGCCGCCGCGCCAGTTCTCCACCCCAGTTGCGAGTCGATCGCCGACCAAGGCGCCCGTATTCACGCAAAGTCTGAATGTCCGCCGACTCCCCGATGAGCTCGAGCAGCGCCGCGGCGTGGTCGGATCGCCCGGGTTGGATGGCGCCCCGGAGATCATTCCTGAGCGGGCCGCGCCAGCGATGCGGTGATCCTTTGGCAGCACGAATTACGACATTAAGTGCCTGCTCAGACATCTCGTTGAGGCTTCCGGCGATCTCCGATGCGAATACGCCTAGAAAGGCATCAACCTGAGGCGTCCAAGACTCGATTATCCTCGAGGCTTGGACGGGATCAGTTCCAAGCCCGCGCAGCAGGGATGCGAGGCGTCCCTCAACGGGCGACCTTTGCTCCGCGGCAACTTCCTCGGCTTTCGAAACCTCGGCCACGAACTTGTGCACGGCGCCCGTCGCGAGGTATGAGCGGGCCTTTGTGAGGTGCCATCGGAAGGTTGCCCCGACCTCCAGCGACTGAGTCGGGGCGTCCGGCAGCCGATCCAAGATCTCGCCGCGGAGCCGCGGGTCTTTCTCGAGCCACAGGTCGAGGACTCTCCAGTGCAGCTCCCAGTCCGCTGGCAGGGTCTCGCGACGCACGCTCGAGAGGATCCGGTTTGGCAAATCCTGTGGGCCAAACCATGCCGCGAGGCTGGCTGCCTCGAGCACTGCCTCAGCTTGGCCTTCGGGGTGCGTGGTGCCCAGGGCAAAATCGAGGATCACCTGAGCGCGGGTCCAACGGCCGAGATGCGCCTCCGCACGCGCCTGCACGAGTCGAACTGAGACAAGTTCGTAGCCTTGCGACGAGCGGGCGAGCAAGTGTTCTGCATCGCCCGCGAGCCGAAGCGCCTCCGTGTCTCGGTCAAGGAGCACTAGTACCTGCGCCAAGTTCAGACTCGTGATCGCCGCGTGGTGCCAGTGTGCCTGCTTGCGCTGGGCTGTCAGCAGTCGCTCAAGCTGGTGGGCCAGGGCCGGGAGACTGCCGGTGCCGGATCCGCCGAGAATCGCAACGTAGGCGCTTGCCAGTTCCCGATCTCGTCCACTAGTACTCTCCGCCAGCGCCCTGTGAGCGTAGACGAGGGCTTCCTCATACTGGCGAGCACCGAGCGAAATTGTCGCAGCGTTCTGTAGTGCGATGGATATGCAGTCGGGGCGCAGTATCTCGGCCGACCGGACGGCCGCGGCGGCTGCTTCTCGAGCCTCGATGGCCGCCCCTACCTGCAGCAGCAGCCGTGACCGGAGAACCTCCCCGACCACCGCGACCTCGTCGGTGCCAGCGAGCAGGTCGGCAGCCGCCCGGTACTGACCACTGCCCAGGACCTGACTGAGAGCGCGCTGAATGACTTCGCCAGCTAGGTTGGGCTCGCAAGCCTCCCGGTAATGGTGAGCGGAGAGTCGCCACGACACGAGCGCGAGCGAGGCCCCAATGGCTAGATGCTTGTCACGGATCCATGCGGTCCCAACCTCTCGCTCGGAGGCGGGCAAGTAGGTACTCTTGGACGAGCGGCACAAAACGTCGCCCGCCCTCGATGTCGGATCCGACGAGAAGGCCCAAATCGTCGGCGGCGCGAATGAGCCGGACGCAATCGTCTCTGCTTCCCGCGCCGAGCATCGACGCAGTCTCGGGCTCAATACACTCGAGGATCGAAGCCTTGATCAAGAAGTCCGACAGGGGTAGAGGAACGTGATCGAGGACTTCCTCGGTTAGGTAGTCCCTGAGTTCGCCAGCCGCGCCCGATAGGCTCCTGACGAGTCCTCGAGTCTCGTTTGCACCCCGGCCTTCCAGGCTCGTTTGGACCAGCGAGAGGAGGGCGGGCCAGCCCTGCGTGCGGTCGATCAGGTCCGTGACGACGTCCGGGTCGAGTGGCTGGTGGTAGGCGTCGCGGAACAGGCGCTCGGCCTCGGGGACGGTGAAGCACAGAGCGTCACCGTCGATCCTGGAGACCGCGCCGCGCGACCGCATCCGGCCCAGCGGGAGGGACGGCGTCATGCGGGATGCGAGGACCATCGAGAACCCGGGTCCGGTCCGCTCGAGAAGCGCACGCATGATTGGCTCGGTCTCGGGGCTGCCATCGACGCTGTGGTAGTCGTCGAACAGCAGGCTCAGCCCGTCCGGGAGAGATGAGGCGAGCTCGCTCATCTCTCGCGCGACGCTCATGGTCAGCTCGTCACGCGTCGGTCCACCCGGTCCGAGGGCGAGCAGCAGGTCATAGGTCTCGGGCGCAAACCCCGGATCGATCTCGCGGCCCGTGGCCACCAGGTGCCGGATGAAGGCAAGCCAGTCACGGTCATCGGGCTCCAGCCGGTACCACGCCGTCGCGCGACGAGTGTGGCGGGCCCAGTCGGCGAGCATCGTGGTCTTCCCGAAGCCAGCCTCTGCAATGACGAGTGCGAGCCGCCCGCCGACCGCTCCGTCCAGCCAGCCGTTGAGGCGCTCACGCGACAGGACGTCGTGCCGCAGGAGCGGCCGGTGGATCTTGACCGGCTGGATCGGCAGCGGGTTCATGCCGATCCGCCCGAGCGGACCCGCGAGCAGGATCGAACTGGCCGTCCCCGGCCCGACCGCGACCAGCGCATGCCCCTCGTGCCCAGTGGTCGACGGTCTCGGCCGGGATCTCCTGCCGCTGACGGTGCCGTCTGACGATGCGAACGATACAGAGTCTTCCGCGACGTCAAGGGCGTCCTGCGCCGACGCGCCGGCCTGGCTCATGGCGGCCGAGGGCGTTCGGGAGGTCGCGGCCCGGTGGCGATCCTGCTTGCCGGTGATCGATGGCATGCCCGGCATGGTGCCGGGTGCCGCTCATCCGCGACTTATCCCGGATCAGCCCTCGTATTCGAAGCCGAGCTTGAGCTGGACCTCGTACTGGACGATCTCGCCGTCCTCGATCTGGGCGGTGGACTTCACGACCTCGATGGTGCGGATGTTGCGCACGGTCTTCGAGGCGGTCGCCACGGCCTGGCGCGCGGCGTCGCTCCACGATCGGGGGCTCGTCCCCACCATCTCCCGGATGATGATCACGCCCACTGGGCTCCTCCTTGTGACTGGGCCGTGCCCAGCATAGGGCTCGGGGGCGCGGAGCGTCGTCCACCGATCCGCTCGTGGAGCAGCTGAGGGCCCCTCCCGCGCTCGCGCCGAGAGGCGGTCTGAGACCGGGCGTCAGGCCGGTGGGCCGGGTGCGATCGTGTCTCCGGCGCGAACCTTGTCGAAGCAGCTGCTGCAGTAGACGGGACGATCGTTCCTGGGCTCGAAGGGGACCATCGCCTGACCACCGCACCCATTGCACACGGCTGCGTGATACTCGCGACCGCCACCCGTGGCGGCACTCCGGGTGCGTTTCGCGGCCGCCCGGCAGCTAGGGCAGCGCTGCGGCTCGTTGGTCAGCCCCTTGCTGGCGAAGAAGGCCTGTTCGCCCGACGAGAACACGAATGGCTCGCCGCAGTCGCGGCAGGCCAGCGACCGATCCTCGAACACCCCTCGACCCCTCTCGTGGTGACGCGGGCTGCGTCCGACCCTGACACGGGAACGGATACAGGTTCCCGTGGGTCCGCGGGCGCGGCCGATCCGGGCGCGTGGCCCGGAACTCTTGCGCGGAGGATACGCGCGGCGTCAAGGGATCCCTCGCGAATCAGGGATCCCGGGCGAACAGCGTCCGGCGCCGACGTCAGCGTCAGGGTGAGCGTCAGCCGACGCCCTCGTAGCGCTCCCCCGCGTAGCTCACGAAGCGCGTCTGCGCCTTCTTGAACCACAGGTCGATCTCGCCGGTGGGGCCGTTGCGGTGCTTGGACAGCTTCAGCTTGACCACCTCGCCGTCGGTCTGCTGGTCGTCCGACCCGCGCTCCTTCTCGCGCCACAGGAACATCACGAGGTCCGCGTCCTGCTCGATGGAGCCCGACTCCCGGAGGTCCGACAGGCGAGGCTCCTTGGACTCGCGCATCTCCGGCTGCCGCGACAGCTGGCTGAGGGCGATGACCGGGACCTTCAGCTCGCGGGCGAGGGCCTTGAGCCCGCGCGAGATCTCCGAGACCTCCTGGACGCGGTTGGCGTCACGCGTGGTGGTGGAGGACTGCATGAGCTGCAGGTAGTCCACGATGACGAGGTCCAGGCCGACCTCGGCCTGGAGGCGCCGGGCCTTGGTTCGCAGCTCCATCGTGGTGATGTTGGGCGTGTCGTCGATGTAGATCGGCGCCTCGGACAGCGCGTTCATCGCCGGGGCGATCCGGGCGAAGTCCAGCTCCTCCAGGAAGCCGGTCCGCAGCCGCTGCGAGTCGATGTTCGAGACCGACGACAGCAGGCGGAGCACGAGCTGCTCCTTGCTCATCTCGAGGCTGAAGATGCCGACGGACTTGCGTCCGTGACGGCCGCGTGCTCCGCGATGTTGAGCGCGAAGCTGGTCTTGCCGACCGAGGGCCGGGCCGCGAGGATCACGAGGTCGCTCTTCTGGAGCCCGGTGGTCAGCGTGTCGAGGTCCCCGAAACCCGTCCGGATGCCGCTGATCTCGCCGCGGTGGGCGTGGAGGTAGTCCAGCCGGTCGTAGGCGTCGTGGAGGAGGCTGCGCAGCGACCGAGAACCCGGCCGAGACGCGCCGCTCGCTGACGGCGTAGAGCTCCGACTCCGCCCGGTCGATCGCCTCCTGACCTCCGCCGGGTCCTCGTAGCCGATGCCGGCGATCTTGCCCGCCGCGCCGATGAGGTTCCGCAGGACGGACTTCCGCTCCACGATGCGGGCGTACTGGGCGGCGTGCACGGCGGTCGGCGTGGAGTTGGAGAGCGTGGCCGAGGTAGGCGCGGCCGCCGATGCTCTCGAGGTCCCCGGATCCGCTCCAGCGCCTCCGACACGGTCACGATGTCGATGGGCTCCCGTCGCTCCGACAGGTCCAGCATCACGGCGTAGATGCGACCGTGGGCCTGGCGGTAGAAGTCGTCCGGCTTGAGGAAGTCCGCGATCTCGATCATCGCGTCACGGTCGATCAGGACCGCACCGAGCACGGACTGCTCGGCCTCGATGGATTGCGGCGGAAGGCGGTCGATCATGCGGTGCGGCATCTCCGGCAGGGCGTTGCGTGACGTCCATGCATGGTGCGGCCATGCAGCCGGTGCCCGATCAACGAGGTGCGTGTCCCCGAGTCGCCCGTCGACCGTTCACCGGACCGTGTGGACACCTGTGGACAACGCGGTGTGGACACTGGTCGCAGGCCGCCGGCGTCAGTCCAGGCGGCGGATGACGCCGATCAGCTTCCCCTGGATCCGCACCGACGGGTAGAACTGAGGCGCGTAGTCCGGGTTGGCCGGCTGGAGGCGCACGCGGTCCTTCTCGCGGAAGAACCGCTTGAGGGTGACCGCGTTCTCCTCCACCTGGGCCACGACGATGTCGCCGTCCCGCGCGGTCTCCTGCGGCCGGATCACCACGAAGTCCCCGTCCGCGATGTGCGCCTCGATCATCGAGTCCCCGCGGACGCGCAGCACGTAGGCGTCACCCGCCGGGAGCGAGGATGTCCGGCACGGCGAGCGTCTCGGACGCGTCCTGGTAGGCCTCGATCGGGCCCGCCGGCGGCGATCTCGCCCGATGATCGGCAGCGTGTGCGAGTTCGCCGGGGATGCGTCTGGGGCGTCAGCTCCGAGGCGAGCCCCAGCCGCAGTGCGGCCGTCGGCGTGAGGCGGATGGCCCGGGACTGGGACGTGCCGTCCTCCGAGACGCCGCGCTCCAGGTAGCCCTCCTTCTCGAGGATCTGGAGGTGGTGGTGCACGGCGGACGTGGAGGCGAGCCCGACGGCCTTGGCGATCTCGCGCACGGACGGCGGATAACCGCGAGCGCGAATGGTCGCCGCGATCACGTCGAGGATCTTGCGCTTGCGTTCGGCGTCGTGACGGGTCATCGGGCGCCTCCTTTCCAGGCTGCCATGATACCGAACGGACGTTCGATGTCAAACCGAGAACGGAATCGTCGCGCGTGCCGTGCCTTCGCCCCCTGATAGACTCGCGATTCCCGGCAGCCGCAGCAGCCGTGGATTTCGACGTGAGGAGCAGGGTGGCGCGAGCATCGCGGGTCGACCGCCGAGGACCGGCAACAGGCACGACGGGGACGCCGCGACCAGCGGATCGGCCTCCGAAGGCTGCTGGCCCTGGCGGCGTTCCTGCCGCTCGCGAGCCGCGCGCCGGTGTACGGACGCCTCTTCTGGGAGCTGATCCGCGACGACCGGACGCCCATGGGCCGCAAGGCGATGCTCGCGGCGGCTCTCGGCTACCTGGTGGTCGGGCGGGATCTCGTCCCGGACGACCTGCCGATCATCGGTGGCCTCGATGACCTCGTCGTCGTGGTGCTGGCGGTGGACCTGTTCCTGGACGGGGTGCCGGAACCCGTTCTGGACGAGAAGCTGGACGAGCTGGGCATCGATCGTCGCGCGTTCCGCGAGGACGTGAACCGGATCCGGCGCTTCACGCCGGGCCCGCTCCGGCGCATCATGCGACGTGCGCCCGAGCTGATCTCGTTCGCGGGCGATACGCTGCACAACAGCCGGCTTGGACCGAGGGTCCGGACCTGGATCAACAAGGAGGGTTCGATCGCGTGAAGGTGATCCTGACGAAGGACGTCGCGAAGCTCGGCAAGACGGGCGAGATGAAGACGGTCGCGGACGGGTACGCCCAGAACTTCCTCATCCCGCAGAAGCTCGCCGTGTCCGCTTCGGGTGGCGCCTATCGCGCGTACCAGCACGACATCGCGAGCCGCGAGGACAAGCGTCAGCGCGAGCGCGCCGACGCCGAGATCGCCGCGACCCGCATCGGCGAGCACCACGCTGACGATGGGCGTCAAGGTCGGTGAGGGCGGCAAGCTGTACGGCTCGATCAACAACCAGGACATCGCGGAGGCCCTCGGCCGGCGCGGGATCGTCGTGGACAAGCACAAGATCGAGCTCGACGCGCCGATCAAGTCCCTCGGCACCTACAAGGTGGCGATCAAGGTGTACGCGGGCATGACGCCCGAGGTCACGATCGTCGTCGAACCGAAGGGCTGACGGCTCGCGGGCCCCGCGCCCGCCCGCTCGAAGCACGGGGACTCGCCCGGCCCGTTCGCGGAGCCGGGCGTTTCTGTGTTTCGGGCGTTTCTGTGTCCCGGGCGCTCTGGTCCAGCCTGCGACGCGCCCAGATTGGTTCGCCTGCAGGTCGTTCCATCCAAGCGGAACGATCCGGCGCCACCACTCCCGATCTGGCGCGACCGCCGCCATCCAGTTCAGGGCGGGTGACCACACGACCAGGCCGGGGTCGCGCAAGGTCATGCCGCTTGAGTGACACGATCGTGCCGCATCGCATGCTGCCATGCCCGACCGCGCCAGCCGCGGCCCGGCCCTGCGGGCGCGCGTGACAAGACGTCGTCGCGCAGCGGGCGGAGAATCGCGCACGTGAGCACCCGGACCATCCTGCACGTGGATCTCGACGCTTTCTTCGCGTCGGTCGAGCAGCGCGACCGGCCAGAGCTGCGCGGCAGGCCGGTCATCGTCGGCGGCGGGGGCCCGAACCAGCGGGGCGTGGTGTCGGCCGCCAGCTACGAGGCTCGGACGTTCGGCGTCCATTCGGCGATGCCGCTCAGGACCGCCGGCCGCCTCTGCCCCCAGGGCGTGTTCCTGCCCGTGGACGGGCGCAAGTACCAGCAGGCGAGCCGCGAGGTGATGGCGATCCTCCGCCGGTTCACCCCCCAGGTCCAGCCGATCTCCATCGACGAGGCGTTCCTGGACGTCACCGCCTCACGGGCCCTGTTCGGCGACGGACCCGTGATCGCGCAGCGGATCAAGGACGCGGTCCACGATGAGGTCCGGCTCACGGCCTCGGTCGGCGTCGCCGCGACGAAGCTGGTCGCCAAGATCGCCTCCGACCTGCGCAAGCCGGACGGGCTGGTCGTGGTGGCGCCGGGCGAGGAGGCGGCGTTCCTCGCGCCGCTCCCCATCTCGCGCCTGTGGGGCGTCGGCGAGAAGACCGCCGCGTCGCTGCTGGACTACGGGGTCCGCACGATCGGCGATCTCGCGGCCCTGGACCCGGCGGTGCTCGAACGGCGCTTCGGCAAGCACGGGGCGTCGCTGGTGGCCCGCGCCCACGGTATCGACCCGGACCCGGTGGCGACGGGGGAGCCCGCGAAGTCGATCGGACACGAGCACACCTTCGACGTGGACACGTCCGAGGCCGAGGTCATCGAGCGCACCATCCTGGGCATGGCCGACGGCGTCGCCTGGCGCCTGCGCGCCTCCGGGCTCAAGGCCGTGACGATCACGATCAAGCTGCGCGACAGCAGCTTCACCACGATCACCCGCCAGGTGGGCCTGGACGTCCCGGCCGACCTCACGGAACCGATCTACGAGGCGTCGCTGGCGCTGGTGCGCAAGGAGCTCCACGGCCAGCGGATCCGGCTGGTCGGCGTGACGGCGTCGAACTTCCGGGACCGCGACCAGCTGGCGTTGTTCGGCGGCGAGGATCCGAAGCGCCACCGGGCGGCCGAGGCGCTGGACACCATTCGCCGCAAGTACGGGGACAGGGCCGTGACGCGCGCCCGGCTCGTCCGGGCGGCGCTCCCCGCGCCGTTCGAGCGGGACCCGATGACCCCGGTCGAGCACCGGCAGGGCCTCAGGCGGTCGGTCCCTCGGCCCGAGGATCGTGACAGCCAAGATGGCACGGACGTCGCGGAGGATTTCGATACAGACGCTTGACATCGAACGCATGTTCGATCTAGTGTCCATCGAAACGAACAGACGTTCGCATCCGGAGTGCCCCCGGGTGACGCACGACCCCGCCGCGTGAAGGAGATACCACCATGGCGATGGTTCGCGTCGCACCGGTCACCGTCCAGGTCCGTACCGACTGGTTCAACGGCATTCCCCGCGAGATCACCTGGGGCGAGGATCGCCTCACCGTCACCCGCCTCGTCGCCGTGCGCGACGAGCGGAGGGCCTACCCGGCGATCACCGGACCCCGCACGGTTTTCGAGGTGGACACGGCCGAGCTGCGGCTCGCGCTCACCTATCAGCACCGGTCCAGGCGCTGGACCATCGACGGGCTGGACGGCCTCGATCGGGCCGCCTGACGCCCGCCCACCACACGCGGGGGTCGCGGCTCCTCTCCGTGGGCTCCCCGGGGTCGGCTGCGGGGCGGGCGTCGATTCGCTCGCCCCGCGGGCCACGCGTCGTCCCGTGGGCTGGTCGGCATGGTGCAACCCGGCCGCTCGGGCCCACTCGCGCCGCCCTCGCGTCTCTACAATCGCAGGGTGGAACCACATGACCGCTTCCGCGACCTGACGGTCGCGACCTTCGTTGAGCGGCTCGCGTCCGGTGAGCCTGTCCCCGGGGGCGGCAGCGCCGCCGCGATCGCCGGGAGCCTTGGGGCTGCGCTGGTCGCGATGGTCGCGACGCTGTCCGAGGGCCGCCCGAAGTACGCGGAGCACGCAGCCCTCCATGCCGAGGCCGGTGCTGCCGCACACGACCTCTCGGATCGTCTCCTGGCTCTCGCGGACGAGGACGCCGCCGCGTTTGCCATCTACGGGGCCGCTCTCAGGATGCCGCGAGACACGGACGAGCAGCGCGATGCCCGCAGCACCGCGATCCGTGAGGCGGCCCGGGGGGCGTCCATGGTCCCGTTCCAGACGGTCGAGGCCTGTCTCCAGGTCGTCATCCTCGCCGAGGCACTCGCGGGACGGAGCAACAGGAATGCCTCGTCGGACCTCGAGGTCTCGAGCCTGATGGCCCTCGCCGCCGCCCGGTCCGCCGCGGCGAACGTGTACATCAACCTGCCGTCCATCGGCGACCCGGACACCGAGCGCGACCTCTTCCGGCGCACCGAGGAGCTGGCCGACACGATCGAGCGCGTTGCGAACGAGACCCGGGAGGTCGTCCGGAGCGGGAGACAGCCGTGAACCGCTCGAGCGCGGCAACGGGTGACGCCCTCGCTGACCGACGACGGCCCGCGGCTCCTGCGCGGCGGCCCGATCGCGTCCGGGATCCGGGAACAGGTCGCCGCCGACGTCGCCTCGTTCCGGGCGGAGTTCGGCTACGCCCCCGCGCTCGCCGTGCTCGTCGTGGGCAAGGACGCGCCCTCGGCCGTCTACCTCCACAAGATCCTCGACGGCTGCCGGCTGGTCGGGATCGAGGACCGCCTGGTCGAGCTCGCACGCGGACGCCACCGAGGCCGATATCGCCGAGGCCCTGCGCGACCTCCAGCGGGACCCGCGCGTCGCCGGGATCATCACCCAGATGCCGCTGCCGCCGGGCATCCCCCTGCGCGCGGTCATCGACGTCCTGGACCCGCTGCGCGACATCGACGGCATCCACCCGCTCAATGCCGGGCTGCTGTCGCTCGGCTTCGACGGCTTCCTGCCCGCCACCGCCCACGCCGCGGTCGAGATCCTGACGAAGTCGGGGATCGAGCTGTCGGGCAAGCACGCCGTGGTCATCGGGCGGTCGAACGTTGTCGGCAAGCCAGCGGCCCTGCTCCTCCTGCGCGAGAACGCCACGGTCACCATCTGCCACAGCAGGACCGTGGACCTGGCGTCGGTCATCCGGACCGCGGACATCGTCGTGGTCGCGATCGGCCGGGCGGGCTTCGTCACCGGCGACATGCTCAAGCCGGGAGCCGTCGTCGTGGACGTCGGCATCAACGTGGTCGAGGGCAGGCTCGTCGGGCGACGTGGACTTCACGTCCGCGAGCCTCGTCGCCTCGGCGATCACCCCGGTGCCCGGCGGGGTCGGGCCGCTGACCAACGCGATCCTGCTCACCCACCTCGTCCAGGCCGCCCGGAACCAGGCCACGGGCCTGATCCCGCTGGGCGCATCCTCGCTCGCCGTCGCCATGCCGGAGGCCCGCTGATGTCCTTTCCGTCCGATCTCGAGATCGCCCGCTCGGTCACGCCGCGCCCCATCGCGGAGATCGCCCACGAGCTCGGATACCGAGACGACGAGATCGAGCTGTACGGCAGCACCAAGGCGAAGATCACCCTCGAGGGGATCGGACGGCTCGAGGCCGAGCGCCCCCGCGGCAAGTACGTCCTGGTGACGGCCATCAGCCCGACGCCCCTCGGCGAGGGCAAGAGCACCACGACGGTCGGCCTCGCCCAGGGCCTCGAGCGCATCGGCAAGCGGGCCGCGGTCGCCCTCCGCCAGCCGAGCCTCGGCCCGGTGTTCGGGATCAAGGGCGGCGCCGCGGGCGGCGGGTACTCGCCAGGTCATCCCGATGGAGGACTTCAACCTCCACCTCACGGGCGACGTCCACGCGATCGGTGCCGCGCACAACCTCGCCGCGGCGTTCATCGACAACCACATCCACCACGGCAACGCCCTGGGCATCGACGCCAACGCCATCCTCTGGCCGCGCGTCCTCGACATCAGCGACCGCGCGCTGCGCGACATCGTGGTGGGTCTGGGCGGCAGGGAGAACGGCTACCCGCGCCAGGGATCGTTCGTGATCACGGTCGCGTCCGAGGTCATGGCGATCCTCGCCCTCGCCCGGGACCTGCGCGACCTGCGCGCCCGCCTGGGCAGGATCGTCCTCGCGACGAAGAAGGACGGCACCCCGATCACCGCCGAGGACCTGCAAGGTCGCGGGGTCCATGGCGGTCCTGCTCAAGGATGCCCTCAAGCCCAACCTGCTCCAGACCCTCGAGGGCGGTCCCGCCTGGGTCCACTGCGGCCCGTTCGCCAACATCGCCCACGGCAACAACAGCATCCTCGCCGACCGCGCGGCCCTGGCCACCAGCGACATCCTCGTCACCGAGGCGGGCTTCGGGGCCGACATGGGCGCCGAGAAGTTCTTCGACATCAAGTGCCGGGCCAGTCGGTCTCACCTGTGACGCCGCGGTGATCGTGGCCACCATCCGCGCGCTCAAGATGCACGGCGGCGTGGGCCGGATCGTCGCCGGCAAGCCGCTCGACCCCGCGCTGCTCGAGAGCAACCCCGAGGCGGTCCGCGCCGGCGGCGTGAACCTCGCCAAGCAGATCGAGAACGTGATGGCCTACGGCGTGCCGGTGGTCGTGGCGATCAACGTGTTCCCGACCGACACTGCCGACGAGATCGAGGCGGTCCGCGAGGTGGCGATGGCCGCCGGGGCGCGTGATGCGGTCGTCGCCCGCCACTTCACCGACGGCGGCGCCGGGGCGGAGGACCTCGCCCGCGCGGTCTGGGCGGCGGCCGAGGCGGGCAGCCCCGACTTCCAACTGCTCTACCCCGACGACATGCCGCTGCGGGACAAGATCGAGACGATCGCCACCCGCATCTACGGGGCCGACGGCGTGGACTACCTCCCGGCCGCCACCAAGAGCCTCAAGCTGTACGAGGACATGGGCTTCGGGCACCTGCCGGTCTGCGTCGCCAAGACCCAGTACAGCCTGTCCCACGACGCGAAGCTGCTCGGCCGGCCCACCGGGTTCCGGCTGCCGATCCGCGAGGTCCGCCTGTCCGCCGGGGCCGGCTTTGTCACCCCGATCGCCGGCGACATGCGCACGATGCCGGGGCTCAACTCCCGACCCGGCGGCGAGCGCATCGACCTCGACGACGACGGCAACATCGTCGGGCTGTTCTAGCCGGCGGGCACCGGGTGGCGTCCCGGGTCGCCGGACGTCGCCGCGACCTCAGGCGTTGAAGGCGAAGCTCGTTGCGACGACGAAGCCGGCGGTGACGATCAGGGCCGCAACCACGCCGAGCACGCCGACGCCCCACATGCGCCAGTCGATCGGGCCGAGCGCCTCGCCGCCGTGGGCGTCGTGGCCGTGCCCGCCATCGCCGTGGTCGTCCGCCGTCGAGTGGCCGTCCGCCGTCGCGTCGGGTATGCCGTGCTGGTCGGGAACGTGGGTGCCGTGCGTGTCGCTCATGGCCGAGTGGTCGCCACCTCCATCGGCCATTCTCCCACGAGCCGGCCGTTCTAGACTTGCATCGTGCTCACCCTCGTCCTCACCCGCCACGGCCTCACGGAACGCTCACTGCCCGAGCAGCACCTCGGGCAGCACATCGACATCTCCCTGAGCGATGCCGGGCGCCGTCAGGCGGAGGCGCTCGCGCGGCGCCTGCGGAGGCGTGCGTTTCGGCCGCGTGATCAGCAGCCCGCTGTTCCGCGCGCAGGAGACGGCCGAGATCGTGTCGCGTGGCGCGCGCGCCGAGACCGACCCCCGCCTCAAGGAGATGGACTACGGCGGCTGGGAGGGCCTCACCTACGAGCAGATCGACGGACGCGACGGCGCGGCGCGGCGGGAATGGGAGCTGGCGCCGGATCGGCTGGCCTGCCCGGGCGGCGAGTCCGGCAATGACGTCGCACTCCGCGTCCGCTCGTTCCTCGACGACCTCATTGCCGAGCACAAGGCCTGGACCGCGCGGGCGTCGTTTCGCGCGGCGACGTCCGGGGCCGGCTCGGCAGCTGACCTTGGCGACCGACCGGTCCTGACCGTGGCCCACAGCTCCACCAACCGGGTCCTCATGTGCATCGCGCTCGGCACAGACCTGCGCGACTACCGGAAGCGCTTCGTGCAGGCCCAGGCGAACCTGACGGTGTTGCGCTGGGAGACGGGCGACGGACCGGAGGACGCGAAGCTGCTCGTCGCGAACGACACCGAGCACCTGCGGGGCGCCCACGAGGTGCCCTGGGGCTAGCCGCCGCGGGCGCGCGCCGCGATAGCGGTTCCCGGCGCGATGGCGGGGGGCGCCGGGTTCGTTCAATTGCGCGCAGACGCGGGGAGCATGCACTGGCGCGCAGGCGCTGCGGCGCGTCAGTCTGCGGCGGGGTCCGGGTCCGGGTCTGCGGCCTTCTTCGGTCGCCCGGGCGTGCCCAGCCGCCACCAGAGCAGGGCGAGCAGGACGACCACGACCGCGATGGCGATCAGGAGATCGAACGGCTTGAGCATCTCGCGGATCTGCACCCAGTTGGCCCCCAGCTGCTCGCCGGCCCAGACCAGGGCGGTGGACCACAGGAACGCGCCGGCGGTGGAGAACGACGATGAACGTGCGGAGCGGCATCCGGGTGACGCCTGCCGGGAACGAGATGAAGGTCCGGACGATCGGCAGGAGGCGGCCGATGAAGACGGTGGCGGCGCCGTACTTGCGGAAGAACTCGTCGGCGATCTCGATCTCGTGGGTGCGGATCAGCAGGTACTTGCCGTAGCGCTCGAGGAACGGTCGCCCGCCGTACGCGCCGATGGCGTAGGCCACCAGCGAGCCGATCGTGTTGCCCAGCGTGGCCACGATCACCACGATCCAGAAGTTCCAGGGCGCGTTCGTGATCGGCTCGACCTGGCCGGGGTCGGAGACCATGAAGCCGGCGAACGGGAGGATCAGCTCCGACGGCAGCGGGATCATCGCGGACTCGATCGCCATGGCCAGCATCACGCCGAGATAGCCCACGGCCCCGTAGAGGGACTGGAGGAACGGGAGGACGATCTGGTCGATGAAGGCGAGCACGGGTCGAGCGAGGCTCCTGTCGGGATACTGCCCGGGCTGGCGCGGGCGTGCCCGGCTGCGGCCGGAGGGCACGCGTCCGAGGATAGCCGACTATCCTCGGAACGGTGACCGACGTCCATCCGCTCCCCGAACGATCCCCCGTCCACGGACCGCGCGACCTCGTCGTGCTGACCGGCGCCGACATGTCGGTGGCGGACGTGGAGGCCGTCGCCCGCGCCGGCGCGCACGCCACCCTGGACGATGCCGCCCGGGGCGGATGCAGGAGGCACGCGACGTCGTCGAGACGCTCGTGCGCGCGGGGCGAGGTCGTCTACGGGGTCACGACCGGGTTCGGCGACCTGGCGACCACGTTCATCCCGCCCGCGGACGCGGAGCGGCTGCAGGAGAACCTGCTGGCGTCGCACGCGGCCGGCGTCGGGCGCCCGTTCCCGCGCGAGGTGGTCCGGGCGATGCTCCTGCTTCGCGCGAACACGCTCGCCCTCGGCCATTCCGGCTGCCGGCCCGTGCTCGTGGACCGGATCTGCGAGTTCCTCGAGAAGGGCATCCACCCGGTCGTGCCGGAGCAGGGGAGCGTCGGCGCGTCCGGGGACCTGGCGCCGCTCGCGCACCTCGCGCTGCCGCTCATCGGGCGCGGGCAGGTGGAGCTGGACGGGCAGATGATGCCCGCGCTGGTGGCGCTCCGGGAGTTCGGCCTGGAGCCCCTGGTGCTGCAGGCGAAGGAGGGCCTGGCGCTCCTCAACGGGACCCAGCTGATGAGCGCACTCGGCGCGCTGCTCGCTGGCCGATGCGGATCGCCTGACGCGGACGGCGTCGGTGGCGGCGGCGATGTCCCTGGAGGCGCTGCTGGGGACGGAGGTCGCATACGCGGCGCCGTACCAGCTGGCGAGGCCGCACCCCGGGCCAGGTCATGGTGGCGGCGGAGCTGCGATACCTGCTGCGCGATTCCGGTCTCCAGACGGCCCACCACGGCAGCGCCCACAAGGTCCAGGACCCGTACTCGCTGCGCTGCGTGCCGCAGGTCCACGGGGCCGTGCGGGACGCGCTGGACCACCTCCGCCGCGTGCTGGACGTGGAGCTCAACTCCGCCACGGACAACCCACTGGTCTTCCCGTCGGGCGGCGAGGTGCCCACCGATGCGCTTGCGACCGGTGGCGGCCTCGTGATCAGCGGCGGCAACTTCCACGGCGAGCCGATCGCGCTGGCGCTCGACTTCGCGAAGCTCGCGCTCTCGGAGCTGGGCGCGATCTCCGAGCGGCGGACGGCGCTGCTGATGGACCCGCGGCTCAACGGCGGGCTGCCGGCGTTCCTGACCCCGGAGCCCGGCCTCAACAGCGGCCTGATGATCGCGCAGTACACGGCCGCGGCCCTCGCGTCGGAGAACAAGGTCCTGGCCCACCCGTCCTCGGCGGACTCGATCCCGACGTCCGCGAACCAGGAGGACCACGTGTCGATGGGCGCCTCGGCGGCACGCCACGCCCGGACGGTCCTGGGGCACGTCCAGCAGATCGTCGCGATCGAGCTGCTGTGTGCCGCGCAGGCGCTCGACCTGCGGCTCGCGGCGCTGGCCGCGGTGGGCGAGGCCGGGCGACGAGCCCGCAACCTGGCGCCGGCGTGCGTCGAGGCGCTGCGGACGGATCCGCGAGCGGGTGACGCCGCTGCTCGACGACCGTGAGCCCGGCCCGGACCTGGCGGCGACGCTGGCGATCGTCCACGAGGGTCTGCTGGCGGACCTCGTCGTCCACGGGCTGACGTCCGCTCCGGCCGGTCGCGCTCCCGCGTCGCTGCGGCCGATAGACTCCGGTGATGGGCATCCGAATCCTCGACGTGACCGACGAGGCCGGGCTTCGCGCTCGTGCCCCCGTGCGCGGACGCCGGGTTCGACCACCGGTCCTGCAACTACTGGGAGGACGCGGACCACGGCTCGAAGGCCGCGCGCGCCTCCTGGCTGGGCCCGTCGCCGGCACCTGCTCCTGCCCGGACGAGGCCGCGGAACCCGTTCGCGCTGGACGATGACGACGAGCCGGTGGTGAACCCGTTCGCTGCCGGCCGCCGGCCGGTCCGTGGCCAACCCGTTCCTGGACCGCGACGACGAGCCCGCCGAGAACCCGTTCGCGCCCCGGCCGCCGGCCCGGCCCACCGTGGCCGCGGACGCGCCCCCCAAGCTCCGGCTCCTCGCCCGCGGCCTCGCCGTGTTCGGGTCGTATGCCAAGGTGCTGGAGGAGGACGGGGTCCCGGCGGCCTACGTCCAGTTCGGGCCGCTGTCCGCGTACCCGCGGGCGCTGCGGACCCGCGAGCTGTACCCGAGGCTGCCCGTGTCGCCGCTCCCCGCGGTGATCACCTGCATCTCGACCACCGCCGAGGGGCGAGGACGCGGCCACGCGGCCACGCTGGTCGCGGCCGTCTGCGACGACCTCGCGGCCCGGGGCTTCGCCGCCGTCGAGGTCTACCCGGAGGTCGGGGCCCGCCTCGAGGCGACCAGCGCCGCGCGACCCGGGTTCTGGGAGCGGCTCGGGTTCCACGTCGCCGCGCCCGACGACCGCTTCCCGGTCCTGCGCCGGGAGCTCGCGTGAGGCTCCGCGGCGCGCGGTCGCGCGTGCCGCGATCGTCGTCGACCGGCCCTCGTCGCTCACAGGCTGCGGCAAGGCCGAGGTCTCGCTCTCGCCCGCCACCGCCACCCCGACCAGCCGCCGCCGCCGGTCCGTCCGCCCGGCGCCCGCCGCCACCGCGAGTCCCGCCGCATCGGCGACGGCGGCCCAGGCGCGTCCACCGCGCCGCCGCGTCCATCCTCCGGACTGCCATCGGCGGCCCCGGGCGACGGACGTCGTGATGGACCCGACGCTGCTGCAGATCCTGCCCGTCGGCCATCGGGACCGCCAAGGTGGGGATCGAGCCGGACTCGTTCTCCGAGGCGGTCCGGGACCCCTCGTTCGTGGCCAGCGTGGACTCGGCCGCGTTCGCGGTCGTGACGGAGCGGCCAGGACCTGGCGTCCGGCGTCGTGGCGCACCTGCGGCCGGACGTGTACTCGGACGCGTTCTTCCGGGACTGGCGCGACTCGTACGACGAGGGTGCCTGCGCCCAGGCCGACGGGCGTCGCGGCGCACGCCGAGGTCACGCTCGGCGGCCGGCCGGCGTTCATCACGACCTGCACCGGCGGCCTGCGCGTCTACCACGCCTACGTGCCGGAGCGCGAGGTCATCGTCTCGGTGTTCTCGCTCGGGGAGCAGCCGGTTCGGGGAGCAGCTGATCGCCGGCATCCGGCCCTGACGGGCGTCCCGACCGCCACGTGACGGGCGTCCGCGCCTGTCCGCGCTCCTCGCATCCCCGTCGTAGACTCCGTCCCGTGAGCATCGAGACCCCCGGCGCCGCGCCCTCGGGCCCGCGCCCCGTCCGCGCCCCGCGCGGCACCGCCCTGTCCACCCGTGGCTGGCAGCAGGAGGCCGTGCTGCGGATGCTGATGAACAACCTGGATCCGGAGGTGGCCGAGAACCCGGACGAGCTGGTCGTCTACGGCGGCACCGGGCGCGCGGCGCGGAGCTGGCCCGCCTTCGACGCGATCGTCCGCGAGCTCCGCGCCCTCGCCGACGACGAGACGCTGCTCGTCCAGTCCGGCAAGCCGGTGGCCGTCTTCCGCACCCACGAGTGGGCGCCCCGCGTGCTCATCGCCAACTCGAACCTCGTGGGCAAGTGGGCGAACTGGGACGTCGTTCCGGGAACTCGAGCGGAAGGGCCTGATGATGTACGGCCAGATGACCGCGGGGTCCTGGATCTACATCGGGACGCAGGGGATCCTGCAGGGAACGTACGAGACGTTCGCGGAGCTCGCCCGCCAGCACTTCGGCGGGACCCTGCGCGGACGCGTGGTCCTCACGGCCGGCCTGGGCGGGATGGGCGGCGCCCAGCCGCTGTCCGTGACGATGAACGAGGGCGTCTGCATCGCGATCGAGGTGGACGAGACACGGGCGCGCCGCCGCCACGAGATCGGCTACGTGGACCGGTTCACGCACTCGCCGCAGGAGGCGCTGGCGATGGCACGCCAGGCGGCGGCCGCCGGCGATGCCGCTCTCGATCGCGCTCATCGGCAACGCCGCGGAGATCGAGCCCGCGTGGGCGAAGGCCGGCGAGTTCTTCGACGTGGTGACGGACCAGACGTCTGCGCACGACTCGCTGGGCGGCTACGTCCCGGCCGAGCTCACGCTCCGCGACGCGCACGTCCTCCGGATCACGCAGCCGGACGTGTACATGCAACGCTCGATGCGATCGATGGCGGACCACGTCCGCGCGATCCTGGCCTTCAGGGAGGCCGGGCGCCATCGCCTTCGACTACGGCAACAACCTGCGCGCCCAGGCCCAGGAGGCGGGCGTCGCGAACGCCTTCGACTACCCGGGGTTCGTGCCGGCCTACATCCGGCCGCAGTTCTGCGAGGGTCGCGGGCCGTTCCGCTGGGTCGCGCTGTCCGGGGACCCGGCGGACATCCGGCGCACGGACCGGGCGATGCTGGAGCTGTTTCCCCACGACCGCGGCCTGCGCCGGTGGCTGGAGCTGGCTGAGGCCAAGGTCCCGTTCCAGGGGCTCCCCGCCCGGATCTGCTGGCTGGGCTACGGCGAGCGCGCGAAGGCCGGCCTCCGGTTCAACGACATGGTCGCGTCCGGCGAGGTGTCCGCGCCGATCGTCATCGGGCGAGACCACCTGGACGCGGGTTCGGTGGCGTCCCCCAACCGCGAGACGGAGGCGATGCTCGACGGATCCGACGCCATCGCCGACTGGCCCCTGCTGAACGCTCTTGTCAACACCGCGGCGGGCGCGACCTGGGTGTCGATCCACCACGGCGGCGGCACGGGCATCGGGTATTCGCAGCACGCCGGGATGGTCGTGGTCGCGGACGGCACCGAGCTGGCGGCGCGCAAGCTCGAACGGGTGCTGACCTCGGATCCGGGGATGGGCGTCGTCCGGCACGTCGACGCGGGCTACGAGCACGCGATCGAGGTGGCCCGGGAGCGCGGCGTCCACATCCCGATGCTGGACGGGTAGACCTCTCCCGCCGGCCACCCACGCCTGGGTACGTCCGCGCGTCTCGATCCTGCTGGGTGCTCCCGTCGATCACGTTCCCGTCGATGCCGGATGCGAGCCTCGTCACCCGCGCACCCACCCATGGAGCGAGTGGCACCCGCCGACATGCCCAGGTCCCGGTCGTCCGGGGCGAGCACAGGCACCGACCCGGTCCCTGGACGGCCCGAGGACGGCCCGAGGACGGCCAGGACATGGTCCCCACTCGCCAGGAGGGTGCTCGCGCATCCCGGGGGAGCGTGGTCCTGCTCCTGCACCCATCCCAGGAGTGTTTGGGCAGCCCGGGGAGTGTTCCCGCCGACGAGGACTCCCCTGACGGGTGTCTGCGCATCTGGGCCGACAGAGGCACCGCTTGCACTCGCGGCGCGAGTGAGTGGGGAGTTGCGGACGGATACGGACGGGCTCGATCACGCCGAGCCGCCGACACACCGCCTCGAATCGCGCCGAGGCCCCGGGCCGTGCGTCACGCCCGCGATCGGGCTCGCGTCCCAGGTCGCGCCCGCTCGTCAGCCCGCGCCGCCGTCCGCCGCCATCTCGCCCGCGACCTGCTCGGGCATCACCCGGATGTAGCGCACGGGCGACAGCAGGGGGAAGAGCACCGGTGTGAGGCCCAGGATCGCGCCGATCCAGATCGCCTGGTGGACCCCGATCACCGTCGCCAGGACGCCGCCGATGATGCTGCCGATCGGCATGGTGCCCCACACGAGGAAGCGGATCGTCGCGTTCATCCGGCCCTGCATCCGCGGCGGGCAGATCGCCTGCCGGTAGCTGACCTGGTTGATGTTGTAGGCCATCTGGCTGAACCCGCCGAGGATGCCGCCGGCCACGAGGAACGGAATCGGCATTGCGGCGGGCGCAACCGCGATGAACAGCGGGCTGAGGCTGCCGAGGGCAAGGGTGCCGATGATCGTCGGACCCACCCCGAACCGCGCGGCAATCCTGTTCGCCGTCAGCGCGCCCACGAGCGCCCCGATGTTGCCGATCGCGAACACGACGCCGATCGTCGCGGGGCTGAGCCCGAGGTAGGCCGAATCGGCGAGATAGACGATCGCCGTGGCGAACGCGATCGAGTTGAACAGGTTCGAGGTCGCGGTGCCGCCGGCGATCGCGCGCAGCGACCGGTTGTGGAGGACGAACCCGAGACCCGCGCGGATGTCGCTCCAGATCGACGGGCGCCGCTCGTCCGACGCGTATCGGCGGGGTGGATGACCGGCGGTTCAGGTCGCCGGATGAGAAACACGAAGAACGCCGACACGACGAACGATGCCGCGTCGAGGAGGATCGCGACCGGCGCCGTCAGGGCCCCCACGAGGAAGCCGGCGATGCCCGGGCCGGCGATCTGGGCCGCCGACTGGCTGACCTGGAGCTTGGAGTTGCCCTCGACCAGCTCATCGTGCTCGATGATCGACGGCAGGTAGCTCTGGTTCGAGACGTCGAAGAAGACGGTGAGGACCCCGGTGACGAAGCCGACCACGTACAGCTGCCAGATGGTGAGGGCGCCGAACGCGTACGCGAGCGGGATCGTCGCCAGTGCGGCGGCCCGGCCGAGGTCCCCGGTGATCATGATCGGCCGCCGCCGCAGGCGGTCCACCCACGCCCCGGCCGGCAGCGTGAACAGGATGAACGGCAGCATCTCGATCGTGCCGAGGAGCGCGACGTCGAACGGCGAGACCTCGAGCGTCAGGACCGCGATCAGGGGGATCGCGAGCGCGCTGATCTGGCTGCCGAAGACCGAGACGGTCTCCGCCGTCCACAGCTTGAGGAAATCGGGGTGGCGAAGGAGGCTGCGACTCGGTCCTCTCATGGATGATCGAGTCTACCGGCGCGGTCGGAGGTGAGGGGCGCGGATGCCCCGCGCCTGGCGGCCCACCCAGCCGGTGGGTCCGGGGCGCACGGCACCGGGCGCGACGCTGCGGCGACGGGACAGAGACCGCGCGACCGCCTGAACCTGGCCATCCCGGGCAGGTAGCATCGAGCCGTGCTCGTCGAAGCCGTTCCCAACATCTCCGAGGGCCGGCGCCTGGACGTGGTCGAGCGTTTGGCCGACGCCCTCACCTCGTCGCCGGGCGTCTACCTCCTGGACCGGACCTCGGACGCCAGCCACAACCGGTCCGTGTTCACCGTGGCGGGTGGGCACGAGGCGGTCGGGATCGGGCTGGAGCGGCTGGTCGCCCTGGCCATCGACGAGATCGACATGGAGGCTCACAGGGGCGAGCACCCGAGGATCGGTGCCGTGGACGTGGTCCCGTTCGTGCCCCTGGGTGACACCACGATGGACGCCTGCGTGCAGCTGGCCCGCGAGTTCGGGGCACGGATCGCCGCCCGGTACGGCCTGCCCGTCTACCTGTACGCGCAGGCCGCCACGCGATCGGACAGGGTGAAGCTGGCGGACGTGCGCCGGGGCCAGTACGAGGGCCTCAAGGCGGAGATCGCCCAGAACGGCCGCGAGCCGGACTTCGGGCCATCGCGCATGCACCCGCGGGCCGGCGCCCTGGCCGTGGGAGCCCGCCCCTTCCTCATCGCCTGGAACATCAACCTCGATTCGGACGACGTGGAGCTGGCGAAGCGCATCGCTCGACGTGTCCGCGAGTCCGGTGGCGGCCTGCCGCGCGTCCAGGGCAACGGGTTCCGCGTCGAGGAGCCGGAGCGCGGGCACCCCGTCCGGGCCCAGGTCTCGATGAACCTGCTCGACTTCAACGTCACGCCGCTCTGGCGGGCATGGGAGGTCGTCGGCGAGCTCGCGGCCGAGGACGGCGTGACGCTCGCCGAGTCGGAGCTGATCGGCCTCGCGCCGCTGGCGGCGTTCCTGAACGTCGCTGACCATGCGGGCGCGCCGTCGGATGCCCCGATCCCCGAGCGCCTGGCGGCCGCGGCGGATGCGATCCGGCTCCGCGACTTCACGCCCCAGATGGCGCTCGAGCTCCGGCTCGCGGCCGCCCGCGACAGGGCATGACGCTCCGCGTCATCGAGGGTGGCCGCGGTCACGCGGATGCCCCCGGCCTGTTGATCCACGGCGCATCGCAGGTCGCCACGCTGGCCGGCGGGATCCGTCGCGGGGCGGCCCAGGGAGACCTCGCCCTGCTCGACGCCACGACCTCCGGCGGCCTCGATGCCGCGGGTGCACCGGTCGTCGCCTGCTGGGAGGGCCGGATCGTCGGGGTCGGGCCGCGCGACCTCGTGGAGCGCGGGCTGGAGGCGAATGGGTACCCGCTCGCCAGGTTCGTCCGTCTCGACGCGGATGGTGGGGTGGTGACGCCGGGGCTCGTGGATCCGCACACGCACCTGCTCTTCGCCGGCAGCCGGGAGCGGGAGCTGGTCCTGCGGCAGCAGGGCGCCGGGTACATGGAGATCCTCCACGCAGGTGGCGGGATCCTGTCCACGGTCGCCGCCACCCGCGCGGCGTCCGAGGAGGACCTCGCCGCGCACGGACGGCGCTGGCTGGACGAGATGCTCCGCCACGGCGTCACGACGATCGAGGCGAAGTCGGGCTACGGCCTGGACGTGCCGACCGAGCTCCGGCTCCTCCAGGTCGCACATGTGCTCGGGGCGGAGGGACCGGTCGACGTGATCCCCACGTACCTCGGGGCGCATGCCGTCCCCGCCGAGTACCGATCCCGCCCCGACGGCACCGAGGCGTATGTGCGCAGCGTCATCGAGGAGCAGCTGCCCAGCGTGGCCGCCCAGGGCCGGGCGCGCTCGTGCGACGTCTTCTGCGAGGAGGGCGTGTTCACGGTCGACCACAGCCGGCGGATCCTCCTGGCCGCCGCCGCGTACGGCATGGCCATCCGCCTCCACGCGGACGAGCTGGTCCCGTCGGGCGGTGCCGAGCTGGCAGCTGAGCTCGGCGCGCTGTCCGCGGATCACCTCCACGTGCCCAGCGACGAGGGGTTCGCGGCGCTCGCGGAGGCGGCGCGGGGCCCGCGCCCGGTCGTGGCCACGCTGCTGCCCGCCACGACCTGGTTCCTGATGACCGACGAGGCCGCGCCTGCCCGACGGTTCATCGATGCGGGGGTCCCGGTCGCGCTCGGGACGGACTTCAATCCCGGCACGTCGCCCACGCCGAACCTGCCGCTCGTGATGACGGTCGCGTGCCTCGAGATGAGGCTCTCGCCCGCGGAGGCGCTCGCAGCCGTGACCGTGAACGCCGCGCACGCGGTGGGCATCGGCGACGAGGCCGGCTCCATCGAGCCCGGCAAGCAGGCCGATCTCGTGATCTGGCGGGCCGCGACGGTGGAACAGCTCCCCTACTGGGTGGGCGCCGATCTCGTGGACGTCGTCGTGAAGCGCGGCCGGGTCGTCCACCGCCGGGGCGACTGAGCTCCCGTCCGCCGTACGCCCTCGAGGCGTTGTCCGATCGATCCTCCTCGAGCCTGCCCGGCCTACCCGACCAGGGCCACCACCAGCAGCAGCTGGCCGACGTGGTAGGTGACCAGCACCGCCACCCGGAGCGTTGCGGGGCCCCTGGGCGACGCGGGCGACGGTCCACCGAACCTGCCCCAGGCGAGCATCGCGTCGGAGGCGACGAACAGCCATGCACCGATGATCGCCGCCGGCAGGCCCGTGCGGGTTGCAGCGACCGCCATGCCGCAGATCGCGACGAGGTACGCGCCGACCGGCGCCCCGAGCCCGTCCCGGCGTGCCGCGGCGACCAGCACCCGGCCCACGGTCGCGACGACAACGGCCGCGATCACGACCCCCGCGAGGAACCAGGGGAACGTCCCGGGCAGCTGGGTGAACGCGACCAGGTAGGCCAGGTGAGCGAGGAGGAACGCGACCAGCCCCGCGATGAACCGCCCGGGCGGCAGCAGCAGCACGTCGCCGGCGAGGGACGCCGCCAATGCCGCGATCAGCCAGGGCCGCACCGCTGCACCCTCGCCCGTGCCCACGGGCCAGACAACCGCCGCGGCGAGCAGCGCCACGAGCACCAGCGGCTTCGCGACCCGCTCGACTGCCAGGGAGCGCCGTCCCTCCAGCCCGACCGCGATCCAGTCGACGACGGCCGCGCCCACCGCGACCGCGAGCAGCGCCCCGACGAGCGGCGTCACCCGTTCAGGCCTTGCCGCGCGACTCCAGGACGACGGTCGTCGTGTCCGACGGCAGGCTCGACACCGTGATCGACAGCTTCTGCTGGACCGTGGGCTCCGCGCCCATCTCGTGCAGGAACCTCTTCAGCGCGTCCTCGCAGTCCGCCTCCTCCTCGCAGACCGGCATCGGCACGACGATCTTCGGGTCCAGCTGGGCGACCAGGGCCGCCGCCGTGGTCGCCGAGAGCGCGCCGCCGATGGGGACGCAGACGATGTCGACGGGGCCGACATCGCCGAGCTTCTCCTGGGTCAGCTCGTGGCCGATGTCGCCGAGATGGATCGTGTGGATCCCGTCCAGCTCCGTGACGAACGCCGTCTGGCGGCCTCGCTCCGCGCCGCGCACGGAATCCCGGTAGGTCCGGACCCCGGTGACGAGGGCGTCGTGGACCTCGTACTCGCCCGGACCGTCCAGCACGAAGGCCGACTCCAGGCTCGTGGGGATGGCGGTGCCGCCGTCCCGCGAGAGCTTGCCCGTCCTCCTGCCGGCCGGGCTGTCGTCGGGGTGGCTGAACGTGACGACGTCCCCGGTGATCCCGCGGCCGGTCGGCCCGACGATGGCGGGATAGGGGTCATTCACGACGACGGCGTCCTTGCCGCGCAGCCGGATGCAGGTTCTTCCGTACCAGGTGAGCTCCATGCCCCGATTCTCGCACAGGCCGCTGCTCCGCGGCCCACCTGCCCGCGCCGAGTCCGAGACCGGGGAGATTGCGGGAAAAGAGAAGGACCGGAGACGCCTGCCCAATCGGCGCCCCCGGTCCCGAGGGAGGGAGGATGGAACGTGAGGGGTGTTCCGAGATGAAGGTAGATCGCGGCGGATTCAGCGGTGAGTCGCCTAACGGTTAAGAAACGCACATCTCGGGCCCGGAACCGGGCGGTTGGCAGGGTCTGTCCGCACGGCATGGCAATATCCACCGTCATGACCATCCGATCGCGCCGTTCCGGGGGCCTGCTCGCGCTCGTGGCGGCGCTTGCCGTCGCCGCCTGCGGCTCTTCCGCCCCGACCAACCCGCCCGCCTCCCTCGGCCCGGCCCCGTCGGCGACCACGGAGCCAGCCGGCCCCGCGGCCACCCCGAGTCCGTCGGCCGTCGCGTCACCGGTCCTCACGCCGGCCCCGTCCGCCGCGACCGCCAGTTGCGCGGACACCGGTGACGCGGTGCCCCAGCCCACGTCGGACGCCGGCGATCCCAACGCAGCCCTCTACGCGAAGATCGAAGGCCAGGTCTCGGCTCTCCGCGGCCTGACGGCGACCACGCCCGTCGCCCGCAGCGTGTTCGACCTGGCCGGGCTGTGCGCCTACCTGAAGAAGAGCCTCGCCGAGGACAACCCGCCGGCACTGATGACGGCCACGGAGACTCTCTACAGGGAGCTGCTGCTGCTCCAGCCCGGCCAGAGCCTCGAGAAGCTCTACCTCGACCTCCTGGGGAGCCAGGTCGCCGGCCTCTACGACGACAAGACCAAGCACATGTACGTGGTCTCGAGCACGGGAGCGATCGGGCCCGTCGAACAGATCACCTACGCCCACGAGTACACCCACGCCCTGCAGGACCAGGCATTCAACCTCCGGAAGCTGGTCGGCGAGGACCACGACCAGAGCGATCGGTCTCTCGCGCGCTCGGCGCTCGTCGAGGGGGACGCCACCCTGCTCATGAGCCTGTGGGCCCAGCAGAACCTGACCGCCGCGGAGATCGCCAAGGCCGCCACCGCGTCCGATCCCGCGGCCACGGCGGCCCTCGAGGCGGCGCCGGTGATCCTCAAGGATTCGCTGATGTTCCCCTACACGTCGGGCCTCAACGTCGCGCTGAGCGCGTATGGGTCGGGTGGCGGGTTCGCCGGCGTCGACAAGCTGTTCGCCAACCCGCCCGATTCCACGGAGCAGGTGCTGCACCCGGAGAAGCTCGCCGCGCGCGAGGCGCCCGTCAAGGTCGCGTTCCCCGCGGATCTCGCGAAGCGCCTCGGGCCCGGGTGGACGGTCCCGCTCCAGGACACCCTTGGCGAGATGCAGCTCGAGATCCTGCTCCGCGAGGGCGGCGCCTCCGACTCGAAGGCCGCCGCGGCGGGCTGGGGCGGAGACCGCGTGGCGCTCCTCGAGGGCCCGGACGGGGCCGTCGGCGTCGTGCTGGACACCGCGTGGGACACGCCCGCGGACGCCACGGAGTTCGCGACGGCACTCGATCCGCTCGTGGCCAAGCTCAAGGCGTCGGGGCGCAGCGCCGGGGTGCTGACCCCGGAGCCCGGTCGCGTGGTCCTGGTCACCGGAAGCTCCAGCGACGTGCTGGGGCGCGTGACGAACGTCCTCGGCCTCGCGCAATAGGCGCCGGGGGCGTCGCGGACGTGACCGAGCCGCAGGTCCGGGAACCCGGCAGCGTCCTGTCCTGTGGCCACTGCGGCTGGCAGGGGTTGGAGACGCTGAGGCTCGTGTCCGGATCGTCGGACGAGGATCCCGATCCCCTCGGGGCAGAGTGCCCGAGGTGCCACGAGCCGGTTGGGGCCGGCATGCCGTCGTTCGAGGAGATCCTCGCAGCCCGACGGGCCCCGAACACCTGATGGGCACGGCAGCGAGGCGGGCCCCCGGGGCCTGACCCCTACATCGACTCCGGTGCGGAGATCCCCAGCAGCGCCAGCGCGTTGGCGAGGGTCGTCATGGCCGCGAGCGCGAGCGCCAGGCGCTTGGAGGAGCGTTCGGGCTCGGCGACGTCCACCACGCGCGCATCCCGGTAGAAGGCGTGGAACTGCGTGGCGAGCTCCGTCGCGTACGCCGTGATCCCCTGCGTCTCCTCGGCCAGGACGGCGTCCTCCAGGACCTCGGGGAAGCGGATGATCTCCCGGGCGAGTGCCGCCTCCGCCTCCCCGGCCAGCAGCCCGTCCACACCCGCCGCCGGCGCGAGGCCGGCCTCGGCTGCCTTGCGCAGGATCGAGGCGATCCGGGCGTGTGCGTACTGCACGTAGTAGACCGGGTTCTCCGCGGACTGCTTCTTCGCGAGCTCGATGTCGAAGTCGATCTCCACGTGCGCGGCGCGCGAGGCGAAGAACCAGCGGGCGGCGTCCGTCCCCACCGCGTCCAGCAGGTCGTCGAGGGTCACGAAGGTGCCGGCCCGCTTGGACATCGAGACCTCGACACCGTCGACGACGAACCGCACCCAGCCGATGAGCAGCACCTGGAAGTGCTCGCGGTCGTAGCCCATCGCCTCCGCGGCGTTCCGGTTCCGCGCGACCGTGCCGTGGTGGTCCACGCCCCAGATGTAGATGAGGTGGTCGAACCCGCGGCTGAACTTCTCGGTGACGTACCCGATGTCGGCCGCGAAGTAGGTCGGCCGGCCGTCGGTGCGGTAGATCACGCGGTCCTTGTCGTCGCCGAATGTCGTCGAGCGGAACCACAGGGCGCCGTCCTGTTCGTAGACGTGGCCGGCCTCGCGCAGGCGGTCCACGGCACGCGCGACCCAGCCCTCGTCGTGAAGCGAGGCCTCGCTCTTCCAGACGTCGAAATGGACGCCCAGGCGGGCGAGGGACGCCTCGATCATGGCCCGCACACGGACCGCGGCCCAGCGGCCGACGATGTCCGGCGCGTCCGCGCCCGGCACCGACGCGGCTGCCCAGACATCGTCCGGGACTGCCCTCGCCAGGTCCTCCACGTAGGCGCCCCTGTAGCCGTCCTCGGGGACGGGCTCGTCTCGCCGGACGGCCGCCACCGAGGCGCCGAGGTGCTCGACCTGCGCCCCCGAGTCGTTGAAGTAGTACTCGCGCGTGACGTCCTGGCCGCCGGCCTCGAGGACCCGGCAGAGCAGGTCGCCGACGAAGGCGCCGCGGGCGTTGCCCACGGTGAGTGGCCCGGTGGGGTTTGCGGACACGAACTCCACGTTGACGCGGCGCGGTTTCACGGCCGGGATCCGGCCCCAGGCGTCCGGCGCAGCGAGGATCCCCGCCATCACGCCCGCGATGGCATCGTCGGTCACCCGCAGGTTGAGGAACCCCGGCCGGGCGACCTCCGCGGAGGCGATCAGGGACGAGGCCGGGCCCTCCCGCAGCGACGCCACGAGGGCCTCCGCGATCTCCATGGGCGCCCTTCGCAGCGGGCGCGCCAGCTTCATCGCGAGGTTCGTGGAGAAGTCCCCGAACGCGGGGTTGGCCGGTCGTTCGATCTCAACCGCCGCCGCCGCGGCGCATCCTCCGGCGCGGGCAGCCGGCCGGCCACGACGGCCTCCGCCCACGCCTGCTCCACCGCGGCCTTGACCCGGGCACGGACGGCCGCGGGCATGGCGGCTGGATCGGCGGAGCTGGGCACCAGGGCCTCCTGCATGGTTGTTGTCGAGGCTGCGGCGGCCATCGTAGCGGGTCCGCTCCGGCACACGGGCGCCGGCGCCCCGAGCGTCCACGGGCCCTGCAGCCCCGACGCCGTGGTGCCCGCGCCTCGCTCCCGGACGTCAGATGTCGATGCGCGTCCCCGGCCAGACGAGCTCCACCGGCCCGCCGTAGGAGGCGCGTACGGACGCGATCGTCGCGTCCGGGTCCCGGCCCATCAGCAGGTGGGTGAGGAGCACCCGTCCGGCGCCGGTGGCGGCGGCCAGTCGACCCACGGCCGGCCCGTCGAGGTGGAGGACGCCCGCGGGACCTGGGCCCGGACCGAACGAGACCTCCGCCAGCAGGACGTCGCCCGGCCGGATCAGGGGCACCAGGTCGTCGGCCCGGCCGCAATCGCCGCTGTAGACCAGCCCGGGTCCGCCGGCGCTCGCGACCCGCACGCCGTAGCTCTCCTCCGTGTGGGAGACGAGGTGGGCCTCGAGGCGGAGCGCCCCGATCCGGTCCGGCGCCTCGCCCAGCCATTCCATGTCCAGGGCCCCGGCCGAGAACCCCGGTTCCGCGTGCAGCGCGTCCAGCCGGTCGGCGAGCGCGCGCGGCCCGACCACGCGCATGCGCCGCGGCGGCTCGAACTCATAGCGCAGGTAGTGCCGCAGCGGCACGAGGTCGATGAAATGGTCGGGGTGGAGATGGCTCACGACCACCGCCTCGAGGTCCGCTGGCGCCAGGAGGGGGAAGATCCGGGGGAACGAACCCTGCCCCAGGTCGAGGAGCACGTGCGTGCCCCCTTCGGAGACCAGGTAGCAGGCCCCGGACGCCCCCTGCCGGTCCGTGTAGGCCGGGCCGGCGCCCAGCACCGTCAGCCGCATCGCACGCTCCTCCTCCGCCCTGGGTCAGGGTCGCTCCGGCCGGTCAGGCCCTGTCGGCCCGGTGTCGTAGACCGGGTTCGGGATGGCGATCCGCTCGCCGCCGCGCCGGAAGGCGAGATCCTCGAACCCGGCGCTCGCCGCCTGGTGGTACGCCTGCTCCAGGCCGTACGCGAACCATTCTGCCCGGTGAGCGTCCGAGCCGATGGTCACGAACCGGCCGCCCAGCTCCCGGTACCGGGCCACGATCGCAGCCGATGGATAGGTCTCGCGCGGCAGCTGCCGCAGGCCCGATGCGTTGACCTCGAGGGCCGTCCCGGTCTCGACCAGCGCGGCCAGGACGGGCTCGTACAGCTCGGGTGCCCGCGCGAGGTCCGCCGGCATGACGTGCGGAACGAGGTACCGCTTCACGAAGTCCAGGTGCCCGATGGTGTCGAACAGGCCGGAGCGCGCCGCCCCGACGACCTCGTCGAAGTACGGCGCCACGACGTCCGCGAGCGAGCTGCCGGCCACGAACGAGGCGACGTTCGACGCCTTGTACGGTGAGTCCTCGCCGATGTGCACGCTGCCGATGGCGTAGTCGTGCGGGTGGCGCCCGAGCCAGCCGCGAATGTCCTCCTCGAACGCACGCTCGTAGGTCACCTCGACGCCGAACCGGATCGCGAGCCCCCGGTCGGCCCAGCGCGCCGCCGCCTCGCGGACGTCCCGCTCGCGGTCCGCGAATGACGAGAACCCGTAGGCCGGCATCGTGGGGTCGAAGTCCACGTGGTCGGTGATCGCCAGCTCGGGGATCCCGCGCTCGACCGCGAGGGCGCAGTACGCGTCCAGCATGGCGTTGGCGTCCGGCGAGCGGACGGTGTGGAGGTGCGAGTCGAGCGGCAGGTCCCGCGAGTCGCCGAGGCCGGCGGCAACGCCCGCACGCCAGACGTCGAGCTCGACCTCGGCGCGGGGCCGGGTGTCCGCCGGGTCCGGGGTCCCGAGGTGGCGGTGGCTCACCCGGCGATCACGCCCAGCTCGCGTCCGACGCGGTCGAACGCGGCGAGGGCCTGGTCCAGCAGGTCGTCCGTGTGCGCGGCGGTCACGATCGTCCGGATCCGGGCGCGGTCCAGGGACACGGTGGGGAACACGACGGACGTCCCGAACACGCCCTCCTCGAACAGGCGGTTGGAGAAGCGGATCGTCGTCTCGCTGTCGCCGAGCATCACCGGCGTGATCGGGGTCTCGCTCCGGCCGATGTCGAAGCCGAGGCGAACCAGCTCCGCCTTGAAGCGGCGGGTGTTCGCCCACAGCCGTTCGATCAGCTCCGGCTCCTCCTGCATGATCGCGATCGCCTCGCGGCAGGCCGCGGCCACTGCGGGCGGGTGGCTGGTGGAGAACAGGAACGGACGGGCGCGCTGGACGAGGACGTCGCGCAGGGACTGGCTGCCGGCGACGTAGCCGCCGAGGACGCCCACCGCCTTGGACAGGGTGCCGACCTGGATCGCGACCCGTCCCTCCAGGCCGAAGTGGCTGACGGAGCCCCGGCCGTCCCTGCCCAGGACGCCCGACGCGTGGGCGTCGTCCACCATGACCGCGGCACCGAACGCCTCGGCCGCCTCGACGATCCCGGGCAGCGGCGCGATGTCGCCGTCCATGCTGAACACGCCGTCGGTGACCACCAGGATCAGCCGGTACGGGGCGCCGTGCGCCATCGCGGCCGGCCGCTCGTCGCCTCCGCCAGCACCTCGCGCAGCGAGTCGACATCGGCGTGCCGGTAGACCTTGCGCGGCGCCTTCGACAGCCGCATGCCGTCGATGATGCTGGCGTGGTTGAGCTCGTCCGAGACGATCAGGTCGGTCTCGCCGGTGATCGTGGGGATCACGCCGGTGTTGGCCGTGAACCCGCTCTGGAACGTGAGCACGGCCTCGGTGTGCTTGAAGGTCGCGAGGTCCGCCTCGAGGGCCTCGTGAAGGGTCATCGTGCCGGCGATCGTCCGGACGGCACCCGAGCCCGGCCCCGTACTGCTCCACGGCCTCGATCGCCGCCCGCTTCATGCGCGGGTGGTGCGACAGGCCGAGGTAGTCGTTGGAGGACAGGCTGATGACGCGGCGGCCGTCCAGGGACACGATCGGGCCCTGGGCCGACGACATGATCCGCAGGGGCCGGTAGAGGTGCCGCTCCCGGAGGGCGGCGAGCTCCTCGTCCAGGAACGCGAGCGGGTTGGGGCGGGATGCGCTGCCCATGGTCAGGCCTCCGTGCCGCTCACGCGGTCCAGTCCAGGATGACCTTGCCGGAGTCGCCCGAGCGCGCGGTGGCGAACGCCGCCTCGAACTCGCGGAACGGGAACCGGTGCGTGATCGCCGGCGTGATGTCGAGGCCGGACTGGAGCATCACCGTCATCTTGTACCAGGTCTCGTACATCTCACGGCCGTAGATGCCCCGGATCGTCAGCAGCTTGAACACGATCTCGTTGACGTCGATCGCTGATGTCCTGGGTCGGGATCCCGAGGATCGCGATGGAGCCGCCGTGGGCCATGTTGTCCATGGCGCTCCGGATGGCCGCCGGGTTGCCGGACATCTCGAGGCCCACGTCGAAGCCCTCGACCATGCCCAGCTCCCGCTGGACGTCGTGGAGGTCCCGCTGCCGCGGGTCCACGGCGATCGTGGCGCCCATGCGGGTCGCGAGCGCGCGCCGGACCGGGTTGGGCTCGGACACCACGACGAACCGGGCGCCGGCGTGGCGGGCGACGGCGGTGGCCATGAGGCCGATGGGTCCGGCTCCCGTGATCAGCACGTCCTCGCCCAGCACGGGGAACGCGAGCGCGGTGTGGACCGCGTTGCCGAACGGGTCGAAGATCGCGGCGACCTCCTCGTCGATCCCCGGCCAGTGGTGCCAGATGTTGGTCATCGGCAGGGCCACGTACTCCGCGAAGGCGCCGTCGCGCCCCACGCCCAGGCCCACGGTGACGGCGCACAGGTGGCGGCGCCCGGCCAGGCAGTGGCGGCAGCGGCCGCACGTGACGTGGCCCTCGCCGCTGACGATGTCACCCGGGTGGTAGTCGGCGACGTTGGAGCCCACCTCCACGATCTCGCCCACGAACTCGTGGCCGACGACGAGGGGCGGCCTGATGGTCTTCGCGGCCCACGGGTCCCACGACTCGATGTGGAGGTCGGTGCCGCAGATCCCCGTCCGGCGGACCCGGATCAGGACGTCGTTGATGCCGATCACCGGATCGGGGACGGTCATCGAGGCTGAGCCCCGGACCGGGTGCCGTCTTCACGAGCGCGAGCATGGCCGCCTCCTGCTTCGTCGGCGTCGATTCGGCCGCCGCGGGCGTCAGAGGTCCTGGCGTGGGTCGTCGGTCCAGTCGACGATCGGATTCTCCACCGCGCCGATGCCCTCGATCTCGCACCGGACGCGGTCGCCGGGCTCCAGGAACACCGGCGGGTCGCGGAACACGCCCACGCCCGCCGGGGTGCCGGTGGCGATGAGGTCGCCGGGCTCGAGCGTGACCTGGGCGCGAGATGAGGCTGACCAGGGCAGGCCACGTCGAACAGCATGTCGGCCGTGGTCGCCGTCCTGCATCAGGACCGGCGTGCCGGCGCTCGGGGCCGCGAGCCGGGGATCCGCCAGCTGCGGATCGCGAGGCCGGCTCCGGGTCCACCTCGTCCGGCGTGACGAAGACGGGCCCGACCGGCAGGAAGGTGTCGCTGCCCTTGGCGCGCAGCCACTGGCCGTCGCCCTTCTCGCCCTCGCGGAGGGCCTGCGGGTTGCCCTGCCAGTCGCGGGCGCTGACGTCGTTGACCACCACGTAGCCGGCGACGTGGTCCATCGCCCGCTCCGCGGTCACGCGGCGCGCCGAGCGGCCGATCACGACGCCCAGCTCCACCTCGAGATCCAGCGCATGCGTGCCCGGCGGCCGGACGATGGCGTCGCCGTCGCCGATGATGGCGTTGGCGAACTTGGAGAACAGCAGGGGGCGTTCCGGCGCCGTGCGCCCACCCTCGGTCGCGTGGTCGCGCGTAGTTGAGCCCGACGCAGACGATCTTCTCGCCGAGGCCGCCAGGCGTGACGCCGGCGCCGGGCGCCTCGTCTCGGGGTCGATCAGCGGGCGCTCCGCGCTTCAGCGCGCGCTTCGCTGCGCGCGCCGACGGCTCGCGCAGCCAGCTCGCCTCGAATGCGAGCTGGTAGCCGATGCCCAGGTGCGTGTCGACAGTCGGGTCGCAGCCCGCCGCGCTTCTCCAGCTGGCTGCCCGTCAGGAGGCGACCGTCGCACCAGGACGCCGAAGCGCTCGTCGCCGAACCGGTCGTCGTAGGCGTACAGGCGCATGCCGGTCTCCTGTCAGCCGCCGGCCGGGCTGGCGCTGCCGCCGACGCTCCGGGCGACGCGCTCGGGGCAGGGGGCCGCGCACTGCGGCTCCGGCGGCGCGATCCAGGTGCCCGTCGCTGACGACCCGCTCGCCGTAGGCGAGGTAGAAGTCGTAGATCTTCTGGGCGTCCAGCGTGTCGAGGTAGAAGACGCGGTCCCAGACGAGGGCCGCGAACCTCGTCGGCATCTCGTCGAACTTGGCGACGACCGGCCCCACGACGCCCGCCGGGATGCTCGCAGATGGCGCTCGCCGGGAAGCCGGCTCGAGAACGGCCCGCAGGGCGGCGATCGAGGCGTCGTCGCAGGCGCCCTTCGTGCAGGAGTAGAGCAGCACGAGGCCGCCGTGCTCCAGGTTGTGCACCCAGCCGTTGGGCAGCGCTCTGGTCGTCCGGCCCGTAGACCTTCGGCTGCAGCGGGCCGTAGCCCGTCTTGTTGATGTGCTTGCCGGACGCCGGCGGGCAGACGGCGTAGGTGACCTTGTCGCCGGGCTGCACGTGCTGGTTGCCCATGTCGGGCTGCACCTGGCCGACCTGGCCGTCCGACGGGTGCCTGCACCGTGTCGATGGTGGTGCACGCGTACGCGGGCGCGGTCGCCGAGGTGAAGACGAACAGGCCGATCCCGACGACCGCGGCGACGACGACGAGGGCGAGCACCGGTGTCCGCAGGCGCTCGAGGGTGGACACCTCGTCGTGCCGGCGACGGTCCGTGCTCGCGTCGGCCGGCGCGCGAGCTGCCCGACGGGCCCGAGCTCCGGGCGGAGCCGCGGCTCCCGCGCGGCCTGGAGTGGTCGGTGCCGCCGGGCTTCGACGGGCGCTTGGGTCGGGCAAGGTCGGGGCTCCAGATCGGCGGCGGGGTCGGGACGGGTGCATCGCCACCGGCGCCGCGACGGGCTGCGGCGCTGCGCGAAGCGTAGCGTCAGCCGGCGGCGCACCGCCCGCAGGCGCGTCGGGCAGGCCCAGCCGCATCGGCCGAGCGGTCAGGGCTCGTTGAGCCAGGCGCGGACGGCAGGCCGCGTCAGGCCCGAGAACAGGAGGATCGCGAGCGCGGCGACGAAGACCGCGAATACCGGCTGCGCCGCCAGCAGCGCGAGCGGCACGGCCGGGATCGTCAGCGTGGACAGTCCCAGCGCCAGCCCGCGTCCCGCCTCCTTGCGCTGGATGACCAGCGTCGTCGTGAAGATCGTGTACGCGAGCAGCACCATGACCACCACGCCGGGCAGCGAGATGGGCGCGCTGATCGCCTGGTCCACGACCCAGCGCAGCGAGAGGCCGATGACGCCGAGCACGAGGAAGGCGTAGCCGAGGAAGATGCGGATGCCGGGGGGCATCGCGCGCAGCTGGGTGAGCACGGGGAGATGATGCCACCGTCGCGCGGGACGGCGGGTCCCCGCGCCGTGCGCGAGGTGCACCTCCGGCGCAAGGTACTTGACATCGGGCACGACGCTGGCCTAGTCTCGCTAAACCGGTTTGCTAAACCGGTTTTGGCTCACGAAGGCACCTGCGCGGGGCGTGCGGGCGCGGCTGGCCCGAGATCCGGAGCCCGCTGCGCGACCCAGCGTCCGTCCAGGCGACCGGCTGCGAGGAGACCGTGGAGGAGCGGAACCCGCGACGGCCGCGGATCGCCGACGTCGCTCGCGAGGCGGGCGTGTCGAAGACCGCGGTGTCGTTCGCATTCAACAGCCCTGATCGGCTGGCGCCCGAGACGGCCAGCCGTATCCGCGATGTCGCGGATTCCCTCGGCTATCGACCGCACCCGGTCGCCCGCATGCTCACCCAGGGCTCCACCCACACGCTGGGAGTGCTCACCCCCCAGGCGCTCTCGGTCATCTTCTCGAACCCGTTCTTCGGCGCCTTCTCGGAGGGTGTCGCCCTGGCGGCCGAGCAGGAGGGCTACGCGCTCCACTTCATCTCGCCGCTGCAGGGCTCGCTGGCCCGCGCGATGGGCCGCGCCACGGTGGACGGCGTGATCGCGATCGGTCTGTCCGCGAGGCACCCCGAGGTGGAGCAGATCCGGGCCGCCGGGCTGCCGCTCGTGATGGTGGACTCCAGCGCGATGCCGGACCAGGCCGGCATCGAGATCGACGACGAGGGCGGCGCCCGTGCCGCCGCGGAGCACCTGCTGGACCTGGGTCACACCGAGATCCTGGTCGTCGGCGTGGAGCCGCCGACGATCGGCGCCCAGCTGGAGCCGGAGGGCGTCATGGGCGGCCGGCTCCGCGGCTATCTCGGTGCCCTCGCGGCGCGGGGCGTGCACCCCCCCGCCGCAGGCGATCTGCGTGGGCCCGGCCAGCATCGAGGGCGGCATCGCGGTGATGCGCCGCGCCTTCGAGGACGGGCTTCGTCCCGACGGCCGTCCTGGCGATGTCGGACGCCATGGCGATCGGCGTCCTGCGCGCCGCCCGGGAGATGGGCCTGCGCGTGCCGGAGGACATCTCGGTCGTCGGCTTCGACGACATCGACATCAGCCAGCACACGAACCCCCCGCTCACGACCGTGCACCAGCCGATCCGCCGGAAGGGCGAGAGCGCGGTGCACCTTCTCCTGGCCGTCGTCGAAGGACGGGATCCACGTCCCGAGCAGCTCCGGCTCGAGACGCGACTCATCATCCGCGGGTCGACCGGTCCGGTGCCGCTGGCGAGCGGAGCCGGCAGCCGATGAGGACCAGACTCCGGTTTGCGGCGCTGCTGGCAATGGCGGCGGTCGCCGCCGCCGCATGCGGCGACAGCGCTCCGACGCGTGCGCCGACCGTCGCTGCCACCGCCCCAGCCGCGTCCGCCCCCGCCGGACCCACCGCCGCAGCCGGGTCCGTCGCCCCGACCGAGGTCGCGTGCTCGACCGCCCCCGTCAGGCTCGCCCTCTGGACGACGGAGGGCGATCCCGGCCTCGCCTACGTCAGGAGCCTCACCGCCCGCTACACCACCGCCCACCCGAACGTGACGTTCGAGGTCACCAGCAAGGATGTCGAGGTCCTCGGCGAGGACTTCCAGGCGGCCAGCCTTGCCGGCGCAGCTCCCGAGATCCTGTGGACCGTTGCCGACCAGATCGGCCCATTCACCGCGGCGGACCTCATCACCCCGCTCGACGACATGGTCGACGGCGCGAGCTACGTCCCGCTCGCGGCGCAGATCGCCACGGCGGACGGCAGGCTCTGGGGCGCCCCGATCTCCTTCGGCAGCCAGCTGATGCTGTACTGGAACAAGGCCCTCGCCGGTGATGCCGCCCCGGCCGACAGCGACGCCCTGGTCGCCAAGGCCAAGGAGCTCACCATGGCCCCGAACTACGGCCTCGTCTTCAACCAGACCGAGTCCTTCTGGCTCGTCCCGTTCCTGGGCGGCTTCGGCGGCAAGGTGTTCGCCGACGACGGCGAGACGCCGACCCTGAACACCCATGCGATGACCGCCGCGCTCACGTTCATGCACGACCTCAAGTACACCGACAGGGTGATGCCGTCCCGGTCCGACTACGCGACCGCCGACGGCCTGTTCAAGGCCGGCAAGGCCGGCATGATCATCAACGGCGACTGGGCGATGGCCGACTACGTCAAGGCGCTCGGCGACAAGCTCGGCGTCGGCCCCATCCCGCAGATCGCCGGCAACCAGTGGCCGGCCCCGTACGTCGCGGGGACGTTGCTCATGGCCTCCAAGGCCGTGGGCGACGACCCCAACCTCACGTGCGTGGTGAGCGACTTCCTCAGGTGGGCCACCGCCAGGGACGAGCAGGTCAACATGGTGAAGGTGCTCCAGCGGCTCCCCGGCAATGCCGAGGCGTTCGGGGATCCGATCGTCACCGGTGACGCGCTCCTTGCCGGCGCGGCTGCCGCGGTCGCGAAGGGCATCCCGCAGCCGGCCAACGTCGAGATGCGCTGCGTGACTGACGCGATGACGGCCGGTGTCCGGGACATGGCATGGGGCAACGCCGACGTCGCGGGCATCGCGCGGACCATGCAGATCGCTGCCACGACGTGTATCGCCGCGATGTCGCCGAGGCTGGTAGGGCCGGGTCCGGCCCCGTCGGCTACCAAACCCGGGGTATCGTCCGATCATTGATCCCGTTCGCGATTGCTAGCCCGCGAGCACCAGCAACCGCACGCCGACGAGGCCGTCTCATGTCGATCACCACCCCGGAGTGGGTCAAGGATGCCGTCTTCTACCAGGTCTTCCCGGACCGGTTCGCGCGCAGCGGCCGGACCGGGATGCCGGGCCCCCTCGAGGCGTGGGACTCGGAGCCCACGAACCACGGGTTCAAGGGTGGCGACCTGTACGGGATCGCGGATCGCCTGGACTACCTCTCGGACCTGGGCATCACCGCGATCTACCTCAACCCGATCTTCTCGTCCGCGTCGAACCACCGGTACCACACCTACGACTACCTCCAGGTGGACCCGCTCCTGGGTGGCAACGACGCACTGCGCGAGCTCCTCGACAGGGCTCATGCCCGCGGCATCAGGGTGATCCTGGACGGCGTGTTCAACCACGCGTCCCGCGGCTTCTGGCCTTTCAACCACGTGCTCGAGTGCGGGATCGACTCACCGTACGTGGACTGGTTCCACGTCGACCGCGAGGCGCTGGCCGCAGGCCGCTCCCTGCGCGCCTACCCGGACGAGTCGCCGCGCCAGGCCGCGGAGCGTGCGGAGCTGGTCGACCATTTCGGGTCGGAGCAGATCACCGCCCTGGGCTACAAGGCCTGGTGGAACCTGCCGGCGCTGCCCAAGCTCAACACGGACAACCCGAAGGTCCGCGACTACCTGATGGGCGTCGCGGAGCACTGGATCCGGTTCGGGGCAGACGGCTGGCGGCTGGACGTGGCAGCGGAGATCGACGACGACGAGTTCTGGCGCGAGTTCCGCCGACGGGTCAAGGCGGTCAACCCCGACGCATACATCGTGGCGGAGATCTGGGTGGAGGACCACCGCTGGCTGCAGGGCGACCAGTTCGACGCGTACATGAACTACCCGCTGGGGTTCGCAGCGCTGTCGTTCGCCGCCAACCGCCATCGCGACGAGGGCGTGATCGCCCAGCATGGCGATGTTCGCAACGGCGTCCGGTGGGAGGACGGTCCGGGCTTTGCCGGCCGCCTCCGGCATGCGCTCACCGCCTATGCGCCCGAGATCAACGCCGTCCAGCTCAACCTCCTGGGAAGCCACGACATGCCCCGGATCCTCTCGATCTGCGCCGGCGACCGGGATGCCGTCCGCCTGGCCACGCTCATCCAGATGACCGTCGGCGGAGCCCCGTGCATCTACTACGGCGATGAGATCGGCCTCGCCGGCGCCCACGACCCGCACTGCCGGGGCTCGTTCCCGGTGGACGAGGCCGCCTGGGACAAGGAGCAGCTGGCGTACGTGCGCGGCCTCACGGCGCTGCGGCACGCCAAGCGGGCGCTGCGGCGCGGCGACTTCGCGATCGCCGGCGCCGCCGGCATGACCGCGGCCTACCTCCGCTCCGATGCCGACGATACCTTCCTGGTCTGTCTCAACGCGGGTGAGGAGGTCGCCACGCTGGAGCTCGCGCTGCCGGGCCTCGACGGGATGACGCTGGAGCCGGAGGTCCCTGGAGGTTGGGCATGGCACGCGGGCGATCCGGTGGCTGTGTCCGGCGGTCGCGCCTCCGTGTCCATCCCGGCGCGCGGTGCCCGCCTGCTGCACGCGGGCTGGTCCCGCGGTCGCGGATGATGCGATCCGGGCCGACCGACTCCGGGCGCGCCCGCGTATCCTCGGGCACGTGGCTGATATCCCGTTCCCGCTCGCCGATCCGATCGCCGAGCGTCTTCGAGCGGCCGCCGACGTCGAGGGCAAGATCGTCCGCGCCCTCGAGTCGCTCGGGCCGCTCGCGGGACGCGACGTGGCGCTCGTCGACGTGCCCGCGGGACCGCTGCTGGACCGCCTCGCCGCCGCCGGCATCACGGGCGTGCCAGTCCCGCTCGGGGAGCCCTTCCGGCTGGACGCCCCGGACGGCGAGCCTGGACGCCGTGGTCAGCCTCTGGTCCGGCTTTCCGCGGTGTGGACCCGGCGGCGCTGGCGGAGGTCGACCGGGCGCTCCGGCCGGACGGTCGCCTGCTGGTCGTCCACGACTACGGCCGCGACGACGTCTGCGGCCTGGGCGAGCCCGATGCACCCGAGTACCGGACATGGAGCCGGCGCGAGGGCCCGTTCCTCCGCGGCGGCGGCTTCAAGGTCCGCGTCGTGCACTGCTTCTGGACGTTCGCCTCGGTCGAGGAGGCCCAGGCGTTCCTCGGCGAGGCCTTCGGGGAGCGCGGCGCCGCCGTCGGAGCCGGGCTGAAGCGGCCGCGCCTGGCCTGGAACGTCGCCATCTACCACCGTCGGCGCGGAGGCCTCGGAGCCCGTCGCGTAGCCCGGACCGGGGACGCCTGCTACGCTCGCCGCGATGAGCCGCAACCAGTCCGACGCCCGCTCGCAGGTCGCGCGCAGGGACCCGTCCGGCCGCCGCGCCGACGGCACCTACCTCGGGCCCGTCCGCGTCACGCCCGTCCGGGTGACGCTCCTGGTCGCGCTCGCCGGTGGGCATCGGGTTCCTGCTCTGGTCGGTCTCGTGCGCGACCAGCTGCAGGTGCCGCTCATGGCGACGGGCTTCGCGGTCTGCGGGCTGGTGTTCGCCGCGGTCGCCGTGCTGTCGGTGGCGGCGGTCGTGCGCGCCGGCCGCGAGGGCCGTGACGGGCCAGCGGTGCTCACGGCGCTCGCTCGGCGGCATGTTCGCGATCATCGCGCTGATGTCGTTCGCCGCGGCGGTGATCATGAGCCTGATCTGGGGCGGCACGCCGGGCGCCTGAGCCGGCTCTCCGGGCCCCGGGCGGTCGCCCGGACGGGGCCCGGATACCCCTCTGGTACACTCGGCCGGCCCCACCGGGGCCCGGGCCCCCATCGTCTAGAGGCCCAGGACGCCACCCTTTCAAGGTGGAGATCACCGGTTCGAATCCGGTTGGGGGTACCACCGCCGCACCCTGCATCGCGCCCGGACGTCGCCCGTGACGCTGCCCGCCGCGTGGCCTCCCTGCTATCCTCCGGGGCGATGGAGATCATGGGCGTGACGATCCGCACGATCGTCAGCGACAACGTCGCGATCCGCTGTGACGGCTGCCGGGAGATCATCCCCGGGACACCCTGGCGCGTGAACCTCCTGGACATCGTGTCCCCCGAGGTCGCGGTCGGCTGGGCGGAGTCCACGCCGGTCAACCCGGGCCCCCACCAGTTCCACCCGGATCCCGCCTGCGTGCGCCGCTGGATGGCCGAGCGCGGGCACCTGTTCTGCCGCCGCGGCGAGGTCCGCGAGATCATGCGCCCGGTCGCGCTGCCCACCGAGCCGCCGGCGTGGGGCCTGTGCGACGGCCTCCACCGGGACGACCACGAGTTCGTTCCCGCCTGACACCCGCGACCGACGGCCCGTCCCCGGCGCCCGGCGCCGGGACGCGTTTGACGACCCGGTTCGGACGCCCCTACACTCGCGCCGTCCGGATCGCGGCAAGTACCCAGTTTTACGCACATTTCCTGCGCCTGCCGCCGCGCCCGGAGCGTGTCCCCCGGAGGTCCCGTGCCCGACGACCGGTCGCCCGACGACCGCCCGCTGCCCGACCGTCTCCCGCTCGGGGCGGCCAGCCGCCTGCTCGGCGTGGATCCCGACACGCTGCGACGCTGGGCGGACGAGGGGCGCGTGCCCGCCTTCACCACCCCGGGCGGCCACCGCCGTTTCGACCGGCGCGCACTCGAGCGGCTCATCGCCGCACGCCGGACCGGCCCCGCCAACGGGCTCGCCGGTCTCGGCGCCAGCCAGGACCGCCTCAGCGCGGCGTACCGGCGCCGGTACGGCGAGACCCACGGCGCCGGCCTCGATCCCCGGGCCCACGTCCCGGCGGCCGAGCGCGAGTCGTTCCGGGAGACGGGCCGTCGCCTCGTGGACGCGCTGGTGCGCCACCTGGACGAGACCGGGCCCGCCCGCGCCCTGGCCGAGCGCGACGCCATCGACCTCGCCGCGCACCTCGGCGAGCGGCTCGCGCTGAACGGGGTGCCGCTCGCGGACGGCGTGGCGATGTTCGTCTCCGCCCGCCGCCCGTTCCTCGCCGAGCTCAGCGTGGTCGCCCGCCGCCGGGGCGTGGACTCGCTCCGGATCGGCAACCTGTACGACGTCTCCACCGGCCTCCTCGACCGCCTCCTGCTGGCGTTCGTCGCCGCGCACGAGGCGGCGGCGCGCGAGATCGCCCTGATCCAGGCCGAACCCGGACCCGCCGCCCGCCGGATCCTGAGCACGGAGCCCGTCGTGACCACCGTCCTGCCCGCCGTCGACCTCGCTGCTGGCGCTCCTGTTCGCCGTCCTGCTGCTGGACCAGTGGCGGGACCGGCGCCACGGCTTCCAGCTGGTCTGGGCGTTCGGGATGCTCTGCTACGCGGTCGGCTCGGGGGCGGAGGCCGTCGCGGCCGCCTCCGGCTGGAACGAGGCCGCTGTACCGCGCCTGGTACCTCGCCGGCGCCGTCCTGACGGCGGCCTGGCTGGGCCTCGGGACCGCGTTCCTGCTGGGCCGGACCACGGTTCGGCTACACGTACGCGGTCCTGCTCCTGCTCTCGGGTCTCGTGGCCCTGATGATCCGCAACAGCCCCAACTACGCCGGCGCCGGGCCGCTGCCGCTGCTGTACCTCATCGGGACGGTGATCCTGGCGCTGGCGATCGGCGTGGAGACCTACTTCGGGAACGAGCGGTGGCCGCGCTTCGCGGCGGGCGCGATCGTCGCCGTGACGGTCCTGGCGACCGTGCTGACGGTGGTCACGCCGCCGCTGCCCGCGCCCGGCTACGCCCTGAGCCCGACGACGGGCCAGCCCGTCGGCGACGCGATGCCGGGCTACCTGCGGCTGCTGACGCCGGTGATGAACATCCCGGGCGCGATGTCCCTGCTGCTGGGCGCCGTGTTCTCGACCTACGTGTTCATGCCCAAGCGCCGCGTGCTGGCCTACTCGCTGGACCCCAACCAGCCCGGCGACCAGTTCCTGTTCAACCTGTGCATCGCGCCCGTGGCGATCGTCGTGAACCTCGTGGCCTCCCTGCCCGGGGCCGGCCGGAGCCTGGTCGCCGGACGGCTCCACTCGCGCGTCCCCGCGACGATCCTCATCGCCCTCGGCGCGTTCTTCCCCACGATCACGGACTCGCTCAACCGGGCCGGCTCCACGGAGCTGTTCGGGATCGGCAAGTTCCTGGGCGTCGTGTTCCTGCTGGCCGGGTTCCTGGTCTCGTCCGAGGTGTTCCGCCAGGTGCGGATCCCGTTCACGTCGATCCGCCTCGGGGCGGCCCGCCGCGAGCGCCCGGGGCCGATCCTGAGCGATCGGGCTATCCTGACCGCGATGGACGACCCGACCGCGATGGATGACCCCGGACCTCGCCCGCCACGAACCCCTGGACCGCGCTCGGCCCGCGCGACGCTCCGGCGATCGTCTTCCTGCACGGGACGCGCTTCTCCCGGCGGCAGTGGTGGCCGCAGCTGCGCCGGCTCTCCGGCCGCTACCGGTGCGTGGCCGTGGACCTGCCGGGTCACGGCGAGCGCGCCGCCGAGCCGCTGGTCGTTCGAGGCCGCGCAGGGCCGCGGTCATCGCGGCGATCGAGGCCGAGGTGCCGTCCGGGCGCGCGGTGCTCGTCGGCCTGTCGCTGGGCGGCTACGTCGCGATCGACGTCGCGGAGGCGGCCCCGGAGCGCGTCGCCGGCCTCGTGCTGGCGGGCTGCTCCGGCGAGGCCGTTCGGGACGATGGCCCTGCCGTTCCGCGGCCTCGCCTGGGTCTTCGAGCGGCTGCCCGCCGCGCGTCCTGCGGCTCGCTCAACATCGCGTTCTTCCGCCTCCGCTACCGGCGCTCGATCGCGGAGCCGATCATCGAGGGCGGCTTCTGGTGGACGGGCGGCGCCCAGGCGGTGCGGTCGCGTCGTGGGGCCGGCACTTCCTGGACCGGCTCGGCCGCCTGTGGACGCCGGTCCTGGTCGTCAACGGCGCGCTCGACCCGGTCTTCGGGCCCGGTGGCGAGTTCTGGGCGGCCACCTGCCGGCGGGCCGGAGCGTCGTCATCCCGCGGGCGATGCACCTGTCCAGCCTGGACCGGCCCCGCGCCTTCTCGCGGCACGTGGCGCGGCTTCACGGACGAGGTCGCCGCACCGGCCTGACGCGGCCGCCCGGACGGCCTGCGGCCCGTCGAGGCCCTGGAGGGCGCGCGAGGGCGGCGGGTATACTGGCCCGCGCTCCTGCCCCCTCCCGAGAGGTTCGATGCGCGTCCGCAAAGCCGTCTTCCCTGCCGCCGGCTGGGGCACCCGCTTCCTGCCCGCCACGAAGGCGCAGCCGAAGGAGATGCTCCCCCTCGTCGACAAGCCGGTGATCCAGTACGCCGTCGAGGAGGCGGTCGCGGCCGGCATCGAGCAGGTCATCATCGTCACGTCCTCGCAGAAGCGTGCGATCGAGGACCACTTCGACCTCAACTACGAGCTGGAGCACCTGCTCGAGGAGAAGGGCGAGATCGAGAAGCTGCGCCAGGTCCGCCACATCAGCGACCTCGCGCAGATCGCCTACGTCCGCCAGAAGGAGCAGCTGGGCCTCGGCCACGCGGTGCTGATGGCGAAGGACCTGATCGGCCACGAGCCGTTCGCGGTGATCCTGCCCGGACGACGTGGTGATCGCGGACCGGCCCGTGCATCGGCCAGCTGATCCACGCCTACCACCAGCACCACGGCTCGGTGGTGGCGGTGATGGAGGTCCCGCCGGAGGAGACGCAGCCGCTACGGCGTCATCGGCGGCGAGCGCGGTGACGGACGGGACGGACCAGGAGCGGACGTACCGCGTCACGGCGCTCGTCGAGAAGCCGAGCCCGGAGGCGGCGCCGTCCAACCTGGCGGTCATCGGCCGCTACGTGCTGACGCCCAAGATCTTCGAGAAGCTGGAGCAGACGCAGCGCGGGTCCGGCGGCGAGATCCAGCTGACCGACGCGATCCACGCGCTGATGGACGAGCAGAGCGTGTTCGGCTACGCGTTCGAGGGGACGCGCTACGACGCCGGCACCACGATGGGCTGGCTCCAGGCGTCCGTAGAGCTGGCGCTCGCCCGGCCCGAGTTCGGCAGCGCCTTCCGCGACTACCTGCGGACCCTGGACATCTGATCGGGCGTCCGGGTCACCCGCGCGGTAGGATGCGCCCGGCCGCGATCGGGCGGCCCGCACCGAAGAGGGGAGACGAGCACACCGTGACCGAGATCGGGAGCACGCTGGGCGGTCGCTACCGCCTGCTGGAGCTCCTCGGCCAGGGCGGCATGGCGACGATCTACCGGGCGCGCGACGCCCAGCTGGAGCGCGACGTCGCCGTCAAGCTGCTGCGCCCCGAGTTCGGCCAGGACCCGGACTTCCTCGCCCGCTTCCGGGACGAGGCGCGCGCGGCCGCCTCGCTGAGCCACCCGAACATCGTGGCGGTCTTCGACTTCGGCGAGGAGGCCTCCGGCCCGTACATCGTCATGGAGCTGGTGGACGGCCAGGACCTGGGCGCGATCCTCCGCGACAACGGCCCGCTCGCGCCGCGCCAGGCGGCGCGCGTCGCCGCCGAGGTGGCCAAGGCGCTCCACGCGGCGCATGTCCGCGGGATCGTCCACCGGGACGTCAAGCCGTCGAACATCCTCGTCGGCCGCGACGGCCGCGTGAAGGTGGCGGACTTCGGCATCGCCCGGGCGCTCACCGAGTCCCAGCTGACGCTGCCGGGCACGCACGATGGGCTCCGTCCACTACTTCAGCCCCGAGCAGGCGCGCGGCGAGCCCGCGACGGTCGCCTCGGACATCTACGCCCTGGGCATCGTCCTGTTCGAGGCGCTCACCGGCCAGCGGCCGTTCTCCGGCGACGGGGCCGCGGCGGTCGCCCTCGCGCGCCTCACCACCACGCCGCCGCGCCCGTCCGCGCTGCGGCCCGGCGTCCCCGCGGCGCTGGACGCGATCGTCCTGCGCGCGATGGCCCTCGAGCCGGCCGACCGCTACGCGACCGCGGCCGCGATGGCCAGCGCCCTCGAGGGCTACCTCGCCGACCCGGCCGCCGCCGGCCGGGGTCGCCGGCGCCGCCGCGGTCGCCGGCGCCGGTCGCCGGCGACCGCCGCGGACGGACCGTCGCCTCCGCCCAGGCGCGTCCCAACCCGCCGGTGCCCTACCCGCCCGACGCCTACGCGCGCTCAGGTGCCCGCCGACCGCTCCCGTCTCCACGCACCGGCGCGCCGCCCCCACCGCCCCGTCGCTGGACGACGAGCCCGGCGGCTCGAGCCCATGGGCCTGGGTCGCCGGCCTGCTGGGCATCGTCATCCTGGTCGTCGTCGGCTTCCTCCTGTTCCGGGTCCTGACGGGCGGCGGCGGCGCCAACCCCTCGCCGAGCGCCTCCGCGGGACCGGCCGTCGTGGTGCCCAAGGTCGTCGACATGACGAGCGCCGATGCGCAGGCGGCCCTCGTCGCCGTCGGCCTCACGATGACCGTCACCTCGACGGTGGAGCGAACGGATGTCGCCCGGACATCGTCCTGACCCAGGACCCGGCGGATGGCGCCACGGCCGCGTCCGGCACGCAGGTCAACGTCACCGTGTCGCGCGGCAAGGTCGCAGTCCCGGTGCCCGACCTGCGGGGCAAGACCGAGTCCGAGGCGCTGCAGCTCGTGGTCACGGCCGGGCCTGGTCGTCGGGACGCGCACGGAGGGCTTCGACCCGCTGGTCCCGGTCGGGTCCGTCGTCGCCCAGGCCCCGGCAGCCGGCATCATCGTGGCCCCGGGCACGCCGGTGGCCTACACGGTCTCGAAGGGCCCCGAGCCGACGCCCAGCCCCACGCCGACGCCCACGCCCACGCCGCCGCCCACGCCCACGCCGACCCCGGCACCCACGCCGACCCCGGCACCCACGCCCACGCCGGCACCGACGCCGACACCGACGCCCGCACCGGTCAACGTGGGCAACTACGGGTGCATGCTGGAGGTCGACGCCACAGCCGCCATCGACGCCGACGGGTTCGTGCTCGGGACGGTCACCTCCAATCCGGCCGGCGTCAACCCCATCCCGTCGACCTGGGTCGTCCTCAGCCAGGACCCGGCGCCGGGCGTGAAGAAGCCCGCCGGGTCGCCGATCAACCTGGTCATGGCGGACAAGGCGACGACGACCTGCCCCTGACGGAATCGGTCGGGTCTGGATCTTCCCACCGCCGCAGAAGCCGGCGAGCGGGCGTCAGGACTCGAAGTCGCCCCAGAGCGACCAGCCGCCCGGAATGCGGCGGGACCTGACGAGCGGTGCCCGTATGGCCTCCTCGACCGCGGCCATGACCGCGACGCCGCGGAACAGCTCGTCCCCATCCGGGTCACCCGTCAGGACTGGAACGAATGTTCGAGCCGGTCGCCCGGAGGAGAAGCCGGCCGAGGCCATCACCGGGGCCGGCGACGGGAGATCGGCCGCGGATCCGCCCGGTCCGAGCGAGCCGGTCGTCTCGGCGGCCTCCCAGCAGGCGCGCATCTCGGTGCCGCGCAGCGCCAGGTGCCTCGGATCGAGCCCGCACAGGCCGAGGCCGGAGGCCACCCCGCGGCGGAAGTGCACGCATGCGGCGCACGACGTGGTCGAGCGCCGACAGACCCAGCAGCGAGAGCTTTCTACCTGCGGGGTCCCGCAATGGGGGCAACGCCACAGCGGCATGCGCGGATCGTAGCTGCGCCGGGCCCGTCTGTCGAGGAGTTTCGACGCCCGATCGAACGCCCGATCGATCGGCTACTGGACCGTGAGCACCTGGCGGTCGGTGGCGGTGCTCGAGCCCGCTGGTCGTGACGAGGACCGTCGCCAGCCCGCCGCCCGGCATCGCGCCCTTCGGGATGGTCGTGGAGAACGTCGCGCTGCCAGAGCTGTTGGTCTTGATCTGGCCGGAGACGATCGCCTGGAGGCCGGGGACCGAGACGGTGAACAGGGCCGTGGCGCCCGCCAGGCGCTTGCCGCCCGGGTCCGTCACGATGACCGTGAACGAGACCTTCGTGGGCAGCTTGGAGGCCTTGAACCGATAGGCGGTGCCGCTCAGCGAGGCAGTGAGCTTGCCAGCACCGTGCCGCAGCGTCAGGGTGCCGGTGTTCGTGTTTCCGGCAGGGTCCGTGATGGTGATGGTCACGGTGTTGACCCCCTGACCGACCGCCAGGGCCGCGCTCCACAGCCCGTCCTTGTCGGCCTCGGTGGTCGCGGTGGCCCCGTTCACGTCGTCCACCAGCCGGACCGTGCTGGCGGGCTGCGTATTGCCCTTGATCGTGACGGTCGCCTTGGTGACCGACGCGTTGTCCTTCGGCGACGTGACCTGGACCTTGGGCTTGATGTTGTCGAAGACCCAGGTGGCGACAGGCGACAGGTCGCTCTCTGCACCGGAACCCAGGATCGAGGCCTGCAGGTCGTTCTGGCCCTTCGACAGGGGGACCGCCGGGATCACGAGAATGGAGGTCGCCCCGACGGGCGCGGTGGCCACGACCGCGGGATCGGCGCCCGGCAGCGTGACCCAGAGCCTGACGGTGTAGCCGGCCTGACCCACGATCGACTTGGGCACCGCCACGGTGACGTCGACCGCAGTGGCGTTGACGTACGGCTGGTTTGGCGCCTTGATGACCGGCGCATCGCTCGTGCCCGGCGTTGCCGTGGGCGCGGGGCTGCTGACCACGCTGCCCACGGTCTGCACGAACCCGCCGAAACCGCGCACGATCGTGGACAGGAACGGACCGACGCTGCCGCTGCCGGCCCACAGGATGAACCCGCCGAGGGCGACGATCGACGCGCCGAGCAGGAGCTTGGCGACAAGGGGAATGCCGCGCCTGCGCTCGATGCGCCGGTACTGCCCGAGCCGGGCCGGCGACGGCTGGTCGGCCCGGGGCTTGACGCGGCGCGAGCGGCCGTTCGGGGCGGGGCGGGGCCGGACCTGCGGCGGCCGCCCTCCGGAGTGGGGATCCATCTGGCGGGATTGTCGCACGAAGCGGGGATCGACCCGATGCCGGGATGACCGCCCGATGGGGAAAGCTCGTACCCGGCGCGAGCCGCCGAGGCCCGGCGCCCGAGCGGTGAGCGGCCGGCGTGGCCCGGCGTGTGGCCCGGCCCGTTATCGATCACGGGCCCGGTGGTACGCTCCGGGTGTCCGACCTCGCCGTCCCCGGGGTCGCGCAGTGAGGGATGGAGTGGAACCCCGAGACCGGAGACCGGTGCGTCCTACCCCGGGTGATCGCGGCGCCTGGAGCCACGCGCCAGTCGCCCGCGTGCAGGCGCGCCACGCGTCGCCCGCGTCCGAGCCCGCGGTTCCGGAGCCCGTGGCACCGAGGGCGGCGTCTCCGTCGCCCGTCCGCCGCGCGCCATACGCCGGCCTGCCGATGCGCGGGGCCCAGCCGCAGCGCCCCGCGAGCCCGCCCGCCCGCGGCGGCTTCGGCCTCCCCAGCCTCCGGCGCAACGTCTGTCCGCACTTCTACATGACGGGCTCCCGCGGGGCGATCCCGATCCAGGCCCCGCACCTCCTCAAGGGCCTGTTGCGCCAGCCGAACAACGTCTCCCGCTGCCAGCTGCGCGGTGGCGTCCACCTCGACGACGGCTACGTCAACGATGTCTGCCTGACCCCGAGGTTCAACCAGTGCGTCTTCTACGAGGATGAGCTGACCCGAGAGTGAGCGCATCGGGCCGCGATCTGCCGCCCTCCGCCACGCGCGTTGACCTGACCTACCCGGCAGCCCTCGCCGCGATCGAGGCGCGCGGACGGTTCGGCGTACGCCTGGGGCTCGGTCGCGTGCGCGCCCTGCTCCGCTTGTTGGATGACCCGCAGCTCGCCGTGCGAGGGGCGCTGGTCGGTGGGACGAACGGGAAGGGCAGCGTGATAGCGCTGGCCGGATCGGCGCTGCGCACGGCCGGCTATCGGGTTGGCGTGACACCCAAGCCGCACCTCGTGACCTATCGCGAGCGGATCGTCGTGGATGGGCAGCCGATCACGGCCGAGGACTTCGCCCGGCTCGTGTCGGAGGTCATCCCCTTCGCCGACCGCGTCGCGCGGCGCCTCGGCGAGCCCACCGAGTTCGAGCTGCTGACGGCGGTCATGTTCCGCCGCTTCGCCGAGGCCGCGCCGGACGTCGTGCTGGTGGAGGTCGGCCTGGGCGGGCGGTTGGACGCGACGCACGCGTGGGACGGAGGCGTGGCCGTCATCACCAACGTGGGCCTGGACCACACCGATCGTCTCGGACCGACCGTGGCGGCGATCGCGCGCGAGAAGGCCGCGATCATCGAGCGGGGAGACCGCGCGGTCACCGGCGCGGTCGGCGAGGCGCTGGCCATCGTGCGGCGACGGTCCGCGCGGCTCAACGTGCCGCTGGCGGTGGTGTCGCCCGCGCCGGTGCTGGGCTGGACCCGTGACGCGATGACCGTCGACCTGCCGCGCCTTGGTCCGGTCTCCATCGGGTTGCGTGGTCGTCACCAGGCGGCAAACGTGGCGACGGCCGACGCGCTGCTGGATGCGCTCGAGGCGGCCGGGATCGCGACGGTCAGCGCGGCGGCACGCCGGGAGGGCTACGCGGCCGCGCGGTGGCCCGGCCGCCTGGAGCTGATCGAGGTCGCCGTCCCCGGACACGGCACGCGGGAGGTCCTCCTGGACGGCGCCCACAACCCGGACGGCGCCGCGGCGCTCGCGGTCGCGCTGGACGACCTGCGCCCGTACCTCGCCGGTGGCGGCGCATCGCCTGAGCCCATCACGCTCGTGTGGGCGTCAATGGGGGACAAGGACGTGGCCGGCGTCGTCGAGGCCGTCGCGCGCTCCTCGGCCGTCGCCGGGGCGACCGTCGTCTGCACCGCCGTCGACCAGCCTCGGGCGATGCCCCCGGAGGATCTGGCCGCCGCGTGGCGGGCGCGCCTCCCGGCGTCCACGGTGATGACGGCCCCTGACCCGGGTGCCGCCCTGGACGTGGCGCTGGCGCTTGGGCTTGGGCCGGTGGTCGTGGCTGGCTCCCTGTACCTCATCGGCGCCGCGCGCGCCCGCCTGGTGGACGATCCCGCGCAGCGCGACCCGGTCCAATGAGCGACCCCCGGCTCACCGACGCAGCTGACACGGACGCGGGCGCTGGCGCGGGCCCGCCCGACGCTCCGGGTCCCGCGGTGATCGGCCCAGCCACCTTCACCTGGGGCGAGCGGACCTACGTGATGGGCATTGTCAACGTGACGCCGGACTCGTTCTCCGGCGACGGGCTCCTGGCTGCCGGCGACCCCGTCGGCGCGGCCGTCGCGCAGGCCCGGCGGATGGTCGCGGACGGCGCCGACCTCCTCGACATCGGCGGGGCCTCCAGCCGGCCAGGCCACGTCCCGATCGACCCCGCGCAGGAGGCCGGGCGCGTGATCCCGGTGATCCTCGCCATCTCTGCCGCGCTGCCGGCCACGCCGCTCTCGATCGACACCACGAGCCCCGCGGTCGCGGCGGCCGCCCTGGACGCGGGCGCGCACCTGCTCAACGACATCTGGGGAGTCGCGGATGACCCGGGGATGGTTCGCCTGGCCGCCGAGCGCGGGGTCCCGATCGTCCTGATGCACAACCGGACGAAGCCCCTCTACCGCGACCTGATGCCGGAGATCGTCTCGGACCTGCAGGGGGCCCTCGACCGCGCCCTGGATGCGGGCGTGGCGTGGGACCGGCTGATCGTCGACCCCGGCTTCGGGTTCGGCAAGACGCCGGACCACAACCTCGCGCTGCTGGCGGGCCTCCGGGCGCTGCGGGTGCTGGGGCGGCCCGTCCTGCTCGGCACGTCGCGCAAGTCCACCCTGGGCAGGGTGCTGGACCTGCCCGCGGACGAGAGGGTCGAGGCCACGGCCGCAACCACCGCCCTCGGAATCGCCGCGGGGGCCGACATCGTCCGGGTCCACGACGTGCGCGAGAACGCCCGCACGGCACGCGTCGCGGATGCGATCCTTCGCGGGTGGCGGCCCGCCGGGTGGCCGGATGGGATGGGAACGTGAGCGACAGGATCTTCCTCGAGGGCATGCTCTTCCAGGGCACGCACGGCGTGTACCCGGAGGAGCAGGTCACGCCCCAGCCGTTCGAGGTGGACGTGGAGCTGACGCTGAACCTGCAGCCGGCCGGCCTGTCCGACGAGCTCGCGCAGACGATCGACTACGGGGCTGTATACGATGCCTGTCGCCAGATCGTGGAGTCCACCCGCTTCAACCTGATCGAGGCTCTCGCGGAGGCGATCGCCCACGAGCTGCTGGCCGACTATCCGGCGGACGAGGTCGCCGTCAGGATCCAGAAGCCCGACATCAAGCTCTCCGGCCCGTTCCGCGCCGCGGGCGTGGCGATCCGCCGCCGCCGCACCGCCTGAGGTCCGCCGGCCCGTGGGTCGGCGTCCGGTCCCGGCGGCCCAGCCGCGAGGTCCAGTGCTAGAGGTTCTTGGGCCGGGTCCCGAGCGTGACCTGGACCTTCATCGTGGCCCCGTTGCGGAGAACCTCCAGCTCGACCGTGTCGTTGGGGGAGTACTGGACGAGCACGGCGTCCAGCGGATGCTCCTGGTCGATCTTGGTCCCGTTGATGGACACGACGATGTCCCCGTCCTGGATGCCGGCCTTCGCCGCAGGGCTGTCCGCGACGATCGAGGGGTCGGTGCCGCCCGAGTTGGACACGAGCGCGCCGCTGTCCACGCTCAGGCCAAGGTCCTGCTTGACCTGGAGGTTGATGGACTGGAACCGGATCCCGATCCACGGACGCGAGAGGGCCTCGCCCTTGATCGCCTGCTCCATGATCGGCCGTGCGATGTCGATCGGGATCGCGAATCCGATGCCGCTCGAGTCCGATGCGACAGCGGTGTTCACGCCCACGACGGAGCCGGAGGCGTCGGCGAGCGGACCGCCCGAGTTGCCCGGGTTGATCGCCGCGTCGGTCTGGATGAGGTTCGTGATCCGGGTCGACCCGGTGGTGCCGGCGGTCCCGTTGGTGCCGTTATCCACCTGGATGTCGCGGCCCTTGGCGGAGACGATGCCGCTGGTCACCGAGAACGAGTACGTGCCGAGCGGGCTGCCGATGGCGACCACGAGCTGGCCGATCTTGAGGCTGTCCGAGTGGCCGATCTGGGCCGTCGGCAGGCCGGTGGCGTCCACCTTCACGATCGCGAGGTCCGTGAGGGTGTCGATGCCGTACACCTTCCCGTCGAACCTGCGTCCGTCCTTCAGCTCCACGATGAGCTTGTCCGCGCCGGTCACCACGTGCCGGTTGGTGAGGATCCATCCCGACGCGTCGTAGATGATCCCGGAGCCGACGCCCTCGGTCGGCACGCTCCCGAACGGATCCGTGGACTGCCCGTCCACCGTGATCTTGACCACGGCCGGACCGACCTTCGCGGCGCTGTCGATGACGGCAGAGGACTCGTCGATCGTGACCGGCAGCCGGCCGCTGACCGGCTGGGCCGTGCCCGTGCTGGGCGCCGCTGCGGGCCGGTCCAGGGCGCCAGACCTGTCGAGGATCAGCACGGTGCCGCCGGACGCGAGGATCGCGGCGAGGAGCGAGGCGGCGACGATCGTGCCCACGCCCGCCCCACCGCGCCGGCCCGCGGGTGCCCCCGCGCCGGAACTGGGCGGCGTGACGGGCGCGACCGGTGCGACCGGTGCGCCGGCGGGGCGAGCCCACGGAGACGTCTCGGGACCACCCGGGGTGAATGTGCCCGCAACGTAGCCGGCACCCGCGAGACCGGCCTCGGACGGGGCCGGTTCGTACCAGCGATCCGGAGGCGGCGTCGCGGTGGGGGGCGCCCAGGCCCAGCGGTCGTCCGGCCGGGGATCGGGCGTCGGGGCGAAGCGCTCCACCTCGATGCGCTGCGTGTCGTCGAGCGAGTCGGAGCTGCCAGGAGTCTCGCCGGGGTTCTCGGTCGGGTCGTCGTTCATGGGGCGGGCTGTCTTCCGTGCATGGCGTTGGGCGGATCGGCATCCGGCCGGCCGGAGGATTGGTTCAAGGTTGCCGGGGCGGGATTCAGCAGTGGGGCGCCGACAGGTGAAGAATTGTCCACCTTCGCGGCTGGATCGCCTGCAAGGGCCTCCGGACCGGTCACCTCGCGCGGGTCCCGCGGCAGAGTCACGACGAATCGGGACCCAAACCCGACCCGGCTCTCCACCGCGATCGACCCGTGGTGCATGTCCACGATGGACTTGACGATGGCCAGCCCGAGACCGGAACCGGTCCCCCTGGCCTCGTTGGCCCCGGAGCCACGGTAGAAGCGCTCGAAGATCCTCGGCAGCTCCTGCGGATGGATGCCCACGCCGGTGTCGGCCACCTCGATGCGCACGCCGCCGCCGGTGTCCGGGCGGACGGTCACCCGGACCGCCCCTCCACGAGGCGTGAACTTGAGGGCGTTGCCCACCAGGTTGGTGACCACCTGCCCGACGCGCGGCGCGTCGTGGAGGATCCGGATCGGGCGATCGGGGAGAGAGGCGGTGAGCGTGATCCCCTTGCGCTCGGCCAGGGTCATCTGCTGCTCGACGGCGGACTCGATCGTCCCCCGGATGTCGTCCGGACGCAGCTCCAGGAGCACCAGGCCGGAATCCAGCTTGGACAGCTCCAGGAGGTTCTGCGCCAGCCAGTCCAACCGGTCAAGCTGCACCGCGGAGGAGTCCAGGAACTCGCTGCGCGCCGCGGCGTCCGTGCCGGCCGGGCCCTGCAGCAGCTCGATGAAGGTCCGCATCGCGGCGATCGGCGTCCTCAGCTCGTGGCTGACGTCGGCCAGGAAGTCCCGGCTCCGGTCCCGGTCCCGGCGGATGATCGTGACGCTCTCCTCCAGCCGGGCCGCCATGGTGTTGAACTGGGTCGACAGCGCCCGCAGCTCCAGCGTCCCCGACGACAGCTCGTCGGTCGCCACCCGGGAGCTGAGGTCACCCTCCGCCACCCGGCGGGAGGCCTCGGTCAGGCGCGTGATCGGGGTGCTGAAGCGGTGGGCGATGAATGCCGCCACCAGGACCGCCACGAGGAACGCCGCCGACGCCATCACCAGGAGCACCCCGGTGATGGCCGCCAGCGTGTTGGCCCGGCTGGTGTACGGGTTGGAGAGCGTCACGCTCATGCCCCAGTCCTGGACGCCGTTGACCCGGGCGACGTCCGACCTCGCCGAGGCGATCGCCGGGTCGCGCAGCTGCCCTCGGGCTGGGCTCTCGTCGAGCGGCATGTCGAACCCCAGGTCCGGGTCCGGCGTGACGGCCCACGATCCGTCGGGCTCCTGGTGGGCCAGCCCGAACCGGAGTCGGATGTCCGCATGGGCGACGTTGTTGGCGGTCAGGTCGAGCAGGTTGTCGTCGATCAGCGCCGCTCTCACCGCGGGGTTGAGCTCGAGCTTCCCGTCCACGTTGACCACCACGGCGCTCTTGCCCACGGTGTCCGTGATGAACCGGTCCAGGATCGCCGCCGTCGCGGTGGCCTGAGCACGGAGGCTCTGCTCCTCCTGGACGCGGAAGTAGTCGTCCAGGCGGTTGATCACGACCGGAGCCACCAGGGCGAGCGTCAGGGCAACGACGCCCATGAAGGCGATGGTCAGCCGGGTCTGGAACGACTGCGGCACGGTGGGTCGCAGCGGCTGGCGGGCCTCCCGGTGGTGACCGTCCTGCTGGTGCACATCCGGCGGGCGGGTGTCACCCATGTCAGCGCTCAGCGAACTGGTAGCCCGCACCCCGTACCGTCAGCACGAACTGGGGCAGCGAGGGATCGTCCTCGATCTTCTCGCGGAGGTGGCTGACGTGAACGTTGATCGTCTTCTCGTCCTGGTCGAGGGCCTCGTAGTCGCGCAGTAGCTCCAGGAGCTCCCGGCGGCTGAACACCCGGCCCGGGCGGCTCGCGAGGTGGCGCAGGATCTCGAACTCCGTCGCGGTCAGCCCGATCCGGCGTGTGCCCCGCTGGACCCGGCGCCGCTCGAGATCGATCACGAGGTCGCCGTGGCGGATCACGCGTCCGCCGGCGGCGTTGGCGAGGTCGCCGTAGGCGCGGCGCAGCAGGGCGCGGATGCGGCTCATCAGCTCCCGCAGGGCGAACGGCTTGGTGACGTAGTCGTCCGCGCCCAGCTCCAGCCCCACCACCTTGTCGAACTCGTCGCCACGGGCGGTGAGGAACAGGACGGGCGCCTTGGATCCGACGGCGCGCAGGCGCCGGAGGACCTCGAACCCGTCGATCCCGGGCAGGCGGACATCGAGGAGGATCAGGTCGGGTGCCTGGTTGGTGGCGAAGTCCAGCCCCTCCTCTCCCGAGCGGGCGACGGTCACCTCGTACCCCTCCTGCTGGAGGGCGTACTGGATGCCTCGCGCGACGGCGAACTCGTCTTCAACGATCAGGATGGTGGCTGCCACGGCGCGCCGATCCTACACCGGGCGGCGGCGCCCGGCCCGTGATCCGCGGACCGAGGGCGCGTGAGCGGGCCGGTGCGGAGGGGTCGTGATGGACGCCCGTGATAGCCTCGCGTCGAAACGCACGGGCCGGAGGCCCGCCCGCCCGCCCCGGGAGCCCGCTCGCCCCGGGCGCCGCCGTACGGGACGCCCGACCCGGGCGGATGCCGACAGAGCTGGAGGCTCGCAATCCATGGCCGACCGACCCCGCCTCGCGGCAGAGCGCCGCACCATCACCGGCAAGGCTGTAGCCCGGCTCCGCAAGGAGGGCCGCCTGCCGGCCGTCGTCTTCGGCCACGGTACCGCCAGCGAGCCCGTCACCATCGACGCCCACGAGTTCGACCAGCTCCGTCGCCACACCGGTTCGTCCACGCTGATCGACCTCGCGGTCGACGGTGGCAAGGCGCGCCCGGTGCTGCTGCACGGGATCCAGGTGCACCGCATCACGCGCCGGCCGCTCCACGTGGACCTGTTCGCCGTGCGCATGACCGAGGAGCTGACGGTCGACGTCCAGCTGGTCGCGGACGGCGTGGCGCCGGCCACCGCCCAGGGCGGTTCGCTGGTGCACCCGGTCTCCATGGTCCGGGCGCGGGCACTCCCCGCTGACCTGCCCGAGACCATCCACTATGACCTCAGCTCGCTCGTCGGCTACGACGACACGATCACGGTCGCAGACCTCGTCGTGCCCGAGGGCGTGACGATCCAGACCGATCCGGCCGACGTGATCGCCCGGGTCCTGGAGCCGCGCGAGGCCGAGGTCGAGGTCGTGGCCGTCGTCAGCGAGGCCGTCGTCGCGCCCGTCGAGGAACCCGCCGCCGAGGGCTGATCCCGGGGACCGGGGCAGGTCGCCTGGCGACCGGTCGCCAGGCGGCCGCTATCCCCGACGCCCGCTCACATAGACGATCGGCAGCTCGAGTCTGAGCCCGTCCGCCGGCAGCGCACGCAGCCGGCGGAGCAGGTCCGCCTCGAGGCCGGCGCGTGCCGCCGGCTCCATCGTGGCGAACAGGTCCTCGTCATCGAACCGGGTGATGAAGCCGGCAAACCCCTCGGGCGTGAACGCGTGCTCGAGGCGGGCCTCGTGCGCGGTCACCGCCCGGAACCCGGCGTGGCGCAGCTGGGCGACGGCCGCCTCGAGCGATGCCAGGTCGGGGTGGTCGTTGCCGGTGTCCCTGGGCTCCAACCCGGCCGCCACGAGCGCCTCGTCGTAGGCGGCGTCCGCACGCAGGTATGCATCGCCGGGCAGCCACCGGACGCAGGCCAGCCGCCCACCGGGCCGGAGCACCCGCCTCATCTCACGCAGGGCTCGCGGTCGCGACGGGACCAGCTGCAGGACGAACGCCGAGAGCACGACATCAAAGGTGCCGTCCCCGAACGGCAGCCGGTCCGCATACCCGTGCGTGTACCGGACGCGGTTCCGGATCTGGTCCGGCTGGGCCTCCAGCTCCCGCCGGGCGATGGCCAGCATCCCCTCCGAGGCATCCACGCCGTCCACGTCCGCCGACGGCCAGCGAACCGCGGCCGCGACCGCCATGGCCCCCGTGCCGCAGCCCACGTCCAGCACCCGTCGCCTACCGGCGGCCATCTCAGCGTGGGCCTCGTCGAGGAGCCGGAGCGTGGCCCCGCGATGCACGGGTGACCACCACGTGGCATAGCCCTCCGCGATCCGGTCGTAGCGCACCTGCTGTTCGGTCATGCTGCACACATCGTGACACGCCAGGACTGCCCGTGGTGCGGTGACCGAATCGTGCCCTTCGGCACGCCCCTCCGGGTCCGCGGGCCGCTGGCCGTCGCCCGCGTCGGCCTCGATGCTCACGGGTGGACGCACGATGCGACGTGTTCGCCGTCGCCCGCTGCCGGCACCCCTGAAAGGAGCCGAGGGTATGAAGAAGATCCTGCTCGCCTATGACGGCGGCGAGCCCGCGAAGCGCGCCCTTGGCCAGACCATTGAGCTCGCGGGGCAATTCGAGGCGGCGGTCGGTGTGATCAGCGTCGTCCCGGCCCGGGGCGGGCGGACACCAGTCGACCCCTGGGACGACCGCACCGTTCACGCCGAGGAGCTTCTCGAGGCCCGCAAGGCACTGCGCGAGGCAGGCATCGAGGCGGAGCTGCTCGAGCCGGCCGGAGACCCGGCCAAGACCATCGAGCACGTGGCCGACGAGCGCGGCTACGACACCATCGTGATCGGCACCCGGGACCTGGGCGCCCTGGCGCGCACGCTCCACGGCAGCGTGTCCGAGCACGTTGCCGCCAACGCCCATGTCACGGTCATCGTCGCCCGCTGATGCGAACCCGTCGCCCATCAACCAGTCGCACGGTCCGGACGTTCCGCGGGAACGACGGGGCGCGCCGCCCACGGAGCCTGCCCGCATGACCCTCCTGATGCAGCCCGCCACGCCGCGGGGCCACGCCCATATCCTGTCGCAGGTGGTGCTCGACGCCCTCCGCACCGGGAACGGGCCCGCGCCCATCGTGCTGCGGGGGATGGCCCTGCTGGCCGATCCGGTCCTCAACAAGGACGCCGCCTTCACGAACGCCGAGCGTGACGCGCTGGGTCTCCGCGGCCTGCTGCCGCCGAGCGTCGTCGACATCGGGTCGCAGGTGTCGCTGGAGCTGGAGCACGTCCGTCACAAGCAGGACGACCTCGAGCGCTACATCGGGCTGGCCGCCCTCCACGACCGGAACGAGACTCTCTTCCACCGCGTCCTCCTGGACCACCTTGAGGAGCTGCTGCCGATCGTCTACACGCCGACGGTCGGCCGCGCTTGCCAGGAGTTCAGCCACCTGTACCGCAAGCCGCGTGGCGTCTGGATCACCCCGGACGACATCGGCCGCGTGCCGGAGATCCTGCGTCACGCGGCCCACGACGAGATCCGGCTGATCGTGGTCACCGATAACGAGCGGATCCTCGGCCTGGGCGACCAGGGCGCGGGCGGCATGCCCATCCCGGTGGGCAAGCTGGCGCTCTACTCGGCGGCAGCCGGAATCCACCCGGGCCTCACCCTTCCGGTATCGCTCGACGTGGGAACGGATCGCCAGGCGCTCCTTGCAGATCCCCTGTACGCGGGCTGGCGCCATCCACGCCTTCGCGGGGCTGCCTACGACGACGTGGTCGAGGCGTTCGTGGCGGGCGTCCGCGAGGTGCATCCGCGGGCCGTCCTCCAGTGGGAGGACTTCAAGCAGCACAACGCCATCCGCCTGCTGGACCGCTATCGCCAGTGGGTCTGCAGCTTCAACGACGACATCCAGGGAACCTCGGCCATCGCCGTGGCCACGATGCTCGCCGCCCTGCGGACGACCGGGCACACGCTCGCCGATGCACGTGTCGTCCTCGCGGGCGCCGGCGCGGCAGGAACAGGGATCGCCCGGCTCCTGCGCCTCGCGATGGTCGAGGACGGGATGGATCCGGAGGTCGCGCGGGCCTCGATCGCGGTGCTGGACTCCCACGGGTTGGTGGTGGACGGGACGCCCCGGCCTCGACGAGGACAAGTGGGCGGCGGCCATGCCCAGAGAGGCCGTCGCCGGGTTGGGCCTGGACCCGGACGTCCTCTACGACCTGCATGACGTTGTCGTGGCCTTCCGGCCGAATATCCTGCTCGGCACGACGGGCATCGGGGGCGCGTTCGATGAGGCGATCATCCGCGCGATGGCCGCGGGTGCCGAGCACCCGGTCATCCTGCCGCTCTCGAACCCCACCGCGAACACCGAGGCGCGGCCCGAGGACGTGATGGCCTGGACCGACGGCCGGGCGATCGTGGCGACCGGGAGCCCATTCCCGCCGCTGGAGATCGACGGCGCCTCACGCCGGGTCCCACAGGCGAACAACGCCTACATCTTCCCCGGCATCGGCCTGGGGGCGATCGTGTCCGAGGCGCGGATCCTGCCCGACTCGGCGTTCCTGGTGGCGGCCCGACGGCTCGCCTCGATGGCCACTCCGGCCATGCTGCGGGAGGGCTTCCTCTTCCCGCCGATCGGCGACCTGCGGGTCGTCGCGCGCGAGATCGCGATCACGGTGGTGGCGCACCTCGGCCAGCTCGGCGTCGGGCGCCGGTTCGCGCCGGAGGCCATCCCGGCCGCGGTGTCCGCGGCGATGTGGCGGCCGGATTACGTGCCCTACGAGGCGGTGTAAGCGTCCAGCGCGTCGGCGTCGGACCGGTGGGCCGGGGGGCCCGGCGGACCGGCGCGCCCGTGCGCTGACCGGTCCACCGGACGCCCCTCCTCCGGGGTCATGCGATGGTCAGACGCTCGCGTCCCCTCCGGCGCCCGCGTCCGCGTCCGCGGCCCCGCCGGCGCCGCCCCAGCCGGGGACCGGGCCGCTCGGCTTCGGCTTCGGTCCGAACCGCCGGTAGGCGAACCGGACGACCAGCACCACGACGAGGAGCACGAGCAGCAGCGGCAGCCACACGATGGCGAACCAGATCGCGGCGCTGGCGACCGTCTGGCCCACCCCGATCAGCGCGGCCGCGGCGTTGTCGACGTCCGACGCCGGGTTCCACCCCTTCGCGGTCTCCTGGACGGCCTTGACCTCGGTGCCGAACGTCGTGACGAGCGTCCCGTATGCGACCTGGTCGACCAGCTGCGCGCGCTGTGCGTCCAGCTGCTCGATCTGGCCGCGGACGTCCGTCAGCTGCGCCTCGACCTCGAGCAGGTCGCTGACCTTGCCCGTGCCCTTCGCGATCTCGACGAGGGCCGACTCGCTGGCCCGGAGGTTGCGCAGCCGCGCCTCGAGGTCGACGATCTGGCCGCCCACCTCGGTCGCCTGCGTCTGCTCGTGGACGACGTCGGTGGCGAGGCCGCGCAGGCCGGCGATGGTCTCCTGCCAGCGGTCGGCCGGGATGCGGTACGTGATCGTGGCGACGGAACGGTCGCCCGTGTTGGACTCCTCGGAGGCGCCGATGTAGCCGCCGACGGCAGCGACGGCGGCACGTGCCTTGGCCAGGGCCTGCTGGAGATCCGCCACGACCAGCTCCAACGAGCCGGTGTAGACGATCTTGAGGTTGTCGCTGGACCGTGCTGGGCGCGGAGCCGCTGTTCCTGTCCGGGGCGGCCGCGGGGCCAGCGGTCGCGGCCGCGGCGCTTGCGTGCCGGCTGCGCGCCGCCGCTCCCGTCGCCGGGGATCGGGGCGCCGACGTTCTCCAGCGGCGCCGACGTCGCGGTGCTGCCGCCGCAGGCCGCGAGGACGAACGTGAGCGCGAGGCCGAGAGCGAGGATCGGGCGGAGCCGATGGCCCAGCCGCTGCGGGATCCCCATGTGATGTCACCTCCGGGTGGCACGACCTGCGTGCCGGGTCGAATGCCGTGTCGGGGCGCCGATGGGGGGACGCGGCGCCGGCGCCCGCCGGGTTCCGCCATCGGCTGGCCACCACGCGCCGGTGATCCCGCCGTGTCCCCGGGGATGTCCGGCAGTCGCGCCTCCGGGGGTCCGGGGCGCGGTATCGTGCGCCGCATGACGCTTCCCGTTCGCGCCCCCACTGGAGCCCATGCTCGCCAAGGCGTCGTCGGGCCTGCCCGAGGGCGATGGCTGGCTGTTCGAGCCCAAGTGGGACGGCTTCCGTGCCGTCGTCTTCCGCGACGGCGGCGAGACCTACATCCAGAGCCGGGACCTCAAGCCGCTCGACCGGTACTTCCCGGAGCTCGAGGCGCCCTTCCTCGCGCAGCTCCCGGAGCGATGCGTGCTGGACGGCGAGGTGGTGATCGCACGCGGAGGGCAGGCTCGACTTCGAGGCGCTCCTCCTTCGGATCCACCCGGCCGCGTCCCGGGTGCGGATGCTGGCGGCCGAGTCGCCGGCCTCGTTCGTGGCGTGGGACCTCCTCGCGCTGGACGACGAAGACCTTCGTGGCGTGCCGCAGGGCGAGCGCCGGGCGCGGCTCGAGATCGCGCTGGACGGCGTTCGGCCGCCGGTCCACCTGACACCCGCCACGCTCGACCGCGCGCTCGCGGCGGACTGGTTCGACCGGTTCGAGGGCGCCGGCCTGGACGGGGTGGTGGCCAAGCGCCTCGACGGGACTGTACCTGCCCGGCAAGCGCGCGATGCTCAAGATCAAGCACGAGCGGACGGCGGACTGCGTCGTGGCCGGGTTCCGGTGGCACAAGAACGGGCCCGGGACGCACATCGGGTCCCTGCTGCTGGGCCTGTACGACGACGCCGGCACGCTCCACCACGTGGGCGTCACGTCGTCGTTCACGTGGGAGCGGCGCGAGGCCCTGGTGGCGGAGCTGGCGCCGCTCCGCGAGGGTGCGCTGGACGCGCACCCCTGGGCCGAGTGGGCCGAGTGGGCGGCGTTCGACGCGGCCTCGGACGCGTCCGGGCAGCGGCTGCCCGGAGCGGCGGTCGCGCTGGAACCGCGGCAAGGACCTCTCGTGGGAGCCGCTGCGGATCGAGCGCGTGGCCGAGGTCGCCTACGATCACCTCCAGGGCGACCGCTTCCGCCACGCGACCACGTTCCGCCGCTGGCGACCGGACAGGGTCATCGCGGGCTGCCGCTACGACCAGCTGGAGACCAGCGTCCCCTACGAGCTCGAACGGATCTTCGGGGCCTGACGGCGTGGCCAGGCCGAAGCCGGGCATCGCGTCGGGGATCGGTGACGCCGACTACGGCCGGATCGCGCTCGCCTTCGTCGCGGTCCTGGTCCTCGTCCCGCTCATCACCGGGCTGGTCGTCTACTACCTCGCCGAGTACGGTAACCTGCCGTTCACGTTCCGCCCGGGGCCGCTGGGGATCACGCCCTGGGAGCCGCTCATCGTGCTCTTCCTGGCGCTGGTGGGACTGGTCGCGATGCCGCTGGCCTGGCACAGGATCGCGCCGGCGGGCGACACCTTCTACGCGCAGGCGGCCGAGAACCGGCGCAACAGCTGGTTCCTGTCGGCGGCGATCGTCGTCCTGTTGACCCTGACCGCCTACATCGTGGCGATCGTGGTGTCGCTGCGGACGTCCGTCGCGCTCGCGGTCGCCGCCGGAGCGGTTGCCGTGGGTGTCGCCTCCGCCGTGGCGGCGTTTCGCATCGGCGACCGTGCCCTCCTGCGCATGTCGAGCGCGCGACCCCTGCCGCCCGATGACGGCAGCGCGCTCCGGGATGTCGTCCGTGAGCTCGCGATCGCGGCGGACATTCCGGCACCCGGTCTGTTCGTGGTCGAGGAGGCGGCGCCGAACGCGTTCGCCGCCGGCAGGGACCCGGCGCACGCGGTGCTCGTCGTGACGCGTGGGCTGCTCGGGGCGATGGACCGCGAGGAGCTCCAGGGCGTCGTCGCGCACGAGCTCGCCCACATCCGGAACTACGACAGCCGGTACAGCCTGGTCGTCGCCATCGGGGTCGGGATGGTGGTGCTGATCGCCGACGGGTTCTTCCGGGTGGTGACCTTCCCGCTGCGAGTGCCGCGTCTCATCGCCGACGCCGCCGGTGGCGGCGGGAGCGGCGGCTCCTGGGGCTTCGGCTCCTGGGGCTTCGGTGGTGGGTCCGGCGGCAGCTCCTCGTCCGGCGGCAGCTCCTCGTCCGGGGATGGGGGTGGCGGCGGGGACAGCGACGCCGGCGACGCCACCGCGGTCATCCTTGCGATCATCATCTTCGTGCTCGTGCTGCTGCTGGTGGCGACGGTGCTCAACGCCATCGCGCCGCTGTTCGCGCGGGTCACCCAGGTGGCCGTCTCGCGCCAGCGCGAGTACCTGGCCGACGCGACCGCGGTGGAGCTGGGACGGAATCCCGTGGCTCTCGAAGGGGCGCTCCTCAAGGCGGCCCGGACCACCGACGTCCTGGTGGCCGCCAACCGGGCGACCGCGCCGCTCTGGTTCGTCAACCCGATCCGCGCCACCGAGAAGCGGGCGGCTGGCATCTTCGCCACGCACCCTCGCACGATCGACCGCGTCAACCGGCTCCGGGTCCTTCGCGGCGCGGCGCCGATCGAGGATGACCCGACCATCACGGAGGACGAGGACTAGCGCCCGTCGGGATCGATGCCGCCAGCCGGCCGGACACGTGACGCGTGTCACGGTGCGATGCGGACACGGATGACTGGGCATCCCGCCCGCCGGCGACCATCCTCCGGGCATGTACACGACAGCATCGCGCGCCCCATCCACCACACCGTCACCGGCCGTCAGCTTCGAAGGCGTGACCCGGCGGTTCGGTGTCACCACCGCCCTCGACGAGGTCAGCCTCGAGATCGGCATCGGCGAGACGATCGCCCTGCTCGGTCCCAACGGAGCCGGCAAGTCCACGGCGATCTCCATCATGCTCGGCCTCCTGGAACCGAGCGGCGGCACCGCCCGCACGCTCGGGCTTGCGCCGCTCGATGCGGTCCGGTCCGGACGGGTCGGGGCAATGCTCCAGGCGGCAGCCTTGCCGTCCGGCGCCCGTGTCGGCGAGCTGGTCGACCTCGCGCGGGCCCTGTACCCGTCGCCGTCGCCCCGGGGCGCGATCCTCGAGCGGGCCGGCCTGGCCGATCTCGTGAACCGCCGCGCCGACACCCTCTCGGGCGGTGAGGCGCAGCGCGTCAGGTTCGCCCTCGCCATCGCGGGCGACCCCGATCTCGTGTTCCTCGACGAGCCGACCGTGGCGATGGACGTCGAGGCCCGGCGTGCCTTCTGGGTGGACATGCGCCGTGCCGCGACGGAGGGCCGGACCGTGCTGTTCGCGACCCATTACCTCGACGAGGCCGACCAGGTCGCCGACCGGATCGTGGTCCTCGACGAGGGCCGCCTCGTCGCGGACGGCTCGCCCTCGGCGCTCAAGGCGACCGTTGCCGAGCGGACCGTCCGCTTCGCGTGGCCGGGCTCCGACGGCGCAGACGACGATCGCCTCCGCAGCCTGCCCGGGGTCACATCGGTCAGCCGCCGCGGCGAGACCGTCTCGCTGCTGTGCCGCGACGCCGACGATGCGGTCCGTGCGCTCGTCGCGGGCGACATCACCTTCCGCCACCTGGAGGTCACCGGCGCCGACCTGGACGCCGCGTTCCTGGCGCTCACCGGCGCCACGACCCGGGCGACCGCCTGACCAGCCCGAACCGCCGATCCAAGGAGCCCGACATGATTGCGTCCCCAACCCTCGCAGCGGCGGTACCCGCCGCCTCACCGTTCCTCGCCTACCTCCGGCTGGAGGTTCGCCGGACCCTCCGCAACCGCCGCTACGTGCTGCTCACGACCGTGTTTCCTGCCCTGCTGTACGTCCTGTACACCGCGGTCCTGTCCGTCGGTGGTCCAGGGACCCTCGACGGGCTGACCTGGCCCGAGTACTTCCTCGTCTCCATGGCGTGCTACGGCGCGATCGGGGCGGCGATGGGTCAGGCCGCCCCGATCGCCATGGAGCGGAGGGGCGGCTGGATCCAGCATCTGCGGGTCACCCCGCTGCCCGGCGGGGCCTACGTCGTCGCGAAGGTGGCCTCCGCGGTCATCCTCACGATCCCGGCACTGGCGCTCGTGGTCGCTTCCGCAACCCTGGTCGACCAGGTGCAGCTGGGCCTCGGGCGGACGCTGTCCATGATCCTCGTGATCGCGATCGGCTCGATGCCGTTCGCCGCCCTGGGCATCCTGGTCGGCTACGTGCTGGATGCCGAGAGCGCCCAGGGCGGCATGGTCCTGGCGTACTTCTCGCTCGCGATCCTGGGCGGCCTGTTTGCGCCCCTGGACACGTTTCCGGGGCCACTCGCTACGATTGGCCACGTGCTCCCGTCGTCCCACCTCGCGAGCCTCGGCAGGTCGGTTGCCGCCGGGGGCGTCACGGATCCCGTGGACGTCGCCGTGCTTCTCGCCTGGACGGTCGCGCTTGGCGCGCTCGCCGCCTGGCGTTACGTCCGCGACGACCGTGCCGGACGGGCCTGACCAGGTGTCGACCGATGGCGCCCGGCGCGCATCCGCGGACCATGCCTGGCCCGGCGCTCCACTGAGCGCCACGGGGCTCGGGCGGCCGCGCACGCGCCGGGTGTTCATCGCGATCTCCCTATTCTAGTCCGCCGTCGAGAGCGCGCGGCCCCGCTGGCGTGATGAGCTGGACGTCGTCGGCGTGGAGCTCCGCCGCGCGGCGTGGCCGGCACGGGCACGCTCCGGATCGCGCGCGACCTGCACGACGCCACTGGGGACAGCCTGTCGCATCGCAAGAGCGAGCTGGCGCGTCGGCTCGCGGAGATCGGCGACGTCGTGGCGGCGCGCGAGGCCCTCGACGTCCCGCGTGACGATCGCCGGGAGCCGCTCGCGCTCGAAGAGGCGCTTGCGCTCGTTGCCACCCACGGCACGATCGCGGAGATCGCCGACCGCCTCGGCCTGTCCGAGGGGACCGTACGGAACCACCTGTCGGCCGCGATCCAGAAGGTGGGAGCGCGGAACCGGGCGGAAGCGGCGCGGATCGCCGCCGGCAAGGGCTGGCTCGCCCCGGAGACGACCGGCTAGTCGCGGGTCGCCGGCACGTTCGCGGCTGCTGGTCACCCCGTTCCACGGCTGGCGAGGGCCGCCCGCAGGCGGGGGGTCTCGTTGTGGGCGATGGCGGTGATCCGGAAGCCCGCACCGAGATCGGAGAGGGCGTACGACGCGTCGAACTCGTAGATCGCGCGGCCACCCGCGTCCCGCAGGCCCCAGCGGACGGCCGCCTGGGCCAGCCGCGGCGTGAACGAGGTGACGCGCAGGTCGAGGATGGCGGCGGACGCGACGCCCAGCACCCGGTACGCACCGATGATCCGCTCGATCTGCGGCAGCCACGCCTCGGGCGTCGGGAAGGACGGTGACGGTGACCTCGGCCGCGTCGCTGGTCACCTGGCAGGGGAAGGCGAAGAACGCCGCGACGGCCTGCGCGTCGAACGTCTCGAACGCCGCCCGGTAGGCGTCGATGAACTCCTCGACCGCGAGGTTCACCTGGCTCATCCCGCCGCCTCCCTGCCGCCGCCCGGCCGCCGGCCGGCCATCCACGCCGCCCGTTCATCGTCGGAGATGTTCGCCCAGTCGTCCGGCTGGGCGTCCGGGTCGAGCGGCTCCTGGGCCGGCCGCAGCTCCTCCGGGACGTGGACCAGGTTGATCCGCAGCCGGTACCAGGCGTAGGCGCGGCCGCGCATCGCGGTCTCGATCAGGTCGGCGGGCTCGAGGTGCGCCGCCGCCTCCGGGTGGCGCGCCTTCCAGCGCTCGAGGCCCTCGTACAGCTCCGGCTTCGACGGGCGCCCGCCCAGCTCGATGACGGGGATGTGCGATCGACGGCGGCCGGTCGGAGACGGGCGGCTGCCCTCCCACTCGGTCGGCAGGCCGGCGTTGGCATCGCCGGCCGCGACCGCCGTCGCACGCGCCTCGGCCACCTCGGGCGGTGGGCCGCCGTCCACGCCCCGGCCCGCGTATTCGGCGTCGGCGCGGCGCTTGCGGGACGGCTGGACCCGTGGCGGCTCGCCCTCCTGTTTCGCGTAGTTGGGTGGCCACGGGGCGTCGCCCTCGCCCTCGGCCTCGTGGCGGGCGGACAGCTCCAGCAGCGCGTCGAGCGAGCCCACCGCCGCATCGATGCCGGCGCCGGCATCGCCCCGCGCCGCGAACAGCGAGGGCACCGTGGCCAGCGTGAAGTCCTCCGCGACCACCTCGGCCACCTCGTCCCAGCGCAGCGGGAACGAGACCCGGGCGTCGGGCAGCGGCCGGATGGAGTACGCGGAGGCCACGGTCCGGTCCTTCGCGTTCTGGTTGTAGTCGAGGAACACGCCGTGACGCTCCTCCTTCCACCAGCGCGACGTGGCGATCGACGGCGCCCGGCGCTCCACGTCCCGGGCCAGCGCGAGCGCCGCGCGCCGGACCTGCGGGAACGTCCAGCGCCGCTCGATCCGCACGTTGACGTGGATCCCGCGCGACCCGGACGTCTTGGGCCAGCCGGTGAGGCCGACGGCTTCCAGCGACTCGCGAACGACCAGGGCCACCTCGCGGACCTGCGACCAGGGCACGCCGGGCACGGGATCCAGGTCCACGCGCAGCTCGTCGGGGTGGTCGAGGTCGTCAGCGCGGACAGGGTGCGGGTTGAGGTCGATGCAGCCGAGGTTGGCGACCCATGCGAGCCCGGCTGCCTCGTCCACGACGATCTCGTCGGCCGTCCGCCCCGACGGGAAGGTGAGCGTCGCGATCCGCATCCACTCCGGACGGTTCTCGGGCGCGCGCTTCTGGAAGAACGGCTCCTTGTCGATGCCGTCGACGAAACGCTTGAGCGCCATGGGGCGTCCGCCGACGCCCTGCAGCGCACCATCCGCGACGGCGACGAAGTAGCGGACGACGTCCAGCTTGGTGTAGCCCGGGAGCCGGGAAGTACACCTTGTCGGGGTTGCTGACGGCGACCTCGCGGCCCCCGATGTCGAGGATCTCCTTCCGGGCGGGCATGCGCGAATGCTCGCACGGGAGCGCAAGCGCGGGTTCGAGGCTGCGGGCACCGCTCCGGTGATCATCGCCATTCAATCGCCAGGCGAGTGCACATGGTGCCGCCGCTGGCACAGGTGCGCAGACACCCACCGGGAGAGTCCAGAACGGGGCGGAGTTCCCCCGCGGTCGCTCAGCCACTCATGAAGCCGCCACTGGAGGCGCTGTGGCGTCCCCCGTCTGCGCCAGTACCCACCGCGCGAGTGGGGACCAGGTCTTCGGCCTTATGGCGCCGGCGTTCGACCCCGGAGGAACGCGGGCGTCCTGCGCAGGTCGGTGAGTTCCACTCGTTCCATGAGTCGTCCGCGTGGCGAATCGACAGGCGACGGCATGCGGGGTGTCATGCGCATGAAGACGCGCTGAGCGACCACCACCGGCGGGCCGCGCCTGACCGTCGGCGTGTTGCCGTACATGTCGAATCCGGGGATGCGCGTTCGTCGCTAGGATGACGACCCGGACCGGCCGGGCCCCGGGAGGTGACGAGGTGCACGATCGAATGCGATACCTGCTGCTGATCTACGCGGATCCCGCGACCGCGCCGGCGACGCCCGAGGCGCTGGGAGGCGATGCTGGCCGAGTACGGCGCCTACACGGGCTGGCTCCAGGAGACCGGCGCGCACCTGGGCGGCGAGGCCCTCCAGCCGGTCTCGGATGCGACCACGGTCGCGGTCCGTGACGGCCGCCGGATCGTCACCGACGGGCCCTTCGCGGAGACCAAGGAGCATCTCGGCGGCTACTACCTCATCGAGGCCGCCGACCTCGACGCGGCGATCGAGGCCGCGGCGCGGGTTCCCGGTGCGACGTTCGGCAGGATCGAGATCCGCCCGATCCTGGAGATGGGCTGACGGGACGTCACGGCCGCGCCGGCCACCCGGCCGCTCCGGACCCCGGATCGCCGGCCGCCATCCCGGCCGCCACCGGCCGGCCGGACGCACCGGCATCCGACCCGGCACAAGCCGCAGCCGCCGTCGCCCGCGTCTTCCGCGAGGAGCACGGCCGGGTCCTGGCGACGCTGATCCGGGTCCTCGGTGACTTCGACCTGGCCGAGGAGGCGGTGGCGGACGCCTACGTCACGGCGCTCGAGCGCTGGCCGCGGGACGGGATCCCCGCCAATCCCGGGGCGTGGATCACGACCACGGCGCGCAACCGGGCGATCGATCGCGTGCGGCGGGCGCGGACGTTCAACGAGAAGACGGAGGCGATCGCGCGGGACGCCGCCTTCGACGAGGCGGCGCGCGCGGGAGCAGTCCAGGCGGCCGCGGAGGACGAGATGGACCCCATCGCCGATGACCAGCTCCGGCTCATCTTCACGTGCTGTCACCCGGCCCTCGCGCCGGAGGCGGCCGTCGCGCTGACACTGCGCACGCTCGGCGGCCTCACCACGCCCGAGATCGCCCGCGCGTTCCTGGTCCCGGAGCCGACGCTCGCCCAGCGGCTGGTCCGCGCCAAGAGGAAGATCCGCGAGGCGGGCATCGCCTACGAGGTGCCGTCCGGGGACCGCCTGGCGGACCGGCTCGACGCCGTCCTCCGCGTGCTCTACCTGGTGTTCAACGAGGGCTACGACGCCACCGCGGGCGAGGCCCTGATCCGGCGCGAGCTGTGCGCGGAGGCCATCCGGATGACGCAGGATCGTGGCGGACCTGCTCCCGTCCGAGCCGGAGGCGGTCGGCCTCCTGGCCCTGCTCCTGCTCACGGACGCCCGCCGGCCGGCCCGCGAGGGTCCCGAGCGGCGAGATGGTGCGCCTCGAGGACCAGGACCGCGCGCGCTGGGACGCGGCGCGGATCGCCGAGGGCAGCGCCCTGATCGAGCGGGCGCTCCGGATGGGCCGCGTGGGGTCATACCAGCTGCAGGCCGCGATCGCCGCGGTCCATGACGAGGCGCCGACGGCGGCATGCCACCGACTGGCCGCAGGTCCTGGGCCTGTACGAGGTGCTGGCGAGGGTCTCGCCGTCGCCGGTGGTGGCGCTGAACCGGGCGGTGGCGCTGGCGCAGGTGGCGGGTCCGGCCGTCGGCCTGGCAGCCGTCGATGCGCTGGCCGCGGATCCAGCGATGGCCGACTACCGCTTCTTCACGCAGCGCGCGGCGACTTCCTGCGCCGCCTGGGCCGCTGGGGCGAGGCGGCCGAAGCCTACGCCCGGGCGCTGGCGCTGGCGCCGAACGGGCCGGAGCGAGCGTTCCTCGAGCGCCGCAGGCACGAGAGCGCTGCCAGGGGCTCGTCGGGCTAGCTGCCAGGGGCTCGTCGGGCTAGCGGCCAGGGCGCGGCGGGTAGCGCCTCGGCCCGGTCGCGACGCCGGGCGGTCAGATCCCCGTCACGCTCGTGACCACCAGGATCAGGGACAGCACCACCAGCAGCGCGGTCGCCAGCCACCCGATCGGCGCGAGATACCGCCCGCTGACGAGCGGCCCCATGAGCTGCTTGTCGGAGGCGAGAAGCATCACGAACACCAGGACGAACGGCAGCAGCAGCGCGTTGAGCACCTGGGCCGCGAACATCACGCTGATCAGCGGCAGGCCCGGGATCATCACGAACAGCGCCGCGAACCCGATGAAGAACGCCAGCAGGCCGTAGAACGCGGGCGCCTCGCGCCAGTTCCAGTTGACGCCGGTCTCCCAGCCGAACGCCTCGCAGGTCGGTGTAGGCGCTCGAGAGCGGCACGACGCCGAGGCCCAGGAACGAGGCCCCCAGCAGGCCGATGGCGAACACGAACGGCGGCGGCAGCGCCCGCGATCGGCTCGAGGGCCTGGGCCGCGTCGGCGGCGGACGTGATCTTCGTGCCGCTCGCGTACAGGGTGGCGGCGCAGGCGATGACGATGAACGCGGCGATGACGTTGGTGAGGAGCGGACCCGGCGAACACGTCCACGCGGCTGGCCGGCAGGTCGTCCGGCCGCAGGCCCTTGTCCGCGACGTACGACTGGATGAATGCCTGGCCCCACGGGGTGATCGTCGTGCCCACCGTGCCCACGACCGCGAGCCAGTAGACCGGCGACGACGAGAAGGTGGGGTGGAACATGCTGGAGGCGGCCAGGCTCCAGTCCGGCTGCGCCAGCGACCGCCGAGAACACGTAGGCGATGGAGACCATGATCCCGACGGCGACGAACAGGTACTGGACGCGGCTGTACGACCCGAGCGCGATGAAGGCCACCACGACGACCGCGGCGACGGTCGCGCTGATCTGCGGCGGGACGCCGAAGATGCCGAGCGCGGATCCGATGCCGGCGAACTCGGCGACGATCGAGCCCAGGTTCGCGGTCAGCATCAGGAACGCGGCGAACACCGTCCAGCGGACGCCCCAGCGCTCGCGGATCAGGCTGATGAGCCCCTTGCCCGTCGCGAGCCCGAGACGCGCGCCCACCTCCTGGGTGAAGAACAGGACGATCTGGCTGGCGAGGATGACCCACAGCAGCTCGTAGCCGAAGTTGGCGCCGGCCAGGGAGTAGGTGGTGATGCCGCCGGCGTCGTTGTCGGCGAAGCCGCTGACGAGGCCCGGACCCAGGACGGCGAGCGACGCGATGAGGCGCACCCGCCAGTGGGGCAGGTGCGGGAACGGGCGCAGCACACCGGCGCGCCTCCGGCGAGCGCGCGCGCTCGGACGGCGGCGTCAGAGCGCCGCCGGCGGCGGTCCGGCGAGCGGTGGCCGGAGCCGCGGGCGTGGTCGTCGTGGGCGGCTTGGGCCGCCCCGGGATCCCGGTCATCGCCCCGCTACCGCGTGAACACGCGCGGGAGCCGCTTCTTCCACGCGGTCGGGATGACCGTGTCGATCGCGTCGTCCACGGTGACGATGCCCATGAGCACGTTCTGCTCGTCCACGACCGGCACGGCGAGCAGGTTGTAGTGCGCGACGACCTCGGCCACCTCCTCCTGGCTCGCGGTGACCACGACCGCCACGGGCTCGTCGATCATCACGTCCCGGATCAGGGTCTCGGGCCGGGCGACGATCAGGTCGCGGAGCGAGATCACGCCCACGAGCTGGCCGTCGTCCGAGGTGACGTAGACGTAGTAGATCGTCTCGGCGTCGGGCTCCAGCTCGCGCAGGCGATCGATCGCCGCGCCGGCGGTGATGTGCTCCTCGAGGGCGATGAACTCGGTGGTCATGAGGCCGCCCGCCGAGTCCTCCTCGTAGCCCAGCAGCTCCTGGACCTCGTCGGCCTCGTCCTTCTCCATCAGGGCGAGGATCTCGTCGCGGGTCTCCTGGTCGAGGTCCGCGACCAGGTCGGCCGCGTCGTCCGGGCTCATCTCCTCGAGGATGTCCGCGGCGCGCTCCGGGGTGAGGTCCTCCAGGACGTCCACCTGGGTGTCGGGCTCCATCTCCTCGACCACGTCGGCGAGGGCCTCGTCGTCGAGGGAGGCGAGGACGCCGGCACGGTCGCGCGGGGCGAGGTCCTCGATGATCGAGGCGAGGTCCGCCGGGTGCAGCTCCGCGAGGCGTGCGTGGGGCACGCGCAGGCGGACGCTGGCGATCGTCGTGTCCAGCGGGTCCACGTCCTCCCAGTCGATGTAGCGCTCCGGGACGGACGCGTGGATGTTGCGGGCGATCGTGCGGAACGGGCCCTCGATGCCCAGGCGGCGGAGGAGCCCGGCCGCGCCCACGTCCACGGCCACGAGCCGGAGGCGGCCCTCGACGTTGTCCAGGCTCAGGTCGTTGACCCGGATGACCTTGCGGCCCTCGATGTCGACGATCTGCTTGTCCAGCAGGTTGGCCTTCAGCAGGATCTCGTTGTCGCGCTGGCGGAACTTGCCGACGTCGATCGTGCGCACGCGGAGGCGGGCGCCCTTCGTGTCGAAGGCCGCGACGTCACGCCACGGGATGAAGATGCGGCGCTGGTCCGTGCGCACGACGAGGCCGGTCACGGGCGGGTACTTGCCGCCGATCGCGACGATCAGGTCCGCGATCGAGCCGAGGGGCTCGCCGGACGGATCGCGCACCGGCAGGCCGATGCAACGGCTGAGGAACTGCATGGTGGCCACCAGGCTGGGCAGGCCCGCCCGCCCGCGGTGGCCGCCCGGCGAGGTCGTGCCGGGCTGGGCCGTCAGGGTGCGGTCGGGACCTGGGGGATGCCGGCGATCGTGCCGGCGGGTCTAGGTCCGGTCTCCACGTGGGGAGAGATCCTCGTGCGGCGCTGGACACCCCGAACCGGGACGCGGAGCGGGGGCAACGCGACTGTAGACCTCCGGACGGCTCGGGTCAAACGGGTGTGCCGGTTTCGGCGGATCTGGCGAATTCGTTAACCGACGTGTCCCCGTCGTCGGTCGCCACCCGGCGCTGCGTCCGCCGTACCATCTCGGCCATGCAGACGATGCGGGTGGCCCTGGTCCAGATCGAGGCGCGTGACGACGTCGAGATCAACATCTCGCGCGCCGCGACGCTCGCGCGCGAGGCGGCCGCGGAAGCGGACCTCGTCGTGCTGCCGGAGTACGTGCAGTTCCGCGGGACGGCCGACGGGTTCCGGGCGTCGGCCCGTCCGGTGCCCGGTCGCGACCACCGCGCCGTTCGCGGACATCGCCCGCGAGCACGGCTGCTGGATCCTGGCCGGGAGCCACGCGGAAGTGTCCGGGGACCCGGCCCGGCCGTACAACACCGCGGTCCTGTTCGACCGCTCCGGGAGGCTCGTTGCCCGCTATCGGAAGCTCCACCTGTTCGATGTCTCGGTGGACGACGGGCCGTCCGACCGCGAGTCGGCCCGGGTGACACCGGGGGATCGGGCGGTCGTCGTCGACGTGGACGGGAGCGGCCTCGGGCTGTCGATCTGCTACGACCTGCGGTTCCCGGAGCTGTACCGGGCGCTCTCGCTGGCCGGTGCGGAGGTCCTGACGGTGCCCGCCGTGTTCACGGAGCGGACCGGGCGCGACCACTGGGAGGTGCTCCTGCGCGCCCGGGCGATCGAGAACGGGGCGTACGTCATCGCTGCGGCCGGGTGCGGCGCGGGCGGGCCGGGCGCGATCGCCGCCTGGGGCCACTCGATGGTCGTGGACCCGTGGGGCCGCGTCGTCGCGCAGGCGGGCATGGACGAGGCGATCGTGCGGGCGGAGCTGGACCTTTCGCTGGTGGCCGCCGCGCGACGCCAGATCCCGGCGCTCGCCAACCGGCGGCCCGATGCGCTGCCGCCGGTCCGCGAGGTGGAGGTGATCGGGCCGTGAAGCGCCTGGCGCTCATCGCGGGCGCGTCCGCGGGCAGGTGACCACCGGTCTCCCCGCAGCCGGGGAGACCGGTGCACGCAGGCACCGGAGACGCATCCCTGTCCGATCAATCGGCCTGGTCTGGTCCGGCAGGCGACGCCGGTCCGCCAGGCCCGCTGCGTTGGCCCTACGCCGCCTCGCTCCGGACGCGCAGCACGCGGCGCGTGAACGGGATCCGGAACTCGCGGAACACCTCGACCGAGACGAGGAAGCCGGCGAACAGGAAGAACACGCCCAGGAGCTCGCCCAGGAAGAAGGTCTGCGTGAACCCGAACCGGGACAGGCCGCTCGTGATCGACGGGATGAAGCCGCCGATCGCCAGCAGGATCGTCGCCGGGACGCGGCTGTTGAGCCTGCCGTGGAACAGGGCGCTGGTGGCGCCCGGGAGCGAGGCGACGAGGTTGACGGTGATGGCGACGGGCGCGATCAGCAGGTTGACCAGGAACCGCCCGATCCCCTGCGTGCGGCTCAGGTCGTAGCGGATCACGCGCTGCTTGGGCATGAACACGTATGTGCTGTAGAGCGGCCCCCAGCGCCAGCGCGAACCCGCCGGTCACGTTGAACAGCGGGGTCAGCAGCCGGACCGAGCCTGGCATCGCGGTGCCGACCGGGATCCCGTTGGCGTCGAGGGCGTAGCCCGGTGCAGGGATCAGCGCGGTGAGAACGAGCGGGACGGCCACGGCATGGATCCACCGATGATCAGGACGCCCGCGATCCGCGCCCAGCGACCGGTTCCACGGTACGTCTCGACCGCGATCGCGATGGCGCCGAGCGATCGCGATCGAGAATGCCGCGAACGGGCACGATGCCGGTGTCGGGGTAGTGCGCCTTTGCCTGGGCCAGGACGGTGAACAGGCCCGCGAGCAGGACGCTGAACGCGGCGCCGTAGCCGAACCGGGTCCGGCCGAGCAGGTACATCGTGCCGAGGCCCAGCCACGCCGCGACGTAGACCGCGCCGATCAGGTACCAGGCGCGGTAGAGCGGCTCGCTCCAGCCGAACGCCCCGCCCCAGAACTCGGTGCCGGCGGAGATGCCGTACCAGATCATGCCGATCGTCCAGATCAGCTGGTACGGGCGGCGGCGCTCCAGCCACTGGTCGAGGAGGAAGAGCGCGAAGACGAAGCTGAGCGTCGAGCTCAGGAACGGCAGGACGACGTTCGGCTGCACCCGTTCACACCTCTGTCTGGCGGTCCCTCCCGGCACGCCCAACGGTATCGGCGTCCCGCGGACCGTGGGAATGTGCCCAAGGATCCAGAAGCGGGGACCGCCGGACGCTGCGTCCCCGTCTGGGTATGGATCGTCCGGTATCCCGGGGCAGATTTGCCCAGGATCGGTCGCCGGCCCGGGTGAAGTCCGGGTGAAGTCCGGGTGAGGCGGCGCATAAGCGCCCCTCGTCATCCTGCGCCGCATGAACGACACCGAGAAGCGACGCGCCAGGCGCCGGCGGAAGGCCGGCAAGAGCTACACGACCGTGGACCTCGGCGGCGGCATGGAACAGGCTTCCCCGGACGCGGTCCTCCGCGCCATGGGCGAGCTGCCGCAGGACCTCGACTGGGAGGTGATGGCACCCAACGTGATCCCCATCCTGCCGCGGCGGAGGCCGATGCCGCCGATGGCGGGCGAGCCGTTCCGGGTGACGCTGCCGCCCGGGATCCCCACCGGGTTCGGGATCGACATCGGGCCGGCCTTCCTCGTCGTGGGCGAGTCGCTGCTGGCGACCTGGCCGATCGGGCCGGCGGATCTCGTCGCGACGGCGCTGGAGAACCTGCGGGAGCGCGTGCGCGGCGTGCGGCCCCGGGACCTGGTCGGGCAGACGCTGGACGGCGTGCCCGTCCGCGTGCTCCAGTCGGGCGTCGGCTGCGCGTCGGCGCTGGTCCTCGTGCCGGACGAGCTGCGACGGATCTTCGGCGAGGCGCCCCAGTGCTTCATCGCGCCGATGCGGGACGTCCTGATCTCGATGCCTGCCGACGTCGATCGGACCTTCGTCGCATGGATCAACGAGGAGTTCTCGGAGATGGACCCGAACGGCCTCGCGCTGGACGCGTTCGTCATGGAGGACGGGGCGGTCCGCTACGAGGCGCTCCGGCCGGCAGATGCGGCTGTCCTGACGCCGTCTCCACGCCGCGAGGCCGTCGACGCCACCGAGGTGCGCGGATCCCGCCCCGAGGCCCTGCTCCGGATGACGAGGCGTCATGACATCAGCCGCCGGGCGGGGCATCGTCGTGTCACACCTTGGACGTCCCGGCGGGCACCACGGGCGCAGCAGCGCCTCCCCGGATGCCGACGAGGGTGCACGAGGGAAGGAAGCACACCATGAGCATGAGATGGCCGGGACGGCGATCACCGTCGTCACGTACCCGGGCAACGGATCCAGAGGGTCACGAAGCAGGGCTGGCCGGCCGGGTGGCGGGCGCCCTGCACGCCACCCGGACGGGCGCCCAAGGGACGACCAGCGCACTGCAGACCCTGCCCGACTCCACCCTCATGGGGGTCGCGGCAAGCTCGCTCGGCGTCGGGGCAGGCTTCTACCTCGCGAGAGCGCCGCGCCTGGCCATCGTGGCCGGGATCGTCCCCGCCCTGATCATGGCGGCGGCCATCGTCCTGCGTCCGATCTCGCGCCGGTCGTAGGTGGAGGCCCGACGGCGATGACCCGTCGATGCGCAAGGAGCACCGGCGCCGGGACCCGCGGCGACCTGCGGGACGCCGTGCGTCGCGGTGAGGGCAACCGGCCGAAGCCCTGAGCGCCCGCCCGCCCGCGCCGAACCGGATCCGGGCGGCCCCTGTGGGATAATCCCTGTGTCAACCGGCGCAGGGAGAACGCTTCGTGGCAGAGGTGCATGCGGGCGACCCCGAGGTCGAGGCGCGCCGTGCCCTCGTGCTTCACGATCGCCAGCTGGTCGTCGATCTCATCGAGCTCACCCTGAACCACGGCCTGTTCATCGTCCAGGCGGCCCACAGCCTGGCCGAGGCCGACGCCCTCCTGTCCGACTGGCATCCGCACCTCGCCGTCGTCGACATGGACCACGATGACAGCACCGCCCTTCTCGAACGGCTCGGCGCCTCGAACCGCCTGACCCGGCGCGTGACGCCGGCGCTGGGCCTGACGCGCCGCGGCGACCTCAGGACGAAGCTCCGCGCATTCGACCTCGGCGTGGACGACATCCTGACGATGCCGTTCTCGCCCGAGGAGCTGCTCGCACGATCGATCGTCATCACTCGTCGGGCGACGGGTTCGGACCGGCCGATCGTGCCCACGATCAGGATGGGCGAGATCGAGATCGACATCCTCAGCCGCCAAGTCCGAGCCGGCGAGTCGGTCGTGCACCTCTCCGGGATCGAGCAGAGCCTGCTGTATCTCCTTGCCAGCCGGGCCGGCCGAGTGGTCACGCGGGAGGAGATCCTCGACTCTGTCTGGGGCACGGACTTCGTCGCAGAGAGCAACATCGTCGACCGGCATGTGCGGAGCCTGCGGATCAAGCTGCAGAACGGATACCGGCACCCGCGCTTCATCGCCACGGTCCCGGGCCAGGGCTACCGGTTCATCCCCACCTTCTCGAACACCGGTTGGGGAGACACGCCGGCCCCGCCGGAGCCATCCGCGAGCGCGGAAGGCGTCACGACCCCGCGTTGACGACCGGACCCCCGCCCCGGCCGCCCCGGCGCATCGGCAGCCTGCTCGCGGATCCGTCCCCGCTCCGCCATGGACCGCGACTTCCGCCTCCTGTGGACCGGCCAGGCGATCAGCGTCGCCGGGCGGATGATCACCACGGTCGTCCTGCCGTACCAGGTCTACGTCCTGACCAACGACCTGCTGGCGCTGGGCGTGCTGTCGCTGGTCCAGCTGGTCCCGATCATGCTGTTCGCGCTGGGCGGCGGTGCCGTCGCCGACGCGGTGGACCGGCGTCGCCTGCTGCTCGTCACCCAGGTGGGGCTGGCCGGAACGAGCCTCGCACTGGTCCTGCTGGCGATGCAGCCCGCACCGCCGCTCCTCGCGCTGTACGCGGTCGCGTTCGTCGCCGCGGGCCTGGGGGCGGTGGACCAGCCGACGCGGGCGTCGGCCATCCCCAGGCTCGTTCCCGCCGGAGCGTCTCCAGGCGGCGATCTCGATGAACCAGCTGGTGTTCAACGGCGCCGCGGTGATCGGGCCCGCCATCGGCGGCATCGTCCTCGCGACAGCGGGCATCGGGGCCGCGTACCTCATCGATCTCGTCACGTATGGGGCCGCGATCATCGCGGTCCTGATGATCGCGCCCGATCCCGCCCGCCGCTCGGGGCGGCCCGGCCGAGCCTGAGGACGGTCGCGGAAGGCCTCCGGTACGCCCGGAGCCGGCGGGAGGTCCTCGCGACGTTCCTCGTCGACATCAACGCGATGGTGTTCGGGTCGCCGCGGTCGCTGTTCACGCCCCTCGCGCTCGACGTGTTCCACGTGGGGCCGGCCGGGGTGGGGTTCATGTCGTCGGCCGTGGGCATGGGAGCGTTCCTGGCGGCCGTGTTCAGCGGCTGGACGACGAGCGTCCGGCGGCCGGGGCGAGCCGTGCTGATCTCCGTGGCGGTCTGGAGCCTCGGGATCGTGGGCTTCGGGCTCGCGACGTTCAGCTTCCCGCTCGCGCTGCTGTTCCTTGCCATCGCGTCCGGGGCCGATGTCTACAGCGCCGTGCTGAGGAGCGCAATCGTCCAGCTCTTGACCCCCGACGCGCTCCGGGGCCGCGTGAGCTCGATCCATATCCTGGTCGTGACGGGCGGGCCGCGCATCGGCGACGCGGAGGCGAGCGCGGTCGCGGCGGTCATGGGCACGCAGTTCTCCGTCGTGTCGGGCGGGATCCTCTCGCTGATCGGCCTGGGCGCGGTGGCCCTCGCGATGCCCGAGTTCGCGCGGCTGGACATGTCCGTGGCGGGAGTGGTGACTGCCGCCGACGAGGCGGATGCGCTGGCGGAGCTCGACGGTGTCGGGCCACCTGGCTGATCCGCGAGCACCGGGATCCGCGCTGCAGCGACACCCGATCCGTGAGAAGCGGAAGACGACGAACCTTCATGACGCAGTCGTGCATCGGGCACACACTCGCGCCAGCTGAAGAGAACGGCTGGGCTCGAAGGGACTCGCAGCCGCGAGCCCGACGGAGAGCTGCGAGACAGCGACCGGCGATGCCGCTCGTGGCGGCCGCGCCGCCCTTCGATCCGCACGGACTCCGCTGCATGCCGGCTGCTCCTCGCGGGAGCTGGCCACTGATGGTCGCGCCGAGCGGCCGCGGGCCGCTGCCGACACTAGACTCGGCGGGTGGCCATCACCCCGACCCTGTTCCTGGCACTGTTCGCGGCCGGCGTGGTCGGCGGGATCGTCAGCGTCCTCGTCAGCCTGGCGTCCCTGGTGACGTACCCGGCGCTGCTCGCCGCCGGCCTCCCGCCGGTGGCCGCGAACGTCACCAACACCGTTGCCCAGACCTTCACCAGCGTCGGCGCGTCGATCGGTGCCCGCAGCGAGCTCGATGGCCAGAGCCCCACCCTGCGGCGATTGGCCATCGTCGCCGCCGCCGGCGGTGCCACCGGTGCGGCGCTCCTGCTGGTGCTCCCGGCGCGGTGGTTCGAGCTGGTCGCGCCCCTGCTCATCGCCGGTGCCTCGGTGATGATCCTGGTCCAGCCGTCGCTCCAGCGGCTGCCGCGCTTCCAGCCACGCGGCATCACCCCCAAGACCGCGGCCGCCTACTTCGCCACCTCGATCTACATCGGCTACTTCGGGGCCGCCGGCGGGATTCTCGCCATCGTCGCGCTCGCCAGCATCATCGACCTGCCACTGACCCACGTGAACGCCGCCAAGGCGGTGCTGTCGGGAATCGCCAACGGGGCGGCGGCGATCGGGTTCGCGCTGTTCGGGCCGGTGGAGTGGGCGTTCGTGGTGCCGCTGGCGGCGGGCCTGTTCCTCGGCGGGCTCGTCGGCCCCTGGATCGCCCGGCGCCTGCCGCCAGCGCTGTTCCGGGGCCTGATCGGCGTCTGCGGGCTCGGGGTCGCGGCGCTGCTCGCGTGGCGGACGTACGCGGTCGCCTGAGGCCGCCGATGCCTCGCCGCGCTCTACACACGCCTACAGTTACCCCTGCCGGACCGACGAACCGCCGGCGCTGGAACGGGAGGTGCTCCTCGTGGACGGAGTCAGGGTCATCGTGGCGGCCGTACAGCAGACGCTGGCCGAGGCCGGCGCACCGGTGACCCCGCCGACCACCGTCGCCACGGCCGCGATCGCAGTCAGGAACCCGCTCGCCGGCCGGGGCCGGGTCGAGGACCTCGCCGAGCTGGAGGCGCTGGGCCGGGACGCCGCCGCGCTCCTGGTCGAGCGGGCGCTGGCAGTGCTGTCCTCCGTGGGCGTGGCACCGGCCGATGTCCGCGGGTACGGCAAGGGGGCGATCGTCGGGATCGACGGGGACCGGGAGCACACCGCGGCCGTGCTGCACCCGCGCTTCGGGGCGCCGGTCCGGGCGGCGATCGGAGGCGGCGCCGACATCATCCCGGGCACCAAGAAGGTGGCGGGCCCCGGCGCCGCGATCACCATGCCCATCGGCAACCGGGACGATCGATGGGTCTTCGACGACATGGATGCCGTCGACGTCGCCATCCCGGACGCCCCTCGCCCGAACGAGATCGTCATCGCCCTCGCCCTGAGCGCCGGTGGCCGGCCGAACGCCCGGGTCCGCAAGCCAGCCTAGGAGAGACCATCGTGTTCAAGGCCATGATCCTGCTCACCCGTCGCGAGGACATGACGCCGGGGGACTTCCGTCGCTGGTGGCTGGACGAGCACCGGCCGTTGGCCCTGCAGCTCCCCGGCCTGCGCCGCATGGTGGTGAACATCGTGGAGGCGGATCCCGCGGAGACCGGCATCGACGGCATCTCCGAGCTCTGGTTCGACTCGCAGGCGGACTTCGAGGCGGCCTACGCGACGGAGATCGGCAAGACGGTGGCCGGCGACTCGACGGCCCACAACCGCACGCGGGTGCGCCTGTTCATCGACGAGCACGTGTAGCTGGGCGCGGCGAGACGGCGGCGATCCTTCGCCACCGTCTCGGGCTCCGCGGCACGACGCCCGGCCGGGCGGTCAGTCGGCCAGGACCGGCTCCCGGACCAGCGTGCCGCGGGCGGACCTCCGCCACCTCGAGCGGGCTCCGGGCGGGCGCCGGGAGGCGCAGCGAGAACAGCAGCCCGAGGCCGATGAACCCGGCCGCCACCAGCCCCGCCGTGCGGGCCGCGTCCACGAACGCGTCCTCTACCGCGGGCACCGCGGCCGCCGCCCTCGGATCGTCGCGCAGCACCACGAGCGCCTGCCCGTCCGAGGCCTCGATGGCCTGCGCCACCTGCTCCTGCGCCGCCGGCGGGAGGCCGGGGACCTGCGCGAGCCGGTCACGCGTGCCGCTGTTCAGCCCCGTGAGCAGGATGGTGCCGATGAGCGCGGCCCCGATCGCGGTGCCGACCTGGCGCATCGTGGAGTTCGCGCCCGAGGCGAGCCCGGAGCGCTCCGGCGGGACCTCGGACAGGACGACGTTGGCCAGCTGGGCGGTCGCGAACCCGACCCCCATGCCGTAGACGAAGAGCGGCACCGCGAGCAGGAGGCCACTGACCGTCCGCGACAGCAGGAGCGCCGTCCCGAGGACGCCTGCGACCTCCAGGGCCATGCCGATCTGGACGACACGCCGCGCCTCGAAGCGATGGGCGAGGGGACCCGCCCCGCCGGCTGCCACGAACGAGCCACCCGCGAGCGCGAGGAACACGAGCCCCGTCTCGAAGGCCGTGTACCCGAGAACGGCCTGGAGGAACAGCGGCAGCGCGAACAGGAGGCCGAACTCGCCCAGGGCGACGATCGTGGCCGTCAGGTTGCCGAACCGGAACGACGGGTTCTGCCAGAGGCTGAAGTCGAACAGGATGAACCGCCCGGCACGCCGGCGGCGGACCTCGATGACCGCGAAGGCGGCCAGGCTCAGGACGCCCAGCGCGAAGGCGAACGGGGATGATCGAGATGCTCTCCAGCGGCCAGGTCCAGGACCCGATCGTGAACGGCCGGTTGGGGGTGAGCCAGCCGTAGGCGTAGCCCTCGATGAGGCCGAAGACGATGGCGGCCAGCCCGAACGTCAGGGTGGCGAAGCCCGGGGCATCGAAGCCGGCCTTGGCGTGCTCGTCGCGGGACTCGGCCACCCAGAGGAGCGTGGCCACGAGCGCCACGATCCCGATCGGCAGGTTGATGAGGAACGCCCAGCGCCACGAGAGGTTGGTGGTCAGCCAGCCGCCGAGCAGCGGCCCGAGGGCCGCCATGCCGCCGATCACGGATCCGTAGACGCCGAACGCGATCGGCTCGCTCGCGGCCGCGGAACGTCGCGTTGAGGATGGACTGGGTCGCGGGCGCGATCGCCGCGCCGCCGACGCCCTGGAGGATCCGCGCCGCGATGAGCAGCGGTCCGGTGGGGGCGAGGCCGGCCAGCATGGAGCTGCCGACGAAGATGACCAGGCCGGCGATGTAGAGGCGCCGGCGGCCGAAGATGTCGCCGGTGCGGCCGAGCGTGATCAGGAGCGCCGCGAAGACGAGGGGGTAGACCGAGACGATCCACTCGGCGCCGGATCCGTCCAGACCGAGGTCCCGTACGATGGACGGGATGGCCACGTTCACGATCGTGGCGTCGACGATGATCATGGAGATGCCGAGGCTGAGGGCGAGGAGCGTGAGCCACTTGGCGCGCCCGAGGTTCACAGGTACATCCTTTGCGTAAGGAATTGAATTCGTGACGAATGTAGTACGGCCGGAACGGGGTGTCAAGGGGCCGCGCTGGCGCGCGTCCGGGGCCGCGGACGCCGGCCGGGTCGCCCGCCGGCGACGCGCTCGAGATCAGCAGGCTGCTGGTCGAGGTGCTCCAGCTCGGGCACATGGGACGCGCGGGGCGGGCCGCCTGCCGGCGGCGTGACGGCGCCGATCCCGGGGGCGCTCGAGGCGGCCGCCGGCGCCCGTCCCGGGCCCGGCGGCCCGCTGACGTCACACGTCATCCGCGCCGCGATCCACGTCTACGACAACGGCCCCCAGACGATCTCGCAGCTGGCGGCGGGCATGGGCGTCTCGCAGGGGTGGGCGAGCCGCGTCGTCGACGAGATGGAGCGGGCGGGCTACCTGGAGCGGGAGCGGGACCCCGACGACCGGCGCGTCGTGCGTGTCCGGCTCGTCCCCGCCGCCGTCGAGCGCGTGGAGATGGTCTACCGCTGGCGGGGCGACTCCGTCGAGGAGGCGCTCGAGGGGATGTCGCCCGCCGAGCGCGCGGCCGTGACGGCGTTCCTGCGCCGCTTCGTCGACGCGGCGCGGGCGCGGGGCTAGCGACCGCGTTGCCGGGAACACACCTGGAGCTCCGCGCGGACTGCAGCCGCTGCGTCGGGCTGTGCTGCGTCGCACTCGCGTTCGCGACATCGGCGGACTTCGCCTTCGACAAGGCCGCCGGGGACGCCTGCCCGAACCTCGAGCCGGACTCCCGGTGCGGCATCCACGACCGTCTCCGGGAGGCGGGGATGCCGGGCTGTGTCGCCTACGACTGCTTCGGCGCTGGCCAGCACGTCACGGAGGTCACGTTCGCGGGACGCGGACTGGCGGCAGTCACCGGGTACGGCGATGCGCATGTTCGACGCCTTCGCGATCATGCGGCAGCTCCACGAGCTGGCCTGGTACCTGACCGAGGCGCTGGCGCTGCCGGCGGCTCGAGCGGTGCATCCGGAGCTGCGGGCGGCCCTGGAGGGGATCAAGGAGCTCACGCGCGAGACCGCCGATGCCTTGCTGGCTGTCGACCTCGCGGGCCGCCGCCAGGCGATCGGCGTCCTGCTCGGCAGGGCGAGCGAGCTGGTGAGGGCCGGGGTGGTGCCGGGGACGAAGCGACGCGGCGCCCGCGATCGGAGTGGCGCCGACCTCGCCGGGGCGGACCTCCGCGGGCAGGGACCTGCGGGGCGTCAACCTGCGCGCGGCGGTGCTCATCGGGGCCGACCTCAGGCGGCGCCGACCTGCGGCTGGCGGATCTTGCGGGCGCGGACCTGCGCGGAGCGAATCTCGCAGGCGCCGACCTGCGCGGGGCATTGTTCCTGACCCAGTCCCAGCTGGAGGCCGCGAACGGCGACCCCGCGACGGCCCTTCCGCCAACGCTCGCCCGGCCGGCGCACTGGTTCGGCTGACGATCCTCCCGCGATGCCACGGGACATGGCACCCTTGACGGGGTCCGGGCCGGACGGCACGAGGGGCCGCGGCGGACCGCAGGTGGAGCGACGGGTGCAGATCATCACGTCCGACAACGTGGCGGACTTCGTGCGGGACGGTGCCCTGCACGTGGACGACGGCTGGACGCTGGCGCCGTCCGCGCTCGAGTACCTGCGCCGGAACGGCATCCGGTTCGCCGGCGAGGATGCGCGCCGCGCGGCTGCTGCCGCCGCCTCCAATCTCGCCGTCATCACGGTGGAGGGCCTGGACAAGCCCGGGATCATCGCCAGCGTCGCCAGCGAGATCGCCCGACAGCACGGCAACATCACGGACCTGTCGCAGACGATCCTCGCGGGCGTGTTCGTGATGGTGACCGTCGTGGACATGTCCGGGACGGAGGGCTACGAGGCCTTCGTCGAGGGGCTGGGCAGGGTCGGCGAGGAGATCGGCGTGGATGTCTCGGTCCGGCTCTACTCGGTCTTCGAGGCCATGCACCGGCTCTGACGCCACTCCGGCCCCACCCCGGCGGGACACGCACGACAGGAGGAATGCCATGGCACGCGGTCCCCTGGGCATGGAGGAGATCCTCGAGACCGTGCGGATGGTGGGCCACGGCCACCTCGACATCCGGACGGTCACCATGGGGATCAACCTCCGGGGCTGCCGGACCCCCGAGGACGTGGTCCGGCGCGTGACCACCATGGCCGCTGATCTCGTCCCGATCACGGACGCTCTCGCGGTCGAGACCGGCGTGCCGATCGTCAACCGGCGCGTGGCCGTGACGCCCATCGCATGGGTGGCGGATCGACCGGACCGCCTGCTGATCCTGGAGCTGGCTCAGGCCCTCGACGAGGCAGCGCACACCGTCGGCGTCGACTTCATCGGCGGCCTCTCGGCGCTGGTCGAGAAGCGTGCGTCGCGGATCGACGAGGAGCTGATGGCGGCGCTGCCGGAGGCCCTGGCGGGCACCCGCCGCGTCTGCGCGTCCGTCAACATCGCAACGACCGCGGCCGGCATCAACCTGGACGCCGTGCGCCTCATGGGCGAGGTGGTCAAGGACACCGCCGCGCGCACGGCCGAGGCCGCCGCCGTCGGCTGCGCCAAGCTCGTCGTGTTCGCGAACGCGGTGCCGGACAACCCGTTCATGGCCGGCGCCTTCCACGGCTTCGGCGAGGGCGACGCGGCGATCTCCGTGGGCATCTCGGGCCCCGGGGTCGTCGCGGACGCGCTGCGCCGACTGCCTTCCGGTGCCCCGATGCAGGACCTGGCCGAGGAGATCAAGCGCACGGTGTTCAAGATCACGCGGGTCGGCGAGCACGTCGGCCGGGAGGTGGCGCGGCGGATCGGGGTGCCGTTCGGCATCGTGGACATCTCGCTCGCGCCGACGAGCCTGCCGGGCGACAGCGTGGCTGAGATCCTGGAGCTGATCGGCGTGGAGCGGGTGGGACTGCCCGGCACGACCGTCGCGCTGGCGATGCTCAACGACGCGGTCAAGAAGGGCGGCGCGATGGCGACGAGCCGCGCGGGCGGCCTGTCGGGCGCCTTCATCCCCGTCAGCGAGGACGCCAGCTTCGCCTCGGCGGCCGCGGACGGTCACCTGTGCCTCGAGAAGATGGAGGCCCTCACGGCGGTCTGCTCGGTGGGGCTGGACATGATCGCCCTGCCGGGCGACACCAGCGCGCAGACCATCTCGGCGATCATCGCGGACGAGGCGGCGATCGGGATCATCAACCGCAAGACCACCGCGTGCCGTCTGATCCCCGTGCCCGGTGCCGTGCCCGGCGACTGGGTGGACTGGGGCGGGCTGCTGGGCCGGGCGCCGGTGATGGAGGTCCGCAACCGCGCCACGGTCGGCGTGATCGGCCGCGCCGGCCACGTCCCGCCACCGCTGCAGGCCCTGGGCAACTAGGGCGAGGCGGGTGCCCCAGCTCAGTGGCGCGGGTTGTCGTCCGGCCGGCGGCCGACGCGATACACGACGAAGAGGCTGTAGAACAGGACCCCGAAGAATGCGAGGACGGCGAACGAGGCCAGCGGGCCCGACCGTCGAGGCGACCGACGGCTGGAGGAGGACGACGGCGAGGATCGCCGTTCCGATCAGCTGGCCGACGGTGAGCAGCCCGACCGTCAGCCGCCGGCCCGTGTCGTCCAGCTGCCGGAACTGGTTGTCCAGCTGGCTGGTGTCGATCGCCACGGTGATCTTGCCCTTGCCGAACTGGTCGATCCACATGAATGCGGCCTGCTCCAGCGTCGGCAGGCGGCGCACCATCTCCTTGCCCACCCGCAGGCCCGTGGCCGTGACGTTCTTCTCGACGTTCTCGAGGGTCAGCCCCGAGAGGAGCGCGTCGCGTGCCTCCTGCATGGCCGCCTTGCCAATGTCGATCGATGGATCGAGGATCGCCGCGGTCTCCTGGGCCTGGATGACGGCCTTCATCGCGAGCGTGAGGTCGTTGTCCAGCCGCAGGCCGTGCCCGTACACGGCGCCCATGACCGCGGACATGGCATCCCCGATCCCGTCGCCCTCGCCGTAGACCAGGTACTGGCGGACGATCCGGTCCACCGCCTCGGTGAAGCCGCGCTCATCGAAGTCGGGGCCGGTCGTGCCCAGGTTCTGGAGCGCGCGGGCCACCGCCGACGAGTCCCGCAGCTGGAGCCCGTTGATCAGGTCCAGGAGGTCCATGCGCTGGTTCTGGGTGAGCCGGCCGACCAGCCCGAAGTCGAGGAAGATGATCCGCCCGGTCTCCGGCTCCACGAAGATGTTGCCCGGGTGCGGGTCGCCGTGGAAGAAGCCGTCGACCAGGACCTGCTTGATCAGCGCCCTGACGAACACAACCCCGATTTCCTTGCGGTCGATGCCGGCAGCGTCCAGGGCAGCGACGTTGCTGATCTTGAAGCCCTTCACGAACTCGGCCGTCATGACCCGCTCGCCCGACAGCTCGCCGTACACCACGGGCACGTGCATCCGCTCGAACTTGACCATGGCATCGGAGATCCGGCGGGCGTTGTAGGCCTCGTTGCGGTAGTCCATCTCGAGGAGCACGCCGGAGGCGAACTCGCGCAGGATCCCCTCGACGTCGAGCCGCCGGGCGATCTCGACGCGCCGGGCAAGCTGCCGGGCGAGCTCCTGCATCACCCCGAGGTCGGCCTTGGTCTTGGCCACGATGTTCGGCCGCTGGACCTTGACCGCGACCAGGGTCCCGTCGTGGAGGGTCGCGCGGTGCACCTGGGCCGTGGAGGCCGCCGCGAACGGCTCGTTCTCGAACGTCGCGAACAGCTCTTCCGGAGGCTTGCCGAGCTCCTTGACGATGATCTCGCGCGCCTCCTCGTACGGGAACGGCGCGGCGTCGCTCTGCAGCTTCTGGAGCTCCGAGAGCCACTCCGGGGGCAGGGCCTCGCCGCGGCTCGCCACCATCTGGCCGATCTTCACATAGGTCGGCCCGAGGGCCTGGAGCATCAACCGGATCCGGGCGGGCGTGGACACGCCGGCGAGTGGATCTTCCTCGTGCAGGACCACCCGCTGGATCCAGGCGCGGATCCTGCCGACGGGCGTCCCGCCCAGGAAGGTGTCGAGCCCGTAGCGATACAGGGTGTCGTACACCTGCTGGAAGCGCAGGTTCTCGATGATGGCACTGCGCCTTGGGGTGGGCAGCCCATCGAGGAAGCGCCAGATGAACTTCCCCCGACCCTCCACGTCGAGCGATGGCCTGCTGAGCCCGAGCACCGCGTCCAGCAAGATCGAGACGAGCCCGTACAGGGCCGCGATGGCCAGCGTCCAGAGCCACTTCGGGTTCGCGATCACCGCCAGGTCCGGGGCGAAGAACGACGTGACCTGGAACACGAGCCACGTGATCACGACCATGAACATGCCGGCGGTCGCGAGCACCAGCCTGCCGGTGAACGCGACGATCACCGGCCGCACCCCGCGGTTGACGAGACCCAGGATCATGGCGAACACGATGAAGGCCAGGAACCCGGAGTCGGTCCGGGTGACGATCGGGACGCGGACGTCCCCGAACGGGAACGGTTGCGGGACGTGGATCAGCGACAGGAGGAAGGCAAGCGCCAGGAGGATGAGCGCATCCACCAACGCTTCGAACAGGAACCGGCGCACGGCTGTCTCCAGTTTCTTCCCGGGTCAGGACCGAGACGCGATCGGACCGATCATCGCACCGCGTCACGCGCTCCGCCTCGCCCATTTTGTGCGACGAGCTGCCGGCTCACGGCCGGGGGCCGAAAGTCAGCGCGGGCTCGGACCCCCCATCTCACGGTTGCCGGTTTTCCCGGGGCGCGACCGGAGCGACCACTCCCGTCGCAGGATGAACAGGCTCACCACGGCGACCCACGCGGGAAGGACCAGAACGACCCAGTCCAGGAACGCCACGGCGACGAACAGGACGAGCCCGAACAGGTAGCCGGACCAGGCGAACCAGTTCGGGAAGGTCCTGCTGCGCAGGCCGATCGTGCCCAGCGAGATCATGAACACGGCCGCCGCGCGGGTCGAGAACGCGAACAGCACCGTGTAGGAGAGGGCCCGGAGCGCCGCAACCAGCCCCGCCGGGGGCGGCGGCTGGTCGAGGTAGCGAACGCCGACGACCATCGCGCTCGCGGTCGCCGCGGAGACGAACAGGAGGGCCACGAACAGCAGGCCGCTGCCGAAGAACACCGTGGCGAAGAAGCGGTCCTCGCGCTCACCGATCTGGTCCCGGACGACGGCCACGAACCACAGGAACATGATCCCCGAGAACGGCGCCAGGTACAGGCCGCCGATGACGGTCGGGAGGTCGCCGCCGGTCGCGAAGATCCGGGCGAGCTCTGCGTCGGTGGCCGCGGTCATCGGCTGCGAACGCAGCAGCACCAGCGCGCCCGTGAACAGGAACGCGAACAGGAGTCCGGCCATGCTCGCGGCCCAGGGCGCGCGCAGCTGGCGGCTGGCCTCCTCGATGGTCGCGGCGGCGGTCTCGGCCGCCGGTGCCGTGGCAGATCCCGGCCGGTCGGGTTGCATGTCCGTGCCCTGATTCGTCACAGGACCTCCTCGACTCAACGGCCGTGCGCGCCGGCGGCCGGCGCGATCGCACGTCCTATCTTGCGCGGCGCTATTGCGGCCCACATCATCCCGCGCGGACGAGCGCTCCGCCCGGTGCGTCCGCAGCCCGACCGGCCAGACGACCGTGATGGGTGCGCGGCCTATGCTCCGCTGCACGAAGTCCCCAGGGGAGCCAGCCCATGGCCACGCAGATCTCACGCTGCGAGTCGCGTACCTTGCCCGCGCGGTACGCGGTCATCGACGTCGGGACCAACTCGGTCAAGCTGTACGTGGCGGACCTCGCCCCGGACCGATCGTGGCGCACGATCGTGGACCGCGCGGAGCTGACGCGCCTCGGCGAGGGTCTCGAGGCGAGCGGGGAGATCTCCCCTGCGGCGACTCGCGCGGACCGCGGCTGCGATCGCGGGCATGGCCGACGAGGCGAGGCGGGACGGCGTGCTGGTGATCGCGGCCGTCGGCACGGCGGGCCTCCGCATCGCCCGCAACCGCGATGCGGTCATAGCCGCGATCGCCGCGAGCACCGGCATCACCGTGGAGGTGATCTCCGGGCGACGAGGAGGGCCGCCTCGCCTACGTGGCCGTGACGGCCGCCGTCGGTCTCGTGGACGGCGCGCTGGTGGCGTTCGACGCGGGCGGCGGCAGCATCCAGGTCACGTTCGGCCGGGGCGCGCTGGTCGACGAGCGCTTCAGCGTGGACGTTGGCGCGGTCCGCTACACGGAGCGCTTCGGGCTGGCGCGGCGTCGTGACGCCCGCGGTGCTGCGCCAAGCGCTCGCCGCGATCTCCACGGACCTCTGCCGACTCGATGGCCGCCCGGCGCCGGATGCCCTCGTGGCCATGGGTGGCACGGTGACGAACCTCGCGGCCGTGAGGCACGGTCTCGCCGTCTATCGACCCGGACGTCGTGCAGGGGAACCGTCCTGGACCGCGCCGACATCGACCGCCAGGTCGAGCTCTACCGCACCCGCGACCACGGAGACGCGACGGGCCATCGTCGGTCTCCAGCCGAAGCGGGCGGACGTCATCCTGGCGGGCGCGTGCATCGTCCGGATCGTGATGGAGAAGCTGGGCCGGTCGAGTCGCTGACGGTGAGCGACCGGGGCCTCCGCCACGGGCTGCTGGTCGAGCGGTTCGGACGGTGAGCGGGAGCGGCGTTCACGCCGGCGGCGGCCGGCTGCGGACATCTCGGTGGCCGGCCGGGCCGACGCGGGTTCCGCGACTGCTTCGGCCGGGACCACGTCAGGCGCCGCGGCCGATCCGACGCCTGCCGGGGCATGCCGATGACGACGAGGACCGTGCGCCAGACCGTCGGCGACGATCCCGATGAACGGCACGACGACGAACATCCCGAGGATCCCGCCGAACGCCGCCCCCGCCGGGATCGCGACCAGCACGACCGCCGGGTGGAGGTGGACCGTCTTCCCGTAGACCAGCGGCGAGACGATGTTGCCCGTGACGAGGTTGAACACGACGGTCCAGACACGCCATGATCGCGATGTCCGTGCGTCGAGCCGACGGCGATGGTGACCAGGAAGGCGAGGCCCGTCGAGATGAAGCCTCCGATGTAGGGGATGAAGCACAGGAAGAACGACAGGACGAAGATCGGCAGCGCGAGCGGGATGCCGAGCACCAGCATGATGACCAGCTGGCTGGTCGCGCCGACCAGCGAGATGGCTCCGGTGCCGATCATGTACCCGCTCAGCACCTCGAACGCCCGGCTCCCTGCTGCCTCGACCTCGCCCGCGGCCTCGGGCCGGACACGCGCGAGGCGTCGTGCTGCCCACAGGTCGTCCACCGTCCTTCAGGAAGTAGAACGACAAAAGCACGCTCAGGAGGATGACCACCACGACCGATCCGATGACGGACGCGAACGCCGCGGCGGTCTGGATCAGGTCGGCCCCCCCGGTCCTCACTGCCGACACGAGCAGGCCGAGCGTGCCCCCCGCCGCGGAGCTCGCCGACCCGGCACCGGTGACCGCGGTGCTCCCGAGGGCCTCGAGCTGCCCGACCAGCACGACGAAGGTGACCACCACGACCGCGGTGATCGCGAGGAATCCGCCGCCGATGGCGATCGCGGAGGCCCGCCCCTGGCTCTGGCCGCGCCGGAGCAGGATGCGGACCAGCGGATCGAGGGTCGCCGCCAGGATCGTCGCGAGGATGACCGGGACCACGACGAGCGGCACGGTCTGGAATACGAGGACGACGAGCGCGACCATGCCCGAGGGCCACCAGCAGGCGCCAGCTCCACTGCGCGATCCGGTCGAGCCAGGACGGCACGAGGGCGGGGAGGTCGTTGGACGCGGGCCGGGATCGACGATCGCCACGGTCGCCGCCGCGACGGCGAGCACGACCGCCGTCACCGGCACCGCGGCGAACAGGCCGATCACCCCCGCCAGCTGGAACCCCGCGGGCAGCGCCACCAGGACGATCGCGGGGTGGATGCTCACCGTCCGCCCGTAGATCGCGGGACGGATGCCGTAGCCGAGGATCGCGTTGCGGATGACGATCATCAGGATCATGACCACGACCGGACCCGCGCCCAGTGACGCGTAGGTCACGAGGAAGATGATCATCGTCGTGACGATTCCGCCGAAGTAGGGGATGTAGCCGCTGAAGAAGACGAGGACCGCCAGCGGCACGGCGAGCGGGACGCCCAGCACCAGCATGAACACGAGGTCCGTGAGCGCGATGATCGCCGACAGGATCGTCGTCCCGCGGAGGTACCCGCCCACCCGGACCAGGGCGTCGTCGCCGGCCTCGGTGATCCGCTCCCGCTTCTGGTCGCTGACGGCCTGGAAGATCCAGACCCAGGCCCGGTCGCCGTCCTGGAGGAAGAAGAAGACCAGGATCGCGGCGAGGATCGTCACCGTGATGACCCCGGCCGCGGATGCGACGATCTGGCCGGCTGCGCCGGCGACGACCGCCCGCACCTGGTCTGCGATCGCCTGGGCGTCCGGCCCACGGCCGGCGGCACGTTGAGCTCCGCGAGCCGCGCCTGCAGGGCGGCGATCCCGTCCGAGATCATCGCCACCGTCGGGCAAGGTAGGGCATCAGGACAAGCGCCAGGAGCAGCATCGCGCCCGCGATGATGGCGGTCGCGGCCACCCAGACGATGGCGGCTGCCGCGGTCCTCGACCGGCCACGGGCGCGGAGGCGCAGGGCGAACGGCGCGAACGCGGCCGCGATGACGATGGCGATGGCGATCGAGGCGGTGACCGTCCAGAGGAGAGTCGCGATCAGCCACAGCACGACGACGAACGCCGCGATGACGAGGACCCGCCAGCCGAGGGCGGCCAGGTTCACCAGCCAGTCGGGGATGATCGCAGGTGTGCGGTTCATCGGGGTGCCGCTGTCCGGGGTGCGGCTCGCCTGGGCTGTCACGGCCGAGCCTCGACGAGCGGGCGCACGGACCGGGCGGGTCCCTGGGCCGTGACGCGCGGACGGTGCTCTGACATGACCCGGGTGGTCCCTCTCCTCGTCTCAGCTCTGGCGCGTTCCCCCTCTCCGGCCCGTTTCCCCCCACCGGGACACGCTGAGGAGGTCTCACTGTACCGCGCGCCGGTCGGGGACTCCCGTCAGTCGCGAAGCCACCCCGCACCGGTCTCGTCGCCTGGAAGCCCGTGCCAGCAGCCGCAGGACGGGCGTGGCATGAGCCAGCGCCGTCGCGATCGTGGCCGGCAGGTCCCGGTCCAGGACGTCGGCGTCGGCCAGCGGACACGAGAAGACCACGTCCTTGAGCTTGAGCAGCTCGATGTCCGGGTGATCGGGCGGGAAGCCGGTCGGGGCGCGCTTCAGCCGGTCCCCGCCCACGGTTCCGAACGTCGCCCGGAACCCCGGGTCGTCCACGGCTGCATGGACGAGCTGCGGCGTCCGCGACGACCGCGTTGCGCCACGCGGCCAGGCGGGCCGGTGCCGGGTGCCACATGCCGCCGCCGACGAAGATCCCGCCCGGCTCCAGGTGGAAGTAGCCCCCCACACCGCCGCCGTCGCCGGTCCAGGGAAAGCTCGCGCCCACGTTCGTCTTGTAGGGCGACTTGTCCTTCGAGAAGCGGACGTCGCGGTAGATCCGGAACGGCGACCTGGCCGGGTCCGCGGCGAGCGGGAGGTCCCGCGTCCGGAACTCCTCGTCCACCGCCGTGCACAGCTGCTCCAGCGGCTGCTTGAGCAGGGCCTCGTACTCGGCCTTGCGCGGCCCGAACCAGGAGCGGTCGTTGTTGAGGGCCAGCTCGACGAGGAAGTCGAGCGCCTCGGGACGGAAGCCGGCGAACCCGGTGCTCATCACGCCCACAGGCTACCGCCGGATCGACATCGCTGTCATCGACACCGCCCGGATCGTGGATGGCCGCCTGGTCGAGCATTGCGGCGTCGTCGACCGGCTCGGCCTGCCCCAGCAGCTCGGGATCGCACAGGTCGGACCGCACCGGCCAGCGGCGTCGCGGGAGACAGCCGGGTCTCCCTCGTACACTGGCCTCGCGAATCACGCGAGGCGAGCACGAGTTGGAGACACCCGGTCATGACCGATGAGCAGCCGGACGACGCCCCCCAGGCGCCGCAGACCAGCGAGGAGCGGCTTCGCGCCTTGACGAGCGACCGAAAGCCGAAGTCCAAGGGCAAGGCCAATCCGGCCCCGGTCGATGCCCAGCACCGTCCGGGCGACATCGTCGACGCCGTGCGCGAGCGCTCGAAGGACTCGGGCAGGGACACGCCCCTCTGACCCGCACCATCCCGGTCGGGTTCTGGGAGGCCCCCACGTTCCTCGGCGGCCCGCTGCTCATCCCCATCGGGATCGCGGTCGTCGTCGGCGTCATCGTCCGGATCCTTGTCGAGCGAGATCTTCGCTCGCATCTCCCAGCCGCTCGCGGCGTTCCGCGTCGATCCTGCGTGGGCGATGCCCGCGGGGGTCGACGCGGCTGTAGTTTGGCACTGCCCGATCGGCCGGGGCAGGCGGCCCTTGCCACCCGCCGACCATCGGCTCGAAACTTGGCCGGCAGAGCCTGTCGCAACGCTTACGGGAGACGAATTCATGGCTGACGAGCTGACCGACGTCCTGGTTGCCGCATACCCGGATGTCGATACGGCGACGAAGGAGTTCGACGATCTCGTCGCAGCCGTGAAGGCGAAGAAGGTCAGAATCGAGGGCGCGATCCTGATCAGCCACGACAAGGACGACAACGTCGTCGTCCAGCAGACCGGCGACCACCTCGGCCGCAAGGGGCTGGGCTACGGCGGCTCGGTCGGCTTCCTCGTGGGCCTGGCCGCTCCCCCGCTGCTGGCGGCGACCGTCGTGGGGGCCGCGGCGGGCGGGATCGCCGGACACTTCGCGAAGCACAAGTTGGAGACCGGCCTCCACGACAAGATCGGCGAGGCGCTCAAGCCCGGCACCGCCGCCATTCTCGCCATGTTCGAGGACGACCAGGCGCTCCGCGTCCAGCTCGTCCTGGCGGGGGCGCTCGCACGCTCGGTGGTCCGGACGGACAAGAAGGGGACCGCCGCCCTGAAGGATTCGCTCGCGCAGGCGATGGGCAAGTTCAGCCAGGACCGGACCGTCCTTCCGATCCCCGACCGTACCTTCGGCGGGGTGGCAGGGCGCACCATGGACACGTCCGTTGGCGACTGGTCGATGATCCCCGGGCCCGAAGGCGCCCGACGGCGCCCCGAACGTCCTGATCGTGCTCATCGACGACGCCGGCTTCGGCGGCCCCGACACGTTCGGCGGCGAGCTGCGGACGCCGACGCTGACCCGCATCCAGCAGCAGGGCCTGACCTACAACCGGTTCCACGTCACGGCCGTGTGCTCTCCCACCCGCGCGGCGCTCCTCACCGGCCGCAACCACCACCGCGTGGGCATGGGCGGCGTCGCCGAGTTCCCGGGCCCGTTCCCGGGCTACACGGGGACGCGGCCGCGCAGCTGCACGGCCCTGCCCAGGATCCTCAAGGAGAACGGGTACATCACGGGCGGGTTCGGCAAGTGGCACATGACGCCGGGGCGCGAGATGGGCGCCATCCGGGCCGTTCGAGCACTGGCCGCAGGCGTGGGGCTTCGACCACTGGTGGGGGTTCCTCACCGGGGCCGCCGGCCAGTACGACCCGATCATCACCCAGGACAACTCGGTCCTCGGCGTGCCGGAGGGCAAGGACGGGAAGCTGTACTACTTCCCCGACGACATCACGGACAAGTCCGTCGAGTGGCTGCACGCCGTCCGCGCCCATGACGCCACCAAGCCGTGGTTCCTCTACTACTCGACCGGCGCGACGCACGCCCCGCACCACGTCGCCAAGCAGTGGGCGGACAGGTACAAGGGCCAGTTCGACGACGGATGGGACGCCTACCGCGAGCGGACCCTGGAGCGCCAGAAGAAGCTGGGAATCGTGCCGCCGGACACGGACCTGGCTCCGCGCCCCGAGGCGTACCCCGCGTGGGACACCCTGGGCGACGCCGAGAAGAAGCTCTATGCCCGCCAGATGGAGGTGTTCGCCGGCTTCTCGGAGAACGCCGACTGGAACGTCGGCCGTCTGATCGACGCGGTCGACGAGATGGGCGAGCTCGACGACACCCTGGTCATCTACATCTGGGGCGACAACGGCGCGTCCATGGAAGGCACCCTCACGGGGTCCTTCAACGAGACGACGTTCTTCAACGGGCTGGTGCTGGACGCCGAGCATCAGCTGACGCTGATCGAGAAGTTCGGCGGACTCGAGGGCCTCGGGGGTCTCCACAGCGCTCCCCACTTCGCCGCTGCCTGGGCACACGCCCAGAACACGCCCTTCCAGTGGGGCAAGCAGATGGCGAGCCACCTGGGAGGCGCGCGCGACCCGATGGTCATCGCGTGGCCCGGCCACATCAGGAGCGGGGGCGATCTCCGGACGCAGTTCACCCACTGCATCGACATCGCGCCGACGATCCTCGACCTGGTCGGCATCCCGGAGCCCAAGGTGGTGGACGGGATCGAGCAGGAGCCGATGGACGGGACCCCGTTCAGCTACACGCTCGACGAGCCGGCTGCCGCCGAGCGGCACACGGTCCAGTACTTCGAGATGTACGGCAGCCGCGCCATCTACAGGGATGGCTGGTGGGCCTGCGCCAGGCTGGACAAGCTGCCCTGGGACTTCTCGCCGGCGACCCTGGCCCGCTTCAAGCCGGGCAGCGGCTACGACCCCGACCAGGACCAGTGGGAGCTCTACTACCTGCCGGACGACTTCTCCCAGGCCCACGACATGGCGGCCGACCATCCCGAGAAGGTCGCGGAGCTCAGGGAGCTCTTCTGGACGGAGGCCGCCCGGAACCGGGCGCTGCCGCTGCTCGGCGGCATGGCAGTGTTCTTCGGAGTGTTGCCGCCGATGCCGACGAGCACTCGCCACACGTTCGCGGGTGATGTCCAGAACGTCTCGACCACCGTGATCCCGCGGATCTACGGGCGGTCGTACTCCATCGAGGCCGACGTCCACGTGCCGGAGGGTGGCGCCGAGGGCGTCCTGTGCGCCTTCGCCGACTTCATCGGCGGGTTCGCGCTGTGGGTGGACGAGCGGGGCTGCCTGAACCACACCTACCAGTTCCTCGGCGTCGAGACGTACAGGCAGACGTCCACGGAGCCGATCCCGAGCGGCGATGTCACGCTCAAGATGCTGTTCGAGATCGACGAGGCCCGGCCGGGCGCGGGCGGCAACGTCACGCTCTGGGCCGGCGACAGGCAGATCGGCGAGGGCAGGCTGGACCACACCTGCTCGATGCTGTTCACCACCTACGCCGGCATGGACATGGGCCGCGACAACGGCGGGGTCGTCGACCTCGCCTACGAGGACCGGGCCCCGTACGCCTTCACCGGCACCCTGCGGAACGTGGTCTTCGACCTCAAGCCCATGAGCCTCGTCGACGAGCAGGCTCTCCACCAGGCGGCCCAGCAGGGCGGCGTCGGCCACGGGGCCGGCGGATAGCTGTCGCGCAGAGGAGGATCATTCGAATGACAGGAGGAGACCACTCATGACGCTCGGACCGCTCGAGTACATCGTCATCGGCTTCGACGGCGACAAGTTCGACGGCACCATCGCCCGCGAGATCGAGAAGGTCGTCGACAAGAAGATCATCCGGCTCGTCGACGTCGTGTTCATCGATAGGGGCGCGGATGGCGCCCCGACCATCGTCGAGCTCGACAACAAGGACGACCGCGACGACCCGCGCTTCGCCTCGTTCTCCCCGCTCCTCGTCGACAGGGCTGGCCTGTTCACCCCGGAGGATCTCAACGAGATCGCCGACTCGCTGCCACCGGACGCGTTCGGCCTGGTCCTGCTGTTCGAGCATCGCTGGGCCGAGGACCTCAACGGCGCGCTCGCCGCCGCCAACGGCTTCCTCGTCGACAGGGTGGTCTTCGCGCCCGCCGTCCTCGAGGAGCTCAGTGCCGAGCTCGAGGCCGCCGTTGACGCGCCCTCGGCTCCGGCCTGATCGGGACACCCTGCAGAGGAGGAGACACCAGGCCAATCACGGCGCTGGCGGCGCCGGCCCAACCCGCCCATTCGCCCAAGGCACGAACACGCTCGACCAACGCAACACGTGAGGGAGAAACTCGACATGAAGAACCCGCCCGTCCTCGTCTCCGTCATCGGCTTCTTCGCCGCGATCGCCGGCTTCGGCTGGATTGTCCTCGGGGCCCGCCTCATCGGCTTCGACTGGTTCGGCATCCTGGGCGACGTCCCGGCCTTCGAGCACGTGGGGCTCTGGGGCTGGCTCGCGATCCTCGGCGGCGTCTTCTGGCTCGCCGCCGCGGTCGGCCTGTGGACGATGCGCCCGTGGGCCTGGCTGCTGACCATGGTCGTCGCCGGCCTGGCCATCTTCGAGGGCTTCCTGTGGATGATCCAGTACCCGGGCAGCGGCCTCGGCATCGGCATGATGATCCTGCCCGGCATCATCATCCTGTACATGAACAGCCGTGACGTGAAGGTCCAGTTCGGCCTCGTGGACCCGCAGGCCGCCTGATCCCAGCCTGGCGACGCCCGGCCGCGCAGCCCGCGGCCGGGCGTCGCCGTGTCGATCGCCACCCGCCTCGTCGCGGTCCGCGCCGACGTCGCGGGCAGGCCGGCCGCCCTGCTACAGACGCGCGATCGCCCGGCCGAGGCTCCGCCGGTAGCGCGACCCCGCGATCGGAGGCCACGTGCTTCGAATCGTCCGCCGCAGCCGCTCCACGTCCTGGTCGAGGTACGTGGTGAACAGCCCGATCGCCTTCAGCTCGGCGGCGGTGAGCGAAGTCGATGAGGAGGCGACGAACTCGCGCGCCAGCTCCGCGGCAACGTGCTGGTCGTGCTGGTCCCCCAGGTGATCCTGGAGCGCCACCACCGGCCTGATGAGGGCCGTGGCGTCGGGCTCGAGAGGCTCGCGGACGAACTCGAGGGTGTAGCGCAGCCACTTGGCCGCGATCCGCAGCTGGTGGAGCGTGGCGAGGTCCGCCCCCCGGAGGTCTCCGTCGAAGGCCCAGACGTCCTGGTAGTCGTGCCAGATCGTGGCGGGCATGCGGTTCCGCACGAGGCCCGGGGTGTGCGGCGACACCACGCACGCGGCGAGCCCGGCCGTCGTCACGAGCCCCTGGTAGTCGGAGATGAAGGCGCCGAACCCGCCCGACGCCATCGTCTCCAGGAGATCGGCGCGCTTGGCCGCCCGTTCGGCGCGCCAGGCCACGAACAGCGGCTCCAGCCCGGCGCGCTGCTTGTCCCCCTGGCGGGCGGCGAATGCGACCAGGATCCCGATGAGGACGTCGAGGTCCCGGACGGCTCCCAGCCGCGAGCCCAGGTCCCGGAGCTCCCGCCGATAGCGGCGCGACGGCTCGGCCTCGAAGCCATCGCCGAAGACGCGCCAGGCGGCCCGCATTCGACGCGCGGCAACGCGCATCGCGTGGACCTCCTCGGCGTCCTCTCCCGCGATGACGCCGGGCACGTGCGAGAGCACCCTGCCGAGATGGAAGCGCAGGATCGCGCGCCCCGCCTCGGCCCACGGGTCATCTGGGTGGATGGCCGGAGTCCGGCCGCTGGGCGGGCCCTCCACGGCAAGGACCGCCTGCACCGTCGGAGCCGGCTCGATCAACGGCTGAGCAGCCTCGGTCGAGCCGGTTACGGTCGAGCCGGCTACGGTCGAGCCGGCCTCGGACTCGACCGAGGCCGGCGCCGTGTCGTCCGTCACGATCGGATCACCCGCTCGCACGGGTCAGGCGGCAGCGGGCGCCGCGCCTGCGGTGGCGAGGGCCGGCTCCGCGTCCGTGCGGACCTTGAGTGCCTTCTTGACTTCCTCGACCACGATCAGCGTCAGGGCCACGCCGATGCACACGAGCCACTGCTGGCCGGTGAGGCTGGTCATGTCGAGCACGTTCTTGAGGATGCCCAGCTCGGTCGCGAGCACGATGGTGACGATCGACAGCCCGGTGCCCTTGAGCAGGGCCGGGTTGCCGAGCACGTAGCCGCTGAAGACCGACCGCGTCTCGTCGGCCGTCTCGAGAGACGACAGGATGCGGAACAGCGAGAACGTGGTCACACCCATCGTGCGAGCGATCGTGTCGCCGTCGGACGGGAATGCGCCATTCGCCCAGGCGATCACGGCGAGCGTGCCGCCGCCCATCACCAGCCCCACCACGATGAGCCAGCCGGTCAACCGGGGCGGCAGGATCTTCTGATCCTTGGGCCGCGGCTTCTCCTCCATGAGGCCATCCCGGGGCTTGCCGAACCCGAGCCCGAGCGCCTGGAACACGTTGACGGTGAAGTTGAGCCACATCGTCTGGAGCGGCAGGAACGGGACGCCGCCCAGGATGTTCAGGAGCGACGAGCCGAGGAACACCGTGATGTACCCGTAGCAGGCCGCCATCTGGTAGCGAATGAAGCGCAGGAGGTTGTCGTAGACGTTGCGACCGATGCTGATCGCCTTGATGATCGTCGCGTAGTTGTCGTCGGCGAGGATCATGTCGGCGGCGGCCTTGGTGACCGCGGTCCCGGTGATGCCCATCGCGATCCCGATGTCGGCCTTCTTGATGGCCGGCGCGTCGTTCACGCCGTCGCCGGTCATGGCGACGATGTGGCCCTGCTCCCGCAGCACGTCCACGAGGTGGACCTTGTCCTGGGGCGTGACCCGGCCGATGACACCGATGCCGTCGACCTGGCTGAGGGCGTCTGCGTCGCTCATCGCGGCGAACTCGGCCCCGGTGATCGCCTTGCCGGGGATCCCCAGTTGGGCGGCGACGACGGCGCCCGTGACGGCGGCGTCGCCGGTGATCATCCGGACGTGGACCCCAGCCTTCCTCGCGGTTGCGATGGCATCCTTGGCGGCGGCTCGCGGTGGATCGGTGATCCCGACGAGGGCGAGGAGCGTGAGCCCGTCGATCGCCTTGAGCAGGTCTGCGCCCGGGTCGAACGTGGCCGCGTCCAGGTCCTTCCGGCCCGTGGCCATGAGCCGCAGGCCCTCCTTGCCCATCCGCTCGCTCTCGGCGAGGTAGGCGTCGCGCAGCTGCGCGATCGGGACCTCCTCGCCGTTCGGGCCGTGGGCGGCAGCGGCGCGCGCCAGGAGCTGGTCCTGCGCGCCCTTGATATAGGCGCGGACGACCTTGTTGCCCTTCTCGTCGGTCCAGTCGTGGAAGGTGGCCATGAGCTTGTAGGCCGCGTCGAACGGCAGGGTCGCGACCCGCGGGTACTGCGCGCGGGTCAGGTCGGCATCGACGCCGCCCTTGGCCGCGAGGACGACGAGCGACCCCTCGTTCGGGTCGCCGGTGAGTGCGCCGTCCTTGATCTCGGCGTCCGAGCAGAGGGCCATCGGCAGCAGGTAGGGCTCGAGCTTGAGCTCGGGCTGGCCGGCGGCCTGGGTGATCTTCCCCTCCGTGGAGTAGCCGGTGCCGGAGACCGCGTAGCGCCGCCCGACGATGGCCATCTGGACGGCGGTCATCTGGTTCATCGTGAGGGTGCCGGTCTTGTCGGAGTTGAGGGCCGAGGTCGACCCGAGCGTCTCGACCGAGCGGAGCTGCTTCACGATGGCGCCCGCCGCGGCGAGCATCTGCGAGCCCTTGGACAGGATGGCTGTGTCGATCGCCGGGAGCGCCGTCGGGATGGCCGCGATCATGAACGCGACCGCGGTCAGGAACAGCTCCTGGACTGGCACACCGCGGGCGATGCCGAGGAGGATCGACGCGGCCAGCGCGAAGCCGGCGAGGACCAGGATCTGGCGGGTCAGGGCGTTGATCTGCTTCGTGAGCGGCGTCTCCTCGGCGACCGTCGCCGAGAGCATCCCGCTGATCTTGCCGACCTGGGTGTCCATCCCGGTGGTGACCACGAGGATGATGCCGGACCCCCGGGTGACCTGGGTGTTCATGAACGCCATGTCCACGCGGTCCCCGAGCGCGGCGTCGGCCGCGACCGCGTCCACCTGCTTGGGCGTGGGCACGCTCTCGCCGGTGAGGGCGGACTCGTCGATCTCGAGGGTCGCGGCCGAGACGATGCGGGCGTCGGCCGGGACCAGGTCGCCCGCCTGGAGGTTGACGACGTCACCGGGGACGAGCTGGTCCATCGGCAGGTCGACGAGCGCGCCGTTCCGGCGCGCCTTGGCGGTCACGGCCAGCTTCTGGCTGAGGGCGTCCGCGGCCGCCGACGCCTTGCTCTCCTGGTTCAGGCCCATGACCGCGTTGCCCAGCGTCAGGAGCAGCAGCATCAGCCCGGTGAAGAACTGACCGGGCAGGAAGAGGCACACGATGCCGGCCACGAGCAGCACGATCTGCATCGGGTCGGCGTACTGGCGGACGAACAGCTGCGCGCGCGAGGTGGTCTTGGCCGCCGTGAACGTGTTCGAGCCGACCTTCGCGCGGCGCGCATCGGCGTCGGCCGAGGTCAGCCCGGCGTCGATGGCGACGCCCTGGGCCGCGAGCGCCGCGTCAGGTGTGAGGGCGTGCCAGGCGGTGGTGCTCGCGCCCGCAGCGGGGCTCGACGCGGGCGATGAGGCTGCGGCCGTCATGACTTCTTCCCCTTCCCTGACTTCGGCTTGCCCGCGCCCTTCGACTCTGGTCGCTGCCTTGGCCTTCCCGGCGAGCTCGACCTCGATCGGGTCGGGCGCGGCACCTGGCGGGGCCTGGCCCTCGAGCTCGGTCTTGGTGGCCTGGAGGGCCGCCGTCGCCTCGGCGCTCGACCGTCGGGTAGTGCGGGTCGATCTCGATCAGGGTGTGGGCCAGCACGGCGGCCGCGGCGACCCGTGCGAACGGCTTGTCGTCGGCCGGGATGACGTACCAGGGCGCCCACGCGGTGCTCGTGTTGCTGAGCACCTCGCCGAACGCCTTCTGGTAGTCGTCCCAGAACATCCGCTCCTTCGCGTCGTTGGCGCTGAACTTCCAGTTCTTCTCGGCCAGGTCGATCCGGGCCAGGAACCGGCGTCGCTGCTCCTCCTTGGAGACGTTGAGGAACAGCTTGACGAAGCGGAAGCCCTGGTCGGTGAGGTAGCGCTCCCAGTCGTTGATCTCGCGGAAGCGCCGCTTCCAGATGCCGCCGATCCTTGAGCTTGGGCGGCATCTTCTGGCCGGCCAGGATCTGGGGGTGGACCCGGACGACGAGGACCTCCTCGTAGTAGGAGCGGTTGAAGATGCCGATGTTGCCGCGCTCGGGCAGCTTCTTCGCGTAGCGCCACAGGTAGTCGTGGTCGAGCTCCTCCGAGGAGGGGATCTTGAAGCCGTTGACCTGGACGCCCTGGGGGTTCACCCCGCTCATCACGTGGCTGATCGTGCCGTCCTTGCCCGCCGCGTCCATCGCCTGGAGGACCATGACGACGCCGTAGGTGTCCTGGGCGGCCAGCCGCTCCTGGTACTCCGCGAGGAGCCCGACGCCCGCCGCCAGGATCTCCTTGGCCTCGTGGGTGGACTGCTTGCGAGTGCCGGCGGGGTCGAAGTCCCTCGGCAGCCGGACCCG
>CAWBMD010000002.1:0-738307 GCA_963789865.1 uncultured Chloroflexia bacterium
GCAACGTCGCTGATGGTGCTCATCGAGGGGTCCAGTCCAGGTGGTGGGCGGATGGGCTGGTCGAGGGAGTTCGGGGGCTGCCCGCGGTGCGGACAGCCCCCGATGGATTCAACGCGTGGCCAGGGACCAGACGGCCTACTTGTAGAGGACCGCCTGGATCTCCGGGTCGTTGATGTTGGTCTTGTCGAACCAGTAGAAGCCGGTGTCGATGTTCTTCGGCAGGGTCTTGCCGTTGACCGCGTCGATCGCGGCGTCGACGCACTTGGCGCCGATGCCGATCGGGTTCTGGGTGATCGCGCCGGCCTCGACGCCGCTGTTGATGGCGTCGAGCTGCTGCTGGCCGGAGTCGTAGCCGACGGCCACGATCTTGCCCTCGTTGCCGGTCTCCTTGAGCGCGTTGAGGATGCCCTTGATCGAGCCCTCGTTGGCGCCGAAGAAGCCCTTGAGGTCCGGGTTCGCGGTCATGATCGCCTTGGCGATGTCGGCCGACTTCACCGGGTCGCCGGCGCCGTACTGGACGTCGACGACCTGGATGTTCGGGTGCTTGGCCTTCATCTGGTTGACGAAGCCGTCGCGGCGGGTGATGCCGGTCTGCGAGGTCTGGTCGTGGACGATGACGGCGACCTTGCCCGCGTCGCCGATCAGGGCGGCGAGCTTGTCGGCCTCGACGCCCGCGGCGGCGATGTTGTCGGTGGCCACGGTCGTCACCGGGATGGTGCTGTCGACGCCGGAGTCGAAGCCGATGACGGGGATGTTGGCTGCCTTGGCCTGGTCGAGGAGGGCGCCCGCGGCCTTGCTGTCGAGGGCGGCGAAGCAGACGGCCGCCGGGTTGCTGCTGAGGGCGGTCTGCAGCATGGTGAGCTGCTTGTCGACCTCGGACTCGGTGGCCGGGCCGGTGTAGGTGGCGGTGACGCCGAGCTTGGCGGCCTCGTCGAGGGCGCCCTTCTTGACGGCCTGCCAGAACTGGTGCTGCTCGCCCTTGGAGACGATGGCGATCGTCTTGCCCTTGGCCGCGCCGGCGTCCGTCGGCGGGGTGTAGGCCGAGGCCGCACCCGTGCTCCCGGAGCCAGCCGCCGTCGACGGTGCCGCCGCCGAGGCGGCCGGCGCCGGCGTCGCGGCGCTGCCGGAGCAGGCGCTGGCCACCATCATCAGGGCCATCGAGCCGGCCGCGAGGCTGGCGATGCGCGTGAGTTTCATGTGCTCCTCCGTGTTCCTTCCTGGATCGTCTTCCCGGTTCCGGCCGCAGCGCGGCCGAGGTTGGGCCCGAAGTGGGGTGAGGGGGCGCGTGCCTCCTCAGGCGCGACTGCGCCGGCGCAGGATGTCGAGCTAGACGGCGCCGATGACCACGAGGCCCGTGATCACCGACTTCCACTGGTCGGGGACGCCGGCCACCGAGAGGCCGATGCGCAGGGTGCTGATGAGGAAGGCGCCGATGATCGTGCCGACGATGCTTCCCTCGCCGCCGGAGAGGGACGTGCCGCCGATGACCGCCGCCGCGATCGCGTCGAGCTCGTAGCCCATGCCGAGACCCGGCTGGGCCGAGGCCATGCGCGAGGCGATGACGATGCCGGCCAGGCCGACGAACAGGCCGTCGACGACGTAGACGATGATCTTCCAGCGGTCGACGTTGACGCCGGAGAGGCGGGTCGCCTCCTCGTTGGAGCCGAGGGCGAAGGTGTACCGGCCGAGGATCGTCTTGTTGAGGAGGATCCAGGCGACCGCGGCGCCGCCCGAACATCACCCACACGATGTTGGGGATGCCGAAGATCGTCTTGCCCATGAAGAACTGCTGGAACGAGGGCTGGATCGTCTCGAAGTAGATCGGGTGGACGTCCGAGATCACCTGGGCCATGCCGAGGGTGACGTACAGCATGCCCAGGGTGGCGATGAACGGCGGCAGCTTGAGCTTGGCGATGAGGATGCCGTTGATCGAGCCCGACCAGGGCGCCCGCCGCGAAGGCGGCGAGCAGGCCGAGCGGGAGCGGCAGCCCCAGGTTGACGGACACGAGCCCCATCACGACCGAGCGAAGGTCATGGCGGTGCCGAGGGAGAGGTCGATGCCGCCCGGTGATGATCACGAACGTGACGCCGGTCGCGAGCACGCCGTTGACCGCCGTCGCCGTCAGGATGTCGATGTAGTTGTTGGTGCTCGCGAAATGGGGGACGACGATCGAGAAGAAGACGAGCAGGATGACGAGGGCGCCCAGGGCCAGCAGCCGCTGGACCGATTCGCCCGTGAAGAGCGACTGGACGCGCGAGCGCGCCGGCGCGGGTGTCGACTGCATCGGTTCGCTGCCTCGTGGCTGACCGGTTGGGTTGGTGGTGCTCATGCGGCGGCCACCGATTCGCGCTGGGTGGCCAGGGTCATGATCTTCTCCTGGGTCGCCTCCGCGGAGGAGAGCTCACCGGTGATGCGCCCTTCGCACATGACGAGGATGCGGTGGCTCATCCGGAGGATCTCGGGCAGCTCCGAGGAGATCATGATGATCGACTTGCCCTGCTTGGCGAGGTCGTTGAGGAGCCGGTAGATCTCGCTCTTGGCCCCCACGTCGATGCCGCGCGTCGGCTCGTCGAAGATGAGGATGTCGGTGTCGGCGGTCAGCCACTTGGCGATGACCACCTTCTGCTGGTTGCCGCCGGACAGGTTCTTCACCCGCTGGGCGATCCCCGGCGTCTTGATCGCGAGGGCCGTGACCTGCTCCAGGGCCTGCTTCCGGGTGGCGCCCGTCCTGACCCAGCCGAACCTGTTCGCGAAGCGGCCGAGCGAGGCGAGCACGGTGTTGATCTCGACGTCCATGCCGAGCGCCAGGCCGTAGCGCTTGCGGTCCTCGGAGAGGTAGGCGATCCCGTGCCGGACCGCATCGCTCGGCGTGCGGATCGTGGCCGGCTCGCCCTTGATCGTGATCGTCGCCGGACTCCGGCCGGTCGGCGGCGAAGATGGCGCGCATGACCTCGGTGCGGCCGGCGCCGACGAGGCCGGCGACGCCGAGGATCTCGCCGCGATGGAGCTGGAAGCTGACGTCCCGCACCTGGCGGCCGCGGTTGAGGCCGCTCACCTCGAGCACGATGGTCGGGTCGACCGTCTCGGGCAGCTCGGGCGTCGCCTCGAAGACGGTCCGGCCGACCATCATGCTGATGATCTGCTGGATGGTGGCCTCGGCCGTGTTGACCGTGTCGACATAGCGGCCGTCGCGCATGACCGTGACGCGGTCGGTGATCTGCTTGAGCTCCTCGAGGCGGTGCGAGATGTGGACGATGCCGTGGCCGCGCTCGCGGAGGTGGCGGGTGATCCGGAAGAGCTCGTCGATCTCGGTCTCGGTGAGCGCCGCCGTGGGCTCGTCCATGATCAGGACGTCCGAGTTGTAGGACAGCGCCTTGGCGATCTCGACCATCTGCTGCTGGGCGACGGCGAGCCTGGACACGCGCGCCGTCGGGTCGAGGTGCAGGTGGAGCTCCTCGAACAGCTCGGCGGCCTTGCGGTTGAGCGCCTTGTCGTCCAGCAGGACGCCGCGGCGCGGCTCGCGCCCGATGAAGATGTTCTGGGCCACGGTCAGGTGGCCCATGAGGTTCAGCTCCTGGTGGATGATGCTGATGCCGAGGTCCTGGGCGGCCCGCGGCGAGGTGATCTCCACCTCCTGCGCCCTTGACCCGGATCGTCGCCGGCATCGCGGCGGTAGATCCCGGCCAGGATCTTCATCAGCGTGGACTTGCCCGCGCCGTTCTCGCCGACGAGGGCGTGGACCTCGCCGGACCGGAGCTCGAAGCGGGCGCCGTCGAGCGCGTGGACGCCCGGGAAGCTCTTGCTGATATCGGTCATCTCGACCAGGAGTTCACCCATGGCGGGTACCCCTTCGAGGACCTGAGGCTGCCCGGACGGCTGGGTTCCGGGGCTGGAAGTCGACGTCGTTCCGAGAATGGCGTCCGAGGACCTGTTATCGGTAACACATCCCGCACGATAGCGCACTCGTCAATACTCGCGCGCGACTTTTCTGCACACCTGTCGCAACCTTGGCCGACGGCAGCAGGGGCACCGTGACGCTGGGGAGCGGATCGACCGGACGTCCCCTTGCCATCGGGTCAGTGCTCACGAGGGCGTCACGGCCACCGCAATCGTCCGCACCGGGTTCCCGCAGAGGCGTCGGCATCCAGGCCGGACGAAGCCCACCCGGGGAGGAACACATGCAGCGAACGATCGCGCGGTCCTTGGCGCCCTCGTCACCTACCTGGTGCTCGTGGTCCCGGGCGCGACGAGCGACCCCGAGCCGAAGTAAGTGCTCGCGGTGGTGGTCGGCGCGCTCGTCACCTGGCTCTGGCCGTGGGTGATCGGCATCGTCCTCGTTCGACGCGCGAAGGCTCGCCGAGACAGGCAGATCAGCGACGAGGTGGACAAGAAGGTGGCCGCGAGCAAGAAGGTCTGATCGGGGATCCTGTCCGCAGGGCGCCACGGGGCGCGCAGCTCCCGGCCTTCGGGCTGCTCCCGGTCTCAGCCGACGCCTGACCCTTCGCGGCCCGAGCCGATGCCGGGCTGCTCCCGGTCGCAGCCGACGCCTGACTCTTCGCGGCCCGAGCCGATGCCGGGCTGCTCCCGCTCGCAGCCGACGCCTGGCCTTTGCCAGCCTCAGCCGGCGACCAGAACCGCCAGCCGAGCGTCCCCAGCGGCGCCAAGGCGAAGCCGGATCCCCATCCCGTCCAGCATCTGGACCATCGGGGGTCCCATGTGGTTCGCCACCACCATCATGATCCCGTGGTCGATCAGGAAGCGCGCAATCCGCGCGTGATGACCACCCTCCGTGCCCACATCGTGGAGATCGTCCCATCGCACGTCATGCTCATGCCATGAGGCGATCTGGCCGTTCTCAACGCGCACGACAGCAACCCGCGCGGCGCGACCCCAGCTGGTGTCAACCTGCCCGTCTGGCGTGACCGGAACGGCGATGATCATGCTCATCTCCCTTGGGACTCGCCGCCCAACAGTCTGGCCGCCCGGCGACCGGACGTGGCGGTGCCGTGATTATCCGGTCGCCCCGCGGCAGAGTCGTCGGGGTGTCGGCCGGTTCTGGGCCCTCTCCGGTCTCCCGGCGGATGGAACAGCCCAGAAGAGCACGGTTCGGTCGCGCGGCGACCGGCGCGACCAGCGTGACGCGCGCGGCGACCGGCGCGACCAGGGACGCGCGCGGCGACCGGCGCGACCAGCGTGACGCGCGCGGCGACCGGCGCGACCAGCGTGACGCGCGCGGCGACCGGCGCGACCAGCGTGACGCGCGCGGCGACCGGCGCGACCAGCGTGACGCGCGGCGACCGGCGCGACCAGCGGAGGCAGGGCCGCAGGCTCCCGTGCGGCCCTACAGGACGGGCGCCGGCTCCTCCAGGGCGGGCGTCTCGCGCGCGAGCACGATCCCCTGGAGCAGCAGCCCGGTGAACACGAGCACCACGCCGACCGCCGCGGCGAGCGCCAGCGTCTCGCCCAGGATCACGACACCCAGGACGGTCGCGACCAGCGGGTCCGTCAGCATGAGCGTCGCGACTGGGCCCGGCCGCAGGCCGTGAATACCGCGAGTCAGCAGCGTGTTTGCGACGGCCATCGTCGCGATGCCCAGATAGAGCACGAGCGCGATGCCCGACGGCTGGGTCACCCAGTCCAGCGGCTGGCCGATCAGCATCGGGACAAGCAGGATCCCGCCCAGCACGAAGCTGCCCGTCGGCACCTCCAGGGCCGTGACACCACGATCCAGCTGGACCTTGGCCGCCACCGTGTAGAACGCGCTGCAGAGTCCGGCGCCGAGAGCAAGCAGGAGACCCGGTGCCGTCCCGCCCGCCAGGCCATCCACCGAAAGCAGGACCAGACCCGCGACGGCGACGACAGTGACGGCGATCCAGCTGACCGTGGGCCGGTGGTGGAGAACAACCCAGCCCAGGATGCCCGCGAGGACCGGCTCGCTGCCCACGGCAACCAGGGTGCCGAGCGCCACGCCCACCTGGCTGACGGCACCGAAGAAGAGCGGCTGGTACAGGGCCGCGGTGACGGCCGTGACCAGCATGGCCGGGGAGCGCCAGAGAACGAGCAGCCGGCGGGGATCATGGCCCAGGAACGGCATCGCAAGGAGGAGGGCAACCGCACCAACCTGGATGCGCAGGACACCAACCGCGATTGGCGTCGTCCCCGTCGGGCCCAATGCCTGTGCGGTACCCGCGGTGCCGAACAGGATGCCGGCGGCCACGACGAGCAGGATCGACGATCGGGTCTGCGGCATGCTCGGACGAGGCTACCGGGAGCCGACGGGTGGCGCCCGACGGCCGCGGATCGCACCGGGAGCCGACGGGTGGCGCCCGACGGCCGCGGATCGCACCGGGAGCCGACGGGTGGCGCCCGACGGCCGCGGATCGCACCGGGAGCGCTGGGGCGGGCACGTCCGGTCGGCCCGCGTGGCCGCGGCTACGAAGACGGCGACGCCGTCGGCTCCGGTGTCGGTTTCGTGTCGGCGTCGGCGTGGGTGGCGGCGTGGGTGTCGGCGTGGAGTGGGTGTCGGCTCCGGAGTGGGTGTCGGCTCCGGAGTGGGGTGCGCGGTCGAGGTCGGCGCCGGTGAGTCGCTGGGACCCGTCGACGGGCCGGACGAGGGCGATCCGGACGGCGACGGTGACAGTGCCGGCCGGGGAGTCGGCCGGGGCGTCGGCCTCGGCACAGCCACGGGGAGCGGGTACCGCGACCTCGTCGGGTCCGGCGTTCCCGGCAGCAGCGCCGCGACGTCGTGGCGGATCTGCGTGACCCATGCGGCGGTCAGCCATTCCGGGTAGCGCGATGGCACGATGCGGAGCTGCTTGACCTTCGCGCCAGACGTCCGACCGAACAGCTCCACGAGGGCCGGCAGGCTCTCCCGTGGAAGATCTGTCCACGCGGTGCCCTTCGCGGCGCCGAACAGGGCGGGCGCGGACAGGATCGTGGACGGACCCAGCTGCTGGCGGATCGCGAGCAGAAGCGTCTGCTGGCGGTCCATGCGACCGTAGTCGGAGTCCTGGTGGCGGCTGCGCGCGTACGCAAGAGCCGTCCTGCCGTCGAAGTGCTGCTTTCCAGCCGAGATGTGGAGGTGGACGCTACCCCTTCCCGGGTCCGGGTAGTGGTCGTCGGTGACCGCATCCGGGACGTCAATGTCAATCCCACCGAGGGCGTCCACCACGCGGATCACCCCGTCGAGATCGACGATCAGGACCGCGTCGATCGGGCGGCCGGTGATCTCGCTCACGACGGACCGGATAGCGCCGATGCCCTTGACGGCGCCCGTGCCCGGCCACCGGCCCGGGTGGCGGGCGGTCGCCTCCACGTACATCTCGTTGAGCAGGCCGGTTTGGCAACCGCAGGCCGAGGCGTCGCGCGCCGGCCCCGGCGGGTACGGGGCGTTCAGGAGGTTCCGCGGCAGGCCCACCATCGCCACTGCGCCGCTCTCCACGTCCACCTCCACCAGGAGCATGGTGTCGACCCGGCGACTCCAGCGGCCGGCACCGGCGTCGGAGCCCAGGAGGAGCAGGTCGAAGCGACCGTCGTCACCCCACGGCTGAGCACCCGGGCGCGTCCACGGGACCGCGGCATCGAAGGCTGGAAGGGTCCCATTGCCGCCGTCCATCGGGAATTGCGCGATCTCGGGAGTGGGCGACGGGCTGGGCTCAGCGGATCTCGAGGCGCCCGGAGACGCCGACCCAACGGCCGGCGTCGCCGTGGGGGTCGGGGTGGGTGCTGCCGTCGGCGCCTCCGTCGCGGCGGGGACCTCCGTGGCCGTCTGGACCTCGGCGAAGGTGCTGTCGAGGAAGTCGGATGCCGCGTTGATGGAGGTCGCCGCCATGACGAACGGGACGCCGACGGCGACCAGCACGACGATCGCGGTGGCAGCGATGGTCGCCGGGCCTGGGCGGGTCCGGCCGACAGCGTCCACTGCCGCGGAGGTCCGCCAGGCTGCGACGAGGATGTTGGCCGCACCCAGGAGCGCGAGGACGCCGGGCGTGACGAGCGCCGCCGCGATCCCGTAGACACCGTTCGAGAGCGCCCAGGCGGTTGCGGCCACGATGACCACGAGGGACGGGACGAGGAAGAACAGACCGATGCGTCGCCTGCCGATGAGCAGGTGGCCCAGGCCCGGGAGGATCACGCTGGCGATCGCCACGAGCACCGGCCCCAGTCCGCGGCGCATGGATGGCCGATCGGGTCGTCCGTCCTCGCTCCCCTGCTCCGCCACCGTGACCGCCCCTCTCCCGTTACCGGGCGACGCGGGTAGTGCCGCGCGTGACGGGAAGGCCGTCCCTTGCGAGCACGTCGACGCCACAGCCCTCGACGAGCATCCGCTGGACCTTCGACCTGGTTCCGTCGACCGTGGCCATGCCGGCCTCCTCGGGCTGGGTTGCCTGTGAGGGGCAGTGTCGCGCATCCGGGACGTGGTCCGGAGGACCTCGGCACACTCCACGATCCGAGCACGACGCGCGACGCGAGCACACCATGGTCGCGTTCGGGGGCCCACTCACCTGATCGCCGGGAATACGATGGAGCGACCACGTCATGCCGCCCGAGGCGAGGAACCCGATCGTGACCACCGGCCAGCCCGTCGTCCTCCACGGCGAGGCTCGACACCCGGGCGGGACGTCCGCCGCCGCCACGGTGACCCTGGGCGAGGATGCCTTGACGGTCGCGGTGGCCGGGTCGGTGGCGTGGAGCGCGGGCTACCGGGACCTGGGCGCGGTGATGGTCGACGGCGGCATCGTGATGATCCAGCTCGGCGAGGGAGCCGGTGCCGATCGCTGGCTGTTCGAGCGTTTCGGGACGCTGACGGGGAGGCTGGTGCTCGGGCTCCGGGACGGGCGGCTCCGCCAGCGCCTGGCCGACGGCCTGGTCGAGGCGGACCCGGACGACGAGATCGACCTGGTCGAGTACGCGGCCGGCGCGGAGGCGGGTATCGCCCAGCTCCTCTACCACGGGCGGGGCGTGGCCCTGGCTCCGGTGGACGACCGCCTTGCCTGGCGGCGGATCCGCCGCGCCGACATCGGCGGCGTGGAGCTCCAGCCCGAGGTGGGCGGGTTGGCGATCGGGAGCGCCGGCCGATCCCTGCTGGCCGCACCCGGCGGCGGGCCCGCGCTGCGTCTCCTCCGCCTCGGGCCGACGGCGATCAAGCACGGGCAACGCTGGGCCACCCTCCGCGACGGCGCCGCGGCAGACGCGTCAGCGATCGTCGCCGGGCTGATCCCGGACGCGCCGGTCGCGATCCGGCGTGCGGCCTCGGCGGTCCTGCTCGAGGGCCGGCCGGCCACCCCGGAGATCCTTGGTGAGGCCTGGACGCCGCTCGAGACAGCGGTGCTGGGGCACCCGCCGTTCGACGAGTCGTACCGTGCGCTGCGCGAGATCGGCGGCGGTGAGACTGCCCCGCGCTGGCTGGTCACTGCACCCGAGCGACCGGGCGCCGTCGAGGAGCCGCGACTGTGGTTCTTCGTCGGCCTGCCGGGAAACCTCGTGGCAATGGAGCTGGTGAGCGCCGGCTCACACGCGACCTACCTGTTCCGGGTCGTGCCGCGCGCGGGGTTCGAGGGGTCCCTACCCAGAGGGGCACTGGACACGGCGGTGGCCGATGTCTCGGAGGCGCTGGTCGACGCCCGGTTCCTGCGGGAGCCGATGGCCCTGCCGGTGTCGCGCCTCGCGGAGCCCGCTGGACTGCGCTATCGCCTGGCGCTCGCCGCCCTGCCGACGCTGGCCACGGCGCGTGCCCGGTTCGTGGCGCGGGTCGTCCACCATGATCCCGAGAGCTGGCGGGGGGCGATCGAGGACCTGGCAGCGTGGCATGGCGCCGCCCGGGACGACGACGCCGAGTGGCCGGGACGGGCCGCGCAGGAAGCCCAGGTCGACGACGCCGCCGGCCTTCCCTGAACCGAGCGAGGACACCATGCCGACGTTCAAGCACCCGTGCCCGCACTGCGGGACGTTCATCAACCGGGACGTGGTTGCATGCCCGGCATGTGGGCAGCAGGACCCGTTTGCGCCCGCGCGATGCGGGAACTGCCGCGCACCCCTCGACGATCCGTCCTGGATCGCGTGCCCGAAGTGCGGCCAGCCGGTCGGTGCCGCCGCCGTCGCCGCGGCACAGGCAGCGGCTGCCGCGCAGGCGGAGGCGACCTCCGGCACCGCGGGCATGGCGCCCGCCGGAGCGCAACCTGCCGGCCCGGGAGCGATCCCCGGCTGGGGTCAGCCCGCAGGGTCAGTCACCGTGCCCGCGCCCACCGCACCGGGTCCTGCGCCCGCGATTGCTGCCCCGACTCCCGCCGCACCGACTCCATCGGCCACACTCGCTCCGCCAGGCGCGCCCCCGGCTGCCTGCCCGGCATGCGGTAGCCCGTTGGCGGCTGGCGCCCGGTTCTGCCGCGACTGCGGGACGCCCGTCGCCTAGGGCCACGCTTCGAAGCGCGCCGGGGACTCTCGCGCCACGGACACGGTTACGGGAGCGTCACGGTGGCGGTCGCCGGGCGACGGTCGCGCGCACCGACCGCGACCGGGGTTCTCCTGGCGTGGGGCAAGAACGACGGCAACCGCACCCAGATGCGGGACACCTCTCCGCCGTCCTCGTGCCAAGGCGTCTCCAACCGGACTACGAGCCGGGGCTGTCGGGACACGTCCTCGCGCACAGCCAGATGCCGAAGGGGATGACCGCCGTTCCCTCCGTCCCCGCGATGTCGTATGTCACGGCGAGACCCTTTCCCCCGCCCATCTCTCCTGCGGCCAGGGACACCTGCACGCCGAGTTCGCTGGATTGAGCGTCGTTGGGCGTGTCGCTGGCCTGGACCGCGTCACTGGCCTGAGCGTCGGCGGGGCAGACCCCGCTCACCCGCTGCGTCCCGCCCGGATCGAAGCCGGCGGCGAACGAGGCGAGCGACCGGTCGTCGGTGCCAAGCCCATCCTGCCCCTGGGTAAAAGGGTTGGGACGCACGGCGAACGCATCGACCCGGATCTCGCCCGACGGCTCGTGGAGGGCGACGCCGGTGATCGTGGCCGTCCCCGGCGAGGTCAGACACAACATGATCGAACCGACGCTGCGCGGAGCGCCGTACGGCGTGTTGCTGATTGCGACGGAGACGGCGCTGTTGCCGACCATGCGGAGCGCGGGCGCCGGTGAGCACGCTGCGGCGATCGGCAGGACGAGGAGGGCGGCCAGGGCTGTCGCTCGCAATTGAGCCGCAACCCGCGGAGCAGTCCCCGATCCCTTCATCGCATACCCATCCCACACCTCTCGGCTGGCGATTCCCGTGGGCTGCGTGAGGGGGTCCTGTCCGGCCACCGGCGTCAGCGATTGCGGGAGCGTCGCGCCGTTGCTGGAGAACCCCCAGCGACCTACCCGGCCTTCGCGCCGCAGTTCCCGCAGAAGCGCGTGCCGGCGGCGAGGTCCGCGCCGCACTGGCCGCACTTGTTCTGGCCCGTCGGCGACCCGCAGTTCGAGCAGAACTTCTCGCTGCCCACGGGCTTCCCGCACGTCGTGCAGACCGTGGCGCGCGCGCTCGTGTCGCCTGAGAACACCGTCTCCTGGCGCATCGCGTCGCGCATCTGGCTCAGCTCCACGCTGGACCGCTCCGCCTCCATCTCCGCCGCCAGGTTCGGGGCGCACGAGACGCACAGGCCGCGGGCCGAGTTGAAGCAGGTCTCGTCGGACCACTTGTTGCACCGCGCGCAGCGGGTGAACAGCGGCATGATCTCGTTCGCGGCCTTCTTGAGGGCCTCGTCCCGGGCACCGCGGTCCGTCATGTCCTTCGCCCGGTCGGCGAGGTTCGACGCGCTCCCGAAGAGGCCGCCGATCAGGCTGCTCGCCCCGCCCAGGAGCGAGCCCGCGGTCCCGAGCGTCGAGCGGGTGAACTCGCTCTTGTACCCGGAACCACAGACATCGCAGCGGAACTCGAACTGGTAGCCGCTCTCGTCCGACAGGTCCGAGTAGTTGTCCGTGAAGGGCGTGAAGCCCGCCATCTGCCATCTCCCTGGTCGACATGGCCGGCCCTGATCGCACGGAGCACCGGCCCGTTGAGGATACGTCCGCCCGGCGCCCGCCAGAGGACCCGGCGCGCACCGCCGAGGGCTCGGCGCTCACCCCGGCGCGATCGGGCCAGCCCGGGTCAGGCCGCCCGGATGGCCTCCAGGACGGGCGCGAACCGCCCGAGCGTCTCGGCCGTCAGCGCCGGGAACGTGCTCGGCTCGTCGTCGGCGCCGACGTAGAACGTGAGGTGCGCCAGGCCCGCGTCACGGAACGCCCGGACCTGTGCCCCGACCTCGGCAGGGCTCCCCGCGAGATACCCGTCCCGAGGCACGGCGGTCCCGTCCCGGGACAGGGCGAGGCGGCTCCAGCCCGTGATCGCGAGGGTGGCCGGGTCACGGCCGACGGCCTCGCAGGCCCGCGCCATCGTCGCCCGGATCGCCGTCACGTCGGCGGTGGCGGACAGAGGCGGTGTTGACGTTCGCGGCATCGCCCCAGCGCGCAGCCACTTCCGCCGTCCGCTCACCGAGCGCGCCGACCCAGACCGGCAGGCCGCCCGGGCGCGGGCCGCGCGGCACGATCACGGCATCGTCGGCCCGGACGTGGACGCCCTGGAAGGTGAGGGCCGGCTCGCGCAGCATGCGTGCGGCGACCTCGACCGATTCCGCGAAGCGGCCGACGTGCCGCTCGGCGGGGTAGCCGAACGCGCGCCATGATTCGTCGCGGGCCGGCACGCCACTGCCCAGACCCGAGCACGACCCGGCCGCCGCTCACCTCGTCGAGCGTGTCCGCCATCTTGGCGAGCAGCGCCGGGTTGCGGAACCCCGTGCAGGCGACGAACGGGCCGATCCCGATCCGCGTCGTGGCCTCGGCGGCCGCCGTCAGGATCGTCCAGCACTCCCAGAAACCGAACAGCGGACGTCCCGACAGGCGCCGCTGGAGATGGTCAGGCACCCAGAGGGTGTCCACGCCGAGCGCTTCCATGTCCAGCGCGAGCGCCCGCATCTCGCGGCCAGCTGGCGTAGCCGCCGTCCCGGAGCGGCCACGTCGGGAGGTTCAGGCCGATGCGGATCGGATCGGGGTTCGTCATGGCCCGGACTCTACCGCGGTCGGGCGCCGGACCGGGCGGCGTTCGTCCGGGGCACGTCGGGGCTCAGGTCGGCGCGGCCAGGTCCCGGCGCGGGAAGCGCCACAGCCCGTAGGCGGTGCTCGCCACCAGCACGCTCGGCGAGGACGAGGAAGTCCCCGGGGGACGCCTTGCCGCCCAGGATCTCCAGCGGGTGCAGGTAGTGGAACGGCGAGTACGGCTGGAGGAACGCGGCATCCGGCCAGAGCGTGCCGAGGATCTCCAGCACGTACCCGAGAAGCGTCACCGCGAGGGCGATCCCGATCGCCGGGGTCAGCCGGTCGAAGGAGGCGGACGCGGCCAGCGAGATCCCGGCGAGCGCCGCCAGCAGCAGCACGGTGTTGAAGCCCGAGGAGCGCCATCATGCCGGCGTCGAGCCCGCCGGCGACGCCGTAGAGCAGGGCGCCGGCCACGGTCCCGATGGTCGTCGCCACGGTCGTGATGACGGCCGCGCCGATGACAGCCACCAGCAGCGTCAGGTACAGGGACGCGCCGGGACAACGGCCGCGACAGCAGCACCTCCAGCGTCCCGCGCTGCCTCTCGCCCGCGATCGCAGCCGCCGCGAAGCCCACCGGGTACACGATCTCGAGGGCGATGGCGATCGGATGCACCGCGCCCAGCGCGACGGACCCGTTGATGCTGAATGGGTCGGCGCCCATGAGGCGCAGGAATGCGTCCGGGATGATCCCGGACTTGATGAGCGACTCCATCTGGTGCCCGAAGGTCGCGTAGATGACCGGCATCAGGAAGCCCCAGGCGCCCAGCGACAGGGCGATGATCCCGAGGCGGACCCGGTGCGTTCGCCAGGTGTGCCGGAGGAGCGGCCCGCTGATCACCGGCGCGCGCCCTCGGCCTCGTGCTGCGCCTCCTCCGCGGCCTCGCCCGCGTACAGCTCCAGGAAGACGTCCTCCAGCCGCGCCGGCTCGATGACGAGGTCCGCGAGCGCCACGCCGCGGAGCGCCTCCAGGAACGGCCCCGGGTCGCCGGAGAGCGCGCACGTCAGGACGTCCCCGTCGACGGCCACCTCGCTCACCCCCGCCACGCCGGCGAGGTCCGGCGGCGGCCCGGCCAACCGTGCGGTCACGCCGCGCCGGCGCCGCGCGACCAGCGTGGCCACGTCCTCGAGCGCGACCAGGCGCCCGGCGCGCACGATCGCCACGCGGTCGCAGACCCGCTCCACCTCAGACAGCACGTGCGACGAGAAGAACACGGCGCGCCCCGAGGCGCGGACATCGTCCAGGATCGAGTAGAAGGCGCGCTGCATGAGCGGGTCGAGGCCCTCGCTGGGCTCGTCGAGGATGGCGAGCTCCGGGTCGTGCTGGAGCGCCTGGACGATGCCGATCTTCTGGCGCATGCCGCGCGAGTAGTCGCGGATCGGCCGCGCGAGCGTGCGCGGCGTCAGCTCGAGGCGGTCGCACAGCTCCGCGCGGCGCACCGGCGGGCGACCCGAGAGCTCCGCGAGATAGTCGAGGTGCCGCTCCCCGGTGAGCCCGTCGTACAGGGCAATGCCCCCGGGCAGGTAGCCGACCCGCGAACGGATCGCGACGGAGTCCCGTTCCGATGTCCAGGCCGAGGACCGAGGCGCGGCCGGCGGTCGGGTGCAGGAAGCCGAGGAGCAGGCGGATGAGCGTGCTCTTGCCGGCCCCGTTCGGGCCGAGGAAGCCGAAGATCTCGCCTGCCGCACGTCGAGCGACACGCCTCGAGGGCTCGGACGGCCGGAGGGCTTGCGTCAGGCCGTCGGCCGGATCGCGCTCATCGCTGGCAAGGCTACGTCCAGGCCCCTCGGCCGTGATCACGCTCAGTCGCGGCAAGGCTAGCCGTCGCGGGCCATTGCCGCGCCGGGAGCCGCGGCCACGGCGCGCGGGGCGCCCCCGAGCCGGTACGATCGGGACGTGCTGTTCCGTGCCGATCCCTGGCTCCACGTCATCGCCGGCTGCATGTCGTCGGGCAAGACCGACGAGCTGCTGCGCCTGCTCCGCCGCGCCGAGATCGCGAAGCGGCGGATCCTGCTCGTCCGCCCGGACGTGGACGACCGCACGCCCGCCGAGTACGCGGAGAGCCGCAGCAAGGCGCGCTACCCGTCGGTGCCTGGTGCCCAAGGGCGAGCCGGTCCGGATCCTGTCGCTCGCGCGCGAGCGCGACGTGGACCTGGTGGGCATCGAGGAGGCCCAGTTCTTCGACGCCAGCCTCGTCCGCGTCGTCGAGACGCTGCGCCAGAGCGGCCGCCACGTCATCGCCAGCGGGCTCAACACGGACTTCGCCGGGCGCCCGTTCGGGTCGATGCCGGAGCTGCTGGCGCTCTCCGACGAGATCACGATGCTGAGCGCGATCTGCGTGGTCTGCGGCGAGACGGCGACCCGGACCCAGCGCCTGGTGGGCGGCCGGCCGGCGGCGATCGACGACCCGCTCATCGTCATCGGCGGGTTCGACGCCCCGCGGATCGAGACCTACGAGGCGCGCTGCCTGCGGCACCACGAGGTCGCGCCGGCGGGTTCCGCCCGCGGCGTCGTCGCCGACGAGGGCTGACGCGGCTGCGGCCGTCCGCTGCGAGTCTGCTCCACAGGTTGTCCACGCCGCCCGCGAATCGTGGACAACTTCGCCGCCGGGCGCCCGAATCTCGTGGACAAGTCCGTTGGCCGCCCGGCCGTGCGCCGGTATGGTTCGTCTTGCCCGAAGGGGCCGGTGGTACCGACACCGGACCGGTGAGCGATCACCGGACCGGGTTCCCGAACCGCCGCCACGATGGCCGCAAGGTCGACGAGGTGGCTGGAGACCGGGACCGCTGCGACAGGGCCGAGCTTGCTTGGCAGTGACGTGGGCGAGACGGTGCGGTACGGTTCCTTCGGGCGCTTTCGTGTGCGCCGCGATCCTCCGGATCGCCGATGTCCAAGCTGTCCGCCGGCCTGCTGCTCTACCGTCGCAGCCGGTGACGACATCGAGGTCCTGATCGCCCATCCCGGGCGGGCCGATCTGGGCGCGCCGCGACACCGGCGCCTGGTCCCTCCCGAAGGGCGCGCCCCTGGATCACGAGTCGGACCTGCTCGAGGCCGCCCGACGCGAGTTCCACGAGGAGACGGGCCACCGGCCGCCCGACGGCGACGCCATGGACCTCGGCGAGGTCCGGATGCGGTCCGGCAAGATCGTGCGCGGCTGGGCCATCGAGGGCGACCTCGACCCCGGCGACGCTCCGGAGCATGGAGGTGGAGGTCGAGTGGCCGCCGCGCTCCGGCCGCGTGATCCGCGTGCCCGAGATCGACCGCGTGCTGTGGGCGCGCCCCGCCGAGGCGCGCCGCCGGCTCAACCCCGCGCAGGCCGCGTTCGTGGACCGCTGCTCCTGGCGCTCGCCCGGGCGTCGAGGCACACGCCGGCCGCTGCCGGCCGCGCGCCGCGAACGCGCGGCCAGCACGACCCGGCTGCGCCCGCATGCCCCATGCAGCGTCGCCCAGGCCCCGACGCCCTCCCCTCGCCGCGCCGCGGACCGCGTGGACGTGGCGGTCATCGGCGCCGGGATCGTCGGCCTCGCGACCGCGCTCCGGCTCCTCGAGCCGCGCCCGGACCTGCGGCTCGTCGTGCTGGAGCGGCGAGGATCGCGTCGCCGCCCACCAGTCCGGTCACAACTCCGGCGTGGTCCACGCCGGGCTGTACTACGCGCCCGGGCTCCCAGAAGGCGCTGCTCTGCCGCGAGGGCAAGGGCCTCCTCGAGCGGTACTGCGAGGAGCACGACATCCCGATCGCGTTCCCCGGCAAGCTGGTCGTGGCCCTCGACGAGACGGAGCTGCCGCGCCTCGCCGCGCTCCGGGCGCGCGGCGAGGCGAACGGCGTGGACGGGCTCGAGGAGGTCGGGCCCGGAGCGCATCCGCGAGATCGAGCCGCACGTCGCCGGGATCCGGGCGCTCTGGAGCCCGCGGACCGGGATCACGGACTTCACGCGCGTCACGCGGGCCTACGCGGACGACGTGGCCGGCTCGCGGCGGCGCGATCGAGCTGTCGCGGCCCGTCACCGCGATCGAGCGGCGCCCGGACGGCCTGGTCCTCTCGACGCCCCGCGGCCCGGTCCATGGCGGCGAACGTCATCGCCTGCGCCGGGCTGTGGTCGGACCGCGTGGCGGCGCTGACCGGCGACGCGACGCCGGACTCGCCCCGGATCGTCCCGTTCCGCGGCGACTACTACACGCTCGACGCCGACGCGGCGGCCCTCGTCAACGGGCTCGTCTACCCGGTCCCGGACCCGCGCTTCCCGTTCCTCGGCGTCCACCTCACGCGCCGCATCGACGGCGAGGTGTGGGCCGGCCCGAACGCCGTGCTGGCGTTCAGCCGGGCCGGCTACCGGCGCCGCGACGTCTCGCCGAGCGACCTCGGCGAGGCCCTGGCCAACCCGGGGTTCCGCCGGCTGGCCCGGAGCTTCTGGCGGATGGGCACTCGCCGAGATGTGGCGCGACGCGAGCCGGGGCGCCTTCGCGAAGGAGGTGCAGCGCTTCCTGCCCGTCCCTCCGCCCGGACCAGCTCGCGGTTCGGGCCGTCCGGGCGTGCGCGCCCAGGCGCTCGGCCGCGACGGCACGCTGGTGGACGACTTCGACCTCGCCGGGAGCGGACGCGCTGATCCACGTCCGGAACGCGCCCTCGCCCGCGGCCACGAGCTCGCTGGCGATCGGCGCCCGGCTGGCGACGCAGGCGCTGGAGCAGTTCGGCCTGTAGGCGCGTGCCGGGGCGACGCCGCGGACGCTGGCCGCCCGCAGGAGCGCGTCCCGAGCGGCGCGCCGCCGGTGTGTCGCGGACGGCTCCGGACGACAGCGCGGACGCCCCGCGCCAGCACGATCCGGCAACGGCGGGCAGACTCTGGGGGATGACCAGCCAGTCCCGGCCGCCCGAGGCCGACCCGAGCGCCGCCCGGCGCACGCCCCGCACGGGCATGGGCCCGGCCGCCACGATGGGCCTGTTCCTGTTCGGTGCGCTCGACCCTGCTCGGGCTCGCCGGTGCCGTCGCGGCCGTGGTCTCCTTCTCCGGCCTCATGCGGGACCTGCCGGCGCCGCAGATCCTCGAGCAGATCGAGCTGCCCGAGCAGTCGGTCGTGTACGACCGGACCGGCAAGACGGAGCTCGCCCGGTTCGGGGAGTTCAACCGGGACGTCGTCACCTTCGACGAGATCCCGCCGGTCCTCGTGGACGCCACGACCGCGGTCGAGGACCGGACCTTCTGGGAGAACTCCGGCTTCGACCCCGTGGGCATCGTCGCCGCCGGGCTCGACGCGCTCCGCGGCAACGCCCGCGGCGCCTCCACGATCACCCAGCAGCTGGTGCGCCAGCGCCTGCTGACGACCGACACGTCGGCCACCGCGGTGGCCCAGACCGAGCGTTCCGCGGAGCGCAAGCTCAAGGAGATCATCCAGTCGATCCGCGTCACCCAGGCCTTCCCGGGCGAGGCGGGCAAGCAGCGGATCATGGCCGCCTACCTCAACCAGAACTACTACGGCAACGAGTCGTACGGCGTCGCGGCGGCCGCCCGAGAGCTACTTCGGGGTCCCGCTGAAGGACATCACCCTCGCCCAGGCGGCGATCCTCGCCTCGCTGCCCAAGGCCCCGTCCTCCTACGACCTGGTCCAGAACGCCGTCGAGACAGTGCGTCGACCCCAACGTCACCGCGGACACCTGCACGAAGTCGCAGCTGGTGGTCCCGGCGGACACCGCGATCGTCCAGCGCCGCAACCAGGTCCTCGACCTGATGGCGAAGGGCCGGACGCCGCTCACCGGCGACACGTACACCGCGGCCGACTTCGAGGCCGCGAAGGCCGAGCCGGTGGTGCTCGCGCCCGCAGCGCGCCGTCCAGTGGACGGCCCCGCAGTTCGTGTGGCAGGTCCGCCGGGAGCTGGCGACCCGCCTGTGCGGCCGGGGCCGAGACCTGCCCGCTGCTGGAGCGCGGCGGCCTGACGATCACGTCCGACGCTCGACATGCGCCTGCAGGGCCTCGCCGAGAAGTGGGTCAAGGCCGCGACCATCGTGCCGCACGCCAAGAACCCGCGGGCGACGGCCAAGCGCCTCGGCCTGACGTACGAGCCCTGGATGGCGAACCTGCGCAACAAGAAGCTCTACAACGGGGCGCTGGTCGCGCAGGACTACCAGACGGGCGAGCTCGTGGCGTACGTCGGCTCGGCGGACCCCTACGCGACCAAGGCGACCAAGAAGTTCCAGCCGCGGTTCGACGTCCTCGCGGACGGGTGGCGCCAGCCCGGCTCGGCGTTCAAGCCCATCGTCTACGCCACCGGCATCGAGGATCGCAAGATCACGGCCGCCACGATGTTCATGGACGTCGTGACGGACTTCGGCGGCGGCTACACCCCGACCGACGCCGACAACACGGAGCGCGGCCCCGTCCGCGTCGAGGACGCGCTGCGGTTCTCGCTCAACATCCCCGCGGTCAAGGCGATGGCGGTCATCGGCAACGACCGCGGTCCAGGCCCAGGCCGAGACGATGGGCGTCAACTTCCTGAACGGCCAGACGAACGCCGGCCTCTCGTTCGCGCTGGGCGTCGAGGAGGTCCACCCCCTGGATCTCGTGCGGGCCTACGGCGTGCTCGCCGACGGCGGCCAGCTGGTGGACCAGACCACGATCGTGACCGTGACCGGGCAGCAACGGCATCGAGCTGCTGGGGGCGAGCACGCGGCCCGCGCCCAAGCAGGCGCTCGGCGCCGACACCGCGTCGGTCATCACGGACATCCTGGCCGGCAACACCAACCCCACGATCAACCCGTTCTGGGGCAAGTTCGCGATCATGGACGGCAACAAGCGGCGGCCGGCCACGCTCAAGACGGGCACCAACAACGACGCCCGGGACCTGAACGCCTACGGCTACATCGGGGCGCCGACACGGCCGGGCGACCGCGGGGCGAGTACGCGCTGGCCGTCGGCGCCTGGAACGGCAACTCGGACAACTCGCTCGTGAGCACCCCGAGCGATCCGCTGTTCTCCATCGAGGTCACGACCTTCGTCTGGCAGGGCTTCCTGGAGGAGGCGACCAAGGGCTGGGGCATCCACGGGTTCCGCCAGGCCGGACGGGCTGGCCCAGGCGACGGTGGACCCGTGGTCCGGCCTGCTGCCCGGGCCCGGCGCCCAGAAGACCGTGCGACGACCTGTTCCTGGCCGGGCACGGCGCCCAAGGTGACGCTGCCCCAGGACCTCAGGTGCGGCGAGGCGGTGCTGCTCACGGCCGGGTACGAGAAGGATCACGACACGTGGCTGGCCGCCGACCGCGCGTGGATGAAGCGGGCCGCGAAGGGCCCCGGCGTCGCCGGCGGGCCCAAGAACACCCGGACCGCGTACTTCTACAACGGCCTGTTCAACCCGTACGGCCGCTCCTGGGGTCCCCTGGTCGGGACGGGGCAGGGATGCGCCACGCCGTCGCCGAGCGTGACGCCGGACCCGTGCGCGTCGGTGGACCCGCTGGCGTCGGTCGACCCGCTCGCGACCGTGGACCCGTCGGCCACGCCCGTCGTCTGCCCGACGCCGTCCACGCTTCCCGTCCGACTCGCCCTCGCCGACGCCCGGACGTGAGCGCATCCTCGCCGCCCACGGAGCCGCCGACGCCGGTCCCGACACGACCGCCGGTGGTCACCCCCGCGCCCACGCGACGCCGACACCCGCGCCGACACCGGTCACGCCCGGCCCGACACCGGCTCCGACTCCCGGCCGACGCCGAGCCCCGCCGCGTCCTGACGCGCGCCGACCGGGATCCGCCGCGCCCGCCGACCGACCGGACCGCCCGACGGGCGGCTGCGCCGTCGCCCGGTACGGGCCGGTCAGCGGACCGGCGCGAACTGCTGCCCGCAGGGACGGCAGGATCGTCTCCGCGATCCGCCGCAGGCGCTCCAACGGGCGCCGATCCCGGCGACGACGGCGAGGTCCGTGAACCCGAGGTCCAGCTGGCGCCGGGCGAACGCCTCGTAGGCCGTCTCGCTCGCGACCGTCGGGGGCAGCAACCCCAGGTGGAACGCCGGACGGCGGCCGGGTCCCGGCCGACATCCCGGCACGCGGCCTGGAACGGGGCCCAATCCGCTCCTCGACGGTGGTGGTCACGCCGTCGGTGGCCGCGTCGGGAGCGCGCCGGTCGGACGGCGGCTGCCGGGATCGTCGCGCGGCCTCCGTGTCTCTCGAAGGGGGCTCGTCTCAGCGTTCTCTCATGGGATCGGCCGTATCATCCCGGCGGCCGGACCGGAGGGGCGTCGGCAATCCAAGCCGGATCGAATCGAATCCAGCCGTTTCGAAGCGAGCTGACCACCCACTCGGAGAGGCGCATGTCGGATCGCGTTTCCGGGCACCCGAGCCGTTCCCGCCTGGCCACCCGGGTCGCCCTGCTCCTCGGCGTCCTCGGCGTCGTCGCCGGACCCGCCGCCCCGCTCGTCGGTGCCGCCGGCGGCGTGACGGTCACGACCCCGTTCCCGGCGGTCGTCGCCGAGCCCGGCTCGAGCGCCACGTTCAAGCTCGCGCTCGACGTCCCGACCGCCCAGCGGGTGGACCTCAAGGCCGACGGCGTGCCGTCCGGCTGGACCGCCCGGTTCCGCGGCGGCGGCAGCGTCGTGGACGGCGCCTACGTGGACCCGAAGACCCCGCCCGACGTCACGCTCTCCGTCGACGATCCCCAAGGACGCGACGCGCCGCGACCAGCACCATCCGGGTGGTCGCGACCGGGGCCAGCGGCAGCGACACGCTCGCGCTCTCGATCCGCGTCGCCGAGGCGGCCGCGGGCGACGTCACCCTGACCTCGGACTTCCCGGAGCTCAAGGGTCCGTCGACCGCGTCGTTCACGTTCAACCTCACGCTCACCAACGGCACCCCGACCGAGGCGCCAGTTCTCGATGGACGCGAGCGGGCCCGACGGCTGGACCGTCGCCGCCAAGCCGGCGGGCCAGGCCCAGGCGACCAGCACGGTCGTCCCGGCGGGCGGCACCACCTCGATCACCGTCGTCGCGACCCCGGCAGCCGACGTCGCGGCCGGCTCCTTCCCGATCACCGTGACCGTCGAGCGGCGCGGGCAAGACCGTCACCTCGGACCTGACCGTGACGATCACCGGCACCTACGGCCTCACGGTCTCCACCCCGGACAAGGTGCTCTCGACCACGGCGAACGCCGGCAGCGCGAAGCCCTTCCAGATCACCGTCACGAACACCGGCACCGCGCCGGTCACCGCGATCACCCCGAGCGCGTCGGCGCCCACCGGCTGGACGGTCACCTTCGCCCCCGAGGCCGTGCCGTCGCTCGATCCCGACGCCACCCAGACGCTGACGGCGACGATCACGCCGAGCGCGGACGCCATCGCCGGTGACTATGAGCTGACGATCACCGCCAAGGGCGCCGAGGCCAGCGACAACGTGACGATCCGGGTCCGGGTCGAGACGCCCCAGGTCTGGTGGATCGCGGGCGTCGTGCTCATCGGGGCGGTGTTCGCCGGGTCTCTACTGGGTCTTCCGGACCTACGGCCGGCGGTAGCCGACATGACCGACGATCGGACGCCCCCGTCCGACGGACGTCCCGCCAGGCCTCCGCCGCGGCGCTTCCGGCCGCAGGTGGGGATGGATGCCCGACCCCGCGACGCCGCGCCGCCGTCCGGACCAGGACGACGGCCGCTCGCGCGCCATGCGACGAAGCGAGGCCGACGACGGCCGAGACGGCCGGCGGGACCGGGACCGCGGCGTACCGCCGCCGATGCCGATGGCGCCGATGCGGCTCGATACGGCCGAGGACGGCGGCGCGTTGCTGCGGTCACGGCCGCGGACCGGCCACGACCGCGCCGCCGGAAGACCGTGGCCGAGCTCCTGGCGGACGTGCCCCGAGGACGCCGTCATCGTCACCCGCCGCCTGACCAAGCAGTACGGCGACTTCACGGCCGTCGACCGGCTCAACCTGACGATCCGCCGCGGCGAGGTCTTCGGCCTGCTGGGGCCCAACGGCGCCGGCAAGACGACGACCGTCCTGATGCTCCTGGGCCTGACCGAGCCGACCAAGGGCGTCGTGCGCGTCGTCGGCCTCGATCCGTCCCGCGAGCCGCTCGCCGTCAAGCGCCAGGTGGGCTACCTCCCGGACAACGTGGGCTTCTACGGCGACCTGACCGGGCGCGAGAACCTGCGCTACACGGCGAAGCTCAACGGCATCCGCCGCTCCGAGGCAGAGCCCTGGATCGACGAGCTGCTCCACGAGGTCCGCCTCGACGACGCCGGGCGACAAGAAGGCCGAGCAGTACTCGCGCGGCATGCGCCAGCGGCTCGGCATCGCCGATGCCCTCGTCAAGCGGCCGACGGTGCTGATCCTCGACGAGCCGACGATCGCGATCGACCCGTCGGGCGTGGAGGAGCTGCTGCTCCTGCTCCGCCGCCTGGTCGCGGAGCGCAGCCTCACCGTCCTGCTCTCCTCCCACATCCTGGGCCAGGTCCAGTCGCTCTGCGACCGCGTCGGGTTCTTCGCCGCCGGCCGCATGGTCGCCGCCGGGCCCCTGGACGAGCTCGCCGGGGGCGCTGACCGCACCGTGGAGCTCGAGGTGGGCATCGACGGGCCTGCCGGACGGAGATCGATCCGGTCGCCCTGGCCGTGCCGGGCGTCACGTCCGTGGCTCCGCACGAGCAGCGACGAGCGACTCCGCATCGTCACCGCCTCGTCGGACGTGGCGGCCCCGCTCGCGACGGCCCTCGCCGGCGCCAACCTGACCCTGGTCCACCTGCGGCGGCGCGGCACCGACCTGCTGGAGCTCTACCGCCGCTACGTTCCGGAGGGTGTCGATGGCCGCGCCCGCTGACACGACCCGCCGCGCCGACGCGGCCCGCAAGGCGCGCCGCTCCGAGCGCGCCCCGTCCGGGGGCTGGCGGACGATCGCCGCCAAGGAGCTCGCGGACCACCTGGGGAGCGTCCGCTTCATCGTGCTGCTGCTCGTCATCGGCGTGGCGGCGGTCGTGCCGCATGTACTTCATCTCCACGCGACATCAGCGGCTCCGCCCCGGCCCTCGCCGGCCAGCCCGCGCTGTTCCTGGCGCTGTTCGTGGTCGGGTCGAAGAGCGTCGGCGGCGTCACGACCGTCGCGTTCGCCGCGCTGCTCGTGCCGCTGGTGGGCATCGCGTTCGGGTTCGACGGGATCAACAGCGAGCGCTCGCAGGGCACGCTGTCGCGCCTGCTCGCCCAGCCCGTCCACCGCGACGACGTCGTCAACGGCAAGTTCGTGGCCGGGATCGCGGTGATCGCGCTCATGCTGGGGGCCCTGGTCGCGGTCACCGCCGGGCTGGGGATCATCCGCCTGGGGATCATCCCCTCGCCGGAGGAGCTCGCCCGGGTGGTCGCGTGGCTCCTCTCGACGATCCTCTATGCCTCGTTCTGGCTGGCGTTCGCGCTGCTGCTCTCGGTCGTGATCCGGGGCGCCGCCTCCGCTGCGCTGGTCGGCTTCGGGACGTGGCTGGGCCTGATCCTGTTCGGGGCCTTCCTGCTGCCGCTGGCGGCCAACGCGCTGTTCCCCCCGAACACGACCGGCACCGCGAACGACTACTTCGCCTCCACCACGGCGCAGCAGGTGTTCCTGCGGATCTCGCCGGCGACGCTGTACCAGGACATCGTGACGGCGCTCATGAACCCGGCGACGAAGACGTGTCCTCGGCGTCGGCAACCTCGGGCAGTACGTCAGCTCCCAGGAGCAGGTGCCGTCGCTGCTGTCGCTGGACCAGTCGATCCTGCTGGTGTGGCCGCAGATCGTGGCACTGGTCGCGATGACGACCGCGATGTTCGCCGGGGCATACGTGCTGTTCCTGCGCCAGGAGGTCCGCGCCTAAGGGCCGGGTCCTCGGCGGGACGGGCCCGCGGAGCCGGGTCCCTCGGACGGGACGGCACTCGTGCACGAACCGGCACGGCCACGATGCCAGGGCCGCGATCCGGGGCGAGGCGCACCCTGATCCGCGGAGGCCGTTCGCACGAACAAACGGAGAGATGAGCAACAGCCCGCGTCCCACCCCGCCGATCCGGCCGGCACCGCCGCTGATCCGGCCGGCACCGCCGCTGATCCGGCCGGGCCTGCGGTCCCGCTCGGACGCGCCGCCCTCGCGGGCGTCGTCGCCGCGGCCGCCGCCCTCGCCACGGGCGAGCTCGTCGCGGGACTGCTCCCCGGCGCGCCCTCGCCGCTCGCCGCCGTCGGCGGCGGCGGTCATCGACTTCGCACCGCCCGGGTCGAAGGACCTGATGGTCTCCCTGTTCGGCACGGCGGACAAGCTCGCACTCGGCGTGTTCCTCACCGCTGTCGTGCTCGTCGCGGGCGCGGCGCTCGGGCTGGTCGCCCGCAGGAGCCTCCTGCTTGCCGCCATCGGCATCGCCGTGATCGCCGGCATCGGCGCGCTCGCCGGCCTCCGCTCCCCCACCGCCGCCCCGGCGGTCACCGTGCTCTCCGCGGCTCTGCAGGCCACCGTCGGCATCTGGGTCCTGGTGCTCCTGCTCGCCGCGGCGCCGGCGACGAGCGGTGACCACACGGCCGGGCGGCGCGACTTCCTCGTCCGCGCCGGAGCCGTTGGGGCGCTGGCAGTCGTGGGTGGCGGTGTCGGCCGCGCCCTCCTCGAGGGACAGGCGACGGCCTACGCCAGCGGCGCCAGCGGTTCTGCCCCGGGCGCCACCGCCGTTCCCTTCCCGGCGGTCGTGGATCCGGCGCCGACGCCGCCGCCGGATGCCAGCTTCGCCATCGACGGCATCACCCCGCTCGTCATCCTCGAATGACGACTTCTACCGGATCGACACCGCGCTCTTCACCCCGTCGGTGGACGTGAACAGGTGGAGCCTCCGCGTCCACGGCATGGTGGACCGTGAGGTCACGCTGACCATGAATCGAGCTGCTCGAGCTGCCGCTCATCGAGCGCTACGTCACCATCGCCTGCGTCAGCAACCTCGTCGGCGGGGACCTCGTCGGCAACGCGAAGTGGACGGGCGTCCGCCTCTCCGACGTCCTCGAGATGGCCGGCGTCCAGCCGGGTGCGACGCAGGTCGTGCCCGCGCTCTGTGGACGGCTGGACTGCGGGCTTCCCCACGGCCTGGATCACGGACCCGGCGCATCCCCGGGACGCCCTCATCGCCCTGCACATGAACGACCAGCCGCTCCCGGCGCAGCACGGCTTCCCGGCCCGCCTCATCGTCCCGGGGCTGTACGGCTACGTGTCCGCCACCAAGTGGCTGAACGACCTGGAGCTGACCACGCTCGAGGCCTTCGACGCGTACTGGGTCCCGCGTGGCTGGGCGAAGGAGGCTCCGATCCTCACGCAGTCCCGGATCGACACCCCGCACGGCGACGTGCACGCTGCAGCCCGGGCCCGTGCCGGTGGCGGGCGTCGCCTGGGCGCCGGACCGCGGGATCTCGAAGGTGGAGGTCAACGTGGATGGCGGTGACCTGTGGCAGGAGGCCACCCTGGCGACGGAGATCGGCCCGCAGACCTGGGTCCAGTGGCGCTGGACCTGGCAGGCGACATCGGGCGACCACACGCTCTACCGTCCGCGCGACCGACGGAACCGGGGAGGTCCAGACCGCGGAGTCCAGCCCCCCTGATCCGGACGGCTCACGCGGCCATCACGAGGTCCACGTCAGGGTCGCCTGATGCCGAGTTCCGGTACCCTCTGGTCCCCGGCCTCTGCCGGCGCTCCCCCACCAGGCGACTTCCACCCAGGCGCTCCCAACCTCCCAGGATCCGATGACACGACGCCGCTACCTCTTCGACAGCCCCGACCACTTCCTTGCCGGCACGGTCGGCGAGCCGGGCAACCGCACCTTCTTCCTGCAGGCCCGCGAGGGATCGCGGATCACCTCGGTCGCGCTCGAGAAGGTCCAGGTGGCCGCGGTCTGCCAGCGCCTGACGGAGCTCCTGGACGAGCTGGAGCAGCGCGGCGTCGGAGGGTGCGGACGAGCTCGACGACATGCCGGCCGCCCGTCGCCCTCGACGAGCCGATCAACGAGGCGTTCCGGGTCGGCACGCTGTCCCTCGGCTGGGACACCGGCGAGGACGCTGGTCCTGATCGAGGCCCGCGAGATCACGAGGACGAGGAAGAGGACGACGTCGACGCCTTCGGCGATGACGACGACGAGGACGGCCCCGACCTGCTCCGGGTCCGCCTGACGCCCGTCGTGGCCCGCGAGTTCGTCGCCCGGGCGCTGCGCGTGATCGCGTCCGGCCGGCCGCCGTGCCCGCTGTGCGGTCAGCCGCTCGACCCGCAGGGCCACCTCTGCCCGCGCCGGAACGGGCACCTGCTGAACTGAGCCCGGTGGACGATCCGCTGGAGAACGACCGGTCGCCGCCCCGGCGGCCGAGGCTGCCGATGCCATCGTGGACCAGAACGACGGCGGTACCGGCGACGAGCCTGACGAGCCCGCCTATTCGATCGACGATCTCGGGCTGCCGATGCCGGTCCTGCCCGAGGACGCCGCGCTCGACCTGCTGACGGGCGGCGAGCTGCGCCTCATCGGGCAGCTGTCCGTCTCCTCCAACAACGCGATGCTCGCCGTCGTGAGCGCAGGCGACCTCGAGGCCGCGTGCATCTACAAGCCCGTCGCGGGCGAGCGGCCGCTGCGCGACTTCCCGGACGGCACACTCGCCCGGCGTGAGGTCGCGGCGTTCGCCGTCTCGCGGGCCAGCGGCTGGGGCATCGTCCCGCCAACCGTTCTCCGTGACGGCCCGTTCGGCGAGGGCATGGTCCAGCTCTGGATCCGCCACGACGGCGAGACGGACCCGGTGGCGCTGGTGATCGGGTCAGACCCGCGCCTCCGCCGGATCGCCGTCTTCGACGCCGCCGTCAACAACACCGACCGCAAGGCCGGGCACCTGGTCCCCGTGCCGGGGGGCCACATCTACGGCGTGGACCACGGCGTCACGTTCTCGCCCGTGCCCAAGCTCCGTACCGTGCTCTGGGAGTGGCGCGGCCAGCCGTTCCTCGAATCGGGAGATGGACGTCCTGAGCGCGCTCCGTGCCGGTCTGGACAGTGCACTCGGCGACGACCTGCGGACGCTGCTCGACGTCATCGAGGTGGCGGCCACGCAGCGTCGCCTCGACCGGCTCCTGGCGGCGGGCGTCTTCCCCCAGCCCGACCCCCGCTGGCCCGCGATGCCCTGGCCGCCCGTCTGAGATTGCCATGCCCCGGCCGGCCGGGCCCGTTCACCGCGAGTGGTCGTCGCCGCGTCCCCTCACTGCCCATACGAGAGCGGCGAGGCCCAACCCGACGAGCCAGACGAGCGGGATGCCGAAGAACGCCACCGTGAGCTGCGCGACCCTCGGATCGTCACCGGCCGGGCAAGGGACCGACGGGAACCCGAAGAAGCACGCCTGCTGGGCATCGTAGAGGCTCACCATCGCCTGGACCGCAACGAGAACGGCAACGACAAGCAGCGCCAGGGTCCAGAGCAGGAGCCCTCGGACCCAGCGGCTCCGCAACCGGCCTACGCCAGGCTGGGCCTGGGACGGCTCCGCGGCGACGAGCGCGAGCCAGGCCAGCACCGCCGGAATGAGGAAGAACCCGCCGAGGGTGCTGAGCAGGGCGAGCAGGCCGACCGTGAGGGCGCCGACGCCGAGTCGCGCGGTCCGGTCGGCACCGCCGAGGGGTCGAACCCACCAGATCACGAGCATGAGCACGAGCCAGCCGGCCACGAACGGCCAGCCGGCGAACCCGCTCCCGATCATCGGTACCCCCAGGCCGACCAGGGCCAGCACCCATGGCAGGGACCAGAGGGCGCGGCGGCGACTGCTCATTCAGAAGTCGAATACATACCAGCACAGCTGGTTCCGCAGCCGCTGGTCGTCGAGGACCAGATCCCGGATCTCGCAGGGGAGCTGGGCGCGCTGCCACTGGCACTCGAGGCGGCCAGCCCCCTCGCGCTCGTCCTCGGGCGCTGCCGCTCGCGCCGCCTTGATCGCGTAGGCCGCGGCGCCGAGCTCGTGGGCTGCGACGTGGCCCACGCAGCCGGCCTGACCGGCAGCGTACGCCGCAAGCCGAGGTGCCCCGGCCAGGTCTCTTGCCGCCGCCATTGCATGGCCGCCCGCCGCGCGGGCGTCCCACCAGGTGATGTCACCCCGCGCCCAGGCACGCCCGAGGTCGATCGCCCGGCGTGGTCGGTCGTCCCCCGACCGTGCCTGCTCGAAGTGGTGCAGCGCGTGCTCCGCGCAGTCAGCCGCCCACATCGCAAGAAGACGATGATCGTCGTCCTGGAGGGTCCCGCCGCGACGCACGGTGATGAACCGCGGATCCCGGATCCTGGGAAGGATCACCAGCCTGCCCATCCCGCTCGTGTGGTCCGGTCCGGCGTCATCTCGTCCATCGGACCCTCCGCGTCCATGAACGGCAGCCTACCAGCGCACCCGACTTGGCACCGCCGGCGCCCGCGTCCTGCAGGCACGGTCGCCTGGTGGCGTTGAAGCCCGGCTGTCCGCTGCCGCAGGGCCCCAAGACGACGAGACCCGCCCGGCCGTGTCGCGAGACCAGGGCGACGGAACTGCCCCTGACGGGTGATGAGGGGTCCCGACGTACGAATTGGTCGCCTGACATGCGACAGCGGCCGAAGCAGGCGCGCCGACGTTCCGCCGAGCCCTCCAATGGGGCACGATGGTGGCATGCGACGCTGGAACGGCTGGGGTGATGAGGCCGACGACACCCACGTCGGCGGGGCGGGGCGCAAGTTCCTGGCCAGGACGCTCGGGCCGGGGACGCCACCACGGGACGCCACCCTCGCGGACGTCGTGGCGGCGATCCCGCCCAGCCGCCTCCCGGAAGCCGCGGACGATCCCCTGCTCTCCACCGATCCGGAGCTCCGGGTCCGGCGGGCGCGCGGCCAGTCCTTCCCGGACCTGGTCGCCCTTCGATCCGGCCGCCTCGAGGCAGTCCCGGACGCCGTCGCACGGCCCGCCACGAATGCCGACGTTCGGCACGTGATCGACATTGCGCGCAGGCGGGCCGCCCATCTCATTCCGTATGGCGGCGGCACCAGCGTCGTCGGTGGCGTGTCCGCGCGTCCGTCGGCGGATCCGATCATCACGGTGGACCTGGCCGGACTCAACGGCGTCACCGCCGTGGACGATCGAAGCGGCCTCGCCACGGTGGGTGCCGGGATCACGGGTCCGGACCTGGCCACCGCATTGGCGGCCCGGGGTCTCACGATCGGCCACGAGCCGCAGTCGTGGGAGCTGGCCACGGTCGGCGGCTGGGTGGCGGCGCGTGGCTCGGGGCTCAAGAGCCTGGGCGTGGGGCGGATCGAGCAGCTGTACGCGGGCGGCACGCTCGAGGCGCCGGCCGGGACCCTGGACATGGCTCCGTTCCCGGCGTCGGCGGCCGGCCCGGACCTGCGCCAGCTCGTCCTCGGCTCTGAGGGCCGCCTCGGCTTCCTCACGGATGTCGTCCTGCGGGCCACGCCCCTCCCCGAGCTGGAGCGGATGGAGGCATGGGCGCTGCCAGGATGGGACGAGGGCCAGGAGGCGGTCCGCGAGCTCGTCCAGGCGCGGCCCGGCCTCTCGCTGCTCCGTCTCTCCACGCCCGCCGAGACGCAGACGCTCCTCGCCTTTGCCGATCGTCCGTCGCAGACCCACGCGCTGGCGACCTATCTCCGCGTCCGCCGCCGTCCCAGCGACTGGGTCCTGCTCCTCGTCGGTGCGTCCGGCCGTCGCCGTGTCGCGAAGGCGGCCGCCGCCGAGGCCGCCTCGGTGCTCCGCACGCATCACGGGACACGGATCCCATCGCTGGCGAAGACCTGGTATCGGACCCGCTTCCGCTCGCCATACCTGCGCAATGCCCTGTGGGCCGCCGGCTACGGGTCGGACACGCTGGAGACCGCGACGGACTGGTCGCACGTGCCTCTGCTGCTCGCGCGCCTCGAGGCGAGCCTGGCCACCGCTCTCGCACCCCTCGGCGAGCGAACCCACGTGTTCACGCACCTCTCTCATGTCTACCCGTCCGGTTCCAGCCTCTACGTGACATACCTCTTCCGCCTGGCGGCAGACCCGGACGAGACGCTGACGCGCTGGCAGGCGCTGAAGCGTGCGGCGTCCGACACGATCAGCAGCGAGGGCGCGACGATCAGCCACCACCACGGGGTGGGCACGGACAACGCGGCGTACCTCGCGGCCGAGAAGGGCCCGCTGGGGATGGCGGCGCTGGAGGCGATCGTCCGCACCTTCGATCCCGAGGGGCTGATGAACCCGGGCGTGCTTCTCTCGGACCGCCACGGCTGAACGTGGAGGCGCAGGCATGAATGTGAAGCCGCGGGCATGATCGTGGAGGCCTCGGCATGACTCCGGACCGGATCCTCGCCCTCGACGTCGGGACCCAGAGCGTCCGCGCGATGGTCTTCGATCCGGCCGGCAACCTGCTGGCGCGGACGAAGGTCCCCATCGAGCCCTACGTCCCGGGTCCGCCCGGCTGCTGCGAGCAGGACCCGGAGCTCTACTGGCGCTCGATCGGCGAGGCGTGCCGGCAGCTGTGGGCGCTCCCCGAGGGACGGCGGGACGCGATCGCCGGGGTCGCACTGACCACGCAGCGCGGGACGGTGGTGATCACCGATGAGCAGGGCCAACCGCTCCGCCGCGCGATGGTCTGGCTGGACCGCTGCCGCGCCGAGGGGCTGCCGCGGATCGGCGGCAGGTGGGGCCTGGCGTTCAAGGCGGCGCGCGTCACGGAGACCGTCGCCACGTTCATGGCCGAGGCCGAGGCGAACGTCCTCCGCCGCGAGGAGCCCGAGACCTGGGCGCGCATCGGCCGCTACCTGTTCCTGTCCGGGTTCCTGGTCCACCGGCTGACCGGCCGGTTCGCGGACTCCGTCGCCGCCCAGGTGGGCTACGTCCCGTTCGACTACAAGGCGCTGGCCTGGGCCGGCCCGGGTGACTGGAAGTGGCTGGCGATCCCGACCGAGCGCGCCTGGTTCCCGGACCTGGTGCCGCCGGGCGGGACGCTGGGAACGATCTCCGCGGCGGCGTCCGAGGCGACCGGGATCCCCGCCGGGCTGCCTCTCATCGCCGCCGCCGGCGACAAGGCCTGCGAGGTGCTGGGATCGGGCGCGCTCGACCCGCACGTCGGGGCCATCTCGCTGGGGACGACGGCGACCTTCAACACGACCCACCGCCGGTACGTGGAGGTGATCCCCGCGGTGCCGCCGTACCCAGCCGCGATCCCGGGCGCCTACAGCCTCGAGGTCCAGGTCTACCGCGGCTACTGGATGATCGAGTGGTTCAAGCGCGAGTTCGGGGCGACCGAGATCGAGCGCGCCCGGGTTCTCGGGGTGGACACCGAGGCTCTGTTCGACGACCTCATCGCGGTCACGCCGCCCGGATCGATGGGCCTCGTCCTCCAGCCGTACTGGTCGCCGGGCGTGCGGATCCCCGGGCCGGAGGCGAAGGGTGCCGTGATCGGCTGGGGCGACGTGCACACGCGTGCCCACCTCTACCGCGCGATCCTCGAGGGCCTGGCATACGCCCTGCGCGAGGGCTCCGAGCGAACGGTGCGCAGGACGAAGGTGCCGGTCACGGAGCTGCGCGTGTCCGGTGGCGGCAGCCAGAGCCCGGCGGCCGTGCAGCTCACCGCGGACATCTTCGGCCTGCCGGCATCGCGTCCGCACACCCACGAGACGTCCGGCCTGGGCGCGGCGATCGACGCCGCCGTGGGCCTGGGCCTGCACCCGTCATTCGAGGCGGCGGTGCCCGCGATGACCCGGATCGCCGAGACGCGGGACCCGGATCCGGCAACCCACGAGATGTACGAGCAGCTGTACCGCGACGTCTACCTGGAGCTCTACGGGCGCCTCCAGCCGCTCTATACCCGCATCCGGAAGATCACGGGCTACCCGCCGGAGGCCTGAACCCGGCACCGGCGAGGCGGTCGAACGTCACCGGACCATCGGCCCAGCCGACCTCCCCGATCGAGGCATTTGACAGGATCGCCGTCAACACCCATGCTTCGTTGATCGCCCGATTGCTCGCGGCCTCCTAGGCTGACGCCCAACACGCGCAACCATCGCCGCGCCGGGTCCATCAATACGCCGCTCCGGCCACCGTCTGTCCGGCCGTTGGAGCGGCAGGGTCACCGTCCCAATCCGACGGGTCCCGGAAAGGATTCTCACTCTCACATGTTGTCCCGCGCCACCACGAACGCCGTGGCGTACCGCGCGAGCTCGATGCGCCGCATGCGACGCCGCGTCGCTGCCGCGAATCGCCCGTACTGCGCCACCAACGGCTGCACCAGCTTCCTCGTCGTCGACGAGCTGGGCGGCGTCGCCTACTGCGAGATCTGCGGCTACACCCGCAAGCTCAACTGAGCTGACGCGGCGGACCGCCGCCCTCGCCCCTCCCGGCCGGCCCCCTGGGCCGGCCGTTTCAATTCCCGCCCGTCCAGCCGCCGCGGACGGAGCCCCGAAGTAGGGGCACGACAGAGGCGTCCAACGGTCACCCGAGCGACCCGGCAGCCCATCCCAAGGAGAGACTGCCCGTGCGTGCATGATGGTCCGCGGAGCCCGGCCGGCCCACGAGAGCCGTCGCCCGAAGCTATCCTCGGGTTGCGCCGCGATGACGACGCCGTTCCAGGAGAGTGGCCTTGGCGATCCCGGACTTCCAGTCGCTGATGGTTCCACTGCTGCGCCTCGCCGCTGACGATGCCGAACACACCCTCGCCAACAGCGTGGAGGCCCTCGCTGCGGAGTTCGCACTGACGCCGAGCGAGCTCGCCCAGATGAATTCGGCTGGGCGGTCGCGGACGTTCTACAACCGCGTGGCCTGGGCGTCGACCTACCTTCGGGCGGCGCTCCTCCTCGCCAGCACCGGGCGCGGCCGCTTCAGGATCACCGATCGCGGGGCATCGGTGCTGACGAAGGACCCCAAGCGGATTGACATTGTCTACCTGATGCAGTTCCCGGAGTTCAGGGCGTCCCGCGGCGGCTCGGGCAAGCCAGCCGGGGTAGCGGGACCTGTCCCGACGGTCGCCGAGCAGACGCCCGAGGAGGCGTTCGAGTCGAGCTACCAGAGCATCCGGGCCGCCGTCGAGCAGGAGCTGCTGGCCCGCGTGAAGGCCGCGGAGCCCGGCGTTCTTCGAGCAGCTCGTGGTGGACCTGCTGGTGGCCATGGGCTACGGCGGATCCGAGGCCGACGCCGGCAAGGCCATCGGGCAGTCCGGCGACGGCGGGATCGACGGCGTCATCAAGGAAGACCGGCTCGGCCTCGACACGATCTACCTCCAGGCCAAGCGGTGGGAGGGCAACGTCGGCCGACCGGTCGTCCAGGCGTTCGTCGGCAGCCTCGCGGGCCAGCACGCCCGGCGCGGCGTGCTGATCACCACCTCGGACTTCTCGGGCGAGGCCCGCAGGTACGTCCAGGGGATCGAGCAGCGGATCATCCTCGTCGACGGCAGCGAGCTGGCCCGCCTGATGTTCGAGTTCGGCGTGGGGGTGACGCCCGTCGGATCGCCCTACGTCCTGAAGCGGGTGGACATCGACTTCTTCGCCGACCTGTAAGGATCCCCTGTCCCCGGAGTGGCAATCGGGCTGCGGATCTTCCTCCGAAATCAGCCGACCTGCCACGGTGGCTATCGATCGCAAGGCGGTGGCCTGACGCGGAGACGTGGCCTTCAGCCGACCGGACGCAGCCACCAGCGGCGCTCGCGGACATGCTCGCCGCCCAGCTCCTCGTCGACGTCCTCTCCGGGCACAAAGCCGCGCGCCAGGTAGAACGTCTCGCCGGCGGCATTCCCCGCCAGGACGTCCGCCGCGACCGGCAGCCCGGGGTGGGCGCCCATGATCGCGTCCAGCAGCGCCGTGCCCAGGCCCAGGCCGCGCAGCTCCGGGTCCGCGTAGATGGCCACGAGCGTCACCCGGTCCGGCGAGGATCTCGCTCTCCGCGAACGCCGAGACCACGCCGTCCAGCTCCGCGACCCATGTCTCGTGGCGCTCGATCCGCAGGCCCACCCGCTCCTCGGAGTAGGCGCGCTCGAGGAACCACTCGATGGTCTCGTCGCGCAGCAGGTCCCGGTAGGTGGCGCGCCACGCGGCGTCGGCGATCGCGCGGATCGCCGGGGCGTGGGACGGCGTGGCGCGGCGGACGCGGATCTGCGGCGGCGCCTCGGGCGCGGGGAGGCTCACGCGGACAGGGCCGTCCAACCGCGCCAGCTCCTCCGCGAGGACCAGCGGGCGGCGGTGCTGGCGGTCTGTCGGCGCCTCGGCGTTGAGGCGGGCGATCGCGGCGTTGATCTCGACGACGAGGCGTTCCAGCTCCGCCCGGTCGCGTCGCCGGCCGAATGCCGACGCGCCCGGCGCCCGCGCGAGGATCGCGTCGCGCCGGTCGAGGAGTGCGCGCGACGTCCTTGTCGGCGAGGATCCACGGCGGCGCAGCGCCGGCGTTCTTGAGCATCCGGAACGCCATGGCCCACTCCCCGGCGAACGCGTCGTCGACGGCCGGGCAGCGGCTCGCCCCTGGAAGGGGAGGTCATCGAACTTGCCGTCGTCCATCGCCTCGCGGATCTGGCGGTCGACGAGGCTCTCCCAGGTGGGCGCCGCCTCGCGCTCGCCGCGCTCGTTGATGCGGTTGGGGGGCTTCCGCTGGGGTTCCACGGGCGGAGTCTACGGGGCACGGCGGCTCCACCGCCGTGACAGGCGAGCTGGCACGCGTCCCCCGTACGATGGCCGGCGATGCAGCTGATCGACGGACGCCCCGTCTTCGCCGCCACCGATCTCGTGGGCTTCCTCGCCTGCGGGCACCGGCTCGCCCTCGAGCGGGCGGCGATGGCAGGCCTCGTCGCGAAGCCGATCCGGAACGATCCCTCGATCGAGCTGATCGCGAAGCGCGGCCTCGAGCACGAGGCGCGCTACCTCGCGGACCTCCGGGCCGAGGGCCGGACCGTGGTGGAGATCGAGAAGGACGGCTCTGCGGTCGCGGCGCCGGGAGCACCCGGGCGGGATCCGCGCGCCCAGGGATCCCGGGGCGGAGCTCCGAGCGGCCGCCGCCCAGACCCTCGATGCCATGCGTGCCGGCGCGGACGTCGTCTACCAGGCCACCTTCTTCGACGGGACCTGGCGCGGCCATGCGGACTTCCTGCTCCGCCGGGACCACGCGCCGGGCGAGCCCGACAGCGCGTTCGGTCCGTGGCACTACGAGGTGGCCGACACCAAGCTCGCACGCCACGTCAAGGCGTCGGCGATCCTGCAGGTCTGCTCGTACGTGGAGCAGCTGACGGCGATCCAGGGCCGGCAGCCGGAGTTCCTGTACGTCGTCCTCGGCGGCAGCGCGCGGCCCGACGGATCGCCGTCGTGTCGACGACTTCATGGCCTACTACCGCCGGGTGAAGCGGGAGTTCGAGGAGGCGGTCGGGCCTTCGCGGCGAGGGGGCGGCGCCCGCCGCCTACCCGCCCGCCGGCTCGTACCCGGAGCCCGTGGAGCACTGCGACGTCTGCCGCTGGAGCCCGCAATGCCGGGCCCGACGCCGCGCGGACGACGACCTGAGCCTCGTCGCCGGGCGCCGCCGCCCGCCAGCGCACCGCGCTCAAGGCCCGCGGCATCGGGACCCGCCGCGGCCTCGCGGGTCTCGAGCTGCCGATGGCGCCGCCGCTCGAGAACGTCGGCAGGGAGGCCCTCGCGCGCGTCCACGAGCAGGCCCGGATCCAGGTCGCGTCGCAGGACGCCGGCCGGATCCTGTGGGAGCTGCTCCCCCTGGACCGGGGCGAGGACGGAGAGCCGGTGCCCCTCCGCGGGTTCCTCGGCCTGCCCGCGCCCAGCGAGGGAGACCTGTTCCTGGACCTCGAGGGGGATCCGTTCGCCCTGGACGACGGGGTGGACTACCTGTTCGGCATCCTGGAGCCGCGTCTGCGCAGAGGACGACGAGCGATGGGCCGCCGCGGGCGGCGGGCGGACGCCGAAGTTCCACGCGATCTGGAGCCTCGACGCGGAGGGCCACGTCACCTGGGCCTCGGAGAAGGCGGCCTTCGAGGCGACCGTGGACCTGATCATGGACCGCTGGGCACGCGACCCGGACCTCCACGTCTACCACTACGCCGCGTACGAGCGGACCGCGCTCGGGCGGCTCGCGCAGCGCCACGGCACGCGCGAGGAGGAGGTCGACCGCCTGCTCCGCGGCGAGGTGCTGGTGGACCTGTACCGCGTCGTCCGCCAGGGCCTGCGGGCGGGCGTCGAGAGCTACTCCATCAAGAGGATCGAGCCGCTCTACGCGCTCACCCGGGAGCAGGACCTGAAGGACGCCGGGAGCAGCATCGTCGCGTTCGAGACGTGGCTGGAGCTGGGTGCGGACACGCCGGTCGGGGACGCGGCCGGGATCCTGGACGGCATCGCCGCCTACAACCGGGACGACGTGCTGAGCAACTGGCGGCTCCGGGACTGGCTGGAGGAGCGGCGGCTGGACCTCGAGGCCCGCGAGGGCCGCACGCTCCCCCGCCCGGTGATCGACGACGGGGCGGCCTCGCAGGAGCTGACGGACCGGGAGCGGCACGTCCTGGAGCTGATGGAGCGCCTGACCGAGGGCGTACCGGCGGATCCGCGTGAGCGGGCGACCGACCCGGACTGCGGCGGGCCGCTGGCTGCTGGCGCAGCTGCTCGCCTGGCACCGTCGCGAGGACAAGTCCGCCTGGTGGCGCTTCTTCGAGCTGCTGCGCATGACGGACGAGCAGCTGATCGAGGAGCGGGAGCCGCTCGGCGGGCTGGTGCCCGTCGGCGAGCCGCGAGGCCGAGAAGAGGTCGCTGGTCTACACGTTCGCGTTCCCGCCGCAGGACCACCGCATCGACGTGGGCAGCGACGTCGCGGACCCGGTCACGCGCCAAGGACGCCGGTGCCGTGGTGGCCGTGGACGAGGCGAACCGCCGCATCGAGCTCAAGCGCGGCCCGACGCTTGCCGGGACACGCGCTCCCGACTGCGCTCGTCCCGAACGGCGTCATCCCCACGACGGAGCTGGCGGAGAGCCTGCTGCGGACCGGCGAGCAGGTCGCGGAGCACGGCCTGACCGATCCCGGCGCGCCGGCGCCGACCCCGGCACCCCGGATCTCGGCGCGGTCCGGGCCCTGCTGCTGCGGACGCCACCCGGCGACGTCCCGGGCGACGCGATCGTCCGGCCCGGAGAGACACCGCTCGCCGCCGCCCTCCGACTCGCGCCGGACCTCGGCGGGCCGGATCCTCGCCGGTCCAGGGACCGCCGGGCTCGGGCAAGACCTACACCGGCGCCCACATGATCGTGCGGCTCGCGATGGCCGGGCGGCGGGTCGGCGTGGTCGCCAACAGCCACAAGGTCATCGGCAACCTGCTCGGACAGGTGGACGAGGTCGCGCGCGGAGCAGCTCGAGCGGCGCGAGATCGGCACGCCTCGTGCGGATCGGCCAGAAGCCCAAGACGGACCGCGGGCCCACGTTCGGCGGCGCGACGGCGCTCCCGGACAACGCGTCCGTGACGCAGGCGCTGCGGACCGGCGCACGGTCGACGTGGTCGGGGCCGTCGGCCTGGACCTGGTGCCGGCCCGAGATGGCTCTCCCGGAGCCCGTCCTCGACGTGCTGTTCGTGGACGAGGCCGGTCAGATGAGCCTGGCCAACGTCCTCGCGTGCGCGCCGGCCGCCCGCGCGATCGTGCTGCTCGGTGACCCGCAGCAGCTGGACCAGCCCACGCAGGGCAGCCACCCGCCCGGCGCGGAGCGGAGCGCGCTCGGCCACATCCTCGGCGACCGGGCGACCATCGAGCCCGTCGGAGGGCCTGTTCCTCGGCGAGACCTGGCGGCTCCACCCGGAGATCTGCTACGTTCACCTCCGCCGCGTTCTACGAGGACCGCCTGCGGCCGGTCGCCGGGCTGGAACGCCAGCGGATCGACCGGCCGGCGTGCCGGCCACGGCCGCGCTCGGCGGTACCGGGATGCGGCACGTCCCGGTCGACGCACGCGGGCAACGCCACCGACTCGGCCGAGGAGGCGGCGGCCGTCGTGGCCCTGGTCCGCGAGCTGCTCGACGCCGGGCGCCACGTGGACCGACCGCCACGGCGACGAGCACCCGGTCGGCCTGGACGACATCGTGATCGTGGCGCCGTACAACGCCCACGTGGCCGCCATCGAGCGCGCCTTCGCGGACGCGGGGCTCGGCGACCCCTTCGTCGGGCACGGTCGACAAGTTCCAGGGCCAGGAGCGCCCGATCAGCATCTACGCGATGGGCACGTCCGCACCCGAGGACGCACCGCGCGGGCATGGAGTTCCTGTACTCGCTCAACCGCCTCAACGTGGCCACGTCGCGCGCCCGCTGCGTCGCGGCCGTGGTCTGCTCCCCGGCCCTGCTCCGGGTCGCCTGCCACACGCCGCGCCAGATGCAGCTGGCGAACGGGCTGTGCCTGGCGGTCGAGGCCGCCGAGGCGGCGGAGTCCTGCTCCGGCGTGGAAACGCGGTCCGCGTCGCGGCGACCTGACTTATCGTGGCTGGCGCATGACCGCCGCCACCCTCTCCCCCGCCGCCCTCGACGCCGCGCGCCGCCGCTCCCGGAACACGCTGATCGCCGGTGTCGCGCTGGGCAGCACCGGGCACATCGCGGCGGTCACGGTCGCGACGATCGTCGCCAAGGACCTGCTCGGGTCGCAGGCGTTCGCGCGGGGCGCCGGGAGCCACCGTCGTCCTGGGCGCCGCTCTCGGCGCGGTGCTGCTGTCCGCGCTCATGGCGCGGCGAGGCCGACGGACCGGCCTCGTCACCGGCTACTCCGTGGGCGTGATCGGCGCCCTGATCGCCACCGCCGCGGTCGTCACGCGCTCGTTCCCGCTGCTCCTGCTCGGGACGGTGCTCATCGGCTTCGGCAACGCCGCCAACCAGCTCTCGCGCTACGCGGCCGCCGACATGGTCCCGCCGGAGCGACGGGCCTCCGCGATCGGCCTCGTCGTCTGGGCGGCGACGGTCGGCTCGGTCGTCGGGCCGTGGCTGGTGCCGATCGCGTCCGACTTCGCCGTCGGCATCGGGCTGCCGCCGCTCGCCGGGCCCTACCTCGTGCCGGTCGTGTTCGTCGGCCTGGCGGCCGCTGCTCTCGTTCGTGATGCTGCGGCCGGACCCGTACGACCTCGCCGACGAGTCCACCCGCGTCGATCCCGACGCCGAGCCCGCGGTCATCCTCCCCGTCCGCGAGATCCTCCGCCGGCCGGCCGTGGCCGCCGCGATCGTGGCGCTGGTCGTCGGCCAGTTCGTGATGGTGCTGATCATGACGATGACGCCGCTCCACATGACCGAGCACGGGCACGACCTGGCGCGCCGTGGGCCTGGTGCTGTCGGGGCACACGCTGGGGATGTACGCGTTCTCGCCGCTGTCGGGCTGGCTGTCGGACCGGTTCGGGCGCGTGCCGACGATCTTCCTCGGCGACGACCGTGCTCGGCGATCGCCTCCGCTGATGGCGGCGCTCGCCCCGCCGGACGGCGGGTTCGTGCTGCTGCTCGCGCTGTTCCTGCTGGGCCTCGGGTGGAGCTTCGGGTTCGTGGCCGGCAGCGCGATGCTGTCGGAGAACCTCGAGATCCACGAGCGGACGCGGGTCCAGGGCGTCGCCGACGCGCTGATCTGGAGCTCGGCGGCAGCCGCGAGCCTCGGCTCCGGGCTGATCGTGGCCGCAGTGGGCTACACGGCGCTCGGGATCCTCGGCGCAAGCGCGGTGATCATCCCCATGGTCGTGCTCCGGTGCGCACCGCCGGACGGTCGCACGCGAGGCCGCCGCCGCGGTCGCGGCGACGGCGACGTCGCGGAGCGAGGCGGCCGACCGTGGCGACCGCAGGCACGGCACCCCGGCACCGGCCACGACCTCGGAGGTGGACCGGCTCACGTGGGATCCGCGCGCGGTCTCCGGCTCCCGCTACGACGCCGTCCTGTTCACCGACGTGGACCTGTCCGACCTCGAGGATCGCGGGGCGTCGTTCGACGCCTGCACGTTCCGGGGCATCCGGTTCAACGCCTCGACCCACATCGACGCCGCGTTCACGAACTGCACCTTCACGGGCTGCAACTTCTTCGACGCGCCGGTTCACGGCGTGCAAGCTGGTGGGCAGCACGTTCGACCGGTGCGCCTTCGACCTGCTGACGGTCGAGGGCGGTGACTGGTCCCTGGTCGGCCTGCGCGGCGCGGACCTGCGCAAGGCCTCGCTCCACGGCGTCCGCCTCCGCGAGGCCGACCTCGACCGGCGCCCGGTTCGAAGGCGGAACCGTCCGGGACACGGACCTGTCGGGCGCCTGGATGCACGGGGCGTCGTTTCGCGGCGCGGACCTGCGGGGCAGCGACCTGTCGGCGCTGGATCCGCTGCAGTGCGACGTGGCGGAGGCGCTGATCGACGTCGAGCAGGCGATGGTGATCGCGGCCGCGCTGGGCCTGCGGATCGGCTAGTCGTCGAGGCCGGATCCGCGCCGGCCGGGACTGCCGGCCCGTCTCAATTCGGCGACGTGACGCGCCCGTCGCCGGTGTCAGGCCACGCCGGCCCCCAGCTCGTCCGCGACCCAGGCGGCCAGCACCCGGGCGCAGGCCTCGACCTCGGCCAGCGGCACGCGCTCGTCCGCGCCGTGGGCCAGCCGCACGTCGCCCGGGCCCGAAGATCACGCACGGCGTGTCGCCCACGATTGATGAACAGCCGCATGTCCGCGCCGTACGGGACGCCGCAGCGCCTTCGGCCGCGCGGCCGGTGACGGCCTTGGCGGTGGCGATCAGCCCGACGGGCAGCGCGATGGTCCGCGGGGACGCGCGCGGAGGCGAACCGGGCGCCCGGTGATCTCGACCGTCGCCGGCTGGAACGCGCAGGAACAGGTCCCTGGCGCAGGCGGCGGCGATGCACGCCCGCAGCTCGTCGGCCGCCGCCTCCGGGGTCCTGGCCCAGCCGCACGCCGTAGCGCCCCTCGGCGACGACGCGGTCCATCACGGTCGACGCCCACTCTCCGCCCGCGACCTTGCCGACGATCGTCGGGTACGGCAGCCCGAGCGCCGTCATCAGCGGGCTCCGTCTCGGCGGCGTTGCGCCGCGTCTCGTCGGCCTCCAGCGCGCGCACCAGCGTCTGCAGGTTGTCGAGCGCGGACACGCCCTCGGTCCGGCGGCTGGCGTGCGCGGCCCTGCCCGGGACCGTGAGCCGGAACGTGATGGCGCCCGCATGGGCGATGACGACGTCCAGCGACGACGGCTCCGGGATGACGCACAGGTCCCCGGTGACGCCCGCGCGGATCGCGGCGAGGGTCCCCTGCCCGCCGTCCTCCTCGCTCGGGACGAGGGCCACGATCAGCTCGCCCTGGAGCGTGCTCGAGCGCGCCGCGTGACGCCGCAGCGCCCGGACGGCGCCGAGGATCGCCGCGACGCCGCCCTTCATGTCGCAGGCGCCGCGCCCGTACAGTCGCCCGTCCCGGATCTCGCCGGAGAACGCGTCGCCGGTCCAGGTCGCCGGGTCGCCGGCCGGCACCACGTCCACGTGGCCCGACAGCACGAGCCGGAAGCTCCCCGGCCGGCCCGCCCGCCCGATGACCACGGGCAGGGTCGCCCGCGGCACCTCCTCGCCGGGCCAGTCCGGGTCCTCGCGGATCGCGGCGGGATCGGGGTGGAAGATCTCGACCGTCATGCCGAGCGCCTCGAGCCGGTCCGCGAGGCTGCCCCTGGATCGCGACCTCGTCCCCGGTGACGGAGGGCATCCGGACGAGGGCCGCGAGGTCGGCGGCCAGCGAGGTCCGGGTCGACGGCTGCGGCCGCGGCGCGGGCGACGGTGCTGAGGCGCCGCGAGCGCGGTCATGCGCGGAGCACCGGGCGCGTCAGGCAGGTGACCCCGCCCGAGCCGTTCTCGCCCACCTCGCGGAGCGGGATCGCGTGGACCTCGCAGCCCGCGGCCTCCAGGCGCCGGCGCGTGACGTCGTTGCCCTCCGCCGTGACCACCACGCCCGGGACGCACCGCGAGCACGTTGCAGCCGAGCGTCGGGTACTCCTCCTCGGGCACCTCGACCAGGCGGATGCCGAGGTCCGCGAGCAGCTCGTACAGGCCCGACGGGGAGCAGCGGCAGGAACACGACCGCCAGGTCGTCCGCCACGGGCGAGATCACCGACAGCAGGTGGACCAGCTCCGCCGGCGCCCTTCCAGTACGGGACGTCGAAGATCCGCGCGTCGCCGCCGGCGATCGCCGCCAGCTGGCGCGCGCCGGCGTCGTTCGTGCGCAGCGTCCGGCCGATGCACAGCAGGTCCGGGCCGCAGCCAGAACGTGTCGCCGCCCTCGAGCGTGCCCGGCGCCTCGATCCGCCCCAGCGTCGGGATGCCGCGGGCGCGCGTCCAGGCCTCGAGCACCGCGGGCTCGCCCGCGCGGTTGGGCTTGCCGGGGCGGAGCGGGATCGCGCCGCCGTCCGCGATGAGCATCGGGTCGAAGACGTAGACGAGGTCGGGGTCGTCGGTCTCGGCGTCCAGGACGTGGACCGTCGGCGCCGAGGCGCGTCAGCGTCTCGACGAGGCCGTCGTGCTCGCGGCGGGCGGCGTCGAGGTCCACCGGGCGGAGGAAGCCGACGGCGGGGTCGTCGAAGGCCCGCGCGAAGGCAGCGCCGGGCGCCTTCACGAGGACCTCGCGGAGCGGCGCCGTCATGCTCTGGGCGCCCCAGGCGCGGTCGGTCGTCAAGGTCATGGGCGGAGGATACGGCGGTGACCGGCGACGGCGGGACCGTTCGGGGCCAGGTCCGAGCTGCGGTCCAGCGTGGTCCAGCGCTGCCGTATGCGTACCAGGGGTAGCGATCCCGAGATCCGGTGCCGGCGCCGGCCCGACGGCCCGCCCATGCGCAGCACGCACCCGCAGAGCGCAGGAGCTCCGTTCGCCGATACGGAGGACGATCCCCGGCGGTCCCCGCCAAGCGTGGTACGCATCGGGTTCGGCCCGAGGAACCGAGGTCGACAGGACGGCGGTCCGCGTGCACTATTCGCGCCTACCTCCCGCGTCCAGAGGCAGCCGATGACCCCGGCGATCCCGCCCTCCACCGCCATCCGATCGGCGGCTCGTCGCCATGCGATCTGCACTGCGATGCCATCAGCCGCGGCGGCGTCGGTCGTGAGCGCCCCGCTCACGGGCGCCAGCCCGACTCCGGCCGCGCCGACCTCGTCCACGGTCAAGCTCACGGTCGTGACGAGCGCGGTCTCGCAGCCGGTGCTCGTCACGAGCCCGCGCGACGGCACGAATCGCCTGTTCATCGTCGAGAAGACGGGCCAGCATCCGGATCGTCAAGGGCGGCTCGCTGCTCGCGCACGCCGTTCCTCGACATCACGCGGCTCCGTCTCGACGGGCGGCGAGCAGGGCCTCCTGGGCCTCGCGTTCCACCCGGGCTTCAAGACCAACCGCAAGTTCTACGTGGACTACACGGACCGCAGCGGCAACACGGTCGTCCGCGAGTACCGGGCCTCCTCCACCAACCCCGACCGCGTGGCCGCGGGCTCGGGCCGGACGATCATCACGGATCGCGCCAGCCCTACGCGAACCACAACGGCGGCATGATCGCGTTCGGCCGCGACGGCTACCTCTACATCGGCATGGGTGACGGCGGCTCCGGCGGCGACCCCGGCAACCGGGCCCAGAGCACCTCCACGCCTGCTCGGCAAGATGCTGCGGATCAACGTCAACGGCACGACCGCGACGCGGCACTACCTGCATCCCGTCGACCAACCCGTACGTCGGCAAGGCCGGGCCGCGACGAGATCTGGCAGCGCGGCCTCCGCAACCCGTGGCGGTTCTCGTTCGACCGCGCGAACGGCAACCTGTGGATCGGCGACGTCGGCCAGAACCGGTACGAGGAGGTCGATCGGGCCGTCCGCACGACCACCGGCCCGGGCCGCGGCGTCAACTGGGGCTGGCGCGTGATGGAGGGGTTCCACTGCTACAAGCCCGCCATCGGGCTGCACCACGACCGGCAAGACGAAGCCGCTGCTCGAGTACTCGCACGCCGCCAACGGCCGGTGCGCCGATCACCGGCGGCTACGTCTACCGCGGCACGGCCATCCCGGCGCTCGCCGGCTGGTACGTCTACGGCGACTACTGCAGCGGCGAGGTCTGGGCGGTCCCGAGCACGGCGGCCTCGCAGGCCGACGCCGGTCCGGCTCCTCGGCACGGGCTCGGGGCGCCTCGATCTCCGGCTTCGGCCAGGACGACGCGGGCGAGCTGTACCTGTGCGACCTGAACGGGACCGTCTACCGGATCGACGCCCGGTAGGCCTGCGGGCGGCGGGGCGGCGCGGCGGCGCGGGGCCTGCACCGGCGCCTGGGCGGCCGCTCGACGATGTCGCGGAGCTCGGCCAGCAGCCGGTCCACCTCGGCGGTCGTGTTGTAGTGCGTCAGGCCGATCCGGAGCACGCCCTCCGGCGCCAGGCCCAGCCGCTCGATGACGCCCGGTCGCGTAGAAGTCGCCCCACCAGGTGGCGATCCCGCGCTCGCCCGAGGGCCGTCGCGACGGCCTCCGGCGTGATGCCCGCGGAACGTCACGGCGGCGGTCGGCGTGCGCTCCGCGAACCGCGAGCGGTCGGTGATCCCCCAGACCTTCGCGCCCGGGATCGCCTCCAGCCCGTCGAGGAGCCGGCCGAACAGCGGCATCTCGTAGGCGCGGATCGCCGCCATGCCGGCGTGGGCTTCCAGCCGCCGGCCGGTCATGCCCGGGAACCGGCGCCGCGAACGGCGCCCCGAACCGTCGCCCGACCTCCGCGATGTACTCGACCGCCGCCAGCGCCCCGGCGATACCCCTCGAAGTTGCCGGTGCCGGTCTCGAACCGGTCGGACGCCGGGCGCAGCTTGTAGGTCGGGCAGCGCGTCGAGCACCTCCCGGCGCCCGTACAGCACGCCCACGTGCGGCCCGAAGAACTTGTAGGCCGAGCAGGCGAGGAAGTCGGTGCCGATGGCCTGCACGTCGATCGGCAGGTGCGGGCGCGGCATGGACGGCGTCCACGTAGGTCAGCGAGCCCGCCTCGTGGGCGCGGCGCACCAGCTCGGCCACGGGGTTGATGGTGCCCACCGCGTTCGACGCCCAGCCGAACGCGACCAGCTTCGGCCGTCCGTGGAGGAGGGCGTCGAACGCGCTCGATGTCGAGCGTGACGTCGTCCGGGCGGATGTCCACGGTGTGGACCGTGACCCCGCGATCCGCGGCGGCGCTGCGCCACGGGCCCACGTTGGCCTCGTGGTCCAGGCCGCTGACGACGATCTCGTCGCCGGGCGCCATGGTCGCGGTGATCGACCGCGCGACGTGCATCGTCAGCGTCGTCATGTTGGCGCCGAGCTTGATCTCGGAGGCGTCGGCCGCGTTCAGGAGGTCCGCGAGCGCCTGGTGGGCATCGTGCAACGACCTCGTCGCTGCGGCGCGACGTGAGGAACGCGCCGTCGTGGTTGGCGTTCGACTCGCGGTAGTAGCGGGCGACGGCCTCGATGACGGTGTCGGGGACCTGCGTGCCGCCGGGGCCGTCGAACAGCGCGACGGGGCGGCCGTCCTGCTCGATGGACAGGGCCGGGAAGCGGGCGCGCAGCGCCTCGACGTCGAACTCGGGCATGGGATCCTCGTTGCGGGTCGGACCCGATGCTAACGCGAGCAGGTCGGCGGATACCACTCATGCCGCGGGTGCGTGCGAGGCGACGGCGCGGACCGCGCCCGGAACCCTCCGCTCCACGCATCACCGTAGACGGTTCTCATTCCCGTCTCATTGCCTTGTCAACTACTTTCCCGTTGAGGTAGGATGGCGCCATGACGTCCGAGCTCGTCGCTCGCGGCCGCGGCGCCACCAGCGTCGCAGTCGCGACCTCCTCCGCCGCCACGAGTGCCGACGACGCCCGGCTCGGAGCCTGGCGGACCATGCTCCACGCCCATTCACACCTCGTGCGACGCATGGACGAGGACCTGAAGGCAGCCCACGGCCTCTCGCTCGCCGAGTACGACGCACTGATCCAGCTGGCCAATGCCCCAGGCCGCCGGCTCCGGATGAGCGTCCTCGCGGAACGGGTCCTGCTCTCGCGCAGCGGCATCACGCGCCTCGTGGACCGCCTCGTGGCGGACGGCAACGTTGAGCGCTCCGTCTGTCCGACCGACGCCCGCGGGGCGGAGGCGGCGCTGACGCCGGCCGGGTTGGATCGCCTTCGCGAGGCGTCGAGCACCCACCTGGACGGTGTCGCACGCTACTTCCTGGACATCGTGACCCCGGCTGACCGGGCCGCGATCGAGCGCGGCCTCGGGGCAGTGGTGGACAGGCTCGAGGCGGGCGGGCATTCGGACGGCACGGCCTGCTCGACCCCGGGCGAGGCCTGACGATCGACGCCCCGCGTCGGCGCGGGCAGGTGCTGGCGGGCACGAGCGGCTTCGCCTATGCGGGCTGGGCGCCGAGGTTCTACCCCGTCGGACTGCGCGATCGCGAGCGGCTCCCCCACTATGCGGCGCGGCTGCCCGCATGCGAGCTGAACAACACCTTCTACGCGCGGCCAACCGTCGAGCGCATCCGGGCGTGGTGCGACGCCGTCCCCGCGTCGTTCAGGTTCGTGGTCAAGGCGCAGCGCGGCGCCAGCATCCGGGCGCTGTACGGCGATCCGGTCGAGTCCGTGCCGTGGCTCACGGAGGCGTTGCCCGAGTTCGGGGACCGCCTCGGAGCGGTGCTGTTCCGCATCGCGGGCGAGGCTGCCCGCAACGACGAGCGTCTCGCGGCGCTGCTGGGGGCCTGGCCTCGGGCGATCCCGCTGGTGATCGAGGCGCAGCACCCGACGTGGCACGTGGACGAGACCTTCGCCGCGCTCCGCGCCGCGGACGCCGTCCTGTGTACCACCGACCTCGACGACCAGGACGAGACACCGGACATCCGGCGGACGGGACCGTTCCTGTACCTGCGCCTGAGGCGGACGGCCTACGACGAGGCGGCGCTCGACGCGTGGGCGCATCGCCTGGTCCCGTTCCTGGACGACGGCATGAGCGCCTACGTGCTGTTCCGCCACGATGAGGACGGGACGAGCGCCCTCCATGCAGAGGCGTTCGCCGCCCGCGTCGAACGCGCCCGCGTCGCCGGCTGACGATGCTCGGGCACTCCGCGGTCAGGCGAGTCGCGCTGGTTGCGCTGGTCGCGATCGCGGGTGCCTGCGCGGGCCCGGGTCCCATCACCGCACCTCCGTCTGGCGTATCCGCGCCCGCCTCGCCGGCCGGCGGCAGCTCGTCCGCGACGCCCGCGACGCCCGCGATCCCAACGAGCGTCGCAGCGAGCATCGGCGCGTCGGACCGCCTCGACCTTGCGGCCGTCACGGCCGGCCTGGAGACCGCGGCCTCTGGCCTCGACGCGCCGTTGTGGGTCACCTCCGCGCATGACGGCTCGGGCCGACTCTTCGTTGCCGAGCAGGGTGGTCGCGTTCGCGTCCTCCGTGACGGCTCGCTCCTCCCGGCGCCATACCTGGACCTGGCCGATCGCGTCACCGCCGGAGGCGAGCGGGGCCTGCTCGGCCTCGCGTTCGCGCCCGGGTTCGGAACCGGTGGCGAGAACCGTCTCTACGTCCACTACTCCGGCCTTTCGGGCGCGACGACCATGGCCGAGCTGCGTGCAGCTCCCCCGGTGCGGACACCGTTGACGCCGCCTCGGAGCGGATCCTCCTCGTCGAGCCCCAGCCGTACCCCAACCACAACGGCGGCTGGATCGGGTTCGACCCCACCGGCATGCTGCTCGTCGGGCTCGGTGACGGGGGCAGCGGCGGCGACCCCGAGAACCGCGCATCGCGTTTGGACACGATCCTGGGCAAGATCATCCGCCTTGACGTGCTCGGCGGGCCGTCCGGCGCGCTCGAGTACGGGATCCCGGCCGACAACCCGTTCGTCGCGCAGTCCGGTGCCCGTCCCGAGATCCTCCACTACGGCCTGCGCAACCCGTACCGGGCGAGCGTGGATCCAGCCACGGGCACGCTGTGGATCGGCGACGTCGGACAGAACCTGTGGGAGGAGGTCGACGCCGCGCCTGCGACCGCCCGGGGCCTCGACTTCGGCTGGCGGCGCTGGGAGGGTCGTCACTGCTACGAGCCGGCCACGGGCTGCGACCCGGCCGGCGTGACGATGCCGGTGGCAGAGTACGGGCATGGAGCCGGCTGCAGCATCATCGGTGGGGTGGTCTACCGCGGCAGCGCGATCCCCGCCTTGCGCGGCGCCTACCTGTTCTCGGATTACTGCAGCGGAACCCTGTGGGCCATCGATGCAGGCATCGCTGGTCCACAAGCGCCGGTGACCCTGCTGGAGACCGGCCGCTCGATCAGCTCGATCGGAACGGACGAGGCCGGCGAGGTGTACCTGACGGACCTCGCCCACGGCGACCTGCTCAAGCTGGTCCCCAAGGGCTGAGCGGGCAAGGCCCCGACTCAGGGCACGACGCTGGTGTCGGGCGCCGCGACCGCCCTGTGGGGCCTCGGCGCAAGGGGCCGCAGGAACAGCGTGAGCACGACAGCCACGTACCCTCCCCACACGAGAAGCGTGGTGATCTCGGGTTGTGAGTTGTAGCCCAACAGGGCGTGGAGGAACTGGCCCACGACCAGGGCGACCCCGTCGGGTGCGCCGGCGATCTGCTCGTGCGGCAGGATGGCCGAGATGTCGAACGCGGTCCCTGTCCCCGCCGTGATCCAGCCGATCTCGATGAACTCGTGGATCGCGCTGGAGAGGAGGCCGGCCGCGATGAAGATCAGGGCGATGCCGGTCCAGCGGAAGAAGGTCCGGAGGTTGATCACGCGTGCCCCGCGGTAAAACCCGGCGCCGAGGAGCACGGCGATGGCAAGTCCGACGAGGGCGCCCAGCATGACGCTCGTCGCCCCACCCCGGGACGACGTGGCCAGGCCCACGAGGAACAGGGACGTCTCGAGTCCCTCGCGGATGACCGCGGTGAACGCGAGGATCGCGAGGCCGAAGACCGTGCCCTCCGTGAGAGCCCGGTCGACCGCGGCCTGGAGCTCGCCACGGACGCTGGCGGACTGCCGGCGCATCCAGAACAGCATCCAGGTGACCACCGACGCCGCGAGGAGCATCGCGAGGCCCTCGAAGATCTGTTCCCACGGGGACTGGAGCTCGCCCACGGTCACGAAGAGGGTGACGCCGGCGACCAGGCTCACGACGACGGCCGCGCCCGTCCCCACCCAGATCCGGCCGAAAGACCGGCGGTTCCCGGTGCGGGCCAGGTATGCCAGCAGGATGCTGATGATGAGCGCCGCCTCGACCCCTTCGCGCAGGCCGGTCAGCATCCCGCTGGTGAACGATCCCAGGTCCACGTGTTGCTCCTGTGGCACGCCGGTTGCAGGACGAGGGGACGCCCGGCTCGGTGGAGCGCGATCGACCGATCGTAATTTGCCGTCCGACGAACGTCAAGCGTGCTTGATACGCGAACGCAGGCGTCCCTGCGCACAGGTCTCGGGTCTCGGGTGGTGTCCGGTGGCGAATGCAATACGCATGCAACACCTGGAGACCGGTTCAGGCATGGGATCGCGAGGGTCACCCGCCTAGACTTGCGACCTGGCGCGTACGCCACGCCGGGTCCCGCCTGTGACGGGGCGGTCCCGGTCCAATGCGCCGCACGGCCCGGTCCCCTCCCGGCACGTGCGGCGCATTTCGCGTTGCACCCGGGAGGCAGTGGCCGCGGAGCCAGATTCGCGGCAGCCGGCGGTCGCGGTGCTAGCTGACGAGCGGGTCCGCTCCGTCCGGGTCGAGGCCCAGGTCCCGGACGGCCGCGGCGGCCGCTGCCGGATCGTACGCGCCGGCGCGGGCGAGCCCGGAGAGCGCCGCAGCCGCGATCGCGGGCGGATCGATCTCGAAGTGGTCACGCAAGGCCTCGCGCGTGTCGCTCCGGCCGAAGCCGTCCGTCCCCAGCACGAGATAGGGCGCGGGCACCCAGGGCGCCACGAGGTCCGGCAGGGTCTTCATCCAGTCCGTGGCCACGACCACGGGCCCGCCGTCCGCGCCCAGCACCTGCGCCACGTACGGCACGCGGACCGACTGGTCCGGGTTGAGCCGGTTCCAGCGCTCGACCTGCAGCGCCTCGTGGCGGAGCTGCTGGAAGGACGTCGCGGAGTACACCTCGGCCGCGACCCCGTATCGCTCGGCCAGCAGGTCTCGCGCCGCCAGCACCTGCTGCAGGATCGATCCCGATCCGACGAGCCGGACGCGGCCCTTCGGCTCCGCGATCTCGGGCGCCGCGGCGAACCGGTAGAGGCCCCTGACGATCCCCTCGTCGACGCCCTCGGGCTTCGCCGGCTGCGGGTAGTTCTCGTTGTAGACGTTGACGTAGTAGAAGACGTCCTCGCCGTCGCCGAACATGCGCCCGATGCCTTCGCGGATGATCGCGGCCAGCTCGTAGGCGAACGCCGGGTCGTAGGCCCGCACCACCGGGACCGTGGACGCCAGGACCTGCGAGTGGCCGTCGTCGTGCTGCAGGCCCTCGCCCGCGAGCGTCGTCCGGCCGGCCGTGGCACCGATCATGAAGCCGCGCCCGCGCTGGTCGGCGAAGGCCCAGGCCTGGTCGCCGGTCCGCTGGAACCCGAACATCGAGTAGAAGATGTAGAAGGGGATCATCGGCTCGCCGTGCGTCGCGTACGCCGTGCCGGCGGCCTGCAGGGAGGCCATCGAGCCCGCCTCGTTGATCCCCTCCTCCAGCACCTGGCCGTCGCGGGCCTCGCGGTACGAGAGCACGAGCTCCGAGTCCACCGGGTCGTAGCGCTGCCCGTGGGCCGCGTAGATGCCGACCTCCTTGAACAGCGGGTCCATGCCGAAGGTCCGGGCCTCGTCCGGGATGATCGGGACGATCCGCCTGCCGAGCTTCGGGTCCCGGATCAGGTTCCGGAGGAGCCGGGCGAAGACCATGGTGGTGGAGACCGCGGTCGTGCTGCCGCCGTTGAACTCGGCGTCGACGGGGGCGCTGGGCCGGGGCAGGGCGGGCGCCCGGACCACGCGCCGCGGCACGGGACCGCCGAGGGCGGCGCGGCGCTCGAGCATGTACCGGACCTCGTCGGAGTCCGGGCCCGGGTGGAAGTACGGGGCCTCGCGGAGCTGGTCGTTGGGGATCGGCAGCTCCAGGCGGTCCCGGAAGACCCGGAGCTCGTCCTCGTTGAGCTTCTTGGCCTGGTGCGTGATGTTGCGAGCCTCGACGCCGCGGCCGAGGGTCCAGCCCTTGACGGTCTTGGCCAGGATGACCGTCGGGGCGCCCGTGTACTCGGTCGCCGCCTTGTAGGCCGCGTAGACCTTGTGGTAGTCGTGGCCGCCGCGGCGCAGGCGCAGCAGGTCGTCGTCGGAGAGGTGGTCCACGAGCCCGCGGAGGTGCGGATCCGGACCGAAGAAGTGCTCGCGGACGTAGGCCCCGGTGGAGACCGAGTACTTCTGGAACTCGCCGTCGAGCGTGGTGTTCATCTTCTCGACGAGCACGCCGTCCACGTCGCGGGCGAGCAGGTCGTCCCACTCGCGACCCCAGACGACCTTGATGACGTTCCAGCCGGCGCCGCGGAACAGGCCCTCCAGCTCCTGGATGACCTTGCCGTTGCCGCGGACGGGACCGTCGAGGCGCTGCAGGTTGCAGTTGACGACGAACGTCAGGTTGTCGAGGCCGTCGCGCGCCGCGAGGGAGATGCCGGAGATCGACTCGGGCTCGTCCATCTCGCCGTCGCCGAGGAACGCCCAGACGCGCTGGTCGGACGTGTCCTTGATGCCGCGGTTCTGCAGGTACCGGTTGAACCGGGCCTGGTAGATGGCGGCCAGCGGGACCGAGGCCCATCGAGACCGTCGGGAACTCCCAGAAGTCCGGCATCAGGCGCGGGTGCGGGTAGGAGCTCAGGCCCCCGCCGCCGGTCTCGCGGCGGAAGCGGTCCAGGTTGTCCTGCGTGAGCCGGCCCTCGAGGAACGCCCGGGCGTAGATGCCCGGCGCCGCGTGACCCTGGAAGTAGACCTGGTCGCCGCCGCCCGGGTGGTCCTTGCCGCGGAAGAAGTGGTTGAAGCCCACCTCGTACAGGCTGGCCGCCGAGGCGTAGGTCGCGAGGTGACCGCCGAGCCCGGGGAACCGGTTGTTCGCCCGCAGGACCATCGCCACGGCGTTCCAGCGGATCAGCCGCCGGATGCGCCGCTCCAGCGCCTCGTCGCCCGGGAACCAGGGCTCCTGCTCGGGGCTGATCGTGTTGATGTAGCGGGTCTGGGTCAGGGTCGGGACGCCGATGTGGCGCTGGCGGGCCCGCTTCAGCAGCTTGTACATCAGGAAGCGGGCGCGGTTCTCGCCCTCCTGGTCCAGGACCTGGTCCAGGGAGTCGAGCCACTCGCGGGTCTCGACCTCGTCGATGTCGGGCAGCTGCTGCTTGAAGTCGTCGATGTGCATCGGGGCTCCGTGGACGCGTGGGCGACGCTCGCCCGGGCGGCGATTAGGGTAGCCCCGATGGACGCGCGGCGTGGGCGGCGACCGCGTTGCGGTCGCGTCGCGCCGGGACGCCGCGGGCGCTCAGGTTGGCGACTCCCGCGGAGCCACGCCACGGCACCGGCAGCGTCGGTCGGCGGGCGGACCCGTGCTCGGCCATGACGGATCGGTGCCGTCGGCGCACACTTCAGGCGCAGGAGGTGTCCCCATGAGCACCCGGCCGCTGGTGCTCGTCGCCGACGACGAGCCGCGGATCACGAAGCTCGTGTCGATCGCGCTCACGCGAGGAGGGCTTCCGCGTCGTCACGGCGAACGGCGGCGAGGATGCGCTCGCCCGCGCCGAGGAGGTCCGGCCGGACATCGTCCTGCTCGACATCGTCATGCCGGACCTCGACGGCATCGAGGTCATGCGCCGTCTCCACGAGCGCCGGCCGGTGCCCGGTGATCCTGCTCACGGCCAAGGGCTCCGACGGCGGACAAGGCGAAGGGCCTGGACCTCGGCGCGGACGACTACATCGCCAAGCCGTTCCACCCCGACGAGCTCGCGGCGCGGGTCCGGGCCGTCATCCGGCGCGCATCGGGGTCGCAGCCGGGTGCCGGCATCATCGCGCTTCGACGACGTGGAGATCGACCTCGAGCGGCGCGTCGTCACGCGCGCCGGCGAGGTCGTGCAGCTGTCCCGGACCGAGTGGCTGCTGCTCCAGCACCTCGCCGCCAACGCCGGCAAGGTGGTCCTCCACACGGAGCTGCTCACCAAGGTCTGGGGCCCGGAGTACCGCGACGACCTGCCGTACCTGCGCGTGTGGGTGTCGCGGGTGCGCCGCAAGCTCGGGGCCCGCCCGGGCGAGACCGGGCGGATCCGCACGTTCCAGGGGATCGGGTACCTGCTGGACGTGGCCGGAGACATGGACCCGACGACGGGCGACGGCGGGGGCTGACGGAGCGTTGGCGAGGGCTGACGGGGCGTTGGGGGGCGGACATGGGCTCCACGCGCGCCCGTACCCCGGCCCGGCGCGGTACGGTACGGCCATGCTCCGCTATCACCCGGGCGTCGCGCTCATCGTCGTGGACGTCCAGAACGACTTCGCCGACCCGGCCGGCAGCCTCAGCGTGCGCGGGGGCGCGGACATCATCCCGATCGTCAACCGGGAGGCCGCGCTCGCCCGCGCGAACGGCGCGCTCGTGGCCTACAGCCAGGACTGGCACCCGGAGCACACGCCCCACTTCGCTGCGGACGGCGGGGTCTGGCCGGTCCATTGCGTCCGCGACACGTGGGGCGCAGCGCTCCACCCGGCACTGGACGTGCCCGACGACGCGCCGCCGATCCGCAAGGGCGCGAACGGCGAGGACGGGTACTCCGCCTTCACGATGCGGGACGCCGGCGACCGGCCAGACGGTCCCCACGGAGCTCGAGTCTCTCCTGCGCGACGCCGGCGTCGAGAGCGTGGTGGTCGTGGGCCTCGCGACGGACTACTGCGTCCGGGCGACCGCGATCGACGCGGTCCGCCTCGGGTTCCAGGCGACGGTCCTGACCGACGCAGTCGCGGCCGTGGACCTGCAGCCGGGCGACGGCGAGCGTGCCCTGATCGAGCTGGACGGCGCCGGCGTGCTCCTCCACTCCACCCGGATGCGCTGAGGTCACGATGCTCCGCCGCCTCCTCCTGCTCGCCGCCACGGCGGCGCCCCTCACCTGGGCTCTCGACCGGTGGCTCGCGCACCGCCGCGGAACCCGCCCCCCGGAGCCGCTCCGGATGCTGGTCGTCGTGGACGCGCCGCCCGCGGCGACCTGGGCGGTCGTCGCGGACATCCCGCTCCAGCCGGAGTGGATGCGCGAGATGAGGGAGGTCCGGCTGACGACGCCCGGCCCGACCGACGTCGGCACGCGGGGCGAGGCGACGGTGCGGATCGCCGGCATCTCGGTCACCGACCCGGTCGAGGTCACGGCGTTCGAGCCGCCGACCCGCTTCGCGATCCGCCACGAGGGCCTGTTCACCGGCGGCGGCGTGATCACCCTCGAGCCCGGCGCCGACGGCACCACCACGATCGTCCGCTGGGACGGAGACGCTGGTCCCGCCGCTGCTCCCGGAGCTCGGCGCGCTGCTGCAGGCGCCCGTCCTGCGCTCGATCTTCCAGGCCGACCTCCACCGGCTGAAGCGCCTGGTGGAGACGGGCTCGGCGGACGACTGAGCCGCCGCGATGCAGCGTCCACCTCGTCGACGCCACCTACGAGCTCTTCCGCGCCCACTTCTCGCCGCGCCCGCCGGTCCGTGGACGGGACGGGATCGTCCTGTCGGGCGTGAGCGGCCTGGTGGAGCAGCTCTGCTACCTGGTCCGCGAGCAGGGCGCCACCCACGTCGGCTGCGCCACCGACCGCGTCGTCCGCTCGTTCCGCAACGACCTCTACCCGGGCTACAAGACCGAGGAGGGCATGGACCCGGCAGTCCTCGCCCAGTTCCCGATCGCCGAGGCGGCCATCGAGGCCCTGGGCTTCGTCCTGTGGCCGATGGTGGAGTTCGAGGCCGACGACGCGATCGCCGCCGCGGCCGACCGGTTCGCCGCGGACGACCGCGTCGAGCGGGTCCTCATCTGCTCGGCCGACAAGGACATGGCCCAGTGCGTCCGCGACGGGCGCGTCGTCCTGTGGGACCGGCGCCGCGACGTCGTCTACGACGACGCCGGCGTCCGCGCGAAGTGGGGCGTGCCGCCCGCGAGCGTCCCGGACCGCCTCGCGCTCGTCGGCGACGCGTCGGACGGGTTCCCGGGCCTGCCGGGCTGGGGCGACAAGTCGGCGTCGGCGGTGCTCGCGCGGTACGGCCGGCTCGAGGACGTCCCGGCGAACGGCAGCGACTGGGACGTGCCCGGGCTGCGCAACCCGGTCGGCCTCGCCGCGACGCTGCGCGAGCGGATGGACGAGGCGCTGCTGTACCGCGATCTCGCCCGCCTGCGCACGACGGCCGACGGCGTGCCGATCCCGCAGGCGGACGTCGACGAGCTCGCGCTGGCCGGGCGCCGACCGCGGACCGCTGGGAGGCGTTCTGCGACGCGTGGGGGCTCGCCGAGGCTCCGCGCGCGACCGCCGCGCTGGCACGACGACCCGGTCGGCTGAGGACGGTCCCGTCCCGGCTGACCAGCGAACGCCGTCCTGGCGGCTCGGGCTCCCGGGACAGCCGCAGCAGCTCCGCGTGGTGCGGGGCCGGCGCCGCGACGCACGCCGAACGTCCGCGTCGCGCGGGCGACGTCGAACCAGGCGCCGCCGGCCGAGTCCGTGACCACGGCCCCGGCGCGCTCCGCGATCAGCCCCGCCGCCGCGATGTCCCACGCGGACATCCCGCCGGACTGGATGTAGCCGTCGAAGCGGCCGTTGGCCGACGTAGGCCATCGCGAGCGCGGCCGAGCCCATGTTCCGCGCCACGCGGACCGCCCGGCGCACGGCGCGCGACCCGCGACGTCACCGACCGCCCGCCGAGGGCCATCGCGATCACGTAGTCGTCGAGGCGGTCCTTGGCCGACGCGTGGATCGGCGCGTCGTTGAGCATCGCCGGCCCGTCGGCCGTGGCCCAGAACGTCTCGCCGCGCATCGGGTCGTGGACGGCGCCCGCGGCCGGTCGGCCGTCCACCACCAGGCCCACCGAGACGCAGAAGTGCGGCAGGCCGTTCGCGTAGTTCACGGTGCCGTCGAGCGGGTCGATGATCCACGTCCGCCCGTGGGCGAGGCTCCGGGCACGCCGACTCGTCGGCACCCTTGTGCTCGCCCGACTCCTCGGCCAGGATCCCGTCGCCCGGGAAGCGGTCCCGGATCGCGTCCATGATCAGGGCCTCGGACAGGTGGTCCACCTCGGTCACCACGTCCTTGGCCGACTTGTGGTCGATCTGCTCCACGCGCTCGTACCGCTCGAGCAGGATCAGGCCGGCCCGCTCCGCGATCTCCCGCGCGAACGCGGCGTCCGTCGGCGAACCGGTCCCCGCGGTCCACTCGCCGCCGGACCCGTCACGACTCGCAGTCCGCGGTGAGCGGCCTCGGCTCGGTGCCCAGCGTGGCCACCACCACGTCGAAGACCGCGGTCGAGCCCGGCTCCACCCGCGGGCTCTCGACGAACACCGCCTCGGGCCCGATGCCGCCCAGCGACGGGTCGTCGATCCGGCAGGTGGTGCTCCCGGCCGCGTGACCCGCCGTTCGTCACGCTGACGGTCACCTTGAGGCCCGCCGGATCCGCGACCACGCCGGTCACGTGCGACGCGGAACGGCCCGACACCGGCGATGCTGAGGCGTGCGACGACGGCCATGATGACGACCGCGGCCACGATCCCCACGAAGACCGTGCCGTGCGCCTGCGACGCGGCCGGCGCGCGGAGGCCGAGCGGGTTGCACCGCTCGCACATGGACTCGTCGAGCGGGATCCGCGCGCCGCAGCGGACGCAGCCGTGCGTGAGCTCGGGCGCGGTGCGGTGGCGTGGCCGGAGCGTCATCGGCAGGGAGCCGCCTACAGGCCCGTCTCGAAGATGCGGATGTCCGCCGGGCCGGCCGCGTGGCCGTCGCCCGCGCGTGTGCCGGAGGGCGTCCAGCGCCCCGAGCGCGTCCAGGTCCGCCGGGAACCGGCCGACCATGTCCAGCACGACCTTGCGGATCCGCTCGGCGTTCTGCTCGAACACGGCGAGGACGTCGTGGGCCGTGACGGCCGTGGTCCCCTCCAGGACGCCCGCGTCGTAGTCGGTGATCAGCGCGATGTTGACGACCGCCATGCCCAGCTCGCGGCACAGGTACGCCTCCGGGTACTGGGTCATGTTGATGACCTCCCACCCGGCGTCGCTGAACCACTTGGACTCGGCCTTCGTGGAGAAGCGCGGGCCCTGGATCACGACGACCGTGCCGCCGTCGTGGACGGTGATCCCGTGCTCGCGGATGACCTCGAGCGCGATCCCGCGCAGGACCGGGTCGTAGATCTCGGCCGACGAGACGTGGGACACGATCGGCCCGTCGAAGAAGGTGTCGGCGCGACCGTTCGTCCGGTCCACGAACTGGTCGCTGACCACGAAGTGGCCGGGCTCCACGTGGAGCTGGAGCGAGCCGGCGGCGCACGGGCTGATGACGGCCTTCACGCCCAGCGAGCGCATCGCCCACACGTTGGCGCGGTAGTTGACCCTGTGCGGCGGGATCGAGTGGCTGCGACCGTGGCGCGGCAGGAACGCGACCGTGCGGCCCGCGACCGTGGCCAGGAAGAAGCTGTCCGACGGCGGCCCGTAGGGCGTGTCGATCTTCGCCTCGCGCACGTCCTCGAGCAGCGAGTAGAAGCCCGAGCCCCCGAAGATGCCGATCTCCGCCAGGTCCGCCATGCCAACCTCCTGCTGCGACGGGGCATTCTCGCACGGGCGCCGCCACCCGTTACGATGGAGGCACGGACCGACCGGCGGGACGACCGGGCACCCAGCGGGAGACCTCACGCATGACGATCGACCTCGGCCGGAGCGCCATCGGGATCCTCGCCGTGCTCGCGATCGTCGCCGGCAGCGTCCTGCTCGTCGTCTACGCCGTGCGCCGGGGCCTCGTGCACCGGGACCTCGACGGGACCATCGAGGCCGAGGGCGCGGACGGCACGATGCCGGCCACCGCGGGCGCGGCCGCAGCACCGTCCCGGACGGTGGGCCTCGCCGGGGTGACGCTCCTCGTCGCGGGGATCGGGCTGGCCGCCATCGGCGTGCTCACGTCGCTCCGGGGAGCTCGCGTCAGCAGCGCCCGGCAACCCTCCGTCCGACTGCGCGCAGGCGCTGGAACGGATGCCCCCAGGCCACCCCGTACCCGCAGTCCTCTCCGAGCCCGTAGGTCCGTCCCGAGCCCGTTGGTCCGGCCCTCGGGGCTACCATGGGGCGCATGCCCCACTCCTCCGACACCCTCTCCGACGCGGCACGCGCCTTCCTGGACGCGGCCCGCTTCGCCACGGTCGCCACCAGCGACGACGACGGCGCCCCGCGCCAGACGGTGGTCTGGTACCGGCTCCAGCCGGACGGCCGGATCCTGCTCAACGGCCGCCTCCCGCGCCGCTGGTGCGCGAACCTGCTGCGGGACCCGCGCGTCGCCATCTCCGTGGTGGACGCCGCGGACGGCTACCGCTGGCTCGGCATCACGGGAATCGTGGACGAGGTCGTGCACGACCTCGGGCCTGCACGCGACCACATCGTGGAGCTCGCCTACCGCTATCACCCCGAGGGACCCGACGAAGCCCAGATCGCCAGCGTTCCGCACCCAGCCACGGATCACCTACCTCGTGCGGGTCACCGGCGTCTACGACCACCTGGAGGACTGACGGCATGGCCTCCACGGGGATCGGGTTCCCGCTCTGGGCGCAGACACCCGCATGGAGATCCTGAACGGGTGACCGGACCGCGCGGAGGGACGATCGTCGCGCTCGCCGGGGGCGTGGGCGGAGCCAAGCTGGCCGAGGGGCTGCAGGCCCAGGCGGGCGACCGGCTGGCGGTCATCGTCAACACCGGCGACGATTGCATCCGGCACGGGCTCCTCGTCATGCCGGATCACGACACCGTCCTCTACAACCTGGCCGGGATCGAGCAGACGGCGTTGGGCTGGGGCATCGAGGGCGACACGCACGTGGTAATGGCGCAGCTGGGCGCGTACGGCGAGGAGACGTGGTTCTCCCTTGGTGACCGGGACCTCGCGCTGCACATCGCCCGCACGGCTCGCGCCCGGGCCGGGGCACGGGTGACGGAGGCGTGCCTCGCGGTGCAGAGGTCGCTCGGCATCGCGGGGCGGATCCTGCCGATGACCGACGCACCCGTCGCCACCGAGGTCAGCACGGCCGACGGCTGGCTCGAGTTCCAGGAGTACTTCGTGCATCGCCGGCAGGAGCCGGAGGTCCTGGCGATCCGGTTCGCCGGGATCGCGGACGCGACGCCCACGCCGGAGGTGCTCGCCTCCCTGGACGATGCGTCGGCCATCGTCCTGTGCCCGTCCAACCCGCTGGTGTCGGTCGGGCCGATCCTCTCGGTGCCGGGCATGCGGGACGCGATCGCCGCGGCGCGGGCGCGGGGCGTGCCGGTGGCGGCCGTGAGCCCGATCATCGGCGGCCGCGCGCTCAAGGGCCCTGCGGACCGGATGCTCGCCTCGCTGGGCTTCGAATCGTCGGCGCTGGGCGTCGCGCGGATGTACGCGGACCTCGTGGACGTGTTCGTGCTCGACAGTGTCGATGCAGGCTCCGCAGCGGACATTGGGGCGGTCGGCCTGCGGACGCACGTCACGGACACGATCATGACCGACGACGCGTCCCGGGCCCGCCTCGCGGGCGAGGTGCTGGAGGCCCTCGGCGTCGGCTGAGCGGCCTTGTCTCCTCACGCCGCGGCAGCTGCGGCCCGCTCCCGCCACCACGCGATCGTCGTCGCCAGCGCCTCGTCCAGCGAGGTCCGCTCGAACGGGCCGAACGCTGCCTCGAACGCGGACCAGTCGCTGACGAACGGCTCCGTCCACTGGTACATGACGACGCCGACCTCGCGCGCCATCGGCACGAACAGCCCCGCGACCTTGAGCGCCAGCGGCCCGTCGACGCGGATCTTCACCGGCATCCCGGCCACCGCGAACGCCCGCTCGAGGAATGCCCGGACCGTGATCGGGTCCATCACCGGCAGGTGCCAGGCGCGCCCGGCCGCCTCGTCGCGGTCACCGAGGACGACCATCGCCCGGGCGAGGTCCGGCAGGTAGCTGAACGAGTGCTCGCCTGTCGATACGCCCCGTGGCCGCCGCAGACTTGCCCGCGACCAGCGCTCCGAACGCGCGCTCCCCCGCCCCGCTGTTCGTCCCGTGCGGACCGAAGTAGTCCGAGGACCGACCGATCGCCACCTCGAGCTCGCCTCGCTCGTGGCGCGCCAGCAGCGCGGCCGCCAGCCGGATCCGTTGCGCGCCCTTGCGGTCGGTCGCGCGCTGGGGCGTCGTCTCGCGCATCGGCGAGCTGCCGGGGCCGTACATGTACAGGTTGTCGGCGAAGACAAGGCGCGCACCGGCGCTCGCCGCAGCATCGCCGACGGATGCGTTGAGCCGCTCGAAGTTGCCGGGCCACTTGTCGTACGCCGGCTGGGCAGCGTGGTAGACGACCGACGCGCCGGCGATCGCCCGCGACGCCTCTGCCGGCGTCGTACAGGTCCGCCCGCACCTGCTCCACGCCCGCCGGGAGGCCCGCGATCTCCGCGCCGTGACACCGCCCGGACACGGCGCCCCTGGCGCACCAGCTCGTCCACGATCGCGCGGCCCGTCCCGCCGCTCGCCCCGAGCACCACCTGCAGCCCCTCGGCTCGCTCCATTCCGCTCGACTCCGTTCACATGACCTGGCGTTGCGCTCCACACGTTCGCGCACGCATCACTTGCTGAATGACTGTTCATTCACTATGCTGGATGACGACGCGCCCTGTCAAGGGGCAAAATGAACACTCATTCATCACGACGGAGGCGACGATGCCCAGGCGACCGGCGGCTCACGCGGAGGCGATGCGCGAGCGGATCCTCGAGGGCGGGCGGCGCGCGTTCATCGCCGGCGGCTTCCGCGGCACCAGCGTCCCCTCCATCGCGGCCGAGGCCGGTGTCTCGGTCGGCCTGATCTACCGCTACTTCCCCAGCAAGGAGGAGCTGTTCCTCGAGCTGTGCATCTCGGGCACACCCGAGGAGCTGGCCGAGCTGGCCGAGCAACCTCGCCCCCATCGACGATCCCGGTCGAGCGCCTGACCGTCGCCATCGACAGCTACTTCGACGCCCTGTTCCACGCGATCGGCGCGCCGCTGGTCCTCCAGGCGCTGGCCGCGGCCCCGTCCGACGAGCGGATCCGCGAGGCGCTCCGCCGCCGCGGCGACGACCTGCGCAGCTTCTCGGCCGACTTCGTCCGCGACGCCATCCGCCGCGGCGAGCTGGACCCGGCGACCGACGTCGACGAGATCGCCGCGACGACGACGATGCTCCTCGACGGCGCGCTGATCGCCGTGGCCGAGCAGGGCGACGCCCTGGACCGGGACGCCGTCCGCGACCGTGTCGTGCGCACGGTGGTCGCCGCCTCCGGCCTCCACGCCGGCCTCGCGCTAGCATCGTGCCGTGAACGATCCCGCTGCCGATCGGCGACGACCGCCGTCGTCGTCCCCGTCCGCACCTTCGAGGGCGCCAAGTCCCGCCTGGGCGCCGTCCTCGACGCCGAGGAGCGCCGCGACCTCGTGGAGCGGCTGCTCCGGCGCACCGTCGCCGCGGCGCTCGCGACGCCCGGGCGTCACCGAGGTCGTGGTCGTCTCGCCCGATCCCGAGGTCCTCGAGGTCGCGGCCGGCGCCGGCGCCAGGCCCGTCCTCCAGCGGTCGCGCGGCCTCAACCCGGCCCTCCAGGAGGCGCGGGCAGGCGATCCGGCGGACCGGATCCTGGTGCTCCCGGCGGACCTCCCGGCCGTGACCGCCGCCGACCTCGCGGCGATCCTCGCGGCCGGCGACGCGGCGGCGACGCGGCCGGCGCCCCGAGCGTGGTCCTCGCGCCGGACCGCCACGGCCGCGGGACGAACGCCCTGCTGCTCGCCCCGCCGGACGTCATCGATCCCGCCTTCGGCGGCGACAGCCGGGCCGCCCACGCCTGGCTCGCGTCGTCGGCCGACGCCGCGTTCGTCGAGGTGCCCGGGGTGCTGGGCCTGGACATCGACACGCCCGACGACCTGCTGCTGGCCGAGGCACTGCGCGACGGAGTCGCCCCGTGTCCGGCTGAGCCCGGCCGCGTCGAGATCCTCGCCCTCGCCCGCCTGCCCGGAGGTCCGACCCGGCGACGACCTCGCGGCGCTGATCGGCGACGCCCTGGAGGCCACGCCGGCGCCCTCCCGCTCCAGGCCGGGCGACGTGCTCGTCGTCACCCAGAAGATCGTGTCCAAGGCCGAGGGCGCCGATCGTGGACCTGCGGACGATCGACGCCTCGCCCGGAGGCCGTCGCCTGGGCCGACGCCTGGGACCGCGACCCGCGCCAGATCGAGGTCGTGATGCAGCAGGCCCGCCGGATCGTGCGGATGGCCTACGGCGTCCTCATCGTGGAGACGGAGCACGGCTTCGTGTGCGCGAACGCCGGCGTGGACGCGTCCAACGTGGGGCCGGACTCGGGCGACGCGGTCACGCTGCTGCCGCGGGACCCGGACGCGTCCGCCGCGCGCATCCGGGCCGCGCTCCGGGAGCGCTTCGGTCACGACCTGCCGGTCATCGTCTCCGACAGCTTCGGACGTCCGTGGCGCTGGGGCATCACGGACGTCGCGCTCGGCGTCTCCGGGCTGCTCCCGCTGGAGGACCTGCGCGGCGAGCTCCGGACGCGGACGGGCGGGTCATGAAGACGACGATCCGCGCGGTCGCGGACGAGCTGGCCTCGGCGGCCGAGCTCGCGCTGGGCAAGACCGCCGGGCGGCCCGTCGCGCTGGTTCGCGGGGCGCCAACCCGCCCCTCGGCGAGGGCTCGATCCGCGACCTGATCATCGCGCCGGAGCAGGACCTCTTCCGCTGACGCCAGGGCGTCCCCGCCGCCGCTCGAGCTCCTCCAGCGCCGCGCCCCGACGGCGGTCCGCGCTACCCTCCACCGCATGAAGGCAGGACTCCAGCTCCCCTCGTTCACCTGGCCCGGCGGCCCCGAGGCCATCGGCCCCACCCTCGCCCGCAGTTGTCCGCGGCGCCGACGACGCCGGCTTCGACTCCATCTGGGTCATGGACCACTTCTTCCAGATCCGCGGCGTCGGGACGCCCCGAGGAGCCGATGCTCGAGGGCTGGACGACGCTCGGGTTCATGGCGGCGCACTCGACCCGCGCCCGCCTCGGCCTGATGGTCGGCGGCGTCCACTACCGGCTGCCGGGCCTGTGGGTCAAGGCGGCGACGACGCTCGACGTGCTGTCGGGCGGGCGCGCGTGGCTGGGCATCGGCGCGGCCTGGAACGAGGACGAGTCGCGCAGCCTGGGCTTCCCGTTCCCGCCCCTCGGCGAGCGGTTCGAGATGCTCGAGGAGACGCTGCAGATCGCCCACGGGATGTGGTCCGGCGAGCGCGGCTCCGAGGCGGCGTTCGAGGGCCGCCGCTACCGGGCGGGCCGGCTCCTCAACTCGCCGCAGGCGCTCACCCGGCCGCACCCGCCGATCATGATCGGGGGCGGCGGCGAGCGGAAGACCCTGCGCCTGGTCGCGCAGTACGCGGACGCCTGCAACGTGTTCGGCGGCCCGGAGACGATCCACCACAAGTACGAGGTGCTGCGCGAGCACTGCGCGGCGGTCGGCCGGGACCCGGACGAGATCGAGCGCTCGACGCTGCAGTCGGTCCGGCTGGCGCTCGACGGGGGCCAGGGCGAGAGCCCCGCAGCAGGTCGTGGACCGGTTCGGCGAGCTGTCCGACGCCGGCGCCCAGCACGTGATCTTCTCGGTGCGCGACGCCTGGAACCCCGCCGTGATGGAGATCCTGGGACGGGACGTGCTGCCGGAGCTCCGGAAGCTGGGCTAGCCAACCCGCCGCCTCGGCCGCGTCGAACGGGTCTCGTGACACCGGACGTGGCCGGCCCGGTATCCCGGGCGCCCCGACGCCGGCTATGGTGGCAGCCTCCTGTCCGAGAGCTGGCTGCGGCTGCCGAGCGCCGACGTCCCGCCGCCGTCTCGTTGGAGCGGATACTCCCTGGGGGTATACGATCCGCGTGCTACAGTGGCGTCAGGACAAGCCTCCACACCAGGATCCACAATCTCACCATGACCGACGACACCAACCGCGGCGACGCCAGCCCGCTCGGCGGGCTCAAGATCAACCTCGCCACGCCGGCCGGCGGCGGGTCGAGCCTGAACCCGTTCGGCGCGCATCTCGATCATCGCCGCCGACGCCGGGCGCGGCGGAGCCCATGGCGAGCGCCCCGGACGGAGACTCCGCGGACGAGGGCCGGACCGCGTCGAAGGTCCTGATCGTCGGCTCCGGACCGGCCGGCCTGACCGCCGCGATCTACGCCGCGCGCGCGAACCTCGAGCCGATCGTGCTCGCGGGCTCGGCGCCCGGCGGCCAGCTGATGCTGACCAGCGACATCGAGAACTACCCGGGCTTCCCCGACGGGATCGACGGCCCGGAGCTGATGGGCCGGTTCCGGGCCCAGGCGGAGCGGTTCGGCACGCGCGTCGTGGACGTGGACGTGGACCGCGTGGACCTCTCGGCGCGCCCGTTCCGGGCCTGGGCCCGGGGCGTGGAGTACCGCGGCGAGACGATGATCATCGCCACCGGCGCGTCGGCGATCTGGCTCGACATCGAGAGCGAGCAGCGGCTGCGCGGCAAGGGCGTGTCCGCCTGCGCCACCTGCGACGGGTTCTTCTTCCGGGGTCGCGAGATCGCGGTCGTGGGCGGCGGGGACTCCGCGATGGAGGAGGCGAACTACCTCACCCGGTTCGCCAGCAGGGTCCACCTGCTCCACCGGCGGGACGGGTTCCGCGCCTCCAAGATCATGATCGACCGGACCTACGGCAACCCGAAGATCGAGGTCCACACCAACACCGCGATCGACGAGGTCCTGGGCGAGGCCAGGGTCGAGGGGCTGCGCCTCCGCGACACCCGCGATGGCGGCGAGCGCGATGATGCCGATGGAGGGGCTGTTCATCGCCATCGGCCACAAGCCCAACACGGACGTGTTCGCCGACTGGCTGGAGACCGACGAGAAGGGCTACCTCGACGGCGCACGAGCACACACTGAGCCGGATCCCGGGCGTGTTCATCGCCGGCGACGTGCAGGACCACCGCTACCGCCAGGCGGTCACCGCGGCCGGCGACGGGGCCCGCGCCGCCATCGACGCCGAGAGGTGGCTCGAGGAGGTTGGCGGCCGCCGAGGCCGCCGGCGCGAAGGTCCCCAGCCTGAGCGGCGCCCGCCGCGGCGGCGGTGGCGGGCGCCTCACGCCACCGTCGAACGACTTCGCGCGCGTCCCGCCGGAGCGCCGCGCCCGCACCGCGCGCCGCATCGCCGCGTTCTTCCGGCCGTACCGCCTGCAGGTCGTCGTCGTCCTGGTCGCGATCGTCGCCACCAGCCTCATCGGCCTCGTCAACCCGTACCTGCTCAAGCTGCTGATCGACAACGTCATCGTCGGGCAGCAGTACGACAAGCTCAACCTGTACGTCGGGCTGATGATCGTCCTGCCGATCGTGACCGGGCTGATCGGCGTCGGGCAGTCGTACCTCAACAACCTCATCGGCCAGAGCGTGATGCAGGACCTGCGGAACGCGCTCTACGCCCACCTGCAGCGGATGCCGCTGCGGTTCTTCACGGCGACGCGGACGGGCGAGATCCAGTCGCGGCTGTCGAACGACGTCGGCGGCGTCCAGGCCGTGGTGACCGACACGGCGGCCTCGATCACGTCCAACGTGGCGGTCGCGGTCGTCCACGATGATCGCGATGTTCCTCCTGAGCCGGCAGCTCACGCTGCTCTCGCTCGGCATGCTGCCGTTCTTCCTCTATCTGACCTACCGCGTCGGAAAGGTGCGCCGGCAGGTCAGCGGCGAGACCCAGAAGAGCCTGGCCGAGATGACCGCGGTGACCGAGGAGACGCTGTCGGTCTCGGGGATCCTGCTGGGCAAGACGTTCGGCGCCCAGGAGCGCTCGGTGGCGCGGTTCACGGCGCTCAACCTGGGGCTGGCGAAGCTCCAGATCCGCCAGGCGATGGTGGGCCGCTGGTTCTTCGCGATCATCGGCACGGTCTTCTCGATCATGCCCGCGTTCGTGTACTGGCTGGCGGGGACGATGGCGGCCAGCGGCAACCCGGCTGCGCCCACCGCCGGCGACATCGTCGCGTTCACGACGCTCCAGAGCCGGCTGTTCTTCCCGATGGGCCAGCTGCTCAACGTGCAGGTGGAGATCCAGGGATCGCTTGCGCTGTTCGACCGGATCTTCGAGTACCTGGACCTCGACCCCGAGATCGTGGACGCACCCGGTGCCGTCGTCCTGGAGCCCGCCCGGGCTCGGGGGGCCGTCGCGTTCGAGCGGGTGTCGTTCCAGTACCCGGTGGAGCCGTCGACGATCGCGCCGCGACGGTGGGCGAGGAGGCCGACGCGGCCGACGACGGCCAAGGCGGTTGCCCGCGAGGACATCGCCGGCGTGCTGCCCATCATCGTCCGCGTCCCCGTTCGGCCTGGAGGACGTCTCGTTCGAGGCGCGGCCGGGCGAGCTCGTGGCGCTGGTGGGTCCGTCGGGCGCCGGCAAGACCACGACGACCTACCTGATCCCGCGCCTGTACGACGTGACGGCCGGACGCGTGACCGTCGACGGGCTGGACGTGCGCGAGGTCACGCTCGCGTCGCTGGGGCAGCTCATCGGGTTCGTGACCCAGGAGACGTACCTGTTCCACGCCTCGATCCGCGAGAACCTGCTGTTCGCCCGCCCCGACGCGACCGACGAGCAGCTGGAGACGGCGATCCGTGCGGCGGCGATGCAGGAGCGGATCGCGGAGCTGCCCGACGGGCTGGACACGATCGTCGGCGAGCGCGGCTACAAGCTCTCGGGCGGCGAGAAGCAGCGGATCGCGATCGCCCGGGTGCTGCTCAAGGACCCGCGGATCCTGATCCTGGACGAGGCGACGTCCTCGCTGGACACCGTCAGCGAGCGGCTCATCCAGGCGGCCCTGGCCCGGCTCACGGAGGGGCGCACGACGATCGCCATCGCCCACCGCCTGTCCACGATCCTGCGGGCGGACCGGATCCTGGTGTTCGACCGGGGTCGGATCGCGGAGCGCGGCACGCACCGCGAGCTGCTCGCGGCGGGAGGGCTGTACGCGCGCCTCTACCACGAGCAGTTCGAGGCGGAGGCCGCGGCGCTCGCGGAGCTGGGAGGACGCACCTAGGGTCGGGTGCACGCGCCGGCACCGAGCCGGCCGCGGGTAGTTGCGGCAGCCGTGGCAAACGCCTACAACTATGGATGCACGGTCGAACCCTGGATGCCCAGCCTCCTCGCCGTGTAGCGCCCCCGCTGAGCCTCGTCCCACCAGGTGCGGCGCCGGATCGTCCCATGGGACCGGGAGGACAACGATGTCCGGATTGCGTCCCACCGCTGCCGCCATCGGAGCGGTCGCCACCATCCTCCTGCTGTGGATGGTGAACCCGTGGATCGAGGTGCCGGCGGCCCTGAGCCCGATCGTCACAGTGGCCTTCTGGGTGCTCGCGATCGCCCTCGTGGCGACCCTCTACGTCGACGCCCGGAGAGACCCGGAGTCCGACCGGGTCGAGATCGAGGGCCCTGCGTTCGCCCGGTTCCTGACGAGCAACTCGCGGGCCGGCCTCGTGTGGCTGCCCGTGCGGATCTTCCTCGGCTTCGCCTGGCTCGAGGCGGGCGTGCACAAGGCGACGGGCGGCGGCTGGCTCGACGGTGGCGCGGCCCTCGCCGGGTTCTGGAAGGCAGCCGTCACGACGCCCGAGGGTGGCCGGCCGCCGATCACCTACGACTGGTACCGCGACTTCATCAACTTCCTGCTCAACGGCGGCCACCAGACCTGGTTCGCGCCGCTCGTCGTGATCGGCGAGATCGCAGTCGGCCTCGCGCTCATCCTCGGCCTCCTCACCGGCTTCGCCGCGTTCTTCGGCGCCTTCATGAACATGTCGTTCCTGCTCGCGGGGTCGGCATCGACGAACCCCGTCATGTTCTCACTCGCGATCGGCGTCATCCTCGCCTGGAAGGTCGCCGGCTACTACGGGGTCGACCGCTGGCTGCTGCCGCGGATGGGCACCCCCTGGGCAGCGGGATCGGCACCGGCGCCGGATGCCACCCGACCGCTGCGCCCCGCGAGCGAAGGGGCGTGAGCCCCGCCGCCTGCTGCTCCGTGCCTGCATGCGGGCGGTCATCGCATGCACAGCGCCACCTCACCCTGCCATCCGGGCCAACTTGGGGGTCGCCTTGCATGACTATGCACCTTCCATGTATAGTCATGACATGACCACGCTCCGCCCGACCTCCGAACCCTCGAGCCTGCCGCCGGCGAGCGGCCCGCCGCGCCCGTGAGCGCGGACTCGCAGGGCGCGGCGATCGCGGCGGATCGTGCGTCATTCGCCTCGCCTGCCCCGGTGCCCCCGCCCGGGACCGCGGCGGAGCGGGGTGCGCGCGCCCTCGGTGGCGACCCGGTGCGCGTCGCGATCGTCGGAGCCACGGGCTACGTCGGGGCGGAGCTCATCCGCCTCCTCGCGTTGCATCCCAATGCAGTGATCACCGGTCTCGTCGGCCGGGAGCGCAAGGGCGACCCCATCGCCGGCATCCACCCGCACCTCGCGACCCGGAACCTGCACGTGTACGACCGCGTGCCGGACGACGCGGAGGCGGTCTTCCTGGCCCTCCCGCATGGCGCCGTCGCCGCCCGGATCGACCAGTTCCTCGAGCGTGACCAGACGGTGATCGACCTGGGGCCCGACTTCCGGTTCCGGAACGCGGCGGATTACCCCGCCTGGTACCACTTCGACCATCCCCGCCCCGACCTGCTCCCGGGCGCCGTCTACGGGCTCCCGGAGCTGCACCGCTCGGAGCTGGCGGCTATCGGCCGTTCCCCGGGCGCCATCGTCGGCTCGCCGGGCTGCTATGCGACCACCACGATCCTCGCCCTGGTGCCCCTCGCCCGGGCGGGGCTGATCGCGGACGTCGTCGTGGATGCCAAGAGCGGCGTCTCCGGCGCCGGCCGCGACCCCAAGGCGGACCTGCATTTCGGCGAGGTCAACGAGAGCGTCAGGGCGTACGGCATCTTCACGCACCGGCACATCGGTGAGATCGAGCAGGAGCTCGGCGGGCAGTCCCCCACCCCCGACGCCAATCCTGGCGCGCGGGGCATCGACTTCCTGCCTCACCTGGTCCCGATGACGCGTGGCATCCTCTCCGCCTGCCACGTCCGCACCACCCGCCCCGTGACGCAGGACGAGCTGGACGATCTGTACGCGACCGCATACGGGGACGAGCCCTTCATCACCGTGACGGCCCACGCGCCGGCGACCAAGCACGTCCTCGGCAGCAACGAGTTCCGCGTCTTCTGCCGCCTCGACGAGCGGACCGGCCGCGTCCTCGCGATCGGCGTCCTCGACAACCTGGTGAAGGGCGCCGCCGGCCAGGCGATCCAGGCATTCAACGTCGTCCACGGGCTGCCCGAGCCCGCCGGTCTCCTCCAGCTCCCCCTGGCGCCCTGACGCGCCGTCTCCAGACCTCCCCGCCGCTCACACCGCCGAGGCCCGCCGATGCCCAACCCGCCTGACCCCCTGCTCGCGCCCCTGCCGGTCGACCTTCCTCCGGTCGAGCGTGTCGCGCGCATGCCGGGCGGCTTCTCCGCGGCCGGGGCGACAGCCGGGATCAAGGCCTCCGGAAGCCAGGACCTCGCGCTGATCGTCGCGGACGCCGGGCCTGTGCCCGCTGCGGCGGTGTTCACGCCGAATCGCTTCGCGGCGGCTCCGGTCAGGCTCTCGCGAGCCAACCTGGTGGCCACCGGCGGCACCGGGCTCACGGCGGGGTACGCGCGGGCGATCATCGCCACCTCCGGGAGCGCGAACGCCGCCACCGGTCCGGGCGGTGACGCGGACCAGGCGGCCATCGGCCTCGCGGTCGCGACCGCGCTCGGCATCGATCCGGTCCAGGTGCTCCACCTCTCGACCGGCGTCATCGGCACTCGGCTCCCCGTGGACAGGGTTGCCGCGACGGTGGCCCGCGTGGCGGCCGGCGGGCTGGCCGCCACGGACGACGCACTCGCGTCCGCGGCGCTCTCGCTCCGGACCACCGACTCGACGACCAAGACGGCCTCCGTCCGGGTCACCCTGCCGGCGGCCGACGGTGGTGACCCGGTGGCGGTCAGCGTGAGCGGGATCTGCAAGGGCGTCGGCATGATCCACCCGCGCATGGCCACGATGCTGTCGGTCGTCCTCACGGATGCCACGGCGGACCCGGCCACGCTCCGCACGCTGCTCCGGTCCGCCGCCGCGCGGACCTGGGACCAGCTGTCCGTCGACGGCGACACGAGCACCAACGACACCGTGTTCCTGCTCGCGTCCGGGACGGCGGGCGCGGCCGACGCCACGACGGACGCCCGGGCACGTGCCGTGCTCGCCACCGCCATCGAGGCCGTCGCACGGGACATCGCACGCCAGCAGGCGCGGGACGGCGAGGGCGCGACCGGACTGATCACGTGCCAGGTCTCGGGCGCAGCCGACGACGCCGACGCCCGGGCGGTCGCGCGGGCGGTGATCTCCTCGTCGCTGGTCAAGGCGGCGGTGCACGGGAAGGACGCCAACTGGGGCCGGATCGCCGGTGCGGCGGGCAACGCACTGGTCGCCGAGCGAGGGGTCCTCGAGGCGGGGGGCATGGCCTCGGACGAGGCGGCCCGACGAGCGGGCCAGCCCGCGGCCGTGGACCCGGCGACGATGCGGATCGCCATCGCCGGCCACCTCGCGTACGACGGGCCGCAGGGCGGCCCCGCAGGCGTGGACAAGGCTGCGGCCCGCGCATCCATGACGGCGGAGGAGGTGCTCATCCGCATCGACCTGGGACTCGGCGCCGGCAGCGGCGAAGCCTTCGGCTGCCCCCTGACGGAGGCCTACGTCACGGAGAACGCGGAGTACACGACGTGAGCGAGATCGTGGTCGTCAAGCTCGGCGGCACCACCCTGGCCGACCAGAGGCAGGTCCTGCTGGAGGTCGCGGCGGTGGCGCGGAAGCGCCCCGTCGTGCTCGTCCACGGAGGCGGCAAGCGCATGACGGAGTGGCTCGACCGCCTGGGCATCGCGAGCCGCTTCGAGAACGGCCTGCGGGTCACGGACCCGGCGGCCCTCGAGGTCGCGGCCGCGGTCCTCCGGGGCGTCGTCAACAGCGAGCTGGTCGCCGCGCTCCGGGACGCCGGCTGTGACGCCGTGGGGCTCTCGGGCGTCGACGGTGGCCTGCTCATCGGCCAGCGGATCCCGGACGTGGGCCTCGTGGCCACCGTGACCGGCGTCCGGCGGGACCTGATCGACTCGCTCCTCGTGAGCGGGCAGGTGCCCGTGGTGGCGCCCCTGGCCCGGGACGAGGAGGGGCTGGTCTGCAACGTCAACGCGGACGATGCGGCGGCCGGGCTCGCGGCGGGGCTCGGCGCCCGGCAGCTGGTCCTCATGACCGACGTCGACGGGGTGCGTGACGCGAGCGGCCGGAAGCTGGACTCGATCACCGCGGACGAGGCCGAGGCCCTCATCGCCGACGGCACGATCAGTGGCGGCATGGTGCCCAAGGTGAAGGCGGCCCTCGCTGCCCTCGCCTGGGACGACGCCGAGGCGATCATCTCGGACGGGTCGGCGGCCGACGCCCTCGTGCGCTCGCTGGAGGATCCGACCTTCGGCACGCGCGTCTCGGCCCACGGTCGCGTCGCGGGCTGACGTGATGCTGGTCAAGCGCGACCGCCACGCAGCCATCCGGCGCCTCGTCATCACGCGTCCGATCGCCAGCCAGGGTGAGCTCGTCGCCGAGCTCGCCGCCCTCGGCTTCGAGGTGACCCAGGCCACCGTGAGCCGCGACGTCGCGGAGATCGGCCTGGCCAAGGTGATGCGGGGGGACCGCTCGATCTACGTGGTCCCCGAGGCCATCGGCGCCACCCAGCGACCGCCGTCCGACGAGCGGCTCCGGCGGATCCTCGCCGACATTCCCGTCACCGTCGGGCGGAGCGGCCTGATCCTCGTCCTCACGGGCCAGCCCGGCACGGCGAGCGTCATCGCGCAGGCCATCGACGAATCGACGCTCACGGACCAGGCGGGCACGCTCGCCGGCGACAACACGCTCATCGTCCTGTTCCCGGACGAACCCGCGCTCCTGCGCTGGCTCGACCGGTTCCTTGCGATCCAGGCGCCGGCCGAACCGGCGGTTCCCGGCTGAGCCGGGACGAGGAGGCCAAACCCGATGAACAAGGTCGTGCTCGCCTACTCCGGCGGACTCGATACGTCCGTGGCCGTCGCGTGGCTCAGGGAGCAGTACGGTGCCGAGGTCGTGACGCTCACCGTCGACCTCGGTGGCGGCTCAATCCGTGAGGGCGTGGAGCGTCGCGCGGTGAAGGCCGGCGCGTCGAAGGCATACGTCGTCGATGCCCGCGAGACGTTCGTCCAGCAGTATGTCTGGCGCGCGCTCCAGGCGAACGCGGTCTACCAGGGTGCCTATCCGCTGGCCACCGCGCTCGCCCGGCCGCTGCTCGCCCAGCTGCTCGTCGAGGTCGCCCGGAAGGAGGGCGCCGACGCGGTCGCCCACGGCTGCACCGGCAAGGGCAACGACCAGGTCCGGTTCGACATCGCCGTCCACGCGCTCGATCCCGGCCTGGAGGTCGTGGCGCCGATGCGCGTCGGGATGGGCCTGACCCGCGAGCAGTCGATCGACTACGCGAACGAGCGCGGCATCGAGATCCCGATCACGAAGTCGTCCCCCTACTCGATCGACGTCAACCTGTGGGGCCGCTCCTGCGAGACCGGCGTCCTCGAGGACCCGTGGGTGACGCCTCCGGCTGATGCCTACGCCTGGACCGTGACGCCAGCCGACGCGCCCGACCCCGTCGAGATCGTCATCGGCTTCGAGGGCGGGGTTCCGGTCTCTCTCGACGGCGTCAGCCTGGGCTCCGTCGAGCTTGTCGAGAAGCTGCACGAGCTTGGCGGCCGGCACGGCGTCGGCCGGATCGACCACGTGGAGGACCGCCTGGTCGGGATCAAGAGCCGCGAGATCTACGAGGCTCCCGCGGCCGTGATCCTGCACACGGCGCACCGCGCCCTGGAGGGCCTCGTGCTCAGCAAGGAGCAGCAGCGGTTCAACCGACTCGTGGCGGACGAGCTGGCCCAGATCATCTACGACGGGCTGTGGTTCAGCGCCCTCTCGCGTGACCTGCGGGCGTACGCGATGTCATCGCAGCGCGTGGTGTCCGGCGATGTCCGCATGCGCCTGGACCACGGGCAGGCCTCGGTCGTCGGCCGGCGTTCCCCGCTCTCCCTGTACGACAGGAGCCTGGCCACGTACGACGAGGGCGACGCCTTCGACCACGCGGCGGCCGTCGGGTTCATCGAGATCTTCGGGTTGCCGCTCCGCGTCGAGGCAGCCCGGCACGGCGCGGTGGGCAGGCACCACGGCGCGGCCTGGACGTGGACGGATCCGCTCCTCGCGGGCCTGCCGACGACCGTCACGGGTGGCGGCTCGGCCGGCTGAGCCCAGGCGCCGCACTGGGGCGACCTCCTGAGCCCAGGCGCCGCACCGGGGCGACCTCGTGCGCGCGCGTCGTGCGCGCGTCCGGGCCGATCACGTAGGGTTGCTCTCGTGCCCAAGAGCCCGAAGCCGACCATCTCGTCTCGACGCGCCCGGAAGCCAGCGCTCCCGGCCGGCATCGCGCGCCTCGACCAGCTCGCCTTCCTTCACGAGTTCGCCCAGCTCGCCACCCAGGCCCGCGACTGGGACGAGCTCATGCGCACCCTCGTGGACCGGACGACCGTCGCGCTCGGGGTGGAGGTCTGCTCCTTCTACCTCCTGGATCGTGACGGCGAACACCTGACGCTGGCCGCCACCAACGGGCTGGACCGCGAGCAGGTGGGGCAGGTCAGCCTCGCGGTGGGCGAGGGCGTCACAGGGCTGGCGGCCCAGGGGCGCCAGCCCGTGTCCACGGCCGACGTCGCGGCGGACGACCGGTTCAGCTGGGTCCGCGGGTTCGACGTCGCCGGACTGCACGCGATGCTGTCGATGCCGCTCGTCTGGAACGAGAGCGTGGTCGGCGTGCTCAACGTCCAGACCACCGCGATCCGGACGTTCACCGACGACGAGATCGAGTTCCTGGGCACGATCGCCGCACTCCTGGCGGGGATCGTGGAGAAGGGCCGGGTGCAGGCCGAGGCGGAGGCGCAGCTGGATCGGCTCTCGCAGCTGGACGCGGCCCGCGCGGAGCTGCTCGCGGTGGTCACCCACGAGCTGCGGACGCCGCTCGCCGTGGTTCGGGCATACGTGGACCTGCTGGCCGACGCGGCGGCCGCCAACGCCGACGAGTCGGCCGCGATGGTCGTTGCCAACTGGCGGGCCAGCGCGACGGACCAGGTGACGCGCCTGGACCGTCTCGTCGACTCGATCCTCGCGTCCGTCCGCGGCGAGGGCCTCACGGGCCTCCGGCGCGAACCGTTCGACGTGGTCACCTCGATCGACAAGACGGTGGGGACGCTGGCGCTCCTGCTCCGGACGCGCGCCGTCCGCTGGGTGCCGCCGCAGGGGGCGATGGTCGCGCGCGGGGACGTGACGCGCTTCCGCCAGGTCCTGGAGCACCTGCTGGACAACGAGGCCAAGTACGCGCCGCCCGAGCAGGCCGTGTCGCTGGGCGTGTGGCGGACCCCCGAGGAGATCCACGTCTACATCACCGACGACGGCCCGGGCGTTCCCTTCGAGGACTGGGAGGCCGTGTTCCAGCCGTACGTGCGCGTGGACCGGGCCCGCTCGCGAGGATCCGGGATCGGGCTGTTCGCGGCTCGACGCCTGATGGAGGCGATGGGCGGCCGCGTGTGGATCGAGAAGAACGGGTTCGGTGGCTCCCGCTTCGTGGTCGCCCTGCCGGTTGCCTGACGCTGGGGCATCCTCGTGGTCGCCCTGCCCGTCGCCCGATGCCGGGCGTCCGAGGGGAGGGCCGTGGGGTCTCGTGCCTGCGGGCGGCGGCGACCTCGACAGCCCGGGCCGGCCAGCCGGTCAGGCGCCGGCGGCGACCTCGGGCGCCCGGGCCGGCCAGCAGGTCAGGCGCCGGCGGCCGTCGTGACGTGGGCCTCCCTGGCCCGGAGGCGCGCGTAGCCCGGCTTGACCACCTCGTTGATCAGGCGCAGCCGCTCGTCGAACGGCACGAAGGCGGACTTCAGGGCGTTGATCGTCAGCCATTCCATCTCGCCGAGGCCGATGGAGAACGCCTCGTCGAGTGCCTTGAGCTCCGACGAGACGGTCACGCCGCTCATGAGCCGGTTGTCCGTGTTCACGGTCACGCGAAACCGCAGACGCCGGAGGAGGTCGATCGGGTGCTCGGCGATGGATGCGGCACCGCCGGTGTGGACGTTGGACGTCGGGCACATCTCGAGCGGGATCCGGCTGTCGCGGACGAAGGCGGCGAGCCTGCCCAGCGAGACGGATCCGTCGGAGGCGACGGCGATGTCGTCGACGATCCGCACCCCGTGACCGAGGCGCTCCGCACCGCACAGCTGGATCGCCTCCCAGATCGACGGCAGGCCGAACGACTCGCCGGCGTGGATGGTGACGTGGAAGTTCTCGCGACGGACGTGCTCGAAGGCGTCGAGGTGGCGGGTCGGACGGTACCCGGCCTCCGGGCCGGCGATGTCGAAGCCGACGACGCCGGCGTCACGCCAGCGGACGGCGAGTTCCGCGATCTCCATCGAGCGGGCCGCCTGGCGCATCGCCGTCACCAGTGCCCTCGCCGTGATCGGGTGCCCGGCCGCGGCCGCCCGCCGTTCGCCCAGCCGCTGGCCCTCCAGCATCGCCCCGATCACCTCGTCCAGGGTGAGCCCCTTCTCGACAGAGAGCTCCGGAGCGAACCGGACCTCCGCGTAGACGACGCCGTCCGCGGCAAGGTCCTCCACGCACTCCGCTGCGACCCGCACGATCGCGTCGCGCTCCTGCATGACACCGACCGTGTGCCGGAACGTCTCGAGGTACAGCTCGAGCGACTTGCGGTCCGCGCCCCGCCGGAACCAGGCGGCCAGCTCATCCACGTCCTCCGTCGGGAGGTCACGGTAGCCGTGCGCGCGCGCGAGATCGACGATCGTCGCGGGACGCAGCCCGCCGTCCAGGTGGTCGTGAAGCAGGGCCTTGGGCGCAGAGCGGATCGTGTCCAGGGTGAGCATGGGATCCTCCTGGCGGTCGGTGGCCGTCAGCCGCCGAGGCGCATCTTCGCGGCTGCGAGGGCGGCGGCGACGCGGGTCGGAGCCGTGCCGCCGATCACGTCGGCCGACGCGAGCGAGCCCTCGACGGTCGCAGCGACGCGCAGCACGGCGGCGATCCCGCGCTCCCTGGCGAGGCGACGCGCGACGGGATCGTCGCTGCCGTCAAGGGCCGCGCGGAACGCCTCGTCCGGCAGGGCCGCGAGGGTCGGGATCCCCTCGGCCTCGGCACCACCGACCAGCCCGCCGACGATGTGGTGCGCCGCCCGGAACGGGACGCCGCGCAGGACGAGGGCGTCGGCGAGGGCCGTCGCCGTCGTGTAGCCCTCCTCGGCGGCGGCGCCCATCCGGACACGATCGATGACGAGGGTCTCGATCAGGCCCGCCATGACGCCCAGGGAGGCATCGAGCGTGGCGATCGTGGCGAAGAACGCCGGCTTGTCCTCCTGGAGGTCGCGCTGGTACGCGAGCGGCAGGCCCTTGATCAGCGCGAGCATCCCGGCAAGGGCGCCGATGACGCCGGCCGTGCGCCCGCGGACGAGCTCGGCCGGGTCCGGGTTCTTCTTGTTGGGCATCATCGACGAGCCGGTCGAGAACGCGTCCGCGACGCGCACGAACCCGAAGCGCGGGTTCGACCACCAGGTGATCTCCTCCGCGAGACGGGAGAGGTGGACCATCGACAGGGCGGCGGCCGCCATCACCTCGACCACGAAGTCCCGGTCCGAGACTGCGTCGAGCGAGTTGGCGGTCACGCCGTCGAAGCCGAGCTCCGCGGCGGTCGTCGCACGATCGAGCGGATAGCCGGCACCGGCGAGCGCCCCGGCGCCCAGCGGCGAGACGTTGAGGCGGCGGCGGCGCATCGGCCAGCCGGCCGCGGTCACGCTCCAGCATCTCGACGTAGGCGAGGAGGTGGTGCGCGAGGAGCACGGGCTGGGCGGGCTGGATGTGCGTCGTGCCGGGCAGGACGGCGTCGCCCTCGCGCTCCGCGAGGTCCACCAGCGCCCGCTCGAGGGCGACGATCGACGCGTCCAGCCGCCCGACCGCCCGGCGCGTCCAGAGCCGCAGGTCCGTGGCCACCTGGTCGTTGCGCGACCGCCCGGTGTGCAGCTTGCCGCCCATGCTCCCGACGCGCTCGGTGAGCATCGTCTCGAGGTTCATGTGGACGTCCTCGAGGGCCGGATCCCAGACGACCGAGCCCGCGACCACGTCGTCGCGCAGGGAGACGAGGCCGCGCTCGAGGTGCTCCGCCTCCTCGGCCGTCACGAGGCCCGCCCGGTGGAGGCCGCGCACGTGCGCGATCGAGCCCGCGATGTCGTCGAGCGCGAGCTCCGCGTCGACCTCGATGGACCGCGTGAAGTCCGCCATCCGCGCGTCCGGCCCGTCGCCGAACCGACCGCCCCAGAGCCGCATGGTGCCTCCTGTCGGGTGAGGCTCCATCGTACCCGCCGCCGGGTGACGCCGTCGTTCCGTGCCACGCCGCAGCCGCGCGTCGCGCAGCCGGCCGGCCGCCTCCTCGGGCGTCAGGTCCCGCTGCGGCTCGGACGAGCAGCTCGTACCCGACCATGAACTTGCGCACGGTGGCCCGCAGCAGCGGCGGGAAGAAGTGCGCGTGCACCTGCCAGTGCTCCGTGGACGCCCCACCGAACGGCGCCTGGTGCCAGCCCATGGAGAACGGGAAGGGGCGCCGGAACAGGGCGTCGTAGCGGAGGTTGAGGTCCCGGAGCCCCTCGGCCAGGCCGTCGCGGGCTGCATCGTCCAGGTCCGCGAGGCGCGCGGCCGGGGACAGTGGGACGAGCATCACCTCGAACGGCCACGAGGCCCAGAACGGCACCAGCGTCAGCCAGCCGCCCGAGTCCCGGATCACGCGCGGCCCGCCGCGCTCCGCCTCCGCGTAGTCTGCCAGCAGGCTCCGGCCCGTGACAGCCAGGTGACGGGCCTGCTCCGACGTCCTCGGCCGCAGCCTCGACGGGAAGCGCGTCGCCGGACCAGATCTGGCCGTGCGGGTGCGGGTTGGAGGCCCCCATCGCGGCGCCCCGGTTCTCGAAGACCTGGACCCACCGGAAGCGCTCGCCCAGCTCGCTGGTCTGGTCCGCCCAGACGTCGATCACGCCCCGGATCGAGGCCTCGTCCATGCCTGCGAGCGTGACATCATGCCGGGGCGAGAAGCACACGACCCGGCATGTCCCGCGGGTTCCCTCGGCCCGGAAGAGGCCCGCCGCCGACCCGCGCGTCCGACGTGTCCGGCCGCAGCGCCGCGAAGTCGTTGGTGAACACGAAGGTGGACGCATAGTCCGGGTTGAGGTCGCCAGTGACGCGGGTGTTGCCCGGGCACAGGTAGCACTCGGGGTCATGGACCGGGCGCTCCTCGGGCGGCTCCGGCTCCTCGGCACCCAGCCACGGCCGCCTGGTGCGCCCGGCGGACACGAGCACCCACTCCCCGGTCAACGCGTTGAACCGGCGATGCGGCTCGGCCTCCAGCGCGGCGATGTCGGCGTCGTCGGGGCGCTCGGTGGCGTTGCTCGACACGGGCGAGGCCTCCTTCAGGCGATGCGGCGGGCTCCCGCCGACGCGGCGACCTCGAACACGCGGGGTGTCAGTCCCGTCCGTGCCGGGTAGTCGCGCATGACGGCCGCGCGGAGGGCGCCCACCGCGTCCCGCCGGACCAGGTTGATCGTGCAGCCGCCGAAGCCACCGCCGGTCAGGCGGGCGCCGATGACGCCGGGCGTGGCGCCAGCGATCTCCACGAGCGCGTCCAGCTCCGGGCTGCTGATCCCGAACAGGTCCCGCATCGATGCGTGGCTCTCGTAGAACAGGCGGCCCACCGTCGCGAGGTCGCCCGCCCTCGAAGGCCGCGATCGCCGCCAGCACCCGCTCGTTCTCGTGGACGATGTGCTCCGCGCGGGCGGCGACGACCGGGTCCATCCTCGGCCGGGCCGCATCGAGCATGGCCGGGGTCACGTCCCGCAGCGCGGTCACGCCGGGCTCGGTCTCCGCGATCACGGCCACGGCGGCCTCGCACTGGGACCGGCGCTCGTTGTACGCGGACGACTCGAGCTTCCGCGGCGAGCCCGAGTGGCAGGCGACCAGCGCGAGGTCGCGATCGGCCATCGGGATCGACCGGTGGTCGAGCGTCCGGCAGTCGAGCAGGAGCGCGTGACCGGCTTCCCCGAATGCCGAGGCGAACTGGTCCATGAGCCCGCAGTTGACGCCCACGTATCCGTTCTCGGCGCGCTGTGCCGTCCGCGCCAGGGTCATCCGGTCCATCGGTGGGAGCTCGCCCCCGCACAGGGCGAGCGAGGACACCAGCTCCAGGGCGGCCGAGCTCGACAGCCCGGAGCCCTGCGGCAGGTCAGAGGCGAGGATCCCGCGGAAGCCGTGCGTCGCCACGCCGGCCTCCGCCAGCGCCCAGGCGGTGCCCGCGATGTAGTCGATCCAGGCGCCGCGCCGCGGGCCGATGTCGTCGATGTCGAAGCCGAGCGTCTCGCCGGTCGCCGCGAGCGTGACCTCCACGCGCCGGTCGTCGGTGGGCAGGAGGGCGATCGCGATCCCGAGGTCGATGGCCACCGGGAGCACGAACCCCTCGTTGTAGTCCGTGTGCTCGCCGATGAGGTTGACGCGACCCGGGCGCATGGACGACGCGGATGTCGCCGGGTCGCAGGGCGGCCTGAGGCAAGACCGCGACCAGGCGTGCGGCAAGGGCGCCCGGGTCGCGGGCGAGGGCGGCAGCGTTCGGGTCGAGCGAGACCGGGGGCGTCATGGCTCCAAGCCTACCGAACCGCGGGCACCCCCGCGGGCTCCCGGGACTCATGGATATCGGAATCGTCGGGACCAGCCGGACCACCGGCCGCGCCGAGGTCGCCGACCAGGTACCGCTCGACCACAGGTCCGACCATCGCCGCCAGCTCGGCAGGCGTCATCGTCGCGATGGGCTCGACCAGGACGACGTAGCGCGCGATCAAGAGGCCCATCAGCTGCGTCCCGGCGAGCGTCGCGCGGAGCCGGGCGTCCGGCAGGTCGATGGCGCGGGCAAGCGCGAGGAACGGCCCCTCGGCGAGTAGCCGGCGCATCATCCCGGCCGCCACGGGGTCCGTCGTCGCGGAGCGGACGATCCCCGTCAGGAGCGGCCGGACCTCGGGACGGTCCCAGATCTCCACCACGAACCGCACGAACCGCTCCCCCAGCCCGTCACGGGGGCCGGCCAGCAGGCGCGGCACGACCTGCGCGACGTCCACCGGGAACTCGGTCGCCGCCAGGAACAGCTGCTGCTTCGTCCCGAAGTAGTGGTGGACCAGGGCGGCGTCGACTCCGGCGCGCGCCGCCACGTCGCGGACGGTTGCGCCTTCGTACCCGCGCTCGCCGAAGGCGACACGCGCCTCCGCGAGGATCCGGCCGCGCGTGTCCCCCGAACCCGGGCGCCGGCCGGTCCGCCGTCCCCGCGACACCGGACCGCGCCCTCGGTCACACGACGTCCCGGCGGATCGTCCGCGAGGCCAGGAAGGCGAACAGGATCGCCACCAGGCCCAGCACCAGGATGTCGAACCGGAGGGCCGCAACCGACAGGTCGGCGCCCCGGGTGAAGACCTGGCGCAGGGCGTCGACCGCGTAGCCGAGCGGCATGATCGCGACGAGCGGCTGGAGGATCGCGGGCAGGCTGTTGACCGGGAACAGGACGCCCGACAGCAGGAACTGCGGCACGAGCACGATGGGGATGAACTGGATGACCTGGAGCTCCGTGCGCGCGAAGGTGGACAGGAAGATCCCGAGGCTGACGGCCCCCAGTCCCAGGAGCACCACCACCAGGTAGGCGAGGAGCGGGCTGCCGGCCACCGGGATCCCCAGGCCGATGGCGAACGCGGGCAGCGGCCCGATCGCGGGCACGTGGATGGTTCCCAGCGCCCAGGCCAGGAGCACCGCGACCTGGATCATGGCGAAGATGCCGAAGCCGAGCGTGTACCCGGTGACCACCTCTCCGCGGGTCACGGGCGTGGCCATCAGCCGCTCCAGGGTGCCGCCGGTCCGCTCGCGCAGGAAGCTGACGCCCGTCAGCAGGTACACGAAGAAGTACAGGAAGAACGCGACGATGGCCGGGGCGAAGGCCACCATCGGGTCGTTGCTCGGGGTCCCGTAGACCGTCTCGTGGACCACCGCCGGCACGCGACCACCGGTCACGCCCACGACGGCGGCGGAAACGGCCTCCCTGACGGCCCCGAGCTGGGCCGACTCGCCCGCCGGGTCGAGGCCCAGCGTGATGAACGCGATCTGCCCGCCGGAGGCGAGGTCGGCCGGGATCACGATCGCCATCGTGTCCGTTCCTGTCTCGACCAGGCCTCGGGCGGCCGTCTCGTCGGGAGCCTCGGTCACCGTGATGTCCGAGGCCTCCAGGGCCTTGGTCAGGGCCGGCGCGACGACCGCCGCCGGACCGGTCGCCGCGTTGACGAGCGCGACGCTGACCTCGGGCGCCTGGCCCTCGCGGAGGATGAACGTGAGCAGCCCAGTGATGACGATCGGGGCAAGGAACAGGAGCGCCAGGCTCGGCCGGTCGCGCCGGATCTCGGTCGCGACCCGCCCGATGAGGGCTCGCAGCCGCCGCGGGTTCACGCCGCCACCGCGCCTTCGCCGGCGAACTGGAGGAACGCCGCCTCGAGGTCGTCCGTGCCGGTCGTCCTCGCGCAGCTGGGCGCTCGTCCCGCGGGCGATCACCCGCCCCGTCCGCACGAAGAGCAGCTCGTCGCAGCGGTCGGCCTCGTCCATGACGTGGCTGGACACGACGATCGTGGCGCCCGCGTCCGCGAGATCCCGGAAGTGTCCCCAGAACTGGACCCGGAGCAGCGGGTCTACCCCGACCGTGGGCTCGTCGAGGAACAGGACCGGCGGACGATGCACGAGGGCGCAGGCGAGGGACAGCCGCCGGCGCTGCCCGCCGGACAGGGTCGCGACGATGGTCTTCGCCCGGTCCGCGAGGTCCACCAGCGCGAGGGCATCGGTCACCGCGGCGGCGTCGCGGACGCCGTAGGCGGCGGCGAAGAACCGCGCGTTCTCCGCCACGGTGAGCGCCGGGTAGATGCCGTCGCTCTGGGTCATGTACCCGATCCGGGCCAGGTTCGCACGCGACGGCATCCGGACGCCCAGCACCTCCGCGAGGCCCTCGGTCGACTTCGTCATGCCCGTGAGCAGGCGGATCAGCGTGGTCTTGCCCGAGCCGTTGGGCCCGAGGAGCCCGTAGATGCGGCCCGGGGCGAGATCGAAGGTCATCCCGTCGACCGCCGTCACCAGCCCGAACCGTTTGACGAGCCCGACCGCCTTGATCGCCGGACCGGCGCCCCCGGGCCGGTCCGCGATACCTGTCTCGATGGCCTCCGGCATCGTCACCGTCGCCTCCGTCGTGCTAGGAATTCATCAGTTGATGAATTATAGCCAGGGGCGCAAGGGGCGTGGCTGCAGCGTGTTGGCTTGGCTGCAGCGGCTCGGCCGCAGGGCTCGGCTGCAGGGGGCCCGGGCGCAGTGGGTGTCGGCCCATGAGCATCGGGAAGCCGGCGGATATCATCCCGCGATGCGGCGCTCGACCACCTGGGTGTGGATCCCGTTCCTGACGCTCGGCCTCCTCTGGGGATCCTCGTATCTCTGGATCAAGATCGGGCTGGAGTCGCTCCCCCCGATGACGCTCATCGCCGGGCGCCTCGTGCTGGGCGCCGCGTTCCTCGGGGTCGTGGTGGCGACGACCCGCCAGACGCTCCCCCGCGAGCCCCGCCAGTACGGGCACCTGCTCGTCATGGCGATCGTGAACATCGTCCTGCCCTTCACCCTGATCACGGTCGGCGAGCAGTCGATCGACTCCGCTCTCGCCTCCATCCTCAATGCCACCGTGCCGCTGACCGTCATCGTGCTGGCGCCGATGTTCCTGCCCGACGAGCGGATCACGCTCCCGAGGATCGCGGGACTCTCCCTCGGGTTCGCGGGCGTCATCCTGCTGGTGGCGCCGGACCTCGTGAACCTGTCGGACTCCGACATCACCGGCGAGCTCATGATGATCGGCGCGTCGATCTGCTACGGCGTCGGCAACGTCTACTCAAAGCGGAACGTGCGCGGCCTGCGGCCGGCGATCCCGGCCCTGTTCCAGGTCGCCTTCGCCGCCGCGATCGTCGTGCCCCTTGCGCTGCTCCTCGAGCATCCCATCGGCCGCATCGAACCGGCGCCCGAGGCCATCGTCGCCGTCGCCTGGCTCGGGATCCTGGGATCGGGCTTCGCCTACCTGTGCTATTTCACCATCCTCGCGCACTGGGGCGCCACGCGGACATCGACGGTCTCGTACATGCTGCCGGTCGTCGGGATCGCCCTCGGCGCGACCGTCATGGGCGACCCGGTGACGCCGAACCGGATCGTCGGGACCGGCATGATCTTCGCGGGGATCGCGATGGTCAACAGTGGACCGGCCCTGAAGCGGCTCATCGACCGCCGGACGGGTGGGGCGGCCGCCTCGACCTCGTCCACGGCCCGGGGGGACTGATCCGCCGTCCCTGCGTCAAGGCCGCCCGGTCAGCCGAAACGTGCCCGCAGCCTCGGCAGGATCAGCTCGGCGTAGCGGGCGATCGCAGCCTCCTGGTCGTCCCCCGGGAAGTGGAACACCAGGTGGTTGAAGCCGTACCCGATGTACGGCGCGATCTGCTCGATGTGCTCGTCGGGATCGTCCGCGACCAGCCAGCGCCGGTGGGCCTGCGGCTCGGCTGCCTTCGCCAGGCGCTCCATCTCGAGCGCGTCGTGGACACCCGTCTTCTGCTCGCCCGAGAGCGCCAGCGCGGACCAGACCTTGGTGTCCTCCATGGCCCGGGCGCGGTCGGTGTCGAAGCAGACCTTCATCTCGATCATCCGGTCCAGGATGGACGGGTCCCGGCCGGCCTTCTCGGCGCCCTCCGCCACGCCCGGGAGCAGCGTGTCGGTGTACAGCTCGCGCCCCTTGCCGCTGGTGCAGATGAACCCGTCGGCGAGGCGCCCGGCGAGGCGGGCGGCCGCGGGCCCGGAAGCGGCGATGTAGACGGGGATGGGCTCGTCCGGGCGGTCGTAGATGGTCGCGTTGCTGGTGCGGTAGTACTGGCCCTCGATCGTCAGCCGCTCGCCGCGCCAGAGCTGCTGGATCAGCTCCACCGACTCCCTCAGGCGGGCGAAACGCTCGCTCTGCTCCGGCCAGGCAACGCCCACCGGCACCTCGTTGAGGGACTCGCCGGTGCCCACGCCGAGGATCACGCGCCCGGGGGCGAGGCAGCCGAGGGTGGCGAACGCCTGGGCGACGACAGCGGGGTTGTACCGGAGCGTCGGCGTGAGGACGCTGGTGCCCAGGACCACGCGGCTCGTTGCCTGGGTCGCGGCGCCCAGCCAGACGAGGGCGTTCGGGGCGTGGCCGTCCGTGTGGCGCCACGGCTGGAAGTGGTCGCTTGTCCAGACGGAGTCGAAGCCGGCGGTCTCGGCGGCGACGGCGAGGTCGAGGAGGCGCTGTGGCGGGAACTGCTCGGCCGACGCCTTGTAGCCCAGGGTCAGGGGCGGCATGGTTCTCCTTCGGTTGCTCGGGGCCGATTGTGCATCAGCCGGCGATGGCGAGTACGAGCGCGCCGGCCAGCACCAGCACGGAGCCGCCGACCCGGAGGCTGATCTCCCGCCGCCCGACCGCCTCCCTCAGGCGCAGCACGCCCCAGACGGATGTCAGCACCACGGCGGACTCACGCAGCGGGGCGACGATCGCGAGCGGCTCCCGGGCCAGCGCCGCGAGGACGAACCCGTACGCGATCAACGTGAGGAACCCCCCGGCAACGGCTCGACCCGTGTTCAGCGGTTCGGGCGATGGGCCGAACCGGCCGTCGGCCAGCCGCGGCCGGAGCCACGCGACCAGGAGCAGGCCCGCGCCGCACACGGGCCACAGGATCCCCGCGTAGAGCCAGGCCGGCGCCAAGCCCACGCCGACGCGTGTCCAGCGCGGAGTAGGTCGCGATCATGACGCCGGTCAGCAGTGCGAACGACATGCCGGCCCGGTCCCTCGAGGACGCCGTCCGCGCCAGACGCCACGGCCGCTGGACGACGAGCAGGCCCGCGAACAGCAGCGCGACCCCGGCCCAGGCACCCGGGCTGAGCCGCTCGCCCAGCACGGTCACCGCCACGATGACGGCGAACAGCGGCGCGCTCCCCCGGGCCAGCGGGTACACGATCGAGAGGTCGCCGCGCCGGTAGGCGGATGCCAGGAAGACGAAGTAGGCCACCTCGACGCCGCCCGAGACGACGCCGACGACCCACGCCGCTGGCGGGACGGCCGGCCGATCCTGCGCGACCCACGCCACGATGACGACGGGGATCAGCGCCAGAGACGCCGCGACCACACCCACGGTCGCCGTTCGCAGCGGGATCGCCGGCCGTCTTGAGCAGGATGTTCCAGGCGGCGTGGAGGACCGCCGCGAGCGCGATGAAGCCGAGGGCGAGCGGGTCCACGTCCCGAGTCTATGGCGTCGGGGCGCCCTCGCGGACGCCCCGGTCCCGTCAGCGGGCGACGTCCCGCCGCGACATCCCCCACGCGCCGAGGGCGATCCCGCCGACGGCGATCACCACGCAGGCCACGATGCCGACCGGGTCCCAGCGGCCGATCATCGGCTCGCCCAGGTGCGCCGTCAGCGCCAGCTGGTGGAACCAGTCCGGCAGGTTCAGCGCGGGCGACAGGAGATCGATCAGGTAGGTCGCGATCACCACGACCGCGGTGATCTCGGCAGCCAGCGACGTCCGCCAGACGCCGCCGACCGCGACGCCCACGCCGACCATCGCAGCCGCCACGAGGCCCATCGCGAGGGTGCCCACGATGGCGTCGCCGGTCGTCCCGTTGACGCTGGCCGCGCCGAGCCCGATGCCCAGCGCGAAGCCGACCGTCATCACCGCGACCGCCAGCAGCGCGGCGATCCCGCCGGCCACGACCCACCGGGCGCGGGCCAGCGGTGTCGCCAGCACCACCTCCAGGCGCCCGCCGGTCTCGTCGGAGGCCCACTTGGAGACGAACGTCGCCGCCGCGAACCCGGCCGCGATGAGGAACAGCTCGAGGTACAGCTGGAGCCAGCTCCCGGCGGTCGTGAAGTCGAAGCCCGGGAAGATGTTCTTGAAGATCAGGCCCATCGAGGGGTCCTTGGCCACCTGGTCGGCGAACGGGCCCGCGAGCGAGGCGAGCAGCGCGCCCCAGATCGCGAGGCCGATGCCCCACGACAGGGCGCGCGGCAGCTGGTCGCCGAACGCCCGGCTCACCGGCCCCCGGACGCCCAGGACGTCCGCGGGCAGCGACGGCAGCGACAGCCCGGCCGTGACGCCGAGGTCGCGACGATTGAACAGCTCCAGGCCGATGACCAGGAACACGACGCCCAGGAGGCCGACGGCGAGGACGCCGGCCCAGTCGTAGATGCCGACGAGCGGGATGTGGGTGACGGTCCAGTGGAACGGGCTGATCGCCTCGAGCGGCCGCCCGATCTCGAGGCCGCTCGCGATCCAGAGCAGCATCATCAGGAGCGCCGCGACGCCGGCCGAGCCGGCCCGGCCAAGCAGCGGGGCGAGCGCGAAGGCAATGCCCGCCGAAGAACATCGCGATGACGCCGACCCAGGCCGCGAACCCGAGCGCGTTGCCGAACGGGATCTGGTCGCCCAGCGACGCGTCGCCGAAGGCGCTCGAGCTGACGGTGAGCATGACCGCGACGAACAGCACCGCCAGCCACATCAGGACGAGGTGGGCGGCCAGCTTCTCGATCGCGATCCGGCGCTTGCCGAACGGCGATGTGGCCACGATGTCGAGGCTGCCGCGAGCGGCCTCGCCGGCGAGCGTCCCCGACAGGGCCAGGATCGACCAGAACGCGGTGCCCAGGCTGAACATGGCACCGTACTTCCAGGTGACGTAGCCGCCGAGGGTCCCGAGCTTGGCGCCCATCAGCGTGGCGTTGCCGAACAGGTTGACCATCGACGCGGGCATGGTGTTGACGAGCTTGTTGACCTCGACCCGGGCCTCCGGCGTGGGGAACACCGTGCCGATGGCGGCGCCCATGACGAGGGCGAGGCCGCCGAACATGCCGGCCGCGATGAGGAACGAGAGCCGCGAGTCGCGGATCGTCTTGCCGAAGATGCTGCCGAACCCGTAGATCCGCTTGCGGAACGGGATCGGCGCGAAGGTCGCCGCGGGATGGCGTGGCGCGCCGGTGCTAGCGGCCATCGGACCCTGCCTCCACGGCCTCGCGGCCGTACTGCGCGAGGAACGTCTCCTCGAGCGACGGCTCGCGGGAGACGAAGTCGAGCAGCTCGTACTGCGCCGCGGCCCGGACGACCGGCGTGATCGGCCCCGCGACGCGCATGCGCAGCGTGTGGTCCACCGCGGCGAGATCGGAGACGCCCGGGATGGCCTCGAACGCGGCCGTCGGGACCGGGCCCGAGAAGCGCAGCTCCACCTGGTGGTGGGCCAGGTCGCGCAGGCCCTCGACGGTGTCGACCTTGGTCAGCCGCCCGTCGCGGATGATCGCCACCCGCCCGCAGGTCTTCTCGACCTCGGACAGGATGTGCGACGAGAGGAACACCGTGGCGCCGTCGGCGACGGTCTCCCGCAGCGTCTCGAAGAACGTCTGCTGGACGAGCGGGTCGAGGCCGGACGTGGGCTCGTCGAGCACCAGCAGCTCCGGCTTGTGCTGGAGCGCGGCGATGACGCCGACCTTCTGCTTGTTGCCCTTGCTGTAGGTCTTGAACCGCTTGCCCGTGTCGAGGTCGAAACGCTCGACCAGCGACGCCTGGTAGGCTGGTGTCGACGCCACCGCGCAGGTTGGCGAAGTACTCGAGGGTCTGCTTGCCGGTGAGCCGGTCGTACAGCGCGAACTCGCCCGGGATGTAGCCGATCCGCTTGTGGATCGCCACGGGATCGGTCGTCGACTCGATCCCGAACACGAACGCCGTGCCGCTGGTCGGGCGGATCAGGTCGAGCATCGTGCGGATGGTCGTGGTCTTGCCTGCCCCGTTGGGGCCGAGGAAGCCGAAGACCTCGCCGAGACTCGACCTCGAGGTCGACGTCGATGATCCCGCGGCTCTTGCCGTAGGACTTGGTGAGCTTCTCGAGGGTGATGACTGCGGCCATGTGGCACTCCTTTCTCAGGCGAACCAGGTGCGCAGCGAAGTCGAGGTCGATGAGCGTGAACGAACCCGGCGGCAGGCCGAGGATCCGCTCGATCGCCTCGTCATAGGCGTGCATGAACCGTTCGACCTCCTCGAAGGTGACCCGACCGTCGAGACGGTCGATGAGCAGGCGGCGGATGGCGTCGGTGGAGCCCGCGAAGAGCGCGGTCAGGATCACGGCGGCGTGATTCGCGGACGACGGGTTCATGGTGCCCTCGGCGACGCCCTGCCGCAGGATCACGGCCATCAGCGGCCGGAACTGCTCGTAGGCTGCCGCCTCGGCGCGCACGCGGGCCACGTCGTTGCCCGGCTCGTACCAGGTGCGGATCAGCGGGATGAGCAGGTCCCTGCGGGCCGATTTCCAGCTTCCGGCGCTGGCGAACAGCGTCTGGAGCTTCTCGGTCGCGGACGATCCGGGGTCCTCGGCGATCGGGGTCAGGATCCCCATCGCGGCGGCGGTCATCCGCTCGATCACGGCCTCGAGGATCGCCTCCTTCGAGCCGAAGTAGTGGTACAGGGCCCCGCGCGAGCAGCCCAGCTCGTCCTGGACGCTCTGGATGCTCATCGCGTCATAGCCGCGGGTGCGGATCAGCCGCTCCGCCACGTCGAGGATCACGTCGCGGCGGACAGCGTGCGTGGCGGGGTTGAGGGTGCGTGCCATCGTGTCTCGAATTGTCAGACCGACTGTCGGTCGGATTATAGAGCCGTCGGCAAGACGCTGCAGCCGGACGCTGCAGCCCCGGTGTTACAGCCCCGGATGGCGTTGGAGCCGGGTCAGGCGACCGGCCAGCCTCCGAGCTCGGCCAGCGTCGGCGGGTTGGCGCCGGCGCGCTCGCAGACGATCGCGGAGGCGCGGACTGCGAACCGCGCCGCACGCAGGATCGAATCCTCGTGCGCAACCGTCGCCCGGGTCGCCACACCGTGGACGAGGCACGCGAGAAACGCCCCGCCGAACGTGTCCCCAGCTCCCACGGTGTCCATCACCCGAACAGGTGGGGTCGCCACCCGATGCCGCACGCCGTCCACGACGACCGACACGGGTCGTCCGCCGTCCGTGACCAGGATCACGCGCGGTCCGAGCGACCCGATCCACGCCACGGCCACCTCCGCGGACTCGCCCGGGCACAGGAACTCGAGGTCCTCGGTGCTCGCCTTGACGATGTCGGCGCGAGGGAGAACACGGGCAAGGCGGGCGCGCCAGGCGCCTCCGTCGGGGATGATCGACGGGCGGGCGTTCGGGTCGATCATCAGGATCGTCTCGGCCGGCAGGGCGTGGACCAGTCCCTCGAGCGTGGTCGCCATCGGCTCCAGGACGAGGCCCAGGGTCCCGGTCAGGACGGCCCGCGTCGATGACGGCAGGCCGGCAGCGAGGGGGCCCGGGAAGACCGCGGGCGCGGAGGTTCGCTCCGTGTAGAAGCGGTAGGCCGCGCTCCCGTCCTCGCCCAGCTCGGCCAGGGCCAGCGTGGTCGGCAGGTCGGTTCGCTGCACGAGGTCCAGCTCCACGCCGTCGGACGCCAGGCCCTCCTCGAGCATGTGCCCGAAGCGATCCGCGGACAGGCCGCCGATCCAGGCCGTCGGGACGCCCAGGCGCGCGATCGCCCGCACGGAGTTGTAGGGCCCGCCGCCACCGACGGGGATGATCCGGCCGTCGGGTCGCACGATGAGATCCACCAGCGCGTCGCCGGCCACGACGATCAGCGGCGGCGCGATGGTCGACGAGGCAGGATCGGCTGCAGGGGTCACGGGCCGATTATCGCAGCGGCGCCGGGCCTCCGCGGGCCGTCGGGGACCGCCTCGGCAACCCTGTCTCGACCGTCCGCCTCCGCTACCCTTGCACCGTGATGCGCCATCGCACCCGGCTCCCTGCCTCGTGATCCCCGACCCGAGCGAGCTCGCACGCCCGCTGCTGCCCCCGCTCCCGCGGCACTTCCTGGGTCCCGACGGTGTCATCCAGCGTGTCCGCCTGGGCGCGTACGCGTGGTGCGAGCAGGACGGACGGGTGCTCCTCTGCCGGATCGTCCCGACCGGACCCGGGGGCGGGATGTGGACTCCGCCCGGCGGCGGGGTGGGCTTCGGCGAGGACCCCGCGGACGGCGTGGTCCGCGAGGTGCTCGAGGAGACGGGACTGATCGTTCGCCCCGGGGAGCTGGTCGCGGTGCGTTCGGCCGTGCTCGAGCCTGCCGAGACGATCAGCGGACACCGGGTCCAGACGGTCGGGGTCCTGTACCGGGGAACGATCACGGGCGGCGCCCTCCGCGACGAGCCGGACGGCTCCACCGACACGGCGGCCTGGGTTCCGCTCGCCGACCTGGACCGCCTCCCGGCCGTGGACCTCCTCGCCTGGGCACGTCGGGCGGTCGGTCGCTGACCCTCGATCCAGGCCGCCCCCTGTCGAGCACGGCGGCTGCCCGCCGGCGTCGCAGGTGATGTCGCTCCGCTACCCTGCGCCGATGTCGAACATCCCGCCCTGGGAGCGCCGCTTCCGCGCGCCCATCCTCTCCTTCCCGGCCTGGGCTGCGGACGCCCCGGACCGCATGATCCTCGCGTCCACCGAGAGCGGCAGCTATCAGCTCCACGCGTGGAACCGCGTCACCGGCGAGCGGCGCCAGGTCACATTCGACCACGTCGGCGTGCTGGGGGGCCGGCCGACGCGGGACGGCACCGGCGTGATCTGGTTCCGCGACGAGACGGGCGCGGAGACGGGTACGTACGTCATCGCGCCATTCGACGAGGACGCGGCTCCGGAACCGCTGCTCGAGGGCCTGCCGCCGGGCTGGAGCGAGGGGCTGGCCATCGGCCGCCACCGGTCGCTCGCGGCGGTGAGCACCGGGGATGGGTACACGGTCTGGGTCTCGGACGACGGGGGCCCGGTCCGCCTGCTGCACGAGCACGCGCAGCCCGTCCGTCTCGCCGGTGGCTGGGGGCTCACGGGGTCCGTGGACCGCGGTGCACTCTCGGCCGACGACCGCGTGGTGGTCCTGGAGGTGATGGAGGACGGCGACGTGCTCCATCCCACCCTGCGTGCGGTTGACGTCGTGACGGGCAGGACGGTCGCGGAGCTCCGGGACGAGGGGCTGGAGCTCGCCGGCTTCGGGTTCTCACCCGTGTCGGGCGATCCCCGGATGGCGATCACCCACGAGCGCACGGGTGAGCGGCGGCCGGCGATCTGGGACGTCGTATCGGGCGAGGTCCGGGACCTTGTCCTGGATCTCGAGGGATCGGTCGAGCCCGCGGACTGGTGGCCGGACGCCTCGGCGCTGCTCCTGCTCCAGCTGGAGGCGGGTCGCCACCGGCTCCACCGCTACGACCTCGCGACCGGCGAGGTCACCGCCCTGGACACGGAGGAGGGATCGATCACGGCGGCCGCCGTCCGTCCCGACGGGGCGGTCTGGTACCGCGGCCACAACGGCCGGCACCCTGCCCGGCTTCTCGAGGCCGGGACCGCCGAGCCCCTGCTCGTCCCCGACGGGCCGGCGGCGCCCGCGGGGCGGGGCTTCGAGTCCTGGTGGTTCGCGAACCCGAACGGCCAGCGGGTCCACGGGTTCCTCGTTCGGCCGGAGGGCGACGGCCCGCACCCGGTGATGATGCGTGTCCACGGCGGACCGCACTCGCTGGACATGGACCGCTGGGCGCCGGACGTGCAGGCGCACGTGGACGCCGGGTTCCTGGTCGCGATGGTCAACTACCGCGGGTCGGAGGGCTTCGGCCAGGCGTGGCGGGACGAGCTCACGGGCAACGTCGGCTTCCTGGAGCTCGAGGACGTGCGGGCCGGCCTGGACGACCTCGTCGCGCGCGGGCTGGCGGACCCCGCGCGTGCCGTGCTGGCGGGCTGGTCCTGGGGCGGCTACGTCACGCTGCTGGGCCTCGGGCGACACCCGGACCTGTGGGTCGCGGGCATCGCAGGGGTGCCCATCGCGGACTATGTCGCGGCCTACGAGGACGAGTCGCCCACGTTGCGGGCGCTGGACCGGGCGCTGTTCGGCGGGTCCCCCGACGAGGTCCCGCAGCTGTTCGTCGAGCGCAGCCCGATCACGTACGTGGATGCGGTCGCGGCGCCCCTCGTGATCCTCGCCGGTGAGAACGACTCGCGGTGCCCGATCCGGCAGGTCTGGAACTACGTCGGGCGCCTCCGCGAGCGCGGGCTCGACCCGGAGGTCTACACGTACGGGACGGGGCACGCCTCGTTCAACGTGGACGAGCGGATCCGCCAGACGGCGGTCGTGCTGGACTTCCTGGCGCGGTCAGTGACGGGCGCGACGCGACTCGAGGGCCTGGACCGGTAGCCGGGTGTCGCGCCCGCCGGGCCCGACCGGGGCCATCGTTCAGTGGTGCGTGAGCAGGTACACGGCGAGCACGAACAGCACGCTGGCAGCCAGGAACCCGAGGCTGATCCCGGCGACCAGCAGCGGCAGCCCGGCGCGCGGCCGGCGAGGACGGCTTCTCCTCGCCGAACGACGAACGTCGACAGGTCCAGGTCCTGCCAGGAGTCGAGGTCGCGCTCGCAGCTCGCCGGCGTCCGCGTAGCGCTCGTCCGGGTCCTTGCGCAGGCACTTGCGGACGATCGCCTCGAGCGGCGGCGGGATGCGCGGGTCGATCTCGCGCAGCGACGGCACGCGGCGCGTTGACGTGCTGGCTCATGACGACGAGCGGGTTGTCGCCCTCCCACGGGACGCGACCCGCGAGCATCTCGAACAGCATGATCCCGAGCGCGTAGACGTCGGTCCGCGCGTCGCCGCGCCTGCCCTCGACCTGCTCGGGCGCCATGTAGTCCGGCGTGCCCATGGTGGAGGTGAGCCAGCGCCAGGTGAGGCGGCGGGCGCCCGCCATCGAGCGCGATGCCGAAGTCGGTGACGACGACGCGGCCCTCCGCCGTGACGAGCACGTTCTCGGGCTTGAGGTCGCGGTGGCAGATGCCCGTCGGCGTGGGCGCGACGCCATCGCGGCGGCCAGCTGCTCGGCGATGTCCACGGCCCGCGGGACCGGCAGCTGGCCCTCGCGTGCGCAGGACCTCGCGCAGGGTGACCCCGTCGATGTACTCGAGCACGAGATACGGCCGCGTCCGGTCCTCGCCCAGGTCGAACGAGTGCTGGATGCCCCGGATGGTCGAGCTTGCCGGACGATCTCCATCTCGCGCCGGAACCGGTCGAACGCGCCGACGTCGCCCATCAGCGCGTCGTGGGGCACCTTGATGACGACCCGTCGGCCGTCCGGCTCCTCGCGCGAGGTAGACGTCGCTGAACGCGCCGTGACCGATCGCCTCGACGATCGCGAACCGGTCGAGCGTTCGCCGGCCCAGGTGCCGGCTCACGACGGCCCGCCCGTCGGGTCATCGGCGCCACGGGAACCGCCAGCCGCGGCAGGGCACGCGTCCGCCGCCGCCGCCGAGGTCGAGTCACGCGCAGCGCGATCACGCTCGCATTATCGTCGCCGCCCGCGCTCGGCGCGAGCGCGCACGAGGTCGCGCGACGCCCGCGCCGAGGTCCCCCGCCAGGGCGTCGCGCGGCCTCCCAGCTGGTGACCGTGCTCCACAGGCCGTCCGTGCACAGCAGGTAGGCGTCGCCGACCGCCGGCGCGCTCGACCGCGCTCGTCCACGCGGACGACGAGGTCGCCGCCGATCGACCGGGTCAGCAGGTGCCGCCCGGGGTGCGTGAGCGACCTGCTCGGGCTTGATGACGCGCATCCGGAGCAGCTCCGTGACCTGGGTGTGGTCGTTGGTGAGCAGCTCGATCAGCCCGTCCCGGAGGCGGAACAGGCGGCAGTCGCCGACGTGCGGCGACGCTGGCCGGTCCGCCCGTCAGCGGCGAGGGCCGTGAGCGTCGTCTGGCCGCCCGGGTGCAGCGACCGGTCCCGGCGCGCGGCCGCGGCGCCTCGTCGCGGCCGCGCGCCGGTCTCGGCGGGGTCGGGATCGAGCGCCGGGTCCGGTCGAACGCCTCCGCGTCGACGAGCGGCCCGTCAGGCACGCCTCGTTCGCCGTCCTCGAAGCCGGCCGCAGGAGCTGCGCCGGCCTTCGCCGGCGCGTCCGGGCGCCGCGAGCCGGCGGAGGACGCAGCCGACCGCGGTCCGGCTCGCCAGCTCCCCGTGGCTGTGGCCGCCAAGCCCGTCGGCGACGACGACGCGCGAGCCCGGGCCCGACGAGCTCGCGCCTGGACGAGCCGGCCGTCGCGCTGCCGGGCGACCGCGACCGTGGCACGCGATCGCCGAGGACGGTCCAGCCCAGCGCGGTCCTCGTTCTGCTCGCGGACCGGGCCGCAGGCGGACAGCGCCGCGAACTCGGCGCGGACCCAGCCATCGGGCAGGCCCCCGCCGCTGACGGCGGCCTGCGCGCTCGGGCGCGGCGCGGCGGGCGGCCGACGCCGACCTCGGCGCTCCCGGCGTCGGGTCGACCGGTCGTCGCGGCGGCGTCCCTCCGCGTCGACGGCAGCGTCCAGTCGGCCTTGACGCCGCGCTCGCGCCGGACGAGGAGGCCCGCGGCTTGCGTGGAGCGCGAGTTGGCGGCGAGCCAGACGGCGCCGACGACGAGCCAGACGGCGTCGAACGCCGAGCGCGATCAGCGTGTCCGTCTGCGTGCTGCCGCCCGAGCCGATGCTGACAGGCACGACGATCGCGCCCAGCATCGCGATGTTGGCGAACAGCCCCAGGATCGGGACGAAGATGTGCTTCACGGCGCTGCGCTCGGCCCGGTGCCAGAAGGCGACGACGACGATCAGCGTTCGTCATGCCGTAGACGAGGAACGTGCCGATGTTGGAGGCGAGGATGATCTGGAGCAGGTTGTCGGCGCTGAGAGCACGCCGTAGGCGCCGATGACGCGCGGACACGCCGGCCAGGACGATGACGCCGTAGTGCGGGGTGGCGTACTTGCCGTGGAGCAGGCCCAGGATGCCCGGGCACCTCCTTGTCGCGGCCCATGACGTAGGTGATCCGGACGCCGGTGTTGAGGCAGGCGAGCGTGGTCCCGATCGAGGGCGACGAGGACGGTGGCCGCCGAGGATCAGCGCCAGCGGGAGGCCCGGTGCCGCCGAGCATGTTGTCGCCGATGAACTGCGACCATGTCGCCGATCGGCGCGCCCGAGACGGCGGCGGCGCCGTAGCCGCTGACCGTGCTGGTCGTGCCCGTCGGCGTCGGTGACCGTGGCCGTCATGCTGGTGTTCACGAACAGGTTCGTGGAGACGTACTCGATGCAGGTAGGCGACGCCGCCCTGGATCGCGAGCGAGAGCAGGACCGCCCGGCGCACGTCGCGCTTGGGGTTGATCGCCTCGGCGCCGAGCGCCGTGACGGACTCGAAGCCGACGAGGAGCAGGATCGCGATCGTGCCCTGGAACAGGACGTTGGTCATGTTGTGCGGCAGCACGACCGAGGCGACGTCCGTCGTGGACGTAGCCGGCGTCGGGGTGGGTCATGCCGGAAGACGATCGCGAGGACGCGAGAACGCCGACCAGCGCCGTGAGCTGGATGACGTTGATGACGACGGCGGTCATCGTGGAGCCGGAGATGCCGCGGAACGCGATCGCGCCCGGTCGATGACCGCGAACAGGATGGCGACCGCCGATCTCGAGCGGCGTGGACAGGGTGATGCCGAACAGGCCCGAGGATGTAGACGACGAGGACGCCGGTGAACGCGACCATGATCCCCGGGTAGATCCAGTAGTAGAGGTGGGAGACCCAGCCGACGACGAACTTCGCGAGGCGGGCGAACTTGTAGTGGAACGCCTCCTCGCGCTCGAGGAACGCCGCCTCGGCGAAGTAGTAGGAGGAGCCGGCGCCGGCGTTCGGGTACAGGTTCGCGAGCTCCGAGTAGGACCAGGCGGTCAGGAATGCGAGGAGCAGGGCGAACAGGAGCCCCGGCACCATGTCCATCGCGGTCGTGTCGCCGCCGTTCTGCTGGAGCGACTGCGACTGGAACGTCGTCCACAGGAATGCGCCGGGGGCGATCAGCGCCATCGCGTTGATCGTCAGCCCGGTCAGGCTGAGGGTCCGCTTCATCTCGCCCGGCGGGCCGTGCCGGTCGTGGAGACGCTGGCCATCTGGCTCCCTCCGTGGCTCGGCGGCAAACCCACCGCCCTGCTCAGACCGCCCGTTGGGCCCGGACGGATGTTGGAGGAACCTAGCTGCGACCCTCGGCATGTCGCGGTATCGAAATGGTACCGATCTCGGACACTCTTGGGCGTCCTGACCAATTCGACGGTATCAGTTCGCGTCGGATCGCCAATCCGGACTAGCCATGCGCCCGAGAAACTGAGCCTATTGCACTAATCTGATGGCGGGATCCGACCCGAACCCTGAATCGAGTCTCGTCGCCACGGGCAGCGCCGCGTCGAACGCGACCGCTCCCCGGATGACCTCCGACGTGGCGAGGCCGACCTGCCGCCCGACCTCTCCGTGCGAGCCCGACACGGCGACAGACGGGATCCCTCCCGCCCTGGGACCGTCGGACCCACCCGGGCGCTCGCCCGTCACGGAGCCTACCGCCCCGCGCGCGCCCTGGGCGGCGCCGGCATGCGCCGCTCGCCGCGCACGAGGAAGTGCACGAACCAGTCACGGACCTGCACCAGGTTCTCCGCGCGCCGGAATGGGCTCCCGCCGCGGGTCAGCTCGTGGCTCTCGTCCGGAACCCGCATGAACCGGACCGGGCGCTTCAGCGTGCGGAGCACCGTGAACAGGGCCTCGGCCTGGCCCACGGTGCAGCGCAGGTCCCGCTCCGCGTGCTGGATCAGCAGCGGCGTGTGGACGTTGGCAGCCAGCGAGATCGGCGAGATCGAGTCGAAGTACGCCGGATCCTCCCACGGCGAGCGGCCGAACTCGATCTGCGCCCACTCGCCACCGGAGATGTCGCCGGTCATGAACAGCATGCCCATGTCCACGACGGACCGGCACGTGACGGCCGCCTTGAACCGGTCCGTCCGACCGACGATCCAGTTGGTGAGGTAGCCGCCATACGAGCCACCGGTCACGCCGAGCCGGTCGGGATCGGCAAGGCCGTCGCCCACCAACGCGTCCACCCCGGCGATCACGTCCGCCATCGGGCCGTCGCCCCAGTCGCCCAGGTTGGCCCGGTTGAACACCTCGCCGTATCCCTCGGATCCGCGTGGGTTGCACGCCAGGACCGACACGCCCGCGCCCGCCAGGACCTGCCACTCGAGGATCGGCGACCAGCCGTACAACGTGTGCGGCCCGCCGTGGATCTCCACGACCAGCGGCTGCGCGCCCGCCCCTGCCGGGTAGAGCCAGCCCTGGATCTCCCACCCGCCGCTCATCCAGCGGCGCTCGACGGGCTCGACGAACGCGATCTCGGCCGCAAGGGCCGCGTTGAGCGTCGTCATGGATCGTCGCTCGCCAGCCACCGCGCCGGCGCCACCCCCGGGGACGTCGTACGAGACCACCTCCGGCAGCTCCGCCGCCGCGGACCTGACCGCCACCACCACATCCCGGCCGTCCACTGCCACCGCGTCCCAGCCCGAGAGGTAGTGCCGGCCCGTCGTCAGCCGCTCCGCATCGGCCGCGCCGGCGAGCGGAACCCGCCACAGCTCGCAGCTCCCGTCGACCGGCGCGGTGAACAGGACGGAGGCGCCGTCGGCGGACATCGCGATTCGGCGCGCCTTCGCCCAGGGTCACGTCGCTGTTCACGGCGGCGTCCGGCTTGAGATCGCTCGAGGCGAGCAGGTCCCGCCCGCCGCCCTTGCCTGCGTCCGATCCGTCTGCGGCGAACCTCCAGATCCCGGTCCGGTACCCGCCCCGCGGGAACCGCTCGCCGATCGCCACGATCGCGGCGCCGTCGCGCGTCCATGCAGGTGCGTCGAAGCCCGCGTCGTCGCCGGAGGCCACGGCGGTCACGGCACCGGTGACCACGTCGACGGTGAACACCATGGAGCGGTGGGCCAGGTCCGGGTCCCGGCGACGGTTGGCGGTGAACGCGATCCGCGTCCCGTCGGGGGACCACGCGGGCGCGGCCTCCGGCGTCGGTCCCGCGACCAGCGGACGCGCCTCGCCGGTCGCCACATCCACCAGCCACAGGTGCGCATCCTGGTCGTCGATGAACCCGGCACCGTTGTACTGGTACCCCAGCGTGTCGAGGTAGCGGTAGTCGGACAGCGGAGGCTCGCCGGGCTTCGGCTTGGCGGGTCGGCCGCGCCGCCTCGAATCGGCCGCCGCCGTCGCCCCCAGGGACGATGTCAGCACGGCGAGCATCCGGCCGTCCGGTGACCAGGCGAGCTCGTTCACCCCGCGCGGGAGGTCTGTGAGGCGCCGCGCCTCGCCACCGTCGAGCGGCAGCAGATGGACCTGGACCGCGTCCTGGCGCTCCGTCGCGTCCGTTGGCCGGTCCGGCTCCTCCTCGACCTGCAGCCGGCGATCCGACAGGAACGCGAGGGTCCGGCCGTCCGGCGAGAACCGCGCGTGGCGATCCGTCCGCGCTCCGAGGGTCACCTGGCGGGCCCCGGCGGATCCGTCGACCGGTGCCACCCAGATCGCGTGGCGGTATCCGTCGAACCCGATGGCGTTCCGCTTGACGGTGAAGGCGACGGTCCGGCCGTCGGGCGAGAGGTGCGGATCGTACGGGACCAGGATGCGGTACAGGTCGTCGGGGCGTGCGGGCCTGGGCACGTGGGTCCTCCGGGTGGGCACGTTGGGCGTCCGCGCAGCTCGGCGGACCGGGGTGTTGCCCGAAGTCTAGCCCCGGGCAAGGGGCTACCATCGGGGGTGCGATGGCCGAGCAGCTCTCCTTCCGGCTCGAGCCGGCGCTGCCACGTCCGGGCGACCTGGCGCCGATGTGGCCGACGCCGTACCCGGAACCGTTCGATTCGTCCGACTTCATCTTCGAGCCCACCTGGGGCGGCCACCGCGTCCTCGCGTTCCTGGAGCCCGCGGAGCGTGCCGGCGACGGCGAGGTGCGGCTGGTCGACGGGGCCGGGCGGGAGCTGGCCGCCCGTCTCCCCGAGCTGGCGGGGCTGGCGGTCCGGGTCGCTGCCCGGTCCGCCGTGCTCGACGGGGAGCTGGTGGTGGTGGACGGGCGGGGACGGGCGGACGATGAGGCGCTGCGCGAGCGGCTGGCCGGTCGCCCGGGTCGGCCGGTCGCGCTCCTGGTGTTCGACCTGCTCCACATCGACGGACGGTGGCTCCTCAACCAGCCGCTGGACAAGCGGCGTGACCTGCTGCGGCGGGTGCTCCGGCCGGGCGACGAGGTGGTGATGGTGCCGGCGGTCGAGGGTGAGGGCCGTGCGCTGTATGAGGCCGTGGCCGCACAGGGGATCGCGGGCATCCTGGCAAGACGACGGGCGAGCCCGTACCTGCCTGGGGTGCGGAGCGCCCTGTGGCGGTCGATCGTGGCGGCGCCCGAGGGGGACGCCGGCCCGCGGGATGCAGACCCGGCCGAACCGGCGGCCGGCGAGCCACCGGAGGAGCCAGTGTCGGGCACGGCTCCGGTCCTCGCGCTGTTCCGCCGCCTGCCGTTCGACGAGGACCCCGCCGAATAGGCGGCTCCGCCGGGGCCCTGCGCTCGAGCCGGTCGCGGGCGCCGCCTGTGGCCCCGGTCTGCGGATGGCCGACGACAGGTCCAATCGAATGTCGTAAGATCACCGAGCGCAACCAATCGCAAACAGCCGTAATAGATCGCCCATAGTCGGCAGGCGCCCTCCGGGCGCCCGGTTCGGTGACACAGACGGCCCCGGCGAACGAGGAGCATCACGCCAGATGGACGGCGTACACGATCCCCTGGTCGCGGCGACGGCCGACACGGTCCGGCGTCCCACGGCCAACGCGCACGTGCACCTGCCGCCGAACTTCTCTGCGTTCGAGACAGCCGAGGACGCAGTCCGGACCGCCGCCGCGGAAGGCCTCCGGGTGATGGGCGCCTCCAACTTCCACGACCTTCGGGTCTACGCCCGGTTTGCCGAGGAGACGCGGGCGGCCGGGATCGTTCCACTCTTCGGCATCGAGTTCATCTCCGTCGATGATGAGCTGCGCGCGGCCGGCACGCGGGTCAACGATCCCGCCAACCCGGGACGGATCTACCTGTGCGGCAAGGGTGTCGATCCGTTCGCACCGCCGACGGCGACCTGGACGCGCCTCGCGCTGGAGGCTCGCAGGACCGACGCCGAGCGGATGCGGCACATGGTGGCCCGCCTGCGGGCGCGCTTCGCCGAGGCAGGGCTGGCCACGGTGATCAGCGACGAGAGCATCGCCGAGGAGGTCGCCGGACGAGCCGGCGTGGCGCGCGGCTGGGTCGTGCTCCAGGAGCGACACGTGGCAAGGGCCTTCCAGGAGGCCGTCTTCCTGGTGACGGCCCCACGGGACCGGGCCTCCCTGCTCGCGCGCGCCTTCGGCGGACCGTCCGCGGTGGCCGTCGAGGATCCGGTCGCCGTCCAGGGCGAGATCCGATCGCGCCTGATGAAGGCGGGACGGCCGGCATTCGTCGAGGAGTCGCCCGTCTCGTTCGTGGATGCCTATCGCCTCGTCCTCGAGCTGGGCGGCATCCCGTGCTACCCGACGCTGGCGGACGGCGTCGACCCCATCTGTCCCTGGGAAGCGCCGTCCGGGACGCTCGCGGCGCGGGTGCTGGCCCGCGGTATCCACGCGGCCGAGCTCATCCCGAACCGCAACAGGCCGGCCGTCGTCGACGAGTACGTCGCCGCGTTCCGGTCCGCCGGAATCATCGTGACGGCCGGGACGGAGCACAACACCCCCGACCGGATCCCACTCGAACCGCGCTGCGCGGACGGATCACCGCCCTCGGATGCCGCGCGCGACATCTTCTGGGAGGGTACCTGCGTGATCGTCGCGCACCAGCACCTGCGATCGCTCGGCCGGCCGGGGTTCGTGGACCGCGACGGGATGCCGAACGCTGACTTCACCGACGCGGAGGCCCGCATCCGCTGGTTCGCTGGGCTCGGCTCCGAGCTGATCGGCGCAGCGAAAGGAATGGTGATCCCGTGAGCGAGCTGGCACCCGACGGCCGGCGGGCCCTGCCCCCTGCCCCGGTCGACACGCTGGCAGAGCTGATCGGGCTCGCTCAGCGGTTCGGGCGCGACCCGGAGTTCTCGCGGGGTGGGGGCGGAAACGCCTCGGCCAAGGCCGACGGCATCCTGTACATCAAGCCCAGCGGCGTTCCCCTGGCAACGCTCGAGGCCGAGGATCTCATCCCGCTCGACATCGAACGGCTGCTCGCCCTGCTGGAGGGCGACGACGCTCCCGATGGCGCGGTCGATGGGGACCCCGTCCTGCGGGCGGCCCGTGCGGCCAGGCTGGCCGATGCCGGCGGGCGACGGCCGTCGGTCGAGCTCCTGTTCCACGCCCTCCTGCCGGGACGCTTTGTCCTCCACACCCACCCGGTCCTTCTCAACGCCGTGACCTGCGCGGCAGGCGGCGCCGCGCTCGCCGAACGGCTGTTCGGCGATGGGGCGCTATGGGTCCCGTACGCGGACCCGGGGCTCCCGCTCGCCCGGGCCATCGCCGAAGGCAGGCGAGCCTTCGGGGAGCGGACCGGCAATCCGGCGCCCGCCGTCGTCCTGATGCAGAACCACGGCGTCATCGTGACCGCCGACACCGCCGTCGAGATCGGAGAGAGATACGCCTGGCTGGTCTCGGTCGTGCGGACCGCCGTCGACGCCACCGCCCCGCGCCCGGCCGACCGGGCAACCCCGGATCCGGCGCGTGCCCGGTCCCTCGTCGACGTGGTCGGTCCGACCCTCCGGGGGCTCCTGGCCGACGGCCCGATCCTCCGGGTCGTGACCTTCGACAATTCCCCGCTCGCGGCGGCGTTCACCGCCACGCCCGCCGGGCGCGGATTCGTCCGGGGCGGGCCGATGACTCCCGACCAGATCGTCTACGCGGGCTCGTGGCCCATGCTCGTCGAGCTGCCCGAGGGCGTTTCCGCCGCGGACGTCCCCGCGCTTTTGCGGACGCGCCTGGAGGAGCACGTCGCCGCCTACGGCGAGCCGATCATCGTGGTCGTGGCAGGCCTCGGCCTGTTCGCCGCCGGCGACACGTGGGCCGAGGCCGACACGGCGCGCCACATCTACCTCGACGCGCTCCGCGTCGGCGAGGTCGCCCTCCGGCTGGGTGGCGTGCGGGCGCTCGCGGATCCGGAGCGCCGGTTCATCGAGACCTGGGAGGCGGAGGTCTACCGCCGGGGCATCGCGGCCGGCATCTCCGCCGCGGGCGGGGCCGCCGCAGGCAGGTTCGAGGGGCGCGTCGCGCTTGTCACGGGCGCCGCGCAGGGGTTCGGGCTCGCGATCGCAGCAGACCTCGTGGCCCAGGGCGGCCATGTCGTCCTCGCCGACGTGAACGGTCCACTGGCGGCCGCGAACGCGGCGGACCTCTCGGCCCGGTTCGGGCCCGGTCGTGCGACTGCCGTGACGATGAACGTCATGGACGAGGCGTCCGTGGCGGATGGCCTGCACGCCACCGTCGAGCGATACGGCGGCCTGGACCTGCTGGTGTCCAACGCCGGCGTGCTCCGCGCGGGGAGCGTCACGGTCCAGCCGCTCGCCGAGTTCGACCTCGTCACGAGCGTCAACTACCGCGGCTACTTCCTCGCGGTGCGGTTCACCGCCCCGATCCTGGCCCGCCAGCACGCGGCACGGCCCGACTACCGGGGCGACGTCATCGAGATCAACTCGAAGTCCGGACTCTCAGGGTCCAGCCGGAACGCCGCCTACGCCGGCAGCAAGTTCGGCGGCATCGGTCTCACCCAGTCGTTCGCGCTGGAGCTCGTGGACCAGGGCATCAAGGTCAACGCCGTCTGCCCCGGCAACTTCTTCGACGGGCCCCTGTGGTCGGATCCCGCCAACGGCCTGTTCGTCCAGTACCTGCGCGAGGGGAAGGTCCCCGGGGCGCAGACCGTGGACGACGTCCGCGAGTTCTACGAGGCCAAGGTGCCGATGGGCCGCGGCTGCCGCCCGGCCGATGTCCTCCACGCGATCTACTACCTGGTGGCCCAGCAGTACGAGACCGGGCAGGCGCTGCCGGTCACGGGCGGCCAGGTGATGCTCAGTTGAACCGCCCGCGATGCCACCAGGAGCCGTCCCGTGCCTGACCTCAGCGACCGGATGCTCGCGATACCCGCGACGCAGCACGCGATCCAGTTCACCGGGCCTGGCCAGCTGGTCCACAACCGCGCCAAGGCGGTCCACGTCCCGGGACCGACGCAGCTGCTCCTGCGCGTGGAGGCGGTCGGCATCTGCTTCTCCGACACCAAGCTCCTCCACGCCTTCACTGGTCACCTGCGCAAGGCCGAGGTGACCGCCGGGCTCACACCCACGGAGCTGGCCGGGATCCCGAGCTACGTCCCGGGCGACCTGCCGACCGTCCCCGGCCACGAGGTCGCCGCCCGGATCGTCGAGATCGGGTCTGCCGTGACGCGGCACGCGGTGGGCGAGCGGGTCCTCGTCCAGACCGACTACCGGCATCTGCTGACACCCGGGTCCAACGCCGCTTTCGGGTACAACTTCGAGGGCGGCCTGCAGGAGTACGTGCTGCTCGACGAGCGGATGATCATCGAGCCCGGCACGGGCGAGCGGTTCCTGATCCCCGTCGGCGAGGATCCCAGTGGGTCCGCGGTGGCGCTCCTGGAGCCGTGGGCGTGTGTCGAGGCCTCGTACGCGTGCCGTGAGCGCGGCACCCTCGCGCCCGGAGGGCGGCTCCTCGTCGTCGCGGACGCAGGCCACGAGGTCGACGGGCTTGTGCCGCTCCTCGCGGCCGCGTCGCCGGCGTCGGTCGTCGTCGCCTGCGCCGAGGGTCCCCAGCGGGTGGCGGTGGAGGGGGCATTCGAGGCGGCCCTCGGCCCGGCGGCCCCGGCGCTTCGGGCCGCGGCCGGACCGGACGGCCTCGCGCCGCAGTCGTTCGACGACATCGTCTACTTCGGCGCCGATCCGGCCCGGATCGAGCATCTCCAGGACCTGCTCGCGACGCGTGGCGTCATCGACCTGGTCCTCGGCGGCGTGAGCGTGGGGCGTCCCGTCGCCATCGACGTCGGGCGCATCCACTACGACCTGCTCCGCTGGGTCGGCACGCCCGGAGGCGATGCGTCGGAGGGCTATCGCCTGGCGCCCGCAACCGGCGAGCTCCGGGCAGGCGACCGGGTTGCGGTGATCGGCGCGGCCGGACCGATGGGGTTCATGCACGTGATCCGCACGATGACCAGCGGCCTGCCGGGTATCTCGCTCACCGCTGTGGACATCGATGACGCCCGGCTGGCGCAGCTCGAGGCGATCGCCGGCCCCGTCGCCACATCACGCGGCGTCCCGGCCGTCTTCCTGAACGCCCGCACGGCGCAGGTCGAGCCCGGGTTCGACTATGTCGGGGTCATGGTCCCGGCGCCACCCATCGTCGCCCAGGCGGTCGGGCTCGCGGGCCCCGGTGCCCGGATCAACGTCTTCGCGGGCTTCGCCGCCGGCACCCGGGCGCCCCTCGATCTCGACGCGGTGATCGGCAGGCACCTGTACCTGTTCGGGACGAGCGGCTCGGGGATCCCGGACATGCAGGCCGTCCTGCACAAGCTGGAACGGGGCGATCTCGACACCAACCTCTCCGTCGACGCCGTCACCGGCATGGAGGGCGTCCGGGACGCGCTCGCGGCCGTCGAGGCCAGGACGTCGGGAGGCAAGATCGTCGTCTATCCGCAGCTCCACGAGATGGGGATGGTCCGGCTGTCCGAGCTCCCCGACCGCCTCCCGACCGTTGGGGCCGCGCTGCATGACGGTCGCTGGACGCGCGCGGCGGAGGAGGCGCTCCTGGCCGCGGCCGGAGACGCCCCAGGGAAGCAGGCGGCAGGGTGAAAGCGCTTCGCCTCCACGGCGCCGGCGACCTCCGCCTGACGGACGAAGCCGACCCCGTCCCAGGCCCGGGCGAGGCCCTGGTGCGGGTGACGGAGGTCGGGATCTGCGGCTCCGACCTCCACTGGTACGACGAGTCCGGGATCGGCGGCGTCGGCCTCACGCGCCCTCTCGTCCTCGGCCACGAGGCCGCGGGCGTGATCGCAGCCGGGCCGCGCGCGGGGCAGCGCGTCGCCATCGACCCGTCCGTCCCGTGCGGCGCGTGCGAGACCTGCGAACGTGGCCGCGGCCACCTCTGCCCGCGTGTCCGGTTCCTCGGCCACTCCACCACGGACGGGGCGCTGCGCGAGCTGATCGCCTGGCCGCTGGCCAACCTCGTTCCCCTGCCCGACGCCATCGACGACGCGGCCGGCGCGATGCTGGAGCCGCTGGGCGTGGCGATCCACGCGATGCGGCTGGCGCGGGTGCAGCCCGGCGACACCGTCGGGATCTTCGGCTGCGGGCCGATCGGATTGCTGCTGATCCAGCTGGCCCGCGCCTCGGGCGCGACGACCGTGGTCGCCACGGATCGCCTGGCGCACCGCGTTCACGCGGCGACCGGGCTGGGGGCGATCGCGGCTCTCGTGGACGGCGGCGCGGAGCGCGACGTCCTTCTCCGGGCGACGGGCGGGCGGGGCGTGGACACCGCGATCGAGATCGCCGGCGACGACGACGCGATCGATGCGGCCATCGCGCTCGCGAGGCCCGCGTCCACCGTGGTCGTGGCCGGGATCCCGTCCGGAGACGAGTCCACGATCTCGGCCTCGGCCGCCCGTCGCAAGGGCCTGGACCTGCGCTTCTCGCGGCGGATGGCCCACACCTACCCGCAGGCGATCGCCCTGGTCGAAGCCGGCCTGGTCGACGTGGGGACCGTGGTGACGCATCGGTTCGCGCTCGCGGACTTCGACGCGGCGTTCGGGACGGCGGCCCGCCGCGAGGGCCACAAGGTACTGCTGGCGCCGGCCGGATAGGCGGACCTGGATGGCTGCGAACCCTTCTGATTGGTTTAGATCGCTCCTTGACTTGCGTCCTCAGCCGATGCAAAGTGTACCCAATCGCAACCAACCGAAGTTCAGCGTCGAGCGGAGCCATTCCATGACCGCCCAGGCTGCCGGTGCACCCGAAAGCGTCTTTGCCCGCGAGCGGCAGGACGAGATTGCCCGCCTGGTCAAGGACAACGGGCGAGCCCGTGTCGGCGACCTCTCCGTGCGCTTTGGCGTGTCCGCGGTGACGATCAGGAAGGACCTCCTGATCCTCGAGGGGCAGGACCGCGTGGTCCGCACGCACGGCGGCGCCATCGCACCGCGCGGCACCGGCCCGGAGCCCGCCTTCGACATTCGCGTTCGCCTCCAGCGGGACGAGAAGACGCGCATGGGGGCCGCGGCCGCGGCCCGGGTCAGCGACGGCGAAAGCATCGTGCTCGACGCGAGCACCTCGGCCCTGTCGATCGCCCGGCACCTCAAGGCCAGCGGTGTCTGGCACGGGCTGACGGTGGTCACCAACAGCATCCGCATCGCCTCCGAGCTCGCGGGCCACCAGGGCATCACCGTCCTCATGCTGGGCGGTCGTGTCCGGTGGGAGGCGCTCTCGGTGGTCGGGCCGCTGGGTGACGCCGTGTTCCGCCGGGTGAACGTGCAGAAGGCATTCCTGGGCGCGGCGGGGTTCACGATCGAGGCCGGCCTCTCCGACGCGATGGAGGAGGAGGCCCAGATCAAGCGCTCCATGGTCAACGCCGCCCGGGACGTCTACGCGGTCGTGGACCACACGAAATGGGGTCGGATCGCCTCGGCCACGTTCTGCCGCACGGACCGCCTCACGGGCGTGTTCACGGACGACGAAGCGCCCAGGGACATGATCGACGCCTTGCGTGCCATGGGCACCGAGGTGGTGGAGGTCGGCAGGAGACCGGCGGCAGACAACGTGCCGGGCCAGGGAACAGGCTCGTGACGCTCGCGTCAACGGTCCTCCCTGTGGGTCAGGACCCGGCCGGCAGCGTCGCGCCACGAGTCGAGCTGCGGGGCATCTCGAAGCGCTTCGGGCCGACCGCCGCGTTGACCGACGTATCCCTGGACCTGAGGGCCGGCGAAGTGCATGCCCTCGTCGGCGAGAACGGTGCCGGCAAGAGCACCCTGGTCAAGATCCTTGCCGGCGTGCACGCGCCGGACACCGGGACGATCCTCCTCGACGGCGTTGTCACCGCCATCAACGACCCGGCGTCGGCGCGGGCGATGGGCATCGCGGTCGTCCACCAGGAGCCGCGCCTGTTCCCCGACCTCTCGGTCGCCGAGAACGTCTTCCTCGCCAACCCGCCCCGCGGTCGCGCCGGGGAGATCTCGTGGCGCGAGATGCGGCGGGCCGCGGCTGCGCTGTTCGAGCAGCTCGACGTGCACCTCGACGTGCGCGCCCAGGTGCGGGGCCTGTCGATGGCCGACCAGCAGCTCATCGAGATCGCGAAGGCACTGTCGGTCAACGCGCGCGTGCTGATCCTCGACGAGCCGACAGCGTCGCTGTCCGCGCACGAGGTCGCTCGGCTGTTCACGATCGTGCGTCGAACCCGCGACAGCGGCGTGGCGGTCCTGTTCGTGAGCCACCGCCTCGACGAGGTGTTCCAGCTGTGCGACCGGGCGACGGTGTTCCGCGATGGCCGCTGGGTGATCACCGCGGAGACCGGCGACCTGACCACCGCGGACCTCGTGCGGCACATGGTCGGCAGGGCGGTGACGCTGTTCCCGAAGGGCGAAGCGGCGATCGGCGACGTCCTGCTCGAGGTTCGCGGCCTCACGCGGGCGGGCGAGTTTCGGGACGTCGCGTTCGCCGTCCGGACCGGTGAGATCGTCGGCCTGGCCGGGCTGGTCGGCGCCGGCCGGACCGAGGTGGCGCGCGTGCTTGTTCGGGATCGATCAGCCAACGGCGGGCGAGGTCCTCCTCGACGGCGCCCCGGTCCACTTCGGCTCACCGTCCGAGGCGCTGCGGGCGGGGATCGCCTACGTCCCTGAGGATCGCCACCTGGACGGGCTCGTGCTCGACTTCTCGATCGCGGACAACATCACCCTGCCGATCCTGTCGCGGATGTTCCCGCGCCTGTTCGTGCGGCGATCCGCGGAGCGCTCGCTCGCCGCCGGGTATACGGAGCGGCTCCGCGTCCGGACGACCGGTGTCGAGCAGCTCGTCCAGGCCCTGTCGGGCGGCAACCAGCAGAAGGTGGTCATCGCCAAGTGGCTGGCCACCAAGCCGCGGGTGCTGATCCTCGACGAGCCGACGCGGGGCGTGGACATCGGCGCCAAGGTCGAGGTCCACCGGATCATCTCTGACCTGGCCGCGACCGGCCTGGGCATCATCCTGATCTCGAGCGACCTGCCCGAAGTCCTGGCCATGAGCGATCGGGTCATCGTGCTCCACGAGGGCCGGGTCACCGCGGAGATCGCCCGGGCGGACGCGACCGAAGAGCGGGTGATGTTCGCCGCGACCGGACAGCTCGGGTCGTCGGACGCGCCGGCGGGGGGCATTCCCCGGGAACCCGGGCCCGCGCAACCGACCCAAGGGGCGTCGATACCTGTGTCGCCACCGGACACGACAGGCACGGGGGAGTCGACCAATGACCGCTGAGGCCCCCGCTCGGGTAGCCGGCCCCGGCGTCGGATCGCGCGTCGTCAGCATCGTCGGGCGCTCGCGTGAGCTGACCCTGTCCGGCCTGATCATCCTGCTGAGCCTGCTGGTGGCCGTCCAGGCCCCGCACTTCCTGTCGTCGTCCAACCTCGGGCAGGTCACCACGCTCGCGGCGATCATCGCGATCGCTGCGGTCGGCGAGGCGCTGGTGATCATCACCAAGGCCGTCGACCTGTCGGTCGAGTCGATGATCGGTCTCGTCGCCTTCGTCGTGGCCGACGTCCTCCGGCAGAAGGCCATGCCGGTCCCCGCGGCGTGGCTCGTCGGGATGGGCCTCGGGCTCGTCCTGGGCATGGTCAACGGCGGCATCATCACCATGCTCCGGGTGCCGCCGATCGTGGCCACGCTGGGGACGCTGAGCATCTACCGGGGCATCGACTTCTTCGTCGCCGGCGGGCACGAGGTCAACCTGGCGGATCTGCCGCCGGGTTACTCGGACGCCGCGACCGACACGATCCTCGGGATCCCGATGTTCGTGGTCGTCGCAGTCGTGGTCGTCGTGATCGTCGCCCTGTTCATGAGGCTCACCCGCTTCGGTCGGCGGTTCTACGCCGTCGGCAGCAATGCGGAGGCCGCCTCGATCATCGGCATTCGCTCACGGTCCACGATGTTCGTCGCGTTCTCCTTGTGCGGCCTCCTGGCAGGGGTGGCCGGCGTCCTGTGGGGGATCGAGTTCGGGACCATCTACGCGACCTCGGCCTCCGGCGTCTCGCTCCAGATCATCGCCGCGGTCGTCGTCGGCGGCGTCTCGATCGCCGGCGGCTCCGGAACGGTCGTCGGGGCGGCGCTGGGCGCCCTGTTCCTCGCCCTGATCAACAACGCCCTGCTCCTGCTCGGTCTGCCGCAGGAGCTGCTCCAGGCGATCTACGGGGCGGTCATCCTTGTCGCGATCGGGTTCGACGCCCTGCTCCAGCGCCGCGAGCGGCGTATCACCGCAGAGAACGCCATCCGATGACAGGCTCACCCGTGACGACGCCCGACCCCGCCGAAACGACGACCGCAAGGCCGACGTCGGCCGGTACCCAGGTGCGCAGCGCCTCACGTGCCCTCCGCTGGGAGACCCTCCTGCTGGTCGTCATCGCCCTGCTCGTCGTCCTGGGTACCAGGCTCTCGACGGTGTTCCTGACGGGGGCCAACTTCGCCAACCTCACGAGCGCGGTCATGGAGGTCGCGATCGTCGCGCTGCCGATGACCCTGATCATCATCACGGGTGATATCGACCTCTCGGTCGAGTCGATGATGGGTCTCTCGGGCGCGATCCTCGGCTGGCTGTGGGCGGCCGGCGTGCCGCATGCAGGTCGGGATTCCGGTCGTGCTCGTGGTGGGCATGCTCGGCGGTCTCCTGAACGGGGCGCTCATCGCCCACGGCCGCCTGCCGGCTCTCGTCGTCACGCTGGGCACGCTCGCGTTGTTCCGGGGCATGGCGAACGTCGTCCTCGGCACCCGGGCGATCAGCAACTTCCCGGCCCCATTCACCGCGTTCGGTTTCGGCAACATCCCCGGCACGCCCATCCCGTGGACGCTGCCCGTGTTCGTCGTCCTGGCCATCGTGTTCGCCCTTGTCCTCCACGCGACCTGGATCGGCCGCCAGGTATTCGCGATCGGCAAGAACAAGGACGCCGCGCGCTATTCGGGCGTCCGCGTCGCGACACTCCGGACCTGGCTGTTCGTGGTCACCGGCCTCATCGCCGCCCTCGCGGGCGTCATCCTCGCCGCGCGCTTCAACAGCGCTCGCTCCGACAACGGCACCGGCCTGACGCTGGTCGTGGTGACCGTCGTGCTGCTGGGCGGTGTCGACATCAACGGCGGCAAGGGCACCATCCCCGGTGTCATCCTGGCCGTCTTCGTCCTGTCAGTGCTGCAGAACGCACTGCGCCTTGCCGGCATCTCGAGCGAGTACCAGAACGTGGCCGTCGGCCTGCTTCTGATCGGCTCGGTTGCGGCTCCCTACCTTGCTCGCCAGACCAGGTCACTCGTGGACCGGGCGCTATCGCGTCGGCGACCGCCGGCCGCCCAGCCACCCCCTGGCGAGGTCATCGGTCAACATCCCTGAGGAGGAGTCTTTTCACATGGTGAATCGCTACTCGCGAATGCTCACCGCGACCGCGGTGGTCGCAATCCTGGTCGCTGCGTGCGGCTCGACCGCGTCCACGACCGCCCCGACAGCCGCCCCGGCCGCAACGCCCGCCCCGGCCACAGCGGCTCCCGCCACACCGGCTCCCGCGAGCGTGGCGCCGTCCACCGCTGCCAGCCCCTCGGCAGGCACGGGCGCGACGATCAAAGACGCCACCATGATCCCCAAGCAGATCAACAACCCGTACTTCGACGTCGCCTACAAGGGCGCGCAGAAGGCGGCGACGGACCTCGGCGGCACCGTGACCCAGCAGGGTCCGAGCACGGCCGACGCCACCCAGCAGGTCCCGTTCATCCAGACGGCAACGACGCAGGGCGTCAGCGCCATCCTCATCTCGGCCGACGACGCGACCGCCGTCGCGCCGTCCCTCCAGGCCGCAATGGCTGCGGGCGTCAAGGTCGTGGGATACGACTCAAGCCCGGCCGTCGGCGCCTACAACGTGTTCGTCAACCAGGCTGACACGGCCGGCATCGGCAAGGGCCTCGCCGACATGGCCTGCAGCACCACCCCGAACTGCACCGGCGACATCGCGGTGCTGTCCGCGTCGCAGACGGCGACGAACCAGAACGCCTGGATCGACGCGATGAAGAAGACCCTCACGGACGCCAAGTACGCCGGTCTCAAGCTCGTCGATGTCGTCTACGGCAACGACGACCCGCAGATCAGCACCACCCAGGCGCAGGCTCTGCTCCAGAAGTATCCGAACCTCAAGAACATCATCGCCCCGACCACCGTCGGCATCGTCGCCGCCGCGCAGGTCGTCAGGGCCGCCAAGAAGACCGGCCAGGTGGCCGTCACGGGTCTGGGCACGCCCAAGGGCATGGTCGACTACGTCAAGGGCGGCGAGTCCCCGGCGTTCGCGCTGTGGAACGTCACCGACCTCGGCTACCTCGCCTACGCCGTCGCGGCCGACCTCGTCAACGGGACGATCACCGGCAAGCCGGGCGAGACGTTCACGGTCAAGGGCCTGAACGGCGACCAGCCGTACACGATCGGGCCCGACAGCGTCGTCGTGCTCGGTCCGCCATTCGTGTTCAACAAGGACAATATCGACCAGTTCGTCGCGTCGTTCGGCTTCTAGGCCAGCAACGCCACGACCCGGCCCCGGCGGCGACGAGCCGCCGGGGCCGGGTCTGTCCACTCGACGGCAGGAGCGACCATGGAACGTGTCGCGTTCACGATGAAGCTGCTGCCCGGGGCGGAGGCGGAGTACCGCCGGCGCCACGCGGCGGTCTGGCCCGAGATGCTCGACGCGCTGCGCGCCGCGGGCTGCTCCGACTACTCGATCTACCAGCGCGACGACGACCTGTTCGGCGTCTTCGTCGTCGACGACTTCGGGCGCTTCAGGGCGCTGATGGACGCGTCCGAGGTGAACGCCAGGTGGCAGGCCGACATGGCCTCGCTCATCGACCCGTGCACCGACCCGGCCACGGGGTTCCACCGCCGCCTCGAGGAAGTGTTCCGCCTTGACTGAGCATGCCCTCCGCCTCGCCGCGGTGGACCTCGGCGCCGAGAGCGGTCGGGTCCTTGTCGGGACGTTCGACGGGAACCGTCTCTCGATCGCTGATGTCCACCGGTTCACCAACGTCCCGGTGGCGCTCGACAACACCCTGCACTGGGACTTCCTGCGCCTGTTCGACGACGTCCGGACGGGGCTGCGCCGCGCCGGCGCGGCGGGTCCGATCGCCTCGGTCGGCGTCGACACATGGGGCGTCGACTTCGGGCTCCTCGATGTGCGCGGGCGGTTGCTCGCGAACCCGGTCCACTACCGGGATGCCAGGACCGACGGCATGGTCGACGCTGCCTGCGCCGTGGTGCCACGTGACGAGATCTACGCGACGACCGGCATCCAGTTCATGGCGATCAACACGCTCTACCAGCTGCTCTCCATGGTCCGTGCGAACGACCCGCTGCTGGGCCAGGCCGACCGGATGCTGATGATGGCCGACCTGTTCGCCCACTTCCTGTCGGGTGCCTCGGTCGCCGAGTACACGCTCGCCTCCACGAGCCAGTGCGTGGATGCCTCGGCCCGGGACTGGGCCCGGCCGATGCTCGACCGGCTGGGCATCCCGACCTCGATGCTGCCGCCGGTCGTGGACCCGGGAACGGTCCTCGGGAGCCTGCGGCCCGGGATCGCCGACGTGGCCGGGCTGGCGGGGACGCGGGTGATCGCCCCGTGCACGCACGACACGGCGTCCGCGGTCGTCGGTGCGCCGCTTGCATCGCCGTCGACGGCGTTCCTCAGCAGCGGCACCTGGTCCCTGATCGGTCTCGAGGTGCCTGAGCCCGTCATCTCGCCGGCCACGCTCGCTGCGAACCTGACCAACGAGGGAGGCGCCGCGGGCACGATCCGCCTCCTCCGGAACGTCGTCGGCCTGTGGCTCGTCCAGGAGAGCCGGCGCGCCCTGTGGCCCGCCGGCGACGGGCCCACCTACGAGAAGCTCGCCGCGATGGCCGAGACCGCCCCCGCGTTCACGGCCTTCATCGACCCCGACGACGAGCGGTTCCTGCGGCCGGGCGACATGCCGGCGCGGGTGCGCGCCTTCTGTGCCGAGACAGGCCAGCCGGTCCCGGACGACGTGCCGACGCTGATGCGGGTGCTGCTCGAGAGCCTCGCACTGCGCTATGCGGGGGCGATCGCCCAGCTCTCGGCGGCCGTGGACCGCCCGATCACCGCCCTCCACGTCGTCGGCGGCGGATCCAACCACCGGCTGCTGTGCCACCTCACCGCGGGCGCCACGGGGCTGCCGGTCCGCGCCGGCCCCGTCGAGGCGACGGCCGCCGGCAACCTCGCCATCCAGGCGATCGCCGCCGGTGAGCTGGCCTCGATCGCGGAGGCCCGCGACCTCATCGCACGATCCTTCTCCGTCGTCACCTACGACCCCAAGGGGGACTGGACGGAGGCTCGCGCCCGCTACGCAGCCATCGTCGGGGGCCCGCCGGCTCCCCCAACCGCATCCTGAGCAAGGAGATCGCCATGGCCTCCATCGCGGCCGTCGCCCGCCCCGCCTCCGTATCCGCGCTGGAGCGGATCGACTGGGCCGTGTCCGCCATCAACATCGAGATCCCGTCGTGGGGGTTCGTCAACACGGGCACCCGGTTCCGCGTCTTCCCGCAGCCGGGCGTGCCGCGGACCGTGTTCGAGAAGATCGACGATGCCGCGACGGTGAACCGGTACACGGGGATCGCCGGAGCGGTCTCGCTGCACATCCCGTGGGACAAGGTCGACGACTATGCCGCCCTCGCCGCCTATACGGCCGAGCGGGGCCTGCGCATCGGCGGGATCAACAGCAACACGTTCCAGGACGAGGACTACAAGCTCGGCTCGATCTGCCATCCCGAGGCGCGGGTGCGCGAGAAGGCGATCACCGCCATCGTGGAGTGCTGCGAGATTGCTGCGGCGACCGGCGCGAACGCCGTCAAGGTCTGGCTGGGCGACGGCACCAACTACCCGGGCCAGGACGACCTCCGGTGGCGCCGGCATCGTCTCGTCGAGGGGCTCCAGGCCGTCTACCCGCACCTTCCCGACGGTGTCCGCCTCTACCTCGAGTACAAGCTGTACGAGCCCGCCCTCTACTCGACCGACGTGCAGGACTGGGGTCAGTCGCTCGCGGTCTGCCGAGCGCTCGGCGACAAGGCCGGGGTCTGCGTCGACACGGGCCACCACGCGATGGGGGTCAACATCGAGCAGATCGTCGCGCTGCTGCTGGCCGAAGGCAGGCTCGCGAGCTTCGACCTGAACGACAAGAAGTACGGCGACGACGACCTGATGGTGGGGTCGATCGACCCCTACCAGCTGTTCCGGATCGCCCACGAGCTCGTGAACGCGATGCGCGACGACACCGATCCCGTCGCCCAGGAGTGCGCGAACGGGGTCATCTACATGCTCGACCAGTGCCACAACATCGAGCCCAAGCTGCCGGCCATGATCCGGAGCGTGATGAACCTCCAGGAGACGATCGCCAAGGCGCTGCTCGTCGATCGCGAGGCCCTCCTCGCGGCCCAGGCGGCGGGCGACGTCCTCGAGGCGAACCACCTGCTGCAGGACGCGTTCTCCACCGACGTCCGGCCGCTGCTGGCCGAGCTGCGGGTGGCCCGTGGCCTGCATGCCGATCCGTATCGCGCCTACCTCGCGAGCGGCGAGGCTGAGGTTCGGGCGGCCGCCCGCGCGGGCGGCGCTCCGGCCGGCTGGGGCTGACGAGCCCGGCCCGGAACCGCCAGCTCGCGCGGCGAGGGCCACCGGCAGCTCACGCGGCGAGGGGCACCGGCAGCTCACGCGGGAGGGGCAACCGGCCGTCCGCTCCCCTACCCGTGCCGCACGGCCCGCATGAACGTCCTGACCGTCGGCGGCTGCCCGTACAGGAGCACGCCCGCACGGAAGACGCGGATCGCGAGCCACGTGACCAGCGGCACCGTCGCGGCCAGCAGCCCGACCGAGAGCGCAACCTCCGCCGGCGGCACCGTGCTCACCGACAGGCGGGCCATCATGACGAACGGGCTCCAGAGCGGCACGAACGAGGCCACGCGGATGAACGTGGAGGTCCCGCCCGACAGGGCCAGCACGGCCGGCAGGTACCCGGCGATCGCGGGGATGGACAGCGGCAGCGCCACGATCTGCAGGTCCTCCGCCCGGCTGAGCAGCGAGCCCGCCCCGGCGTAGAGCGCGGCATAGAGCGCGAACCCCAGCACGAAGTAGACGAGGAACGCCGCCACCAGGCCAGGCGACAGCGCGGAGAGCGATGAGGCCGACCCGGCATCCTGCCCGAGGACCGCGCTCGCGATCCCGCCTGACGCCAGCAGCGTCAGCAGGGCCGGAGCGAGCACGAGACCGACCTGCGTGAGCCCGGCGAGGCCGATGCCCGCGATCTTGCCGACGACGAGCTGCGGAGCGGTGGCGGCCGATATCAGCAGCTCCATCACGCGGTTCGCCTTCTCAGCGACCACTCCCGACGCGACCCACAGCCCGTAGAACACGAGCGTGAGGAACGAGAGGACCACGAACACGATGCCCACGATCCGCCTGCTGGCGTACTCCGCGGCATCGATGGCCGTCGCGCCTCCGGTGGCACCCGCCGCAGCCGCGTCGCGCACCGCGAACGTGGGGATGACGAAGGGCCGCGTCGTGGCCGGCTGGGACGCGGTCCAGTCCAGGACCCCGACGGCGAACGTGCCGACCTGGAGCAGCTGGGCGCGGTCCGGGCCGAGCCCGCCGGCGCTCAGGACCTGGACATCGATGCCGCCGGCGGCCGTGCGCGTGAGCAGCATCGATGCAGCCGCCGATCCCTCGCGGACGGCCTCCAGCGCCCCGGCCGCATCGTTGCGCGTCTCGAACGCGAAGAGGACGTCGCCTCCCGCGGCGCCGGAGGTCAGGCGGGCGTTCAGGAAGCCATCCATGACGGACACGGCGCGCTCCGCCAGCCCAGGCTCTTCCGCCGTCACGACCACCCGCGTCACCGTCGCCCGGTCCACGAGCCGGACCACCACCGGCAGGAGCGCCATGACAACGGCGAGCCCGGCGAGCAGCAGGGTCGAGAAGACGAAGGCCCGCGAACGGACGCGCTCGCCATACTCGCGCCGGGCCACCAGCCAGGTGTTGGCGACGCCGCCGTCACCCCGGGTGCGACCCACAGGGCCATCCGGCTCGGTCACGCGACGCCCTCCGCGGCGGGCACGCCGTCTGTGTCGACCGGTGCCAGGTGGAGCTCCTCGTCCGCCGGGCGCCCAACGTGGTCGATGAACACCTGCTCCAGGGACGGGTCGGCGATCTCGAAGTGGACGACCCGGACGCCGGCGGCCACGGCCGCGGCCAGCACGACCTCGGGCTCGACGCCGGGATCCAGCTCCACGGACGAGCGGTCCATGCCCGCCTGGATGACCCGTGTGCCCGGGACCGCCGCCAGCCACGGCAGGCGATGGTCGTCCGCCACCGAGATGCGGACCTGCCGGCGGCCCAGCGACCGCTTGACGTCCCGGAGCCGCCCGCCCACGACCATCCTCCCCCGGTCGACGATCGCCACGGACTCGCACAGCGCCTCCGCCACCTCCATCTGGTGGGTGGAGAAGACCACGGTCCGTCCACGGTCCCGGAGCTCGAGGAACGCCTCCCGGAGGAGCATCACGTTGACCGGGTCGAGGCCGGTGAACGGCTCGTCCATCAGCAGCACCTGCGGGTCGTGCAGGACGGCGGCGATGAACTGGACCTTCTGCTGGTTTCCCTTGGACAGCTGCTCGGCCTTGCGGTCGGCCAGGTCCTCCGCCCGGAACCGCCGCAGCCAGCCCATCGCCTCCCGCCGGGCGCGCCCGGCGGGAACGCCCTGGAGCCCGCCGAAGAACACGAGCTGGTCGAGGACGCGCATCCGGGGATAGAGGCCCCGCTCCTCCGGCAGGTAGCCCCACGCGGACCGCGGCAGCCGGTGGCTATCCGTCCCACGCCAGGTCACGCGCCCGGCGTCGGGCTCGAGCACACCCAGCGCGATCCGCATCGTCGTCGTCTTGCCGGCACCGTTGGCGCCCAGAAACCCGAACACCTGGCCGGAGGCGACCTCGAACGACAGGTCGTCGAGCGCGACGACGGAGCCGAACCGCTTGTACAGGTGATCGACGACGAGGCTCATCGCAGGCGAGCATAGCGGGACGGCTCAGCTGGGCCACTGGGGGATGGTCCTGACCGTGGGCAGGGTGATGGTCCGGGTGCGACCGGCCCGACCCGTCTGGCCACGCCGACCGGCCCGACCCGTCTGGCCACGCCGACCGGCCCGACCCGTCTGGCCACGCCGACCGGTCCGATCTCCGCGGGTCGGGAGTAGGATCTTGGACGTGAGCGACAGTACCCGGGTCAGCCCCGTCCGCATCGACGCCGACCGCACGGCGGGCACCCTGCGCCTCGAGTGGGCCGACGGTCATGCCAGCGCGTTCGACGCGCCCACGCTCCGCTGGCTCTGCCCGTGCGCCTATTGCCGCGGTGAGGCAGGTATGCCCGGCTGGCTCGACACCAACCCGACCCTCACCCCGGAGCAGACGCGACTCGTGGACGTCGCCCTCGTGGGCACCTACGCGATCCAGGTCACCTGGGGGGACGGGCACGCGACGGGTTACCACTCGTTCATGCTGTTGCGCGAAGAGTGTCCCTGCCCCGCTTGCGCACGGGACCGCGAGCAGCAACGTCTCGATCACGGGGGCCAGCCGGCCGGACCGGGTGGCGACCGCTACTGGCATGGAGGAGATCAATGATCATCTCGACCGCGCCGTTCGTGGCCGGCTACCGGGTCGCCGAGACCAAGGGCCAGGTCTTCGGCCTCGTCGTCCGCAGCCGTGGCCTCGGCGGCAACCTCGTGGCCGGGATGCGCTCCATCATGGGCGGCGAGATCCACGAGTACACGAGCCTGCTCGAGGACACGCGCCGCCAGGCGATCGACCGCATGGTGCAGAACGCCACGATCGTCGGTGCGAACGCCGTGATCTCGATGCGGTTCGACTCGTCGGAGATGGCCACGACGATGACGGAGATCGTGGCCTACGGGACGGCTGTCATTCTCGTTGCCGACGCCGCTGCGCCGCAGGCGACCGAATAGCGCGATGGGCGTGACGCTCGCCAGGGGCCTCATCGGGGGCATCGGGGCGCTGCTGCTCCTGGCCGGGATCGCGATGGCGGCCGTCACGGGACCCGGCGGATCGCTCATGGCGGCCCTGACGCTGTTCATCCCGGGCGCGGTGCTGATCGCCGCGGTGCTCCTGGAACGTACCCGCTACCGGTCCCTGCGCGCCGAGCGGACCGGGGACGGGTACGGTCCGGGTGGGGGCGAGACCCAGCGCCCGGAGGGACGCTTCCATCCGACCGAGGAGCGGTTCCTCGACCCGACGACGGAGGTGGCGATGCGGGTATGGGTGGACCCGGCGACCGGCGAGCGGCGGTACGTCCCCGAGGGCTGACGCGCACGACACGGACGCATCCCCCGGGCGGAGTTCCCGATGGCGCGGGTGGTATCCTCGGATGCCCCCACCGCGACCGGGTGAGGTCGCATCCGTCCTGCGCCGCGCCGGTCTTCGGGGCTGACCGCCGAGAGGATCGATGACCACCGTTCGCCCCGCACCCGGACCCCGCGTCGCCGGCCGCAGCCGTCGCCGGTCCGCGCGCGACCAGAAGGGCCCCATCCTCAACCGCGAGCTCTCCTGGATCGAGTTCAACGCGCGCGTCCTCCACGAGGCCCGCGACACCCGGAACCCGCTCCTGGAGCGCGTCAAGTTCCTCGCCATCTTCGCGTCCAACCTGGACGAGTTCTTCCAGGTGCGGGTGTCCGGCCTCCGGCGCCAGGACCAGGCGGGCACCCAGCACCACTCGCTGGATGGCCTGACGCCCGCCCAGCAGCTCGACGCCATCCGGGCCCGGGTCCGCGAGCTCGTTGCGGAGCACTCGCTGATCTGGACCTCGATCCGCGCCGGGCTGGCCGCCGACGGCGTGGAGATCCTCGACTACGAGGACGTCCCTGAGCACCACGAGACGCTCCGACGCCGCTTCCACGACGAGATCTTCCCGGTGCTGACGCCGCTGGCAGTCGATCCCGGGCACCCGTTCCCGTACATCAGCACCCTCTCCCTCTCGATCGCCGTGGGCCTCCGGGATCCCGAGACCGGCGAGAGCCGCTTCGCGCGCGTCAAGATCCCGCCCGTCCTGCCGCGCCTGTTCGCCGTCGAGCGGGACAAGTTCGTCCTCCTGGACCAGGTGATCGAGGCGAACCTGGACGAGCTGTTCCGGGGCATGGAGATCCTCGAGACCCACCTCTTCCGGGTCACTCGGGATGCCGACATCACGATCGAGGAGGACGAGGCGGACGACCTGCTGCTCGCGATCGAGGAAGAGGTCCGGCGCCGCCGGTTCGGCGAGGCCGTCCGCCTGGAGGTGGAGCGGTCGATGCCCGAGGTCACTCGCCAGATCCTCCTCAAGGGGATCGGCGTCCGCGACGCGGACAGCTTCGAGGTGGCGGGGATGCTGGACCTCACCGCCCTCTGGCAGCTGGTGGCCCTGGATCGCCCGGATCTGAAGGCGGTCCCCCACGTCCCGGTGACCCCGCTCCGCCTCGTCGCGGTTGACGAGGACGAGCCCGTCGACGTGTTCGCGCAGATCCGCGCCGGCGACATCTTCGTCCACCACCCGTACGAGTCGTTCACGGCGTCCGTGGAACGGTTCATCGCCCAGGCCGCGGACGACCCGGACGTCCTGACGATCAAGCAGACCCTGTACCGGACCTCGGGCGACTCGCCGATCGTGGCCGCGCTCATCGCGGCGGCCGAACGCGGCAAGCAGGTCGTGGTCCTGGTCGAGATCAAGGCGCGCTTTGACGAGGCGAACAACATCATCTGGGCCCGCAAGCTGGAGCAGGCGGGCGCGCATGTCGTGTACGGCGTCGTCGGCCTCAAGACGCACTCGAAGGTGGCGCTCGTCGTCCGGCGCGAAGGCAGCGGCCTCCGCCGCTACGTCCATATCGGCACGGGCAACTACAACTCCAGGACGGCCCGCCTCTACGTCGACCTCGGCATCCTCTCCTGCCGGGAGGAGCTCGGCGCCGACGTCACCGACCTGTTCAACACGCTGACCGGCCTCTCCCGCCAGCGCGTCTTCCGGCGGCTGCTGGTGGCGCCCATCACCCTTCGCTCGCGCTTCGTGGAGCTGGTGGAGCGCGAGACCGCAAACGCACGCGCGGGTCATGCCGCCCGGATCGTCCTGAAGGTCAACTCCCTCGTTGACACCCAGGTGATCGAGGCGCTCTACGAGGCGGCCAGGGCCGGCGTGCGGGTCGACCTCATCGTCCGTGGCGCGTGCTGCATGCTCCCGGGGCTACCCGGTGTGTCCGAGAACGTCCACGCTCGGTCCATCATCGGCGAGTTCCTGGAGCACTCGCGGATCTGGATGTTCGCCAACGGCGGCCGTGCCGAGTGGTACATCGGCTCCGCCGACCTCATGGAGCGCAATCTGGACCGCCGGGTCGAGGTCGTCACTCCCGTGGAGGACCCCGAGGCACGCGCGCGCCTTGCCCGGATCATCGAGGTCATGCTCGCCGACAACCGTCGCTCGTGGCAGCTGGGGCCGAATGGCCGCTGGGAGCGCACCGAGGTGATCGAGTCGATCGAGGGCACCGTGGACACCTTCGCGGTGCTCAAGGAGGATGCAGCTGCAGCCGTGCTGATCACCGACGCCTCCCGCGGGCCGAGCCTGGGCTCGGGATCGATGGACCCCCGCGCATGACCGTGCCCGGCGGGGACCAGCCTCGCGATCTGGAGATCGAGCTGAAGTACCGGATGACCGACGTGGCGACCGGCGAGCGGCTGATCGCCGCCGAGGATCTCGCCGGCTTCACCGCCCAAGGGCCCGCGGTCACCGTCCGGAACGAGGACCGCTACCTCGACACGCCGGACGGCGCACTGGCGGCCGCCGGATACGCCGCACGCCTGCGCTCCGGCGGCAAGGGCACCGTGATCACCCTCAAGGGCCTCAACCGCGAGGACGACGGCGGTGCCGTCCACCGGCGCGAGGAGCTGGAGGGGCCTGCCGGCCCGTCCAAGGGAGCCGCGGGCTGGCCCGCCTCGGCGGCGCGGGACCTGGTTCTGGCGATCGCGGGCGAGACGGCGCTCGAGGAGCTCGTCCGGATCCGCCAGGTTCGGCACAAGCGGCTGTACGGCCGCGATGGGGCGGTGGTCGAGGTGTCGGTGGACGACGTCGAGGTCGTGTCGGGCGACCGGGTGGTCGAGCGGTTCGCGGAGCTGGAGCTGGAGCTGCGGGAGGGCGACGAACGCGCCCTGGACCCGCTTGCCGACCTGCTGAGCGAGGTCGAGGAGCTGCTGCCGGCGGAGACATCGAAGCTGGAGCGGGCGCTCGAGGCAATCGAACGGGAGCTGCTCCCCGGTGACGACGATCGCGACGCGGACGACGGCGAGGCCGGCGGTCCGGCCGGAGGCGGGCCGGTGCCCGGGACAGGCGAGGAACTCCTGCCGGAGGCTCCCCGGGCCATCCTGCCGAAGTCGCCAGGCGTCCTTGCGGACGACCATCTCGCCGAGGCTGGCCGCAAGGTCCTGCGGTTCCACCTCGCCCGCATGGTCGCGCGCGAGGAGGGGACGAGGGGCGGCAACGACGCCGAGGAGCTGCACGCGATGCGCGTCGCGACCCGTCGCCAGCGTGCCGCCTGGCGGGTATTCGGCGATGCGTTCGATCCGGCCCGCACGGAGAAGCACCGCAGGCGCCTCAGGGATGTCGCCGCAGACCTCGGCGCGGTGCGCGACCTGGATGTTCTCATCCAGGCGGCCGAGGCCTACCGGGACCGCCAGCCAGCCGCCGAGTCCGCGGCGTTCGAACCGCTGATCGCCGGGTGGCGGGCACGACGCGACGCCGCGCGGGCCGTTCTCGTCAGGGAGCTCGACTCAGAGCGGTACCGCCGGTGGGTGGACGGGTACATCGCGTTCCTCCAGACCGAGGGCCTCGGGGCCCGTCCCGTGGGGCCGGTGCAGCCGCATCGGGTGCGGGACACGATGCCGTCCCGGATCTGGGCCGCCTACGAGGTCCTCCGGGCCTACGAGCCGGTCATGCGCTGGGCCGACGTGACCACGCTCCATGACCTCCGGATCGCCGCCAAGTGGCTGCGCTACACGCTCGAGTTCGTACGCGAGGCGCTCGGACGGGAGGCTGGTCCGGTGATCGAGAAGGTGGTTGCCCTCCAGGATCACCTGGGCTGGTTGCACGACGCGGACGTCGCGGCAGGCCTCGCCCGCGCATTCCTCGTTGAGCACGCGGGCGACCTGTCGGAGCGCGAGAGCGCGGCGATCGGCCGGTACCTGGTAGACCGGGAGCGGGAGCTGGCCCGCCTCCGTCGGACCGTCGGGCCGGCGTGGCGCGGCGTCTCCAGCCTGGCGTTCCGGCGCGCGATGGGGCGGCTGGTCGCGGGCCTCTAGCCACCAGGTCCCTCACCGGTCCCTCACCGGTCCCCGCCCGGTCGCTCCAGGTCACGGCCCCGGGGCGACTCAGCCCGAGGCGTCGATCTCGCCGCCCCACCCGTGGACGAGCACGGGCAGCCGGTCGCGCCAGGCCGGCCCCGCCGCAGCCGCGGCGAGCACCGCTCCCTCGCGCATCCCTCCGTCCGACACGCGGAGGCGATCGAGTCCGTAGTGCTCGAGGATCGTGTCCACGATGATCGCGCCCGCGGGGAGGATCCGCGCTCGCTCTGGCCGGATCACGTGGCGCGCGGCCGCCTCCGCGCTCCGTTCGACTGCCAGCATCGCGAGCGCGACGGTGATGCGGCGCCTGGTGAGCAGGCGATCCACGGCCGTCGCCGGCAGCAGCTTGAGCAGGTTGGAGGCGGTCCCGCCCACGGCGACCACGTCGGCTGGAGCGCCCGACGGAGCATCGGCCACCACGAGGTGGGCGGCCTCACGCATCGCCCCGGTCTCGGCCAGGGTCGGCGGGTCGGCGCGGACCAGATCCCTCGTCAGGGCCGCGGCGCCGAGCCGCAGACCCGCCACGCGGACCGGGCCAGATTCCCCGACGAAGACAAGCTCCGTGCTGCCGCCGCCAATGTCGAGAACCAGGAGCTCCGCGTGCAGAGTGCGACCCAGCGTCACGCCGAGCAGGGTGAGCATCCCTTCCTCGTCGTGATCCAGGATGTGAAGGGCGACACCCGTCCGGGCCTCCACGGCATGGACGACTGCAGCGCCATCCTCTGCCCGGCGCAGCGGCTCGGTGCCAATGAGCGTCACGTCTGCGGCACCGAGGCTCCGTGCCGTGTCGACGTAGGCGGCGAGGACCTCAACCAGGCTCGCGCGGGCGGCCGCCCCGAGGTACCCGTCGTTGGCCACGCGGTCGCCGAGGCCGAGGAAGACCAATTCGTCCAGGAGCGGCTCAAGGAAGTGGTCGCCCACCGCCGCAACCAGGAGGTGGACGCTCGTGGAGCCGACGTCGATCGCCGCGCCGACCACAGTGGCTGGCGGCGGGACCATGGCGGCCGGCTCGCCCTGGGACTCGAGTTCCGGTCCGGCGGCAGGCTCCTGTGGGGATGCGGGCTCCGACCGGCCGACTCCCGTGATCCCCCCTGCACCGATGACCACGAGAGCGTCGACGACCTCGAACGCCTGCGCAGCCTCTGGTTCCGGTTCGGGTTCGCCAACGGGCGCGAACGCGGCCTCGGGCGCGGGCTCGGCATCGGGCGCGGGCTCGGCAACGGGCGCGGGTTCCGGTTCGAGTTCGGCGGCCGGTTCGGGTTCGGGCGCGGGCTCGGCATCGGGTTCCCGTCCCGGCTCGGCGACCGGCTCGCCTTCGGATTCGGGTTCGGCGTCGGCAACCAGCTCGGGCGCGAGTTCGGGTTCCGGCTCGGGTTCACGCACGGCAGCGGGCGCGGGTTCCGGTTCGAGTTCGGCGGCCGGTTCGGGTTCGGGCGCGGGCTCGGCATCGGGTTCCGTTCGGCTCGGCGACCGGCTCGCCTTCGGGTTCGGGTTCCGGCTTGGGTTCCAGCTCCGGCTCGCGCACGGCAGCGGGCGCGCGTTCGGGCTCGCCGACCGGCTCGCCTTCGGATTCGGGTTCGGCGTCGGCAACCGGCTCGGGCGCGAGTTCGGGTTCGGGTTCGCGTTCCGGCTCGGGTTCACGCACGGCAGCGGGCGCGCGTTCGGGCTCGCCGACCGGCTCGCCTTCGGGCTCGCCGACCGGCTCGGGCTCGGGTGCGGGTCCAACTGCAGACGCCGCGACTCGCTCGGGCTCGAGTTCGGCGAGCGGTTCGGGCTCGGGCGCGGGTCCAACGACAGAGTCGGCTGCCGGTTCGGGCTCGAGTTCGGCGGCCGGCTCGGGAACAAGCACGGGTTCGAGTTCGGCGGCAGGCTCGGGCGCTGGTGTCGGCTCCGGCTTCAGGCTCGGGGCATCCGGGGCTCCGTCCACCTCCATGCCCGGGCGACGTGTCACCCGCAGAACGATCCGTGACGCCGCCGGCTCGGTGGCCTGGCGGACGAGGTCCGCCACCTCCTGCAGCATGCTTCCCGCGGCGAAGGCGGCGCTACCGGCGCGACCGGACAGCTCGCGCGTTCGCTTCCTGCCAGCCTCGCCCCGCTTCGCAGGGTTGGCATCCCCGGCGGGAACGGATCCCTTGGGCAGTCCGGCCGCGACGTCCGCGTCCGCAGCTGCCCCCGCATCGTCGACGACCTGTGCACCTGCGCGCACGATCCGGGCTGCGTCCTTCGCCGCCCTGCCGTCGATCTTCGCGATTCGCCTGACGGCCCTCTCGAGTGCCTTGCGCTCCCCCTTGCTGACCTTCGCGGCCTTGCGCTCCGCCTTTGCCTCTGCTTTCCGGGCCGTGCGCTCCGCCTTTGCCTCTGCCTTCGCGGCCGTGCGCTCCGCCTTCGCGGCGCCCTTCCGGGACCTGCGCCCTGCTTTCGCCGCCACCTTCTCGGCCTTCGCGGCACGGCGCGCGGCCTTGCGTCCGGCGTGCGCCTTGGCTGGGCGCAGTGCGGGAGCACCGGCAACGCCAGGCTCGCGGCCGGGGTCGACCTTCTTCGCGGCTTCCGCCGCGTCCTCAGCGCCGTTGCCCATCGTCCGCTCCTTGCTTCCCGTCGTGGGCCGATCCCGAGCCCGCCGTCTCCAGTCTGACGCACCTGACCTGCGGGCGCGCGTCCCGGACGGGACCCCGCGCGTCCGGTGCGCCAGTGTTGACAGTTCGTTAACGTCGACGGAACGCGTTGGAAACCGCCGGGCGGCAGGCTGAGATCATGGCAGCCGTCCCGCAACCCGGTCCAGCGGTGTCCGCCCCGGATTCCCGCCCCGTCAAGCAGCGTCCACGCATCGACTGGCTGGTGCTCGCGTCCGACGGCCCAGCCACGGGACTGGCAGCCGAACGGCCCGGGACTGCCACCCGCCTCGTGAACGAGCCGCGGCGCTTCCGTGACCTCCTCCTCGCGGAGCGGCCAGCGATCGTCGTTGTCGCCCAGCCACCGGCAGGGCCGCAGGACCTCGCCCTCGTTGCGGAGGAGCGACGACGACGGCCCCGCCTGCGAGCCATCCACCTGGCGCCCCCGGACGCATCGGCCATGCGCCTTGCAGCGCTGGCCCTGGGGTTCGACGACGCCCTGACGACCGACATCAGCGTCTCCGAGATCGCGGGTCGCATCGAGCTGATCGCGGAACGCGCCCATGTCCGCGTGGGAAGCCGGGCGCTGCTTCCGATCGGTGGCGACATGGCCCTCGACCTGGCCGCCCGGGAATTGCGGTGCACGGACGGCCTCATCCATCTCCGCCCCAAGGAGTTCGGCCTCCTGGCCCTGCTCGCGTCCCATCCCGGACGCGTGTTCACCCGCCGGGAGCTGCTGGACCGGGTCTGGGGCCCGGGGTATCCGGCAGAGTCGCGAACGGTGGATGTCCACGTCCGATGGCTGCGATCGAAGATCGAGCCCGATCCCGGCCTGCCGGTCCGCCTGGTCACGGCCCGCGGCGCGGGCTACCGGTTCGATCCGCCCCACCGTTAACGGTTCCTTAACACCTCAGACACAGCCCGTTGACACGACGGCTCGACGGTGGACGCACAACAGAGAGAAAGCATGGCCACGGTGCGCCCTGCACCGACCACCAACCCGGAGGAAGTCCCCAGTGACGCTCACATCAACCAGGCGCCTCGGAGGCCTGGCGCTCGCCGCGATGCTCTTCGTGGCCGCCTGCGGCGGGTCCAGCGCGACAACCGCGCCGGCGACTGCGCCGGCGAGCGCGACGACCGCGCCCACAGACGCGCCGGCCAGCGCGGCCGCACCCTCGGAGAGCATGGGCGCGGCGAGCCCGTCGGCGAGCGCGGCGGCCCTGCCTGTTCCCCCCACCGCAAGCGTCAAGCTGCAGGGCGCGGGCGCGACGTTCCCGGCCCCGCTCTACCAGCAGTGGTTCGACACCTACACCGGCCTGTACCCGAACATCCAGTTCGACTACACGGCCAACGGCTCCGGCGCAGGCATCAAGGCGATCACCGAGGGCACCGTCGACTTCGGGGCCTCTGACGCAGCCATGAAGGACACCGAGATCGCCGCCCTGCCGGCAGGCGTGAAGGTCCTCCACGTGCCCACGGCCCTGGGCGCGGTGGTGATCATCTACAACGTGCCCGGCGTCACCGACCTGAAGCTCGACGCGGCGGCCGTCGCGGGGATGTACCTCGGCACGATCAAGACCTGGAACGATCCGGCGATCGCGGCCCTCAATCCGGGCGTGACACTGCCCGCAACCCCGGTCACGATCGTGCACCGCTCGGACGGGTCCGGGACCACCAACGCGTTCACGACCTACCTCGACACCGTCAGCCCCGACTGGCACACCAAGGTCGGTGCGGGCAAGGAGGTCTCGTGGCCGACGGGGATCGGCTCACAGGGCAACGACGGCGTCGCTGGCAGCGTCAAGCAGACGGAGGGCTCCGTCGGCTATGTCGAGCTCAACTACGCGACGAACGCCGGCCTGACCTCGGCGAAGCTCAAGAACGCCGACGGCCAGTTCGTCGCCGGTTCGACCGACGGCGTCACTGCCGCAGCCGCGGCCGCGCTGAGCACCTTCCCGGCGGACTTCCGCCAGGCGCCGATCATCAACGGCGCAGGTGCGACGACCTATCCGATCGCCTCCTACACCTACCTCCTCATCCCGGTTGCCTGGACGGATTCCGCCAAGGCAAGTGCCATGGTCGCGTTCACCGCGTGGGCGCTGACCGACGGCCAGGCCCAGGAGACCGCTCTCGGCTATGCGCCGCTGCCCACGCAGGTCGCCACGAACGCCATCAACGAGCTCCACCAGGTGACCGCCAACGGGACGCCCGTCTGGCCGTAGCCACCCCTCCGCTCCCTCCTCCCGACAGGTCCCGCTGGTCAGGCGGGACCTGTCGGTTCCCCGCCGGTACCCTTGGGTCCGACAGGTCGTGAAGCATTCGAGGGTTACCCGATGACGAAGGTGGCCTCAGGGGTCCCCCGGTTCGGCGCCGACTCGCGCGGCAGGTTCAACGACCGCGCCTTCCGCGGCACGTCCCGGTTGAGCGCCTGGTTCGTGATCGCGTTCATGGTCGGCCTGGGCGTCATGCTCGTCCTGGGCAGCCTGCAGGCGTTCCGCGAGTTCGGCGTCATCCCGTTCGTGACGGGCACCACGTGGGATCCGGTCCGCGACATCTACGGGGCGCTGCCGTACATCGTCGGCACACTCCTCTCGTCCGGGATCGCGCTGATCCTCGCGACGCCGGTCGCGATCCTGACTGCGATCTACCTGTCCGAGCTGGCTCCGCGCCGGATCGCGATCCCGCTCACCTTCCTGATCGAGCTCATCGCGGCCATCCCGTCGGTCGTCATCGGCCTGTGGGGCATCTTCATCCTGACCCCGTTCCTCAAGGGGACCGTCGAGGCCTGGGTCGTCGGCATCTTCGGCAGCGTCCCGATCTTCGCGGGCCCACCGCTCGGGATCGGGCTGTTCGCGGCAGGCGTGATCCTCGCGATCATGATCGTGCCCACCATCGTGTCGGTCTCGCGCGAGGTCATCACCTCGGTCCCGGCCTCCCAGCGCGAGGCGATGTATGCGCTCGGTGCGACGCGCTGGGAGGTCGTCACCAAGGCCGTCCTGCCCGCGGCGAGGTCCGGTATCGCGGGAGCCGTCATCCTCGGGCTCGGCCGCGCCCTCGGCGAGACGATGGCGGTGACGATGGTCATCGGAAACGCGCAGGACATCCCCACGTCCCTGTTCGACCAGGCCCAGACGATCGCGTCCAAGATCGCGACGACGTTCAACGAGGCGTCCCTGGGCCTGCAGACCTCGAGCCTCATCGCGCTCGGCCTCATCCTGCTGGTGATGACTGTCATCCTGAACATCGTCGCCCGGCTCCTCGTCTGGCAGACGACGGCACGCATGGAAACCGAGTGACATGACGGCTCAGACCCCGGCCATCCCGATCCGCCGCACCCTGACGCGCACCGCGGAGGATCGCCGACGCAGCCTCGTCGACCGGTTCTTCCGGTGGCTCGCGATGGGGGCCGCGATCCTGTGCGTCATTCCCGCTGGCCGCGATCGTGATCTTCGTGACGCTCAAGGGGATCGGTGCGGTCAGCGTCGATCTCCTGACGAAGGCACCGAAGGCGCTGGGGACCGGCGGCGGGGCGGCCGCCGCGATCCTCGGCTCGATCCAGCTGGTCGGGCTCGCAACCATCATGGCGGTCCCGGTCGGCATTCTCGCCGGCGTCTATGTCAACGAGTTCGGCGGCCGCCGGTCTGCCCGCCTGATCCGGTTCTCCGCCGACGTGCTGACCGGTGTGCCGTCGATCATCGTCGGCATCTTCGTGTTCACGATCCTGGTCCTGCCGTTCCACCAGTACAACGCGTTCGCGGGTGCGGTCGCGCTCGCCCTGATCATGATCCCCGTGATCATGCGGACGACCGAGGAGATCCTCAAGATCGTGCCCGGCACGCTGCGCGAGGCGTCGCTCGCCCTCGGGGTGCCGGTGTGGCGAACCGTGATCTCCGTGGTCGTCCCGACGGGCCTCGCAGGCATCCTCACGGGCGTCATGCTCGCGGTGGCAAGGGCCATGGGGGAGACAGCCCCCCTCCTGTTCACGACGCTGGGCAGCCGCCTGATCAACGTCGGTGACTGGAGCAGGCCGATGGACGCGATGCCACTGTTCATCTACGCCAACGCGCGCCAGCCGTACCAGACGCTCAACGACCAGGCCTGGGGCGTGGCGTTCCTGCTGCTGCTGTTCGTCCTGACCATCAACGTGCTGGTGCGGTTCCGCACCTGGGGCCGCAGGGCCGGCTGAGGAGCTTGCATGACCGTGAACGTTGACCAGCCGCCCCCGGGCACGGACGCCGAGGGGCCGGGTCTCGCCGGACCCGACACCACGATGCGCCGGGTCGAGCCGCGTGCCCCGCGCGACGAAGTCGACGGCGGCCTCGATGCCACGGGGCGGATCGAGATCCGCAACCTGTCCGCCTTCTACGGCTCGTTCCGCGCGGTCCGCGATGTGTCCATGCACATCCGGCCCCATGCGGTGACGGCGATCATCGGCCCGTCCGGCTGCGGCAAGAGCACCTTCCTGCGCGCGCTCAACCGGATGCACGAGCTCATCCCTGATGCCCGGATCGAAGGCGAGATGCTGCTCGACGGCGTCAACCTGTACGACCCGGCGGTCGATCCGGTGCAGCTCCGGCGCGTGGTGGGGATGGTCTTCCAGCGGCCCAACCCGTTTCCGACGATGTCGATCTACGACAACGTGGTCGCCGGCCTCCGGCTGGTCGGGCGCCAGTCGAAGGCCCATCTCGACGAGACGGTAGAGCGCTGCCTCACGTCCGCGGCGCTGTGGGACGAGGTCAAGGACAAGCTCCGCCAGTCGGGCACGTCGCTCTCCGGCGGGCAGCAGCAGCGCCTGTGCATCGCGCGGGCCCTCGCCGTCGATCCCGAGGTCCTGCTCATGGACGAACCTGCATCGGCGCTGGATCCCATCGCGACGCTGCGGGTCGAGGAGCTCATCCACGAGCTCCGCGAGAACTACACGATCCTCATCGTCACGCACAACATGCAGCAGGCCGCCCGCGTGAGTGACGAGACCGCGTTCTTCTCCATGGGCGAGGACCGGGCGGGCTACCTCGTCGAGTACGACGCCACGACCGCCATCTTCACGAGTCCCAGGATCCAGCTGACGGAGGATTACGTCTCCGGCCGCTTCGGCTGAGTGCGGAGGGCACCATGAACGACAACGACACGCCGACACTCGACGCGGCGGCGACCGCGACACGCTCCGAGGACACGGGCGTCCCGCAGCTCCTGGCCCACCCGACCCGGACGCTGTACGACCACGAGATCGCGGAGATCAAGGACAACGTCCTCCGGATGGGATCGCTGGTCGAGGACCAGATCCGGGCGGCGATCTCCGCGCTGGTCCGCCACGATGCCGAGGCGGCCCTCAAGGTCATCATCGACGACCGCAGGGTCAACGACGTCCAGCGCACGGCCACGGCGATGATCGCCTCGACGATCGCGACCCAGAACCCCGTCGCCCGGGACCTGCGCTACCTGCTCACCCTCGACCACGTCTCCTACGAGCTGGAGCGGATGGGCGACCACGCGGGTTCGGTGGCGAAGCAGGCCCGCAAGCTCGCGCCGTACGCGCCGCTCAAGGACTACGTCCGCCTGCCGATGCTCGGCGAGCGCGTGGCGAAACAGGTCCACGGGATCATCCGCGCCCTCGTCGAGGTGGACCAGGAGGGCGCCCGCAGCGTTGCGGCTCTCGACGACGAGGTCGACGCGCTCTACCACGAGATCTTCGAGGAGGTGCTCGGCCTGATGCGGGACGACCCGGCCAACGTCGATCCCGGCACCCGCATCCTGTTCGCCTCGCACTACCTGGAGCGGATCGGCGACCGGGTGACGAACATCGCCGAAGACATCGTGTTCTTCGCATCCGGCGAGGTCGAGGACCTGAACCCGTGACGGGGGGCCGGTCATAGGGGGTGCCGTGGCTTTTCGGCGTGGCACGGGGACGCCCCTGCGGATCCTCGTCGTGTGCACGGGCAACAGCGCCCGGTCGATCCTGTGCGAAGCGCTGTTCCGCCATCTCGGCGGGAGCCGGGTGGATGTCCGGTCCGCCGGCACGGAGCCCAAGGGCGTGAACCCCCTCAGCCTGCGCGTGCTCGAAGAGTGGGGGGTCTCCACGGACGGCCTCCGATCGGAGGCGGTGACCCTCTACCTGGACCGGCAGTGGGACTGGGTGATCACGGTCTGCGACAACGCCCGCGACACGTGCCCGTACGTGCCGGGTGCCCGCGCCCGGCTCCACTGGAGCCTGCCCGACCCCGCCGCGGTCGTCGGCACGGAAGCCGAGCGCCTGACTGCCTTCCGCGCGATCATGGGGGAGCTCGACACGCGGATCCGCCGCTTCCTCTCGGAGGCGGGTGTCGTGTCCGGCGTGGATACCGCGGAGGCCCGATGATCGCGCTCCACCTGCTCCGCCACGCACATGCCGGCGACCCGGCCCGCTGGCACGGCGACGACGACGTCCGGCCGTTGTCCGGGAAGGGGCGCGCCCAGTGCGAGCAGCTGGCGCGGCTGCTCGCAAAGGTGGACGAGCCGCCCGACCTGTTCATCACGTCACCCAGGGTCCGCGCTCTTGAGACGGCCGAGATCGTGGCGAGCGCGCTCGAGGCCGAGGTGGTCGTGGACCGGCGGCTGGCCGGCCCACTCGACCCGGGCATCGTGGCGGACATTCTCCGGGCAGCGGGTCCGGCGGAGCGACCATGCATCGTCGGGCACGATCCCGACTTCTCGGAGCTCCTCGGCGATCTGGTGGGCGCGAGCGAGATCACGATGCGCAAGGGCGCCCTGGCACGCGTCGACTTCGCGACACCGGACATTGCTGCCGGCCTCGGAACCCTCCGCTACCTCATCCCGCCGGAGCTGCTCCCCGAGCGCTAGCCCGGTCCCGGGCGGGGCGACCCACGCTCAGCGGAGCGCGATCGCCGTGGCGCGCGTCCACTGCCAGCGCATGACGTGGGTCAGGGGCGCGCGGGGCTCCACGACCTCGGGCGCCAGGTTCGGCCCGTCCGGCGGTCCGCTCTGGGGCTCGACGCAGATCGCGTGCTCGGGCATGGTGTAGACGACCAGCCACGGGCACGTCGACGAGATCTCCAGGCTCAGGCGTCCCGGCCAGTGGATCACCGGCCGCTCCCGGATCCCGGTGAAGGCGTCGTCCCACGGCCCGGGCGGCGGCGGCACCTGCTCACCGGTCGGGATCCCGTCGCCGTCCCGGACCAGCATCGCGTCCGCCCGGAACGCCAGCACCGCCGGCGGATCACCCTCCGCCAGAACCCGCCGGAACCACGGGTGCCAGCCCAGCACCGCGGGCATCGGCTCGTCGGCCTCGAGCGTCATCGAGACCTCCAGGCCGTCGGCGTCGAGGGAGAACTGCTGCGTCACGCGCCCGCGGAACGGCCAGCGCTCGTCCAGGTCGATCGCGATGGCAGCGGGTCCTGTGACGTCCCACGGCCGGTCGTAGACCACCCCGTGGATCGCATGCGGCGGCATGCCCAGCGGCAGCCGGTATGTCCGTCCCCGGAAGCCCAGCTCACCGTGGCGGATCCGTCCGGCCCACGGTGCCATCGGGTAGCTGCCCCACGTGATCGGACCATCCCGGCCCCGGCTGACCAGCAGATCCCGCCCGTCGATGACGAGCGAGCCGAGACGTCCCCCGTCGGCCGGCAGCACGATGGCGTGGACGCCCGGCGCCTCGAGGACGATGCCCTCAACCGCCTGTGTCACGGGGCACGGAAGTGGACGCGGTCGCGCCGCCCGCGGGCACGGGCGGCGCGACCGGGAGGAGGAACGGGCAACATGGATGCGGTGATGAGGGACCTGGACGGAGCCCGGCCCGGGTCAGCCTTCCTTGTTCTTGCTCGAGACGTCGAAGTAGACGGCGACGAGCAGGACGAGCGCCTTGATCATGAACTGGTAGTCGATCGGGATGGACATGATGCCCATGCCGATGTTCAGGAGGCCGAAGAAGAGGGCGCCGATCACCGTGCCGGCAACCGTGCCGACGCCACCGTAGGCGGACGCGCCGCCGACGAATGTCGCCGCGATGACGTCCAGCTCGAAGCCATAGCCGGCCTTGGGGGTGGCCGAGTTGAAGCGCGCGGAGATGATGATCCCGCCGAGGGCGGAGAGGACGCCCATGTTGATGAAGGTGAAGAAGACCATCCGCTTGCTGTTGACGCCCGAGAGCATCGCGGCCTTCGCGTTGCCACCAACCGCGTAGATCCGTCTCCCGATGACCGTCCGCGTCGTCAGGAACATGTAGAAGCCGATCAGCGCGAACGCGAGGAGCGCCACGATCGGCAGCCCCTTGTAGCCCGCCAGCCGGTAGGCGATGAACATGATGCCCAGCACGATCAGGGCGTTGCGCCCGACGAACGAGCCCATGGACGGGACGGCGAAGCCGTACTTGAGCTGCTGGAGCCGCGAGCGCCAGTTCATGAAGACGAGGGCCGCGCTCAGCAGGATGCCGAGCAGCAGCGTGGTCAGCGAGAGGTCACCGCCGCCCAGAGGGATGACGATCTTGGTGCTGCCGATCGAGAGCAGCACGATGTCGACCGCTCCGAAGGGATCCGGGATCTTGCCGATGATCTCGGGGAAGAACCCCGACGAGATCGCCCGGAAGCTCTCGTCGAACGGGCCGATGGGCTGCCCACCGAGCATCCACAGCGTGGCTCCCCGGAACAGGAGCATGCCGGCGAGTGTGACGATGAACGACGGGACCCGGAGGTAGGCGACCCACCAGCCCTGCCAGACGCCGATCAGGCCGCCGGCGATGAGCGTGATGGCCACGGCGAGAACCGGATCCATCTTGTAGGTCGCCATCAGAACCGCGACGATCGCGCCGAGGAAGCCAGCCACGGAACCGACGGACAGGTCGATGTTGCCGATGACGATGATGAGCAGCATCCCCAGGGCCATCACCAGGATGTAGCCGTTCTGGAGGAAGACGTTGGTGACGTTGAGCGACTTGAGCATCACGCCGTTCGTCGTCAACTGGAAGAACAGGAGCGAGAGGAGGAGGGCGACCATCATCGCCGACCCGCGGACGTTGAGCCCGATCGACTTCCACAGGCTCTCGTGCGGCTCCGGGGCGACCGGGGTCACGACGGGGGTGGGACTCTCGGTGGGGGTGCTCACAGCACGACTTCCTCAGCTCCGGCGCGGGCGAGCCGCATGATGGCCTTCATGATCGACTCCTGGGACGCCTCCGCGGCGGGCATCTCGGCGGCGATGCGTCCGGCGGCCATGACGTAGATGCGGTCCGAGATGCCCAGGACCTCCGGGAGCTCGGACGAGATCATGATGATCGCCTTCCCCTCGGCGGCCAGGCGGTTGATGATCGTGTAGATCTCGTACTTGGCCCCCACGTCGATACCGCGCGTGGGCTCGTCCAGGATCAGCACGTCCGGGTTGGCGAACAGCCACTTGGACAGGACGACCTTCTGCTGGTTTCCGCCCGACAGGTTGACGGCGAGCTGCTTGACGCTCGGCGTCTTGATGCTCAGCGCGTCGCGGAACTCGTTGGCGACCTTGATCTCCTTGGGCGGGATCAGGACGCCCCTGTTCGACACGCCATCGAGGTGCGCGAGCGTGATGTTGGTCTTGACGTCGTTGATCAGGATCAGGCCGTAGGTCTTGCGGTCCTCGGTGGCATACGCCAGCCCGTTGGCGACGGCCTTGGGGATCGTGCTGACGTCGACCTGCTTGCCGCGCATCAGGACCTGGCCGCTCACGAAGTGGCCCCACGAGCGGCCGAAGACGCTCATGGCGAACTCGGTCCGCCCCGCGCCCATCAGGCCCGCGATACCGACCACCTCGCCGGCACGCACGTTGATGCTGACGTCGTTGATCACCATCTGGTCGCGGTAGACCGGGTGCGCAACCTTCCAGTTCCTGACCTCGAGCAGGACCTCGCCGACCTGCGCCTCGCGCGGCGGGAACCGGTGGGTCATGTCGCGGCCGACCATGCCGCGGATGATCCGGTCCTCGGTGACGTCGCCGCCGCGGGCGTCCAGGGTCTCGATCACGGCGCCGTCCCGCAGGATGGTGATCGTGTCGGCGACCGACTCGACCTCCTTGAGCTTGTGCGAGATCAGCACGCACGCGATGCCCTGGGCGCGGAACTCGCGCAGCAGCTGGAGCAGGGCCTGGGAGTCGTTCTCGTTGAGCGACGACGTGGGCTCGTCCAGGATCAGCAGCTCGACGTTCTTGGACAGCGCCTTGGCGATCTCGACCAGCTGCTGCTTGCCGACGCCCAGGTGGCTGATCTTGGTCGCGGATGACTCGTGGAGCCCCACCTTCGCGAGCAGCTCCTGGGCCTTCTGGTGGGACAGGCCCCAGTTGATGACGCCGCGCGTCGCCTGCTCGTTCGCGAGGAAGATGTTCTCGGTGATCGAGAGTTGCGGGATGAGCGCCAGCTCCTGGTGGATGATGACGATGCCCTTGTGCTCGCTGTCACGGATGGTGTGGAAGCGGCACTCCTCGCCCTTGTAGAAGAACTGGCCGTCGTACGTCCCGGACGGGTAGACCCCGGACACGACCTTCATCAGGGTCGACTTGCCGGCTCCGTTCTCGCCCACCAGGGCGTGGATCTCGCCTGCATTGACGGAGAAGCTGACGTCCTTCAACGCCTTGACGCCCGGGAACTCCTTTGTGATGCCCCGCATCTCGAGCAGAACGTCGCTCACAGCACCGCCCGCCTCTCCTCCGTCGAGCCTACGAAAATGCGGGTGCGCGTGGTCGGAGACCGCCGCACACCCGCCATGCTACGTCGAGCCTACTTGAGCTGGTCGGCCGTGTAGTAACCGGTGTCGACCAGGGCCTGGGTCACGTTGTCCTTGGTGACCGAGACCACCGGGAGGAGGTACGACGGGACGACCTGGATGCCGTTGTCGTACGTCTTGGTGTCGTTGACTTCGACGGTCTGCCCCGACAGGAGCTGGTTGACCATCTTGGCGACCTGCGCGGCCAGCAGGCGGGTGTCCTTGAACACCGTGCTGGTCTGCTCGCCGGCGAGAATGGACTTGACGGACGGGAGCTCCGCGTCCTGGCCGGTGACGACCGGGCCGGGCTGGCTGGCGGTGTAGTAGCCGACCTGCTTCAGCGAGGCGATGATGCCGCGGCTGATGCCGTCGTAGGGGGACAGGACCGCGTCAACCTTCTTGTCGGAGTAGTGGGTGGCGAGGATGTTGTCCATGCGGGCCTGGGCGGTGGCGCCGTCCCAGCGAAGCGTCCCGACTTCCTGGGGGAACTTCGTCTGCTTGCTCTGGACGACGAGCACGCCGCTGTCGATGTAGGGCTGGAGGACGGACATGGCGCCGTTGAAGAAGAACCCGGCGTTGTTGTCGTCCGGCGAGCCGGCGAAGAGCTCGATGTTGAAGGGGCCCTTCGCCGTCGCCAGCTTGAGGCTGTCGACGATCGAGCCGGCCTGCGCCACGCCGACCTTGAAGTTGTCGAATGCGGCGTAGTAGTCAACGTTGGGGCTGTTGCGGATCAGGCGGTCGTAGGAGAAGACCTTGATGCCCGCGTCCTTGGCCTTCTGCAGGGTGTCGGTGAGGGTCGTGCCGTCGATGGCGGCGATCACGAGGGCCTTGGCGCCCTTGGTGATCATGTTCTCGACCTGGGAGACCTGGGTCGGGATGTCGTCCTCGGCGTACTGGAGGTCGGTCGTGTAGCCCATCGCGGTGAGGGACTTGACCAGGTTGTCGCCGTCGGCGATCCAGCGGGCGGAGGACTTGGTCGGCATCGCGATGCCGACGAGGCCGGTTCCGGCGGCGGCGGACGCCGCCATGGACGCGGCCGGGGTCGCGGCCGGAGCCGCGGTCGCGGCGGGAGCCGCGGTGGCGGCCGGAGCCGCGGTGGCGGCCGGAGCGGTCGTGGCAGTGCTGCCGCCGCACGCGGCGACGACGAGCGCGCCGACCGCGAGGGCCGTGAACAGGTACTTCTTCATTGGTGTGCTGCTCTCCTCCTGGTGGGACCTTGGGGCCCCTGCTTGACGTCAGCATCGCCGCCGGGATGGTTGACGCCGTGGCGCCGGTCCGGTCGCGGGAGCCTCGGGCTCCCTGGTCGATCAGGCTGAACGTGTTGCCGTTATCGTTCCCGTGAACGATAACGCTCCGCATCGCTACGCGCCCGTGGAGGGTCGCGTCAAGACGGTCTGTCAAGCCTACTATCGGTTGCGAATTGGCGCGTGCGTCGCAAAGGTGACGAATGGACTAGCCCCGTGTCAGAGGCCCTTGGCGAGCAGCCAGTACAGGTCGTTCCAGCGAAGCTGATCACGGAAGCCATCGAGCGTCGTTCCCTCGTCGATGACCAGGAGCTCGACCCCGGACATGGCGGCGAAGTCGCGAAGGTGCTCCTTCGTCACGTGAAACCGAGGCTGGTGTGGTGCGAGCCGCCGGCGTAGATCCATGCGGCGGCGCCGGTCCGGAGGTCGGGTCGTGGGCGCCAGACGGCGCGGGCGACCGGGAGCTTCGGCAGGGGCTGTTCCGCAGGCACGACGTCGACGACGGTCGCGATCATGCGGAAGCGCTGGCCCATGTCGGTGATGCAGGCGGCCACGGCGGGCCCGGGGTGCGCGTCGAAGACGAGCCGCACCGGGTCCTCCTTGCCGCCGATGGACAGCGGGTGGATCTCGAGGCGGGGACGCGTCCCCCGCGATGCTCGGGCAGACCTCGAGCATGTGGGCGCCGAGGATCAGGTCGTCCTGGGGCGTCAGGTGGTAGGTGTAGTCCTCCATGAACGACGTGCCGCCGGGCATGCCCGGCCGACATGACCTTCATCGCCCGGACCATGGCCGCGGTCTTCCAGTCGCCCTCGCCGCCGAAGCCGTAGCCGTCGGCCATCAGGCGCTGGACGGCGAGGCCCGGCAGCTGCTTGAGCCCGTGCAGGTCCTCGAAGGTGTCGGTGAAGGCGGTGAAGCCGCCGTCCGCGAGGAACCGACGCAGGCCGAGCTCGATCCGGGCGCCGTCCGCGGAGGCTCTCCGCGCGGTCCGCCGCCGGGCCGGAGCTCCGCGGCCACGTCGTACTCGTCGAGATATCGCGCGACCAGCGTCGTCGACGTCGGCGTCAGATGCCTCGTCGACGACCTTGACGAGGTCGCCGACGCCCCAGGTGTTGACGGAGAAGCCCAGCCGGCGCTGCGCCTCGACCTTGTCGCCCGTCGGTGACCGCGACCTCGCGCATGTTGTCGCCGAAGCGGGCGATCTTCCCGCTCTGCCAGTCGGCCTTCGCGCAGGCGGCCCGTGTCCACGTGCCGATCTGCTCCTGCACCGACGCGTCGCCCCAGTGGCCGACCACCACCTTGCGCTCGAGGCGCAGGCGCGCGGCGATGAACCCGAACTCGCGGTCGCCGTGGGCGGCCTGGTTCAGGTTCATGAAGTCCATGTCGATGTCGGCCCAGGGGATCTCGCGGTTGAACTGCGTGTGCAGGTGCAGGAACGGCTTGTCCAGCGCTTCCAGGCCGGCGATCCACATCTTGGCCGGGCTGAACGTGTGCATCCACGTGATCAGGCCGACGCACGCGCGGTCCGCGTTCGCCTCGCGCACGAGGGCGAGGATCCCGTCCGATCCCGTGAGGACGGGCTTCGGGCACAACCGCGCACCGGGATGGACGACGCCGCGTCGAGCGCGGCCGCGATCACGTTCGCGTGCTCGGCGACGGTCGCGAGCGTCTCGGGTCCGTAGAGGTGCTGGCTGCCGGTGACGAACCAGACCTCGGACGCCGCAAGGTTCAGCACGGAGGTTCTCCCCTGGTGGTCGGCGCTGCGCTAGCGCTGGCCGTAGACGTTCGTATAGCGATCGTGCAGCCGGGCGACGACGTCCTCGGGCAGGACGTCCGGCGTCCCGAGCTGGAGCGCGAGGAAGACGGTCGCGGCGACGTCCTCGGTCATGACGGCGGCCTTGACGGCGGCCTTCGCCGTCGGCCCGATCGTGAACACGCCGTGGTTCTTGAGCAGGATCGCGGGCGAGGTGCCGATCCCGTCGACCACCAGCCTGCCGATGCCCTCGTCGCCGATGAGCGTGAAGCCTGCGCACGGGATCTCGCCGCCGAACTCGTCGGCCTGGGCCGTGAGGTAGACGGGGATGGAGCGCCCGACGGCTGCGAACGCCGTGGCGTAGCGGGAGTGCGTGTGGACGACGCCGTTGACGTCCGCCCGGTGACGGTAGATGTACAGGTGGCTCGCGGTGTCCGAGCTTGGCGAGTACGAGCCCTCGACGATGGCGCCGTCGGGGTCCAGGACGACCATCGTCTCGGCCGTGAGGTCCTCGTACCGGACGCCCGAGGGCTTGATGGCGATGAGGCCCGACTCCGGGTCCCGGGCCGAGACGTTGCCCCCGGTCCAGGCGACCAGGTTGTTGGCCGGGAGCTCGGCGTGCAGAGCGACCAGGGACTCGCGCAGGGCCGCGAGACGCATCAGCCGACCTCCGCCTTCGCCTTCGCCCGCAGGCCGCGCAGCGTCTTCATGACGTTGTTCTCGCCCCGTCCGAAGTAGTCGTGCAGTCGCACGTACTCGCGGAACAGCTGGTCGTAGATCGCGTGATGCTCCGGGACGGGCGTGTAGACGCGGTCCGACAGGCGGGCCATGGCGCGGCTCGCGTCCTCGATCGTTGCCCAGCCGCCCGCACCGGCACCGGCCGCCACCGCCCCGAACATCGCCGAGCCGAGGGCCGGCGTCTGGTCGGAGCCGGACAGCTTGTATGTCCTGCCGGTGACGTCCGCGTAGATCTGCATGAGCAGCGGGCTCTTCTCGGCCAGGCCGCCGCACGCGATCACCTCGTTCACCGGGACGCCGTTGGCCTCCAGTGCCTCGATGATCACGCGGGTCCCGAAGGCCGTCGCCTCGATCAGGGTGCGGTAGATCTCCGGCGCCGTCGTGGCGAGCGTGGCGCCGATGAGCAGGCCGCCCAGCTCCGCGTCCACGAGGACGCTCCGGTTGCCGTTCCACCAGTCGAGGGCGAGCAGGCCGGACTCCCCTGGGAGGAGGCGCCCGGCCTGTTCCTGGAGGAGCGCGTGGATGTCGAGGCCGCGCTCGCGCGCCTCGATCCGGTAGCTCTCGGGGACGGCATGCTCGGTGAACCACGCGAAGTGGTCACCGACGCAGGACTGCCCCGCCTCGTAGCCGAAGTACCCCGGCAGGATCCCGTCCTCGACGTAGCCGCAGATCCCGGGGACCAGGTGCTCGTCGGGGGCGAGGACCATGTGGCAGGTGCTGGTGCCCATGATCGCAACCATGCGGCCGGGCCCCGTGACCGTGGCAGCCGGGACCGCCACGTGCGCGTCCACGTTGGCGACGGCGACGGCGGTGCCTTCGCGCAGCCCGGTCCAGGCGGCGGCCTCGGGGGTCAGGCCGCCCGCGCGCTCCCCCATCGTCGCGATATCGCGGGACATCTTTGCATCCACGACATCCGCCATGCGCGGGTCAAGCGCCTCGAAGTACGCGCGGTCCGGGAAGCCCTCGCCCCTGGACCAGATGGCCTTGTAGCCGGCCGTCGTCGGGTTGCGCGTCTCGACGCCCGTGAGGCGCCAGACGACCCAGTCGGCGGCCTCGATGAGGCGGTCCGCCGCCGCATAGACCTCCGGCGCCTCGTCCACGATCTGGAGCGCCTTGGAGAAGAACCACTCCGAGCTGATCTTGCCGCCGTACTTCGGAAGCCATGCCTGGCCGGTCAGCGCGGCGGTCTCGTTGATCCGGTCCGCCTCCGGTTGCCCCGCGTGGTGCTTCCACAGCTTGACCCACGCATGAGGGTTGGCCCGGAGCTCCGGCAGCAGGCAGAGCGGCGTGCCGTCCGCCTTCGTCGGCAGCATGGTGCAGGCGGTGAAGTCGACGCCCAGGCCGATCACGTCCGCGGCGTCCACGCCGGATTCGCGCAGGACTGCCGGCACTGTCTGCTGGAAGACCCGCAGGTAGTCCTCGGGGTCCTGGAGGGCCCAGTCGGGCGCCAGCCGGACGTCGCGGTCGGGGAGCGGCAGGCGCTCGTCGATGACGCCGTTCGAGTACGGGTAGACGGCCGTGGCGACCTGTCGACCGTCGGCCACGTCCACGAGGACTGCGCGACCCGACTCCGTGCCAAAGTCAACGCCGATCGTGTACCTGCTCACGTTGCCTCCTGCACCTGGGGCTTCGCAGCCTCTGGTCTTGCGGGCTATCCGGGCGTCGGCCGGGGCCGGACGTGGGCACCGGGCGCAACTGGTGGATGACAGGGGAACGTCGGACCGTTATCGTTCCCGTTACCGTTCACGCTACCATACGGTATACGCAGCGCAACCGGGCGACAAGCCCGGCGGCGGGGAGCTTCCAGCAGTTGCACCATCAGCACCGGGTCACGATCAAGGAGATTGCCCAGGTGACGGGCGTCTCCACCCAGACCGTGTCGCGCGTCCTCAACAAGCGCCCGGACGTCTCGCCCGAGACCCGCCGCCTGGTGGAGGCCGCCATCGCCGAGCACGGCTTCCGGCCCAGCGCGGTTGCCCGGAGCCTGGTCCAGCGCCGGTCCCAGATGATCGGCGTGATCGCGGCCGGGATGAAGTACTTCGGCGTCGCCCAGACCGTCAACGGCATCACCGAGGCCTGCGAGGCGTCCGGCTACTCGGTGATCCTCAAGGAGCTGGCCAGCTTCGACGTCCCGGACATCGTGCCGGTGGTCGAGTTCCTCCTGGCCCACCGGGTCGAGGGAATCATCTTCGCGCCGCCGCAGATGGGCACGAACATCCGCCACGTGCAGGACCAGCTGCCGGCGGCACGTCCCCCGGTCGTGTTCCTCAAGGCGGACCCGACGCCGGAGTTCTCCACGATCGGCATCGACAACAAGGCCGCCGCGCGGCGCGCGACGGAGCACCTGCTCGCCCTGGGGCGGACGCGAATCGCGCACCTCGCGGGACCGCTCGAGTGGCGCGAGGCCCGGGACCGGCGCGACGGGTGGCTGGCGGCCCTCGCGGAGGCCGGCCTGGAGCCCGGCCCGATGGTGGCGGGCGACTGGGGGTCGCTCAGCGGCGTGACCGCGTTCGAGGAGATCCTCGCGGCCGACCCGCGGATCGACGGCCTGTTCGTGGGCAGCGACCAGATGGCGCTCGGCGCCCTGCAGGTCGCCAACGGGCGCGGGATCCGGATCCCCGACCAGCTGGCGGTCGTCGGGTTCGACGGGCTGCCCGAGGCGGCCCAGTTCACGCCATCCCTCACGACCATCCGGCAGCCCCTGGCAGAGATGGGCCGCCTGGCCGTCCGGGAGCTGCTCACGGCGCTGAAGGCGGATCTTGGCGCGGAGACGGTCCAGACCGTCGAGCTGCCGACGGAGCTGATCCTCGGCGACAGCGCTCCGATGCCTGCCCGGCAGGCACAGGCGACGAACCGGGACGCCGGATCCGTGGCTCCGGTCACCGTGGGAGGCAAGCGGGCCGGCTGACGCCGGGCTGACCCCCGGCCGCCGGGCTGACGCCGGGCCGGCCCTGGCGGTCGAGCGCGCCCGCCTCCACGCAGCAGGCCATCACGCCCAGGCGACCGAGCCGCTCGAACGTCGCCGCTCGCCGTATCGTCCACGCCGCCACGTCCAGCCCCGCGTCACGTGCAGCACGCGATCCGGGCGGGGGTGAGGCCGGCCCATAGCACGGCAACGCCAGAGCAGCCCAGCCCCAGCGCCAGGGACATGGTGCCGGCCGAGAGATCCTCCGCGTTCAGCCACCGGTCCCACCCGGGCAGGCGGTCCGCCATCGAAGCCAGCGTGGGCGGGTCGAATGACGAGACGACCGCACGCTCTCCGGCGGTGCCGCGGGCGGCCAGCAGGACCTCCGCCGTCGCGTCACCGTGGTCCTCGCCCTTCAACTCCACGTCCAGGAACGCACCCGGAGGGAGCGTCCCGATCACGTCCGCAAGGGAGGGCACGCCGAGGGCCGCCAGGTCGGAGGCCCGCATCCCGTCGACCCGGGCCGGACGGCGCTGCACCCGCGCGAGCGTCTCGTCGTGGAGGAGCACCGGGGCCCCGTCGAGGCTGAGGCGGACGTCGAACTCCACGCCGTCGCAACCCGGGATCCGCGTGGCCGCGAGGAGCGCCTCCATCGTGTTCTCGGGTGCCACCCGCCAGTCACCGCGATGCGCGAGACGGAGCGGTCGGGTCCCGGGGTCGCGCACCTGGATCCCCTACCCGATCCTGAGGTGGGCAGCCACGCCGAAGTGGTCCGACGGGTACAGCGTGGGATCGTCGACCGCCGGGCGGTCGAACACGAGGCGGGCGTCCTCCACGGTGATCGCGCCGCGCTCCCACACGTAGTCGAGGCAGTCCGGTTGCCCGTTCGTGTCCATCGCGGGAGCCTGGAGACCGGATGGCCACGTGACCCGCGGTTCGGTCCCGTTTGCGACCGCGTACGCGGAGGCGAACCCGGCACCGCGCATCCGGGCGTGGGCCTCCTCGTGGGGCCCGGCGTTGAAGTCCCCCACCACGATCATCGCATCGTGCGCGGGCGAGGCGTCCAGCCACGACACGAGTCGCTCCACCTGGGCCAGGCGGACGTCCGCGCCGTCAGGAAGGTGGTGGAGGTGTGTGACCGCACATATCAGCCTCGCTCCCCCGGGGAGCGTGATCCGGACCCGATGCGCGGACCTCGTCGCCCCCAGGTCCAGGCGGTCCGCGTCCCGGGCCGCAAGGGGCTGCCTCACCAGGAGGCTGTTGCCGTACTCCGGGCGGCCGGCCCAGCCCCGGATGACCTCGTAGCGACCCTCGCCGGCCGCCCCGAGGAGCCGGTCCTGCTGCATCGGGTACACGACCTCGTTGAGGCCGATCAGGTCCGGCTGGAGCGCCCCCATGTCGGCAAGCAGCAGGGGCAGGCGCTCCTCCCAGCGATCGGCGAGGTTGAGGATGTTCAGCGTCGCGACGAGCAGGCGATCCATGCGTGGTGGGTCCTCGGGATCAGGTCCCGGCGTCGGCCGGGTCGCGTGGGATGGTGAACGAGAAGGTCGATCCGCGACCCTCCTCCGACTCGACCCGGATCCGGCCGCCGTGCCCCTCGACGATGTTCCGCGCGATCGAGAGGCCGAGACCGGTCCCCCCACCCCGGACGCGCGCGCGGTCCGCCTTGTAGAAGCGCTCGAAGACGTGGTCCCGGTCGGCCGCGGGGATCCCGATGCCGTGGTCGATGACGGCCACCTCGACGGCGTCCGGCGACTGGCCGACGACGACGCGGACCTCCCCTCCGTCCGGGCTGAACTTCACAGCGTTGTGGACGAGGTTGACGATGACCTGCCCGAGGCGCGCCTCGTCGCCGTGGATCCGCGGAGTCCCCGGCTCCACGACCACCGCCAGCGTCACGCCCTGGCGTTCGGCGAACAGCCGGAGCCGCTCGACGGAGCTCTCCGCCAGCCGTCCGAGGTCGATGTCATCCCCGAGGTCCAGGCGGCTGCCACCCTCGATGCGGGCGAGGTCGAGCAGCTCGTTGACCATCTGGACCAGGTGGCCGGTCTCCACCTCGATCTTGGCGATCCTGTCGCGCATCCTGGGAGGGACGTCGTTGGTCTCGGCCTCGCGCGCCAGGGTCTCCGCGAGGAGGCTGACGGTGGACAGCGGCGTGCGGAGCTCGTGGCTCAGGTTGTCGATGAACGCGGTCCGGATCTGCTGGAGGCGGCGAAGCTCCGTGATGTCCTCCAGGACCACGAACAGGCCGGATCCGCCGACGCGGGTCGCCCGCAGGGCCACCACCCTCGCATCGGGCTCCGGAGCATGCAGCTCGGCGGTCGCCGTCCCTCCGGGAGCGATGCCCGCCAGGAGGGTCTCGATCCGGGCATCGAGGAACGCCTCCATCACCGACCTGCCGACGAGCCGCCCCGAGGCGGTCCCCAGGAGCACGTGGGCCCGTGCGTTCGCCCGTGCGATACGGCCCTCCGCGACGCGGAGGACGCCGACGGGGAGCAGGTCGTCGGCGGGATCCGGCGGGACGTCCGGCGGAGCAGCGTCGGCGGCGGTTGCGGCCGACCTCGGCCGCGGCCAGGTCGGCGACGAGGGCGTCGACGCGCTCGTCCCGGCGCCGGATGACCAGGAGCGCGGCCGCCAGCGCCAGGCCCAGCCCGACGAGCACGATCAGCAGCAGTTGCTCCATGCCGCCGAGGATCGCACAGCGCGGCGGCCGCCGTTTGGCGCGGGCCCGGGCGGCGGTCAGCGAGCGCGACGGACCCCCGGTCCAGCCCCAGGCGGATCCGGGGCACCCGTGACGCTGGTCTCCCCGGTCGCGGACACGAACGGGGCGACCAGCGCGGCGTATGTCGCGGCCGGGAATGCATGGCGCAGCGCCGCCACGTGACCGAGCCGCCCCGCCAGGCGTCGGGCCCGCCTCGCGACAGAGGGCGGAAGCCCCTCGACGACCACGGCCGCGGCAAGGTCCCTCGACGCGAGCTCGGCGGAGATGCGCAGGGCCTCGTCCTCTTCGGGATCCAGGGCCCTGGGCCAGGGTCGGTCGCCTCCGGGGATCCCCTGGGACGCCCGCAGGAACGCGGCCAGCTCGGGCCGGCTCATCGTGGACACCCGCTCACGTGCGGCGGCCACGACACGGGCGTTCGGGCCGTGGCGCGGCTGGTCGATCGACGCCTCCCATGCGCGCAGCAGCCGCTCCCGCGCGCGGCTGCGGAACGGCTCCGCAAGGGCATCGTCCAGGAACGAGGCGAGCACCAGCTCCGCCGCGACACCAAGCAGGCCCTCCCGCAGGCCGGGCTCGGCCCAACGCGCAGGCGGGACGCGCGCGCCGACGGCGGCTTCCGCGGCGGCGAACACGCTCCTCGCCTCGGGCGTGAGGAAGCGCTGGACAGTGGCCAGGAACGCGATCGGCGGCGGCTCCGCGGCGGCGAGCCGGTCCAGCTCGTCCGGGGTGAGGCGCTCGACCCGGGCGAGGAACCGTGCCAGCCGCTCCGCCGGGTCGCCCCGGACGAGGTCCGTGCGCGGGCGGGCGGGTCTGGCCCGGACGACCGGGGCACCGGCGGCCCGCGGAGCCCGGGCGGGTCGCCGCAGCGGACCGCCGTACCGGACGCTCCGCCTGTCGGGCACACCCAGGCGCTCCCTGTCGTACCGGGCCCGCAGCGCGGCATCGGCCAGCCAGTCGTGGGCGACGTTGATCCGCTTTGCCCGCTCGAGCGCCAGGTCGCCGTCCCCGGCCACGTCCGGGTGATGCTGCTTCAGCAACGCCCGCCAGGCGAGCTCGATGGCCTCGGGCGAGGCGTCGAATGCCACTTCCAGGCGCGCGTAGAGGTCGTCGTCGGGGACGAGCGGGGCGGGCACGGCCGGCGGCCCGCCGCGATCAGGCGGGGGTTGCCGTCCGCCCGGCGAGGAACGCCTCGACGTCCTCGAGCGAGCGGACCGAGCGCTCGCCGGTCGCGCGGAACGTGACCTCGACGCCGCCGGCGGCCAGCGACCGCGGGCTGACCGTGATGATCCAGGGCATGCCCAGCAGCTCCGCGTCGGTGAACTTCACGCCGGGGGACTCGTCGCGGTCGTCGTACAGGATCTCGTGCTCCGGCCCGGACGCTGCCGCCAGGTCGTGGAGCCGCTCCGCCGTCTCGACCACGCGCGGGTCCTTGTTGCCACCGATGGCGACGAGATGCGCGCGGTACGGCGCGACCTCGGCAGGCCAGGCGATCCCCTTCTCGTCGTGGTGGGCCTCCACGATGCAGGCGACGTTGCGCCCGAGGCCGATGCCGTAGGAGCCCATGACGATGGGGTGCCGCTCGCCGTCCTCGCCCAGGTACTCGGCACCCAGCGCCCTGGTGTACTTCGTCCCGAGCTTGAAGATGTTGCCGACCTCGATCCCGTTGCGCAGGATGACGGGCCTTCCGCAATCCGGGCACGCATCGCCCTCGCTCACGTTGGCGATGTCGGTGATCACGTCCGGGGTGAAGTCGCGTGGCACGTTGACGTTGCGCAGGTGGAAGCCGGGCCGGTTCGCCCCCGCGACGAGGTTCGGCGAACGGGCGGCCAGCGCGTCCACCACGACGACCGCGTCCCGGGCGCCGATCGGCGACCCGTAGCCCGGCTCCATGCCGCGCGCCCTGATCTCGTCGACCTGCGCCGGGCGCAGCCCGCCGGTGGCGCCGGTCGCGTTGACGAGCTTGGTCTCGTTGACGTCGTGGTCGCCCCGGACGATGGCGACCACGAAGCGGCCGTCGCCGGTCACGAAGAAGGTCGCCTTCGCGGTCCGGCTCGAGGGCACGCCGAGGAACGCGGCCAGGCTGTCGATGGTGGTGGCGTCCGGGGTCGCGACCTCCTCGACCGGAAGGAGGTCCTCCGCAGCTGGCTCCGGGGCGGTCGTCGGGGCCACCTGGCGGTTGGCGGCGTAGCCGCACGCCTCGCACAGGACCAGGACGTCCTCGCCGGCGGGGTTCAGGAACATGAACTCGTGGGCCAGCGAGCCCCCCATCATCCCCACGTCCGAGGAGACGGCGACCGTGTCGAGGCCGAGGCGCTCGAAGATCCGGGTGTACGCGCGGTGGTGCGCCCAGTAGCCCTTATCCAGGCCGGCCTCGTCGAGGTCGCAGGTGTAGCTGTCCTTCATGACGAACTCGCGAACCCGGATCAGGCCGCCGCGCGACCGGGGCTCGTCGCGGAACTTCGTCTGGAAGTGGTAGACGATGAAGGGCAGCTGGCGGTAGCTCTTGACGACGTCACGCAGCAGGTCCGCAACGACCTCCTCGTGCGTCATCGCCAGGACCATGTCCCGGCCCGCGCGATCCTTGAACCGGGCCATCTCCGGGCCGATCGCGTCGTAGCGTCCGGTCTCGCGCCAGAGGTCCGCGGGATGGACCACCGGCATCTCCATCTCCTGGCCGCCGATGGCGTTGAGCTCCTCGCGGATGACCTGCTCGACGCGCTTGCTCACGCGGAAACCGAGCGGCAGCAGCGAGTAGATGCCGGCGCCGAGCTGCCGGACGTAGCCGGCGCGGAGCAGGAGGCGATGCGACGGCATCTCCGCGTCGGAGGGGTCGTCGCGGAGGGTGGTGAAGAACAGGTTGGACAGGCGCATGGGCGAAGGATACCGGGAGGCGTGCGGAGGACTCCAGTCTGCGGGCCATCAGCCGGGGACTTGCCCTGCGCACCGGGCGGCCGGCGGCACGAGGTGGTCGACGCGAGAGTGGTGTATCGACCGTGCGACGGCCGCGAACATCGCGCCGTCGTGCGGTCGACGGCCCGTTATCACCGGTATGCTCTGGGGATCGCGGACATCGCGCGACGGGCCGTTCCGCCTCAATGCGCTACCCCTCGACCCAACACGCATTCGAGGCGTCTCGGCATCGTGCAAGGCATCACGCTCACGCTCCTCCTGACCATCGCGCTCGCCGTCTTCTTCGACTACGTCAACGGCTTCCATGACACGGCGAACGCGATCGCCACCTCGGTGGCCACCAAGGCCCTTCGGCCCCAGTACGCCATCCTCATGGCGGCAGCGTTCAACTTCATCGGCGCATTCGCCGGCACGGCGGTCGCCAAGACCATCGGCGCCGGCATCGTCAACGACGCCAGCACCACGCAGGCGATCGTGGCCGCCGCCCTGATCGGCGCGATCATCTGGAACCTCATCACCTGGAGAGTGGGCCTGCCGAGCTCCAGCAGCCACGCGCTGATCGGGGGGCTGCTGGGCGCGACGATCGTGGGGGCGGGCGCCGACCAGCTCAACCTGCCGGGCATCTGGAACAAGGTCATCGTCCCGCTGGTCACGTCGCCGATCCTCGGCTTCACCATCGCGTTCGTGTTGGTGATCCTGCTCTTCTGGGTCTTCCGGCGCGTCCGGCGCCGTCCGCTCACAACGGGCTTCCGCCGCGCGCAGATCTTCTCGGCGGGATTCATGGCGTTCGCCCACGGCTCCAACGACGCCCAGAAGACGATGGGCATCCTGACCCTGGCGCTGGTCGCCGCCGGCATCCTGCCCAATGCCGACACCATCCCGTGGGAGGTGATCGTGCTCTCCGCGACCGCGATCAGCCTGGGCACGGCGGTTGGCGGCTGGCGGATCATGAAGACGATGGGGCACAAGGTCGCCGACCTCGAGCCCATCCATGGGTTCGCCGCAGAGACCACCGCGGCGACCGTGATCTACGCCGCCGCCCACTTCGGCATGCCGGTCTCGACGACGCACGTCGTGTCGAGCGCGATCATGGGCGTCGGGTCGAGCAAGGGCGTGAGAGGGGTTCGCTGGGGCGTCGCCCGCAACATCCTTGGCGCCTGGGTGCTCACCTTCCCGGCGACGATGTTCTTCGGGGCGTTTGCCTGGTACATCCTCAACGCCCTCGGCATCAAGTGATCGACACCCGTGGCCTCGGGCCGCGACACGCCTGCACAACCCGCACGAACCAGCGAAGGGGACCACGATGGTGCGACTGATGCCGAAGGACGAGAAGTTCCAGGAGCTGTTCGTCGACTACGCCCAGACGACGCTCGACGCAGCCCGCAAGCTCGAGGACATGGTCGTCACGTACGACCGGCTCGACGAGCGCGTCGCCGAGATCCGGGCACTCGAGCACCACGGCGACGACACGCAGACCGAGGTCGAGGTGCGCCTCGATCGCTCGTTCATCACCCCGTTCGACCGCGAGGACATCCACGAGCTCGTCTCGCGGATGGACGACGTGCTCGACCGTATCCAGGAGGTCGCCGAGACGTTCGTCATCTACGACGTCAAGGAGCCGACCGACGACGCGCGTCGCATGGCTGGCATCCTGTCAGCCCAGGCGGGTCAGTTGAACGAGGCAATAGGGAAGCTCGACGGGCTCAAGAACATGGAGTCGAACCTCAAGGCGGTCCATGACCTGGAGAACGAGGCGGACGGCCTGTCTCGCGCCGCGGTGGCGCGACTCTTCCGCGGTGGCCACGAGGCGATCGATGTCATCAAGTGGCGTGACATCTACACCGCCATGGAGAACATGATCGACGCCGCCGAGGACGCGGGCGAGGTCCTCGAGCGCATCGTCGCCAAGAACGCCTGACGCGGTCAGACCGGGCGCCGGAGCACATACCCCACGCCGCGGACGGTCTGCAGCAGCACGGGTTCCCCGGGGTCCTCCTCGATCTCCGCGCGCAGCCAGTGGACGTGGACGTCCACGGTTCGTGTCTCACCGGCGTAGTCGTAGCCCCAGACACGCTCCAGGAGCTGGTCCCGCGTGAAAACCTGCCCCTGGTGCCCGAGCAGGAACGCCAGGAGCTCGAACGCCTTGGGCTTGAGCGGCACGGCCTCCCCGTCCCGGAGGATCCGGTGGCCGGCGAGATCCACGTGGACGCGCCCCACCGTCACCGGAGCCTGCGAGTCCGCCGGGGCCGCCTGCTCCGTCCTGCGGAGGATGGCACGGATGCGGGCGGTCAGCTCCCTCAGGCTGAATGGCTTGGTGACGTAGTCGTCAGCGCCCAGCTCCAGGCCGACCACCTTGTCCACCTCGCCATCCTTGGCCGTGAGCATGATGATCGGCACCGCCGATTCGGCCCGCAGGATGCGGCAGACCTCGACCCCGGACAGCTCGGGGAGCATCAGGTCCAGCAGCACGAGGTCCGGGTGATCCGCGCGGAACCGGGCCAGCGCCTCGCGGCCGTCGGCGGCCGGGATCGCGCGATAGCCCTCGAGCTCGAGGGCCTCGACCAGCGTCTCACGCAGCGTGGTCTCGTCGTCCACGACGAGGATCGTCCGTGTCATGCGCCGCGGAGCCTGCCCGTGGCCTGTTAACGCCACGTTCACGGCAGGTTCACGTTTCGGGTCGCCGCCATGTGCGTGGTCATGGCGTCCTCGCGAGGCGCTCGATCACCGCGTCCAGGCGGACGAGCGTCACCTCGCGGCCGAGCGCGACCAGCGTGTCGAACAGCGGGGGCGTGGCCGTCCTGCCGGTCGTCGCCACGCGGATCGCCATGAACAGGTCGCCTGCCTTCCAGCCGCGGGCCTCGACCAGCGCACGAAGCGGTGGCTCGAGCTCGTCCGCCTCCCAGGTCACGGCATCGTGCGCGGCCAGGGTGGCGCGGGCCTCGGTCAGGGCGTCCCGCGTCGTCGCCGCGTCCCAGCGCTTCGGGATCGTGGCCGCCGGATCGACCGCCAGGTCGTCCACCCAGAGGAAGCCCACGACGTCCGTGATCGCCGCGAGGGTCGGCAGGCGCTCACGCACCATCGGCAGCAGGGCCCGGACCTGGTCCTCGCCGGGCGTCCGGTCGATCTGCCCGGCGACCGCCGCCGCCTCGAGGAACGGCATGAGCCGCGAGACCAGGTCCTCGTCCTCCAGGCGGCGGATCCACTGGCCGTTGACCCACTCGAGGCGCTCCCTGTCGAAGCGGGCGCCGCCCTTCTGGACCTTCTCCAGCTCGAACCGCTCCGCCAGCTCGGCCAGGGAGAAGACCTCCTCCTCCGTCCCGGGCGACCAGCCCATGAACGCGAGGTAGTTGACCAGCGCCTCCTTCAGGAACCCCTGCGCGATGTAGTCCGCGACCGCGGTCTGGCTCTTGCGCTTGCTCATCTTGGTCCCGTCGGGGTTGAGGATGAGCGGCAGGTGGGCGAACACGGGCGGCGTGTGGCCGAGCGCCTCGAACAGGAGGATGTGCTTGGGGGTGTTGCTGACGTGGTCCTCGCCGCGGATCACGTGGCTGATCTCCATGGCGGCGTCGTCCACCACCACCGTGAAGTGGTAGAGCGGGTTGCCGTCGCCCCGGACGATCACGAAGTCGCCTCCGAGGTTGGCGGTGTCGATCTCGACGCGGTCGCGGACGAGGTCGTTCCAGCCCACGACGCCGGGCCGGACGCGGAAGCGGATCGCGGCCCGACGGCCCTCGGCTTCGCGCTCGGCCCGCTCGCGCCGCCGTCAGCGTCGCGCACCGCCCGAGGTACCTGGCGGGCAGCTTCGCCGCCTCCTGGGCCCTGCGGTCCGCGTCCAGCTCCTCGGGCGTGCAGTAGCACGGGTACGCCTGGTCGGTCGCCAGCAGGCGGGCCGCGGCCTCCGCGTACGTGTCGAGCCGCTGCATCTGGCGGTACGGCGCGTAGGGTCCCGCCTCCTCCATCCCGGCGACGCCCGGCCCCTCGTCCCAGGTGATGCCCAGCCAGTGCAGGCCGTCGAGGATGTCCTTCTCGAAGGCCGCGGTGCTCCGCGCGACGTCGGTGTCCTCGAGGCGGAGCAGGAACGTGCCGCCGGTGTGGCGGGCGAACAGGTAGTTGAACAGCGCCGTGCGCGCGGTGCCGATGTGCAGGGGCCCGGTCGGGCTCGGGGCGATGCGGACGCGGATGTCGGAGGCCATGGCCGGATTGTATGGGGCGCCGGGCGCGGGTCGGGCCTCCGGGAGACGCCCGGAGCGAGCGGTTGCCCGGCTCAGGCGACGAGCGGCGCGGGGACGTGGTGGAACAGGGCGGGATCGGCCTCACCGGGGAGCACGCGGATCAGTGCGGCCGGCCGGAGCCCGAGGGTGGCCCGGCCGCGCGGGCCGTCGAGCGTCAGCGAGTCGAGCGACTCCGAGCGGGCGAGCACCGTGACATGGGCACCGGGCGTCAGGGCGCGCGCCTCGAGGTACGACAGCAGGCCGGCGTCCTCCTCCGCCTCCTCGGTGATCCGCAGGACGGTGGCCTTCGTCCCGCTCTCCAGCTCCGAGAGGGGCGTACCCGAGGGCCGGCGGCGGGCGGTGTCGAGGTCGATCGGGTTGCCGTGCGGGCACACCTCCGGGTGACCGAGCAGCTCGTCCAGCTTCGCCTCGACCCGTGGCGAGAGCGCGCCCTGGAGGCGCATCGCCTCGACGTCGCTCTCCGCCCAGGACAGCCCCACGACGGACGTGAGGAGCCACTCGAGGAGTGCGTGACGACGGAAGATCGTGTCGGCGGCGGCGCGGCCCGCCGTCGTGAGGACGAGGCCGCGGCCCGTCGCCGGCTCCAGCAGTCCGTCCGCGGCGAGACGGCGACACATCTCGCTGGCGGCCTGCGTGGTCACGCCCACGTGGCGGCCGAGCTGGGCGCTCGTCGCGACCCGCCCGTCCGAACCCATCACCCGCAGCGCGAGCAGGTACTCCTGGGCGGCGGCAGAGATGTCGGCGGCGTCGGTGCGGCGCATGCCGTCGAGTGTACGGCCGCCCGGGATGGCCGATCGGGCGGACCCGACGGCCCGCACCGGCGTGCGGGGTCTGGCTCTGGCCGCGAACGATCCGGCCGAACGCCGGCGCATCAGCGCGAGGGCGGGTCCGGCGGCCCGCCCGCTGCAGGACCACCACGCAGTCGACCGATCGCCGGACGCCACGGCCGTGCGGATGCCGCGCCGGCCGGGCCGTGCGATCACGGACTCGCGGATTCGGAGGGGCGGAAGGCTCGGCGGGCGCTCGGGGCGCGGTAGGGCGAGTGGACGCGTCGGTCCCGGACGACGTGGGCCCTGGAGCCCCCCCACCGTCGGCTGTGCGACCCCCTGCCTGGGGTGTCCGGTCCCGGGCTCCGGGGCCGGACGGACTGCGACCTCTGGAGCCGGCTGGGGCGCCGGGAGCCGGGTCTCGGGTGCGACCCGCGTCGCTCGCGACCTCGGTCGTGGCGTCCTCTGGACCGCGGGCCGTGGCGCCGTCGGCCCCCGTGTCGCTCGCGCCGTCTGCCGTGGCGTCGGCTGGACCGCGGCCCGTGGCGCGCCGTGCCCGGGCCAGGTACTCCGGCCCATGCTTGCGGGGGTCCGCGTACTCGCGCGGGTTGATCGTCCAATACGTCCCCGACGACGGGCCGTACCAAGCGCCACCGTCCCATGCCGGTTCCGGCGGGGTCTGGGCGGCCTCGTCATATGTCGTGCTGCCGGGCGTGGCGCGTCTCGGGTTCCGCCGGTAGTGCTCGCCACCGGCACCGCGTCCGCCGCGACGACCCGTGCCCCCGCCCCCGGTCGCGCTCGGACCTCCACCTCGTCCGGAACCGGCCGAGGGCTCGGACGCGGGCCTTCCGCGCGTGCTCGCACCCGGCGGGCCCTGTCCCTGTCCCGGACCCCCTCCCCCGCCGCGCCGGGCGCGCCACGCCTCGCGCGACGCTCTCGCCCGTGCCCCATCGGCCCGCCAAGGCTCACGTGCCGGACCCCCCGCGCCGGGCACGTCACCCTGGCCGGCCCCGCCGCCGCGAGCGCTGCCGACCCACCGGACCGGCCCTGTCGGCCACGCCGCCCCGGAAACGCAGCCTGCCCTCGCCGTCGACCAGTCGCTCGTACGCGGCCTGGATCGCCAGGAAGCGAGGCAGCGACCGGTCGCCCGCGGCATCGGGGTGGTGCTGCTTCGCCAGGCGGCGGTAGGCAGACCGGATCTCGTTGAGCGAGGCCCCGGGTGACACCCCGAGGGTCCGGTACGGATCAGCTTCGAAGGGCAATGGGACGCGCCTCCGTGATCGCGGTGGCCGGCAGCCGACCGACGCTCGCCGTCGTCAGCCGATCAGCTCGCCCACCGGCGCGAGCTCGAAGTCGGCGACCGTCTCGGCCCCAGTCCGACCGTGCGGATCGAGGCTCGAGCGGGCGGTGGTAGCGGGCAAGGACGCGGAGCGCCTGGCCCTCGAGCACGCCGGCCTGGCGGAGGGCCTCCACGGAGGCCGCCCAGGTGCCACGGCCGTACCCGTCTCCATCTTCGATCTTGATCGCCATTCCCGGATGCCGGCACGACCGCACCGTTGTCGCGCGGACCGCGGAGGATCCCGACGCCGCGCAGCGCCTCCATCCCGGACTTGCTGACGAGCCGGCCCGGGACGGCCTTCATCAGCGAGGTGTCGAGCCGGTCCCGCGTGCCGCCGACCAGCTCCGGGTGCGCGATCATGGCGTCGCGCACGATCTCGCAGGTGGCGCGCGAGCCCGGCCCGACGGTCGCTCGTCCGGGATCGCCGCCGGATCCGCCAGCGCGGCGTACGCCTTCGCGATCTCGCGCAGCGGGAAGGCGTAGGTCAGGACCCCACAGCCGTCGATGCCGGTACGGAGGCTCGTCGGCGCGACGCCGAACATCGCCGCGACCGCCTCGGCGACCGCCTGGTGGGCCGGGTGCTCGGGCTGCCAGTACGTCTCGAGCTCCCAGCCGCCCATCTTGGCGAGCAGGACGAACACCGAGTGCTGGCCGGAGCACATGTGGCGGAGCTGGCTCGGCCGCTCGCCGTCCCGCGCGAGGCGGGTGGCGGTCAGGGCGTCGAGCGGGATCGCGTCGGTCCCGCACGCCAGCAACGGCCTGCGGCACGCCGATCCGGCGGTACATCGCCTGGATCGTGCGCACGTGGACGTCCTCGCCGGAGTGGCTGGACGCCATCACGGCGATCTCCTCGGACGAGAGGTCGAACTCCCGCTGGCCACCCGCTCGCAGGAGGGCGAGCAGGCCGAACGGCTTGACCGTCGAGCGGAGGAACGAGACCGGTCCGGGTCGCCGATGACGCGGAGCATGCTTCCCGGACGACGTCCACCTCCACCACGTCGCCGCGGTGAACCGACTCCACGACGCCGTTGCGGATCTGGCGCACGAGGACCGGGGCGACGGTCCACTCACGGCCCGCGGAGCGGTCGGCGGGCGCGCGCCGACGGTGCGCGGGGAACGGGGGAGGTCCTGACGGCCATGCAGGCCGAGCATAGCGCCCCGGCCGCTCCGTGGCCATCGGGCCGGGCATAGCCGCGATGCGCGGCCGGCGACGCACGCCGGTGCGACTGTGCCGCCGTGCCGCTCGGCCTGCGCGACCGGCCGACCTGCCGACCGCCGACGCCGTCGACCGCCCCGCCGCGCAGGCCGCGCGGTCCGCGCGCTAGCGATTTAGCGGATCCGACCGGCGGTCTGCCGCCGGACGGCGGGTATCACCCGCCCGATCCGTTCAGCGCGAGGGATCCCCGTGGCAACCTGGCCCAACCTCCACGTCTCGCAGCACCCGGCGGTGCGCCACAAGCTCGGCATCCTCCGCGACGAGGCCACCGAGCCCAAGAAGTTCCGCGAGGTCGTCCGGGAGCTGTCGTGGCTCTTGGGCTACGAGGCGCTGGCAGACGCGCACACTCGGCCGCTCGACGTCCGGACACCGATCGAGGTCATGCAGGGCGAGGAGCTGGCGGACCGCATCGGCTTCATCCCGATCCTGCGGGCCGGCCTCGGCATGGTGGACGCGTTCCTCGAGCTGATGCCGACGGCGCAGGTCTGGCACCTGGGCCTGTTCCGCGACGAGAAGACGCTGCGCCCGGTCGAGTACTACAACAAGCTGCCCAACACCAGCACCGTGGACCTGTGCCTGATCCTGGACCCGATGCTCGCGACCGGCGGCTCGGCCACGGCGGCGATCGAGGTCCTCAAGAAGTGGGGCGCGGTGCGGATCAAGCTGGTGAACCTGATCGCGGCGCCGGAAGGCGTCGAAGCGGTGCTGAAGGCCCACCCGGAGGTCGAGATCTACACCGCCGCCCTGGACCGCCAGCTCAACGAGAAGGGCTACATCATGCCCGGGCTGGGTGACGCCGGCGACCGCCAGTTCGGGACGGGCGGCGCGGGCTGACGCTGGGTCCCCTTGGACTGAAGGCAGGGGTGTTCGCAGCCTGGACGAATCGAGCATTCGTGGTGCTCCCCGGCTGGGCCGACTCACCTCGGTCCGGGAAACGGTCGGGCTAGACACTCCGCTCCAGGACGGCTAGTCAAGGACCGTCGCCGATCGCGTTGCGAGCCGCGAAGCTCGTTCCACCGCTGTTGTCCGCCCGGGTCCTCGGCGTCGGGCGACGGTCGGGACCTCGAGCCATCCTTCCGCGACCGCTCTCGCCGACAGCTCCGCCCGCGACTCGATGCCGAGGCGCTCGAACATTCGCCGGAGGTGGCCCTCGACGGTCTTGGTCGCGATCCTCAGCGCCGCACCGATCTCGTCGTTCGAGCGGCCCTCAACCACGAGCCGGACGATCTCCTGCTCGCGGGTCGTGAGCGTCGGGTCGGTCGCCCGGGGCCAGGGCGCGGCTGCGGCGGGCCCGCCGAGCGCCGCCGCCCGGATGGCGGCAACCAGCTCGGGCATCGGGGCGGTCTTGAGCACGAGCGCGGCGGCGCCGAGGCGGTACGCCGCGGCCGCGTACTCGGCCTGCGCGAACGCGGTGAGCACCACGACGGCCGGTCGCCCGGCGGGGTCGCGATGGCGCTCGAGGAGCTGGAAACCCGTCTCCTGGCCGAGGCGGATGTCCAGGAGCAGCACGTCGACGTGCGCGGGGTCGAGGAGCGGCTCGGCCCGGCGGAGCGATTCTGCCGTTCCCGCGATCTCGATCCCCGGGTACTCGCGGAGCAGGGCCGCCATGCCGTCGCGGACGACCGGGTGGTCGTCCACGATGGCCACGCGGATGGGGCCACGCTCGGCGGTCACGTCGCCGCGACCCCAAGACCCTCGGTGGCTGCACTCGCCGCGCCGCCGGACCAGACGACGCGGACCCGCGTCCCGCCCTCGGGCCGGTCGGCGACCACCAGCTCGGCCCCGAGCTTCGCCGCGCGCTGCGCCATGGTGAGGAACCCGAGGTGGCCGGGGCTGGCCGGCCTCGCGAGGGCGTCCTCGCCGACGCCAGGACCGCGGTCCTCGACCTCGAGCTCGGCCGAGCCAGACTCGGCGCGGAGGCGCACCGTGATCGGCGGGCGGCCATGCTTCAGGGCGTTGGCGACGGCCTCCTGCGCGATGCGGTAGAGCCCGAGCTCGACGTCGTACGGCAGCCGCACCTCTCCGTCGTAGCGGAGGTCGATGTCGATCCCCGAGGCGGCCCGCACCTCGCCGACGAGCGCCTCGAGCGCGGCGGCGAGCCCGAGGTCGTGGATCACCGGCAGGCGGAGGTCGGCGCAGATCGCCCGCAGCCGGTCGATCGCGGCGCGCAGCGTGGCGGCGGCGTCGTCCTCGCCCGCGCGGTCGAGCCGGTGGACCAGCATCGAGAGGTCCTGGATCACGTCGTCGTGGATGTCCGCGGCGATCCTCGCCCGCTCCGACTCGCCCTCGTCCACCACGAGGCCGCGCTCGCGCGCCTCCCGGGCCGCCTCGCGGGCGACGGGCAGGACGGCGACGACCCGGGTGATGCCCACGACGGCGACCCAGACGACGAGCGGCTGGAGGAACGGCGTGCGTCGTGAGCGCCGCGAGCGGGGCGAGCGCGACCGCGGGCAGCGTCGCGAGAACGGCGATGTCGCCGGCGCGGAGCACCGTCGCGAGCCGGCTCGAGCCGGTCAGGCGGCCGGCGTCGCGCCGGAGCTGCGCCGCGAGGACGAGCGCAGGCACGAGCGGCACCGCCGAGGCGAGGGCCCAGCGCAGGATCGACACGACGCCGCGCTCCATGCCCGCGGTGACCGCCGCCGCGCCGACGAGGGCGGCGGCCAGGGCAAGGACCGTCGAGCCCAGCATCGCCCGGCGCCGCGCCCGGGGCGTGGCGATGAGCTGGGCGAAGGCCGCGGCGGCGACGAGGACGGCAGCGGCCACGAGCACGCTCGTCAGCACGACGAGGAGCGGGATCAGCGTGAGGTACGCGGGCAGCAGGAACAGCGGCGAGGCCGCGGCGGCGAGGAGCGGCGCCTCGACGCCCAGGGCCGGCTTGCGGGCCAGTCTGCGGTAGCCGAGCCAGACGAGACCTGCGAGGCAGAGCAGGCCGGCCGCGATGAGCGCCAACACGCTCTGGCCGAGGCGGACGAAGGCCCAGTTGGGCACCCAGGTCTGCGACCCGAGGTAGATCGGCGGGAGCGGTGACGGCAGCTCGCCCGGCTTGGCCATGAAGACCAACCCCGGCACCATCGCGATGGCGGCCTGCTGGGCCTCCACCGCTCCGGGCAGTGTGTAGACCTGCCTGTCGATCCCGACCCCGGGCGCGCCCCCTTGCACGCTCAAGACGATCCAGCCGGTCTCCACGCCATCGTGCGAAGCGAGGCCGCCGGGCCGCACCGACGCAACGATGAGCGTCTGCTGTCCGGCCTCGTCGAGCGAGTACCCGTACGTGAACCCAGGGTCCACGACGCCGGCCGCATACGCTGCGACGCCCGCGACCGCCGAGGCGGCGAGGATCGCCAGCGCGAGGATCGTGAGCCGGATCGACGTCATGCCGTGGACGCTAGCACCGCGACGCCCGCCCGAAACGACGGGATAACCCTCACCCAGCCGGCTCGCCGCCGAAGGCTCGACAGCGCCGCTGGTCCGCGGCCGTGAAGGTGGCACGCCTCGAGTGGTCGAGCACGCGTCTGCCCGGCTCGGGCCCGGCGGCGCCCGTCGAGCTCCAGCGAGGTCACCGAGGAGTCCGCCCGGGTGTGGCCCAAAACCACGGCCGCCGCCCACCTGGTGACGGTTTCGCCGCGTGAGCGACATGCGGGCTCGCCAAGCCACATCGTGCTGAGCGAGTAGCGCGGCGAAAGCTACGAGTCCGCGATCGCAGCCGGAATCTACGCGATCAACCCGGGCTGGGCGTCGGGCGCGAAAGGGCCTACCTTCACTACCAGCGCCGCCGCCGGCGTTCTCAGCTCACCGCCTTCTTCACGAGCGCGGAGATTCGGGCCTCGTCCGCGGCGCTCAGTTCAGTGAGCGCGTAGGCGACCGGCCACATCGTGCCGTCGTCGAGCGTCGCGTCGGCCTGGAACTCGAACGTGGCATAGCGGACCTTGAACTTCGACTTGGGCTTGAAGAAGCAGATGACCTTTCCGTTCCTGGCGTAGGCGGGCATCCCGTAGTAGGTCTTCGGCGCGAGGCCCGGCACGCCGGCCGTGACGATCGCGTGGATGCGCTCGGCCATCGAGCGATCTGGTTCCGGCATCTCGGCGATCTTGGCGAGCACGTCGGCGAGTCCGTCCGCCTCCGCGCCGGCGGCCTTCAGCTCCCGTGCGCGCTCCTTCATCGCCGCGCGCTCCTCGGCCGTAAAGCCGTCGGACGCCTTGGCGGATGTCTTCGTGTCAAGCATGACGGGGTTCCTCCTGTGGGGCTGCGTGGGGATGATGTTCCAGCCCGGGAGCGCCGCGTGGCGACGGCTCCCGGGTGTCAGGAAGGTGGGGTCAGCCTGCGCTGCTCAGCGGCTCGCCGGTCTCGAGCAGGGTCTTGAGGCCCGCGAGGATGAACGGCCAGCCCGCGGCGACGTCCGCGATGCGGGTCGGGGAACCGGGCTCCGTCTCGTGGACGAGCGTGAGCTTCTGGACGCCTGGCCCCGCGCCCTCGATCTCGTACGTGACGCGGGACGGCGGCTCGCCGCCGCCGCCCCACGCCTGGTTGTAGGTGACGACCAGGCGGCGAGGCGGGTCGGCCTCGAGGACCTCGCCCGTGATCCCGACCTGGCCGCCGCTCGTGCGGAGCTCCCACGGGGCGCCGGCGGTCCAGTCGGAGTGGACGGTGGAGCCGTACCAGTAGCGGGTCGTGAAGTCGGATTCGGTGAGCGCGCGCCAGATCGCCTCGGGGGTTGCGCGGATGAACGTGGAGAAGACGTGGCGCGGGGCGGCCTCGGCGGCCGTCGCGGTGGTGTCGGGGGACGTCATGGGGTCGATCTCCAGGAGGGTCTTGAGGTCGGTGAGGAGGTCGGCGGCGCGGATCGCGTAGCGGTCCAGCCACCGGTCGTGGATCCGTCGGATGGGGACGGGATTGAGGTAGTGGTGGCGCTCCCGCCCGACCTTGCGGCTCGTGACGAGGTTCGCCCCTTCGAGGACGCGGAGGTGCTTCATGACGCCGAACCGCGTCATCGCCGGCAGGGCCGTCTCCAGGTCTCCCAGCGTCTGGCCATCACGCTCGAAGAGCCGGTCGAGCAGCGTCCTGCGGCTGGGGTCGGCCAGCGCGCGGAACACCTCGTCGTCCATGTGGCGGATGATATGTGACTCAACAGTCACCTGTCAAGCGTCGAGCATCGCGCTGTGCGTCAAGGACGGTTGGCAACCCTTGCGCCCGACCGTGACCTGAACGAGAGTTCAGACATGAACCAGCCCGACGTTCTCGTCATCGACGATCAGCGCACGTTCCGGTTTCCGGCCGTATATGCGCGGACGGCTACCGAGGGGATGTCGCGACTGGCGGAGCATGAGTGGCGCGAGGTCTGGCTTGACTACAACCTGGGTCCGGGCCTGACGATCGAGCCAGTCCTGCGCCTGCTCGAGGAGCGCGCGGCCCGCGGGTGGCCTCTGCCGATTGGCGTGATCTGCGTCCACACCTCAGGTCCCACCGAGGGCGACGCCATGGTCGCCGCGCTCGCGCCCTGGTATCGCGTCCGTCGCGTCGCGGCGCACTCGTTTCGGGCGTCGTCGTAACTCACGCTCTGGATCGCGAGCAGCGGATTTACCAACCGGGCTTGGCGCACAAGAGCATCGCGCTGTGCCTCAAGGACGGTTGGCATGTGGGAGACGGAGGTGAGCCCGAAGCAAGGCAGCTGCCGGACACTGCTGCTCGGCCGCAGTTGCAGCCCAGGGGGATCCCGCGAGCCGCGATGAGTTCTGCGGAGCCCGGCGGTCTTATCGTCGCACCCGCCACAAGGGAGGACTTCTGTGCGCAGCGTGACCTATTCGATGGGCATGACACTCGACGGCTACGTCGTCGGGCCGGACGGCAGCTTCGACTGGACGGCGCCCGACGACGAGGTCTTTCGCTCTCACATCGACGAGATCCGAGGGGTCGGCGTCCACCTGATGGGACGGCGTCTGTACGAGACGATGCTGTACTGGGAGACCGCCGACCAGGATCCATCCCTCGACGATTCCAGGCTCGAGTGGGCTGCGCTCTGGAAGGCCCTTCCCAAGCTGGTGTTCTCCACGACGTTGTCGACGGTGGAGGGCAACGCCCGGCTGGCCCCCGGCGGCCCGGCGGAGGAGATCGAGCGATTCCGAGCCGAGCCGGGGGAGGGCGACATCGCGATCGGCGGCGCGACGCTCGCGGCGGAGGCGGCCGCGTTGGGTCTGATCGACGAGTACCGGCTCAGGGTCCACCCCGTGCTCGTCGGCGGTGGCATCCCGTACTTTCCCCGGCGCGAGCGCCGGGTGGATCTCGAACTCGTCGAGACCCGGACCTTCAGCTCGGGAGTCGTCTACCTCCGCTACCGCGTGGCGCGCTAAGTCGGCTCGTCCTCCGGGCGCGGACGGCCGCTTCGTCCGTTCGCCCTGCTCGCGCGTTGGCCGCTCGGGCGGGACGAGACCCGGCGCAGAATCCCCGGTTGGCGATGGCACCCACCTTCGGGGTGGGGCTACCCCCACCCCGAAGGTGCCGGGTGGCGGGCTGGGCACCCGCCGCCTCCGAGCGTATGGTCCTCGTGACGGGCAACGCGCCGTCACGGGAGCACGAGTGGGAGGTCGACACGGCGATGGACGCACTGACCGATGCTGCGGTACCGGAGGCCGGCACGTCTGCACGGAAGGATCGAATGGCCCGGTGGAAGGCCAGAGGACCACGCCAGGGCGGGCCGTCCAACGGGGGAGGTGCGGTCTACGGGCTCGGGATGATCGGGGCGGTGGCCTACTTCTTCGGGTCCGCCGAGTCAGGACGGGACTACGCCCTGGCCGGCCCGAAGGCCGTCTTCTGGCCGGCCCTGATCGTGTACAAGCTCCTCAAGAGCCTCTACGGGTAGCACCAGCCTCGCTTCGACACGTGACATCTGCTGATGGACCGACGCGGCCGACCAGCGGCCGTCACGGCCCATCGGAGGCGAGCGGTGTGACATCCTCGGCGCTCGGCCTGACCTCGGCGCCTTCGGTGACGGGTGGCCGGTCGGGCAGCGTCTCCGGATGCGAGACACGGCTTCCGCCGAACCACGCTGCCGCGGACACCGCCCAGTACGCTGCCATCGCGTCCAGCGCCTCGGCGTAGGTCGCCCGCGCCCGGCTGAACGCCGGCCACGCCTGCGTCGGCGGGTACCAGTCTGTAGCCGGCCGCGGCGAGGCGCTCGTGGACGGCGTCGAACGAGTCGCGGTCGACGCCGTCGGAGCCCTCCGTCCGGAACCCCAGGTTCGTGATGTCCTCGACGAGGTGGGCCCCCATCTTCTTCACCAGCTCGGCCTGGCCGCGCGGCACGCCCTCGACCGTGGTGACGACGAGGCTGGCCGTGTCGAGGACGGTCCCGAGCGCGCTGATCCACGAGACCCCGTCGTGGCTCGATCGGAAGAAGCCGAGCAGCGGGTACGCCACGTGCGAGTCGAGGACCTCGGCGATCCAGCGCTCCCACCCCCCGAAGAAGTCGGGCAGGTGGTCGACGAGCTCGAGCCGGGCGAGCGACTCGAGGAGCACGACGGCGGACGACGGCGCCCCGGCCTTCGCCTGGAGCGTCACGACGGCCACCTCGCGCCGCTGGTACGACGCGAAGAGCGAGAACAGGAACGTGATGACGAGCGCGACGACGCCCAGGCCGCTCAGCGCCGCGGCTGCCACGACAAGCCGCGCGGGCCCCCCGACGGGCACCACGTCACCGAAGCCGAGCGTCACGACCGACGTCGCCCCGAAGTAGATCGCCGTGCCGAGGTCCACGGGAGACAGGTCGGAGCTCGTCCCGGATCGCGAACAGGACGAGGCCATACCCGAGCACGAGCCCGCCCAGCCACGTGACGAGGAGCGCGATGGTCGCCGCGGGGGCAAAGAGCCCGAGCAGGCGCTCCCGCCGTTCGCCGCTCCTCGTGCCGAGGCGGCGCACCAGGCTCCACGATCCCCGAACGATGTAGCGGCCGAGCCGGAAGACCCCGGGGGTCGGTCGGGGGACGACGATCGTCTCGAACACGTCCCAGGCCACGGCACCGAGCAGGACGATCCCGGCGACGAACGCGACGATCTCGATCACCTGCGCGGTCCCCTTCCTGGCGCCGGCCGATGTCGCAGCCGTCGAGGGCGGCGGCGTGCGTGCCGCCTCGGGAGGTCGACTGGTGGAATCTGTCCATGGGGCCGCGATTATCCGAAACCGAGCCGATTCGTGCTCGGTGGCACGTGCGCGGCCCTTGGATCACGCGGCCGCAGGGTGCCCGACCGGTCAGCCCCATCACGGGTTTCGCCGCCGGAGCCAGCGCTCGCGAGTCAGGCCGCGAACCCGCGGCGCCTCGCCGCCCTTCGGGCCGACCGTCCCGGTCATGACGTCCCGGTACCACGGCCGCCAGGACCCCGTCCGTCGCTCGAACTCGACGTACGACTCCGTCCGGTCGGGTGCGTCCGCCCGGGCGGTCCGGCGATCCGCCACGTCGTGGAGGCCGGGCAGGTCGTCCTCGCCGATCCCGAGACGGCGGTAGACGGCCTCGACCTGGTGGAGCCACTCGTGCACGAAGCCGTGCTCTGGGTCGGTGATCGACGCCCAGCGGGGCCAGTCGCCGCTCACGATCGAGGAGACGCCCGTCCCGCCGAGGGAGTCCGACCTCGCCCCACGTGTAGCCCCAGGCGGGCGCGAGCTCGGGCGTCCCGTCGGCGGGATACAGCACGATGGCCGAATCGAAGTCGCCGGGGCGCCCGAGGTGGGGCTCGAGCAGCGGGGCGAGGGCATCGGGGTCGGCCCACCAGCCGCCGCCGACCCGGGCGAGACGGCGCAGCGGGCCGTCGGCCACGACCACCTCCGTGCGCGACACCCGGACGTTGCCCTCGCTCCATGCCTCGATGGCGGCGGGCACGCGCTTGAGCATGGCGAGGTCGGCCTCGACCTCGGCGTCGTCCATGACCCGCCGGCGGCCGCTCCAGCCGGCCCGTGCGTCGAGGGCGGTCACCACGAGGCCGAGCAGCCGCCAGCGAGAGGCGGGGTCGCGGCGGGCGAGGTCGGGTCGGCCATCGGCGCCACTCTCGGACGGGCGGCGGCCGCCGTCAACAGTTGGGTCGCGGGTCAGACGTGGGGCGCAACGCCCTCGGCGAGCTGCCGCATCAGGTCGACCTGGGCGTCGTACTCGAGGAGCGGGAAGTGGCTCCGTGCGACGAGCTCGACGGGCACCCCCGCCCGCCTCCGGATGTCGAGCAGGGCCTCGACGAGCTCGTCCGGCGTTCCGGCGAACGTCGCCCGGCCCGCGCGGTCGCGTCAGGCCAGCGCGACCCGGTTCCGCCCGTCGCCCTTCGCTCGATACAGCGCGGCATCGGCAGCCGCAATGAGCTCGTCAACGGTGATCCCCTCCGCCCAACGGCTCACGCCGAAGGTGGTGGTGATGGACAGGTTCCCCGCCAATGTCGGGATCGGGTGGTTGGCAACCTCGGCCCGGACATGCTCGAAGAGCGTCCCCGTCTCGGCCTCGCCGAGGTGTGCAGCAAGGATCACGAACTCGTCCCCACCAAGGCGGCCCAGCACATGATCCTCACCCAGCGCGCCTGTCACGAGCCGCACGAGCCCGCACAACACCTCGTCCCCGACCTGGTGCCCGTGCGCGTCGTTGACCAGCTTGAACTCGTCCACGTCGCAGATTCCCAGGACCAGCCCGTCCTGGTGGCGATGCTCCTCGGCGAGCGCCCGGGACAGGACGTCGGCGAACGCCTGGCGGTTGAGGGTGCCCGTCAGATGGTCGTGGGTGGCCCGCTGGGCCATCGCCTCGTACGCCTCGGCAAGGCGACCCCGCAGTTCGATCATGCGTCGGCCGACGTCGACCCGGGCTCGGAGCTCGCCGGGGTCAAAGGGCTTGGCCAGGTAGTCGTCGGCGCCGGCCTCCAGGCCCGCCACGATGTCGGCCTTCTCGCCCCGCGAGGTCAGGAGGATGAGGTAGGGCGGTTGGTCGGACGGCAGGCTCCGGACCAGGCGGCAAACCTCCACGCCCGCCAGGCCGGGCATCATCCAGTCGAGGATGGCGAGCGGCGGCGGGTCTGGTCGCTGCATCGCCTCCCATGCCTCGGTCCCGTCCGCGGTGACCTCCACGTCGTGGCCGTACTTCCGCAGCACGCCCGTGAGGACGAGGCGGGACGTGACGTCGTCGTCGGCGATGAGGATCTTCATGCGCTGCTGCCCGGCGCGACTCCGAGCTCCTCCTCGAACGCGGCCATGGCATCGCGCAGCCGACCGAAGGCGGCTCCGAGCTCCGGGAGACGGGCGGTCGCGGCGTCCACGTCACCGGCCGCGGCCGCATGCTCCATCTCAGCGGCCACCACCCGCATGGCTTCGCCGCCGACGGCGGCGGACGCCCCCTTGATCGTGTGGGCCTGGAGCATCGCGCCTGGGGCGTCGTGCGCGTCGAGCCTGTCCCGGAGCGCCTCGATCAGCTTCGGGGCGTCGTCCAGGAAGCCCCGCACGACGATGCTCGCGAGCTCGACGTCATCGACGAGGCGGGCCATCATTCCCGCCGCGTCGAACACCGGCGGTTCGGCACCGTCCGATACGGGCCCGTGCGGCACGGGCCCGGGCGGCACGGCCTCCCGGGGAACCGCGTCCGCCTGGGGCAGCCATCGATCGATCGCTGCGGCCAGGGCCTCGGGGACGATCGGCTTGGTGACGTAGTCGTCCATCCCTGCTTCGAGGCACCGCTCGCGGTCGCCCTTCATCGCGTGCGCCGTCATGGCGATGATCGGAACGGCGCGGTTGAGCACCGCGGATCCGGGATCGCGGATCTGGCGAGTGGCCTCGAGGCCATCCATCTCCGGCATCTGGACGTCCATGAGGACGAGGTCATACGGGATCATCTCCAGCGCCCTGACGGCTTCGACTCCGTTGGGCACTGGGTCGGCACGGAGCCCCAGCTTCCTCAGGATTCCGACGGCAACCTGCTGGTTGGTGACGTTGTCCTCGGCAAGCAGGATGCGCAGCGCGCCGCGGCGCATCTCGCGCACCGCGTGGCGGGTCACGATCCGCTGCGGCGTGTGGTCCACCTGCGAGCGCGCGAGGACGACGGCCAGGCTGTCGAACAGGTCCGATTGCCGGGCGGGCTTCACCAGGTAGGCGGCAAACCCGATCTCCTCCATGCGCCGCGCATCACCCCGCTGCCCGAGCGATGTCATCAGTACGAGGTGGGTGCACTCCAGCGTCGCGTCCGCCTTGACGGCCCGGGCGAGATCGGCTCCGTCCATGTCGGGCATCTGCATGTCGAGGATGGCGATCTGGTACGGGTCGCCCGAAGCGCTGGCGGTCTTGAGCGCCTGCAGCGCCGACGGCCCGTCGGCGACCCCCTCGGATCGCACGCCCCACGCCGTCAGCTGTGCGGCGAGCACCTCGCGGTTCGTGGCGTTGTCATCGACCACCAGGACATGGACGCCGCCGATCTCCACGCTCGGGACCAGCGTCTGCTCGCGCTCGGCACTCTTGCCGAGTCGGACCTGGAACCAGAACTCCGAGCCGAGACCCTCCTCGCTCACGAGCCCGATCTCGCCGCCCATCAACTCGACCAGGCGCTTGGAGATGGCCAGCCCAAGGCCGGTGCCGCCGTAGCGGCGCGTGGTCGAGGCGTCAGCCTGCGTGAACTTCTCGAACAGGCGACCCTGGTCCTTGAGCGCGATGCCGATGCCCGTGTCCCGCACCGAGAAGGCGACGACGGCCTCGGTGTCTGTCTCGGCCACCAGTCGAGCCCGCACGGAGATCTCACCGCGCTCGGTGAACTTCACGGCGTTGCCGGCCAGGTTGAGCAGCACCTGTCGCAGGCGCCCAGGGTCGCCGGTCAGCTGGCTCGGCACGTCGGGTGCGGCCGCGCAGATGAACTCCAGCCCCTTGGCGTGGGCGCGCATGGCCAGCATGGCTGCAAAGTCGTCGAGCAGTGCCCGCAGGTCGAAGCCGACGCTCTCGAGCTCGACCCCTCCCGCCTCGATCTTCGAGAAGTCGAGGATGTCGTTCAGGAGATCCAGCAGCGCCTCGCCGCTCGTGCGCACGGTCTCCGCGTAGTGTCGCTGGTCCTCGTCGAGCTCGGTGTCGAGCAGCAGACCCATCATGCCGATGACGCCGTTCATCGGGGTGCGAATCTCGTGGCTCATGTTAGCCAGGAACTCGCTCTTGGAAGCGTTGGCGAGCTCGGCCTGCAGGGTCTTCTCGGTCGCGACCGCGATGGCCGCCTCCAGCCGCTCGTTGATCTCGGCGAGCTCCCGCTCGGCCTGCTTGTGAGCTGTGATGTCCCGCGAGATCCCGAACGTGCCGATGATCTTCCCGTGTGCGTCGGCATACGGCAGCTTGGTCGTGGCCGCCCATGTCTCGTGGCCGTCGGGCCACGTCTCCCGCTCCTCTCGGTAGGCCAGGGGCCTGCCCGTGCGCATGATCTCCTGCTCGTCATCGAACGCAGGCTGGGCATGTTCCGTGCTGAAGAAGTCGAAGTCCGTCTTGCCCACCGCCTGCGAGGGGTCGTCCAGTCCGAAGGTCTCGGCGGTGACCTTCCCGATCATCTGGAAGCGGCTGTCGGCATCCTTGAAGTAGATCTTGTCGGGGATGCTCTCCATGAGCGCGAGGAGCCTGGCGTGCTGCTGCTCGAGCCCCGCCTCCGCCTGCTTGCGCGCGGTGACATCGAACATCACCCCGTCGATCCATGCCTGCCCGCGGGTTGCGTTGCGCTCAGGTTGGCCGCGGTCGTGAACCCAGCGAATGGTCCCGTCCGCGTGGTTGACGCGATACTCGAGGTCGTATGCCTGCCCGCTTGCTGTCGCGGCCCGGATCGCGTCCGTCACGGCGGCAAGGTCCTCGGGGACCGCCACCAGGGCTCCGGGCAGCGCGCCCGGCGGGACGAGGTCCGACGCGGCATGGCCGGTGATTGACTCGACGGCGTCGCTCACGAACGAGAAGTGCCAGGGTGCGACGGCGGCCCGACGGTACACGGCCCCGGGGATGTTCTCGACGAGGGCGTCGAGACGCGCCGGGCGCACGGTTGGAGGCGGAAGGGCGGGCGCGCTCATCGTCCGGCCGTGGCCGGGGCTTGGCGGGGGCCAAGAGGGGTCGCCGCGCGGTCTGGCGCGATGTCGAGCTTCACCGGAACCTCAGGGATCTGCCAGCGGTCGCCGTTCGGCTGTCGGGTGGCCAAGCCGGGACGGCGGGCCGGCCCCTCGATCGTAGGGCCCGCGCGCCCGTCGCCCGCCTGGCCCAGGGGTCATACCCCCCCTGCGGCATTCGTTCACGAGGGCGCGAACACCAGGAACGGATGCTCATCGAACCGAATGGCCAATGGCCCGGGAGCGCCGGCGCCGTTGGCGCCTCAGACGTGGGGCGCAACGCCCTCGGCGAGCTGCTGCATCAGGTCGACCTGGGCGTCGTACTCGAGGAGCGGGAAGTGGCTCCGTGCGACGAGCTCGACGGGCACCCCCGCCCGCCTCCGGATGTCGAGCAGGGCCTCGACGAGCTCGTCCGGCGTTCCGGCGAACGTTGCCCGGCCCTTCACCAGCGCATCGTCCGGGCGAACGAACGGGGGCGGGGACGGCGGCGGGAGCGGCCTGGTCGCCGAGGCCCCCATGTCGGAGTACTTCCACTGCATCGCCCACAGCGCATCGCGGTAGCGGGCGAGCGCGTCCTCGCGCGACGCGCCAGGGAGCAGGGTCGAGTAATGGATGAACCGGAAGGTGGACGGGTCGCGGCCGATGCGCCCGCACTCGTCGAGCACCCAGCCCACCTGCTCGACGAACGTCTCGACGGGTGCGTTCGCGAACAGGCCGTCGGCGAGGCGCGCCGCGCGGCGGATCGCGGCCTCGGCACTGCCGCCGACGAGGACGGGGATCCGCGTCGAGGGCGCCGGCCGGACCGCGAGCGTCGGGAGGTCGTAGACCGCGCCGCGGTGCGTGAACGGCTCTCCGGTCCACGCCTGGGGGAGGATCCGCAGGATCTCGTCCATGGCGGCGCCGCGACGGCGCGCGTCGGCGCCGAGCCCCGCGAACTCGACCTCCGACCACCCGAGCCCGAGGCCCAGGATCAGCCGTCCGTGGCTGAGCAGCTGGACGGTCGCCGCGTCCTCGGCCAGGCGGAGCGGATGGTGCATCGGCGCGAGGATGACGCCCGTGCCGAGCTCGATCCGCGAGGTGGCCTGCGCGAGCGCCGCACCGACCACGAGGAGCGAAGGCATGTACCCGTCATCGACGAAGTGGTGCTCGGTCGTCCAGACGGAGGTGAAGCCGAGCTGCTCCGCATCCACGGCCAGGCGGACCGTCTCGTCGTAGGCACGGGTCCAGTCGGTCTCGCCCGGACGGAGTTGCGCGCTGAGGAGTCCGAAGCCGAGTCCCATGAATGCTGACGGTAGCAGCCTGTGAGCGGCTCGTCCCTGTCGCCCGCCCGCCCGGCGAGGGCGGGCGTCTCCATGGTGGACCGGTGCTACTCGGCGCCGCCTGCGGCCCGCTCCAGCATCGACTCCTCGCTGGAGGCGCGTGCGGCGTCCCGCAACGACAGCCAGGTGTCGAGGGCCTTCGGCGCAAGGATGACGGCGACGGCGATGGCGGTGATGAGGATCGTCTCGAGCGTGAACATCCGGGCATTCCTCCCGTGCGGTTGGTTGCTCGCCGACGCGGCGGGCTGGTTGATGGTCTGGCGGCCGACTTCAGGCCGCGGCGAGGACGCCCTCGGGCAGCTCGACCAGGTGCCGGTCATGGAAGCCGGCCGAGATCGCGAGCCGGAGCCCGCTCCTGGAGCCGAGGCTCTCGCACTCGACCCACATCTCCGCGCCGCGCACGGAGACCCTCATCGAGCGCCCGCACTGGTGGCAGCAGGTCAGATCGCGCAGCTCAGCCTCGATGCAGCTCGCGCGCGCGATCCTCCGCAGTGGGCATCGGCAGTCGGGTCATGATTCGCTCCTGTCCCCGGCCGGCCGTTGTGCGTATCATCTGATCTTGACCGGTCAAGTACGTCGTCAGGATAGCGTGGTCATCTTGATCGGTCAAGATGACCCGACGACCAGAGCCGTCTCCGGCCGATGAGGACCGCCATGGACAAGCCCGGGCAACCCCGCCAACGCGTCACGCTGCGCGACCTCGCCACGTCCCTCGGCGTCTCCAAGACGACGGTCTCGAACGCGTTCAGCCGGCCCGACCAGCTCTCACCGGAGCTCCGCGCCCGGGTTCTCGAGGCGGCGAGGACCGCCGGCTACACCGGACCCGACGCGGTGGGGCGGATGCTCAGGACGCGGCGAGCGGGTGCCGTCGGGCTGATCCTGCCGGAGTCATTGCCGTTCGCCATGAGCGACCCGGTCGTGAGCGAGCTCATCCGTGGCATCGCCGACGCCTGCGAGGAGCGGCGGCTCGGGCTGCTCATCGTGCCGGGCGGCCTGCATGAGGCCGGTACGCGAATGATCACCGACGTCGCCGTGGACGGCTTCGTGGCGTACTCGCTCCCGCGCGGTGCGAGCAGCATCGAGGCGGCGCTCGGCCGTGGCGTCCCGATCGTCGTCATCGACCAGCCGCGGCTGCCCGGCGTGACGACCGTCGCGGTCGATGACGCCGGTGGCGCCCGCGAGGTCGCCCGCCACCTGGTCTCCCTCGGCCATCGCCGGTTCGGCATCGTGAGCCTGCCATGTCTCCCGGACGGCTACACGGGCCCGGGCGACCCGGCGCGCGTCGCCCGGAGCGCGTTCGACGTCACGGCCGCGCGGTTCGCGGGGTACGCGGACGCCCTCGCCGGGGGAGGCATCGCCATCGGGGAGGTCCCGTTCTTCGAGTGCGCCCACAGCGACGAGACGCTCGGGTCGGCGGCCGCCGACCACCTGTTCGCGCAGGCGGACCGCCCGACCGCGGTCCTGGCGATGACCGACCGCCTCGCGATGGGCGTGATGGCGGCGGCCCGCGTCGCGGGACTCGCCATCCCGCGCGACGTCTCGGTGACGGGCTTCGATGACATCGCCGCCGCCGCCCACGCACGGCCTGCGCTGACCACGGTCCACCAGGAGCTCCGTCTCAAGGGCTACGCGGCGGCGCGCCTCCTCTTCGACGCGCCGGCCAAGGCAATCGGGACGGATGGGACCCCCGCCGAGGACCAGGACCTCGGCCTCCCGTTCGAGCTGGTCCTCCGCCGGTCGACCGCGGCTCCCGCGAGGCGGAAGGGGTCGGCTCCCTCTTCCTGACCGAGCCCGGGGCTCGCTGCCGTCGATGCCGGGGCGGAGGCACGAGCGCCCCCATCGGCCGCCTTGCCAGCGAAACGGGCCTACCGGCGGCTGCCGCGTACAATCTCGCCACCCATCGACGGGATGGTCCGGCTGGGTGGAGGTCACGGGCGCCACGGCGACGGGCAGGTTCGCCATTCGAACCGGGTCGGAGGCGTTCGGCGTGGCAGGAGTCATCGAATCGTGCACATTGTCCACGTTCCCAAGAACACCCTGATGCTCATCGCCGGGCTGGTCTGGTGCGCGGCGGGCGCGATGGTCTGCATGGTCGGGATTCCCCTCCTCCTCGGGCTTGCGCCCGAGCACCTGGTCCTGGTCCCGCTCGCCGTGGTGATCTTCCTCGCGTTCTACCTCTTCGTGTTCTCGAAGCTCGTGCGCAAGCACACCGGACGGATCCGTGCGCGGGAGGAGGACCGCCTCCCGTTCTGGCACTTCTTCAATGCCTCGTCGTGGGCGGTGATGGCGGTGATGATGGGCGGCGGCATGGCGCTCCGGCTCTCACACGAGGTGCCGGACTGGGCGATCGCCTTCTTCTACAGCGGCCTCGGTGTGGCGCTGTTCCTGTGCGGCGTGCGCTTCCTGGGCGTCTTCGCGCGCAAGGATGTGCTGGCCCTCGAACCCGAGCGGGTCCGCGCCGACGGCTGACGGCACGGGCGCCGAGGGTGACACCCTTGGCAGCTCGCGCGAACGAAGAACGTCAGGCGGTGGCCCCGTGGCACGCCTTGGTCTTGCGGCCGCTGCCGCAGGGACACGGGTCGTTGCGCCCGGCCTTCGCGACCGCCGTGCGGAGCGCCGCCTCCTCGCCCTCCAGGATGCCCATCGCCTCGTCCGCGTAGCGGCCCTGCTTGAGGAGCGTCCCCATCAGGCGCATGGGCCGGTCGATGTGCGTGAAGAACGACTTGTAGCCGGCGCACAGGTAGTTGAGACCGGGCTCGCCGTCCGGCGTGTCGATGAACCGGTTGCGCGGGCACTCGCCGTGGCAGGCGAACCGCACCGGGCACTCGCGGCAGTAGCGCGGCAGGGTATCGCGCTTGTCGGTCCCGAACCTGCGCTGCTCGGGCGAGGCGACCATCGTGAGCAGGTGGGTCTCGCGGATGTTGCCCAGCAGGTAGCGCGGCTCGACGAAGTGATCGCAGCTGTAGACGTCGCCCGTGTGCTCGACCGTGAGTGCGTTCCCGCACGTCTCCGCGAAGATGCAGACCGAGGGCGGAGCCCCGATCCAGGAGGCGAGGGCCGCGTCGAAGATCTGGACGAACACCGTGCCGACGTCGCGCCGCACCCACTCGTCGAACACGCCCGAGAGGAATCGGCCCCAGCCCTCCGCCGTGACGGATCGTGACGTCACGAGGCTCCCGTCGAGCGTGTACAGCGGCCGGACCTCGCGGCCGGACGTCCCCCAGCCGGCGTCGGCCACGGGCAGCGACTCCGGGGTGGCACGCTCCACGATCGGGATGAACTGGAGATAGCGGGCCCCGACCTCGTCGCGGAAGTAGCGGTACACCTCGACGCCGCGGTCCTCGTTCGCGGTGTGCACAGTGCACAGGATGTTGACGTCCACGCCCTGTTCTGCCATCAGGCGGGCGGCCGCGAGCACCTTGTGGTGGGTCGGGTTGCCGCCCTTGTCGACCCGGTACCGGTCGTGGATGTCCGGCGGGCCGTCCATCGAGAGGCCGACCAGGAACCGGTGCTCCCGGAAGAAGGCGCACCAGGCCTCATCGATCCTGGTGCCGTTCGTCTGGATCGTGTGCTCGATCTCCTGGCCGGGCCTCCGGTATCGCTCCACCAGCTCGATCGAGCGGCGGAAGAAGTCGAGGCCCATCAGGGTGGGCTCCCCGCCCTGCCAGGCGATGGTCACCGTGGGTGCCTCGTGGGACTCGAGGAGCTGCTTGATGTACAGCTCCAGCAGGTCGTCCGCCATCCGGAACGCGGAGCCCGGGTAGAGCGCCTCCTTGGACAGGAAGAAGCAGTACGTGCAATCGAGGTTGCACACGGCGCCGGTCGGCTTCGCGAGCAGGTGGAAGCCGGGCGGTGCGGCGGCGGGCCGCGGCGCTGGCAGTGCCGGGCCGGGACTGGGACGCCCCGTCAGGACGCCGTCACGGGTGGTGGGACGCGTGGGATCCATGTCCGGACCAGCATAGGCCGTCGGTGCCGGTCCGGCGCCACGGGTCGCGGGGATCGTCACGGTCAGCCGGTGTTCGGGCGGACCGCATGGACCGACAGGTGTCAGTCCGGGGCTGTCCGGCCCGGGCGCCAACCGGTCCGTCAGGCCGCGATTTCGTTACCGTCGCGGCCGCGGCCCATGCCGCCGCCAAGCGCCCCCGCGGCGTTGACGGACGACCACGCGGTCACGGCCTCGGCCAGGGCCTTGGAGTCTGGTCGCACGGCCAGGCGGTCGTCCACGCCGCGGATCCCGGCACCCAGCTCATGAAGCCGGCCGCGGTATGCGGGCTTGTCGCCATTGGTGCGGGCAGTGGGCGGGTAGACATCGAAATAGCCGTCGGAACAGACGACGATCGTCGCCTCGGGAAGCGGGAAGGACCTGCGGGACATCGAGGGAATCCGATCCGTCGCGAACGCAACGGACGGACTGGATGCAAACCCGGCGCTGTCGACTGAACCCCCACCATCGACCCAGCGGCCCGATCCGTCAAATCGGACCGGACCAATCGGACCGGTCCACCGGGCTCCGACCACCAGGATCCGTGACGCGGTCAGTGGCTGAAACGGTGCGGAGCAATGTGGAAGTGGTGGCCGCGCGAGAGGACATGGAACAGGTGGCGCATCGAGAGGTGGTGCTCGGGTTCCAGATCCCGCGCGTCCGACGAAGCGGCTGCGGTCGATCGGGACTTCGACAGCCGGTCGGAGGAGGCCTGGCGACGCAGGTCCTCGTGCTGCTCCTTCACGAGCGAGTACCCGTACTCGGGTGGGTTCCACTGCTGCATCTCCGTGCCTCCCTGGCCGCGCCCCCGGTGCTCCCGTCGCGGCGACAACATCGTCCGCCGGTGCCGGCGATTCCGCAGCCCCGCACGCGACGCGCGACGTGTTCACGCGGCGACAGGCGCGGTGTCGCGACCGCGACACCCGGCAGCCCACCGCGCCATCCCGCCGGCGCTTGCGCCCGGCCGACATGCCGTCCAGCGTCGACCGCGACCCGGGTGGCACAGGGCGAAGGCGCCGCACCGGCTGCTCATCGCTTCGAACGTGACAAGCATGGGGTGGCGGCGCCACCTGTCACCCGGTCAGGCGGGCACCAGGTGTCGGCAGACCTCGGAGACTGTTCACGCTGGCCGACGCCGCGCCACTCGCGAGGCGGGCTTCCATGCGCATGGACGGCCTGGGCCCGGGCCGTCCGGGCGGCGGCGTCAGCGTCCGGCCACCCTGGCGAGGACCTCCACGTCGGGGATCACGATCAGGTCGCGCTCGACGCGCAGGAGCCCCTCCGAGGCGAGGTTCGCCGAGCAGGCGGCTGACGCTCTGCCGCGAACCGCCGATCATGGCGGCGAGGTCGGACTGGGTGTAATGCCACGGCAGCTCGGCGCCGGGTCCGTCGCCGGACGCCTCGTGGGCAAGCTCGACCAGGCGCATCGCGAGACGGCCGGGCAGCGCGAGGAAGTGCAGCTCCTCGACGTGTCGGGTGAGGCGCTTCACCTCGACGGCAAGGCCGACGAGCAGCGCCAGCCGCACTTCAGGCTGCGTATCGATGAGCCTCATGAACACTGCCCGTGCAATCTCCCCCGTTTCCGTCGGCTCCAGGGCCGTCGCCGTCGCCGATCGTGGCTCACCGTCGAGGAGAGCGAGCTCACCGAAGTAGTCACCCTGGCGGAGCGTCGCGATGATCGCCTCTTCGCCCTCGGGCGAGACGATGCAGATCTTCACCATGCCGGAGGTGATGACGAATATGGAATCACCGGGGTCGCCAGCGTGGAAGACCACCTCGTTGCGCCTGAACCGCCGATGGCGCAGCAGGCTCGTGACGTCTGCCATTGCAGATGCGTCCAAGTCGCGGAACAAGGGGCAGGCCCGCAGCGCCGACGCCGATCCGTCGGACGCCGAGGACCTCCTCGAGAAGGCCACGGGGTCCACTCCCCCAAGGGTCGAACGATGATGAACGCCCCCGGGAGGCCGGCACAAGCGCCATCCGGCCCATACCGTCGATCGCGCCCGGGGCGGTTCCGCGATGCCGGCGCCTCAGGCGGGAGCCGGCACGCTTCCGCCGCCATCGCGCAGGAGCTCACGTACCGCGGTCACGAGGCCGAAGAACCGCTCCGACTCTCGCGTCGCCTCCGTGCGCGGGCGAGGCAGGTCCACGTCCACGTCTCCGACGATCCGGCCCGGCCTCGCGCTCATCACGACGATCCGCGACGAGAGGTAGACGGCCTCCGGGATCGAGTGGGTGACGAACACGATCGTGACGTGCCCGTCCGCTCCCAGATCCGCAGCACGCGCGTCGTTCAGGCGCTCGCGGGTCATCTCGTCCAGGGCCCCGAACGGCTCGTCCATGAGCAGGATCCGGGGCTCGAACGAGAGCGCGCGTCGCGATCGCGACCCGCTGCTGCATGCCGCCCGAGAGCTCGTACGGCCGGTGCCGTGCGAACCCCTCCAGCTCGACGAGCTCGAGCATCGCCCGCGTCCGCTCGGCGCTCCAGGCCTTCGGCAGGCCGAGCACCTCGAGGGGCAGGCGGACGTTCTCCTCCACCGTCCGCCAGTCGAACAGCACCGGGGCCTGGAACACCATCCCGTAGTCGTGGTCCAGGCGCGCCCGGGCAGGCGGCTTGCCGTTGACCAGCACCTCGCCCTCGCTCGGCCGGACGAGGTCCGCGATGGCGCGCAGGAGCGTGGACTTGCCGCAGCCCGACGGGCCGATGAGCGAGACGAACTCGCCGGCCGCGATGTCGAGGTCGACGCCGCGGATCGCCTCGGTCTGCGACCCGCCCGCGGCGGGCCACGTCTTCCCGACGCCCCGCAGGCGGACGACGGCGAGGCAGTCGGGCCGTCGATGGCCCGGCCGCGCCCGCGGCCGCCCCGTCGCGCCGCGGTCAGCCGGTGACCGCCTGGTCGGCGATGTCGAGCGCCCGGTCGATGAGCGCGAAGCCCTCGGCCAGCTGGTCCTCGGTGATGCACAGCGGCGGGTTCGTGTGGATCGAGTTGTTGGCGAGCATCACGTACAGGCCGTTGTCCCGGAAGAACTTGCCGATCGCCTTCATCTCGTCGCTGGTGCCGTTGAACGGGGTGAGCGGCGTCCACGGGTCCTGGGAGCGGACGAGGTCCAGGATCCCGAACAGGCCGATGCTGCGGTGCGCCCCGACGGACGGGTGCTTCGCGGCGAGCGCCTCGTGGTGGGCGCGCATCACCTCGCCCATGCGGGCCGCGTTGCCGATGAGGTCGTCCTCCTCGTAGACGCGGATCGTCGCGAGCGCGGCGGCCAGGCTCACCGGGTGGCTGCTGTACGTCAGGCCGCCGTAGAACATCTTCGTGTCCATCGCCTCGGAGATGTGATCGCGCATCGCGACCGCACCCAGCGGCAGGTAGCTGGACGTGAGGCCCTTGGCCATCGTCATGAGGTCCGGCACGACGTCCCAGTGGTCCACGGCGAACCACTTGCCCGTGCGCCCGAAGCCCGCCATGACCTCGTCGCAGACCATGAGGATCCCGTACGTGTCGCACAGCTCGCGGACGCCCTGGAGGTAGCCGTCGGGCGGGATGAGGATGCCGTTGGTGCCGACGACCGTCTCGAGGAAGATCGCCGCGATCGTGTGGGCGCCCTCGTACTTGATGACGTCCTCGAGGCCGTTGAGCGCCTCGGCGGCGGGGCGCGGCTCCTTCTCGCCCCAGCGGTGCGTGTCCGGGTAGCGGACGACGCCGACGATGCCCGGGCTCGTTCGCCCAGCGGCGGTAGTCGCCGGTGAGGGTCATCGCGCCGGCGGTCGCGCCGTGGTAGGCGCGGTACCGGGCGAGGAGCTTGTGCTTGCCGGTGTAGTGGCGGGCGAGCTTGATCGCGTTCTCGACCGCCTCGGCGCCGCCGAGGGTGAAGAAGACCTTGTTCAGGTCGCCGGGCATGATCTCGGCCAGCTTGGCGCCGAGGCGGGCGCGAATCTCGGTCGCGAACGCCGGCTGGACGAACTGGAGCTTCGATGGCCTGCTCGTTGATGGCGTCGATCACGCGCCGGTCGCCGTGCCCGATGTTGACCGACATCAGCTGGGCGTTGAAGTCCAGGATCCGGCGGCCCTCGGGCGTGTAGAGGTAGACGCCCTCGGCGTGGTCGATGGCGATCGGGTCGAGGGCGCCCTGGACCGACCACGAGAAGAGGGTGTGGGCCCGCGACAGGGCGACGATCTCCTCGCTGCTCATGGGGGCTTCGCTGGTGGCCATGACTCCTCCGATCCGGGGGGCGGGGTGAGCCCTCCCGTGCAACTCGCGGTCAGACGTGAAGGCCATTACAGCACAGCGCCGAGGCGGCCGGCGGCCCCGGCGACCACCCCCGGACCGGTCTCAGCCGGCGGCAATCTGCCCCGCGATCCGCCGGATCACCGCGATCGACGCGTCCACGTCCGCCTCGGTCGTGTTCCAGCCCGAGACCGAGATCCGCATCGCGCGCAGCTCATGCCAGCGGGTGCCGCCCAGCCAGAGCGTGCCGTCGGCCTGGACCGCGGCGATGACCGAGTCGGTGCGCGTGTCGCCCGCGGCAACGTCCCCGGACGGATCCTCGAACCGGACGAGCACCTGGTTGAGAACGACGTCGTTGAGGATCCGGGCGCCCGGGCGCGTCCATCCAGCCCCGCCGCGAACCGTCGGGCGTGGTCCGACGTCCGGCCGATCATCTCCGCCACGCCGCTCCGTCCGAGCGAGCGCAGCGCCGCCCAGACGGCGAACCCGCGGGCCCGCCGCGAGGATTCGGCGACCCAGTTGTACGGGTCGCGCTCGGCGCCGGTCGTCTCCACGTAGTAGGCCGCCCCGAGGGTCATCGCCGCCTGGTGCGCCGCCGGGTGCGCGACGAAGGACAGCCCCGAGTCGTACGGGACGTTGAGCCACTTGTGGGCGTCCGTCGTCCACGAGTCGGCCAGGCCGACGCCCTCGACCAGGTGCCGCCGTGCGGGGTCGGCGCCGGCCCACAGCCCGAACGCACCGTCCACGTGGAGCCAGCCGCCGTTCGCGCGGACGGCCTCGAGGATCGGCGGCAGCGGGTCGAAGGCGCCGGTGTTGACGTTGCCGGCCTGGGCGCAGACGAGCGCAGGCTGCCCGATCGCCTGCAGCGCCGAGACCAGGGCCTCCGGAACGCATCCGACCCTGGTCGTCCGTCGGCACGCGGGTCACCCGGTCGCGCCCCAGGCCCAGCATCTGGAGCGCGGCGAAGATCGTGACGTGCGACTCGTCGCTCACGACGACGGGCAGCTCCGGGCGCGCCGTACAGCCCCTGCCGCTCCACGTCCCAGCCGGCCCGCTCCAGGAGCGCGTGACGCCCGGCGGCCAGTCCCGTGAACGAGGCCATCGTCGCGCCGGTCGTGAAGCCGACGCTGACGCCCGCCGGCAGGCCGAACAGCTCCGCGGCCCACGCCCCGGCCACCTCCTCGGCCACCGCCGCGGCCGGCCCGATGACGTACAGCCCCGCGTTCTGGTCCCACGCCGTCGCGAGCCAGTCGGCCCCGACCGCAGCGGGCAGCCCGCCGCCGATGACGAACCCGAAGTAGCGGGGCCCGGCGCTGGCGACGAGACCGTCACGCGCGTTGTCCGCGAGGGCCTCGACCACGGCCACCGGGTCCACGCCTTCGTCCGGGAGCGGGCCGCCGAACCGCGACCGGAGCTCCTCGAGCGTGGCCGTCGCGTGGACCGGACGGTCCGGCAGCGTGGCGACGAACTCGCGGGCGAGCTCCGCGGCGCGTGCCAGGGTGGCGTCCGTGGGGGTGCGGAGGCCGACCGGATCCATCGCAGCTCCTCGTGTCGCCCGAGCACCCGCGCGCCGAGGCCGGGACGGGCCGAGCCCCATCATCGCGCACGGACGCCGCGAACGCCATGCGTGGGGCGCGACAGGGCACTGGCGGAGCAACCCGGCGACCCGATCTGCGAGCCAGCTGCCGCTCACTCTCCCGGGGCGCATCCGGCGCCCTCGACCGGCGTATCCTTTCGCTCTTCCGCCGCCCGACCCGGCCGGGACGGGTCGCAACGCGCGCCGCGGGTGCGCATCACCAAGGAGGCTGTTCCGATGCCCCGTAACGTCCGAGGTGCGCTCCTGCAGGCCAGCTGGACCGGCGACAAGGAGTCGATGATCCAGAAGCACGAGGGCTACGCGCACGAGGCGGCGAAGCAGGGCGCCCAGGTGATGCTCTTCCAGGAGCTCTTCTACGGCCCCTACTTCTGCCAGGTCCAGGAGACCCAGGTACTACGGCTACACCGAGCTCATCCCCGACGGCCCGACCACGCAGCGCATGCAGGCCCTGGCGAAGGAGACCGGCATGGTCCTCGTCGTGCCGATGTACGAGGAGGACAGCCACGACCACCGGGATCTACTACAACACCGCCGCCGTGATCGACGCCGACGGCAGCTACCTGGGCAAGTACCGCAAGACCCACATCCCCCACGTGAAGGGGTTCTGGGAGAAGTTCTACTTCCGCCCGGGCAACCTCGGCTACCCGGTGTTCGAGACCGCGGTCGGGCAGGTCGGCGTGTACATCTGCTACGACCGCCACTTCCCCGAGGGTGCCCGGGCCCTGGGGCTCAACGGGGCCGAGATGGTGTTCATCCCCGCGGCCACCAGCCGCGGCCTGTCGGAGTACCTGTGGCGGATCGAGCAGGTCAGCCACGCGGTCGCCAACGGCTACTTCGTGGGCACCATCAACCGGGTCGGCATCGAGCCCGAGGTCGGCGACGACGACTTCTACGGCCAGAGCTACTTCTGCGACCCCCGCGGCCAGATCATCGGCGGCGCCGGCTCCGCGCACGACGAGGAGCTGATCATCCGCGACATCGACCTCGACCTCGTGTCACGAGGTCCGCCAGACCTGGCAGTTCTACCGCGACCGCCGCCCCGAGATGTACGAGGACCTCGTCGCGCCGTAGGACGGGCCGAACGGCACTGCATGGAACCGGAGACCCGTCCGTTATGATCCCGCGCGGCTCGGCTGTCATGGAGGAGGACAGCCGAGCCGCCCGATTCTCCGGGGCTCCCCCGCCAGGAGGACATCGATGCACTTCGGCTTCACGCTCAAGCCCGACCACACGCATCGAGCGCACGCGTCGCGCTCACGAAGCAGGCCGAGGCCGCCGGCTTCGCCTACGGCTGGCTGTTCGACAGCCACGTCCTGTGGCGCGACCCCTACCCGCTGCTGACGCTGATGGCCCAGGCGACCGACGACGCTGCGTCTCGGGCACCTGCGTCACGAACCCGGCCACCCGCGAGCCCACCGTGACCGCATCCGCGCTGGCCGTGCTCGACGAGCTGTCCGGCGGGCGGATGGACCTCGGGCATCGGGCGGGGCGACTCGGCCCGCCGCGTCCTCGGCAAGTCGCCGACGTCGATGAAGGACCTGGAGCAGGCCGTCCACGTCATCCGGGCGCTGGTCGAGGGCCGGCGGCATCGAGTTCGAGGGCACGATGCTCGAGCTCCCGTGGACGGCCGGCCACCGCCTCCCGGTCTGGATCGCCGGCTACGGACCGGTGGCGCTCAAGCTCACCGGCCGGATCGCGGACGGCGCGATGCTCCAGATCGGCGACCCGGACCTGATCCGCTGGTTCACCTCCCAGGTGAAGGCCTCCGCCGTCGAGGCCGGACGCGACCCGGACGCCGTGCAGGTGATGGCCGCAGCACCCGGCGCACGTCGGCGACCTCGCCGACGGCCGCGACCGGACCCGCTGGTTCCCGGCCCTCGTGTCGAACCACGTCGTGGACCTCGTCAACAAGTACCCGCGCGAGGACCTGCCCGAGGAGCTGACGACCTACGTCCGCGATCGCGAGGGCTACGACTACCTCCACCACGCCGAGGTCGGCTCGTCGAACGCGTCGTTCGTGTCGGACGAGATCGTCGACCGGTTCTGCCTCGTCGGCTCCGTGGACGCAGCACATCGCGCGGCTGCGGGACCTGGCCGAGGCGGGCGTGGACCAGTTCAACCTCTACCTGATGAACGGGAACGAGGAGGAGCAGCTGGCGATCTACGGCCGCGACATCATCCCCGCCCTGCGGGACGTGGCACCTCCCAGGGCCTGACGCCCCGCCCGTGAGCCCTGCGGACGTCGTCTCGATCGTCCTCGCCGCGGCCGCCGGGTACGCCATCGGGTCCCTGCCCGTCTCGGCATGGGTCGCCCGGGCGGGGGGCATGGAGGTCCGACGGGACGAGGAGGTCCCCCGGAACCCGGAGCGGGACCCTGGCCCGGCCGACGTCTGGACGCGCGCCGGCGCCGGCTGGGGCCTCCTCGCCTTCACGGCGGACCTCTCGAAGGGCATTCTCCCGGTCGCGCTGGCGACCGTGACGTGGTCCTGGGGCGCCGGCTGGGCCGCCGGCATCGGTGCGCTCACCGGCGCGTGCTGGCCCGCGCTGGGTCGCCTGCCTGGCAGTCGCGGGGTCGCGGTGTTCGCCGGCGTGGCGTTCGCGCTGGCGCCACCTGCGGGGATGCTGTGCGGGCTGATGGCGCTCGCCGCGGCCGGCGTTGGCCGGCTGGTCCGGCACGACGGACGGGTCGCCGCGATGGCCGTCGGCATCGTCACGTACCCGGTGCTGTTCTTCGCCGCATACGCGGACCCGCAGCGACTCGCCGCGCTGATGGCGCTGTACCTGGTAGCCGCGCTCCGCTATCTCACAGCGCGACGGGGATCGGGTGGACGCGACGAGACATCCGGGATGACGCGGCCGGCCTGACGCGCGCCCGCCGGTGCACCGGCGCACCGAGGTCGTGCCGCTCGACCGCCGGTGCCCACGCGCAGTGCGGTACGGGGTGGTGCGGGCGAGGTCCGGGGGCAGGAGGTCACCCTCGACCCAAGCGCCCCGAGGATCCACACTCGGTGTCCTGGAGGAACCCCCCGTGCCGTCGTTCTCGCCCTTCAACCGCCGTGACCCCTGGTGGGAGTCCGATGGGCCTGCCGCCCGCCGTGAGCAACGCCGACGTCGGCTCGTCGCGAGCGTCGCCTTCGCCGCCGGGATCGCAGCAGTCGGGGCCGCGCTGTTCGCGTGGTCGGTCGAGCTGGGGATCGCCGGGCTCCACGCCCCGCTCCTGGGCTGACCACCCGCGCACCGTCCTCGCGCCCGGGGTGGCGCCTCGCTACGATGTCCCCACGTGGAGCGTCCCCGTGCCGGCCGTGGCCGGCGGGATCCGAGCGAGGAGCAGCCAATGCGAACCCTGATCGCCAACGGCCTGATCGTCACCGCGGACGGCTCGTACCCGGGGGACGTCCTCGTCGACGGGGAGGTCATCGTCCAGATCGGCGTGGACCTCGCGGCGGCGGGCGTCACGGCAGACGAGACGATCGACGCGGCCGGGAAGTACGTGATCCCCGGCGGGATCGATGCCCACACCCACATGGAGCTGCCGTTCGGCGGCACGTTCGCCAAGGACACCTTCGAGACGGGAACCCGGGCGGCGGCCTTCGGCGGGACCACCAGCATCGTCGACTTCGCCGTCCAGTCGAAGGGTCAGCCCCTCCACGAGGGCCTCGATGTCTGGCACAGGAAGGCCGAAGGCAACGCGGTCGTCGACTACGGCTTCCACATGATCATGTCGGACGTCACGGACGCGACGCTGGCCGAGATGGACCAGCTGGTCGCCGAGGGCGTCCCCGACTTCAAGCTCTTCACCGCCTATCCGGGCGTCTTCTTCTCGCCGGACGACCACATCTTCCGGGCGATGCGGCAGACGAAGCACAACGGCGGGCTGATCCTCATGCACGCCGAGAACGGCCCCGTCATCGACATCCTGGCGGCCGGCCAGGTCGCCGCCGGTGTGACGGATCCCATCGGCCACGGCCTCGCGCGCGACTCGCGCCTCGAAGGCGAGGCGACCAGCCGGGTGATCCGGCTCGCCGAGGTCGCGGGCGTCCCGGTCTACTTCGTCCACATGTCCGCCAAGGAGGCGCTCGACGCCCTCATGGCCGCGCGCAACCGCGGCGTCATGGCCTGGGCCGAGACCTGCCCGCAGTACCTGTACCTCTCGCTCGACGACCTCGGCGACGGGTTCAACGGCGCCAAGTTCGTCTGCTCGCCGCCGCTGCGCACGAAGGACCACGCGGTCGAGCTCTGGAACGCGCTCAAGCGCGACGATCTCCAGGTCGTCGGGACGGACCACTGCCCCTTCGACTTCCACGGCCAGAAGGAGCTCGGGCGCGGTGACTTCCGCAAGATCCCCAACGGGCTCCCGGGCGTGGAGGAGCGCGTCGACCTGATCCACCAGGCGGTTGTCGACGGGCGGCTCACGAAGGAGCGCTGGGTGCAGGTCGTCTCGACGGGGCCCGCGAAGATCTTCGGGATGTACCCGAGGAAGGGCGTGATCGCCGTCGGCGCCGACGCCGACATCGTCGTCTACGACCCGAACCGCAGCCACGTGCTCTCCGCGCGACGCACCACATGGACGTCGACTACAGCTGCTACGAGGGGATGACAGTCCAGGGCGGCTCTGACGTTGTCCTGAGCCGCGGCATGGTGGTCGTCAAGGACGGCGAGTTCACCGGGCGCAAGGGACACGGCGCGTTCGTGAAGCGCGGCCTCGCGGACTACGCCCGCCTCGGCTAGCGCGAACATCCCCCGCGACGGGGCGATCACGGGGCACGGGGCGTCGGCACGGGGCGTCACGGGGCCGGCGGTCACGGGGCACGGGGCGGTCCCCGGTCGCCCCGTCCCGATTCCCGGGACGAGCAGCCCCTAGGACGAGCAGCCCACGCAGTCCTCGACGTCAAGGCCCAGCGCCTCGCGGGCCTTGCACTCGTCGTCCACGCAGAACGCCATCTCGATCCTGCCGGGCTTGCGCCCGGCCTCGATCACGCCGGTCACGACGACGCCGGCATCGGCCAGCTTCTGGCTGACCACGCCCAGGCTCCCCGGCTCGTCCGGGACCTCGACCATGACCGGCTCGCCCTCGATGAACGGGTGGCCAAGGCCACGGAGGACGGAGCGCGCGGCGTCGTCGTCGGTGAAGGTCACGAACATGCACTGCAGCGGCCCGGTCCCTGCGCACGCTGCGTGGTGGATCTGGACGCCGCGCTGCGCAAAGGTCCGCGAGAGCTGTGCGAGCTCACCGGGGTGGTTGTCCAGCTGGACGACGAACTGGCGGGCCATGGAAGCCTCCAGGGCGCGTTCCGCCCGAGTCAGAGGACGCCGGTCGTGGGACGAGACCGGCCGGCCACCGACACCGCCTTCCGGTAGGCGCAGCCTGCGGACCGGCAGGCCGGCGAGACAGTGCCCTTCGGACGCTCCGGACCCGCCAGACGGCGCATCCGGGACCATCTTCCCGGCGGGGGCCATCAGGAATTGCGTGCCGACGACCCGGCCCGGCCATCGCACTCCCCCATCGCGCTGGCCGCCAACCCTGCGATCATTCGGTGCGTCCACCCGCCAGGGAGCCAGCCATGTTCGTCACCCTCGTCTTCTGCCACGTCAAGCCCGACCACGTCGACGAGTTCATCGACGCGACGCGGGCCAACCACGAAGCATCGATCCGGGAGCCCGGCAACCTCCGGTTCGACGTGATCCGTGCCGTCGAGGACCCCAACCGTTTCGTCCTGTACGAGTGGTACGTGGACGAGGCCGCGGCGAGGGCCCACAAGACCACGCCGCACTACGACGCCTGGCGGGAGGCGACCGCCGACTCGTTCGCGGAGCCCCGGCACGGGGTCCGCTACGACGGCCTCTTCCCCGAGACGGCCGCGGGTTGACGGCCGTGACCGCATCGTTCTCCCTGGGGCGGCTGCCCCGGATCACGTTCGGGCCGGGCGGCTTCGCGCGAGTGCCGGAGGTCGTGGCGAGCCACGGCCGGCGCGTCCTGCTCGTGACCGGCGGCCGATCGCTGGCCGCGTCCGGGCGGCGCGACTCGCTGCTCGCGGGCCTCTCCGCGGCGGGAGTGGCGGTCGTCGGCGAGGTCGCCGTCATGGGTGAGCCGTCACCGGAGGTGGTGGACGGTGCCGTGACGGCGAACCGCGACGCGGCCGCGGATGTCGTGCTGGGCATTGGCGGCGGCTCCGTGCTCGACGCGGCCAAGGCGATCGCCGGCCTGCTGCGCACCGGGGCGAGCGTCGTGGAGCACCTGGAGGGCCTGCCCGGGATGCGGCCGTACGACGGCCCGTCCGTGGCGTTCGTCGCCGTGCCGACGACCGCGGGCACCGGCAGCGAGGCGACCCGTAACGCGGTGGTCACGGCGCGCGGTCCGGGAGGCTACAAGCGCTCGTTCCGCGACGAGCGGCTGGTGGCGGCGGATGCCGTGGTGGACCCGGACCTGCTCGCCGGCAACGACCGCGCCGCGCATCGCGGCGAACGGGATGGACGCGCTCACGCAGCTGCTGGAGGCGTACACCTCGCAGCGGGCCGGCCCGCTGACCGACGCCCTGGCACTCTCGGGGCTGGAGGCGGCCCGCGACGGCCTCGTGGCCTGGCACGCCGCCCCGGACGGGCCGGACGCGCCGGAGGCGAGGTCTCGCATGGCCTATGCGGCCCTGCTGTCGGGCATCTGCCTGGCGCACGCGGGGCTGGGGGCGGTGCACGGCCTGGCATCGCCGCTGGGCGCCCAGTTCCCCGTGCCCCACGGCACGGCCTGTGGGGCGACACTGGCAGCGGTCACCGCGGCGAACATCGGGGCGCTCGTGGAACGCGGTGCCGGCTCGCCCGCGCTCGGGCGGTACGCGCGGCTCGGGCGGCTGGTGGCGCGACTGCCGGAGACGGCCGACGACGCCGAGGCACGCGGCGCGCTGATCGTGACGCTCAGCGACTGGACGGCGGTCCTCGAGGTCCCGCGACTGCGCGCCTTCGGCATCGGGGAGGCGGACATCCCGGCGATCCTGGCGGACTCGCGTGGGCAGCTCGATGCGCACGAACCCGATCGTGCTCACGGACGAGGAGATCGCCGGCATCCTGGCAGCCGTGATCTGACGAGCATCGGGCGAGTGCGCTCGGCGCCGCGGATCCCCTCAGATCCGGGGGCGATCCTCCGGGTTCGGCCACGTGGGCTCGGCGTCCGGCCCAGCCGCGCCGGCAGCGTCGCCGCCCGCGCCGCCGTCGCCTCCTGGTCCGCCGCCGCGCCGCGCCGGACCGCTCCTCCGGCGGCGAACAGGCCGGCCAGGACGAGCGCGACCGCGGCGATGACGATCGAGATGACCTGCTCCATCCGGAGCTGGCCGACGACCGCGGGATCTCGCCAGGTCGAGGCAACGGCCGCGCGGGCGGCCGCCCACAGCGCGAGGCCGAGCAGGAAGGCGGTCCCCGTGCGCCGCGAGAAGCCACCGAGCGAGAGCAGGCACATCATGACCAGCAGGACGCCCACGGTGGCCAGGGCCTCGTACACCTGCGACGGGTGCGACGGGACCGAGGGCGCGAGCGAGCCCCACGGGCCGGGACCAGGGTAGGCGGTCGCCCAGTCCCCGGCCCACGGCATGCCCTGTCCGCTGCCGCCGAGCGCCATCGCGAACTTCCCGCCCGCGAGCACCAGCAGGAGCGGCAGAACGAGGGCGTGCATCCAGCGTCCGACGGGTGCGCCAAGGAGCGCGGCGACGATCGACGCCGTCAGGATCCCGCCGACCACGGCCAGCGACAGCGACAGGCTGCCCTGCGTGACGTCGAGCAGGGCCGAGGTGTGCGCCGTGTAGTAGTCGAGGTGGTCCAGCGCGTACCCGATGCGCCCGCCGACGACGGCTCCCGGCAACGCGGCCACGGCCACGTAGAGCAGGTCGTCGGCGCGCAGGTGATTGCGATCGTCGTGATCGGGCCCGGGTTCATCTGGGGAGCGGGTCGTGTCGACGGGCGTCCGGCGCGCGATCCGGGCCGCCACCACGAGGCTGGCGAGGATCGCGACGGCGAGCGCGATCGTGTCCAGGCGCACGGCCATCCCGCCGACGGTGACGACCGGCGAGAAGACGAACTGGATGACGGGGAGGACTGGCATGAACGGCAGCACGACGCGGGCAGTCTACCGGCAGGCGACTCTCCCGCGGCGACCCGGCCGGAGGAGCCTCGAGGGATCGCGGTCCCAATGGGAACCGGGGGCCTGCGTTCGCGCGTCAGGGGAGCCATGAACAACGCCAGCACTGGCCTGTCGCGCCGGTTGCGTGTCCGCCCTCGCAGCGATCTCGACGCTGGCCGCGGCCTGCTCGAGCCTCCCCGCAGCCTCTCCAGGGCCGGCGACGGGCGGCGCCGGGCCAACGGCAACGCCCGCGTCAGCGACGGCGATGCCCGCGACGGTGACGCCCGCGCCGCGCGCGACGCCCGCGCCCGCGTCCGCGACGGAACCCGGCCCCGACGCCCCTGCCATCTGGCACGCCCGGCCGGATCATCCCCCGCCTCTCGATCTCGCCCGTCCCTGTCGACGGCGCGTCGGTCCCGGCCCCGGTCCTCGCCGCCGGTCGTCGCGGACGCGGCCGGCGGACCGGCGCGGCGCCGCGGACGTCACGATCGCGTCTGCGAAGAGCGTCACCTGGCCGAACGGCGCCCTGGGCTGCCCGCAAGCCCGGGTTCATGCTACACGCAGATGGTCGAGCCCGGCTACCAGGTGGTGGTCGAGGCCGGCGGGACCAGGCTCGACTACCGGATCGGCATGAGCGGAACGCCGCAGCTCTGCGAGAACCCTCCGGGCCCCGGCTGATCGCCGGCCGCGCATCGCGGCACCGGCAGCAGTCCGCGAATCGACGAGCCCCCGGCGCAAGGCCGGGGGCTCGACTGGTTGTCGACCGGCCGCGGAGCGACCGGCGGTGGGTCAGTGGTGGTGGCCGGCGGGGAGCCTTGACGATGTCGGCCTGCGCGGCGCCGTTCTGGTCGTCGAGCGAGACGACGAGCCAGCCGCTGACGCCCGCGACCGAGCGGTGTCGGCCCAGGCCGGGATCGACACGCGTGCGCGTGCGAGCCGACGGCCACGAAGTCGCCCGTGGACTGCGCCGGCGCGAAGGCGTCGAACGCCCCCGCCTTCGCCGTCGAGTCCGCGAGGCCCGTGAAGCCGTCGTAGGCGACCGCCCAGTAGGTGAACGAGCCGGCGCCAGTCGCGAGGCCGAGGTCGCTGGCGAGCGCCGGCAGGATCAGGGTGGAGCCGTTCAGCGGCGCGTCCGCGAGCCAGCCGTCGATCAGGTTGAAGTCGGCGTCGAAGATCAGGCTGACGTACAGCCCGTCGTAGACGCCCGCGAAGATCAGGCCGTTGTCGATGCCGACCACGTAGCGGTCGGGAGCCCCGTCGCCGTTCGTGTCGACGGCGATGTCGACCTCGTGCGGCGCGGCGCGTCGAGAAGCGATCCCACATGTTGACCGCGAACTGGATGCCGCGGTCGGCGGGATCGTCCGCGCCCGGTGAGGACCGAGGCCGGGATCGACTGGACGCCGACCGCCCGGACGTCGGTGCCGTTGGCGCCGTCGCCGCGCGCATCCTTGACGCCGAGGGCGTACGTGTCGGCGAAGCCGGCGTGGACGCCGTCGTTCCTGAGGTCGAGGGTCGGCGTCCACCCGGGTCCCGGTGGTCGTGGCCGTGATCAAGCGTGCCGCCGATCGTCGGACACGCCACGCGGGACCAGGAGGTACGGGACGCGGAGGGCGAAGTACCCGGCTCGCGTCCGTCTGTCGGGGTGGCGATGACGACGCCGGAGAGCGATGTCGAGGCCGCCGAAGTTGCCGGTGATGAACTGGTCGGCCGACGGCAGGGCCGCGACCTGCGGAGCGCGGACAGGGAGGCGCGGACGCGGACCGGACCCGAGTCGTGCGCCCGGACCTTGACCTGGACGGGCGAGATGCGAGACGAGCGGGGACGAGGCCGCGAGCGTGTACCAGACGTCACGCGATCCGGTGTTCGTGATCGTGATCGTCTTGGTCTCGCTGTAGGAGCCGTCGATCTGCTCGTAGCCGAAGCTGAGGCTCGCCGTGCGGTCGCTGGTCGTCGCGAGGGCGAGGGTGGCGACCGCGCGGTCGACCTGGATCACGCCGGAGCCGGCGCGGAGCGGGTCGTAGCCGGCGATCTTCGCGGACGAGGCGTCGGCGGTGTTGGCCAGGGCGGCCTTCACCTTGAGCGGCGACCAGCCCGGGTGCGCCTCGCGGACGAGCGCTGCGGCGCCCGAGGTCATCGGGGCGGCCATCGACGTGCCGGAGTACGTCGTGCCGTTCCAGCCGCTGCCGACTGAGGGCGGAGAGCGATGTTGACGCCGGGGGCGGCGACGTCGGCCTTGAGCCAGCTGTCACCCCAGCGCGGACCGGAGGAGCTGAAGTCGGCGATCTGCTTGTAGGTCGGGTTGGCGACGGTGCCGTCGCCGTGAGGGTGACGGTCTTGCCCTCGTCGGCGCCAGCAGCGCGGCGCCGTCGGACGCCTGTCGGTCGCCGATCATCGGGATCGTGAACGCTCCGGGTTGTAGCCGATCGAAGGTCGGCAGGTCGCCGGGGCCGTGTCGTCCGGTTGATCACGATGATGCCGTCGCGCCGGCAGCCTGCGCCGCAGCGCCCTTGTCGACGAACGCGCAGATGCCACGCTGGATGACGACGATCTTGCCGGCGGTGCGCGGCGTCGTAGTCGGCCGCGACGCAGCCCAGGCTGAGATCCCGTCGCGCGCCGTCGGCACAGCACGTGGAGCGTGGCCGCTGACGGGCAGCGCCGGGTACGCGTTCTGGTTGATTGCCGGTGATGTCGGTGCCGCCGGCGAGGTCGATCGTCGCCATCGGGAAGGTCGGGGAACGCGTCCAGCGCGGCGACGCTGATGGCCTTGGTGGCCGCCGCGGGCGCGCCGGTGATGTACGGGACGGCGTTCTCGTTGCCGGCGGAGGCCACGACGACGACGCCGGTGTCCACGAGGTTGTTGATCGCGACCGCGTCCGGGTCCGTGTTCGTGCCGAACGGCGAGCCGAGCGACAGGTTGACGACGTCGATGCCGTCGGCGTGCGACGCGTTGTAGGAGGCGACCCACTCGAGGGCGTCGACGACGAGGTTGGTGGTGCCGTCGCAGCCGAAGACCTTGAGCGCGACGAGCTTCGCCTCGGGGGCGACGCCCGGGCCGACGACGAAGTGCGTCGGGTCGGCGAGCGTGGTGCCGTTGTAGGGGCCCGTGTAGGTGCGTGTGGTCCGCCTTGACGCCGTCGCCGGCGGCGGTGCCGGCGACGTGGCTCCCGTGGCCGCTAGCAGTCGAGCGGATCCGGGTCCGGGGCGGGCGTGGACGACCCGACCTTGCCGTCCGCGTCGTAGCCGTTGCCGGCGAAGTCGTAGCCGGCGATGACCTTGGCCGTCGGGAACGTCCCGCTCTCGATCACGGTCGGGGTTGTTCGCCGCGATAGGCCGCCGGGCGTGCCCGGGCCGCCGAAGTCGGCGTGCGTGTAGTCGATGCCGGTGTCGATGACCGCGATCGTCTGGCCGGCGCCGGTGGCGCCGCGCGTCCTGCCACGCCGCGGGAGCCCCGATGTACGGGACTGCGTTGGCGTTGGTCGACGCGTGTAGGTGCGCAGCGGCCGGATGGCGACGACACCCGGGAGGGCGGCGAGCGCCGGCGAGGCTGGCGAGCCGCTGGCCCGGACCTTGATGCCGTTGTAGGCGTACTGGTAGCGGGCCTCGACGTGGCCGCCGGCGGCTCGTGATGCCGCGCGTCGAGCGCCCCTGGCCGGTGCGGAGCTCGGCCGCGCGGGCTCGCTGCTGGGTCTTCGTCAGGCCGGCGACCACCGAGGGCCGGGGTCGGCGGTGAGCTGGAGCACCACGGTGACCTGGCGCTTCGGCGTCGGCCAGGTACGGCCGGAACGACGGGTCGATCTTGGCCAGCTCGGCGCGCTGGATGTGGCGGGTGGGTGAGTCGGCGAGGGCCGTCGCGGGCACGACTGCGGCGACGAGCATCGCCGACGCCGCGAGTGCGGCCAGGAGCCTCCGGTACATGGTCCTCCCCCAGGCGACGCCTGTCTCCATCCGCGCCGGCGGACCGAGCGCGATCGCATCGGGTCGGATCCGCGAGCGCGGCGGATCGCGGGACGTCGAGCGTGCCGACGGCGGTCCCCCGGCATGACCGGAGACAGTACTGCGGCGCTGCGGCGCGCTGACGGCGACCTCTAACGATTCAGCGGATGCGTCCCGGCAGTGCCGGTGCCCGGCTGCACCGCGTGGCACCGGTCCGGTCAGGCCGGCAGCGCGGTCCACGAGGTCCCTGACCGCCGCCGACGGACTTCTCGAAGGCGGCCCGCTCGTCCGGCGTCAGCGTGATCTCGAAGACGCGCTCCATGCCGCCTGCCGGCCGAGGACGACCGGCACGCCGACGAACAGCCCGTCCACGCCGAACTCGCCCTCGAGGTGGACGGCGCACGGGAGCACGCGCTTCCGGTCCCGGAGGATCGCGTCGACCATCTCGAACGTGGACGCGGCCGGGGCGTAGAACGCGGACCCCGTCTTGAGCAGCGCGACGATCTCGGCGCCACCGTTGGCCGTCCGGTCCTCGAGCGCCTTGACGCGCTCGGCGGGGAGCAGCTCGGTGATCGGCACGCCGGCCGACCGTCGAGTAGCGGGACAGCGGCACCATCGTGTCGCCGTGGCCGCCGAGGACGAACGCGTGGACGTCCGCCACCGACACGCCCAGCTCCATCGCGATGAACGTCCGGAAGCGGGCCGAGTCGAGGACGCCGGCCATGCCGAGGACGCGCTCGCGCGGGAAGCCGGAGGCGGCGAACGCGACGTGGCACATCACGTCGAGCGGGTTGGTGACGACGATCAGGATCGCGTCGGGCGAGACGGCGGCCGCCGCCTTCACCACGCCGCCGACGATCCCCGCGTTGGTCGCGATCAGGTCGTCGCGGCTCATGCCCGGCTTGCGCGCGATGCCGGACGTCACGACGATGATGTCCGAGCCCGCGGTGTCCGCGTAGTCGTTGGTGCCGATGACGCGGGCGTCGTGCCCGACGACCGGGGCCGCCTCGGCGAGGTCCAGGCCCTTGCCCTGCGGCAGGCCCTCGACGATGTCCACGAGGACGACGTCGGCCAGGCCGGCCTCGGCGATGCGCTGCGCGGTCGTGGCGCCGACGTTGCCGGCGCCGATGACGGTGACCTTGTTGCGGGTCATGCGTGTCTGCTCCCTGGCTGGAACCGGACGGCGCTCGGCGGGCGCCTGGTTGAGGTGGATCGTGTCGTCCCGGTCTGGCAGCGGGTCAGCCCTCGGCGGTCCCGCCCGCGCCGGCCGCGCCGCCCGCGATCGGGCCCGCGTCGCGGATCGCCTCGCTGACGCCGTCGGCGTACTTGGCGAAGTTGTCGTGGAACATCCCGGCGATCCTGCGGGCCGCCTCGTCGAAGGCCGCCTTGTCGGGCCAGGTGTTGCGCGGGACCAGGACCTCGTCCGGGACGCCCGGGACGGCGACCGGGACGGCAACCCGGAAGATCGGGTCGATCACCGTCTCGACGCCCTCGAGCTCGTCGTTGATCGCCGCCCGGACCATGTTCCGGGTGTGGTTGATGTTCATCCGGTGCCCGGTGCCGTACGGGCCGCCGGTCCAGCCGGTGTTGACGAGCCAGACCGGGACGTCGTACTTCTCCAGGCGGTCCATCAGCATGTGGGCGTACTCGCCCGGGTGGCGCGGCAGGAACGGGGCGCCGAACGCCGGCGCTGAACGTGGCGCTCGGCTCCTTGACCCCGATCTCGGTGCCGGCGAGCTTGGCCGTGTAGCCGCTGATGAAGTGGTAGGCCGCCTGCTCGCGCGTGAGCCTGCTGATCGGCGGCAGCACGCCGAAGGCATCGGCCGTCAGGAACACGACGTGCTTCGGGCCGGGGGCGATGCCCGTCGGGTCGGCGTTGCCGATGAAGTGGAGCGGATAGGCGGCGCGGGTGTTCTCGGTGAACCGCTCGGAGTCGAGGTCCAGCTCCCGTGTCTCGGGGAACATGTCGGTGTTCTCGAGGATCGTCCCGAAGCGCTTCGTCGTGGCGAAGATGTCCGGCTCGTACATCGGGCGAGAGGCGGATCGTCTTGGCGTAGCAGCCGCCCTCGAAGTTGAAGGTGTAGCCGTCGCCCCAGCCGTGCTCGTCGTCGCCGATGAGGCTGCGCAGCGGATCGGCCGACAGCGTGGTCTTCCCGGTGCCGGAGAGGCCGAAGAAGATGCAGGCGTCGCCGTCCGGCGCCCACGTTGATCGAGGAGTGCATCGGGAGCACGCCCTCGTCGGGCATCAGGTAGTTCATGACGGTGAACGCGGACTTCTTGATCTCGCCCGCGTACATCGTCCCGACGATGATGATCTCCATCCGCTCGCAGGTGGAGCAGGATCGCCGTGCCGGTCCGGGTGCCGTCGGTCTCCGGGTCCGCCTGGAAGCTGGGCACGTCGATGATCGTGAAGTTGGGGACGAAGGACGCGAGGTCCTCCTGCGGCGGCCGGCGGAACAGGTTGCGCGCGAAGATGCTGGCCCAGGCGGTCTCGGTGTAGACGCGGAGGCTGCGGCGGTGCTGCGGGTGCGCGCCGATGTACATGTCCTGCGCGTAGAGCTGCTTGTCCGCGACGTAGTCCATGAGCCGGGCGCGGAGCCTGTCGTAGTGCTCCTCGCTGATCTCGTGGTTGACCTCGCCCCACCAGACCTTGTCCTGGCTCCAGGGCTCGCGGACGACGAACTTGTCCTTGGGCGAGCGGCCCGTGTGCTGGCCGGTGTGCACGACGAGCGGGCCCTCGGCGGCGATCGTGCCCTCGCTCGGCGCGGATCGCGTGCTCGTAGAGCTCGGCGACGGGCAGGTTGGCGACGATGCTGCCGCCGATGCGTGCGGTCGGCGCGGGATTGGTCAGCGTCACGGTCGGTACCTCGGCTGCGTCGCGGGCGCACTGCCCGCGATGGCTCGTGACCGGCCGCGCGTGCCGGGCCGCGCCCGGGAGTCGGCTTCCGCAGTCAGGGTGTCGGCGGGATCGGATTCGCGGAATTCGAGCCGTCGACCCGTCGGCAACGGCCACCGGCCGCCGGCCGTCTCGACGGCGACGGTCCGTCACGGACGATCGCCGACGCGTCCGGCAGCGGACGGGCGACGGCCGGGTCAGCGCCCGACGCCGAGGCAACGGATCGAGCGCCCTCTCACCTGTGCATGCGCGAGCACCGCCGGTCGCCGCAGCGCGCACAGCGTGCGTCCAGGCGCCAGACATCGCGCGGCCACGCCGCGCTACGCCCGGTCGAGCGCCTGCGCCAGGTCGGCGAGCAGATCGTCGGCGCTTCGATCCCGACCGAGAGCCGCACGAGCGCCGGGTCCACGGCCAGCGGCGACGAAGCCACCGACATGTGGGTCATCGCGGCCGGCACCTCGATCAGCGACTCCACGCCGCCCAGCGACTCGGCCAGCGTGAACAGCCGGGTCGCCTCGCACAGGGCAACGGCGCGCTCGGTCGCCGTCCGCCCGTGGACCCCTCCGGCCGCCGGCACGAACGACACCATGCCCCCGAACGGGGCCGCCCCGCGCCCGCGCCGCCCAGCCGCATCTGGCGGGCCGCGATCGCAGCCCCCGGATGGGCGTGCGGCCCATCCGCAAGGCCCGGGTAGGACACCGACGCCACGTCCGGCCGGCCGGCGAGGAGCCGGGCCACTGCCAACGCGTTCGAGGAGTGCCGTTCCACGCGGATCGCGAGGGTTCGCAGGCCTCGCAGGACGAGGAAGCAGTCGAACGGCCCGGGCACCGCGCCCATCGCGTTCTGGAGGAACCGCAGCCGGCCGGCCAGCGTCGTCGCTGTTCGTGACCGCGACGCCGAGGATCGCGTCCGAGTGCCCGCCCAGGTACTTCGTGGCCGAATGGAACACGATGTCCGCGCCCAGCTCCAGCGGCCGTTGGAGCGCCGGCGAGGCGAAGGTGTTGTCGATGACGAGCAGCGGAACGGTGCGAGCCGCCTGGCGATGAACCCGCTCGCTCCCGGATGACAGCGACAACGGCGGCGATGTCCGTCACCTTGAGCAGCGGGTTCGACGGCGTCTCGAGCCAGACCAGCCGCGTCCGTGCGTTGAGCCCCTCCCAGAGCGCGTCGGGGTCCGAGGCGATGTCCAGGTACCGGGCCTCCCCTGCCCCGGCCGGCCGGTGCACCCGCTCGAAGTAGCGGAAGGTGCCGCCGTAGACGTCGTCCCCGACGAGGATCTCCTCACCGGGCCCTGCCAGCTGCGCGATCGCGGAGGTGACCGCCGACCCGGACGCGAATGCGATGCCGTGCCGCGCGCCCTCGAGGTCGGCCACGGCACGCTCCAGGCGGGACCGGGTCGGGTTCTGCGTGCGGGCGTACTCGTACCCGTTGCGGGGTCGGCCCACCCCGTCCTGGGCATAGGTCGACGTCTGGTAGATGGGCGGCGAGACCGCGCCCGGTCAGCTCGTCCGGCTCGGCCCCGGCGTGGACCGCGCGCGTGGCGAACGCGTCGTGGGCGGCCGGGGCGTCCGGGGGCGGGATCGTCGTCGTGCATGCGCGGATGATCGCACCCGGACGCCACGGAAGCCCTTGCCCCGACCGGGTACGCTGACCGGACAAGCTCGGAGAGGTTGCGCGTCCCCGTGGCCCACCAGCAGCACCCCCGTCAATCGTGCCCGGCCGCCGGGCGGCCCGGCCACCTCGCCGTGCTCGACGCCTCGCCCAACGCGATCGTCGCGGTGGATGGCGGCGGCCTGATCACGTACGCGAACCCCCAGGCCGAGCGGACGTTCGGCTATGCGGTCGCCGACCTGGTCGGACAGCCGGTGGAGATCCTGCTCCCGGACCGGATCGCGAGCGGTCACGCGGCGCACCGCGCGGCGTTCGCCGCCAACCCGGTGGCGCGGCCGATGGGCATCGGGCTCGACCTCTCGGGCGCGGCGCCGGGACGGGCGCGAGTTCCCGGTCGAGATCAGCCTCTGCCGCGGTCGAGACCGAGGACGGCCCGCAGGTCTTCGCCACCGTCGTGGACATCACGGCGCGCAAGGCCGCCGAGGCCCAGCTGCTCCAGGCGCAGAAGCTGGAGTCGATCGGGACGGCTGGCCGGCGGCATCGCGCACGACTTCAACAACATGGTGTTCGCGATCCGGGGTTACGCGGAGATGCTGGCCGAGGACCTGGAGCCCGAGCGGCGGCGACGCCTTCGACCCCGACCTCGCGCTGCGCAATGCCCTGGCGATCGGCGAGGCGGCCGATCGCGCGGGCAACCTGACGATGCAGCTGCTGGCCTTCGGCCGCCGCCAGGTGGTCATGCCGCGGGTGGTCAACCTGAATGACGGCATCCGCGCCCTCGAGCCGATGCTCGGGCGGCTGATCCGCGAGACGATCGAGCTCCACCTCTCCCTCGACGCGTCGGCCGGGCCGGATCCGCGCCGATCCCGGCCAGCTCGACCAGATCCTGATGAACCTGGTCGTGAACGCCCGCGACGCGATGCCGGACGGCGGCCGGATCACGATCGAGACCGGCAACGTGGTCTTCGACGAGGCCTACGCCATCGAGCACTTCGCGGTCGAGCCCGGGCCCTTCGTCCTGCTCGCGGTGAGCGACACCGGCCACGGCATGGATCGCGAGACACGCGAGCACATCTTCGAGCCGTTCTTCACCACCAAGGAGCTCGGGCGCGGCACGGGCCTCGGACTCGCCACGATCTACGGGATCGTCCAGCAGGCCGGCGGCCACATCTGGCTCTACTCGGAGCCCGGACGGGGCTCGGTGTTCAAGCTGTACTTCCCGCGGGTGGACGTTGCGGACCGCTGACGACGACGAAGCGCCCATGCGGCGGACGCCGCCGGAGCTCGCTGGGGACGGTGCTCCTCGTGGAGGACGAGGCGGCCGTCCGGGAGATGACCCGCCAGGCACTGCGCCGCGGCGGGTGGAACGTGATCGAGGTCGCCTCGGGCGACGAGGCCTGGCAGCTCGTGGAGTCGATGGTCCACCCGATCGACGCCCTCGTGAGCGACGTCGTCATGCCCGGGATGTCCGGGATCGCACTGGCGGAGCGGGTGATGGACCTCCATCCGTCGATCCGGGTCGTGCTCCTCTCCGGCTACACGGCCGAGACGCTGGACCTCGATCGGGTCGTGAGCCGCGGGGCGCGGTTCGTGGCCAAGCCACTGTCGACCCGCGACCTGCTCGCCGCGCTCGACGGTGCGCCCGCCGTGGCCGACACCACGGTCGCGCCGGACTGAGGCGGCCGCAATGCGGAAGCGCGGGAAGCGCGGCCTACCCCGGCCGGTGCGCCAGGAACTCCAGGAGGTCGAGCTTCGTGACGACGCCGGCCGGATGCCCGCGGCGCACGGCCAGCAGCCCTGCCGCGCCGCCGGACAGCAGCCGGAACGCCTCGTCCACCGTCGCGGTCACGTCGAGCATCGGCAGGGGACGGTCCATGACCTCGCCCATCGTCCGATCGCACGATCTCGGGGTTCCGGTACACGCGCTCGAGCAGGCCCTTCTCGGAAACGGACCCCACGATCCCGACGAGATCGTCGCCGGCCGTCTGCTCGGACACGGGCAGCTGGCTGATCCCGTAGAGCTGGAGCAGGTCGATCGCGGCACTCACGCGGTCCGTGGTGCGCGCCAGGATCACCTCCGGCAGGTCCGGGCCGTGGTGCCTGTCCGCCAGCAGCTCCCCCACCCGGGCCGACGCGCCGGTCGTGGCGAGCAGGCCGTTCGCCCGCAGCCACTCGTCGCTGTAGAGTTTGGACAGGTAGTTCCGGCCACCGTCGGGGAGGATCACGACCACGACGGCTCCGGCGGCGGTCGCCGGCTCCTCTCGCACCAGGCGGGCCATCTCGTCCAGGGCTGCCACCATCGCCGTGCCGCACGAGCCGCCCGACAGGATCCCCTCCTCGCGGGTGATCCGCCGTGCCATCGCGAACGCGTCGCGGTCCGAGACGCGCACCCAGCGGTCAACGGTCGCCGGGTCGTAGGTGCCCGGGAGGAAGTCCTCGCCGACGCCCTCGGTCAGGTAGGGGCGAGCGACGTCGCCAGAGAGCACAGAGCCCTCCGGATCCGCCCCGATGACCCTGATCGCCGGGTTCCGTCCCTTCAGGAAGTGCGTGATGCCGGAGACCGTGCCACCGGTGCCCACGGACGACAACAGGTGGGTGACCCTCCCGCCGGTCTGCTCCCAGATCTCGGGGCCCGTGGTCCGCTCGTGGGCCAGCGGGTTCTCCATGTTCCAGTACTGGTCGGGCTTGTAGGCGCCCGGGATGTCGCGGGCGAGGCGGGTGGCAACGGAGTAGTAGCTTTCCGGGGACTCCGGGGCGACGTTGCTCGGGCACAGGACCACCTCCGCGCCGTACGCGCGCAGGAGCGCCTGCTTCTCGGCCGACTGCTTGTCCGCCATGACGAAGATGCAGCGGTAGCCCCGAAGCGCGGCCGCGATGGCCAGGCCGTGCCCGGTATTGCCCGACGTCGGCTCGATGATCGTGCCGCCAGGCTGCAGGAGGCCGGCGCGCTCGGCGGCCTCGATCATCGGCAGGCCGATCCGGTCCTTGATGGAGCCGCCCGGGATTGAGCATCTCGAGCTTGGCGAGGAGCAGTGGCTGCCGGTCCGACGGTCCGAGGTCCCGGGTCAGCCTGGAGATCCGGACCAGGGGCGTGTTGCCCACGAGATCGAGGATGGTGTTCGCGTACCGCATCGCCGCAGGATAGCCGCCGCAAGCCGAGGGTCGCGCGATCGGCGGACGCGCGCGGCACCGGGTTCTCGCCCGCTGATCGGCCAGGATGATGGCGCCGGCCCGGAACGGCGCGGCATCGGTCAGCCGCCCTCGTCGCGGTCCAGGCGTCCGGGCCGCAGGAACAGCCACGTGAGGCGGCGGCGCAACCGGCGCGGTGCGTCCGGCGGGTCCACGGTCCCGGGCTGGAGCTCCTCGACCACGGGTCCCAGCACGGCCTCGAAACCGGCGGTGAGCCGGCGGGCCAGGTCCAGCTCCTCGCGGGAACCGGGCTCTGGCGGCGTGCCGTCCCACGCGTCGCGAAGGAGCTCGCGGGCGTTCGTCGGCGGCAGGACACGCGTCGCCATGCGGCGCCCGACGTAGAGCTCCTCGGTGCCGGCGATCGCGAGCGGGACGATTGGCGCGCCGGTGCGCAGGGCGATCAGCGCGGCCCCGTTGCGGAACGGCCCGATCCGGCCCGGCGGGCCCGCTCACGGTCCCCTCGGGCATCTGGACGAAGACGCCGCCGTTGGCCAGCACGGCGCGCGCGGACGGCGACGTGCGGCTCCACGCCCACGCCGCCGCGCCACACGGGCAGCAGCCCGCCGAGCCGGTGGATGAGGCGCTCCCGCCAGCGGCGACGTGAACGTCGAGGGGCCGCTGCCCAGGAACCACGCCCGCGGCTGCACCGGCAGCGCGTGCATCACCACGAACGGGTCCATCCAGCCGCGGTGCGCGGCACCGATCAGGAGGTACCCGCCCCGGGGCAGCAGCTCCTGGCCCGGACGTGGTCACGCGGAAGCGGAACAGGCCGAAGCAGGACGACAGCGCGCCAGCAGGCGAAGCGCGCGGTAGAGGAGCGACGCCTTCGACTCGGGCTTGCGGCCGAGCCAGGCCAGTCCTTCCTGTGCCCCGCCGTCGCGACGAGCGGCGGCCATCGCGTCCGGGGTCAGCCGGGACGGGGGCGGCCTGCGGCGACGGGCAGGACGGCCGGGACGGGTCCTGGCGGCGGTCAGGGCGCCAGGCGTCGCGCTTCGCGCGCAGGACCGGCCGGTTGGGCGTCAGGCGGCGCGGCCGGAGCCGGCTCCGGGACTGGATCCGGTGTCGACAGCGCTCGCCGGTGGTGTCGTCTCCATCGCGTTCCTCGTCCTCGACCGTGTCCACGTCGGCCGCCGTCGGCGGCCTCGGTCTTCACGAACGGCGGAACCGGCGGGCACCGCTTCCGCGGTCACGTCGTCGTCGCTCGTCGTCGACCAACTCGTCGTCGTCGTCGGCCTCGATCGCGGTCCCAGCCGGGCTCCGGCGGATCGCCCCAGCGGTCACCGCCCGCCGCCCCCGGCCGGTGCCGGAAGGCCAGGACAGCCAGCGATCCGACGATGAGCCCGCCGGAGACGAGCATCGCCGTCGGCGTCCCGAAGAACGTCCAGTTCCCGGTGCGGAGCGTCTCCAGCGCGAACCGCACCACCGCGTACCAGATGAAGAAGATGAGCAGCAGGTCGCCCGGGCGCATGTGCCGTCCGTACCGGCGCGCGATCCAGAGCAGCGTGATCGCCCCCAGGACGCCGCTGAGCGACTCGTACAGGAAGAGCGGCTGGAAGCCGGTGGTCAGGAAGGGATAGGTGGTGCACGGGTATGGCGCGACCCGGTGGGCGCAGTCGATGGCGATCCCCCACGGCAGGTCCGTGGGCGGTCCGTAGAGCTCCTGGTTGAAGAAGTTGCCCCAGCGCCCGATCGCCTGCATCACGAACAGGCCGGGGGCGATGACGTCCGCCCAGCGCCAGAACGACTGGTGCCAGCGGCGGGTGACGATCGCCAGCGCGATGATCCCGGTGAGGAACCCGCCGTAGACGCCCAGGCCGTTGTAGGGCGGCAGGACGATCTCGAGCAGGTCGTCCTTGTACAGCTGCCACTGGTCGATGACGTGGTACATGCGGCCGCCCACGAGGGCCGCTGCGGCGACGATGATGATCCCGTTGTCGACGAGGCGGGCGTTCAGGCCCCGGCGGCGAGCCTCGCGCGTGATCACCGCGTAGGCGGCGGCGAGGCCCGACCGCGTAGCAGACGCCGTACCAGTAGACGGAGATCGATCCGAGCTGGAACGCGATCGGATCCGGCGTGATCGCGATCAGGGCCAGCACGGGCGCGAGGAGGGCGAGCGAGCGACAACGGGGCAGGCATGTCGGCGCAGTGTAGCCCGGCTGCGGTCATGGGCCCGGGTCGGTTATCCTCGGCCTCGATGCACGCCCCGTTCCGTCACCGCGCGGTCGCCCGGTGATCGCCGAGTTCAACTGGTGGCTGCTGATCGTCGGCCTCGTCGCCGGCGGTGCCCTGACGTGGCTCGTGCTCGCGGATCTCGAACCGCCGCGACGCGAGATCTCGGACGAGGAGATGGCCGCGGAGGCCGGCTGGGTCGCCCGCTCGCTGGACGAGCCGGCCCTCGACGCGGCGGCCTGGCGGAGCGCGTGCTGCGGGCCCACCGCCGCTACCTGGGCTTCCCGCCGCCGGACATGCTGGTCGAGCCGGAGGACCTGTCGACGCTCGAGCGTCACCACGAGGCGACCGGGGATCCCGGGCGAGCTCCCGTCCGCCGTGGGACGGGCCCGAGAGGCTGCCCTCGGAGAGCTTCGCCCCGTCAGCACCGGCTCCCCCGCCTCCGCCACCGACCGGCACCAGCGACACCCCGAACGACCGTGCCCGGCGGCAGGTCCGGCCAGACCCGTCACGGGACCCGCCCAGGCCTGGCATCCCGCCACCCGGGTACATGCGCCCGATCCGGCGTTTCTGCGCCGTTCACCTCCACCCAGCAGCCGTACTCCTTGCCCGCCGGCAGGCGGCGCCAGGCCGTCCGCGACCATGACGAGCTCGCCGCTCGACGGCGAGAACAGGAGCGTGCCGGTGGTCGGCAGTGCCGCCGTCGGTCGCGGCGAGCGCGACGTGGGTCGCGTCCGGTCCGCTGCTCGATCCGCATGGTCGTCTCGGTGACCGTGGACAGGACGGCGATCTCGCTGTCGTGGTTGTCGGTGCCGGGCGCCAGCGACGACGCCGGCGGTCGCGAACCCCAGGACGCCGGCGATGACGACGGCCGCGGCGAGCCCGGTGACGACGGCGAAGCGGCAGCGGCTGCGCCGGGCGACCGCGATGCCGACGGCGCTCGCGGCGGGGCCCGCGGCTATCGGCGGCCTGGCGCCAGCCTCGACGGGACCTCCGACCGGTCACGGCCGACGGCAGCGCACGAACGCCAGCGTCCGCTCCCGGAGCGCCGGATCCGGCAGCGACTGGATCGCCTCCCGCGCGATCGCCGGAGGTACGCCGGATCCGCGCCAGCTCTGCCGTGCAGTCCGGGCAGCCGGCCAGGTGCCCGGCGACGGCGGCTGCGTCGGGCGTGTCGCCCGCCATCAGCCGCTCGAGCCCGTCCGGCTCGACCGCGGCGATCTCGATGCGCTCCAGCGCGTCAGCGTGTTCCATGGTCATCCATCTGGTCAGCTGCCGCCGGTCCCCGCCGGCCGCGTGTCCTCCGCTTCGAGCACGGCCCGCAGCCGGGCGAGAGCCCGACGCGTCCGCGTCTTCACCGTGCCGAGCGGCCAGGCGAGCCGCTCGGCGATCTCTGATTGCGTCAGGCCCTCCCGGTAGGCCAGGACGATGACGGTCCGCTCCTCCTCCGGCATCCCGGCGATCGCGGCCCCGACGGCCGCCCGCGACTCGGCCGCCTCCGCGGCCGCCTCCGGACCCGGGTCCGGCCCGGCGCCACCGAGGACCACGGCGCCCGGGCCAGACGCGGTCGAACCCGGGGTCCACCTCCGTCGCCGTCGCCCGATGCCCGGAAGCGGCACCAGCGGCGGACGTCGACCCGCCGCCCGCAGCCGGTCCACGGTGCGGTTCCGGGCGATCGTCCGGAGCCAGGTGGCCAGCGACGCGACGGCCGGGTCGAACAGCTCCGCCCGGTTCCACAGGGCGAGGAATGTCTCCTGCACGACCTCCTCGGCCAGCTGTCGGTCGTTTGTGAGCCGGAGCGCGACGGCATGGATGCCGTCGACGTGCCGGTCGTAGAGCGTCGCGAGGGCCTCCTCCGAACCGCTCGCCACGGCCCGGACGAGATCTGCTTCGCCGGGCTCTCCCACGCGACGCTCGTTCACTCGTTACGCGCTTCCGAGCTTCCCGGTTTCGGGCGACCCGGGGGAGGCCCGGCCCGGCAGGATCGCGCGGACCTCGAACGCCGTGCTGAACACCGCATCCGGCTTCGGGGAGAAGACGTGCTGGGTCGTCTGCGCCCGGCGGACGCTGGCGCCGAAGTGCTCCACGTCCCGGGCGCGGATCCCGAGGAGGGAGTCCTCCTCGACCGCGATGGTGATCGTCACGGTGTTCGCGCTCCTCGCGGTGCTGTCGATCGCCAGCCTGCCGGTGACCACCGAGGACCAGCGAGGCGTCGGCGATCCACGACAATCCGCTTCCCTGGGCGACGTTCAGTCGCCGCCAGGCGCCCACAGCCTACCCCAACGGACGCCCCGGTCCTCCCCGGATCGGGGCGTTTCGCGATTCTCAGGGTCCCTGGCCGGGTGACCCTGTGTGACTCTGTCCGCTACCAGGTCCCGGAGGATCGGCGGCGAAGCCCCGCCAGGCTCCCGGCCGGGAGATGCGACTCGAGGACCGAGACTCCGGCGGCCCCGACGATGGCGTCGTGGCGCGTCCCGGCCGGCAGCTCGAGGCGGTCGCCGGGCGCGAGGTCCACGGTGACCCCGCGGGCCGGCAACCCGAACCGGATCGAGCCGGCGGTGCACACCAGGACCTTGTCGTAGCCGTGCTCGTGGGGAGGGTAGCGGTCGCCCGGCCCGTTGGACCAGGGGCCGGGTACAAGGCCCTCGGCGCGTAGCCTCCCGGAGAGATCGGGGGCGTCCATCCCTACCCCCCGACGCTCACGCCGATGACCTTGCCCACGCCATAGGTCACGACGGCGGCGGCGGCGCCCAGGCCCATCTGGCGGAACCCGGAGAACAGCATGCTGCGGCCCGTGAGCAGGCTCACGGCCGCCCCGACGATGAACAGCGCCCCGAGGCTCAGGAAGAAGCTGAGGAAGAAGGCCGTGGTGCCGCTGCCGAACAGGTACGGCAGCACCGGGACGATCGCGCCGGCGCAGAACGCCAGGAACGAGCCGATCGCGGCGCCCCACGGCGAGCCGAGCTCGTCGGGGTCAAGGCCCAGCTCCTCGCGGACCAGCGTGTCCAGCGCCGTCTTCGGGTCCGCGAACATCCGGGCGGCGATCCTGTCCGCCTCCTCGCGAGTGAACCCCTTGGCCATGTAGAGCGCGGCCAGCTCCTTCTGCTCCTCCTCGGGCATCGCCTCCAGCTCGGCCTTCTCGAGCGCGATCTGGCGCTCGAACAGCTCACGCTGGCTCTGCATGGAGATGTACTCGCCCGCCGCCATGCTGAAGGCCCCGGCGAGGAGGCCGGCGATCCCGGCGAGGAGGATGAAGCCACCCTTGTCCGACGCGCCGGCGACGCCCATGACGAGCGACAGGTTGGAGACGAGGCCGTCCGAGACGCCGAAGATGGTGGCTCGGAGCGTGCCGGACCGGCCGCTCGTGTGCCAGCGTTCCCCGCGGGCGATGGTCTCGGCCGCCGCCGCCGCTCCCGGCTCGATGCCGGGATGCCCGCCTGCGGCGATCAGGTCCTCGGGCGTCCCCCGGCCGCCCGTCCGGCGGCCCCTGGCCGGCTTCGGCTCGCCGTCCAGGCGCTTCCAGATCTCGGCATGCTCGCGCTCGTCGGCTGCGATCGCGTCGACCGTCGGGTTCGTCTCCTGGGCGCCGTATGTCGACTCCTCGTCACCCTCGACGGCCTTGACCATGTCGCTCACGGCGCGGGTGCCGAACAGGCGGGCGAGGATGACGATGAGCCGGATCCGGGTGCGCGGGCGTCCGGCCGGCGGCACGGTGGCGCCCAGCTCCCGGAGCCGTTCCTCCCAGATGGCGGCATGCCGGCGCTCGTTTGACGCGATGTGGCGGAAGGCGGCGGCGCGCGTCTCGTCCTTCTCGATGCCGGCGAGCGCGTCGTACAGGACGATCGCGTCCTGCTCCAGCTTGAGGTTCTCCAGGCTCGTGGCGATGTTCACGGGTCCAATCTATCGAACGCCGCGACCCGCCGGGGATCCGGCGTGCCGGTGGCGCCGGTGTGGTGGCCCTACACTCGGCGTCATGACCAGCCTGACTCCGCTCCGCTACCTCACCGCGGCGGACGTCACCGCCTCGATGCCGCCTCTCCCCGATCGCCTGGCGCTGGCCGAGCAGGCGCTCCGTGGCCTGACGGGGGCCGCCGAGCTGCCGCCGAAGATCGGTGTGCACCCGCGGGCCGGGATGTCGTTCGCACACGCGATGCCCGCATTCATGCCGGGCGACGCCGCGGACGGCTCAGCCGACTGGCTGGGCATGAAGTGGATCTCGGGCAACCCGGCGAACAACGCCGCGGGGCTGCTGGGGATCTATGGCCTGCTGGTGCTCAACGACCCAGTGACGACCGCGCCGATCGCGATCCTTGATGCGGGCCCGATCACGGCCGCGCGGACGGCGGCGGTCAGTGGCGTCGCGATCCGGGCGTTCGCGCCGGGCGTGGCGGGCGATCGGGGTTCCGGGGGTGGCGCCCGAGGTGCCCGGGGCGGGCCGCGTGCGGCGCTGATCGGGGCCGGCGTGCAGGGACGAAGCCACGTGCCGGTCCTGGGGTACGTGCTGCCGGGCGTGACGCTCACCGTGTTCGACCGGGACCGGGCACGCGCGGAGGCCCTGGCGGCCGTCGCGCGAGAGACCGCGGGGATCGGCGAGGTCACGGTCGCCGCGTCCGCGCGCGAGGCCGTCCACGATGCCGCGATCGTGGTCACCGCTGCCTCGTTCGTGGCGCCGCCGGAGCGCCAGGTCATGACCAACGACTGGCTGACGCCGTCCGCCCTGGTCGTCCCGGTGGACTACGCCACCTATTGCGCGGCCGAGGTGGCCCGGGAGGCATCCCTGTTCGTGGTGGACCACACGCCCCAGTTCCTGGCCAACAGGGAGGCCGGCAACTTCGATGGGTACCCGGACCCGGCGGCGATGATCGGCGAGGTCCTGGGGCGGATCCGGCCCGCGGGCCGGGTCGTGGCGACCCATCTCGGCACGGGTCTCGCGGACGTGGTGTTCGGCAGAGCGATCCTGGCGGAGGCCGTGTCACGCGGGCTGGGCATGATGCTGCCGCGATAAGGGCGTCCCGCAAGCAGACACGACCGAGACTTCTCCCGCGAGGGCCTCGGCGCATGCGACCGGCACGATCCTCATGCGGGCAGCATCCGCGTCATGCTGGCTCGGTCAACATCCTGGCTCGGTCAACCTCGCCTGAACCACTCGCCATCCAAGTGTCTGTCGCACTCGCTGGCCGGAGTTCGGCAGAGGCGCAGGAACGGTGCCGCCAATTCAGACCGATGCTGCGGCGAGGATGCAGACCGGCACCCTCGAGGCGGATCGAATTCGGGCGCTCGTGCGGCGCCCGGGCTCAGGGCTGTTCGCGCCAGCCGAACTCACCGAGGCGCACGGTCGTGCCCTTGGTCTTGCCGGTCGCGAAGAGTTCGACCGCGTGGTCGACGCCCGCGAGCTCGATCTGCTCGTGCAGCTGGACGAACCCGCTATCCGAGCAGGAGGCAAGCTCGATCGCCGGGGCCCCATCCACGCGCATCGTGATGGTGACGTCATGCTTCGTCGGAGTGTCGCAGCCCGTCAACTGGAAGCCCGCGTGGTCGGTGATCGAGCCGTCGGGAAGCCGGTGCGGCCCGACCCTGGTCGTCAGGATCGGCTTCGTCCCCGCCACGCCGAGGGTGGTGGTCAAGCCCGAGTCCTGGGTGAATGAGGGGTGCTCGAGGTCCAGCGCGGAATACACGGGCACCAGGGTCATCGTCCCGCCGGCGGCCACGCGACCGACGGCCGAGACGGCCACGCCCTCCTCGGCGCCCGCGATCGGGTAGAAGGTGATGCCGCGGATGCTGCCGACGAGCTTGCCGTCGAGGCAGGACAGCCCGCTGGGTTCCACCCTCCAGCCGCCCGTCATCGTGGTTGCTTGCAGGCCGGCCTCCCAAGCGTCCTGCGCCCGGATCGCGCCGACAGCGAAGCTTGTGGACGAGCGGCCGACCTCGTCGGCCTCGACCGGGCATGACACGGGCATCAGCCCGACGCGCACGGCATCCAGGCCGCCCGGCACCACGACCGCCGTCCGCGGCGTCCACGTGATGGCCGCGGCACCGAAGTCGAGCACGATCGGATGGTCGACGTCGACGAGGTAGGACGCCGCGCTCTCGCCGACGAATGCAGGGATCGAGGCGAACGTCGCGGTCGGCACCGGGTTCGCGACGGGCGTGGCCACGGGCGTGGCCCGCGGCGACCCCGCGGCAGGGGACACGTTGGGCACCGGAGCGGCGCTCGGGGCAGGGTTGCCACAGCCAGCCGCCAGGACTGTGACGACGAGGAGGGCGGCGACCCTGCGCACGGCTGATCCTCCCTGCTCGGAGACGCCGGAGCCGCGACCCGGGCGACGGCGCGAGTGACGCCGTGCGGACACCACGGCGAGCGAGTGGGTCACGTCAAACTCCAGTGTGGCACGGGGGAGCCCTCTCTCAAGAGGCGGTTGCGCACTCAAGCGTGATGCCCGGGCTCCCGCGCTCGACGACTCGCGGGAGCGGGAATGCGGGCGTCCGCCGCTCCGATCGGACACCGCAAGCGCCCAGCCAGTGCGACGGCATTGCCGAGCTGGCAGCCTGTTCCTGCACGTGCTGCCGAACCCGCACTGGCCTGACGCGGCCAGAGAAGCGGCGGCCTGCCGGTACCATGGCGGCGATGCCCCGGGACCGCGACTTCCTCATCGGCACGCTCTCCGCCATCGTCGCGGCCGCGCTGTTCGGGATGCTCGGGCCTCTCGCCCGTTTCGGCGCCGAGGCCGGCGTCCCGGGCGTCGCCTTCACGGCGTGGCGGGCGATCCTCGGCGCGGCGTCGCTCGCCGTCCTGATCGTGATCCGTGGGTCCGGCAGCTCGTCGCTGGCGGCGGTGCGCGGCCTCTCGGCCCGGGGCCGGCTGTCGCTCGCCACGGCGGCCGTCATGGGTGTCGCCCTCAACGTCGCGATGTTCACCGCCTTCGGCCTGGTCCCGATCGCGCTCGCGCTGATGCTGTTCTACACGTACCCCGCCGGCGTGGTCGTGGTGGACGTGCTGCTGGGGCGCGAGCGCATCACACGGTCCCGGGTTGTCGCGCTGCTGCTCTCGTCGGCCGGTGTGATCCTCGTGCTGGCCGGGGGCATCGGCGGCAGCGGCGACGTGCCGATCGCCCCGCTCGGCATCGCGCTCGCGCTGTGCGCCGCAGCCAGCCAGGTGGTGTTCATGACCGTCAGCCGGTCGGGCTACCGGGCCGTCCCGGCTGATGCCGCCACATTCGTCATCCTTGGGGCAACCGTGGTCGGCGCATCCGCCATCGCGATCCTCACCGGCCAAGCCGCCGGCCTCACGGCGCCCCTCCAGTCCCTCGACCCGTGGCCGTATCTGCTTGTCGCTGGCATCGCCTGCGCTGGCGTCTCCTCGCTGCTGTTCCTCACCGCGATCCGCAAGATCGGCGGGACCCGGACGGGGATCCTGATGCTGCTCGAGCCCGTGGTGGGCGTGATCCTCGCCGGGATCCTGCTGGGTGAGGCCATGGGTCCCATCCAGGCTCTCGGTGGGGCGCTGGTCCTCGCGGGCGCGCTGGTGTTGCAGCTGCGATCCGATCCCCAGCTCGAGGCCACCGTGGAGACCGCGGCGGGCCCGGTCGTCTGACGCCGGCGCGCGGTCGGGCTGGAGCGATCCCGCCGACGGTGCCGCGGGGCACCCCCCGGGTGGTGCTGCCTCGGCTAAGGTAACCCGGTCGCCGGGCCCGACCTTCGGGCAACCGGGGCACGAGCGGGACGCGCCCGGCGCACGACCAAGGATGCGACGGACACGCGATGGAGGCACCGATGGTCAGGGTCGACGGGCTGCAGGATCGGGTCGCCGTCGTGACCGGCGCGGGTCGGGGCATCGGGCTGTGCATCGCCCGGTCGCTGGCGGCCAATGGTGCGCGCGTCGCCACGCTGGACCTGACGCCGCCGGAGATCGACGGGATCCTGGGGCTGGAGGCGGACGTCAGCGATGAGGCCGCCGTGCATGCGGCCTTCACGGAGATCGAGAGGACGCTCGGCGCACCGACGGTGCTCGTGCTCAACGCCGGGATCTTCGCGCCGGCTCCCCTGGAGGAGACCTCGACCCAGCTCTGGGAACGGACGCTGGCGATCAACCTGACCGGCGCCTTCTTCGTGGCGCGTCGGGCGCTGCCCGGGATGCGCGCGCTCGGCTACGGCCGAGTGATCGCCATCGGGGCCGCCGCGGGGAAGTCGGGCGGCGCCCGATCGGCCGCATACGCGGCCTCGAAGGCCGGCCTGATGACGCTTGCGAAGTCGATCGCGATCGAGTACGCGAAGGACGGGATCACGTCCAACATCGTGGCGCCGGCGCTGATCGACACGGACCTCCTTGCTGGCGCGCGGGACCTCGCGTCGCGGGTTCCGGTGGGGCGGCTGGGCACGCCCGAGGAGGTTGCGGCGCTCGTCACGTTCCTCGCGTCGGACGAGTCCGGCTACATCACCGGCGAGGTGGTGGACATCAACGGCGGCTCGCTGATCGACTGATCGCGCCAGCAAGGCTGCGAACGCAGGCCGGGAGCGGAGCCCCCATGGCCGGGACGTCGCTGGAGTCGGCGGCGGCCGCCCTGGCCTTTCTCCTCCTTGTCTATGGCGGCGGCCTGGTCGCGTGGGGCGTCTGGCAGCTGGCGGCCAGGATCCGTCGCGGGGCGGGACCGGCGACACGGACCCTCATCGGCCGGCCGGAGCCACCGCCCTGGGTCCAGGACCGCTGGGCGTGCGGCCGGTGCCGGTCCATCAACCCCCGGTATGCCGACCGCTGCCAGCGGTGCCGGGCGCCCCGGGCCGGCGTGGAGATCCCCGTGCCGCCACCCGCCACGGAGCCCGACATCATCCCGGCCGCGATCCGCGCGGCAGGGGCGCTGGTGCTGCTGGAGCACAACGCCGCCGCGCACGACGCGGGGTTGGCCGGCCACTGGCGGCTTCATGTCAACGGCGTGATTGCGGGGAGCGCCGCGAGACGCGACGGGGCCCTGGATCTCCTCAAGGCGCTGGAGGGTGCGGAGACCGTCTACTACGACCCGAAGGGGAACGGCGTGGGGCCCTACCCGGTCGCAACGCTTATCAGCGCGTTTGAGGCGCCCGCATTGCCGCTGGCCGGGCCGTGCCCGGAGCGGGTCGGCCATGCCGCATCGGGGCATTGATCCGGCACGCGACCCCATCGCGCCCGGCCGGAGCGCGGGAGTCACGTCTCCTCGTGTACCTCCAGTGGCCCGTCCGGCACATCGATCACCACCCGGCCGTCAACCACCTCAACCGCATAGACCGCCAGGGGCAGCTCGGCGGGCGGATCCAGCGGCTCCCCGTCCGACAGGTCGAAGCGGGACAGGTGCAGCGCGCAGGTCAGCGTCCCGGCCGTGAGGAACCCGCGATCCAGCTCGAAGTACTCGTGGGAGCACGTTCCCTGGAGCGCGCTGAACCCGCCATTGAGGTGAACGACCAGGACGGGATCGGTCTGGTCCACCCAGATCATGCGCATCTCGCCGTCGGCAAGGTCGGCAGCGGCGAGGAGATCGATACGGCGGCTCACGGGCCGATCGTAGCCGGACAACGGACGACGACGAGGTGGTGAGCGGCAGCTCGGGCGAGGCCGGTCAGGCCGCCGAGGCCGCCCCGGTGGCCGCGACGCCCGCGTCCCACTTGGCCTCCAGCGCCTCGCGCAGGCGGTCCTGCGCCTCCGCCGAGCGGGACGCGGGCAACGACCGGCTCCAGGAACCCGAGCACGATGAACTTGCGCGCATCGCCGGGCGGGATCCCGCGGCTCTCGAGGTAGAACAGCTGGGTCTCGTCGATCGGGCCCACGGAGGACGAATGCGCCGCGCGGCGGCAGTCCGGCTGGTCGATCTCCAGGGACGGGATCGCCACCGCCCGTGCCGCCTTCGACAGGTTCATCCCGAACTCGCCGAGGTAGCTGTCGGTCCCGATCGCCGTCTTCTCGATCTGGATCAGGCCCTTCATGTAGGTCCGCGCCCGGTCCATGAGCACGCCCTTGGACAGCAGCTGCCCGGTGGTGTCCCGCCCGACGTGGCGCGTGTAGGAGGTCAGGTCGTGGAGCTGGTCGTCCGAGCCGAACACGATCTCGGTCTGCTCGACCGTGCTCCGGTCCCCTGCAAGGACGTTGTCCACGCGCGAGCGCACGAGGCGCGCGCCGAGCTGGGCCAGGGCCCAGCGCAGGTCCGCGGCCTCGCCGATGTCCGCCCGCCGCTGCTGGAACACGACCTGGTCCGGGCCGGTCTCCTGGAGGCTGGCCATCGCGAGGCGCGCATGGGCGCCGAGGCGGATCTCCGTCGTGGCGCACAGGAGGGCCTGCGCCCCCGGCAACGACGTCGTCGGACGTCACGAGCTCCTCCACCACGGAGGCCTCGGCACCGTCTCCCAGGACGATCAGCGTGCGCCCGATCACGGTCCGCGGCGCCCCGACGGCCCAGCGGACGACGATCGGCCGCTCCAGGCGGACGCCGGCCGGGACGTGGACGAGCGACGCCCTGCGACCATGCCGCGCGCGACAGCTGGGCGAGCTTCTCGTCGACGGGGATCAGGGCACCGCCGGCCAGCAGCTCGCGCGCGTAGCGCGCTCGTCCGCGGCCACCAGCTCGCCCAGGGTCAGGAGCCGGACGCCGGCCGCGCGGGCCTCGTCCGAGAGTGCGGCGATCGCGACGCCGTCCTCGCGCAGCTCCAGCAGCCCGGCGACGCCCTCCGGCAGACCCTGCGCGCTCGCGGCAGCGGCGCTCCCGGTGATCGTCGTACGGCGCGGCACCCTCGAGCGACGCGGCCCGCAGGTCCACGTACGGCGTGTAGAGCTGGCTGCTCTCGACCGGCAGCGCCTCGAACAGGGCCAGCGCGGCGAGGCGGTCCTCCAGGAGCCACTCGGGCTCGCGGCGCTCGGCGGCCAGGGCCTCCACGAGCCCGCGGTCGACGAACGTGAACGGCAGGTCCGTCGGGCGATCGGCGCGGGGCCCGGGCCGGCCGCCCGCCGAGGGCTGAGGGGTCGGCGATCTCCGTCATCCGAGCGACCCCTCCATCTCCAGCTTGACGAGGCGGTTGAACTCGATGGCGTACTCCATCGGCAGCTCCTTGGTGAACACCTCGAGGAAGCCCTGCACGATGAGGTTCGTCGCCTCGTTCTCGGTCAGCCCGCGGCTCATCAGGTAGAAGACCTGCTCGGCGGAGACCTTGCCGACGGTGGCCTCGTGGGTCATCGTCGTGTCGTCTTCCTGGATGTCGATGTAGGGGTAGGTGTCGGACCGGCTCTGGTCGTCGAGCATCAGGGCGTCGCAGCGGACGCTGGCCGTGACGCCCGTCGCGCCCGGGGCCACCTTCAGCTGGCCGCGGTACGTCGCTCGTCCGCCGTCCTTGGACACGGACTTGGACACGATCCGGGACGTGGTGTTGGGCGCCAGGTGGACGGCCTTGGCGCCGGTGTCCTGGTGCTGGCCCCGGCCGGCGACCGCGACCGAGATCACGTCTGCGCTGGCGCCTTCGCCTCGAAGATAGATTGCGGGGTACTTCATCGTCAGGCGCGAGCCCGTATTCGCGTCAATCCACTCCACGTGTGAATTGGCGTACGCGTGCGCCCGCTTGGTCACGAGGTTGTAGACGTCGTTCGACCAGTTCTGGATGGTCGTGTAGCGGACCTTGGAGCCGGCCAGCGCGACGACCTCGACGACGGCTGCGTGGAGCGAGTCGGTCGCGTAGATCGGGGCCGTGCAGCCCTCGATGTAGTGGACCTTGGCGCCCTCGTCGACGACGATCAGCGTCCGCTCGAACTGGCCGGTGTTCTCGCCGTTGATCCGGAAGTAGGCCTGGAGCGGGAGCGGGACCTCGACGCCCTTGGGCACGTACACGAACGAGCCGCCGGACCAGACCGCGGCGTTGAGCGCGGCGAACTTGTTGTCCTCCGCCGGGACCACCGTGCCGAAGTGCTGCGGAAGATGTCCGGGTACTCCTTCAGCGCCTGGTCCGTGCCCATGAACACGACGCCGATCTTGGTGAGCTCCTCGCGCACCGAGTGGTAGACGACCTCGGAGTCGTACTGCGCGCCGACGCCGGCGAGGAACTTGCGCTCCGCCTCGGGGATGCCCAGCTTCTCGAACGTCGCCTTGATCTGCTCGGGGACGTCGTCCCACGACTTCTCCTCGCGCTCGGACGGCTTGCGGTAGTAGACGATCTTGTCGAGGTCGATGTCCGCGAGCCGGCCGCCCCAGGTGGGCATCTTCCGCTTCAGGAAGTGCTCGTAGGCGCGGAGGCGGTACTGGAGCATCCAGTCCGGCTCGTCCTTGAACCGGCTGATCTCCTCGACGGTGTCGCGCGTCAGGCCGCGCTTCGTCTGCGCGAGGTAGACGATGTCGTCGTGGAAGGCGAACTGGTCGCGCTCATCCTGGACGAGGTCGCGGGTCGAGGTCATCGCTGCTCCGTTCAAGGCCGGCGGCCGCGGTTGGGGTCGTCGATTCGGGAACGCCGCGACCGCAGGGACGTGGGTCGCGGGCTAATCCCGAGTGGAATTATCGGAATTAGACGGCGATCCGTCAATCGCGGGTCCGGTCGGAGGCGCGAAGGACCGCCTGCGTACACTTGCGGGAGACCCTTCGGCCACGTCACGGCGCTCGAAGGATGCATGCGTAGTCCGAGGGAGACTGCACCCATGACACGCCCCGCCTCCGCGTCCGTCCGGGCCGCCAACGCCGCGCTGCTCGACACCCTGCCCTTCGACGACACGACCGACTTCGACGACGCCCGACGCGGCCTGCTGGGCCGCCTCGATCCGTGCATCATCCGGGCCGCGGACGGTCGCGTGGTCTGGGACAACGACTCGTACCGGTTCCTCGAGGGTGACGCCCCGGACACCGTGAACCCGAGCCTGTGGCGCCAGTCGAGGCTCGTCGCCATGGACGGCCTGTTCGAGGTGGTCCCGGGCATCTACCAGGTCCGCGGGTTCGACCTGTCGAACGTCACGTTCGTCGAGGGCACGACCGGCGTGCTGGTGATCGATCCCCTGATCAGCACCGAGACCGCGGCGGCCGCCCTGGCGCTCTACCGGGAGCACCGCGGCGACCGGCCCGTCATCGGCGTCATCTACACCCACAGCCACATCGACCATTTCGGCGGCGTCAAGGGCGTCACGAGCCAGGCGGACGTGGACGCCGGGCGCTGCGTCGTCATCGCGCCGGACGGGTTCCTCGAGCACGCGATCGAGGAGAACGTGTACGCCGGCACCGCGATGGCCCGCCGGGCGGGCTACATGTACGGCGCGGCCCTCGCGCGCGGACCGAGGGCCAGGTCGGGGCCGGGCTCGGCCAGACCACCTCGGGCGGCACGGTCACGCTGATCCGGCCGACCGACCTCGTCGCGGCGACCGGCGAGACCCGCGTCGTCGACGGCATCCGCATGGAGTTCCAGGTCACCCCGGGACCGAGGCCCCGGCGGAGATGAACGTCCTGTTCCCGGACCATCGCGCCCTGTGCATGGCCGAGAACACGACCCACACGCTCCACAACCTGCTCACGCTCCGCGGCGCAGTCGTCCGCGACCCCCACGAGTGGGCGCGGTACATCACCGAGGCCATCGACGTCTTCGCCGACCGGTCCGACGTGGTGTTCGCCTCGCACCACTGGCCGACCTGGGGCGAGGACCGCATCCGCGCGTACCTCGGCGTCCAGCGGGACCTCTACCTGTACCTCCACGACCAGACCCTGCGGATGCTCAACAAGGGCATGGTCGGGTCCGAGATCGCGGAGGCGATGCAGCTCCCGCCCGCGCTCGAGCGGGCCTGGCACGCCCACGGTTACTACGGCTCCGTGAGCCACAACGTCAAGGCGATCTACCAGAAGTACATGGGCTGGTACGACGGCAACCCGGCCCACCTCTGGCAGCACATCCCGACCGAGGCGGCGACGCGCTACGTCGCCGCGATGGGCGGGGCGGACAGGGTGCTGGCGCTGGCGCGCGACGCCTTCGACGCCGGCGACTTCCGCTGGGTGGTCGAGCTCCTGAACCACGTCCTCTTCGCCGACGACACGAACGAGGCCGCGAAGGCCCTTCAGGCCGACGCGTTCGAGCAGCTCGGCTTCGGCGCGGAGAACGGCACCTGGCGGAGCGCCTACCTGGCCGGGGCGACGGAGCTCCGGCAGCGGACGTTCGGGACGCCCACCGCGACGGCCGCCCCGACATCATGGCGGCCCTATTCCCGGGCCAGGTCTTCGACGCCATCGCGATCCGCGTCGACGGTCCGCGTGCCTGGGACGAGGCGCTCTCGATCGGGATCATCCTCGCGGACGAGGGCACCAGCTACCGGCTCGACCTGCGCAACGGCGTCCTGGTCCACCACCAGGCACCGGTCGATGGCGCGGACCTGACCATCCGGACGACCCGCGCCGCCCTGCCGGGGCTCCTGGCCGGGCAGACCGCCGGCATGACGCTGGAGGGTGACGTGTCGGTGCTCGCGCGGCTGACCTCGCTGCTCGAGGCGCCGGACCCCGACTTCGCCATCGTCACGCCGTAGGGCGCGTCCCGAGCCGGCGGCGGCTCATCCGACGCGAGCTCGTGACCCGCGGCCCGGCGCGACGCGAGCCGGGCCCGGGAGACCGCCTGGTTCACCGATTCGGGGTGAGGCCGGGCAAAGGAAAAGGCGGCGGCGCGGCGACCCTGGGGCCGTCACGCACGCCGCCCGGTGCAGCGTGGCTGCGGGGGTTACCCCGCGATTGCCTTCGCCTTGAGGGTCTCGTACTCGGGCTGGGTGATCGCGCCGGAGGCGAGGAGCTGGTTCAGCTTCTCGATCTGGTCGGCGCTGGACACCTGCGAGGCGGCCTTCGCGGCCGCGTCGGCCTGGGTCATCATCTGGACGTCCTGGGCGGTGACCTTCGGCCGGACGATCAGGTAGATCAGGCAGCCGAAGAGCGGGATGATGAAGATGGCCAGGATCCAGATGACCTTCATCACGCCGGACATGTCGTTGCGGCGGAAGATGTCGATCATCACGCTGATCCAGATCCAGATCAGCATGAAGATGAAGTAGAAGACGATCATCGACCAGATGATGTCCCAGAAGGTGAGCTGCTGGCCGCCGACATTGCTGCAGCCAGCAACGAGCAGGGCGAGCAGGCCGAGGAGCGGCAGCGCCGGCTTCCGGAAGCTGGCGATGAGTTCCTTGATGGTCATTGGCGATATCCCTCACTGTCTGGTTGGGCCGTTGACCCGCAGCGCGGGCGTGTGGCCCATGATAGCGGGAACGCAAGGGCCCGAAACCCTCCACCGCGGGTGAAAGGTCGCGCCTGCAGTGGCCGGGCGGCTAGAAGCCGGTGGAGCACCATGGCTCGTCGGCCGCGCGGAACAGCCGGTCCGCGGTTGCCAGCGCCCCAGGCGTGCGCTCCTCGAACCCGGTCCCGGTCACGGCATCCCGCAGCCGGGTGCCGCCGAGGTACGCCGCCCCCAGGGCCATCACCGGGACGACGAGGTCCGCCTCGCGGTCGGTCGGGCGGCACGTGGCACCGTCGGGGGACGCGTCGAGCGCCAGCCGCCACCGGCCGCCGGCGGCCGCCTCGTCAGGGACCTCGAGGACGAGGCCGCCCGTCGCGGCGTAGGTGCGGGCCTCGAGGGCCCGCGGCACGTCGAACAGGCGGACCCACAGCCCGTCCACGAGGTCGGTGATGCGGACCGCCCGGGCGTTCGTCAGCAGCCACGGCAGCCGCTCGTCCACGGGGCGACCATCGGCCTTGACCGTCGCCACGAGGTCGATCTCCGCGAGGAACCGCCACAGGGCGGCGTACGCCTCGTCGGTGAGCCCGTAGAGCTCCTCGACCTCGACGATGCCCGCGCGTGGCCCTCCTCCCACTTCATCTGCGTCTTGTAGCGGACATAGCCGTCGACCGCGCCGCCGTCGCCACGATGGAGCGCGAGGAACCCCTTCCAGCGGCCCTCCCACGGATCCTCCTCGATGCCGAGGCGCAGGTCGAACGAGTCCGGCCGCCGCCGGATCTCGCCGGCCTGCCGGACGCGCCACGCCTCGTGGACCACGCGGACCGCGTCGCGGACGGGCTCGTCCGGTGTCACCAGCTCGACCCCGGTCACCGGCGCGCCGTGGAACCGCGTCCGCGGCACCTCGAGCGTCATCGTCCCGTGCGCGTCGCGGGCCCGTACCCGAAACGACCGTAGATCGGGTACTCGGAGGCGTAGCAGGATGCCGACGGCCTCGCCACGCTCCCGGATCGCCGCGTGCTCCTTCGCAGCCATCGCGGTCAGGATCCCGCGTCGCCGGTGGGTGGGCAGGACGGTCACCGCGCTCACCGCCGCCGCGGGCAGCGTGGCCCCGCCCGGGACCGTGAGGTCCGTGGCCCAGGAGCGGAACGTGCCGCAGGCGCGTCGTGCCGTCGAAGGCGATCCAGGTCCGGTCGGCCTCCCAGCGGTCCCGGATCCACTCGGCCACCTTCGCGACGTCCGGGCGCTCGAGGAATGCCGTGCTGATGACCTCGATGGCGGCGGCGTACTCGTCCGGGGCAACGTTGCGGATCTCGATGCTCATGCTCGTCGATGGTAGCAGCGCGGCGGGTGTCCAGCCGCTCCCGGACGGCGGCCGCGAAGGCCCGATGACGCGCCGACCCGCGGCCACGTGACGCGCTTGAGGCCCGCGAAGGCGAGGTGTGCGCGGAGCGCCTCGGCAACGGCCGCCGCGCAACCCGGGGTTGGCCCCGTCCAGCGGGTCGAAGCCGTCCTCCCACCAGAGCCCGAGGATCCGCAGGGCGCCCGCCTTCCGGTCGATGCGAGGCTCGATCCGCCCGACGAAGCGGTCGCCGTACAGGAGCGGCAGCACGTAGTAGCCCCAGCGGCGCTTCGCCGCCGGGACGTACACCTCCCAGCGGTAGTCGAAGTCCCAGAGGCGGAGGAGCAGGTCGCGGTCCCACGCCATCGGGTCCAGCGGGGCCAGGAACGCGACGCCGGCGTCCACGCCTCCCGGCCGCCCGATCCGCCACGGCGCCGCTGGATCGGCCTCCCCTTCCGCCGCCAGCTCGGCCTCCGCCGCGTCGAGCAGCGGCACCTCGGCCGAGACGACGAACCGTGACCCGCGCAGTCCGTCCACCGTCACGGGGACGATCGCGCCCGTCTCGACCAGCTCCGTCGCGCAGGCTCGCGCGGTACGCTGGGTCGCCCGTGCCGGCCCACAGCGCGTAGTCGCCCGTCGCCCCCAGGAGGCCGTTGCCGCGATAGCGGGAGAGGAGCTTGTGCCGCCGCTGCTCGCGCTCGGGCGGACGCTGGGCCAGGAGGTCCGGCGGGAAGAGGCGCTCTGTGAGGTCGTAGACGCGCCGGTTGCCCTCGCGGCGCGCGATCGCCAGGACGCCGGCCTCCGCCAGCGCCTCGAGGAGCGCGCGGACCTGGTTGGTCGGGCGCCAGTACCAGTCGATGGAGGCCCGCGGCTCGACGTCCGTGGAGCTCAGGGGGCCGTCCGTGCGGATCCGCTCCAGGAGCTCCTCCACCAGCGGCGCGTGCTCGTCGAAGGCGCCATCCGTGTGTGCTCGCCTGGCTGAGGTCCCACGTCACCCGGTACCAGGGCAGCTCCGCGGTGGGACCAGCGAGAGCATCTTGTTGTAGGTCTCGTAGAGGACGCGGTCCCGGTAGAGGAGGTCGTCTGTCCACGGCCGGCGGTAGCCGGCGATCCGGGCAAGGAGCGATGAGGTCGTGGTTGCGCCCGGCCACCTCGAGCGGGTCGAACTGCAGGGAACCGAGCCGGTCCAGGACGCGCATGACCGACGCTGGCTCTGCCGGGAGCGCGCGCGGTGGGGCGAGCAGATGCCGTTGGACGAGGAAGCGGCGCGCGGCCGCACGCGAGACGCGGCGGTGGGGATGGCTCACGCGGCCGATGGTACGTTCCGCGGGGGCCCGAATGCGGTCGGCGGGTCGTTGTCCCGTATCCTCAACGCGCTGGAAAGCCGCATCGCATGGCAGCGGTACCCCGCACGGCCACCGAACGAGGGCGCATCGCGTTGGACACACGTCGCGGACCCCGCCGCGCAGGATTGCTGCTCGCGACGACCGTCCTCGCGACCGCCTGCCTCGTGGGCTGCGGATCGCAGGACACGACCGCACCGCCCCTGTCGGCGACGCAGCCACCGGGCACCATCGCCCCGAGCCCGACCGCGAACGTGCTGCCCACCACCGCCACGTCGACACCGACCCAGACCGCATCGCCGGGCGCGCCCACCGTGCTCCTCGCGGCCGGCGACATCGGTCGCTGCGACTCGACCCACGACGATGCCACTGGCGCGCTGGCGGCGAGCATCAACGGCGTCATCGCCACGCTCGGCGATACCGCGTACGAGGACGGAACGGCAACGGAGCTCACCGACTGCTTCGGCGGATCCTGGGGAGCCGTGAAGGACCGGATCCGGTTCGCGGTCACCGGCAACCACGACATCCACACCGACAATGGCGCGCCCCTGCGGGCCTACATGGGGAGCGCGGCGGCACGGGATGGCAAGACCTGGTTCTCGGATGATCTCGGAGCCTGGCACGTCGTGGTCCTCGACGGGAACTGCGGGTTCGCGGGTCGAGGGTGCAGCAGCGGGTCGGAGCAGGAGCGGTGGCTACGCGAGGACCTCGCCGCGAGCAGCGCCCGCTGCACGGTCGCCCTCCTCCACCAGCCGCGGTTCAGCAGCGGTCAGCACGGGAATGACGGCTCCGTCCGCCCGCTGTGGGACACGCTGTACGCGGCCGGTGCCGATCTCGTCCTCGACGGCCATGATCACGAGTACGAGCGGTTCGCCCCGCAGGATCCCGACGGTACGGCGGACGCCGCGCGTGGGATCGTGGAGATCGTCGCTGGCACGGGCGGCGCCGAGCTCGAGGCGTTCAGGGGGACGCGTCCGAACTCGCTGGTCAGGATCAACGACACCTACGGCGTGCTGGAGCTCACGCTCCTCGACGACTCCTGGTCGTCCCGTTTCGTCGGGGTCGACGGCGCCGTGCATGACCAGGCAGCCGGTACCTGCCACTGAGGACGTCGGGCGGGCACGCCCGCTCCGGGACGGGCCGGCCCATCGCCTGAACGGGTTCGCCCTGTCTCGAGCGCCAGCACCGCGGGTCGCGATCAGCGGTGCCATCCGCCAATCCAATGTATCGTCCCGGCCGAATGGTTCGGTAGCACCGAAGCATCAGTCGCAAACGAAGGAACCAGCCATCACGCAGACCGACCGCTCTCTGGTCGTCGACGAGGTGATCGCCGGCTACGAGGCGCTCATGCAGCTCCTCGCCGACAGTCACGCACCGGAGTTCCTGGAGATCGCCATCACGATGCCCCAGGCCAAGCTCCTGTACCTCCTCGGCGCCGCCGGCGAGCTCCACATGTCCGAGCTCGTCCACCGCCTCGGCGTCTCGCTGTCCACGATCAGCGGGCTCGTTGACCGCGTGGTGGACCAGGGCTACGCCACCCGCCGCGAGGATCCCGTCGATCGCCGCCAGGTGATGGTCGGGCTGACTCCCGCGGGACATGACTTCATCGACCGCTTCCGCGAGCTGAATGCCCGCCAGATGCGCGAGCTCCTCGAGCTCCTCGGCGACAGGGACCTCACCTGTGTGAGGGACGCTCTCGCCGCACTGTCCAACGCTGCCACCCGCCACGCCGGGACCGAGGGGTCCGCGTCCCCCAGCCTCCCCGCGCCAGTGCGAAAGGATCCCGCATGAGCCGCCTCTCCGAGTTCGCCGTCAACAAGCGGAGCGTGGTGCTCCTGCTGGCGGGAGCCATGTTCATCGCCGGCCTCCTCGCCTGGGGAAACCTCAAGCAGGAGCTCCTCCCCGACATCGAGTTCCCGGTCATCACGGTCATCGCGCCGCTCCCCGGCGCGGGGGCGAACGACGTCGCCGACCAGGTGACCAAGCCGATCGAGCGGGCGATCTCCGGCGTTCCGAACCTCAAGAGCCTGCAGTCCACGTCGGCCAACTCCCTGTCCCTCGTCGTCGCGCAGTTCGCGTTCGGCTCGGACGTCAAGGAGATCCGCGCGGCAATCGAGGCGAACCTCCAGAACGCGGGCCTGCCCCAGACGGTGACGCCCCAGGTGACGGCGCTCAACATCAACTCCTCGCCGGTCATCATCGCGTCCATCGCCGCGACGTCCGACGGCGGCCTCGCGTGCCGCCGCGGACGTCACCCAGAACATCATCAAGCCCGCCCTCCTGGGCATCGACGGCGTCGGCAGCGTCGACGTCACCGGCGGCGAGGTGCAGCGGGTCCAGATCACGCTGGACCCGGACAAGATGGCCGCCAACGGCGTCTCGCTGGCCCAGGTCACGGGCGTCCTCGCAGCGAACAACCTGACCTTCCCGTCAGGCGAGATCAGGACCGAGGGCAACAAGATCCCGGTCTCGACGATCGGCCACATCGGCAGCGTGGACCAGGTCGCCAACATGGTGGTCGGGGTCAAGATGCCCACGGCCGTCCCGGGCACCGGCACCGGCCAGCCTGCGCGCCTCCGGTCAGCCTGCCGCCTCCGGTCAGCCTGCCGCCTCCGGTCAGCCTGCCGCCTCCAGCCAGCCTGCCGCCTCCGGCCAGCCTGCCGCATCGCAGGGCCCCGTGGCCTCCACCAACCCGAATCCGTCCGCCGCCCCCGTGACGCCCCATGCGCCCACCCCGGTCACGATCGGCGACCTGGGTACCGTCGAGATGATGGGCGTGGCGACGACGGGCTTCGCCCGGACGGACGGCAAGCCCGCCCTGTCGCTGTCCGTCTCGAAGAGCTCCAACGCCAACACCGTCGAGGTCGCGGACGCGGTCACGGCCAAGCTCAACGAGCTTGGCGCCCAGAACAAGGACAGCGTGTCGGTCCAGGTCGTCAACGACCTGTCCACCTTCATCAAGGAGTCGCGCGACGGCCTGCTCCGTGAAGGCGGGGCCGGCGCCGTGTTCGCGATCCTGACCATCTTCCTGTTCCTGTTCAGCCTCCGCTCCACGCTCGTGGCCGCGGTCAGCATCCCGCTCTCGATCCTCACGGCGCTGGTCGTCATGCAGGCGACCGGCGTCACCCTCAACGTCATGACGCTGGGCGGCCTGGCCGTCGCGGTTGGACGGGTGGTGGACGACGCGATCGTCGTCCTCGAGAACATCTATCGCCACAGGGCGCTGGGCGAGGATCGCCGGACGGCGTCGATCAACGGCCCCAGGGAGGTCGCCGGCGCCATCACCGCTGCGACGATCACGACCGTCGGCGTCTTCCTGCCGCTCGGGCTGGTCGGCGGGATCGTCTCCCAGCTGTTCCTGCCCTTCGCCCTCACGGTCACCTTTGCGCTGCTCGCCTCGCTGATATGCGCGCTGACCGTGGTCCCGGTGCTCGCCTATCTCCTGATCGACAAGGTCAAGGTCAACGTGGACGAGGACGGCGAGCCGAAGAACTCGTTCTGGATCAGGGCGTACACGCCGACGATCACGACGGTCCTGCGCAACCGCAAGACCAAGCTCGGCGTGGTCGGCGTCGCCACCGGGCTGTTCGTGCTCACCGGGTTCCTCGCGCCGCTCCTGCCCACGGCGTTCATCAACTCGGGGTCCGAGAAGCTCCTGCAGGTGACCATCGCACCGCCTTCCGGCGCTTCGTCGCAGGCCGTCCTCGACCAGACCATCAAGGCCGAGCAGATCCTCCAGAAGGATCCCAACGTCCTGCTCGTCCAGTCCTCCATCCCCGGTGAGGGCGAGGCGGGGTTCCAGACGGTCGTGGCCGCGATGAGCGGCCGCCCGGCGAACAGCGCCCGCATGACGGTCAAGCTCGCCGACAGCGTGGACCTCACCAGCTACGCCAAGACCCTCTCCGACGACCTGGCGCCGGTCAAGACCAACGGCTACGACGTGGCAGTCGCGCAGACCGCCGGGTTCTCCTCGAACGGCCTCAACCTGATCGTGTCGGGCAATGACCCGGCCAAGGTGGCCCGGGCCAACGACGTCGTGATGGCCGCGCTCGCGGGCAACGCCGACCTGCTCAACCTCAAGTCGGACCTGTCCACGGGCACGCCCGAGATCCAGGTCACCCCCGACCCGAACAAGGCGATCGGGATCGGCCTCACGGCCGCCCAGGTCGCACAGGAGGTCCGCGCCGCCCTCGTCGGCACGGTGGCCACGCGGATCGTGATCGACGGCCAGGGCAACGCCACGGACGTGTTCGTCCAGGTGGACCCGGCCAAGGTGGCCTCCGTGGACGACCTCTCCAAGCTGCAGGTCGGCACGGCGGTCAAGGTGCCGCTGGGCTCGGTCGCCTCGGTCGAGCAGGTCAACGCCCAGGGCTCGATCACGCGGATCGACCAGTCGCCCGCGGCCTCGATCAGCGCCGAGATCGCCAGCACCAACACCGGCAAGGTGAGCAAGGACGTCCAGGCCCAGGTGGACACGCTCGTCGCCAAGGGCCAGATCCCCGACGGGGTGACGGTCACCCTCGCGGGCGTCACCGCCCAGATGAACGAGGCCTTCGGCGGCCTGTACGTCTCGATGGGCATCGCCATCCTGGTCGTCTACGTGGCGATGGTGCTGACGTTCAACTCCCTGGTCACGCCGTTCATCATCCTGTTCACCCTGCCGCTCGCGACGATCGGGGCCATCACGGCCCTGTACATCACCGGCCGGCCACTCGGCGTCAGCGCCCTCATCGGGTTCCTGATGCTCATCGGGATCGTGGTCACCAACGCGATCGTCCTGCTCGACCTCGTCGAACGGCTGCGCTCGCAGGGGATGTCCACCTATGACGCGCTCGTCGAGGGCGGGCGGACCCGTGTCCGGCCCATCCTGATGACGGCCATCGCGACGATCCTGGCGCTGATCCCGCTCGCGGCGGGCTTCAGCAAGGGCTCGATCATCGCCGCGGAGCTCGGCACGGTCGTCATCGGCGGCCTGTTCAGCTCGACGTTCCTGACCCTCCTCGTGATCCCGGTGATCTACTCGCTGGTCGACGGCGGGAAGACCTGGGCCTCCCGCCGCCTCACGCGCGGGACCCGCGCCACCGCCGAAGCGCCCGACGCGGCACCCGCAGCAGGCTGAGCGGCGGCCGGACGACCGGCCTCACCGTTCGAATCCCCGCCCCGCTCCCGGTCCCCCCGGGTGCGGGGCGTTCGACGTCTGGCGTGAGCCTGCGCTGTCCGTGGCCGCGCATCCGCGCACTCCCGGTCGCGAATCCGCGCACTCGCTTGTCGCGCGCTCGTGTTCGCGCGCGGTCGTGACTCAGCCGTGGCACCCTAGGAGCGAATCGATGCCCAAGGAGGAACCGCACATGGCCATCACACGGTTCGCCGAAGTCGCCTGGAACGGCGACCTCGTGTCGGGCGCAGGCTCCATCAACTACGTGTCGTCGGGCGCGTTCACCCGTCTGCCGATCACGTGGGCGTCACGGACCGAGGCACACAACGGGCGTACCAGCCCTGAGGAGCTGGTCGCCTCCGCGCACGCGTCATGCTTCTCGATGTCCTTCGCGAGCCGCCTCGCCCGCAACGGCACGCCGGCCACGCTGCTGACGGTGACGGCCGTGGTCACATTCGACCAGGGGGACGCGGGCTGGCGGATCACCAGGAGCGAGCTCACCGTGGTGGGCGTGGTCGCGGGGCTCGACCAGGCGAAGTTCGCCGAGCTCGCGGACGGCGCCAAGGACGGATGCCCCATCTCCCAGGCCCTCAAGGGCAACGTGGAGCTATCGGTAGCCGCGACCCTCGCCGAGTAGACGCGACTCCGCTCGCACGACGGCCGGTCGAGGTCCGCCTCTGCCGGCCGTTTCGCGTGGCCGGGCCGTCAGCCGATCGTGAGGATCCGGCGCGGGTTCTCGATCGTGAGGCGGTCGATCTCCGCCTGCGACACCCCGGCCGCGAGCAGCCGCGGCAGGAAGGTCGTCTGGAGGTACGTGTAGCCGTTCCCCTCGTAGTGCCGGAGCTGGCTGTTGTGGCAGACGTCCTGGCTCAGCAGGACCCGGTCCACGTGCCCGCGGTGGAGGAGCTCCAGGAGCAGGTCCACGACCCGCGTCTCTCCGTGCTTCTCGGTGGGCGTGAACGACATGCCCAGGAAGTCGAACTCGATCGAGGCACCCCGGTTGACCAGCGACAGGCAGTGGTCCAGGACCGGGTAGCTGTCCGCGTGCCCGATGACGACCCGGCCCGGGTCCACGCCCTCCTCCTCGAAGATCGTCAGCTGGGCGGCACCCACGTCGGACATCACGGCATGGGTGGAGATTGCCAGCCCGGTCCGCCGTGACGCCCGCGCGACCGCCCGGTGCACGCGTTCCTCGGCAGGGGTCAGCCACGGCTTGTCGGTGCCGATCTCGCCGAAGATCCCCGTGCGGATCCCCGTGTCGCCGACGCCGGCGGTCGCCTCGCCGACCAGCTCCTCCGCCAGGGAATCCACCGAGCGCCGTTCGATCAGCGTCTCGATCGGGTAGTACGAGGTCCGGTACCAACCGCCGCCCATGACGACGTGGAGGCCGCTCTGCTCGGACAAGCCCCGCAGCCAGACCGGGTCGCGCCCGATCCCGGGCAGCGTGAGGTCCGCGAGGGCCGTGCCCCCGGCCTCCCTGAACAGGCGCAGCTCCTCGAGGATCACCGGCTCGTCGCGGGTCAGCTCCCAGTAGTCCCACCGGTTCTGGATGTGCCAGAGGGTGCACAGGGTGTGCTCGTGGGGAAGGGTGAACCCGAGTGCCGAGGGCTCCACGGGGCCGAGGACGGTCATGACGTGCGGCATGGCCGGATCGTAGTCCGGCGAGACCGCACCCTGCCGGAGCGCCCCGGCGCGCAGGCGGGTCGCGCCCCGGCGCGCAGACGGCGGGCCGCGCGCGGCCCCGGCGCAGTCGTGTCGCGCGCCCTGCGCGCGCCGCCGCGCTACCCTCAGCGGGCCAGACCACGGAGGAGACCATGAGCGAACGGCGGACCGAACCTATTCAGGGCGAGGTCATCGACGGAGGTGTCCGCGTCTACGGCTGGGAGTGGAACGACATCGGCGGACCGCGGGGGAGGTCCCGGCTGCCGTGGTTCGGGATCTTCCTCGTGGTGTTCGGCGCGCTCCTGCTGCTGCGCTCCGTCTTCCCGTCCCTCGAGACCGCGGGCTCGCTGCTGTTCCTGGCCGCCGGACTCGCGTTCCTCGTGTCCTGGCTGGTCAACCGCGGCGTCGGGTCGCTCTACCTCGGCGCGATCATCACCGCGCTGGCCGCACCCGACCTGCTGGCCGCGGCGGGCATCGTGAGCGGCCCCGGCGTCGGGACGCTGTGTCTCGGCATCGCCTTCCTGTTCATCGCGCTGGTCCGCGGGGCAAGCGGTGGCGGCTGGGGCTGGCAGGCGGGCCTGGGTGCGATCCTCGCCGCCATCGGCGGGTCCAGCCTGGTCGTCCCCGGTCTCTCCGACCTGATCTGGCCGATCCTGCTGGTCGTGCTCGGCGGAATCCTGCTCGTGCGCGCCTCCGCCCGGAGGCGCTAGCGGCGCGGTCGGGCGGGGAGCGTCGACATGATCGTTCCGCGTGGCGGGCACCAGCCTGGGCGCCGAGCCAGACGGACGCGGCCACCCGGCAGGAGCGAGGCCAGGCCTATCGGCCGTCGGCGATCCCTTCCAGCGCCCTGTCCAGCGCGTCGCCCAGCCCGTCGGCGATCCGCACCAGCTCCTCGTCCGTGACCACGAATGGCGGGCCGAGCAGGATGACGTCGCCGTCCGTGCCGTTCGCATTCCCGGTCCCCGAGTAGAGCAGCAGGCCGCGCTCGCGGGCGATCCGCACGACGGATTCGGTGAGCTTCGCGGCGCGCGGAAACGCTGCCTTCGTTCCGCGGTCCCCGACCAGCTCGACGCCAACCATGAGCCCGCGACCCCGGATGTCGCCGACGGCCGGGTGGCTGTCCAGGCGCGTGCGGAGCAGCGCCTTCAGCTGCTCTCCCTTCGCGGCCGAAGCCCCGACCAGGGACTCGGCCTCCAGGATCCGGAGCACCTCGCGCGCGACGGCCGCCGCCACGGGCTGGTGAGAGTAGGTGAAACCGTGGATGAACCCGCTGCCGCGGGTGACCGTCTCCCAGGTCTCGCCGGACGCGGCCACGAACCCGAACGGCCAATACCCGGAGGTCGCACCCTTCGCCGCCACCAGCAGGTCCGGCCGTACCCCGTAGTGATCCATTCCGAACCAGGTCCCGGTCCGTCCGAACCCGGTCATGACCTCGTCGGCGATGAGCAGCACCCCATGGCGCCGGCAGACCTCGGCGATCGCCGGCCAGTAGCCCTCGGGCGGCTCCACCGCGCCCAGGGTGGCGCCGACGATGGGCTCACCCACGAACGCGGCCACGGTGCCAGGCCCGGAGGCCGTGATCGCGCGCTCGAGCTCGTCGGCCAGCTCCACCGCGGTCCCCAGGGCCTGACATCCCGGCTCTCCCCCGCGGTATGGGTAGGCCGCGCTCACGTGGCGGAAGCGGCCCAGCCAGCCCTCGTAGGGGCGGCGGAGCGGCCGGCGGCCCGAGAGGTCCAGCGCACCCAGCGTGTTGCCGTGGTAGCTCCCCCACCGCGCGAACACGATGAGCCGGTCGGCCTCGCCGCGGGCCAGGTGCGTCGCGCGCGCCATCTTGAGGGCGGTCTCGATCGCCTCGGAGCCGCCGGACACCGGGTAGACGTACGGGTCGTCGACCGGCAGGTGCGCGCCAAGCTCGGCCGCGTAGCGCTCCACGGGCTCGGTCGTGAAAGCCGAGCCGTGGGCATACGCCAGGCGCCCGGCCTGCGCGGCGGCGGCGTCCGCGACCTCGCGCCTCCCGTGGCCAACGTTGACCACGATCGCACCGCCCGCGGCATCCAGGTATTCGCGGCCGTCGGCGTCCACGATCGTGGAGCCGTGGGCCTCGACCGCGACCGACGGATTGGGCTGGCTCGAACGTCGGAAGACGCGCCCGGTCATCGGGCTGGAGCGGCGGGCGTGATCACCCGCCGATTGTAAGGCTCGGGTGCCGCGGGACCCTAGATCCGGCCCCTGGGCACCGTGTGCCAGTACGTCTTGTTGAACACGATCTTGCCCAGGTGCCACAGCTGGTTCGGCTTGGGGGGCTTCGGTGGATGCTCGTAGTCGAACTGGAGCAGCGTGCCCTTGCCGTCGCCGACCTCGAAGAAGCACATGACCTTGCCGGTGTAGCTCTTGTGCTTGCCGCTGGGCTTGCGTCCCAGGACCGCCGCTGCCACGCGCTCGGCGACGATCGGCGCCTCGAAGTGCGCCGTTGAGCCCGCCTTGGACAATGGCAGGTCGGTCGTGTCGCCCAGGGCGAAGATGTTCGCGAAGCGCGGGATGTCGGCGTCGGCCTGACCCGGCGCGGGCTTTGCGACCGTCTTCACCTGCAGGGTGGTGCGGTCCGTCGGGAGCCAGCCGGACTTCGGGGCGAGGCCGGAGTCGATGACGGTTTGAGCGCCCCTGTGCGGGGGCACGCAGATGAGCAGGTCGTAGGGGTGCTCCTCGAAGGCATCCGTGATGACCACCTTGCGCTCGGCGTCGATCTCGGACACTCCCGCGAGCAGCTCGAGCCGGATCCCCTTCTCCTCGAAGATCGGCGTGGCCATGTCGGACACGCTCTCGATGGTGAAGGCACGGTTGATGGGCGAGAGGAACGTGAGCTCGGTCTTGTCGCGGAGGCCCCGCTCCCGCAGCTCGGACTCGATGAGGAACGCGACCTCGAGTGGCGCCGGCGGGCACTTGTACGGGATGCCGGCGATGCCGATGACGATCTTCCCGCCGGTGAACGCGTCGAGCGCCTTGCGCAGCCTGGCCGACGCCTCGGCTGTGTAGAAGTGGTGGGCCTCGGTGTCGAAGTGCTCGATCTCCTGGGGCATGATGCGGGACCCGGTCGCGATCACCAGCTGCCCGTACTGCAGGTGCTTCCCCGAGGCGAGCTGGACCGACTGCGCCGCCGGGTCGATCCGCTCGATCGTGTCCACCACCAGGTCGACGTTGTCGTCGAGGAGCTTCCGTTCCGGGCGGACGAGCTTCTCGGCGCGCTCCTGGCCCATCGCGATGTACATGTAGCCGGGCTGGTAGGCGTGGTTGCCGGTCTCGTCGACCACCGTGACCCGGGCCTCGCCGGCGGCGATCTGCCTCTTGAGCTTGCGGGCGATCAGGTTCGCGGCGAGGGTGCCCCCAACGCCGCCGCCGAGGACGACGACGTGCTTCATGGAAGGCCTACCGGACCTTCTCGACGATGATCTCGTCGTAGCCGTCGCGGGTGAACACGCCGATCAGGTTGTGCCCGGCCTTCTCGATCCACTTCGGGATGTCGGTCTTGCTGCCCTTGTCGGTGGACAGGATGGCGAGGACATCACCGACCTCGGATTCCTTCATCCCGCGGATCAGCTCCATGAGCGGGCCCGGGCAGAAGCTGCCGCGCGCGTCCAGCGTGCGGGTGACGGTCGGGATCTGGGTTTCGGTCATCGAATTCGTTCCTCGTGTGGGACGCGGAGGGCGCTGGCGAGTGGGAGGACCCTCGCCGCGCCACGGCCAGGATGGGATCAGATGAAGATCGGCGAGGCGCCCTCGGCGACAAAGCCGAGGTAGGTCGCGGCCCCCACGGGCTCGCCCATGCCGTCGATGAGGTCCTCGCGCTTGATGCCGAACAGGTCCATGGTCATCTGGCACGGGATGAACTCGACGCCCAGCGACTGGGCCATCTCGAGCAGCTCCGCGGGCGAGGACACGTTGTACTGCTTCGCGAGCTTGCGCATCATCCACGGGCCCATGCCCAGGAAGTTCATCTTGGACAGCTTCCGGTGCGCGATCCCGGGGCGGGACATCATGGACAGCATCTTCTGCATCCAGTTGTCGCCCGTGATCCGCTTGCCATCCTTGACGAACGTCTGGAGGCCCCAGAAGGTCACGAAGACCTTCGTGGGCATCCCCATCGCGCCGGCGGTTGAGGCGAGGATCATGCCGGCCCAGGTCTTCTCGAGGTCACCGCTGTAGCAGATGAACGCGAGGCTCTGGGGCTTCGTCTCTGCCTCGTGCTCGGCGGCGGGGGCGGGCAGGGTCACGGGGGTGACGGGGAGTTCTGCAACGGTCATCGGATGATCCCTACTTCTTCCGCATGACGAAGCGGTAGACACCGCCGTCAACGGTCTGCTCGACCAGCTCATTGCCGGTGGACTTGGACCACGCGGCGAAATCCTTGACGGATCCTGCGTCGGTGGCAAGGACCTCGAGGATCTGCCCCGAGGTGAGGCCCTTCACGGCCTGTGCGGTCTTGACGATGGGCATCGGGCAGTTCAGCCCGCGCGCATCGACGGTCACGTCGGCGGCCTGGGTCATCGGTTGCTCCTTCCTCGCGGCAAAGGGCGCCGCACACTTGGCCTAGATGAAGATGATCCGGCCATCGCCGGCGTTCAGGTAGAAGGCGGTCACGCCCTCGACGCCATCGACGAGCGGGTCCAGGTCGTCGTCCTCGAGTCCCAGGACGTCCATGGACAGCGAGCAGGCCTGGATGTCGACCTCGCCCAGCTCCTTGGCCTGGCGGAACGTCTCGGCCCAGCTGGCCTGGCCCGCCCGGGCGAGCGCATCCACCGACGCGCGGCCGGACTCGCCCGCCTCGGCCGCGAGGCCGTGATCGGCGTCGATCGCCGCCTTCGCGAAGCTGCGGAGCGCCCAGTACTGCAGGAAGATGTTGACGGGCTTGCCCAGGGCGGCGGCGCCGGCCGTCATCACGGCGGCTGCCTGCAGCTTGTCGTCCGTGCCCGAGAACAGCACCAGGTTGATGGTTTCGTCCACGCGGGTGACTCCTCGCTCGGCCTACTGGATCTCGATGAGCTCGGCTGCGGCCTGGTCCAGGTGGGACAGGCGGCCGAGGCGGGTGAGGCGCCGCTGGAGGACGCCCCGCATGACGTTGCAGGCGACGATGACGTCCGGGTCCGCCAGCCGGTAGCGGACCTCCCGGCCGTCACGCTCCGCGTCCACGATGCCGGCGGCCCGCAGGACCGAGAGATGTTGCGAGATGTTGGGCTGGCTTGCGCCGATCTCCTCGGCGAGCCGGCCCACCTCGCAGGGCCCCTGGGCCAGGCGGTGGATGATCTCCAGCCGGCGGGGGTTCGCGAGGGTCCTCAGGACCTCGGCCTGGAGGGTCGTGATCTCGTCCATGGCCTGATCATCAATATATGCGCAGATGCGCATGAGTGCCATCCGTCACTTCCGCAGGGGCCGTTGGCCAGTCCCTGGCGGGAGGGCTCGGCTCCGGCCGCACCTGCGACGCCGGGCGCGCAGCACGGGACGACGCCGTGCCGGCCGCGCGCGGACCGACCAGTCGAGCGTCGGCTCCGGGTCGACCAACTCGGGCGTCGAGGCGGCTTTGGGGGCCGAGATCGAGGCCGAAGCCGGGCAACGTCGTCCTGCAGGCGACGGATCGGGGCCGGGCGCAGCCGTGACGAGCCGAGACGGGCGGATCCATCGCCTAGGAGGCGACGCCGCACCGCTGACAGGGGTGGGTCCGCACCCCGCCCCGGCCTGGAGCGGGGTGCGGACGGGCCATCCGCCCCGACTGACCCGGCCCGAAGCCTCTCGTCATCGCCCGGTGAGGCGCGCAGATTTCTGGCCCGGCCCGGAAGCCTGCGAGGCAACCGGCCTTGCGGCATCCGGCCATCAGAGGAGGCACGAGATGGCCGTCGAGCTCCGCACGAAGGCGGGTCCCGACGCCGGCCTCATCGACTGGCTTGCTGCTCGGCGCGTGGAGTCGAGCTGCGCGAGCACCTTCGCGGCAGGGAGCCACCGCTTCCCGGTCCACGTGGACCGGCAGTCATGGGAACGCGCCGCAGGCGTGTGCTGGGCAGACCTGGCCCGGGACGACGGGCAGCCCGTCTGGGCGCGTTGAGGGGAGGTCGAGATGCACGTGCGCATCGCCGAGGCACCCACCACGCTGGTCTGGATCGACAGCGAGGAGGCCATCATCGTCCGCTGGGCGGACCGGGCCACCGTCGAAAGGGTCCGCTCGGACGTGCCGGGACGGCACCGTTCCACCGGTCACGATCGCGTGGATCCAACCGTCCGTCACGCGGGCGGATCCGGCCCTGAGGGCGCCGAGCGGGCGCGCCGGGCGCGCCTTGCGGCGTTCGTCGCGTGCGTGTCCGAACATCTGCCGCCCGACGGCGACGTGATGGTGGTGGGGCCCGGGAGCGTCCGGGAGCGCCTGGAGCGGAGCCTGGGGGCCGACGACCGGCGGCTCGGGCGCCGCCGCCACGTCCGCGCCGCGCCGGCCGAGCGCCTCACGGAGCAGGAGCTGGTTGCCCGGGTCCGGGAGCTGGCTGGGGACGCCCCGAGACGCCGCGGGTTGCCCGGATAGGGCGTCCGGCGTGGTCTGGGACGGGCGGACCGGCCCACCAGCAACCGGTCGCTCGGCCCTCCCGGTCCTGCCGCCTCGAGACCATCCTCGGCGTGGAGGTGCCTGCATGGCCATGTCCGCACCGTTCGTCGGCGCCCCACTTCGACGTCCCCCGAACGGCACTCCGACCTTCCGACCCGTCCTTGTCGCGGCCGATCGGTGCAAGGGATGCGCCCTCTGCATCGACGTCTGTGCACCCGGCGCGCTGGCCCTCGACACGAGCCAGGTGAACACGATGGGGCACCACCCCGTCGAGCTCGTGGACCCCGACGCGTGCACCAGCTGCGCGAGATGTGCGCGGATGTGCCCCGACGCCGCCCTCACGATCTTCGCCCGTCCCAGGGAGGCGTGACCGTGGCCGTGCTCGACCAACCGGGGGCCGGGACGCTCCCCTACCTCGTCGCCTCGCCGCCAGGGACCGGCGGCGAGGCGTCCCCGCTCCCGAACCGCGTGCTGATGAAGGGGAACGAGGCGATCGCCGAGGCCGCGATCGCCGCCGGGTGCGACGCCTACTTCGGCTACCCGATCACTCCTCAGGCCGAACTCTTGGAGTGGATGGCGCGCCGGATGCCCGAGGAGGGCCGGACGTACGTCCAGGCCGAGAGCGAGCTGGGCGCCATCAACATGGCCCTCGGAGCCTCGGCGGTGGGGGCGAGGGTCCTCGTGTCCAGCTCCAGCCCCGGCATCAGCCTCATGGCGGAGGCGATGTCGTACATGGCGGGGTCCCGTCTGCCAATGGTCCTGGTCAACGTCATGCGCGGGGGTCCCGGCCTCGGCAGCATCGGTGCTGCCCAGGGAGACTATCTGCAGGCGACGAAGGGCCACGGCCACGGCGACTACCGCGTGCCGGTGCTTGCGCCATCGTCCATCGCCGAGGCGATCGACCTGGTCGGGGACGCGTTCGTCCTCGCGGAGCGCTATCGGACTCCCGTGATCATCCTCGCCGACGGGATCCTTGGCCAGGCGATGGAGCCGGTGAAGCCCGACTTCCGGGCGGTCGAACGACCCCCGGCCCCGGACTGGGTCCTGGAGGGTGCCGCGGGCCGGGAACCCCGCGCGATCAAGTCCCTCGACCTGCGCCCGGAGGACCTCGAGAGGCACAACCTCGCCCTGCAGGCGGTGTTCGCGGAGATCACGGCCCGGGAGCAGCGTTGGGCCGGCGAGTCCCTCGACGAGGCGGAGGTCGTGGTCGTCGCCTATGGCACCGCTGCCAGGATCGCGCGCACGGCGGTGGAGCGGGCCAGGGATGCTGGCCTCCGTGCGGGCCTGTTCCGCCCGATCACCCTCTGGCCCTTCCCCGCCCAGGCGCTGCGCGACGCCGCCCGCGGCGCCCGCGCCGTCCTCTCCGTGGAGATGTCCGCCGGCCAGATGGTCGAGGACGTCCGGCTGGCGATCGAAGGTGCGGTCCCCGTGTTCCACCACGGACGGATGGGCGGGATGGTGCCGAGCCCGGACGAGGTCGTCGACGCCATGCGGCGCGCCTTGTCCGGCGGCGACGGAGCGACGTCGTGAGCGCGACCCGCGGGTCTGGAGGCGCGGGCACCGGCGGCGCGATGACCGAGGGCCGCGTGGTCTACCGTCGCCCGCTGCTGCTGTCCAACCCGACCAGCTACTGCCCGGGGTGCGGCCACGGCATCGTGCACCGGCTCGTGGCGGAGGTCCTGGAGGAGCTCGACCTGGGCGGGCAGACGATCCTGGTCGGCTCGGTCGGCTGCTCGGTGTTCGCGTACGACTACCTCCGTCTGGACGCGCTCGAATCGCCGCACGGGCGTGCCGCGGCCGTGGCCACGGGCGTCAAGCGCGTCCGACCGGACCGGATCGTCTTCACCTACCAGGGCGACGGCGACCTCGCAGCCATCGGGACGGCGGAGATCGTCCACGCGGCTGCCCGTGGAGAGCGGTTCACCACGATCTTCGTCAACAACGGCATATACGGCATGACCGGCGGCCAGATGGCGCCGACCACGCTCCCCGGCCAGAAGACGAGCTCGAGCCTGAAGGGACGTGACGTCCGGACGACCGGCTACCCGCTGCCGGTGACAGAGATGCTGTCGCTGCTGCCAGGCGTGCAGTACGCAGCCCGCGTGTCGGTTGCCGACCCAGGCCATGTCGGCAGGGCCAGGCAGGCGATCAAGCGCGCGTTCGAGGTCCAGCTCGAGGACAGGGGCTTCTCGATCGTCGAGGTGCTGTCCACGTGCCCGGTCGGCTGGAACCTGACGCCGTCGCAGGCGATGGAGCGGCTCGCGACCGAGGTCACGGCCGCCTACCCGGTGGGCACCTTCGTGGACCGGTCCCGCGGCATCGCACCTGCGCTGCCGCAGCCCGGCGGGCCGCACCGCTCGATCACGGAGGGGTTCTGATGGAACGCTCCACGATCATCGCGGGGTTCGGTGGCCAGGGGATCCTGTTCGCCGGCAAGGTCCTGGCGGAGGCTGCGCTGCTCGAGGGCCGCGAGGTCCTCTGGATCCCGTCCTATGGCCCCGAGATGCGGGGCGGAACCGCGTCCTGCACCGTCATCGTGGCGGACCGTCCGATCGGGTCGCCCATCGTCGACCGGGCCGATCATGCGGTCGTGCTCAATCCGCCGTCGATGGCGAAATACACCCCGTTCGTCGCAGTCGGCGGTCTCCTGGTCGTCAACACCACCCTGATCGAGGCCGAGGCCGGGCGCGACGATATCGAGATCCTCGAGGTCCCGTGCACCGCGGTCGCCCGCAGTGCCGGCGACGACAGGCTCGTCTCCGTCGTGGCGCTCGGCGCCCTGATCGGGGCTCGCCGGTTCGTGGAACCCGAGAGCGTCCACAGGGCACTGGACGTGCTCCTCGGGGCAAACCACGCGGACCTGGTGGCCTCGGACGTCGCCGCGTTCGACGCCGGATACGAGGCCGGGCTGGAGGAGGTCATCGCGTAGGCCGGGGCCGGCTCGAGGCGAGCAGCCCGGTCCGGATGGCGTGGGGAGGCTCGACGGATGACTCAAGGGTGGCTTGCGGCGCTCCACGCCGACCCGCGGCCATGGTTGCTCGAACCCGCGCGACCGGCCGTCCGGCAGCTCGCCCTGCGCTGGCTGGAAGGCCGGCCGGCGGACGATCCCGACGTCCTCGCGGCGCGAGTCGCCGCCTCGGCGCGGCCGCCGGTGGCGCCGATCCTCGACGCCCAGGAACCCGGTGGATGGTGGGTCAAGCCCGGGCCCGGCTACGCGCCCAAGTACACCGGCACGGTCTGGAGCCTCATCGTCCTCGAGCAGCTCGGCGCTGCGCCCAGCGATCCACGGATCGCCGCCGGGTGCGAGTACGTCCTCGCGCACGCCCAGACGGTCACCGGCGGCATCGGTTGCTCGGGAAGCCACCTGGCGGACAGGCCACCGCCGCCGTCATCGGTCCTCCACTGCCTGAACGGCAACCTCCTCCGGTCGTTGATCGCCTTCGGCCAACTTGCCGATCCGCGGGTCGCCGCAGCGGTCGACTGGCAGGCGAGGGCCATCCTCGGGGGGCCGGGAGCGCCGCGCTTCTACGCGTCCGGCACGTCGGGGCCTGGGTTCGCCTGCGGCGTGAACGAGGGGCTGCCGTGCGCGTGGGGCGCGGTCAAGGCGCTCCGCGGTCTGGCTGCGATCCCGCCCGCACAGCGCTCTCAGGAGGTCCTCGCGGCCATCGACGCCGGTGTCGAGCTGCTGTTCTCGGTCGACCCGGCAACGGCGCGCTATCCCGCCGGCTGGGGCGGCGCGGTCTCGTCGGCCTGGTTCAAGCTGGGATTCCCGTCCGGCTACGTCGCGGACGTCCTGCAGATCGGGGAGGTGATGGCGGAGCTGGGTCGAGCCTGTGATCCCCGGTTGGCGGGCCTCGTGGGTCGCGTCCTCGCGAAGCAGGACGACGCCGGTCGATGGCGCAACGAGTACCCGTACCGTGGCAGGCTGTGGTCGGACGTGGACGCGCCGGGTGCTCCCAGCCCGTGGGTCACGCTCCGTGCCTGCCGGTTCCTGCGAGCCGCGCTCGGGTGATCGGCCGCGGCTCGCGGCTGGTCAGGCCGGCGTCGCAGGCACGGTGGTGCACCCGCAGCCGAAGAAGCCGAAAGCGGCCAGCAGGCCGAAGGACGCTGCCAACAGCAGCCCAACGACACCGAGCACCACCAGCAGCCCGTAGACACCCTCGCGCGTCGATGCATGCGGGCGCGTTGTCCCGCTGTCGGCCAGGGCATCCGCGGGCGCTTCAGTCACCGTGCGTCTCGTCTGGGGCGGCATCCGGCGCCCACCCGACCTCCGCCACGGGTTCCGCCTCGGGCGTCTCCTCCGCCGGCAGCGCCGCCATCGCCCGGATCAGGTCGGCGATCGCGATCACCCCGATGGGCAGCGCCTCGTCGTCGTCGGCCACCACCACGAGGCGGCCGACGTGGTGGCGCTCCAGCTTCCGTGCGGCGACCGTCAGCGACTCATCCCTGCGGCTCGTCAGGGCTGGGCTCGTCATCAGGTGCTTCACCCGGAGGCCCGGCCAGTTGGCCCAGAGATACTCGGTGGCGCGGGCGCGCAGGAGGTCCGTGTCACTGATCACCCCGACCAGGGTCCCGCCGCCGTCCACGACAGGCAGGCCACTGATCCCGTGCCGGTCCATCAGGACCGCGGCGACCGTGAGCGGCATGTCGGCCCGGACGACGATTGGCTCACGGGCCATCAGGTCACCCACGAGCCTCGGCTCGTGCCTCGAGGCCACGTTCACGCGAGCACCTCCGCGGGTTGGGGCCGGACTCCTGTGGCTGCCGCCACGGCAGCCGTGAGGTCGTTGGGACGACCGGGAGCCAGACCATGTCGGAAGCGTGCGCGAGTGGACCCGTGACCCGGAGGGCGAGGGGTCCCGAAGGCGGGGGCCGATGGTCGCGGGACGCCCGGATCGGTGGTGGGCGCTGCGGGGTCGTCGGATCGGGTCGGGGTGACAACCTCGCCCGGCTGTCGGCCCAGCCTGTCTACCCCGATGGCGCCGGGCCCTCCACCGAGACGTGCGTGAGCCGGGCCAGCTCGGCGGCGATCGCGGCCTGGAAGGTCGTCATGTTCAGCCGCACCGACCTCGACAGCGGGCGCCCGTACCCGTACCGGCGGCCGCCGATCCCGATGAACGTCCCTTCCGGCAGCCCGCCGGGACGCAGCTCCTGGGCGAGCCCGAGCACCTGGTCGATCGGCAGCTCGTGCGAGGACCGGGGCGTCGGCGAGGCGGGGTCCGCCACGATCTGCCAGATCGGCAGGGTGACGACGTGCCCGGGCGGGATTCCGACGGCTGCATCCACGACAACTGCCAGCTCGCCGGCCGGCACGTCCAGGAGGTCTTCGACGCGCAGGTGACCGCAGCGCCGCACCTCCAGGCGCTCGAGCAGCGCGGACGGCAGGGAGGGCAGCAGCGTTGCCACTGCGCTGAGCGCTGCCCCGTCGTCTCCGCGGTCCGCGTTGCCGCAGATGAGGAGACGGACCGAGGGCGGTGCGAGATGGGTCATCCGGTCCCCTCCTCTCTTCGGCGATCCGCGACCCGGAGATCGAGGAACTGTGCAAGACGGGTCATGCACACGTCGCGAGCCTGGATCGGCACCCCGGGCCGGTGGGTCGCGTCGACATGCGGCAGGCTCAGGACCGTGATCTCGGAACCGTCGGCGAGCGACAGCGCCTTGTCCTCGCGAGCCAGGGCGGAGATCAGGTGGGGGGACGACGGGAAGGTGGAGGCTGTCATTGGAGGTGCGACCTCGCTCGTGCCAGCCGGCTCGCACAACAGGGTCGCGCGCTCCAGGGCCCGCAGGCCCATGGTCTGCCCGCGATCCCGTTGCCGGGAGTGCCGTCGGTCGCGGGCGCGTGGGCCGCTTCGCACGAGGACCGTGCCGGACGGCCCGGCCCGGACGGGACGCCCCGGCCCGATCAGGCGCGGGGCGAGCCGCGTCCCGTCCGGGCGCGTCGGGCTCAGGCGAGCCTGCGCAGACGGGCGAGCAGGACGGCCTCGTCCACGGGGCCCTCAATCGCCGCGTCGCGGATGATCTCCGGCCGGTGACCGATCGCCACGATCTCCCGCTCCAGGACGATCCGCAGCTCATCGTTGCCAAGGACGAGGACCCGGTCCACGTTGCCGATCTGGTGGGCGATGTCCGCGAGCGCCGGCGGCGTGACGGCTGGCGCGTGCGGGACGGGGAGCTCGAGGGTCGTGTGCTCCCCGCCGTCACTCCCCCGCACCATCAGGGCGCGCCCGGGTTCGATCCAGACCACCGCGTTGATACCGGTGCCGACCCCCTGGTTGACGGGCCGGAGGCGTGTCGATCCGTGCATGGAGATGCTCCTTCCGCACGCCGATCGTGGGCCGGTCGACGCCGCTGTTCGCCTGCCGATGGTCCCGAAGCGCGCAGCGCGCGGATCGCCTGTTCCGTGACCGACCCCGGCCGGGCGGCCCGTGACGCTGCGTACGGGGGCTACTGTGCGCGTGCGTCGGTCTCGCTACGCTTCGTGAACCATGCGCGCGATGCTCCTCCAGCGACCCGGACCCGTCGAGCGACCCGGACCCGCGTCTGCGGGACCGCTCGTCGCGGTCGACCGGCCCGATCCGACGCCGGGACCTGGTGAGGTCCGGCTCCGGGTCACCGCATGCGGCGTGTGCCGGACGGATCTCCAGCTGTGCGAGGGGGACCTGGCCTCACGCCGGCTGCCGATCGTGCCCGGACACCAGGTCACGGGCGTCGTCACGATGGCCGGCGACGGCGTCCTCGGCTGGTCCGTGGGCGACCGGGCGGGCATCACGTGGCTGGCGGGAACGGACGGAACCTGCCGCTTCTGTCGCACCGGGCGCGAGAACCTGTGCGAGTCGGCGGTCTTCACCGGCTGGGACAGCGACGGCGGGTACAGCGACGCGATCGTGGCCCGGGCGGACGTGCTGGTGCGGATCCCGGCGGCGTTCCCGGACCTCGCGGCGGCGCCGCTGCTGTGCGGGGGCGTCATCGGGTACCGGTCGCTGCGAGTGGCAGGCCTGGGCCCGTCGTCGGCCGGCGCGCGGCTGGGTCTCTACGGGTTCGGCGCCTCCGCGCGGCTGGCACTGCAGGTGGCCAGGGCCTGGGGCGTCGAGGCGTACGTCGCGACACGTTCGGCACCGGAGCGGGTCCGTGCGCTCGAGCTCGGCGCAGCGTGGGCCGGCGGACTGGAGGAGCGGCCGCCGGTCGCGCTCGACGCGGCCGTGACGTTCGCGCCCGTGGGGTCCGTCGTGGCGGCCGCGCTCCGGGCGCTGGACCGCGGCGGTGTCGTGGCGATCAACGCGATCCACCTGGACGGGCTGCCCTCGATGCCGTACGAGGACCTGTGGTGGGAGCGCTCGATCCGGAGCGTGGCCAACGTCACGCGGCAGGACGCGCGCGAGTTCCTTGAGCTGGCGGCCCGGATCAGCGTCACCACGGACATCGAGACGCACCCCCTGGCGGACGCCAACCTCGCGCTCCGTCGGCTGCAGGCGGGCGAGGTGCGAGGGACGGCAGTGCTGGTCGTGGACCCGGCCATCGCGGGATAGCCCCGGGACCGCGCCGGATCGGCGGGCCGGCCGCGTGGTGCGCGCAGCCGGCCCGGGATTGCAGGCTGCGAGGTCAGCGGGTGCCGGCGAGGGCCTCCTTTGCCCGGGCGATCACAGGTGCCAGGGCCGCTTCCAGGGACCCTGAGATCGGCTCGAGCTCGTAGCGGACGCGCACGACCGGCTTGGAGACCGTGAGCACGCGGGTGATGTCGATCGGCGTGGCCGCCAGCACCACGTCTGCCGGGATCGCCTCGAGGGCGGACCTCGAGCTCGTGGATCTGCTTGTCGCCGTAGCCCATCGCCGGGAGGAGCCGCTCGAGGTCCGGGTACTTCGCCAGGGTGGCGGCCAGCTCGCCCGTGGCGTAGGGGCGCGGGTCCACCATCTCGGCGGCACCGAAGCGCCTCGCCGCGACGACGCCGGCGCCGTAGGTCATCCCGCCGTGCGTGAGCGTCGGGCCGTCCTCCACGACGACCACGGTCCGGCCGCGGATCTCGCCGCCCTCGAGGGCCAGCGACGACCGGGCCTCGACCACCGCGGCGCGCGGGTTCACGGCCTCGATGTCGGCGCGGACGGCGGCCAGGGCCTCGGGCGTCGCCGAGTCGACCTTGTTGATGACGATGACGTCGGCGGAGCGGAGGTTCGCCTCGCCCGGGTGGTACCGGAGCTCGTGGCCCGGCCGCAGCGGGTCCGCCACGACGATGGCGAGGTCCGGCCGGTAGAACGGGAGGTCGTTGTTGCCGCCGTCCCAGATGACCACGTCGCACTCGGCCTCGGCCGCGCGCAGGATCCCCTCGTAGTCCACGCCCGCGAAGACGAGGCGGCCGGCGTCGAGGTGCGGCTCGTACTCCTCGCGCTCCTCGATCGTCGTCTCGTGGCGGTCCAGGTCCGCGTAGGTCTCGAACCGCTGGACGCGCTGCGCGACCAGGTCCCCGTACGGCATCGGGTGCCGGACCACCGCGACCTTGAGGCCCTGCGCCTCGAGCGCCCGGGCCACGTAGCGGCTGGTCTGGCTCTTCCCGGATCCCGGTGCGAACCGCGCACACCGACGACGACCGGGCGCGCGCTCTCGAGCATCGTGCGCGCCGGGCCGAGGAGCGAGAAGTCCGCGCCGGCCGCCAGCGCGCGGCTGGCGGCGTGCATCACCTGCTCGTGGCTGACGTCGCTGTAGGCGAAGACGACCGTGTCGACCCTGAGGTCCCGGATCAGCGTCTCGAGCTCGGCCTCGGGGCGGATCGGGATGCCGGCGGGATAGCGGTCGCCCGGCCAGCTCCGGCGGGTACCGGCGATCCGCGATGCCGGGGATCTGCGTCGCGGTGAAGGCGACGACCTCGACCGACGGGTCGTCGCGGTAGACGACGTTGAAGTCATGGAAGTCCCGGCCTGCGGCACCCATGATCAGCACGCGTTCGATGCGCATGTTCGACCTCTGGGGAGGCGCTCGCAGGCGCCCGCGCCGGACCGCGAGGCCAGCAGGCGGACGCGGCGGTGGCTGCCTCCGCGTCCGGACCAGCATGGCGGTCCGGCGCGGACCGGTCGTCGGCCGGGCCGCCCTGCCAGGGGTGCCGCAGGTCCCGCCAACGCGGTCCGATCGGCACTCACCGGACGACCTCGCACACCGGACACTGCGCATGAGGTGGGTGCCGGAGGGGACGCCCGGCACCCACCCGAACTCTCGACCCTCGCCCTGTGGCGGGGGTTTCATGATTCTCGGGGCGTGTCGGCTGCGTTCATTGGATCCACGCGGACGCGGGGAACAGCCGTCTCCCTGCGGGGGATGGCGTGGCGGTTCTCCCATTCGGGTGCACGGACCCCCGAATGGGGTGCTGCCGCCCGGCGTCCGGGCTGAGCTGGACGCGGACCTCGGGACGCTTCGGATCGGGGGCCGGGCCGGCGTCGGCCGCGGGACGAGCGCGAACCCCGACTGCTACAGCTCGTGGTGGAGGCGCGCCTCGGACGTCAGCAACTCGCGGTGGTCCGGGTGGGCGATGGCGATCAGCGCCTTCGCCCGCTCCCGCAGGCTCTTGCCCCACAGCTCGGCCACGCCGAACTCGGTCACGACCGTGCGCACGTGGGCCCGCGTGGTGACGACGCCGGCGCCCTCGGCGAGGTGCGGCGTGATCCGCGACATGAGCCCGTCCGCGCCGGCCGTGGACGGCAGCGCGATGATCGCCCGCCCGCCCGGCGCGAGCGCCGCGCCGCGGATGAAGTCCATCTGGCCGCCGACGCCGGAGTACATCCGGTAGCCGATCGAGTCCGCGACGACCTGGCCGGTCAGGTCCACCTCGATCGCGGAGTTGATCGCGGTCATGTCGTGGAACGAGCGGATGACGTGCGTGTCGTTGGTGAAGTCCACCGGCCGCATCTCGACCATCGGGTTGTCGTGGACGAACCGGTACAGCCTCTTCGTGCCCATCATGAACGCGGTGACGATCTTGCCCCGGTTGCGCGCCTTGCGCGCGCCGGTGACCACGCCGGCCTCGACGAGGTCCACGACCGCGTCGGTGAACATCTCGGTGTGGATGCCGAGGTCCTTCTTGTCGGTCAGGAGCTGCGCCGTCGCCGCCGGGATCGCGCCGATGCCCGAGCTGGAGCGTGGCGCCGTCCGGCGACGAGGTCCGCGATGAAGCCGCCGATCCGCCGCTCGACGTCGCCGATCGCCGGGCGCGCGTACTCGTACGGCGGCATGTCCACCTCGATCGGCGAGGTCGATCTGGCTCGACGTGGATGAACGACTCGCCGAGCGTCCGCGGCATCGCCGCGTTGAACTGGACGATGACGGTCTTCGCGGCGGCGATCGCCGCGTGCATCGCCTCGACGGACGGCGCCCAGCGAGCAGAAGCCGTGGGCGTCCGGCGGCGTCGCGTTGACGAACACCGCGTCGAGCGGCAGGGCGCCGCGTCGGAACAGGGCGGGGACGTCCGACAGGAACACGGGGACGAAGTCGGCGCGACCCTCGTTGACCGCCTTGCGCGCGTTGGGGCCGATGAACAGCGCGCGGTGGCGGAAGTGCGGCGCCATCTCGGGCGCCAGGTGGGGGCCGGGGCCCTCCGTGTGGAGGTGGACCACCGAGACGTCGCTCAGCTCCGGGGCGCGCGCGACGAGGGCGTCGAGGAGGACCGACGGCGTCGCGGCGGCGCACTGGAGGTAGATCTGGTCGCGGGACCGGATCCCCGCGACGGCTTCTTCGGGCGACACGATACGCATGGCGGGAGTCTAGGCGCCCGGTCGGCGGCGGATGTGGCCGGATGGCCCGCTCGCCGCAGAGCCCGGATCGCCGCGCCTGAACGGGCAGGCCTCAGGGGACCCGGCGCAGCTCGAAGGCCGGCCCGGCGCCCAGGCCCTCGGCGGGCTGCCCGTACTTGAGGATCAGGTCCCGGACCGCCGTCGGCGTGCGCCGCGCCCTCGAGCTCGCGCGCGACGGCGGCCACGGTCACGTCGGCGATCGTCACCCGGCACGCCGGGGTCGGCGAGGAGGTTGAGCGCCCAGTCCGCGTCGGCCGAGCCGGCCGCCACGACCAGGCAGCCGTCAGGGCGCTCCACGAACCCCACGGCGGCACGGGCGGGTCGTCCGGTCACGCGGCCGCGGGTCTCGATGCGCAGGACGCGACCCCAGCGCGACGAGGTCGTCCTCCACGGAATGCGTCGTGCCCCGGACGGCGTGGTCGGCGAGGCGGCGCCGTGGGGGCAGCCGATGCCCGGCCTACGCCCCGCCGCGGTCCAGCCGGTGCTTCGCGACGAACGCGGCCGCCTGGGCGCGCCGCTCGAGGTTCAGCTTCGAGAGGATCGAGCTGACGTAGTTCTTCACCGTCTTGTCCGACAGGAAGACCTCGGCGCGCGATCTCCTTGTTGGTCTTGCCCTCGGCGACGAGCAGCAGGATCCGCTGCTCCTGCGCGGTGAGCTGCGCCATCTCGTCCGTGTAGGCGCCGGTGGCGATGCGGCGGACGCGCTCGAGGACCTTCTCGGTGACCGCCGGGTCCAGCAGCGACTCGCCGCGGCCCACGGACTCGAGGGCGGCGACCAGGTCGCGGGCGCGGATCTGCTTGAGCAGGTAGCCCGAGGCGCCGGCGACGATGGCGGAGAGGACCGCCTCCTCGTCCGGATACGAGGTCAGCATCACGACGCGGGTGGTGGGCAGCTCGGCCCGGATCTCGCGACACGCCTCGATGCCGGAGCCGTCCGGCAGGCGCACGTCCATCACGACGATGTCGGGCTGGAAGCGGCGGGCCTGCTCGATCGACTCGGCGGCGGTGCCGGCCTCGGCGACGACCTGGAATCCTTCGCGGCGATCGAGCAGCGCAACGAGTCCCTGGCGGACCACCTCGTGGTCGTCGACCACGAGCAGGCGCAGGGGCCGCGAGGTGAGATCAGTCACGGTCTGTTGTCTCCGGTGGCGGCGGGAGGGCGCTCCCCGGCGCCGACGCTGGACAACGCCGGCACTCGCACGATGATACGCGTGCCGGCGCCATCCGGGCGCTCCACCGCGAACGTGCCGCCCATGCCGATCGCGCGGTCGCGCATGTTGCTCAGGCCCTGGTGGCGGCCGAGGGTGTCCGGACCCCGGAGGAGCGTGGGGTCGAAGCCCCGGCCGTTGTCCTCGATGCACAGCACCAGGTCGTCCTCGTCGAGCGCGAGCACCAGCGCGGCCTGGCTGGCGCCCGAGTGGCGTGCGACGTTGGACAGCGCCTCGCGGACGATGAACAGGATGTCCGAGCCGCGGTCCGGCGGCAGCGACCGGAGCGTCGCGGCCCCGCCCTCGAGGTCGGTCTCGAGGTCGATCACCGCGTGCATGCCCAGCTCCTCGCCCAGGCGGGCGAGCGCCTCCACCGGGTCCTCGTCGCCGCCCATCGGCGGCCGCAGGCGGAGGATGTAGGAGCGGATGTCCGCGATCACGAGGTTGAGGGCGTCGATCGCACGATCGACGCGGGCCACGGCGTCGAGCCGCCCCTCGTCGTCCTCGACCAGCTCGGGGACGTCCTCGAGCGACAGGCCGACGGCGTAGATCGCCTGGATGATCCCGTCGTGGAGGTCCTTGCCGATCCGCTCCCGCTCGTCGACGACGGCGAGGCGCTGGACCTGCTCGTGGAGACGCGCGTTGTCGATCGCGATGCCGGCATGGACCGCGAACATCTCGACCAGCCGCTCGTCGTCCTCCGAGAACGGCTCGCCGTCGGGCTTGTCCGTCAGGTAGAGGTTGCCGACCGATCGGCCCTTGACGAGGATCGGCGCACCGAGGAACGACGTCATCTCGGGATGGTGGGGCGGGAACCCGTAGTGGGCGGGATGGGCGGCGATGTCCGCGGCCCGGATCGTCTGGCCGTCGCGGATCACCATGCCCAGCAGGCCGTGCCCGCGCGGCACGCTCCCGATCTCCGCCCGGCGCTCGGGGTTGATGCCGCTCGTGATGAACCGCTCGATGCGACCGCGGCCGTCCACGAGGCCCAGCGCCGCGAACCGCGCGCCGACGAGCTCCCGCACACGATCCACGATGAGGCCCAGCACGCGGTCGATGTCGAGCTCCGCCGCGACGGCGCGCGTCGCGGCCTCGAGCGCCGCGAGCCGCTCCGCGCGGCCGTGGACCTCGGCCCGCGACCAGGCCGCGTCCACGGCAAGCTCGATGATCCGCACGACAGCGTCGACCGTGCCGGCGGGTGCGTCGAGGAAGAGGCGGCCGAGGATCCCGTGGCCCTCGTGCGACCCCAGGGGGAACAGGGCAAGGGTCGCGCGGTCCTCCTGGGCGGGCAGCCGGGCCAGCGTCCCGGCCCCGATCTCGAGGGTGGGCAGCGGCGGTGCGCAGATCTCCAGCACCGCACCGCGGGCGCCGGCGACCACCAGGATCCCCTCCAGGGCCCTGCCCACCTCGGCTCGACGGCGGGCAGTCGGCTCGCGACGCCAGCGCTCGAGGGCGTCGAGGGCGGCCACGAGCGGGAAGGGGTCCGAGTCGCTGGCGACGTGCGCGACGGACCGCGGGCTCAGGGCGGCTCGGGCGGAAGAGGGGGTGGCGTCGCGCGTCATCGGCTGCAGCCTACCAGCCGGCCGAACGCTGCGGGCAGAGGGACCCGCGGCTTCGGGCCATTGGTCACTTCGCAGCGCTACCATCGCCCACGACCATTCCCCAATCCACAGTCGACCACGGCAGGAGCGCCCATGTCCGCGGACAACCACCGTCGCCATTCCCCCCGCCGCGTCCCCGGCGGAGCCCGTCGAGGATCCCGCCGGAGCAGTGTCGCAGGCGATCTCCCGCCGCGGCTTCCTCCGGGTCGCCGGCCTCGCGGGAGGAGGCCTGGTGGCGGTCAGCGTCGCCGCGTGCGCCCCGGCCGCGGCGCCCGCGTGGAGCTTCGGTGCCGCGGCAACGCCGGGCGCCGCCACAACCCCGCCTGCCGCGACCACCGCGCCGACGGCGGCGGCGAGCGCGGCCCCGCGGGACGCCGGCGCCGTCGGCCTCGGCGGCTGCATCGCCGTCCGCCTCACCGGCGGCGAACATCCCGGCCGGCTGGACCCAGCACGACGTCAACGCCCGGAACGTCGTCCGCCGCTACCTCGGCAACCTCGTCCCCGGCGCTCAAGGACGTCTACGGTGCCGCGGCCTTCGCGAAGTGGGCGACAATCCTCGGCGCAGCGGACAACTACCCCGAGCTCACCCAGAAGCCGTCCTTCGTGCAGGTCCCGCAGCTGGTCCTCACCGACGCCCTCACGCCGCTCAAGCCCACGCTGGACGGCGACGTCAAGGTCTTCAACCTCACGATCGACGAGATGGACTGGCCGATCGACGAGCTGAAGCCCACCGTCACGGCGCTCGGCTACAACAAGCAGTGGCCGGGTCCGACGATCCGGGTCACCGAGGGCGACAAGGTCCGCGTGATCTTCAAGAACAACCTCACCGGAGACGACCGGCGTCCACTTCCACGGCGAGGAGTTCGTGGACTTCTTCCAGGACGGCGTCGCCGTTCGTCACCCAGCTGCCGTTCGTCCCGGGCGAGACGTACACGTACGAGTTCATCGCCACCCGGCCCGGGCTCGCTGATGTACCACTCGCACCACAACGCCACCGACCAGGTCGGGCCGCGGCCTTCTCGGCGCGTACGTCGTGGACCCGAAGAAGCCCACCGCGGACGACAAGTTCGACCGCGAGTACGTCTGGATCTCCAACGACTCGCTGGGCGGCTTCACGATCAACGGCCACGGCTTCCCGGCGATCGTCCCGGTGCTCGCCGCGAAGGGCGAGACGGTGCGGATCCGGTTCATGAACGAGGGCACGATGATGCATCCGTGGCACAGCCACGGATACCGGATGAAGGTCGTCGCCCGCGACGGATACCCGCTCGGCGGTGCCTCGTTCGACTGCGACACCCTGGGCGTCAACCCGGGCGAGCGGTACGACGTGAACATCACCGCGGACCGCCTCGGCGTCTGGGCGTTCCACTGCCACATCCTGCCGCACGTCGAGGGCGCGGACGGCATGTTCGGCATGGTCAGCACGCTGATCGTGGTGCCGACGGCAGCCGACGTCGACGCGATCATCGCCGCCCTGCTCGCCTAGGCCGACGGACTGACGTGACCGCGATCGCGGCGCAGTCGAGGCGCGAGCCGGCCGCCGGGCCGGTCGCCGGGCCGTCGGCCGCATCGTCGGCCGTGGCTGCTGGCGACATGGAGAAGCTGCTGCTCGCCACGGACCTCAGCGAGGCCTCCTCCGCCGCGACGGAGGAGGCGTTCGAGCTGGCGGCCCGGCTCGGCGCGTCGCTGCTCGTCGTGTCGGTGATCGACCCCGGGTCGCTGCTCCTGCCCGGCGGCAGGTTCCGTGCCCGGATCGACCAGGTCCGCGAGAACCGCGAGCAGGCCGCCCAGGCGCTCGTCGAACGCGGGTCGCGAGGCGGGCGTCGACCGTCTCGTTCCTCGTCTGGACGGGCGACCCGGGCGACATGATCGTCTCGGCCGCCGAGGCGGAGCACGCCGACATGATCGTGGTCGGCAGTCACGGCCGCGGCGCGGTCGGCCGCCTGTTCCTCGGCAGCGTGTCGGAGCACGTGGTCCGGAACGCCCCGTGCCCGGTGCTGGTGGTCCGCCCGAAGGACGCGGTCCTCAACTAGCGGCTCGCGCCACCGGACAGCGGCCCTCCGCTGATGCGGAGCGCCGGCTACTTCGTGTAGACGCCGTCGGGGTCCAGCTCCTCGCGGACGAGGCGCAGCTCCTCCGCCGTCGGCGCCGGCGTCGTCGGCGAGGTCGGTGCTGATCCGCGGCTCCCAGGCGATCGTCGCGCGGACCTCGTCCAGCGTGGCGCCCGGGTGCAGGAAGTCGAGCCGCATCTCGCCGTCGTCGTCGAAGTGCCAGATGCCGAGGTCGGTGACGACCACGGACGGGCCGCGTCCATGCCAGCCGCCGGCCGTGCGGATCCGCTCCGCCTGCTCGGCGCCGCCGAGGTTCCCGGGCGATGTGCGGAAGTCGATCTTGTCCACGAACGAGCGCGAGGACTGGCGCATGATCACGAACACGTTGCGCGCGTTGATCGCGATCTCGCACGCGCCGCCGGAGCCGGGCAGCCGCGTCTTCGGCGCGTCGTAGTCGCCGATGACGGTCGTGTTGAGGTTGCCGAAGCGGTCGATCTGCGCCGCGCCCAGGAAGCCCACGTCGATCAGCCCGCGCTGCAGGTAGAACGCGAACAGCTCGAACATCGAGACCACGGCCGTCGCGCCGGTCACGATCGTCGGGTCGCCGATCGACAGCGGCAGCCGCGCGGGCCGGGCCCCGAAGACGCCCGCCTCGTAGACCAGCTCCAGGTCGGGCGCGACCGTCCGCTTGGCGAGGTTCACGGCGATGTTCGGCAGCCCGACGCCGACGAAGCAGACGCGCTGGCCGGCGAGCTCGCGCGCGGCGGCCACGATCATCATCTCGTTCTTGGTGAACGCCGGGGTCGCTCATCGGTAGTCCCCGTAGTCGACGGAGCCGGATGGCGCGGAGCCAGGCTTGCAGCGTGGCGAGGCGCTCCTCACCCAGCTTCTGCACGTAGGCGGCGCGGTCGGGCAGGTCGTAGACCCAGTCGCGGAGCCATGCCTGGACCTTGTCCTCGTCGCGGCTGATGGGGTCCCAGTCGAGGTAGAAGCGGTTGTCGCGGTCGTAGGCACCCTGGACGTAGCGACGGGTGGGCGCCGAACGGGTCCACCACGACCGCGTCCACGATCAGCCCCGGGATGACCGTGCGGTTCGGGTCTGCGCGGATCACCGCCTCGTCCACCAGCTCCTCCACCACGACGATCACGCGATCGGCGGCGAAGGCGGCCTCCTTCTGGCAGCCCGAGGAGGCCCCAGATCTGGGTGTTGCCGTTCGCGTCCGCGCGCTGGGCGTGGATGATCGAGACGTCCGGGTTGAGCGGCGGGACGGCGTAGACGACCTCGTCCGAGTAGGGCGAGCGGATCTCGCGGATCAGCGGGTTCGCCTTCGGCAGGTCCGTCTCGAAGTAGGAGCGCAGGGGCATGAACGGCAGGTTCGCGGCGCCTGCCGTGTACCGGGCGACCATGCCGAAGTGGCTGTACTCCTCGATCTCGAGGGGCTTGTCGCCGCCGAGCGAGGCCGGCTCGATCCGGCGGCGGATCGCGTTGAGGCCCGCCGACCCCGGGGTTGCCGAGCCAGGAGAAGATCAGCTTGCGGGCGACGCCGCCGGCGATCATCTGGTCGTAGATGAGGTCCGGGGTCATGCGCGCGAGCGTCAGGTCACGCTTGCGCTGGCGGATGATCTCGTGCCCGGCCGAGAAGCCGATCAGGTGCGTGAAGCCCTCGATCGCGACCGTGTCGCCGTCTCGGACGAGGTCGGCGATCGCGTCGCGCATCGAGGCGACCTTGCCGGGCATGGGGAGCCTCCTTCCGTCCTCGCTCGCCTGGCCGGTCAGCCCTCGCCCGTGGCAGCGGCCGCGTAGCCCTGCTCGATCTCTGCCAGCATCTCGGCCACGTCCTCGCCCCTGTGCAGCGGCGACATGCGCGACCGACTCGGTGAAGATGCGGATGGCCGTGGCTGCCTCGGCCTCCGTCACGACCAGCGGGGGCGACATGCGGACGCAGTCCTCACCGGCCTCGAGGACGAGGAGCCCGCGGTCGAACGCCTGCATCTGGACGGCCTCGGCGGTATCGCCGGAGTCGAACTGGATGCCGATCATGAGGCCCTTGCCGCGGACGTCCTTGACGATGCCCGGAAACCGGTCCACGAGTGGCCGCAGGCCGTCCTGGATCTGGTCGCCGCGGACCGCCGCGTTGGCGATCAGGCCACCTTCGAGGAGCCTGATCGTCTCGAGGAGCGCGGCCAGCGCGACCGGGTTGCCCCCGTAGGTGCTGCCGTGGGCGCCCGGGCCCCAGGACATGACCTCCGCGCGGGCGACCATCGCTCCCACCGGCATGCCGGAACCGATGCCCTTGGCCGTGAGCAGGATGTCCGGCTCGACGCCCCAGTGCTCGATCGCCCACATCTTGCCGGTGCGGCCGGCACCGGACTGGACCTCGTCGGCGATGAGCAGGATCCCGTGGCGGTCGCACAGCTCGCGCAGGCGCGGCAGGAAGTCGTCCTCGGGAACGACGTAACCGCCCTCGCCCTGGATCGGCTCCACGATGACGGCCGCGAACTCGTCGGCGGGCATCAGGCGCTTGAAGACGCGGCTCTCGATCTCCTCGAGCCCCTGGTTCCCGAACGGGACGTGGTAGACGCCGGGGAGCAGCGGGCCGAAGTGGGCGTGGTACTTGGCCTTGGACGCGGTCAGGCTGACGGCGCCCATCGTCCGTCCGTGGAACGCGCCGAGGAACGCGATGACGTTCTGGCGGCCCGTGTGGTACCTGGCGAGCTTGAGGCCGGCCTCCACCACCTCGGCACCGGAGTTGCCGATGAATGTGCGGTTCCGCCCGGGCATGGGGGCGATCCGGGCCAGCTCCGCGGCGGCCTGGGCGTAGATCGGCAGGTAGAAGTCGCTGGCGGAGAAGTGCTGCAGCTCCGCGGCCTGGGCCTGGATCGCCGCGACGATCGCGGGGTGGCTGTGGCCAGTGCTGTTGACGGCGATGCCGGCGGCGAAGTCCAGGAAGACGTTGCCGTCGATGTCCTCGACCGCGCAGCCGAGGCCGCGGACGGGGACGATCGGGTAGGCGCGCGGGAGGCTGGGGCTGGTCCAGGCGTGGTCGAACTCGATGTGGACGCGGGCCTTGGGGCCCGGCAGATCGGTCACGATGTCCGGGATCGGACGCGCCTGGAGCGGCGTGGTCACGGGGCCTCCTCGTGCGGTTGGGCATGGCTTTGGCTGTGAGCTTCGGGCGGCGGGGCGGCCGATTGCCCGAACGCATAGAACCTATGCAGAGTGAATATCAGGGTAGCAGAGCGATCCGTGGCGCGGGGCGAGCCAACAGGCCCCTCGGAGGGAGCCGGGGCGTGGCTTGGTGACCGGCCAGGCTCCCCGATCCACTCGCCAGGCGAGTGCAATCCGCGGCCACGCTGGCGCCGGTGCGCAGACACCTGCCGGGTGAGTGCTGCCCCGGTCGCAGGGTCCATCAGGTGATCGCCCACTCTGAGGGCGAGTGCACGCACAGGTGAGGCGTCCTCGAGTTGCTCGAGGAGGCGCCCGGCGAGTGGCTGACCATCTCGGGGCCGAGGCGCCACCGGCGTGCGGGGCTCTCGACGCCCCACGCCTGCGCAAGTCGGGGGCTTCCACTCACGCCATGGGTGTCTGCGAGGAACGACAGGCGACCGCCCAGGTGCTGCGGCAGGCTCGCAAGGGCGCTCTACGGGTCGCAGTCGCCCGGCACGCCCGGACCGGGCACGGGGCCGGACATCGGGAAGCCCGACCAGAGATCGATCCGCCCGCAGGTCAGGTCCACCCGCGCACCAGCACCCTGCCCCTCGGTGCTGCCGTCGGCATTCCGGCGTCGCCACACGGCGCCGGCTTTCACGGGGAGCTCCACGAGCACCCGGCCCGACGACGTCCGGACCTTCACGTCCCAGGGCAGACCCGGCAGGTCGCGAGCGGCCAGGTCCGCGCCCTGGCCGGGCGCGACGCCGCGGCTGAACGCGTCACCGACGGTCACCGTGACGGGGATCGTCGTTCCGTTCGAGACATGCACCTGCATCTCGGCCGGTGGTGTGAACACCTGGACCCCGAGCGGGAGCTCAGGGTCCACGACCCCGGACGGTGGCGGGGTGGCGATGCCCGGGATCAGGGAACAGCCGCCAGCCACGGCCGCGATCGTGACCGCCGCCAGCAGCACCGTTCGTGGCCCGCGCATCGTCGCGCCGCGCTTGGCGCCCCGCCCGCCCCGGCAATCCTCCCCCGTCAGTCGACGACCGTGTGGCTCTGCTCCCGTAGGAACTGCGCGACGTAGTACATCGACAGCCCGGACTTGCCGGTGGAGCCCGAGCCCTTCCAGCCGCCGAACGCCTGCACGCCCGGCCAGGCGCCAGTGGTCGCGCCGGCTCGCCGGTTGACGTACAGCACGCCCGCGTGGATCTCCTCGAGGAACTGCTGCACCTCGGCCGGGTCCTCGCTGTAGACGCCCGCGGTCAGGCCGTAGAGGTTGTCGTTGGCGAGCGCGAGCGCCTCGTCCAGCGAGTCCACGGCGGCCACGGCGACGAACGGCGCGAACAGCTCGTCCTGGAACAGACGGTGCGACGCGGGCAGGCCGACGACCGTCGGCTCCACGTAGAAGCCGCGGGACAGGGCGCCGTCCGTCAGGCGCTCGCCGCCGGTGAAGACCGTCCCGTCCCGGCGGGCCTCGGCGACGGCCTGCTGGTGGCGGTCCACCGCGGCCTGGTCGATGACCGGGCCGAGGAACGCGGGCCGCGGCAGCGGGTCGCCCACCACGAGCTGCTCGGTCTTCTCGACGAGGACACGGACGAACTCGTCGTGCACCGGACGCTCGACGTAGACCCGGCTGTTGGCCGAGCACTTCTGCCCGCTGAAGCCGAACGAGGCCCGCATCACGCCCTCGGCCGCCTCCTCGAGATCCGCGCTCCGCAGCACGACCGCAGGGTTCTTGCCGCCCATCTCCACGATGCATGGCCGCGGGTACCGGGTCGAGAAGTTGCGGAAGAGATCGAACCCGACCTCGTACGAGCCGGTGAACACGATTCCATCGATCCCGCGGTTCTCCTGGAGCTCGGCGCCGACAGTGGCGCCAGGGCCCATGACCAGGTTGAACACACCGTCCGGGACGCCGGCGTCGCGGTATGCCTCGAGGATCGCGATCGCGGTCATGGCCGACGCTGACGCCGGCTTGAGGATCACGCTGTTGCCGGCCATCATCGCGGCGCAGGTCGGCCCGACGGCGAGCGCCATCGGGAAGTTGAACGGGCTGATCACCGCGAACACGCCGTGCGGGCGGAGGATCGACCGGGTGTGCACCGCCGCGTCGCCCAGGTTGTCCATCGGGTGGTCGTAGAACGCGTTGTCCTCGGCCGTCTTCGCGTAGTAGCGGATGAGGTCGGCCGCCTCCTCGACCTCGCCCAGCGCTTCCATGCGGGTCTTGCCCACCTCGATGGCCATGAGGCCGCCGTACTCCATCTGGCGCTCGGAGATCAGCTCCGCGGCGGCCTTCAGGATCTCGAGCCGCTTCTCCCAGCCCAACCGGAACCAGGCCGGCTGGGCGCGGCGGGCGGCGGCGATGGCGTCCCTGACGTCCTCACGGGTGCCCCTGGCGAACGTCCCCACGAGGATGTCCGTGTCGATCGGCGAGCGGACCTCGAAGGTGCCGTCGCCGTCGCGCTCCGCCCCGTCGATGAGGTTGTGATGATAGGCGCCCAGGCGGCCCCTGGCCTTCTCAAGGCCCGCCTCGTACAGGGCGTGCAGCTCCTCGTTGTCGGCGCGCAGGGTCGCGTAGGTGATCTTCAGGCGCGGGGCGGTCATCGCAGGCTCCCGTGGGGCGCGTCCGCGGATACGGCGGCGCGCGGCTCGAGGACGGTCAGTGAGCCCAGTCTAGTCCCGGCGGCGCCGGCGGGGTGGACCTACGGCGGTCCTGCCGGTGCCCGGACCGGCCGGCCCGCGGCGCGTCACCCGCCCTCCCCAGCACCGAAAGAGCGCGTCGGCGGGCCGGGCGATCCTGATCCGGTTCGGGGACGGGGACGGGCACGGCGCCACAGTCGAGACCGCGGTGGATGTTGTCCGGGTGGCGCGCCCCGGCAAGCTGACCCCGACCCGTTCAGGCGATCGCAGCGACGACGACCGCGACGGACGCCGCAACCCCGTCCGGCCGGACCGCACCCCTGCGAAGGGCCGCCGCGGCCGCGAGCTCCGCGTCGCCGTGCTTGCCGGTCCGCACGAAGATGCCCCGCAGACCCGCCCGCTGGGCGCCGCCGACATCGATCGAGACGTCGTCGCCGACCATGGCGACCTCGCGGTGCAGCAGGCGTGGCTCGCCGCGCTCGCGCGCCTCGGCCGCGAGTCGCTCGAAGCCGAGCCGGAAGCTCTCCAGGGAGGGCTTGCCCACGATCCGCGCCCGCAGCCCCGTCGCGTACTCGAGGCCCACCAGGAACGCGCCGGCATCGAGCGTGGGACCGTCCGCCGTCAGCCACCAGGCGTTGCGGTGCATCCCGATCAACGCCGCCCCGCCGCGGACCAGGCGGAACGCCCGGTCCAGGTTCGCCTTCGTCAGCTGGTCAGGCGAGTCGCCCAGGACGACGGCAGCCACCTCGTCCGGCGCGGCGTCGGCCGCCGCCCCGTCCACCAGGTTGGCGCCCTCGAACTCCACCCGGGCGTCGTCTGAGGTGATCACGTAGACCGCGCGGTCACCGTACTCGCGACGGACCATCGCTGCCGACGCCGAGAGCGCGGACTGGAACCGGTCGGCCGGCGTCGCGAACCCCACGCTCCTCCCCCACGTGGCCAGGGTGGCACGCGAGACGAGCGAGGTGTTCGTGACCACGAGGTACGGGAACGGCCGCCGGTCCAGGTCCGCGAGGGCCGCTGCCGCTCCCGGGACGGCCGCTCCCTTGACGACGAGGACCCCGTCCAGGTCCAGCAGCAGGGCCCGAACCCCGTGCAGCGCTGCACGGAGGGAGTCGTCGGAAGCGGTGGGGTCGGGCATGATGCGCGCAGGTTACCCCCGGGGAACACGCGCCGGGCGGGACGTATCGCCAGCGAAGGAGCCGCGGATGGGACTGCTCGAGGGGCGCAAGGCCCTCGTGTTCGGGGTCGCGAACGACCACAGCATCGCCTGGGGGATCGCGAAGGCGTTCCACGAGGAAGGTGCCATCGTGGGCTTCTCGTCCGTCGAGAGCCTGATCGAACGGCGCGTGCGCCCGCTGGCCGAGTCCATCGGCAGCACCTTCGTGGAGCCGGCGGACCTCCAGGACGATGAGCAGATCCGAGCGGTCATGGCGAAGTGGGCCGAGCTGCACGGCGAGATCGACATCCTCGTCCACGCCGTCGCCTACGCGAAGCGCGAGGACCTGGACGGCAGCTTCGTGGACACCTCACGGGACGGGTTCGCGCTGGCGCTCGACGTGTCGGCCTACTCGCTGGTCGCGCTCACCCGCGAGGCGCGCCCGTACCTGCACCGCGGCAGCTCCGTGATCACGCTCACCTACTACGGCGCCGAGAAGGTGGTCACCCACTACAACGTGATGGGCGTGGCCAAGGCGGCGCTCGAGGCGTCGGTGCGCTACCTCGCCGCCGACCTCGGGCCGGACGGCATCCGCGTCAACGCCATCTCGGCCGGGCCGATCCGCACCCTGTCCGCGGGCGGCATCGCGGGCTTCCGCAAGCTCTACGGCCCGTTCAACGAGATCGCCCCGCTCCGCGCCCACATCTCCATCGAGGACGTCGGCAGGACCGCCACCTACCTCGGCTCGGATCTCTCGAGCGCGGTGACGGGCGAGGTCATCTACGTGGACGGCGGTTTCAGCATCCTCGGCGTCCCGACGCCGGAGTAGCCGCGCATGGACCCCACGACCCCGGGGGATCGGGTGAGCGCGGGACGGATCGACGTGGTCGTCTGCCGTTCGAGAACGTGACCCGTCCGTTCGACCCGTCCGTGCTCGGCGCCGCGGACGCCTGGGAGGCCGGATCCGTGGCGCTGGCGGCGATCGACCCGGACGGGCTCGTGGCGGTCCACGGGCCGACCGACACGCCACGGCCCTGGGCGTCCGTGACCAAGCTCCTGACCGGGTACGTCGCCCTGGTCGCCGTCGACCGCGGCCTCCTGGCCCTGGACGAGCCGGCGGGTCCGCCGGGCGCGACGGTCCGGCACCTGCTCGCCCACGCGTCCGGGCTCGCGTTCGACGACCCGTCCGTGATCTCGCCGCCCGGGCGGACCCGGATCTACTCCAACGCGGGGTTCGACGTCCTCGCCGCCGTGGTGGAGGCTCGCGCCGGGCGCCCGTTTCCGGCGCTCCTGCGGGAGTGGATCCTGGGTCCGCTGGGGATGAGCGGCACCAGCCTGGTTGGTCGCCCGTCGCAGGGCCTGGCAGGCCCGATCGCGGACCTGGCCGTGTTCGCGCTCGAGCTGCTGCGGCCGCGGGTGGTGCCTGCTGCAGCGCTGGCCGCGGCGACGACGGTCGCGTTCCCTGGGCTGCGCGGGGTCTTGCCGGGCGTCGGGCGCTTCGACCCCCTCGACTGGGGCCTCGGCTTCGAGATCCGGGACGGGAAGGCGCCGCACTGGACCGGGACGGGGAACTCGCCACGGACCTTCGGCCATTTCGGGGCAAGCGGTGCGTTCCTGTGGGTTGACCCGGTCGCGGGCGTGGCGCTGGCGTGCCTGCCCGAGCGGGAGTTCGGACCATGGGCGCTGGACAGCCTGGCCGTCGTTGTCGGACGCGGTGCTCCGGGCACACGGGCTCGTCTCGCTCCGCGGGGACTTCACCCCCGAGGCGCATGCGCCCTAGACTTGGCCGTCAGCGGGAGTTGGCAACGCACCCTGGGGACGACTGTCGTGTCATTGCGCGATCGCATCGAACGGGCGAACAAGCCGGCCGGGAGCCCGGAAGGCAACGCGCTTGTGGTGGTGCCCACCGCCGAACCGCCCCGCAGCCGTCGCAGCTGGCGGCTCGCGAGAAGTGGCTCCGGGAGATCCGGGTCAGCCTCCAGGACGCGGTGATCAACCATTCGGACACCCTGTTCGAGACCAAGGACGCCGCCGACCTCCACGCCGAGGTCGAGGAGGTCGTGGACCGCTTCCTGACCTCCAACGGCTACGCCGTCACGCGCGAGGAGCGGCTGCACCTGGTCCAAGGAGGTGAACGCCGAGGTCGAGGGGTTCGGGCCGCTGGAGCCGCTACCTGGCCGACGAGTCGATCACCGAGGTCATGGTGAACGGCCCGGACCAGGTCTACGTGGAGCGGCGCGGCAAGATCGTGCGCGTCGACGTCACCTTCCTCAACGACGAGCACGTGCTCCGGATCATCGACCGGATCATCACCCCGCTGGGACGGCGCATCGACAAGTCCAGCCCGCGGGTGGACGCACGCCTGCCGGACGGCTCCCGGGTGAACGCGATCATCGCGCCACTGTCGCTGATCGGACCCGTGATCACCATCCGCAAGTTCTCCGCGCGGCCGTACACCGTCGAGGACCTGGTCGGCTTCGGCACGGCGACGGCCGAGATGTTCGAGTTCCTGAGGGTCTGCGTCGAGGGGCGCCTGAACGTGTTCGTCTCGGGCGGCACCGGCTCCGGCAAGACGACCACGCTCAATGTCCTGTCCTCGTTCATTCCCGAACGACGAGCGGATCGTCACGATCGAGGACGCGGCGGAGCTCCAGCTCCGCCAGGTGCACGTCGTCACGCTGGAGGCGCGCCCGCCGAACCTCGAGGGCGAGGGCGAGATCACCACCCGCGACCTGCTGCGCAACGCGCTCCACATGCGCCCGGACCGGGTCATCGTCGGCGAGTGTCGCGGCGGCGAGGCCCTGGACATGATCCAGGCCATGATGGTGGGCCAGGAGGGCTCGCTGTCCACCGGCCACGCCAACAGCCCGCCGGACATGCTCCGCCGGCTGGAGACGATGGTCCTGATGTCCGGCTACGAGCTGCCCCTGCGGTCGATCCGCGAGCAGATCGCGTCCGCCGTCGACCTGATCGTGCACACGGCCCGCCTCAAGGACGGCACCCGCAAGGTCGTCAACATCACCGAGGTCTACGGGATCGAGGACGACGAGATCCTCACCCAGGACATCTTCGCGTTCGAGCAGACCGGCGTCGACGACGGCAAGATCGTCGGCAGCCTCAAGCCCACCGGGATCCGGCCGACCTTCATGGGCAAGTTCGCCGCCAACGGGATCGAGCTGCCGCCCGGCGAGTTCGGCATCCCGCCCAACGACCCCACGCAGGCCAGCCAGCTCCGCCAGGGCAAGGGGCGCTGGGTCGCGGGCGAGACGCTGCTCACGACGGACGCCGCCGCGCCCACCGTCGGCCTCGGCCGGGCGGTGACGGCCGGCGGCATGGTCTACGTCTCGTCGATCGGTCCCGTGGACCCGGAGACCGGGCATCGTCGTCCGGCGGCACCGTCAAGGCCCAGACGACGCAGTGCATGACCAACCTCAAGGCGAAGCTGGAGGCGGAAGGCAGCTCCCTCGAGAAGGTGGTCTGGGCGAACTGGTCGCTGCGCGACCAGGCGGAGTTCGATGCCTTCAACAGGGAGTGGACGCGCTGGTTCCCCGGCGATGCGCCGGTCGGCCAGTGCACGCTGATGCCGCCGCAGCAGCGACGCGCCGGGTTCCGCGTCTCGATCGGGGTCATCGCCGAGGCGTAGGCGGGCCGGCCTACGACTGCGACGAGCGTGACGGCGGCCGGTCCCACCGGTGGGCGCGCAGGGCCGCGATCTTCTCGTCGGGCAGCGGGCCCGCGTCGGCCGCGGCGACGTTGGCCGCCAGGTGGGCTGGTGTCCGCATCCCCGGGATGACGGTGCTCACGTCCGGGTTCGACAGGATGAACCGCAGCGCCAATTGTGCCATCGACTCCCCCGCCGGGACGAGCGGCCGCAGGGCCTCGGCGCGGGCAACCGTCTCCCGCAGGTTCACCGGTGAGAAGTAGGAGTTGCGCCAGTCGCCGTCGGGCCAGCGGCTGTCCTCGGTCAGCTCCCCGGTCAGGCCGCCCTCGTCCAGCGGCACGCGGGCGATGACGGCCACGCCCAGCTCACGGCACAGCGGGAACAGCTCGTCCTCGGGCGACTGGTCGAAGACGTTGTAGACGACCTGGACGGAATCGATCAATCCGGTCCTGAGTGTCTTGAGCACGTTCGCCGGCTCACGCCGGTTGACGCTGATGCCGATGTGCCGGGCCAGCTCATCGCGGCGGAGCGCCTCGACTGCGTGCTGCCACCCTGGGTCGTCCGCCCACTCGTCCTGCCAGACGTGGAACTGGACGAGGTCGATCGAGTCGGCCCCCACCTTGCGGAGCATCCCCTGCACCGATGCGTGGATGTGGTCCGGCGGGAAGACGTCGCGGATCCGGCTGCCGGGCCGGGCCGGCCACTCGCGGTTCTTGGGCGGGACCTTGGATGCGAGGAGAAGCCCGCGGTCCGGGTTGGCCCGAAGAACCTCGCCCATCAGGGCGTCCGTGGAGCCGTATCCGTAGACCTGCGCGGAGTCGAAGAACGTGACGCCGGAGTCGACAGCGGCCTGCAGGACCGTCATCGATCCGCGGTCGTCCGCGCCGCTCCAGCCGCCGATGCCGCCGCCCATGCCCCACATGCCGACGCCGAGCTGGCTGACGGCGCGACCGGTGCTGCCGAAGGGGCACTGTCGCATGGGGTCTCCTCGCGGGCGAGCGCCCGCACGGCTGCAGTGATCTGAGGAAGTGGAGCGGGAGACGGGGTTCGAACCCGCGACATGCAGCTTGGAAGGCTGCCGCTCTGCCAGCTGAGCTACTCCCGCGTGGCCGGAACCGTACCATGACGCGGCGGCCCCCAGCCGGCGACCCCGGTCAGACCGCCTCCGTCACGTCATACGCCGCGGAGCGGAGGGTGAACGAGCCGTAGGTGAACGGTCCGTCGGGGCGCTCGTAGACGGCTTCGCCCCGGGTCGGGAGGCGCATGCCGCCGACGTCCTTGTACCCCGAGATCGGCGTCCTCCACCGGCGTGCGTGGACGACGTTGTCGCCGCTCTCGGGCCGGTCGTCGGACCAGAACTCGACGAGCTCGTCGCGCTCGTTGAACAGCATGGTGGCCGTGACGCGACGCCGGGCGTTGGCAAACGTCACCGCGGCGGTCCGGTCGTCGATCGGGTCCCAGGCCAGCCGCGGGTCCAGCAGGGCCCCGGGCGCGAAGACGCACATGTCGTTGAGGACGGTGACCGTCTCCGCGCTGCTGATCGACTCGCCGGCCTGGTCCACGATCGCAACCAGCCTCGCCGCCCGGACCTGGAATGTCGCCTGCCCGTCGCGGTAGAGGTGGAGGGCGCGGACCGGCAGCCCGAACATCCGCGCCTTCATCAGGAACAGCCGGGCCGGACGGCCGAACCAGTTGAGCTGGGTCGACGACGCCGGCATCCCGGGGTCGCCCGGCTTCCGCAGCATCACCGCGTCCAGCTCGAGGCGCATGTTCTGGGGGACCGGCCGTCCCACCGCGCCCGAGGCCAGCACATATCGTCGGACCGGCGCCGGCATCGGTGCAAGGTCGGCTTCCATGAGGACCGGCGCCGCGACCAGCGGCTGGGCGGCGAGCTCCGCCTCGACCGCGGCCGCCCAGCGTGCGTCGAAGGATCGTCCTGCCATCCTGCCTTCTCCTCCTGCATCCGGTCAGCCGCCGACCCGGACGGTCGATCCGCGGGCGACCGCGACCCAGCCGAGCGCACCGAGGATCGCCAGGTTCACGACGATCCCGAACACGGCCTCAGGCAGCTCCAGGGCGCACACGATGAGCGACCCGGCCACCAGCATCGCGATGAGCGGCGCGGCCCACCCCTCGCGGCGCCATGTGGCCAGGCCCGCGATGACGAACGCGACCGCCAGGGCGAGCCATGCCACGCCGACGAGCCGCGCGCCGGGTTCGCCCAACGCCACTGCCCCTGCCAGCGCGGAGGTGCGATACGGGAAGCCGTCGACCTGCGCGATCCCCCACGGGACCACGAAGCCGACGAGGTGGATGAGGCCGTGGACCACCAGGAGGGCGGCCGCGAGCGTGCGGACCATGCGTGTTGCAGCCTTTCCGGGACGCGCTAGGCGATGGGCGGGGTGTGTGACAGGGCCGAACGCCAGCGGCCGACGAGGTCGCGCAACGCGAGGACGTCCTCGGCGCCAAGGCCGCTGAAGGCGGCATCGAGAAGGTCGCGGCCGCGGGCCTGGCCCTCCGGCTCGTCGAATCTGCCGACCTGCTCGGTCAGGACCAGCCGCGTGGCGCGTCCGTCCGCCAGGATCCGGGACCAGGCGGAGGTACCCGCGGGCCTCGAGACCCAGGGCGATCTGCTTGACGTTCTGGCGGGAGCTGCCGTAGGCCGCCGCCGCTTCCGACAGCGAGGGCGAGCGGCCCGGGAAGCCGCGGGTCAGGACGGCCAGGAGAAGCCATTGGCGGGTCGTGAGACCCCAGTCAGCAAGCCCCTGGTCCGTGAGCCGTGTCAGGTGCCCGACGATCACGAAGACGCCGCCGAAGGCGTCAGACGCCGCCTGGAGATCGTCGTCGTTCATCACGATGCGTAATATATTACGCATCGTCGCCTGGTGTCAAGAAGCCGGTCGGCCGGGGTCGAGCCACCGTCGTCGACCTCCACCCGCTCGTCACGCTGTCCGCGGCCGGCAGGCGCGGCGTCAGCCCGAGGCGGCTGACTGGCGTGCCGTCGGTGCGGGGCCGCCGGCAGCCCGCGACGTCGGAGCCGATCGCAGACCCGGGCGCGCTACGCCGGCTCGATGCGGGCCGATCTGCCCCGACCTGAAGGGGACGGCCCGGGCAGCGAGCCCGAACCCGGCGTGCTCAGGACGCCGCGAGCTCGGCCCCCGCGGCGACGCAGTCCTCGGCGAAGCGCTCCAGCGCGCCGTCGTCGTCGGCGCGACGCCCGGACGAGCGTCATGACGCGGTCCACCCCCGCGTCGACGTAGCGTCGCAGCAGGTCCACCCGCGGCGCGCCCTCGACCGCCGAGTCCTCGCGCCCGATGTTGACCGACAGCCGCAGCGTCCGCGGGTCCCGCCCGATCTCCTCGCACCGCGACGTCGATGACCGGCCGCGCCTCGACGATCTCCTCGGGCGTGAACCAGTCGAGGTTCAGCTCGTCCGCGAAGCGGGCCGCCAGGCGCCAGGTCCGGTTGGGGCCGTTGCCGCCGACGAGGATCGGCACCCGCGGCTGCTGGAGGCCGCGCGGGACGTTGATCGCGTCGTGGACCCGCGCCGCCGGGCCCTCGTACGTGGCGCGGCCGCCGCCCAGCATCCGCGTCGCGATCTCCAGCGCGTCCTCGAGCATCTCCATCCGGGCCCGCAGCGGCGGGAAGCCGAACCCGTAGGCGACGTACTCGTCCTCCTTCCAGCCGGCACCGAGCCCCAGCTCGGCCCGCCCGCCGGAGACCACGTCCAGCGTGGAGATCATCTTGGCGACGAGCGCCGGGTTGCGGTAGCCCGCGCACAGGACGAGGTGGCCGAGCCGGACGCGGGCGGTCTCGACGGCGAGGGCCGAGAGCGCGACGAACGCCTCGAACGTGATCTCGTCGGTCGGGACCGGCTCGGTCTGGAGGTGGTCGAACAGCCAGAGCGAGTCGAACCCGAGCGCCTCGGTCTCGTGGGCGACCGCGACCGTGCGCGCCCAGGCCCGGGACGCGTCCCAGCCGTCGTACTCGCCCGTCCAGCCCTGGGGAACGATGATCCCGACCCGCATGCGAGACCTCCTTCGTCGCGGGCCCCGTGCCCGCGCTGGGATCAGCGGCGCTCGAGGATCGGGCGCGCCTTCTCGGGGTCGTCGACGACGAACGCGAACGTGGCGCGATCGCTCCAGCGGCCGATGAACAGGTGGCCCATCACGTTCACGCCGGCGTCCGCCAGCTCGCGCGCGATCCGGGCCATGCCGCCCGGCCGGTCGTCCACCTCGGCCAGGATCGACTCGCCCTCGAAGAAGGTCCAGCCGCCGTCCTGGAGGACCTTGCGGGCCGCGTCGTCATCGGCCGTGGTCATGATGAAGTGGCCGGTCTCACCCAGACCGCCGCCGCCGATCGCGCGCAGGTCCACACCGGCCGCGGCCATCTCCTCGGCGAGCCGGGCCATCTGGCCGGGCTGGTTGGTGACCTGGACGACGAACTGCCTGGACATCGGCTCCTCCGGGGTGGCGGCTGGTTGGCGGGGCGAGGGCGGTATTCGGCGGGACGGCGGGCCGCGGGTGGGTCGGGCGGTGCGCCCGGATTCTCGCACGGGGGCGGCTGTCGCCGCCAGCGGTCTCCTCCGCACGCATCCCTGTGTCGGTGACGGTGCACGGGGCGCTCTGCGCCGGACGCCGGGCTGGATCCCGCCGGTCCCCGCGCACCACCGTGCCTCCCGTCGCGGGGCGGTTGAACGGTGCGGTGCCAGGACGGTTCAGCCGCCGTACGACCGGGACGGCACGTCTCGGCCCTGACGCGGGTCGATCCCCGATCGCCGGGTGACCACTTCGCGCGCTCACCGCACCGTTCGGTCCCGGGGCGGCCGACGACGGAAGGGAGCGGAACGCCGGACGGGGCGGCTGACGACGGAGGAGCGGAACGCCGGACGGGCGGCTGACGACGGAAGGGAGCGGAACGCCGGACGGGGCGGCCGACGACGGCAGGGGACGCCGCTCGCCTACCGCCGGCGGAGGGCGATCGCCCGCTGGTACGCGGCGAGGTAGGCGGGCGCCGACCCGGTGACCCAGTTGAAGTCCACGGCCATGCCCCGCCGCCGGAGGACCGCCCAGCTCGAAGGGCGGTTGGCGCGGAGGCCGGCCGCGCGCGTGACCGCCGCGACCAGGGCGGCCGGCGTTGCGTCGTCGAAGACGAAGCCCGTCCCCTCCGCGGGTTGCTCGTTCACGTCCACCACGCTGTCCGCGAGGCCCCCGGTGCGGCGCACGACCGGCGGGGTCCCGTAGCGGAGCGCGATCATCTGGCCCTGGCCGCACGGCTCGAAGCGCGACGGCATCAGGAACAGGTCCGCGCCCGCGTAGATCCGGCGGGCCATGTCGCGGTCGAACCGCTCGATCAGCGCGACGCGGCGGGGCTCGGCAACCGCGAGCGCCCGGAACGGGTCCGCGAGCGAGGCGTGGCCGCTGCCCTGGACGATGATCCTGGCACCCGCCGCGAGCAGGTCCGGGGCGCCGTCGGCCAGCAGGTCGAAGCCCTTCTGGGGGTCCATCCGGCCGATCATGCCGAGCACGACGCCGTCGTCCGCCGGGTCGAAGCCGACGCGGGCAAGCAGGTCCGCCCGGCACGCCGCCTTGCCGACCGGGTCCGTCGCGCTGTACGGCGCCGCGAGCGCCGGGTCCGTGGCGGGGTTCCACGTGTCGGGATCGATCCCGTTGAGGATCCCCCCGAAGCGGTCGCCCATGGCCCGCAGGGCGCCGTCGAGGCCCATGCCGAAGGCCGGGGTGAGGGCCTCCCGCGCGAAGCCGGGCGACACGGTGTTCGCGAGGTCGGCTCGCTCGATCGCGGTCAGCAGCAGGTCCAGGCCGTCCGCGTTGGCGCCGGCGAGCGGATCCCCGGGCGCCAGGCCCATGAGCCCGAGGTCGGCGCGCGGCACCCACCCGTGGTAGGCGAGGTTGTGCACCGTGAGGACGACCGCCATGTGCGAGAAGAACGGGTCCCGGCGGCCTCGCCCCGGGCGCGCTCGAGCAGCGGCCGGCCCGGTGTGCCAGTCGTGGACGTGGAGCACGTCGAGCGGGGTGCCGTCGCGCCGCAGCGCCGCGAGCGCGGCGCGGCAGAAGACGGCGAACCGCCACGCGTCGTCGGGGTGGTCGTAGAACGCGTCGCGGTCGAAGGCCGCCGGCACGTCCACCAGGCGCAGCCGGTAGCCGTCCGCCGCCACGTTCACCACGGACGTCCGGAGGCGCCTGCCCGTGCGGGGATCGGCGATCACGAGCGGCGGCTCCGTCGCGGCGTCCGCCGGCACGGACACGGAGCGGTACCGGGGAAGGAAGACGTCCACCGGCGCCTGGAGCGCGCTGCCCGCCTCCGGCAGCCGGCCGAGCGCCCGGGCGAGCGCATCGACCACGTCCGCGAGCCCGCCGGTCTTGGCCCAGGGCTCGCATTCCGCGGCGAGCAGCGCGACACGAATCGGCATCCGGGGAAGGGTACTGCGCGGCGAGTCGGGTGAGTCGGGTCCCGCGCACAGGACGCAGGGTCCCGGGTCGGACCCGCGCCGGGCGACGGCGGACCGCGCGTCGGCTAAACCGGTTCACAGGCGGCGCCGATGCCGTCTATCATTTCCCGCTCATGGAACCCCTCGTCCAAGTTCCGGTCGCGCCCGGCGCCTCGTTCCACCTGCCGCCCAAGCTCGAGGGCCTGCGCAGGCTCGCGTACAACCTGTGGTGGAGCTGGCATCCGCGCGCTCGGACGCTGTTCTCCCGCATCGACGCCGGCGCCTGGGCACGCTACCGGAACCCGATCCCGGTCCTGTCGGGGCCGGTCAACTGGAGCCAGCTCCTCGAGAACTCGGCCTTCATGGCCGAGTACGAGTCGATCCTGCGCGAGTTCGACGCCTACATGTCGAACGGCGAGGGCCACTGGTTCCAGCGGCACCACGCCACGGACCTGGACGGTCCGATCGCCTACTTCTGCGCGGAGTACGGCTTCCACGAGTCCCTGGGGATCTACTCCGGCGGCCTGGGCGTTCTCGCGGGCGACCACATGAAGACCGCCTCGGACATGGCGCTGCCGCTGGTCGGCGTCGGCCTCATGTACCGCAAGGGCTACTTCCGCCAGACGATCGACGCCGACGGCCACCAGGAGCACGCGTACCCGGACTACGAGCTCAGCCGGCTGCCGATCATGCGCGCGCTGGACCGGCTGGGCGAGCCGCTCATCGTGAGCGTCGAGCTGCCGGGCCGGGACCTCTACGCGGCCGTCTGGGTCGCGCAGGTGGGCCGGGTCCCTGTGCTGCTCCTGGACACGGACGTGGCGGACAACGACGACTCGGACCGGCCGATCACGCACATCCTGTACGTCCGCGGCCGCGAGATGCGCCTGCACCAGGAGCTGGTCCTCGGGGTCGGCGGCGTCCGGGCCCTGCGGGCCCTGGACCTCGCGCCGGCGGTCTGGCACCTCAACGAGGGCCACTCGGCGTTCCTCCTCGCGGAGCGCGCCCGGGAGATGGTCGCCGCGGGAAGCCCGCTCGAGACGGCCTGGACGGAGGTCCGCCGCAACAGCGTGTTCACGATCCACACCCCGGTCTCGGCGGGCAACGAGCGGTTCGACGCGGACCTCGTCCGCCGGGTGGCCGGTCCCCTGCTGGAGGGCGACGGGCGGCCCGGGACCGGCGGCATCCCGCTCGGGCAGGTCCTGGAGCTGGGCCTCGGCGTCGAGCGCGACATCACCCAGTTCGACATGACCGCGTTCTCGCTCCGGCTGACGTGCGGCGCCAACGCCGTCTCGCTGCTGCACGGTCACACCGCCAACGCCACCTGGCAGGGCGTGATGCCGCACGAGATCCTGGGCCTGACCAACGGCGTCCACTCGCCCACCTGGGTCGGCCAGCCGATGCGCGACACGCTGGAGCGCTACACGAACGCGGACCTCGACGCGATGGACGACCAGCCCGCGGAGCGCCGCTTCTGGGAGCGCATCGACCAGGTCCCCGGCGAGGAGCTGTGGGAGGCCCACCAGCGCCAGAAGCTGGAGCTGTCGATCTTCGCCCGCGGCCGGCTCCGCAACCAGTTCGCCCGCCACGGCGAGGCCCCGATGCTGCTCGAGGAGCTCGAGGAGGTCCTGGACCCGGGGATCCTCACGATCGGCTTCGCGCGCCGCTTCGCCACCTACAAGCGCGCCGCTCTGCTGTTCTCGGACCTGGACCGGCTGGCCCGGATCGTGTGGGACGCGGACCGGCCGCTGCAGATCATCTTCGCCGGCAAGGCCCACCCCGCCGACCGGCCCGGCCAGGGCGTCATCCAGGACATCTTCGGCCGCTCCCGCAGCCCCAAGCTCCGCGGCCGCGTGTTCATCATGGAGGACTACGACATCCGGATCGCCCGGTTCCTGGTGCAGGGCGTGGACGTCTGGCTCAACAACCCGCGACGCCCGCTCGAGGCGTCCGGCACGTCGGGCATGAAGGCCGCCGCCAACGGCGTCCTCAACCTGTCGGTGCTGGACGGCTGGTGGGACGAGGGCTGGACCGGCGACAACGGCTGGGCCATCGGCGGGCGCGAGACGAACCCGGACGAGGGCGCGCAGGACTGGTCGGACGCACAGGACCTGTACCGGATCCTGGAGCAGGAGCTCATCCCGGCGTACTACGACCGCGACGAGGACGGCCTCCCCGACCCGCTTCCTCCAGCTCATGCGCAACTCGATCGCCAGCACCATCTGGCGGTTCTCCACGACCCGGATGCTCCACGAGTACGTGGAGCGGCTCTACCTCCCCGCGGCCGGCTTCGAGCCCACCCCCACCGCGCCGCACCGCGCCCACAGCCTCGACCTGACGTCCGGCCGGTTGGCCGCCCGCCGTCTCCCGCATCCCACAGATGAGGACAGCAGCCTTGGCCCCCCGGATCTCGCTGGCGCTGGCCATCCACAACCACCAGCCGGTCGGCAACTTCGGATGGGTGTTCGCCGAGGTCTACGATCGCGCCTACCTGCCGATGCTGGAGGCGCTCGAGCGCCACCCGGGCGTCCGCCTCTCGCTGCACTACACGGGCCCCCTGCTGGAGTGGCTGGCCGCCGAGCGGCCGGAGTTCCTCGCCCGCCTCGGAGCGCTCGTCGCCGCCGGACAGGTGGAGCTCCTGGGCGGCGGCCTGTACGAGCCGATCCTCGCGTCGCTGCCGGAGCACGACCGGGTCGACCAGCTGCGCCGCATGGCCACGACGATCGAGGGCATCACCGGCAGCAGGCCGCAGGGCGCGTGGCTCGCGGAGCGCGTCTGGGAGCCCGACCTGCCCACGTCGCTCGTCGCCGCCGGCTACCGCTGGACCATCCTCGACGACCAGCACTTCCGCGCCGCGGCCATCCCCGAGGAGAACCTCTGGGGCGCGTACACGACGGAGGACCAGGGCAACCTGCTGACGGTCTTCGGGACCGAGCAGGGCCTCCGCTACCGGATCCCGTTCGGCTCGGTGGACGATGTCATCGGCTACCTGCGCGACCACGCCACCGAGGCCGGCGACCGCGTGGGGATGATGGGCGACGACGGCGAGAAGTTCGGCGCCTGGCCCACCACCTACGAGCACTGCTGGGGCGGCGGACGCTGGGTGGACCGCTTCTTCGAGGCGCTCGAGGCCAACGCGAGCTGGCTGACCACCGTGACGCCGTCCCAGTGGCTGGACACGGAGCCGCCGATCGGCCGCGTCTACGTGCCCACGTCCTCGTACGCCGAGATGGGCGAGTGGGCCCTGCCGCCCGACGAGACGGTGGTGTTCACCCGCCTGCTCCACGATGCCGTGGCACGCGGGGCCGCCGAGGCGCGCTGGCTGCGCGGCGGGTTCTGGCGCAACTTCCAGGTCAGGTACCGCGAGATCAACGACCTCCACAAGCAGATGCTGCGGACGTCCGCCAAGGTGGCGGCGATGCCGGCGGGTCCCGCCAAGGCTGCCGCCCAGGACCACCTGCACCGCGGCCAGTCGAACGACTGCTACTGGCACGGGCTGTTCGGCGGGATCTACATCTCGCACATGCGCCTGGCCACGTACGAGCACCTGGTCGCCGCCGAGGACGCCGCCGACGGCGTGGCCGGCTGGCCACGCGTCGCCGAGCTGCGGGACCTGGACATGGACGGGCGGCCGGAGGCGATCCTCGAGGAGCGCGGCCAGGTCGTCACCGTCAAGCCGTCCGAGGGCGGCGGCGTGGGCAGCTGGGACATCCGGGCGGCTCGCCACGCGCTCGGCGCGGTGCTGCGCCGCCGTCCCGAGGCGTACCACGACACGCTCCGCGCCCACGCCGCGATGGGCTCGGAAGCACCTGCGCCCGAAGTGGAGGGCGGTGCGCCCGCATCGATCCACGACCTCGTCATGGTCAAGGAGGAGGGCCTCGCCGCCCGCCTCCACTACGACGACCACGAGCGCCGGTCCGGCCTGGTCCGGTTCCTGGCCCCGGCCACGACCCCGGAAGCGTTCGCGACGGCCGGCGAGACCGAGCTGGGCGACTTCCGCGACGGCGAGTTCACCGTCCGCCACCTGCAGCCCGGGGCGATCACGCTCTCCCGCGACGGCTCCGTGGCCGGCCAGCCGTTCACCGTGACGCGCACGACGTGGCTGGGCGGCGGACGCCTGGACCCGGAGCTCGGCATGGAGCTGGTGATCGAGCATCGCGGCACGAAGCCCGTCGAGACGCGCCTGGGCCTGGAGCTCGCCACCCACCTGTTGGGCGGCGGCGGCAACCCGTCGGCCTGGTACGACGTCGCCGGCCGCCGGTCCGCCCACGACGGCACCGGCGAGGCGACCGGGGTCTCCGCCATCGGCTACGGCAACGACTGGGTGGGCGTCCAGGTCGCCGCCACCCCGGCGCCAGCGGCAGACGCGTGGTGGAGCCCGATCGAGACCGTGTCCAACTCCGAGTCGGGCTTCGAGCGCGTCTACCAGGGCAGCGCGCTGCTGATCTCGTGGCCGGTCACCCTCGTCCCGGGCGAGACGCGCAAGGTCTCGCTGCGCCAGGCCGTGACCGTGACCCGGGACCACGCCGCGGCCGAGGGCGTCGTCCCGGCGTGAACGCGCCCGACGGCACATGGGCCGGCCTCGGGACGGGCGTGAACGGCGACGACGGCGGGCGTGCGGGTTCCGACCGATGAGCCGCGGCCGACTGGTCGTCCACGCCCACTTCTACCAGCCCTCCCGGGTCGACCCGTTCTCCGGCCACCTGCCGGCGGACCCGTCCGCGGCCCCGTTCCGGGACTGGAACGCCCGGACCACGGCCGAGTGCTATCGCCCCAACGCCGAGCTGGGCTCGCTGGCCTACGCCTCGTGGGACCTCGGACCGACGCTGAGCAGCTACCTCGCCGACGCGGCGCCCGATGTGCTGGCCCGCTTCGGGGCATGCGACATGCTCGGTGGCGGCACGAACGCTGGGCCCGGCATCGCTCAGGCCTTCCACCACTCGATCCTGCCGCTCGCCCCGCTGCACGACCGGCGCACCGAGATCCGGTGGGGCCTGCGAGACTTCGAGGTCCGGTTCGGCCGGCGCGCCACCGCGCTCTGGTTGCCGGAGACGGCCGTCGACCTGGCCACGCTGCGGATCCTGGTCGAGGAGGGGGTGACCGGGACGATCCTCGCGCCCTGGCAGGCGGACGTCGCGAACCTCGACGCGCGACGACCGTACCGCGTGGACACCGGCGCGGGGCGGCACATCGCGGTCGCCTTCTACGACGGCGACCTGTCGGGGTCGATCTCCTTCGAGCCCGCCGTCACGGGCGATGCGGACCGGTTCGCCCGGGAGCGGATCGCGCCCCGGCTGCGCGGATCCGCTCCCCGACGGCTCGCCACCGATCCTGATGATCGCCAGCGACGGCGAGCTCTACGGGCATCACCAGGCGTTCCGGGACCTGTTCCTCCAGCGCCTCGTGGCGCCGTCCGCGAACACGCCCGACCGCGGCTTCGACGTGGTCACGCTCGCCGAGGTCCTCGCGGAACGGCCCGGTCGCCCGCACCCGGAGATCCGGATCCGCGAGCGGACGTCGTGGAGCTGCCATCACGGGGTCCTCCGCTGGTCCGCCGAGTGCCCCGACGCCCCGGACGGCCGCTGGAAAGGGCCCCTCCGCAGCGCGCTGGAGCGCCTCGCCGGGGGCATCGACGCGGTGACGGAGACCCTCGCCCAACGCCTCCCCGGCCTGGACGACGTCTGGGAGGCGCGGAACCGCTACGTGGACGTGGTCCTTGGCGTCACGACGCCCGAGGCGTTCGCGCAGGCCGAGCTGGCGCCCGGAGCCGGCGAGGACGACCGCCGGACCTCCTCGGGCTGATGGAGGCCCAGCGCTGGCGTCTGGACATGTTCGCGTCCTGCGGCTGGTTCTGGGATGATCCGTCGCGACCCGAGACGCACCACGTGCTCCAGGCCGCCGCCCGGGCGGCCCGGCTCATCGACCGGCGGGCCGGGACGGACCTCGAGCGCCGGCTGGTGGCGGACCTGGGCCTGTTCGAGTCGCCGGCGCTGGGGATCGACGGGGCGACGATCTACCACCAGGCCCTGGCCCAGGTGGGTCAACCACCGCCGCGCGCCGAGGATCCAGAGGCCCGGGCGAAGGACCCGTGAGCCGGGCCATCAAAGGGCGACGGGCGAAGGACCCATGAGCCGGGCCATCAAGGGGCGACGGGCGACCATGAGGGGGCGGTGGGCGACGGTTCCTGGACCGCCCTTAAACCAACGACCCCCGGGGTTGCCGGGGGTCGGAGGAGGAGCGCCGGAAGGAGGGGGAGGGTTCGGCGCCCTTGGCGTGCGAAGTTCAGGTCAGTCGATGCCGACGGGGTACGAAGCCCGGTGCCGATCGTCCGAGAGATCCCGGGAGTCGACCCCGAGTCCGCTCGCCATCACGGCGAAGACACCGAAGATCAGCGAGATGATGAGGATGACCATGAGGGTCCGCTCGTTTCTGGTTGTCCGTTACGCTTGATATAGTCAACTAGGCCAAGACGAACATTAGTTGGACTACTCAGCTATGTCAAGCAGCCGGAATGGCCCCCTCCCACGCGCCGAACGGCCTACCGAGCGGCCCGCCGAGCGGCCCGGCGGCGCGGGATCCGGGTCTGCCACACGTCACGAGCTCGACATCGAGCGCGACTCGGACGTGCCGATCTCCACCCAGATCTACTGGCAGCTCGCCTACCAGATCGAGTCCGCCCGTCTGCAGCCGGGCACCAGGCTGCCGCCGGTCCGGGAGCTCGGCGCGGCGCTGCGCGTGAACCCGAACACGGTCCGTGCGGTCTACCGGCGCCTCGCGGACGCCGGCTACGTCGTCGGGCGCCACGGGGCGGGGACCCGGGTCGTGGACCGGCCACCGGTGCGGCGAGGCGCTCAGGTTCTCGCAGGCATCGTCGCCGAGACGCTCCGGCAGCGCCGCCCAGCTGGGGTTCACGCCCGACGAGGTGGCCCAGGCCATGTTCACGGCTGCAACGGATCGGAAGCGGCCCGGGCCCCACCTTCGCGTGCTGTTCGCCGAGTGCACGACCGCGGACGCCAAGTTGGACGCGGAGCGGATCACCGAGGCGTTCCCCGAGCGCCTCGAGGTCATCCCGCGTGCTGCTGGACGAGCTGCCCGAACGACTGGACCGCTACCACTACGACCTGGTGGCGACCACCACGTTCCACGCCGACGAGGCGCAGGCCTACGTCGCCGGCCGGGTGCCCGTGGTGGCGATGCTGGTCGGCCCCGGGTACATGTCCCTCGTCCACGAGATCGCCGAGCTGCCGTCCGGCTCCCGTGTCGGCGTCGTCTGCGGGTCGCATCGCGGGGTTGACAACATCGCGGAGGTGCTTTCCCTGGCGGGCGCGTCCGGCGTGGCGATCATCTCGGCCGTCGCCCACACGGAACCCGAGCTGGAACAGGTGGACCGTGAGGCGACCCTGATCCTGCTCTCCCGCGAGGCCATGGCCCTGGGCCTGGAGTCACGGTTCGAGCGGCCGGAGCGCCTCCGCGAGTGGAGCTACGAGTTCGACCCGGCGGCGTTCGAGCTGCTGCGCCGGGCGATCGAGCGCGTGAGCGCCGGCGCGGGCCGGGACGCGGGCGCCGTCCCGCAGCCAGTCGCCGGCTGAGAGGCCGCCGCAGACTCCGCGGGATCGCTGGGCGCCGCGATGCGCGGGCGAACGGACGGCCGGACGCCGCCACTGATCGAGACCACGCACGGGTCCCGTCCGATGGTCGGGCGAAGGTGCGAAACTGGCGACATGCGAGCGCTGCCCATCTCGCGCACGGCACGACGTCGATTCCGCCTGGATGACGTCGCGACGGTCGCGCCGACCACCGCCCAGGCCCGACCCGCCTCGCGTCTCGCGGCGAACCTCCCGGCCGCGCGCCGGGTGGCAGCCGCCGTGAACGCCACGCGACGGGCCGGCGAGCCCAGCGCCCAGGCCGGGGAGCTGGCCGCGCTCGAGCTCCTCCACGAGATCTTCCACCTGCTGGTGGAGCGGGCCGGGAAGCTGGAGCCGGCGGCTGCGATGTCGGTCACGACCGATGCGGTCCAGGACGAGGTCGGTGCACCGGAGCTGGACGACCTGCTCGGCGCGGTCGCAGGCGAGTTTCCCGACGTGGACGGCAAGCCCGAACCGATTCGCCTCGAGGAGCTGCTGCTCGTCCGGATCGCCAACGAGAACCCGGCGGCACGTCCGCTCCAGGACCTGATCGACGACTCGCCGCTCCCTCGAGACGAGCGCGATGCAGCCATGGCCTCCCTGGAGGCGTACCAGGCGGCCCTCTCCCCCATCGGCCCCAACGGCGAGACCCTCGTGGAGATGCTGCGGGCCCCGGCGCGGGCTCATCCCACGTCCTTGGCGGGCCAGCTGCGGTACGTCCGCGAGCACTGGTCGGCCATCCTGGGCGCGGCGCTCGAGGCCCTCCTCGACCGGCTCCTGCTGACCATCGACGTCATGTCGGAGGAGGAGCGCGCGCTCCACCTGCGGTTCGGCGGCGGAGGGGACGGCGGCGGCGGCGGTCACGGCGAGGCGCCGGACCTGAGGGGGCTGGACTCGGAGCCGGAGCGCTTCTCAAGCGACTCGGCATGGATGCCCCGGCTCGTTCTCATCGCCAAGAGCACCCACGTCTGGCTGGACCAGCTGTCGCGGCGGTACGGCTACGAGATCCGGACGCTGGACGCCATCCCGGACGCGGAGCTGGACCAGCTCGCCCGCTGGGGCATCACCGGCCTCTGGCTGATCGGCCTGTGGGAGCGGTCCAGGGCGTCACGGCGCATCAAGGTCTGGCGCGGCAACCCGGACGCGGCGGCATCGGCGTACTCGCTGGACGACTACGTGATCGCATCCGACCTCGGTGGCGAGGATGCGTGGGCGAACCTGCGCCACCGCGCCTGGGGGCGCGGCGTCCGCCTCGCGTCCGACATGGTCCCCAACCACATGGGCCTGGACTCCCGCTGGGTCATCGAGCACCCGGAGTGGTTCCTCTCGACATCGGAGCCGCCCTACCCCGCGTACACGTTCGGCGGTCAGAACCTCGCCGAGGACGACCGGGTCGAGATCCGCCTCGAGGACCATTACTGGAACAACAGCGACGCGGCCGTCAGCTTCGAGTGGCGCGACCGCTGGACGGGCGAGCGGCGGTACATCTACCACGGCAACGACGGCACCAGCTTCCCCTGGAACGACACCGCCCAGCTGGACTTCAGCCAGGCAGCGGTCCGGGAACAGGTGACCCAGACAATCCTGGCGGTCGCCCGGCGCTTCCCCGTCATCCGCTTCGACGCGGCGATGGTGCTGGCGAAGCGGCACGTCCGCCGGCTCTGGTTCCCGGGCCCCGGCGAGGGCGGCGGCGGGATCCCGTCGCGCGCCGAGTTCGGGACGATGACCCAGGCGGCGTTCGACGCGGCCATGCCCGATGAGTTCTGGCGCGAGGTCGTGGACCGGGTCGCGACGGAGGTCCCGGACACCCTGCTCCTCGCCGAGGCGTTCTGGATGCTGGAGGGCTACTTCGTCCGGACCCTGGGCATGCACCGCGTCTACAACAGCGCGTTCATGCACATGCTCCGCGACGAGGACAACGCGGGCTACCGGCGCGTGCTCAAGGAGACCCTGGAGTTCGACCCGGAGATCCTCAAGCGCTACGTCAACTTCATGAACAACCCCGACGAGAAGACCGCGGTCGAGCAGTTCGGCAAGGGCGACAAGTACGTCGGCGTGGCGACGCTCCTCGCCACGCTCCCCGGCCTGCCGATGTTCGGGCACGGCCAGTTCGAGGGCTTCGCCGAGAAGTACGGCATGGAGTTCCGCCGGGCGACGATGGACGAGCACGCCGATCGAGTGGCTGGTCGCCCGCCACGAGCGCGAGATCGTGCCGCTGCTCCACCGTCGCGGAGACTTCGCGGAAGCTCGGACTTCCTGCTCTACGACTTCGGACACGACGCCGGGGGCGTGGACGAGAACGTGTTCGCATACTCGAACGGGTCGGGCCCCACGCGGTCGCTGGTCGTCTACCACAACCGGTACGGCGAGACGTCCGGGTGGATCAGGGATTCGGCCGCCTACGCGGTCAAGGACGGGCGACGGGGCGAAGCGGCTGGTCCGCCGCACCCTGGCCGAGGGGCTGGGGCTGGCCGAAGGATCCGCCGACGACCGCTGGGTCGCCTATCGCGAGCAGCGGACCGGCCTGGAATACCTCCGCTCCGTGGCGGAGATCCGGGAGCGCGGCCTCCACGTCTCGCTGCACGCGTACGACACGCGGGTGCTCTGGGACCTGCGGGAGCTGCGCGACAGCGCCCACATCTGGCGGCGCCTGGCCGACCGGCTGGGTGGCCGGGGCGTGCCGTCACTCGAGGAGGCCTTGCGCGACCAGCAGCTGGGGCCGGTCCACGACGCCCTGCGCGCCACGATCGAGGATCCCGACCGTGCCGGCGCCGAGAGCCTGGTGGCGGCGGTCGCGGACACGACCGGCACGACCGGCGACGAGGCCGCGGTCGTGGACCTGATCGTCGAGCGCGCCGAGAGCGCCGAGCCGGTCATCGCGAGCATCGACGACCCCTCCCAGGTGGCGGCGCTCGGCCTCTGGACCCTCCTGGCTCCCCTGGGCACCCTGCCGGCAGGCGCGATGGTCGGCCCGACAGCCCGGGCCTGGTACGAGGAGCTGCGGCTGGCACCGGTCGTCGCGGACGCCCTGCGCGTGCGCGGCCTGGACGAGGCCGCCGCGTGGTGGGCGGCGGAACGCGTCCGGCTGCTGCTCGACCTGCCCCTGCCGTCGGCGCTGAGCGGGACGCTGGAGTCCGTGGCCGCGAGCGCTGTGGACGCGTGGCTGTTCCACCCGGTGGCGAGGCCGTTCCTGCGGGTCAACCGCTGGGACGGCGTGGACTGGTTCCACGGCGAGTCGTTCGCGGAGCTCCTGGACTGGGTGGACCGGCTCGAGGCGATCCTGGCGCCGGACCGGACGTCCATCGTCGCGTCGAGGGCGGGCGGTCCCGCGCGCGTCGGGGCGGTCCGGGTGCGCGCGGTGATCGAGGCGGCGATCCAGGTCTCCGGGTACCGCGTGGACCGCCTCCGCGAGGCCCTCGGGGCACCGGTCGCCGGGACCGTGACGGACCGCAAGCCGGCTCCCGAGGTCAAGCCGGCTCCCGAGGTCAAGGCCGAGCCGGAGCCGGTCGCGAGGCCGGTGGCCGAGGATGGGCTTCGCGCGTCGGAGCCCGGAGCCGGGACATCCTTCGAGCGGTCGGCCGGGTCGATCGGCAAGTCGAAGAAGAAGCCCAAGAAGAAGTCGGACGACAAGGGCAAGTCGAGGTCCAGGAAGTCGAAGTAGGCTTCTCCGGGTCCGATCCCAGGCGGTCCAACAACCGGGACTCACCGCACCGGGGGCACCCGACGCAGGTGCGAACGCCTCACACAACCTCGGGAGCGGGTGTCACGTTGCCCGACACCGGCGGTTGGACCGGCCCCGACCCGGCGCCCGTCGCCTCGATCGCGCGTCCGATGCCGGCGAGCTCCTCCCCGGTCAGCGCCAGGGCGGCTGCATCGATCCAGCCGTCCACCTGCGGCGAGCTCCGGGCCCCGACGATCGCGCCGCTCACGCCGGGCCAGGCAAGCACCCAGGCGACCGCCACAGCCCCGACGGTCGTCCGATGGCGCGCCGCGATCGGGCGCAGGGCGTCCCGCAGGGCGAGGTTCCGACCCAGGGCGGGCTCCTGGAACGGGGCCGCCTTCCGGCGCCAGTCATCCGGCGCGAGGCCCGCGACGCTCTCCGCCGAGAAGCCGTCCGTCAGGATGCCCGACTGCATCGGGCTGTAGACGATGACGCCGGTTCCATGCGCGGCCGCCCACGGGATGACGTCGGCCGCTGCGTCCCGGAGGACGAGCGAGAACGGCGGCTGGATCGAATCCACGTGGCGGATGGGCTCGATGCGCTCCAGGAGGTCCACCCCGAAGTTGCTGACGCCAACGGCTCCGATCTTGCCGGCGTCCGCGAGGCGCGAGACCTCGCCCCACGACTCCTCCACCGGGACGCCCGTCCTGTCGGGCCAGTGGATCTGGTACAGGTCGATCCGCTCGACCCCGAGGCGCAGGAGGGACGCGTCGACCTCTCCTCGGATGGACTCGGGTCCGGACGTGAACGCGGGCTCGTCATACGGGCGCACCGGATCGGAGATGACGCCGCCCTTGGTGAACACGAGCGGCCTCGATCCCGCGGCGAACCCACGAATCGCGGCTCCAACAATCCGCTCCGAATGGCCGAGCCCGTACGCGGCCGCGGTGTCCACCCAGGTCACGCCCAGGTCCAGGGCTCGGCGGATCGCCGCGATCGAGGCGGCATCGTCCTGGGGGCCCCAGCCGTAGGCCCAGCCGCCACCCCCCGCGGCCCACGCGCCGAAGCCGACGGTCGTGATCTCGAGCCCCGACGTCCCGAGCGGGCGTGTCCTGAGCGTCAAAGCGCATCCTCCAGAGCTGTTCCGATATCGCCAGCCTCGGCGCCCCGCGGATCTCTATCGCGACGTCCGTGGTCCGGCGGTCTCGGCCTGGCCGTTGCTTCAGTCCCCGAGCAGGATCCGGCGCAGGATCGGGATCGGCGGCGCGCCGTGGGCGATGACCGCCTCGAGGTGCGCCCGCTCGTCGAAGCCGGGCGTCGCCGGGTAGCCGCCGACGACGCGCGGGGCAGGGACGGCGTCCGCGCTCGCGCCGGCCGCGACGGCGGCACGTCGCCGCGCCGCATCCTCGATGTCCCACATCCCCAGCGAGCCCAGGAAGTAGGTGGACAGCTGGGTCGCGGTCAGCCGGGCGCGCTCGTCCTTCGCAAGCGGCCTCGGCCCGCTCCTGGAACGCGCCGTCCACCATCAGCGCGATCGCCTCGTCGGAGGTCATGCCCATCGTGTGGATGCGGACGTCGAGGATGGCGTTGGCGACCGCTCGCAGGTAGAACTTCCAGTGGACCAGCCACAGGGCCGGATCGCCGGCGCCGTACCCGCGGTCGAGCATCACCTGGGTGACGTAGACCGCCCAGCCCTCCGCGAAGAGCCCGGACCGGAACACGCGCCGGGCGAGCGAGCTGCCCCGGTTGGCGTACGCCATCTGGAGGTAATGGCCGGGCGTCGCCTCGTGGATCGTGAGCAGCTGGAGCTGGCGGGCGTTCATCTCGCGCAGGTAGGACTCGACCTCGTCGGGGGCCCACTCCGGGCGCGGCGGCGTGATCGAGAAGAACGTCTTCTGTCCCACGTCCAGCGGCCCGGGCGAGTCCAGCATCGCGCCGCCGAACGAGCGCATGAACTCCGGCGTCCACTCGATCTCGAGCGGCTCGTCGACGAGGCCGATGACGTCGCGCTCCGCGGCAGAACGACTCGATCCGGCCGAGCTCCGCGCGGCAGAACGCGACCATCTCGTCGCCCTGCGGGTGGTCCGTGGCGATCGCGTCCAGGATGCCGCGGACGACAGCGCCATCGTCGTCCGGGACGGGTTCGCCGGGACGCCACCGCGGCCAGATCTCGCCGGCGATGCGGACCATCTCCGCCCGGACGGCGGCGAACTCAGCCTCGGCACGGGCCAGGACGGCCTCGGGCGTGACCGACGGGTCCTGCAGCGTGTGGCGGAGCTTCGCGGCGAACAGGTCGTACCCGAGGGCGGCGTCACCGGTGGCCGACGGGACGACCTCCGTGGCCAGGTGCTCCGCGATGGCGTCCAGCACTGCCCCGGCCTGGATCGGCGGCGGTCCGGAGACGAGGCAGCACGGCGGCCACGTCGGAGTCGGTCGCGGCAGCTGTCTCCGCCTCGGCCACGGCGCCCACGTCCGAGGTCCGCGATCCCGGCGATCCGCTTGCTGGCGACCTCGGCATGGAGACGCGACACGGGCCGCGGCCCGGATCCCGATGGTCTCCTGCGCGTCCGCGATGATCCGCGGGATGCCCTCGAGGCGCCCGGCGACCGAGGCCAGCCGGACGTGGAGTGGCGCGAACTCGCGCGTGGTGAGCGGAAGCAGTCCCATGCCGAGGAGGTAGACCCACGCGAGCGGGTCCCAGGCCAGCTCGTCCAGCTCCGTCTCGCCGAACCGCGACGGCCGCCAGCTCGCCCAGGACGAGGTCGCGGTCGATGCGCTCGTCCGCGGTGAGCGTCCGCGGCGTCCAGCCCTTCGAACGTCGCCGCCCAGCCGGTCATCGAATGCGATCCTCGCCCGACGGCCGGCCTCGGACGTGTCCGGCCAGCGATCGTCGAACCGGTGGTCGCCGACCGCGGTGGCGACGTCGGGCTGGAGCACGAACAGCTCCTCGAGGAACTGCCCGACGAGTTCGGCGAACGCGGTCATGGTGGCGTCTCCAGGCGTTGGTGGTCCGGGGGAGTCTAGCCGCTGGGCGTGCCGGCCCGCGTGTCCGCCGAAGACCCGGGCGGTGGGGAGCAGTCTCAGGGTCGAGGCCGGCTGCACGTGTCCGCCCACGGCGAGGTGGTGACGGCCCGGGACGCCCAGTGTGGATCCAGAACCCGAGCTCGGGTTCTGGATCCGCGTCAACGCGGTGCCGGCCCGGCGCTCCGGTTCCGTGGCACCCTGATCGCGTTCGCCGCCTACGCGGACCACCGGCGCGGAGCGTCACCCCGGCATGGACGCGGACGTCATCGTCCTCGACCGGGACCTGCTCGCCGCCGGTCCATCTGCGATCATCGGCACCAGCGTCCGGCTGACCGTCCTCGGCGGCCGTATCGTCCATCGCTCGGAGGAGCTGGCGTGAAGGGTTTCATCCTCGCGATCCTGGCCTCGGCCATCGCCTTCGTGATCCTGCTGAACGTGCTCCCGCCCTCGATGATCCAGTTCGAGGGCAGCACGTCGCAGCTGGCTCTGCTCGCGCTCGGGGTCGGCGTCGTCAACGCCGTCATCAAGCCGATCGTGAAGATCCTGTCGTTCCCGATCTCGCTCATGACGCTCGGCCTCGCCGGGATCGTCATCAACGCCGGCCTGCTGCTGGGCGTGGCCTGGCTGGCGCAGACACTGGGCGAAGCTGAACTTCACCATCGGCGGCTGGCCTGCCGGCGGGCTCACGTCCGACACGATCGTCGGCGCGGTGGTCGCGTCCGTCCTGCTCGGGGTCATCTCGGCCATCGTCGGGCTGGTCGTCAAGGACTGACCGGGTGACCGGCGCGCGCGGGACGCGCTGCGGCTCGCCGGCCCGGCGGTACGGGACGCCGTCGTACGTCACGTCGGTGGCGACGCTGGACGGCGGCCGCGACCGAGCTGCGCGAGGCGTTCCCGGACCCGTGGCTGCGCGCCTTCTCGCTCAAGGCGAACGACGTGCCGGCCGTGGTCGCGCGGCTCGGCGGCGACGGGCCTGGACGCGAACGTGGTCTCGTCGGGAGAGTGGGCGGCCGCACGGCGGGCGGGCGTCCCGAACGCGCGGATCACGCTCGAGGGCGTGGGCAAGACTGCCGCCGACCTGCGGGCGGCGGTGCGGGCCGCGGCCGCCGGGAGAACCCCTGCGCTGGGTCGCGGTGGAGAGCCCGGAGGAGCTGGCCGCGCTCGGACCGGTCGCGGGACGGGCGCGGGCTGGGGCGGGCGGGCAGTCCGCCGCTGGACGTCCTGCTCCGCCTGAACCCGGACGTGCACCCGGAGACCCACGCCGGGCTGGCGGTCGGGCACGGGGCGTCCAAGTTCGGGATGACCGAGACGGAGCTCACGGGCGCGGTCGCGGGGCTGCCCGCGGATGGGCCGCTGCGGGCGCGCGGCGTGCACCTCCACGTCGGCTCGCAGCTGGGCGCCGTGGACGCGTGGCGGGACGCGGTGCGGCGGGGCCTCGCGGTGCTGGCGCTGGTGGGTGCCGGGCGCCCGGACTTCGACACGCTTCGACGTGGGTGGCGGGTTCCCGGTCGGCGAGCCCGGGACGGTGCCGACGCCCGGGCGGTTCGCGCGGGAGGTCGGGCCGCTGCTGGAGGCGATCCCGGCGGGACGGCGACCGCGGCGCCTGGCCGTGGAGCCCGGCCGGTTCCTGGTCGCGCGGGCGGGGTGGCTCGTGGCGAGCGTCCTCCACGTCCGCGAACGCGACGGAGCAGACGGCGACGGGGCCCAGGTCCGCGATCGTCGTCCTGGACGCGGGCATGACGGAGCTGGTCCGGCCGGCGATGTACGGGGCGTGGCACCGGGTGACGGCGCTGACGTCGCTCGGGCATCGTCGAGGATCTGACTCGTCCGCCATCGTCGGCGATCCCGCCCCGGCACCGGCCCGCGTGGACGGTCCCGTGTGCGAGAGCACCGACACGTTCGGCACCCACGACCTGCCGCCGCTCCGCCGCGGCGACCTCGTGGCGATCGCCGATGCCGGCGCCTACGCGGCGTCGATGGCCTCGACCTACAACGGGCGCCCCGCCGCGCCGCAGGTCCTGCTGGAAGCCGACGGACGGCTGGTCTGGGACGACGTCGCGGCCGGGCCGGGCGGCTGAGTGATCGGCGCCAGCTGGTCGCGGGCGCTCGAGGTGGCGCAAGGTCCCGACGCGGTGCGGTCACAGTCGCGGCGGCCTCCGGCGGGGAGATCGACGCGACGCCCGCGACGCTGTCGTCCTGCGGGACCGCCTCGCCTGAGACGAACTGGTGCCTGGGACGAAGGCGCCCGCGGTTCTCCGTGCGCCTCGATCCCGCCGTGCGTCGGCGCCTCCGCTAGGCTTGCCCGGTCATGAGCCTGCCCCGCGCCCGCTTCGCCGCCCGCCTCGCCGACCGCCCGCTCCTGGCCGACGGCGGCATCGGCACCCTGCTCTTCTCCCGCGGCATCCCGCAGCGCGCCTGCCTGGACGAGCTTCGCGGCCACGCGCCCGGACCTCGTCGGGACCATCCACCGGGAGTACCTCGACGCCGGCGCGGACCTCATCGAGACGCTGACCTTCGGGGCGAACCGGATCCGCCTCGACGGCTACGGGCTGGCCGCGGAGGCGGGGCGGCTCAACCGGCGCGCCGCCCAGCTCGCCCGCGAGGCCCGCGACGTCAGCGGCCGCGACGCGTGGGTCGGGCGGCAGCATCGGGCCGCTCGGTCCGCCCACCCGGGAGCTGCGCCACCTCGACGAGGCCACGATCCGGGCCGCCTACCGGGAGCAGATCGAGGGGCTGCTGGAGGGCGGCGCCGACCTCCTGGTGATCGAGACCTTCTTCGATCTCGCGCACCTCCTGCTCGCGGTGGACGAGGCCCACGCCGCGTCCGACATCCCGGTGATCGCGTCGCTGACGTTCGGCGAGGACCTGGTGCTGTCGGACGGCACGACCCCCGCCGCGGCGGCCGCCGCCCTCGCGGGGGCCGGCATCGACGCCATCGGCGTCAACTGCGGCTCCGGGCCCGCTCGCCTGCATCGACGCCCTGGAGGGCTTGGGTCCTGCCGGGCGACGGCGGCCCGGCCCGCTCGATCATGCCCAACGCCGGCCTGCCGCAGCGGCTCGAGGGCCGCTTCGTCTACGCCGCGGAGCCCGCGTACTTCGGCCGGATCGTGCCCCGCCTCCTCGACAGCGGCGCCCGGATCATCGGCGGCTGCTGCGGCACGACGCCGGACCACATCGCGGCGATGCGCGCGGCCCTCGATGGCTCGATCCGCGACCACGGCGGCCGCACGACCGCCGACGACCGCGCCCAGGCCCGCGCCGGCGGTGCCGATCGCGCGCGGGCGCGCGCCGGCCATCGTCATCCCGGCGCCCCGGACCGCCGCCGCGGACACGACCGCCGGAGCCCACCGACCGCGGCCCCCGGATCGAGGCTCGCCCGGGCCCTCGCCGACGCGCCGATTCGTGATCTCGGTCGAGATCGACCCGCCGCGCAGCATCCGGATCGACCGCACGCTCGACGCCGCCCGCCTGCTCCGGGAGGCCGGCACGGACGCCGTCAACATCTCCGACTCCGCGATGGCGCGGGTCCGCATGGGCGCGATGGCGGTCGCCTTCGGCATCCAGCACGCGCTGGACCTCGAGTGCGTCGTCCACGTCACCACCCGGGACCGCAACCTGATGGCGCTCGAGTCGGAGCTGCTGGGGGCGCATGCCCTCGGGGTGACGAACATCCTCGCGCTCACCGGTGACCCGCCGCGCGTCGGTGACTACCCCACCGGCACGGGCGTCTGGGACGTGGACTCGATCGGCCTGATCGAGATCCTGGCCCGCCTCAACCGCGGCGAGGACCAGGCGGGCTCCCCCATCGGCCAGCCCGCGTCGTTCACGATCGCCGCCGCCCTCGATCCCACCGCCCACGACACGGCCACCGAGTGGGACCGCCTGGAGCGCAAGCTTGCCGCGGGCGCGCACCTGGTGATGACCCAGCCGCTCTACGACGTCGCGCAGGTCGAGGCGATGCTGGCCGAGGCCCGCCGCCGCTTCGGCCCGCGGTGGCTTCCCGGTCCCCGTCCTGCTCGGCGTCCTGCCACTCGTCTCCACGCGCCACGCGGAGTTCCTCCACAACGAGGTCCCGGGCATCACGATCCCGGACGCGGCGCGCGAGCGGATGCGGACCGCGGGCGCCGGCGGGACCGAGGCCGGGATCGAGATGGCGGACGCGCTCCTGGCCGCGGTCGAGGACGGGGTGGCCGGCACCTACCTGATGCCGAGCTTCGGCCGGTACGAGCAGGCGGCCGAGCTGGTCCGGAGGATCCGCGCCCGCCACCCCGCGGCTCCGCCGGCCGCGCCGGTCGAACGTCGGCCGGGCAGCCGGTGGCACCCTCGTCCGCACCTTCCTGACGGGGCGCCCGGTCGCGTATGCGTGCGCGTATGCCGCACGCGCCTGCTCCGCCGATCATCCGCCGCGCCCGCCGCGCCCTCGCCGTGCAGCGGCCGTCATGGCGCTCGTCGCCCTGCCGCTCGTCCCGGTCGCGATCGCCGCCGGACCCCCGTTCCCGGCCCCCGTGAACAACCAGGCCGTCTACGACACGGCGGGGGTGCTCTCCGACGGCGTCCGGAGTCAGGTCGAGGCCACGATCGACGGCATCGAGAACCGGACCGGAGCCGAGGTGGTCGTCTACACCCAGCTCGTGCCGGACGGCATCACGACCGCGCAGGCCGAGGCCGACGCGATCGCGCTCATGGACCAGTGGGGCGTCGGCCGCAAGGGCATCGACGACGGCCTGGTCATCCTGTTCGACCTGCACCAGGACGACCCGTGCCACGGCCAGGTCCAGCTCTACGCCGGGCCCGGGTTCCGCGCACACGTTCCTGACCAACGAGGAGCGCCAGGCGATCTTCGAGAACGACATGCTGCCGCACCTGCGCGGCCTGCGACATGGACGGGGCCCTGCTCGCGGCGATGGCCAAGGTCGATGCCGCCGCGACGCCGGATCACGCGCAGAGCCTCGAGATCGCGCGCCAGGCGAATGCCGTCATCGGCCTGGTCCTCTCGCCGCTCGTCATCCTGTTGCTCGTCGGCGGCGCCCTGCTCACGTGGTACCGGGTCGGCAAGGATCCGGTCTACCTCGACGACCCGTCGATCCTCGTGCCAGCGCCACCGCCGGGCCTGACGCCTGCCGCGGGGGCCGCCGTCCGTGACGGCGGTGTCGACGCGACGGTCGCCTCACGGCTGCCAGCCTGGATCTCGCCGTGCGCGGGTATGCGGGGTTCAAGCGCGGAACCCGACGGCGCGTTCCACGGCAAGCCGGAGATCGGCATCTTCACGGGTGAGGCCACCTCGGCCGACCCGGCGGAGCAGGCGCGGATGCTCCGGGCGCGACAGCGGCCGATGGACCCGGCGACGCAGTACCTCCGGGAACGCCTGGGCAAGGTGGCGGGCGGCACGACGTACATCGAGCCAGCCCGGATCACGGAGCTCGGCTCGTCCGTGGGCGAGTTCAACAAGCGTCTCGAGACCCACCTGGTCACGGAGGGCTGGTACCGGGAGCGGCCGTCACTGTCGTCCGGTCGCTGGGCCGTCCGCGGGACCCTGGTGTTCCTTGCTGGTGTCGCGACCCTGATCGTCGGGATCAACCTGCCGTCGGGCGGCGTGGTGGTGCTCGGGGTCGCCCTCATCGCCTCCGCGATCGCGCTGTTCGTCATCGCGGGCGCCATGCCGGCACGCACCCAGTCCGGGGCCGTGATCCGCGCGATGCTCGAGGCCTACCGCCGCACGCTCGAGAAGACGATGGCGCAGGCGAGATCGATGGGCCAGGTCGTGACCGAGTCCGCCATCCCGCTCATCGAGTCCCCCGATGACGCCGTGGCGTGGGGCGTGGCGCTCGGGCTCCAGGACGAGGTCGAGCAGGTCCTGGCACGCTCGTCCGAGGATGTCCGGGCGGGCGGCACGGGCTACTACATGCCCGCGTGGTACCTGGCCGGTACGGGCGGCACCGGTGGGGGTTGGGGAGGGCCCGGGGGCGGCTGGGCGCCGGGCCTGATGAGCAGCTCCCCGATCCCGGATTTCGGCGGCATGATGGCGGCGCTCGGGACCATCGGGAACTCGCCGGCGTCGTCAGGCGGAGCGGGTGGTGGCGGGTTCTCCGGCGGGGGTTCGGGCGGGGGCGGCGGGGGCGCAGGAGGCGGCTTCTAGGCAATCGACGGCGGGGCGCAGCCACCGGGCGGCGGGGCGGGGGCGCGCGGCCGATCGGGCGGCGGGCCGGGGGCGCGCGGCCAATCGGGCGGCGGGGCGCGGCCCATCGGCTCGATCAGCACGCCGGCCCGGCCTCCGGGCATCCCACGGTACACTCGCGGCCATGGGAGCCACCGACACGATGGAGATCTTCTTCGAGCGCCTCAACGAGGGCGACGTCGCTGCTGCCGTCGCGTTGATGGACGAGCGCACCGAGATGCGCATCCACGTCGGGGACAACGCCCGGACGCTGCGCGGCATCGAGCAGGTGGGCGGCTGGTTCCTGCGGGCCGACAAGGGCCTCAAGATGGTCCCCGGCGACGCGCGGGACCTCGGCAACACCTACCAGGCCGACCTGGTCGTGATCCGCCCCGGTGCGCCCAGCCAGCACCTCGACGCCCAGTTCCGCGTCGAGGCCGGGAAGATCACCTCGATCAACCTGACGCCCTACTCGCGCTAGGCCCGCTTCGCGGCGGGCGTCGGCGGGGCGTGAACGCGCAGGCGCCAACGGCTGACCGCCCGCACCACGAGCCCACGGATCGCCCGTCAGGGCGTCGCCGACGCCCCGCCCGCATCCGGCACCGCCGCCGGGATGTTCACCGTGTCGCCGATCTTGATCTTGTTCGGGTTCTTGATCTGCGGGTTGGCGGCCTGGAGCGCCTCCACCGTGACGCCGAACTTCTTGGCGATCTTGGACATCGTGTCGCCCTTCGCCACCACGTAGGTCTGCGCGGTCGGCGCGGGGACCGGTGTGACCTCTGGCGAGGACGTGGCCCGGGCAATGGTCGGACGGGGCGTGGCCGCTCCACTTACCCCGGCATCCTTGCCACCAATACCCAGGAGCAGCGGGCCGACGAAGAACAAGACCAGCGCTGCGAGCACGAGCCCGATCACCGCCACGCCAATGCGTGGGATCCCACCCATGCCGGGCAGGCCGACACGGGTCCGGAGGCTTGGATACGCCTCGTACCGCCGGGAGCGCTCCCAGGCCGGGCCGAAGACCTCGGACGCGTCCTTCGCAGTGGGTTGGTGGACCTGGTCGCGGGATCCGGCTCCGACGGCCGCAGCCGTTCCGGGCCCGGCAGCCGGAGTTCCTCGACCAGCCGAGGGCGGCATATACGGCTCAGGACGGTACTCGGCCTCACCCACCACGGCGGCGCCCCCGGGCCCGAGGACCTCCGGATCGTCATCAGGCCAGTCCTGGTCGAGATCGTCCTCCGCGGGGGCGTACTCAGACGTGCGTGGCGCGGCCGGCTGGTCCGGGTCTGGTCCCGCCAGGCGGTCGGCGGCGCTGCCAGCAAGCCCGGCCGCCGCCGGACCGTAGGCGGATCCGGTGGTGGAGCGGCTCGCCGACTGCCCATCGGCGGACCACGGTGGCGGAGCCGCCCACTCCCGTTGCGGGTTGCGACGCGGCGGGATCGGCGGTGGCGTGTCCGTCCCCGGCGCATGTTGGGCATCACGATCCAGCGGCGGCAGCGGCTTGCTCACCGGGGGCAGCGGCTTGCTCACCGCTGCAACCACGGGGACGTCATCGCGGGGAGGACGGGCGTCGGCGGCACCAGGGCGCGCAGCCGCGGCCTCACGACGTGCCCAATCCTGGAATGTCGGGCACACGGCGAAGGCGGACGAGAGGCAGTACGCCTCCTGGTGGGCCAGCGCGCGCGGCGCGGGCCTCGGCTCGGCGAAGCAGCGGTGGCGGTGATCCGGGGCCAGCGCACGCCCATCGCGATCGTCCTCGAAGGCGACAAAGGGGCACGCCGGAGCCCCATCGACGATCGGAAGGCCTCGGTCGGTCATCGTCGGGATGATACCCGCCCCGGGCGACACGTTCCCGGCGCCGCGCGTCGCGGTCGCAGCCACAGCCGCAGACCCCGGGAGCGGATGCGGGCGAGGGCAGGTGTTTGACAGCCTCCGGCGGCGACGGGACACTTGGCGGGCCGGACCGTCGGTTCGTCCCCACCGACGACAACCCGCACCTGCATCAACCCCGGAGGTCGCGCATGTCCCCGCTCACCCGCTTCTTCGCCCCGAAGACCGTGGCCCACGCCCATTGCGACCTGCCGTGCGGCGTCTACGACCCGGAGCAGGCCCGCATCGAGGCCGAGTCCGTCTACCGGATCATCGAGAAGTACGCCGCCAACGAGGACCCGACGTTCCGCACCCGCGCTATCGCGATCAAGGAGAAGCAGGCGGACCTCGTCAAGCACCATCTCGACACGCTCTGGCACGACTACTTCAAGCCGGAGCACCTCGAGGCCGTGCCGAACCTGCACGAGCTCTTCTGGAGCGCCACCAAGCAGGTCAGCAAGGTGAAGGCGTCGACGAACATCGACGACGCGAAGAAGCTGCTCGAGCTCATCGACGAGGTCGACGCGGCCTGGAAGATCACCGGCGGGGAGTCAAAGACACGCGTGGCCGGGCGCCCCAGCTGACCCGAGGCTCGATCGCCCATGCGCAGCTCGAGGCCCCGTCCGTGACGGGGCCTCGCCGCGTCCGGGGCGCATCGCGTCCGGACGGACTGCGACGCCGTCTCGCGGGCTCGTGGCGCGTCGCGGTCGCCGATGGCTCGATGCGCCCGTCGATCGAGCCCGGCGACTGGCTGCTGGTCGATCCGACCGTCGCGCGCTGGCCCCGGCGCGGCGCCGTGGTCGTGTTCCGGGAGCCCGGCTCCAGCCTGCTGGCGATCAAGCGCGTGGCGGCGCGTCCCGGAGACTGGATCCCGTTCCTCGGCGGCCGGCTGCAGCTCGGCGAGGATGAGGCGTGGCTGCTCTCCGACGCGCCCGACGCGGAGCTCGAGGCGGCGGGGTTCGGAGCGGCGATCGATTCTCGCCGGTATGGGCCGGTGCCGATCGAGGCGCTCGTCGGGCGGGCGTGGCTCCGCTACTGGCCGCGCCGAACCATCGGGCCGATCGGGCGAGCCGGACGCCGCTGACCCTGTCCGGCCGTCGGGCCGGACCCGAGGCCATCGATCGCGATCGTCAGCCGAGGAAGGTCTCGGCTGCGAGGTCGATCATCTCGAGGTCGCGCGGCAGGAAGTCCTGCAGCACCATCCGCTGGACCCCTGCCTCGGCGTATCTCGCCACCGTCGCGCGCGCCTCGTCGGGCGTGCCGTGGATCCAGCGGGCGCGCCGCGGCTCGAACCAGGCCTCCCCCGCGTCGCCCGCCCCAAGCGCGGCCAGGAGGTCCCCCTCACGGCTGCGGACCTCGTCGCGATCCCGCCCGATCAGCGCGCCGGACATGGCCGCGTGGACCAGCGTGGCCGGGTCGCGCCCGGCCGCTCGCAGCGTCTCGTCCAGGGCGGCGTACTTCTGCGCCACGACCTGCGGGCTGGCGGACGAGATGTTGAACTCGTCGGCCCAGCGGGCGGCAATCCGGTAGGAGCGTGCCGTTCCCTGTCCGCCGACGATGAGGTTCGGCCGGTCGCCGTTCCGGCCCGGCAGGCTCCCGGGCTTCGGGCGAAACTGCGCATCCTCGACAACGAAGTGGCGACCGAGGAACGACCACCCGTCCTTGCCCTCCCAGAGGCCGTGGATGATCTCCAGCGTCTCCTCGAGGCGCTCCGCCCGCTCCGCGATCTCCGGGAACGGCAGACCGTGACGACGGTGCTCCTCGGCCAGCCAGCCGGCCCCGACGCCGAGCTCCACCCTCCCCCCGCTCATCTCGTCGACCGTGGCGACCACCTTGGCGAGGTTGCCCGGGAGTCGGAACGTGACCGGCGAGACCAGCGATCCCAGGCCGATCCGCGTCGTCTCGCGCGCCAGCCCTGCGAGGACAGCCCAGCTGTCGGTGGACGGCTGCGGGGCTCCCCCGATCGTGTCCGAATAGTGGTCGGACCGGAACAGCGTCTCGAACCCTGCTGCCTCCGCGCGCAGGGCGACCGCAAGCTGTTCGTCGTAGGTGAGCCCCTGCTGCGGCTCGATCATCAGGGCGAAGCGCACGGCGATCCTCCGTGCCACACAAATAGGTTCCGCTTGACAGGACTATTCGTATGACGTAAATACTTCATTCTATGCAAACAACATTGCCCACCAGCCCGGCGACGGACTCCCGGCAGGTCGCCGAGGCAGTCCTCGCGGACCTCGGTCGCGCCGTCGGGTCCCTGCGCTGCGCAGGCTCCCAGAGGCTGGTGCGGCTCGGCATCAGCATGACCCATTTCCACGTCCTGACGCTGCTCCGGCACCACGATGCGATGCCCATGGGCCACCTGGCCGAGATCCTGGACACCTCGATGTCGAGCGCCACCGGGATCATCGACCGGATGGAGGAACGTGGGCTCGTTGAGCGGGTCCGCGTCTCCGACGACCGGAGGGTGGTCATGGTGCGGCCCACCCGGACGGGCCTGGACCTCGTCGACGAGGTCGAGCTGGTCAAGAGCGACATCCTCGCGTCTGCCCTGGCCCGCCTGACGCCCATGGGCCTCGACCGGATGGCCGCCGCCGCCGCCGACCTGCAGGCAGCGCTCGACACGGAGCTGGCCAGCGCGCCGGACCGACACTCAGCGAATGCCCAGTGCACTCACGCCCATGGCCAGGCCGGCCACCGGCACATCGATCTCGAACAGCCTGCCTCGGAACAGCCCGCTCACACGTCGACGGGCGCGACCCCCATCACCGGCCCCGCCGGCGCCTGACGAAAGGACCCTTCATGGAAGCCATGCCCCAGGAGCAAGAGGCCGGACCGTCCCACGGCTTCGGAGCCCTGGACCTCTCCCACCGCGCGAAGATGGAAATCCTCTTCGCGATCATGCTGGGCCTGTTCCTCGGCGCGCTCGACCAGACGATCGTCGCGGTCGCCCTGCCCACCATCGTCACGGACCTCGGCGGCCAGACGCTGCTGACCTGGACGATCACGATCTACCTGCTCACGTCCACCATCTCGGTGCCGTTCTACGGCAAGCTGTCCGACCTCCGCGGCCGGAAGCCGATGCTGATGATCGGCATCACGATCTTCCTGATCGGGTCGGCGCTGTCCGGCCTGAGCCAGAACATGACCCAGCTGATCATCTTCCGAGGCATCCAGGGCCTGGGCGCCGGCGCCCTGTTCCCGATCAGCCTCGCCGTCATCGGCGACCTGTTCACCCCGCAAGAGCGCGGCAGATACCAGGGCCTGTTCGGGGCCGTGTTCGGTATCGCGGCCATCATCGGCCCGCTTCTCGGCGGCTGGATCACGGAGAACGCGAGCTGGCACTGGATCTTCTTCATCAACATCCCGATCGGAATCGTCGCCCTCGCGGTCATCGCCCGCCTGCTGCCGACGGTCAAGCGGCCCGACGCCTCCCACAGCTTCGACTACCTGGGCGGTGTCGTGTTCACGATCGCGGTAGCGGCGTTCCTGATCGGGCTCACCAAGAAGCAGACCAACCCCTGGGACACCTTCCAGGTGGGCGGCCTCATCCTCATCGGCCTGGCCGTTGGGGTGGTGTTCATGCTTCATCGAGGCCCGGGCCAAGGAGCCGATCGTCCCGCTTGGGCTGTGGAAGGACCGCACGTACGCGTCCTCGATCATCGCGACGTTCCTCGTGAGCGTCGCGTTCTTCGGGGCGGCGGTCTTCCTGCCGCAGTGGTTCCAGTTCGTGCAGGGTGCCACGCCCACGAACTCCGGGCTCTACACGCTGGCGCTTGCTGGCCGGCCTGATCATCAGCTCGGTGGGATCCGGGATCCTCGTGTCCAAGACCGGCAAGTACAAGCCGATCATCATGGCGGGCCTCGCCGTCATGGCGGTGGGCCTGTACCTCATGTCGAACATCCAGGCAGATACGCCGCTGCCGGTCCTCTGGACGTGGATGTTCATCACCGGCCTCGGCATCGGCCCAACGCTGGGCGTCTTCACCATCGTCGTCCAGAACGCGGTACCCGTGCGCTCGCTCGGCGTCGCCACGTCGAACCTCACGTTCTTCCGCCAGATCGGCGGATCGGTCGGCCTCGCGGCACTGGGAACCGTGTTCGCCACCAAGCTGACCGACGGCATCCCGGCTCCAGCTGGTCGCCGCGGGCGTGCCGCAGCAGATGGTCGGCCAGTTCGTCAGCCAGGACCGCGGCAACGCCACCAACTTCGTGCGGGTCGGCAACGACCTGGGGACGATCCATCCTCGCGGCTGTCCCGGCGCAGTTCCAGGAGGCCGTCAAGCCTCTCATCCCGAAGATCGTCTTCGGGATCCACCAGGCCTTCAGCCTGGCCATCGGCCAGGTGTTCCTGATCGGCGTTGGCACCACGATCGGCGCCCTGGTCGTCGTGACCCTGTTCATGCGCCAGATCCCGCTCCGCAAGACCGCCGGGGCGCGCGAGAACCTGGTGGCCGAGACGATCGAGGAATCGCAGGCTGCCGGAGCTGGCGTCCCCTCCGACCCCGGCGTGATGGCAGAACCTGCTCTGGACTGATCCCCAGGCGGCTCCTCCTCCCGGCCCGGCGTCCCTTCGGGGCGCCGGGCCGTTTCCGTGCCGCGCTACCATCCAGCGTGTGACCGACCTTCTGCCGTTCGCCGCCGCGCTCCTTGCCCCAGGCACGGGCGCAGCGCCGTATCCGGCCGGCGCTCCCGGTCGAGGAGCTCCCCGGCGGCACGCATGCGCCGCGTGTCGTTCGGCGACCTGGACCTGCTGCTGGCCAATACGTCGCACGGGATCTGCGCCGTCGACGACCGGTGTCCGCACATGGCCGCGCCGCTGTCGATCGGCCAGCTTGACGGCTGCGTGGTGGCCTGCCCGCTCCACAGCGGCCGGTTCGACCTCGCGTCCGGTGACCCCGTCCAGATGCCGAACACCGGTGGCCTGGACCCCGACGGCACCTACCACCCGACCTGGACGCCGCCGGGCCGCGAGCCGAAGCCGGATCCGCCCGGCCCGAAGTCCGAGGCAAGGAGGCTCACGCGCGTCCGCCGCTTCCGGTACTACCGGGTGCGGGTCGTCGACGGCATGATCGAGGTGGCCGTCCCGGCCTGACCCCGGCCCTGCGGTCGCGGCCTGACCGCGGATCGGCCTACCGGCTGCGCTCCGCCACCAGCACGCTCCCGAGGACGATTCCAGCACCCACCAACTGCACCGGAGTGAGCGACTCGCCCAGCACGATCCAGGCGATCACCGTCGCGAAGATCGGCTCGGTCATGCCCACGACCGAGGCCTGCGACGCCCGCAGGTGCTGCAGCGAGATCACGACGAGCGAGAACGGCAGCACGGTCCCGAGCACGACCAGCCAGCCCGCGAGGCCCGCGGCCGGGACCATCGGGCCCCCGTCCCCGAACACCTGGAGCGACCCGGTGAGCCCGTTTGTGGGGAACGACCACCACGGCGTCACGATCGCCCAGAACAGCGCGGCCGCGCCCATGCCCCACATCGTGAGCGAGACGGGATCTCGCGCCCCCGGCCGACGGACCTGCATGTCCGCGGTCACGTAGTAGATGGCGAGCGCAATCGCCGCGCCAACCGCGAAGGCGACGCCAAGCGGGTCAAGCGTCAACCCGTTCCAGACCTGCGGCGACGATGGCGAGGCCGACGAGCGCGGCCACCAGCGCGGCCCAGACGGCCGGCTTCGTCTCGTGGCCGAGGCCGAACCGGAACCAGATCGCGATCATCAGTGGCGCGGTGAACTCGATCAGCAGCGCGACCCCGATCGGCAGACGCTCGATCGCCGACGAAGTACAGGTACTGCGTCAGCGCGATGCCCAGCACGCCGTAGACCAGCAGCAGCGGGATCTCCGAGCGCCTGAGCCGCAGGGCCGACCGGCGCGTGAGCGCCACGATTCCGAGCAGGATCAGGAACGCGAGCGTCGCCCGCAGCTGGGACAGGCGGGTGGCCTCCATGCCGCCCAGCAACAGGGTCTTGGCGACCGTCCCGTTGAGCGCGAACAGGAGGGCCGCGACCAGGTACAGCAGGTACCCGGTTGCCGGGTGCCGTGTCGCCGATCGCGACGCCGGGCAGCGGCTCGGCGAGGTCGGTCACCCCTCGATGCCGTTCGCCTTCGCGTACGCGGTGATGATCGCGACGGCCTCACCCGGGTCGTCCGTGACGCGGAGCAGGTCCAGGTCCGCCGCGTCGATCGCACCGGCCGGCAGCTGGACCTCGCGCATCCAGGCGATGAGCCCGTCCCAGTAGGCGTGCCCGATGAGCACAACCGGGAAGTTGCGGATCTTGCCCGTCTGGATGAGCGTGAGCGACTCGAACAGCTCGTCCAGCGTCCCGAAGCCGCCGGGCATGATCACGAAGGCGTCGGCGTACTTGACGAACATCATCTTGCGAGCGAAGAAGTAGTGGAACTCCACCGAGAGGTCCACGTACGGGTTGAGGTGCTGCTCGTGGGGCAGCTCGATGTTGCAGCCGATCGAGAGGCCGCCCGCCTCGTGGGCGCCGCGGTTGGCCGCCTCCATCGCGCCCGGGCCGCCGCCGGTGATGACCGCGAACCCGGCCTTCGCCAGCTCCGCGCCGACCTGCCGGGCCATGCTCGTAGGTGGGGTGGCCCTCGGGCGTTCGCGCCGAGCCGAACACGGCGACCGCGGCCCCGAGGCCGGCGAGGGCCTCGAAGCCCTCGACGAACTCCGACAGGATCCGCAGTGCGCGCCACGTGTCCGTCTCCAGGAACGCGGGGCGCTCCACGCGGTGGCCGCCGAGGAGCTTCTCGTCCTCGGTGGCGGCGGTTGCCGTGCAGTCGGGCGGCCGTCTCGGGCCGCATCGAGACCCGGCCACTGCGCATGGTCCGCGGGGAAGGCTGGCGGCGATCCGCATCGTGATCGGTCATGAACGCAGGATGCCACTCGCGCGGCGCGCATGCGACGGTTCGCCGTCGGGATACGGGCGGCGGGCGTCCCTACCTCGGTCGTGCCAGCCAGGCCCTCCAGGTGGCCTCGTCCTTGCCGGCGGTGACGTCGTCGCCGTAGCGGACCAGCGGCAGCTTCAGCAGCCGCACGTCGGCGAGCAGGCGTGCCGTGATCCCGGACGCATCGGTCGTGAGGTACGCGAGGCCCCCCTCGCGGTACGGGCGGCTCTCGGCGTCCAGCACCGCGGCGGCCCCCAGGCGGTCCGTGAACCGGCGGAGCTCGCCCGCGGCGATCGGCTTCTTGCGCAGGTCCACGAAGTGCACGACGATCCGCCGCTCACGGAAGAACCGCAGGGCGCCCCGCGTCGCCTGGTTGTCCTCCATCCCGAACACCTGGATGTTCGGCATCTTCTTCGTGACGACCTTCCCCAGCGGCGGCGGCACGGGTCAGCCTTCCTCCGGCGGCTCGTGCGCGAGCTCGTGCGCCGGCTCGGCGTCGGGCTCGAGCACGATCACGGGGATGTGGCGGTCGGTCATCGTCCGGTACAGCTCATAGCCCGGATAGCCGCCCGCCGCCAGCCGCCCACAGCCGGTCCCGCTCCTCGCCCGCGACCTCGCGCGCCTGCACGCGCCGAACCGCGCTGCCCACGCGAACGCTCGCGGACGGGTTCGCGCGAAGGTTGCCGACCCACGCGGGCTCCCGGTCGCTGCCCGCGTTCGACCCGATCACCACCAGCCGCGCGCCGTCCTCGAACGCGTACAGCGGCACGTCGCGAAGCCTTCCCGATACGCGACCCGTCATCGTCACGATCACGTTGAGCACGCCGAAGTTGCGGCCGACGAGCCAGCGGCCCCCGGTCGCACGGTAGACGTGCGGATGCATCCGCGTGACCAGCCGGCTGGTACCGACCGCACCGATGAGCCGGTACATCCCGGACGAGTAGCGCTTCGCCATCGGAGCGCAGGGTAGCGCGCCGCCCGCGTACCATGGGCGGCCAGGAGGTTCCCAGTGACGATCTGGTTCACCGTGCAGCTCGACGACCGTCCAGGGGCGCTCGCGCAGGTCGCCCAGGCGCTCGCCGATCGCGGCGTCAACATCACCGGCATCGTTGGCGTGGCCGAGGACACCGACGGCGCGCTCATGCTCACGACGAGCGATGCCGCGGCCACACGCGAGGCGTTCACCGCGCTCGGCATCGCCTTCGAGGACCACGATCCCACGAGCGCCGAGCCGACGGGCCTGTCCATCAGCGACGTCATCGCCGGCCGGTCCGGCTGACCGATGCCGAGGCGTCAGCCGCAGCCGCTCCCGCCCGCGGTCGCCGTCCGCCTGGAGGTCGTGGACGATCCGCGCGCGATCGCCGTGATCGCGGGTCGCGTGGCCGATGTCGGGGGACGCGTTCGCACACTGTCCACCGTTCGCCGGGCGGGGCGGGCCGGAGCGGAGCCGGAGGCCGCGCTGACGGTCGAGGTGGAGCTGGAGGTCGAGGATGCGGAGGAACGTGACGCTCGTCGCCGCGCTGGAGCCGCTGGCCGAGGTCGTCACCCTGCGCCTGACGCGCCCGATGGGCAAGGTGTTCGGGAAGCGGGTCATCGTCGTGGGCGGCGGCGCACAGGTGGCGCAGGTGGCGCTGGGCGCCGTCACCGAGGCGGACCGCCACAACCTCCGCGGCGAGCGGATCTCCGTGGACACGATCCCGCTGGTCGGCGAGGAGCACATCGCGTCCGCCGTGCGCGCAGTGGCCGACCTGCCCCGCGCCCGGATGCTGGTCCTCGCGGGCTCGATCATGGGCGGCGAGATCAGCAGGGCCGCGGACGAGCTGCGCGCGGTCGGCATCCCGATCATCGCGCTCAACATGGTGGGCTCCATCACGGAGCACGTGGACCTCGTGATCAGCGACCCGGTCCAGGCAGGCACGATGGCGGTGATGGCCGTCGCCGACACGGCGACGCTGGACCTCGCGCGCCTGCGCGGCCGCCGGTACTGAGCCCGGTCCTGCGTCGTGCGCATCGCCACCTGGAACGTCAACTCGCTCAAGGCGCGGCAGGAAGCCGTCGAGCTCTGGCTGGCAAAGGCCGAGCCGGACGTCCTGCTGATCCAGGAGACCAAGCTCTCCGACGCCGACGCCCCGATCATGCCGTTGCGGATGCTGGGCTACGAGGTGGCCCACCACGGCGAGGGGCGCTGGAACGGCGTGGCGATCCTGTCGCGGGTGGGGATCGACGACGTGATCACGAACTTCGGCGACGGGCCCGGTACGGGATTCGACCGCCGGTTCTGCGGTCGCCGCCGGCGAGGACGACTTCGACCCGTTCGACGAGGCGCGGATGGTGTCCGCGGTCTGTGGCGGGGTGCGGGTGGTCAGCCTGTACGCGCCCAACGGGCGCGAGGTGGGCTCGCCGTTCTTCGACGGCAAGCTGCGCTGGTTCGACCGGCTGTCGCGCTGGCTGGCGGAGACCCGCTCACCCTCCGAGCCGCTCGTGCTGGGCGGCGACTACAACGTGACCCCGACCGACGATGACGTCTGGAGCCCGGAACGCGCGCACGGCGGGACGCACGTGTCCGACGTCGAGCGCGAGGCGCTCGCCCGCCTGCGCGCCTGGGGCCTGGTGGACGCGTACCGTTCCGTTCAGCCCGGCCCGCGGCCGCTTCTCGTGGTGGGACTACCGGGCGGGCATGTTCCACCGCAACGAGGGGATGCGGATCGACCTGCTCTACTCCACCCCGCCGGTCATCGCGCGGCTGGTCTGGGCCGAGATCGACCGCGAGGCGCGCAAGGGGCCGCCGACACCGTCCGACCATGCGCCGGTGGTGATTGACCTCGACGAGCCCGGCATGGCGTTCGACCCGGGCTGGTCCGGGGCGCTGGAACGGATCGCGGCCCGGACGAGGCCGCGGCCATAGGGCGGAGATCCCGGGCACCAGACCCGCGCCCCCTTATCCGGCCAGGGCCACCGGCAGCGGCGCCGTCCCCCACTCCAGCTGCGCACCGCGGCCGCTGACCATCGTTCCGGCCTCGCCGCGCAGCATCGCCCCGGCATCCACGAGGGCCCCGATCGCCGCGAAGCCTCCGTCCGCCCGCGCGAATCGACATGCCGCCTCCACCTTGGGCCCCATGGAGCCCGCGGCGAAGGACCGTGACGTCATCTCCTCCGGTGACGCCCGGTGGATCGGCCAGGCCGACGAAGTCCCCCAGTCCCCGTAGACGGCGTCGGCGTCGGTGAGCATCAGGAAGGCATCCGCGTGGAGCGAGGCAGCGAGCAGGGCGCCCGCGAAGTCCTTGTCGATGACGGCCTCGATCCCCTCGTAGCCGCCACCGGGCAATGCCGCCACCGGGATGCCACCGCCGCCCGCGCACACCACGATGACCCCCTCACGGACCAGCAGCTCGATGACCGGCAGCTCCAGGATCCGGATCGGCTGCGGGGACGCGACGACACGCCGCCACTTGTTCCCGTCTGGCGCGATCGTCCAGGACTTCTCAACGGCGAGGCGCTCTGCCTCCGCCCGGTCGTAGACCGGGCCGATGGGCTTGGTCGGGCGCGAAAAGGCCGGGTCCAATGGGTCCACCTCGATCCGGGTGAGCAGCGTCGCCATCGGGCGACCCGGCGCAAGCAGGTTCCCGAGCTCCTGCTCGAGCAGGTACCCGATCATCCCCTCGGTCTCGGCGTCGAGGATGTCGAGCGGGTAGAGCTCCTCCGGGTGGTAGGCCGCGTTCTGCAGCGCCAGCAACCCCACCTGGGGCCCGTTGCCGTGAGTGAGGATCAGGTCGTGCTCCAGGGCGATGGGCAGGAGCGCCCGCGCCGCCAAGGCCACGTTCTCGCGCTGGTTCTCCGCCGTGAGCGGCTGACCCCGCCGCAGGAGCGCATTGCCGCCGAGGGCCGCCACCACGCGCATCAGCGTGCCCCGTCCCGGCTGAGCGTCGCGACCAGGACGGCCTTGATCGTGTGCATCCGGTTCTCGGCCTGGTCGAACACGATCGAGGCGTCGGACTCGAAGACCTCGTCGGTGACCTCCATCGCCGTCAGGCCGTGGCGCTCGAACATCTTCCGCCCGATCTCGGTCTCGAGGTCGTGGAAGGCCGGCAGGCAGTGCATGAACTTCGTGTCGGGGTTGCCGGTCATCGCCATCATCGCGGCGTCCACCTGGTACGGCCGCAGCAGCGCGACCCGCTCGTCCCAGGTGGCCTCGGGCTCGCCCATCGAGACCCAGACGTCCGTGTAGATGACGTCGGCGCCCCGGACGCCCTCCGCGATGTCGTCCGTGACGGTGATCCGGGCACCGCTCGACGCCGCGATGTCCTGCGCGACCATCAGGAAGTCCGCCCGCGGCCAGACCGCGTTGGGGCGCGACGATCCGGAGGTCCATCCCCATCGTCGCGGCGCCGATCAGCAGCTCGTCGCCCATGTTCCCGCGGGCGTCCCCGACGTACGCGAGCGCGACCTCGTCCAGCGGCCGCGCGACGCGCTCGCGGATCGTCAGCAGGTCGGCCAGGACCTGGGTCGGGTGGTCCTCGTCGGTGAGGCCGTTGTAGACGGGGACGCCGCGTGAACTGCGCCAGCGCCTCGACGTCCGTCTGGTGGAAGCCGCGGAACTCGATCGCGTCGTACACGCGGCCCAGCACGCGGGCCGTGTCCTTGACGGACTCCTTCTTGCCGACGTGGCTGCCCGTCGGACCGAGGTAGGTGACGTGGGCGCCCTGGTCGTAGGCGGCCACCTCGAACCCGATCCGGGTCCGCGTCGAGTCCTTCTCGAAGATCAGCGCGATCGAGCGGCCGGCGAGGCGCCGGACCTCGCGGTGCTCGCGCTTCTCCAGCTTGAGGCGGGCGGCCAGCTGCAGCAGGTGCTCGATCTCGTCCGCGGTGTAGTCGCGGAGGGTGAGGAAGGAGCGCCCGAACAGGTCGGCGCCGAGGTCGAGAGCCATTGCCGGACTCCAGGGTCTGGTGGCGCAGCAACGGGTCGGGGCCCGGACGCGCCGTGCCGGCGTCCGGGTCGAGGTGAGCCGAGCGTGCGCCCGGGGCCGGCGGGCTGTCATGGTCCCTCCGGCCCTTGCGGACAGGCGGGACGGCTCAGGCCGACTCCGGCTCCGCGATCTCGATGCCGGCCCGGACGCGGCGGAGAGCCGCGGCTCCGATGACGCCCGTGACAGCGATGGCGACCGCGAAGGCCACGGGGATGCCCGCCGGGACGATGAGCGCCCAGATCACGACAGTAGAACGCCACCGTCCCGAACAGGCCCATCAGCAGCCCGCGGAGCACGCCGAGCGCGCCCACGTCGCCCACCGTGCAGCTGCTCGAAGACGGCGAGGACGGACACGTACACCGGGAAGGTCGCCACGATGCCGCTGGTCACGGGTCCCAGGCGCGGGGCGATGGTCGTGAGCAGCACCACGACGAGCGTCGCCACGACGATCCTCGCCGGCAGGTCCCAGGCGGGATGCACGCGCCCCGTGCCGCCCGCGGTGGCCGCGGGAAGCAGCCGCAGGACGCCCGCGATCGCCGCGACGACGGCGAGGACGAGCAGCGGGAACGGCGCGCCGGTCACCGGCTGGACCGCGAGACCCACGACCACGTACCCGACCGACGCCGCGGCCATCGCCGGACCTGGCCCCGCGCCGGCTCGCCGCCAGGTACCCGAGGCAGAACGCCGCAGATGGCCCCGAGCCCCAGCAGCGTCCCGACCGGGCGTCGGCCGCGAACGCCGGGCCCGTGGTCGAGCGCGAGGAAGAACAGCACCGGCCCCGAGGTGAGCGGCAGCGCCACGATCCAGCCGCCGATCGCCGGTCCCCAGCGCCGGGCCGCGAGGCTCGCGCCGCCGACGAGCAGCGGCGTGAGCGTCAGCTTGAGGAGGAGGAGCGGCACCCGGCCATGCTATCGGTCGGTCTACGGATAGTCGCGGCCGGATGGCGCGGCCGGCCGGTCGTCGGTCGCAAGGCGGCGTTGGCCGGTCGTCGCCCGGGCCGGCGCCGCTGGCCGGTCGTCGGTCGCAGGCGGCCTTGGCGCGGTCGTCCGCTGGTGCTCGGCGCCGCTTCGCCCGGCTCGCCAGGCGCCGGCTCGCGCTGCCGTCTCGGTCCGCCAGCCCCGGACCGTGTGCGACCCGTCGTTGGCGTAGCGGTCCGCCACCATGATGTCGAACGCGTGGACCGAGGCCTCCTGGTTGGAGTAGCGGCCGGCGGTCCAGGAGCGGCTCGCGGGTCCCCTGCTGCTGCATCTCGCACCACGTGGTAGTCCTCGCGGTTCGTGATGTCCCAGAACTCGACGGCGCCCGAGACGTCGACCGTGTCGAGCCTGTCCGCCTCGACGTAGAGGTCGCAGTGGACGATCGGAGCGGTTCGGCCCGTCGGGCCACGCCTGGTGCGTGAGGACGTAGTCCGGGTGGACCGACACGATCAGGTTCGGCCACAGGATGTAGTAGTAGATCCGCCGCTCCTCGGCCTCGTCGCGGGCGTAGAGGAGCGGGCGGCCGTCGCGCTTGCCGCTGATCGACATCGTCTCGCAGCCGTCGGCGAACGGCATCCAGCCGCCCTTCCACGGGCCCTCGGCCAGGAAGTCCTCGCCCAGGTCGTAGGGCGTGAGCCGGTTGAGCAGCGGGTGGACGGGCGGGCAGTGGTAGCACTCGCTGTAGTTCTCGGCCACGATCTTCCAGTTGGCGCGCGACGTCGTAGGTCAGGCGGGCCGCGCGCCGGAGCGTGCTCATGTCGCGCCCGAAGCTCGCGTGGTGCTCGAACCAGTCGCCCAGGTACGTCGCGCAGCGGCGGCGTCAGCGTCTCGTCGGCGAAGCAGAGGAAGACGAAGCCGCCCCAGGTCTCGCAGCGGATCGGCCGTCAGGCCGAAGGTCTCGAAGCTGAAGTCCTCGAGGTCCTCGATGTGCTTGGCCCGGACGAGCCGGCCGTCGAGGTCGTAGATCCAGGCGTGGTACGGGCACTGGAAGCGGACGGCCGTGCCGCACTCGCGCTCCTCCACCGCGGTGCCCCGGTGGCGGCACACGTTGTAGAAGGCGCGGACGACGCCGTCGCGGCCGCGGACGATGATCACGTTCTCGCCGTTGACGTCCCGCAGGATGAAGGAGCCGGGCTCCGGCGACCTCCTCGGCGCGCCCGACCGCGATCCAGTCCCGCAGGAAGATCTCCTCGAGCTCCCAGGCGTAGATCGCCTGGTCGTGGTAGGCGCGGCCGGCAGGAGCGTCGCCTTGCGGAACGGGCGCCCGGACCCGGGCGATCTCCTCGGGCGAGAACGGGGCGGGCGTGCGCGGGACGATGGCCAACGGCGGGGACTCCTTCGACGTCAGCGGATCGTAGCGGAGGTGTCGCGGCACGCGCGCGCCGACGGGATCGCCGACGGACTGCCGGAGCCAGTCCCCAGCGGCGGCGCCGGCCGTCAGCCCAGCGACACCGTCTGGTGCCAGGCCGGCACCTCGACCGTCAGGCCCAGCGCCTCGACGTGCGGCGCGAGCGCCGCCTGCGCGGGCGGATCGCCGTGGACCAGGTACACGCGCGACGGGACGCCCGGGTCGCCGGGCCGCCGGCCGCGGATGAACCCGCCCAGCCAGGCGAGCAGCTCGGGCTCGTCCGCGTGGGCCGAGAAGCCGTCCAGCGACCGGATCGTCGCCCGGACCGGCATCTCGCGGCCGTTGATCCGGGCCTTCTCGGCGCCCCGCACCAGGTGGCCGCCGAGCGTGCCCTCGCCCTGGTAGCCCACGAACAGCACCGTGGCGGACGGATCGTCCAGCAGGTGCTCCGCGTGGCCCACCGACCGCCCGCCCGTGAGCATCCCGTTGGACGCGATGATCACGTAGGGTGCCGATGCCCGCTGGATCCGCTCCGACTCCTGGACGTTCTGGATGATCGTCTGGCCCGGGAAGTCCAGCGGCGACTCGTGGGCGGCGAGCAGCGCGGCCGTCTCCTCGTCGTACGCCTCCGGATGGGCGCGGTAGATGTCCGAGGCGTGGCTGGCCATCGGCGAGTCCAGGTACAGCGGCAGCTGCGGGATGCGCCCGCGTCCACGCAGGCGGTGGAGCTCCCAGACGATCTCCTGCGTCCGCCCGATGGCGAACGACGGGATCAGCAGCACGCCCTTCCGCTTCACGGTCTCGCGCACGACCGACGCCGAGCGTCTCGACGGCCTTGTCGGCCGCCTCGTGCTCGCGGCCGCCGTAGGTGGACTCGCAGACGACGACGTCCGCCTCGGGGACCGGCGTCGGGTCCCGCAGGATCGGCGTCCCCGGGCGGCCGAGGTCGCCGGAGAACACGACGACCGTGTCGCGCCCGGCGCCCGGCGCCGTCAGGCGCATGCGCACGATCGACGAGCCCAGGATGTGCCCGGCGTCGAGGAGCGTGACGTGGACGCCGGTCGGCCACCTCCTGCTCGGCGCCGTACGGGCACGACACGGAACATCGGCAGCGTCGCCTCGGCGTCGTCCTCCGTGTAGATCGGCGCGTCGAGGTCCAGGTCCACCTCCGGGCCGGCGGCCCGCAGCAGGTCCTCGGGGTCGGGCCGCCCGGGCTCTCCGCGCCGGTCGCGGCCAGCGCCACGGCCTCGTCGAACAGGCGCTCGTCGCGCGCGTCGTCGGCGGCGGCCCTGCCCGGGTCCCGCCGCTCGCGGCGCGCGCCGCGCTTGGCGAACTCCTCCTGCAGCTTGGCCGAGTCGAGCAGCACCAGCCGCGCGAGCTCGGCCGTGGCCGCCGTGCAGACGATCGACCCCCGGAATCCCTCCCGGACGAGCAGCGGCAGCAGGCCGCAGTGGTCGAGGTGCGCGTGGGTGAGGACGACCGCGTCCAGGGTCGCTCGGGTCCACGCCGAGCGGCACGCGGTTGCGCATGCCCTCCGCTGGTCCGCCCTGGAACATCCCGCAGTCGACGAGGACGCGGGCGCGACCGGTATCGACGAGATGGCGCGAGCCGGTGACCGTGCGCGCGCCGCCGAGGAAGGTGAGCTCCATGCGTGGATCGTGACACACCGGGCGCGCCCGGGCTCGGCGAGTAGCCACGGCGACGGCGCTCGGCGGTCGCCTGGTCAGCGCATCCAGTCGGGCGGCCGACGCCGGGACCGCAGGATGAGGAAGTACGCGACCAGGACGATGAGCAGGGCCGCCACCAGGGCCACGACCGGGATCACGTCGGCCCCGGCCGAGGTCCCGCCGGGCGTGTCCACGGCGACATCTGGCGCGGGTGCGACGCCGCCCGGCCGATACTGCGCCAGGTCGTCGGTCCAGACGGTCGTCGACGTGCAGGCGTTGTCGACGTAGTACTCGGGCCCCGGGCCGTCAGTCAGGAAGAACAGGTACCTGTCCGTGTCGAAGACCCGGTCGATCGAGGTGGTCGACCCCGGGCTCCGGGCCGCCGTGCACCTTGATGACGTCAGGAACGGACGCAGCGCCCCGCCAGCGCTCCTCCACCTTGACGCTGGCCCAGCGCCCGCCGTTCTCGATCCCGGTGACGGTGCCCACGAGCACCACGTCGGCGCGAGCGACATGGCGTCGGGGATGGGTGCCGGCGACGCGCACGAGGCGAGGGCCGGCGCAGCGGCCGGGCCGGCAGCGACGCCGAGCGCCGATAGCCAGGAGCAGCGCACCGACCCCGAGGGCAAGCCGGCGAGCGGAGGCGCCACGACGCACCGTGTTGCCTCGCCGCCACCGGGGTAACGGGCCCATCACCGTCACGCCGCTCCCCGGGTCAGCGGAACGAGCCGACGATGAGGCTGTCCACGGCAACGGCCGCGAACAGCAGGGTCAGGTAGCTGATCGAGAACTTGTAGAGGCGGATCGCCTGGGCGAGCGACCCCTCCGGCGACGACGCCTGCCGCCACAGGACGAACGCCCGCCACAGGAACACGGCGCCCAGGCCGACGGCCGCCACCAGGTACACGACGCCCATCCTGCGCGACAGCGAAGAAGATCAGGCTGATCGCGACGAGCAGGACCGTGTAGAGCGCGATCTGGCGAGCGGTCTCGGGCACGCCCTTGACCACCGGCAGCATCGGCACGCGGGCCGCCTCGTAGTCCTTGCGGATGCGCAGTGCCAGCGCCCAGAAATGCGGCGGCGTCCAGTAGAAGACGATGGCGAACAGGAGCAGGGCCGGGATCTCCACGCGCCCCGTGACCGCCGCCCAACCGATGACCGGCGGCAGCGCCCCGGCGGCACCACCGATGACGATGTTCGACGGGCGTGGTTCGCTTGAGCATCAGCGTGTAGACGACGACGTAGAACGCGATCGCGAGCAGGGTCAGGAAGGCGGCGACCAGGTTGACGAAGAACGCCATCATCGCGATCGAGATCACGCCCAGGATGATCCCGAAGACCACCGCGTTCTCCGGCGGCACGTCGTTGTGCGGGAGCGGCCGGCGACGAGTGCGGGTCATCAGCAGGTCGATGTCGCGGTCCAGGTACTGGTTGATCGCGTTGGCGGAGCCGGCCGCCAGCGTGCCGCCGAGCATCGTCCAGAAGACGAGGCGGAACCACTCCGGCGAAAGCTCATCCCGGGAAGGTCGCGCGTGGCCAGGACCATCGCCGGGATCGTGGTGATCAGCAGCAGCTCGATGATGCGGGGCTTGGTCAGGGCGATGTAGGCACGGACCGTGGCCGAACGACCCGAGGCGGGGGCGACGGTGGACGCCGCCGGGACCAGTCCCTGCGGAACCGGGACCGCGACGCCGCCGGAGCCTGCGCCCGGACCGGCCGGAGACACCGGGCTCCGACGTGACCGGACCATCCGCCGTGCCCGCCAAGCGCGCCTCGTAGTAGGCGGCGACGGCCAGCGCGACGGCGAGCGCCCAGATGATCGCGCCCAGCGCGAGGTGCAGTGTCTGGGTCCACTGGGCCAGGCCGGTCAGGACCTGGAGCCCGCCGACAGCCGCCTGGAGCGGGAACAGGAGCGCCGCCGCCACGCCGAGGCGCACGAGGACCGGGTGCCGGCGCTGCGTGCGCCATGCGACCCACCCGGTGCCCACGACGATGACGCCGACGACCGCCGGCGACCCACCGGTGCAGCACGTGCGCGGAGTTCGCGTCGGTGAGCGCCGGGAAGAGCGAGCCGCCCATCAGGGGCCAGTCCGGGAACACGTACCACTGCGAGGTGGCCGTGACGTTGGAACCGAACAGGAGCAGCGCGAAGGTGGCCGCCGCGCTGAAGGCGGCGAGCAGCGTGAACCGCTGGCTGGCCCCGCGCCCGGCGATCCGCGCAGGGTAGGCCGCCCGCACGAGCAGGTAGACGAGGAGGCCCAGCAGCGACATCGCGGCGGCGAGGTGCGCGGTCACCGACTCGCCGGAGTTGTTGAGGCGGACGGTCTCCTTGCCGAGCCACGCCTGGAAGCCCACCAGCACGACGGCGGCGAGGCTCGGCCAGAGGATCGAGCGGCGGTCGCCGTAGTCCCGCCAGGCCAGGAAGGCGACGCCGACGATCAGGAGGCCGATGGTGGCCGCGACGGTGCGATGCCACCACTCGAGCCACGCCTTGTAGTCGTCCGTCGGCGGGATCCAGCGCCCCGTGGCAGGTCGGCCAGTCGGGGCAGCCCATGCCGGAGCCCGTGGCGCGCACGACGACGCCGAGGGTGACGAGGAGCACGGTCGCCACGATGGTGACGAGGGTGAGCTTCTGGTAGCGGGTCACGGGTGGAGCGTCGTCCTCCGGCCACACGGGGGATGGGCACGCGGGGTTGGATACGGCGAGGTTCCGCGGGGATGCCGCGCCACATCGTAGGGCCTCGCGTCGAGGGCGGGACGGGCGGCCGCAGAGTCTGCTCGGTGGCCGCAGAGGGCGGATTCCGGCAGCCCGGAGCACATCCGGCTACCCTCCGCGCATGCGCCGTCTCGCCCCTGTCCCCGTCGCCCTCCTCGCCATCGTTCGTCGCCGCGTGCGGCACGAGCGGCTCGCCGGCGACATCCTCGCCCGCGTCGGCCCCTTCGTCGGTCGCCGTCCAGCTCCCGGGCGCCTCCGCGGCGCACCGGCAGCCCCAGCGTCATCCCGGTGATCGTCACCCAGCAGTCCGTCGTCGGCCCCAACCGGTTCGTCTTCTCGTTCCTCGACCCGCCAGACCAACCTGCCGGCCGGCGGCGCCGGACCGCACGGCATCGGTCGCGTTCATCGCGCCCGGGGAGACCACCCCCGGCACCGCAACGCCGGCGACGTTCGTGTGGGCGATCAAGGACGTCCGCGGCGAGTACGTCGCCAACGTGGACTTCCCCTCCGCGGGCGACTGGAAGGCCGTGTTCATCACGCAGGCGCCGGGCAAGGCCCAGGAGGCGATCGGCGTCGCGTTCCAGGTCGCTGCCAAGGGCACGACGGTGGCGGTCGGGGAGCCGGCGCCCGCGTCGAAGACCCCCACCGCGACGGACGTGGGCGGTGACCTGCGCATGCTCTCCACGGACCCGAAGCCGGATCCGAACTTCTACAAGGTCTCGGTGGCGGATGCGCTGGCGCGCAAGACGCCGTTCGTGCTGGTCTTCGCGACGCCGGCCTTCTGCCAGAGCGCCCAGTGCGGCCCCACGCTCGACCTCGTCAAGTCGGTCGCCCAGACCTCGCCGTCCACCGTCGCGTTCATCAACGTGGAGCCCTACCAGATGACCTGGACGGACGGCCGGCTCCAGCCCGTGCTGGACGCGAACGGGCAGCTGCAGCCGGTGGCGTCCGTGAACGAGTGGGGCATCCTGACCGAGCCGTGGGTCTTCGCGGTCGACCGCAACGGCATCGTCCGCGGGTCGTTCGAGGGCGTGGTCAGCGAGGCCGAGCTGCAGGCACGTGATCAAGGAGATCGCGGCGTCCTGACCGGCGTCGGGGCGGCAGCCGCAACGCCTCCACCGACTACCCCGCGGAGGCGTCCTCCAGGCGGTAGACCACCAGCCGGTCGCCCGTCGGCGCGGAAGAAGACGCGGACCGGGGTCGATCCCGCGAGGTGCTCCGCCAGGTGCCCGGGCGGGAACTCCGCGCCGTTCTCCAGGGTGCCGATCTCGAACACGAGCTCCCGGCCGTCACCGGTGCGGAGCGTGAAGCCCTTGACGTCCGTCAGGCCCTTGGCATCGATGGTGAGGAGGACGCCGATCACGGGCGACGTCAGGGCGCCCGGGGATCCGCTGGCCGGGACCTCGATCGACGCGGTGGCCACGGGGCCCAGAGAAGGCTTCGGCGTGGGCGTGCGCCGCGCATCCGGAGACTGCGACCACGAGGACCAGCCCGGCCGCGAGCGCCGCCCAGCGTCCGGCGCGGGCTCCGGCCGACGCTCACGACGGCACCATCCCGGTGCCGCTGCTCCCCGGCTTGACGGCCGGCTCGCCGGCCGCGCACCGCGGACAGCTGGCCGCGCCCGGCTCGTAGGTCGGGAGCTCCAGCCGCCACAGCGCGCGCAGCGGGTAGACGCGGCCGCTGGCCGGCGAGGTGATCGCGGCGAGGCCCCCGGAGCGGTCCACGATGACGGCGCACTCGATGATCTCACCGCCCATCGCCTCCACGGCCGGGATCATCGACCACCAGCGACCCGCCGGTCGTGAGGATGTCGTCCACGAGGAGGACTCGCTCGCCGGGCGTGATCGAGAAGCCGCGCCGGAACTCGCGACGGGGGGCGCCGCCATCCTGTGAGGCCACCTCCTCGGCGAAGATCGCGCGGGTGCCCAGCTGACGGCCGGTCTCGAAGGCGAGCATCACGCCGCCCGTCGTGGGACCGGCGACAAGGTCCACGTCCGGGGTCCCGTCGTCGCGGCGATGGGCGACTGCCCAGAACCCGCACAGCTCGCTGGTGGCGGCGGGATCCTGCAGCACCTGGAACTTCTCGACGTAGGCGTCCGAGTGCCGGCCGCTCTTGAGCGTGAAGTGGCCGTCGCGGAGAGCACCGCTCGCCCTGAAGAGAGCCTCGGTTCGGGCGGCGACGGCGCGGTCCGCCGTCTCGGTGAGCGTGCGTCGAAGTGTGGTCATCAACGGGGATTCTAGTCGGATCGGGCCGTCAGGCAGTCAGTGCGTCCAGCAGCGAGCCCCAGCCGGCCAGGTACGCGTCCACGTCCTCGTCGGCGGCCGGCACCGGAGCAGACCGGCCCGGCGCCCACGATCGCCTCCCACACGCCCCGGTTCGCCAGCCACACCCGGATCAGGCGGGTCAGCAGCTCGTCGGCGCAGGCACGGCCCTCGGCGCCGTTCCGGATGGGCGTCGGCTGGAACGTGTAGCCGGAGCGCGGCCCCAGGTGGTGGATGTGCCACGGCAGCCCGTGCGCCTCCACCGACGCCGTCATCCCGCCCGCCAGCCTCGCGCCCAGGCGCTGGGTGTGCGCGTACGCCTCGGGCGTGAGGATCTCGGTCATCACGGCGCGCGCCGCCGCCATCGCGAGCGCGTTGCCGAAGATCGTGCCGCCGGTGGCGACCAGGTTCGCGCGCTCGCCGTCCGGGCCCTTGCGCTGCACCAGGACCTCGGCGATCTCGTCGGTCATGCCCCAGGCGCCGAACGGCAGGCCGCCGGCGATGGACTTGCCGATCGTGACGAGGTCGGGCCGCAGCCCCCACTGCGCCGTGAGCCCGCCCGGGCCGACGACCTGCGTGTGCGTCTCGTCGATCGCGAGCAGCGTGCCGGTCTCGCGCGTGATGCGCCGGAGCTCATCGTGGAAGCCGGGGTCGGGCAGCAGCAGGCCGATGTTGTTGGTGATCGCCGGCTCCGTCAGCACGATCGCGACGTCACGCCGCTCGAGGGCTCGGGCCAGGGCCGCCGGATCGTTGAACGGGACCAGGACCGTGCCACCCGCGGCGTCCGCAGGGACGCCGCGCTCCTCGGCCACCACGCGGCCGTCCGCGTCCAGCTCCACCAGGGCCTCGTCGAGGTGGCCGTGGTACTTGCCGTCGAACATGAGGACGCGGTCGCGGCCGGTCAACACGCGCGCGACCCGGATCGCCTCGGTGTTCGCGTGGGTTGCCGAGCTCGTGTACTGCCACTTCGGGAGGCCGAACCGGTCCCGCAGCAGCTCCGAGACGACGATCGCGTCCTCGTCCGGCAGGAGGAACTGGTTGCCGCGGGCCATGCGGTCGGCGACGGCGCGGACCAGCGGCTCCGGCGCGTAGCCGCAGAACATCGACATGTCGGCGATGTTGAAGTCGTGGTAGCGTGTGGCCGTCCACGTCGCGTGAAGCGGGCGCCGCGGCCCTCGGCGACCCACATCGGCAGGTGGTGGTAGGAGCCGACAAGCCAGGCCATCGGGACGCCGTTGGGCATCACGTCACGCCCGCGTGCCATCAGGGCAGCGGACCGCGGGTGCTCGGCGGCGAAGCGGGCGTCCTCGGCGTTCTTGAGGCTGCGAACACGTTCGCGGTCCACACCCGATCTCGATGCTGCGTTCGTCACCGCCGGAGTCTACCCGCGGGCGAACGGGCGACGGGACCACGGGACGACGGACGTGGACGCCGTGGAGCCGGCCGGCGACCTCCGCGAGGCGGCCTCCCATCGTCCCGTCCGTGACGGCGGCGATGAGCTGGTGCGCGCGGTCATCGCCGCGGTGTCGGCGGGACGACCGCCTCCATCACCCTCCTACGAGACAGGAGTCACCGGGCTGGGCCGCGTTCACGTGATCTTGCGCCGTTCCGCCGCCGCCGCCCAGGGGCTCGAGCCCTCAGCCGAGGATCAGGCGCAGCAGGATCACGATCCACAGCACGGACGCCGCGCTCTGCACGATCCAGAACGAACGGTGCCGCGTCTTGTGGCGCATCCCGAAGAACACGAGCCACGCCCCGCCCACCCCGCCGGCGAAACACAGCAGCCACAGCGTCCGCTCCCGGGTCCGCCGCGCACCCGGCCGCCTCGCCGCCATCTTGTCCTTTGCGTACATGGCCGCCGTGATGACGTTGATGATCACCAGCCACACCAGGACGGGGGCCGGCATCATCGTGCGTACTCCGCGCCGCGGGTCGAGGGGACGCCCGCGTTCGACGGCAGCGCCGTTCCCACAAGGTCCGCAACGGATGTCACGCCGCGGGCGCGACAGGCATCGGCCAGCTCGTCCGCGAGGCGCACGGGGAGCATCGGGTCGGCCAGCGCCGCCACGCCCACGCCAACCGCAGAGGCGCCGCAGGCGAGGAGGTCCAGCACGTCCTCGATGGAGCAGACCCCGCCGATCCCGATGATCGGGATGTCGACGACCTGGGCGACCTCGTAGACCACGCGCAGCGCGATCGGCTTGAGCGCCGGTCCGCAGATCCCGCCGTAGCCGCTGCCCAGGGCGGACGAGCGACGATCGGCGGACGGCAGGAACCCCGGCAGCGTGTTGATCGCGCTGATCGCGTCCGCGCCGGCGGCCTCCACGGACCGCGCCACGGCCCGGATGTCCGCCGCAGCCGCCGCTGAGCTTGGCGATGACCGGCAGGTCGGTGGCCCGCCGGACGGCGCTCACCGCCGAGGCCGCGGCGTCCGCGTCCATCGCGAACACGATGCCGCCGCGGCCGCCCCCGCCGCACGACAGGTTCAGCTCGATCCCCGCGACGCCGGGCGCGCCCTCGAGCCGCCGCGCGATCTCGGCCAGCTCGCCCGCCGTCTCGCCGCACAGGTTGATGATCACCGGCACCGGCCACCTCGCCCAGGTCGTGGCGTAGCGGTCCAGCACCGCGTCGATGCCCGGGTTCTGCAGCCCCACGCCCACCAGGAGCCCCGCCGGCACCTCCGCCAGGCGCGGTCCCGGGTGCCCGCCCCGCGGCTTGAGCGTCGTCCCGCGCGTCACGATCCCGCCGAGGCGCGGCAGGTCGACGAGGTCCGCCACCTCCACGCCGTACCCGAACGGCCCCGCCGCCGCGATCAGCGGGTTGGGCAGGACGAGGCCGCGACCGAGGTCCACCTCCAGGTCCACCGGGCGTCCGCCGAGCGCGTCCAGCGAGGGCTGGGGCAGGACATCGATCACCGGGCCGCGGTTCGGGCCGGGGCCACCGGCCGGCCGGGCGGAGCCTGACGGTCCCAGGCCCGCGCCTTCGACGGCCCGGTCCGGGTCGCGGGCCGTGGCACTGGCCGGATCGCGGGCCTCACGATCCGCACGGTCGGCGTGCGCATCGTGCGCCCGCCCGGGACCGCCTTCCGGCGCGCCTTCACGACGCCGTACCAGCTCGCGGGTCAGCCGCTCGCAGGGGTCGTGCCGTCACGACATCCGCTCCCAGTCCAGCTCGTCCGCAGCGAACACGGGACCCTCGCGGCACACCCGCACGGGGCCGTCGCGGCCGGGCACCACGCATCCGAGGCACGTCCCGGCCGCGCACGCCGATCGCCTGGTCCAGCCGGACCTGGAGGTGCGACTTGCGCCGCGCCTCGGCGGAGCCGGGCTGCACTGGCCGTCCGCCTCCCCGCTTTCGGCCGAGGGTCGCCACGCCGAGCCGAGCACGGCGTCCCGTCGCCAGGCGGGCGAGCTCCGCCAGCATCACGACCGGCCCGGCGGCGAACGCCTGGTCTGCCCACGCCTCGTAGTCCAGGACGAGGTCGACGACCGGACCCCGGTGGCCGAGGCTCCCGTCCGCCGTCGCGACCATGTACTCGACCTCGTCCGGCAGCAGGCTGGACGGGTAGACCTCGCCCGACGAGGGCGCACCATAGAGCAGGACGATCGAGCGGACGTCCCGGATGGCCTCGTCGATGAGAAACCGGAGACTCGCGATGGACGCGCCGTCCGCCACCAGCAGGAGGTGGCGCGACCGCGGGTCCACCTCGAACGGGCGCCCGAGCGGCCCGGCCATGTCCGCCCGGTCGCCGGTCCGCAGGCCGCGGACCCAGGCGCCGGCAGCGCCGGTGCCCGGGACCTGGATGGTCAGCGTGCCGCTCGGGACGTCGGCCGTGGCGATCGGGTACGTGCGGCGCAGCGGCAGACCGCCAGCCTCCACCGTCCGGACGTGGACGGCCTGGCCGGCACGCGCCCCGGACACGATCTGCGGGACGTGCCACGACGTGCAGCCACTGGCCGGGGAGGATCTCGCGGCGCTCGATCAGCTCCGCGCCGAGGGGACGCACGGGTGCGACGGCCTCGCCGGCGTGGGCAGGTGGCGGCTAGCGCCGGTCCTTGTCCTCGGCGCCGTCCTCGACGTCCTCGACGTCCTCGGTCGTCCTCTGCGCCCTCGGCTCGGGCCTCGTCGTCGTCCTCGAGCTCGGGGGCGATCGCCGGGAAGGCCTCGGCCAGCGCGTCGGCGAGGTCCCCGAAGACGTCCGTGGGATCGTAGAACTCGACGATCTCCTCGGGGGCCTTGAGCTGGCGCCACTCGCCGTCGCCGTCCTCCGGCAGGACCTCGGCCCGGAACCGGCCGTTGCCGCCCAGGACCAGCCGCTCGTCCTCGTCGTCCACGATGATCAGGTCGCCGAGCTGCTCGGTGACGCGCGCGGCAGCCTCCTCGAACTGGTCGATGCAGGCTGGCCTCGTTCTGCTGGCTCCGGTCCTGGAAGTCGAGCGCCAGGTTGTAGAGCGCCAGGGCGGCCGACTCCTCGTCGTCCGCATCCAGCACGGGCCCGCGGCCCGCGGCCCACTGCTCGGCGGCACCGACATACCCGGCATCCGCCTCGATGCCGACGGTCTCCTCGGGCGAGATGCCCGCGGCGCCCATGAGCTCGCCCGTTGCCGTCGGCTCCGGCGCCATGCCGGCCGCCTCGCGAGCCGCCTCCGTGAAGGCCGCGAAGATCTCCAGCGGGTTGTAGAGCTCGATGAGCTCCGACGGCGTCTCGACGATCTCGGTGTCCGAGACCCACTCGCCCGTCTCGGCATCCTCGTACCGGCTGCGCACGCGGAACGTGCAGTCGGGCGCGACGGAGAGGTAGTCGGGGTCCTCGTCGACCAGCGTCAGTCCGCCGATCTGGCTGATGCGGTCACGATTGCGGTCCAGGAACTTCGCCAGCTGCTCCGTCGCCTGGACGACGAAGTCCGTCCGCTCCAGGCCGGCGTCGTTGGCGAGCTCGCTGAGCATGTCGTTGCGGCTCACGTCCATTCGATCGCCTCCTTCACCCGTGGTACTCGAGATCCGCGCCGAGTCGCTCCCGGAGGAACATCGAGTGATGCCGTTCGAAGATCCATTCACCGGCCCGGTGGCCCAGCGCACGGGTCGCCTCGTCCGCCTCGAGGCGGTCGAGCGTCCCGTAGTCGGGAAGGTCGAGCAGGATCACGTTGTCGAAATCCCAGCCATGGGCGACGTTGTACCAGCCGAGGAACCGGATCCCGAACTTCTCGTGGTACTCCTCCATCTGGCGCGGGAAGAGCGTCTTCATGAAGAACTTGAAGAACGGGTCTCGACCACGGCGAACGGAGAAGAAGGTCGCGAGAACAGGCACGGAACGAAGAGCCTCCCTGGGAACCCTGAACGTGGGGCCGTGGCTATTCTTGCATGCCCGGGTCGCTCGTCCCGGGGTCCGCGGGCATGGTCGTGTCGGGCGAGGGATCCGCGGGCGCGGGCAGGGCCGCCGGTTCGGGCGCGGGCGCGGGCAGGGTGTCCGGTACAGACGCGGTTCCGGCCACGGGTCCCGGGACGGCCTCGACCTGGGCGTCCTCCAGCTCGCCCACCGTGGGCGTGGGACTCGCGAGCGGGCGATGGCGGGTACCCTCCCGTCGGTCCGAGGCCACCAGGCGCAGCAGGAAGATCACCGTCTGGCCGGCGAACAGCAGCAGGACCAGCACCAGGAACAGCAGGATCGCGCTGACGGCGGCGGGCCAGTTCCAGGCGACCGAGAGCGGCGTCAGGACCAGCAGGATCACCAGCAGGACCATCTGGAAGCGGAAGCACCCGAGTCCGGGGCCGCGCTCCGCGTCGAGCGGCTCGCCCTTGTACTCGACCGGCCGGACCGTGGAAGGGCGATCGGCCGCGGGAGGTCGCTCGGGTGAGGTCATCGGTTCCACTGTACCGCCGAGGGCGGCTCCGACGCCGCGGCGCCTGGTCAACTTGGGCCGCCGCCGCCTGGCGAGCAAACGATGCGGCGCCGTGCGGTTCCGGTCGCCGGGCGATCGGCGGCGTCCCCGGCCGGACCGGTTCACGTCACGGTCCATCCGCTGGGCGACCGGATCTCCACGGGACCGCGCCGTCCAGCCGCGCGACGACCGGCGAAGGCTGGCGACGGCGCGTCGAACCACAGGCCCTCGCGCTCCCCTACCATTCGCGGCGATGGACGATCCCCTCGCACCCTTCCGCTGGCACCCCGAGCCGGAGCTCATCGGCTTGCGCGACGCGCACGTCTCCCGCGCGGCCCTCGAACGCGCCGGCGAGGCCACGTGGCGCGCCTCGCTGGACTGGCTCTACGACGAGGCGATGGTCCGCGCGATGGGCACGCCCACCGGCTACACGGCGCTGCGCGACATGTACTTCGGCGAGGCCGGCGGTCCCGGCCCCGGCGCCCGCGGATCCCACCACCCTCCAGGCCGTCCTCGACGAGTTCACGGCCCGCATCGCGCCTCACACGCTCAACAGCTACCACCCGCGCGCGCTCTCCTACTTCACGCCGCCGCCGCTCGTGGCATCCATCGCCGGCGAGGTGCTCGCCCAGTGGACCAACCAGGGCATCGACGTCTGGCATGCGGGACCGGTCGGCGCCTTCGTGGAGGAGGAGGTCGTCCGGTGGCTGTGCGACCTCGCGGGCTACGGCGAAACGGGCTTCGGCCTGCTGACCTCCGGCGGCGTGATGGCGAACTTCATCGCGATGGCGCTGGTCCGCGACGTGCACCTGCGACGGCTGGGCGGCGCCGACCGCCCGCCCCGTGGCGCGGCCCTGGAGGGCGTCCGGGTCTACACCGGCGACCAGACCCACTTCTCGATCGCACGCGCGCTGGACGAGCTTGGCTTCCCGCCCGAGACGCTGGTCGTGCTCCCGGCCGACGATCGCTTCCGTCTGCACGCCGAGCCGGTGAGCTGCGGCCATCGCGGGCCGACCGGGCGCGCCGGCCTGCGACCCGTCGCCGATCTGCGCCGTTGCGGGCTCAACCAACACCGGTTCGGTCGACCTCGTCCCGGAGCTGGCCGACGCTGGCAGCCCGTGAGGGTCTCTGGCTTCACGTCGACGCTGCGTACGGCGGGGCCGCCCGGCTGTCCGCCCGGGACAGCCGGCCGTGTCCCCGGCCTGGAGCTCGCGGACAGCGTCACCGTCGATCCGCACAAGTGGTTCTTCCAGGCATACGACGTCGGCGCGCTGGTCGTCCGGGACGGCGCCCACCTGCACCAGACCTTCGACCGCTCACCCGAGTACTACCGCGGCGGCGAGACGCCAGCGGGCGAGGCGGCGCGCGCGGATGACGCGCCCCACGCGGACGCGCACGCGGGCCAGCTCAACTTCTACAAGCTTGGGTTCGAGGGAACGCGCCGCTTCCGCGCCCTCAAGCTGTGGACCAGCTGGAAGCACCTCGGCACGTCCGGGTTCGGCCGCCTGGTCGAGATGAACGACGACGTCGCCGCGTATCTCGCCGCCCGCTGCGCCGAGGCGGACGACCTCGACACGCTGCCCGACGGTCCGGAGCTGTCGGTCGTCTGCTTCCGGCACCTGCCGGGCGGGACGGTCGCCGCGTCCGGCGATGGCCCCCGCGGCGCTGGACGCCCACCAGGACCGCCTCGCCGCCGCGCTCGAGGCGTCGGGCGACGGCTGGCTGTCGACGACGACGCTCCGGGGCGACCTACCTGCGCGCGGGGGTCGTGAACTACCTCACCACCGAGGCCGACATCGACCGGCTGCTCGCCACGCTCCGGTGCCTGGCTCGATCGCCGGGACCCGACACGGCCGCCCGGGCATCCGGCCGTCGCGGCGATGCCCGGCGACCGTCGGGCAACCGAGATCCGGTACGAGCCCGACCCCCGACGAATCCGACGTACCCCGGTCTCGCCACGGGCATTAGGTCTGCGCACCATCGTGCTGCCCGTCGCCCTGCTCGCGGGCGCGCTGGCTGCGGGCCGTCCTGGGACGCGGAGCCGGCGCCTCGCCCAGCCCCGGCGCCTTCTGCCGTCGCTCTCTGCGCCGGCGTGCCGCGGGGATCCCGGACCCAGGCCGGAGGCCCGGGCGCCGTGGCGCGTCACCGGTGGCCGTGACGGCGCCCCGGCCCAGCGCCGGGTGGCCGCAGTCGCCGGGCCCGCGGCGGTCGTCGCGAACCTCGGCCCGGCGGGCCATCCCGTTTCCCGCGCGCCGTCGCGAGCCTGCCGTGTCCGACGTCCCGGTCGTGACCGCGCGGCGAGGCAGGGGCCGGCGACGGATCCCGCCGTGGTCGCGATCGCCGGGTACCTCAGCGCCTGGACGGATCCCGCGCCGTGCCGGAACCCGATCGCGGGCCTCGTCGGTGACGGCTGCCCGCAGACGGCCATCCTCGCCGAGGTCCCTGGCCGGACCCGGGCAGCGGGCCTTCTCGGGCATCGCCCGCACCTCTACGCGCTCGTCCCGCCCGGGGTGCGATCCCGGACAGCGGCCGTCGGCGCCGGCACGCCGCATGCGCGACCCGCCGGCAGGTCGTGGCCATCGGCCACTTCGCTCGCGGCCCGCCGTGGCCGCGGCGTCGACCTCGCGACTGCACGGATCCCTTCACGATCGAGCAGGTCACCTGGGCCAGCGGTCACGGGCTTGCGGTGGGACGGCAGGTCGCCACGGGCCTGGCGGTCGCCACGACGGGCCGCAGTCGCAGACGATCTCGACGGCACGACCATCGCGGGCCCTCGGACCCGTCACGACGCTTCTCTGGTCGGTGCTCGTGCGGCCGGGGTCGCTGGTGGCGCTCGACCCGGCGGCGGCCGCGCCATCGAGGACGAGCGAGCACGCGCGGCCCCGTCTGGTACCTGCGCGGTGTCTGGACGTCCCGCTGCGCAACCCGGGCTCCGATCAGGGGCCGCCGGTCATGCGCTGGGCCGTGGTCGCACGAGGGTCGGGGAAGGTCCTGGCCAGGGGCGCGAGCTGGTGACGCCCGCCACGGCGGTGGTCGCCTCGCGCTGACCGGTCGATCCCGGTGGCTGGGACGACGACGGCCGGTCGCTGCTGGGCTGCCAGCTGCGTCAGTCGGCGCGGAAGCGACGTGCCCGCGGGCGACCGTGAGTCGCACGACCCCGCGCAGGTCCCGTCCCAGCAGCGGCGAGTTCTTGCCCTTCGAGCGGAGCGCGTCCGCGGCGACCGCCCACGACGCCGCGCGGTCCACGACCACGAGGTCGGCGGGCTCGCCGACGCGCAGCCCCGGATCAACGCCGGTCCGCGTCCGGCAGCCCCAGCACCCGCGCCGGGCCGATGGTGAGCGCCTCGACGGCCCGCGCCAGCGGCAGGCCCGCGCCGTCAACGGCCGCCAGGACGATGCCCAGCGCCGTCTCGATCCCGCTGATCCCGTTGGCCGCCCAGCCGAACTCGACGTGCTTGTCGACCTCCGTGTGCGGCGCGTGGTCGGTCGCGATCGCATCGGCCGTGCCGTCGGCGACGGCGGCGAGGCAGGCGGCCGCGTCCTCGGCGGAGCGGAGCGGCGGGTTCACACGCAACGACGTGTCGAACGGGGCGGCGACGAGCGCCCCGGCCGCCCACGGGTCGCGGGCGTGCCCGTCGGGCCCGATCTCGTCCCAGGCCCAGGTCCGCGACCCGGCGATCCAGGCGTCCGTGAAGCCCAGGTGGTGCGGGGTGACGTCGCAGGTGACGGCGAGTCCGGCGGCCTTCGCGGCCCGGATGTGCGCCAGGGAGGCCGCCGTGGACACGTGCGTGAGGTGGAGGCGCGCGGCGGGCACGTCGTCCACGATCCCGGCCAGGATCTCGATGGCCCGGGCCACCGCACCGGCCTCGCCGGCGACGGGCCAGCCCCGCAGCCCGAGCACGGTCGCGACGTACCCCTCGGAGGCCTCGGCACCCGCGGTCAGCGGCTGGATCCTCGGGGTGGTCGATGACCGGGAGGCCCAGCGAGCCCGCGTAGGCGAGCGCGGAGCGCAGCATCGGCGCCGAGCGCACCGGGGCACCGTCGTCCGAGAACCCGACCACGCCGGCGTCGGCCAGCTCGCCCATCGCAGCCAGCGTCTCGCCCTTGCGGCCCAGGGTGACCGCGCCGTGGACGAGCACCCGGACCGGCGACCCGGACGCAGCTCACGGCAGCGCGGACGAGCGCGAGCACCGAGGCTCGTCGATCGCCGGCGTCGTGTTGGGCATCAGGCAGACCGTCGTGAACCCACCGTGCGCGGCCGCTGCGAGGCCGGTCGCCACCGTCTCCGCGTCCTCGTTGCCGGGCTCGCGGAAGTGGGCGTGCAGGTCCACGAGACCCGGCAGGATCAGCGTCCCGTCGGGCGTGATCCCGGTCGCCGCCTCGGGCCCGCGAGCCAGCACCAGCCGCTGCCAGGATGCCGTCCGCGATCTCGATCTCGGCCGCACCCTCCCGCCCGCTCGCCGGGTCGACCGCCCAGCCGCGGAGCACCGGCCGTCCCGACGTCTCGTCGCTCACGCGTTCCCTCCCCGCTGGCGAGCGCCGGCGAGCAGGTAGAGCAGCGCCATCCGGACCGCGACGCCGTTCGTGACCTGCTGCGTGATGACCGACCGCTGGTCCACCGCCACGTCGGCCGCGATCTCCACGCCCTCGTTCATCGGGCCGGGATGCATCACCACGACGTCCGGGGCGCGCGAGCGCGCAGCCGCTCCTGCGTCAGGCCGTACCGCGCGGCGTACTCGCGCAGCGACGGCAGCAGCCCGGACGCCATCCGCTCCTTCTGGATCCGCAGCGCCATGACCACGTCCGCGTCGCGCAGGGCCGCATCGACGTCCGAGGTGACGGTGAACCGCCGGCCGGCCGCACCACGGGCAGCCCATGCCTCGAAGCCGCGCACCAGCGTCGACGGGCCGCAGATCCAGAGATCGGCGCCCATCGCCGTCAGCGTCCAGATGTTGGAGCGCGCGACCCTCGAATGGAGCGCGTCGCCCAGGATCACGACCTTGCGTCCGTCGAGCGATCCGCCCGGGAACCGGGACCGGAGCGTGTACAGGTCCAGCAGGGCCTGCGAAGGATGGGCGTGCCAGCCGTCGCCGCCGTTGAGCACCGATCCGCCGAACACCTCGGCGGCGAGGTAGGGCGCCCCGGAGACCGGGTGCCGCATCACGAGCATGTCGGCGCCGAGCGCCTCGATCGTGCGCACGGTGTCGACCAGCGACTCGCCCTTCGACACGGACGACGACGCGGCCGCGATGTTGACGACGTCGCACGACAGGTTCTTGGCCGCGACCTCGAAGCTGACGCGGGTCCGCGTCGAGGCCTCGTAGAACAGGATCGTCACGTTGGTTCCCCGCAGCGCCGGGACCTTGGGGATCGGGCGGGCCAGGACCTCGCGCATGGCGTCCGCGGTGGCCATGACCAGCTCGAGCTCGGGGCGTGTCAGGCCGTCCACGTCCAGCAGGTGGCGGTGACGCCACGCGACCGACTGGGTCCCGGAGGGCATCGACGGCGGGGGCGGGCGGGGCACGGGTGCGCGCCTCGGGGCGGTCTCTCGGTGGTCATGCCCTGGATCCCCGGCGGACGCGCCCACGGGCAGCCGCTCGATCTCCACCGCGTCCTCGCCGTCGATCTCGTCGAGCAGGACCTTCACGATCTCTTCGCGTGAGGTGGGGACGTTCTTGCCGACGTGGTCCGCGCGGATCGGCAGCTCGCGGTGGCCACGATCCACCAGGACGGCAAGGCGGACCGCCTGCGGCCGGCCGAAGTCGATCAGCGCGTCCATCGCGGCGCGGATCGTCCGGCCCGTGTAGAGCACGTCGTCCACCAGCACCACCGTGGTGCCGTTGAGGTCGAACGGGATGGCCGTGCCCTTCACGACCGGCTGCTGGGCAACGAGCGAGAGGTCGTCGCGATAGAACGTGATGTCGAGCGCGCCGACGGGAACCGTGACCCCCTCGTGCTCGAGGATGGAAGCGGCAATGCGGTGGGCCAGCGGCACGCCCCTGCGCTGGATGCCGACGAGCACCAGGCCCTCGGTGCCCGCCTGCTTCTCGACGATCTCGTGGGAGATGCGGACCGTCGCGCGGCGGACGTCCTCGGCCGCCATGATCCGGCGACCGGTCATCGGGGGGACCTGCGGCGTCGCACGGGCTCGCTCCTCCTTCCCGGCCTCACTGGGCCTTCCGGCCTCACGGGACCGGCTCGGAAATCCGGCCCAGTCTACCGCGCCCGCCGCCGCGCGACCCGCGACGGCTGCGAACCGGACGCCTCGCGGGTGCGACCCCGGACGACGGCCGAGACCAGTAGACCCCGATCGTCACCCAGGTCGTGCCGGACCCGGGCACGCAGCCGCAGATGGCGAAGAAGTCGGGCGTGTACAGGTCGATGACCCGGCGGCCTTCTCGGGCCCGTAGTCGTCGACGGTGCGCTCGATGCAGCCGCCGCTTGCCGCAGACACGGACGATCGTGCCGCGCGGCAGCCGCATCGCCGTGGTGCCGCTGTCGTAGAAGGTCGCGTACCCGGAGATCGTGTACCGCGGCGGCTTCAGGCCGCAGCCGGAGTGCGCTGCGGGCTGGTCACGTTCGGCCGAGAGCTCGGCACCCTGAGCCGCCGCCGGGCTCGACGAACCTGCCGGATGCGTCGATGTAGCCTTCCGAACGCAGGGCGGCGTCGAGCGGGCCCGGGGCGGGTTGCGCCCGAGCATTCGCGAAGACGGTCACCGAAGTGAAGGCGGCCGACTGCAGGTCCCGGGCGACGGACGGGCTCCTCGATCCCGCAGGTACCGGCATGCCGGCCAGGGCGATCGCAGCGATGAGCGCCGCGGTCGCGACGACCATCCTGCGTCGCATACTGGCGGAGGGTACCCGATCCGGGAAGTCTTGCCGGTTGCGGTCATGGGTCAATGGCATCCATCTGGGGGCCGGCCGGCCCGCAGGAGGAACCATCGACGTGACGTGAGCGCGAGCCAGGGATCGTGCCTGGCCGTCCGGGGATCAGTGGACGACGGTCGATCCCTGCTGCGAGGCAGCTCAGGCGCCCGACGGAGTCGCCCGACCAGGCAAGCACCTGGACCGTGGTGTTGCCCGCCGCCCGGGGCGCGGACCACACGAGCCGGCCCGCCTCGAGCGAGACGCCGGCGAATGCCGGCGCCTCGTCGAGGAGCGGATGGTCAAGGTCGGCGCGACCGGTGGCCGGGTCGATCGGGTACAGGCTCAGGGATCCGGCGGCCCCGGCACCCTTCCCGGCGGTCCACACGGCGAGCATCGTGCCGTCCTGGTCCCAGTGGACCTCCCAGTCCGCGAGGGCGCCGTCGTGAAGCACCTGTGCTACCCTGCGCCGTCCCGTGGCCCAGGCACCCAGGACCAGGCGACCGTCGCCCGGCACAGGGTCACGCCGTCGCCGGCGAGCGACAACGTGCCGTCCCACCAGACGGCGGCCTTGTGATTGGGACTCACCGCGGGCCGCCACGTCGATACCCGGCTCCGACGGTCGTCTCGGACCCGACACCAAGGTTCATGAGGGCCGTCTCGGGCTGCCGTCCACGACCCGGCTCACCAGCAGGCGTTCGTCCAGCCAGCCGGAGAACACGGAGGCGTGATCGGTGGTGACCGCGCGCGCCCCGGCGTCGCCGACGTTCCAGACGTAGACGTCCGGCCCCACGGACCCGTCGGCCGGCCGGGCGGTGAAGGCGAACCTGGACCCGTCGGAGAGTAGGCCGCCAGCGAGCCGACGACGATGACATCGCGCGCGATCTCGATCGCTCCGTCCGAGGCGGCGTCACCTCGATGGTCGCGTCGGCACCGGTGCACTTGGCTCGGGCGAGAGGGGCGCGGTGGCGGATGGTGCGGGGAGTGCGGTGGCCGGCGCACCGGGGGAAGCCGGGGCACCCGTGTCGCGGGACCAGGCGTGGGCGAGGGACCCGTGGTCGTGATCGCCGAGGAGCTCGGCGTGACCGAGGGAGACGGGCCGGGCGAGGCCGAGGCATCCGGCGTCGGAGGAGCGGCCGTCGTCGAGGGGCCCGGCGAGGCCGAGGGAGACGGGCCGGGCGAGGCCGAGGCATCCGGCGTCGGAGCAGCGGCCGTGGTCGAGGGACCACGCGTCGGAGGAGCCGCGGTGGCGGAGGGGCCCGGCGTCCCCGTGTCGGTGGAGGCGGTCGGAGCCGCGGTCGGCCCGGGCGTCGCGGTCGGGACGGCGAGGGACGCCGATGGGACCGGGGGCGCGGTTCCCACGGTCAGGACGTAGACGCCGGTGGCCCCGTCGCCGCGCTCCACGACGACCATCTGGTCCCGTGAGGGCGAGATGATCGCGTCGAGGGCGGAGGAGCCTGAGAGCGCCGCGGTCGTCGTGACATCGAACGAGGGCGAGATCCCGCAGGCCTCGGCCCCCATGGGGCAGACCTGGTCGAGGCGACGGGTGAGGATCTGGACCGTGCCGTCCTGGCCGCGGCTCACGACCTGGACGTCCGTCGCCGCCACGTTGATCGGCGTGGGCATCGGTCCCTCGCCGTTGCTCGTGCTGCTGGGGAAGAGGGCCCGGCTGTTGAGCAGACCGGCACCGACGACGATCGCGACGACCAGGAGCGCCGCGACAGGCGCCAGCGGCACGGTGCGCACGCGCGACCAGGCGCGGCCACCACGAGCCACGTGCGCCCTCGGACTCGAGCGCGGCGGACGTGCGGGCCCACAGGTCCCGGGGCGGCTCCGGGGGCGAGACGGAGCGATCGCAGGGCGGAGCGCTGGTCGTCGTACTCGGCGGCGACGGCGCCGCAGTCGGGGCAGCCGGCGAGGTGATCCGTCGAGCCAGCCGCCGTCGGCGGCCGGGAGCGGCTCGTCCAGGCGGGCGGCGGCGAGCTCGCGGGCGCGGTCGTGGTCCGCGGCGCCGGGCACGGGGAAGGCGGGCTCATGAGCGGGACCCCCGGCCGGTGGTCCGCGGCGGCGTCGGCGTCCGCGATCGCCTGGCGTTCCGCGGCGAGCGCCTGGCGCAGGCTCTCCCGGGCCCGGGTCAGCAGCGCGCGGGCGGCGACGTGGGACACGCCGAGCGCGGCAGCGAGCTCGAGGCCGGTGAGGTCGTGGAGCTCGGCCAGCAGGAGCGCTGAGCGCTGTCGCTCCGGGATCCGCTCGAGCGCCCGCTGGAGCTCGCCCGAGAGGTGGGCCTCCATCACGAGGTGCTCGGCGGACGGCGCCGTGTTGCGCGATCTCGCCGACGAGCGGGATGAACCGGATGATCCGTTGCGCCGGAGGTCGTCCAGGGCGACCCGGTGGGCGATCTGGTACAGCCAGGCGCGCGCGTTCTCCGGCTTCTCGCAGCGAGTCGTAGGCCTTGTACGCCTTGACGAACGCGTCCTGCGTGAGGTCCGCCGCCAGCTCCGGGTCGCGGAGCATGCGCAGCAGGTAGGCGTAGATCTCGTTCTGGTGCCTGGCGAACAGGTCCTCGACGAAGCGGATAGGCCTCGTCGCGATCCCACCCGGCGCTCACGGCGAGGCCGCACGGGCAGGACCCGTCGCTGTTCGAGCTCGAAGGGATCGGCGACCACGAATGCTCCGGTTGAGTGAAGGGACAGGCTCCCGCGACCGGGAGCAGCGTGCTCCCGAGCCGCTGTGACGATGTCGACTGCCAGCCGTGTGACGGCCTCCCCCCGCCCCCGTCATCGACGCGGGTGCTCCGGCGGGGCCTCCGTGCCGGGCCCGGACCGCAGCTCGTCCACCGCGTCCTCCGGCGACACCGGGTTGACCGGGAGGCCGGTGCCCAGCTCCAGGCCCGCGATCTCGCGCAGCCGGGGGTGGATCTCCCAGTGCCAATGGTACGTCGCGTCGACCTGCTCCTGGAGCGGGGCCGTGTGGAGGACGAGGTTGTAGGGCGGCCCGTCGAGGCTGGCCGAGAGGCGGCTGAGGACGTGGCGCAGCGCCTCCGCGGTGGCGGCGACGTCGCGGTCCGATGCGCGGGCGAAGTCCGCGTCATGGCGCCGCGGGACCACCCAGACCTCGAACGGCGACCGGGACGCGTACGGGGCGAAGGCGACCGCGTGGTCGTCCGCGTAGAGCAGGTGGTCCGGTCGGCGGACCTCCTCGCGGACGAGCCGGCAGTACGGGCACTCCCCTTCCCGGATCAGGAAGCGGGCCGCGCCGCCCAGCTCCTCCGCGACCCGGTGCGGGATCTGGGGCAGGTCGTAGAGGTCGAAGCACAGGTGGTTGGTCCGGGCACCCGCCTGGCCGCCCCAGTTCTGGACGATCTGCAGGTGCTGCGTCCGGTTGGCCGCCCGGGCGACGTGGATCTCGTCGCGGGAGCGGGCGAGCAGGCCCTCGATCGTGGCCGTGCCGACGGCGTGCAGCGGCCGGTGCTCGCCCGGCGGGCGCGACGACCGTCCGCCACGAGCCCGCGGCGCGCGCGTCCGAGATCGTGACCTGGGCCACCGAGCCCTCGCGCGCGCGCGCCTCCTGCTCGGTGCCGGCCACCGTGAACGCGAAGTCCTTGAGCATGCGGAGGCGGATCGCCGTCGCCGGCCGGCATGCGGCAGTTGAAGCAGTCGCCGCGGTCGTCGATGGGCAGCGCCGGCGTCGCGAACCGCTCGCGCGCGAACGTCCGGTCCACGATCGTCGCCACCCACCAGCCGGTGATGGCGTCCTTGCGCAGCTCGAACAGGCCCTGGCTCATCGCGCAGCGCTCGCCGGGCTCACGCGGGCACCGCGCCGGCGAGGCGCTCCGGCTCGAGGCTGCCGCGCGCTCCACCGCGGGATCGGCGTCCGGGGGCAGGCGGCCCGTCGAGCGGCGCCTCGATGCCGGGTCGCGAACGCACGGCGCGAAGACGCGCGGCGGCCCGGCGACGCTCTCGGTGGACGGCCGCTCGTCGCGGCGGCCCAGCTCGCGACGCGATCGAGGTGGACGCGAGGCCGGGCATCCCGCACGGGTCGATGAGGCCGAAGTCCGAGAGGTCCACGCTGACGTTGAGCGCGATGCCGTGGTAGCTCACGCCGCGCTCGACGCGGAGGCCGAGGGCGCCGATCTTGCGCGGCAGCGGCCCGTCCGGGTCCACCCAGCAGCCGGGGTGGCCCTCGCGGCGGCCGGCGGTGACGCCCGAACGCGGCGCAGTGTCCGACGAGCGCGCCCTCGAGGGCCCGCACGAACGGCCGAAGCAGGAGACCGCGGTCCGCCAGCCGGACGATCGGGTACGCCACGAGCTGGCCGGGACCGTGGTAGGTCACCTCGCCGCCGCGCTCCACGCGGAGCAGCTCGATGCCGCGCGCCTCGAGCAGCGCCGGCCGGGGCGAGGACGTGGGAGTCGTCCGCCTGCGCGGCCGAGGGTCAGCACGGCGGGGTGCTCGAGCAGCAGCAGCTGGTCGCCGATCCGGTCCGCCGCCCGGGCCGCCGGCGAGGCGCTTCTGGAGGTCCCAGGCGTCCCGGTAGCCGATCCGCCCGAGCCAGTGCGCCGCCAGCGGGGCGCCGGGGATCGCCGTGGGCTCGTTCGGGCGGGGCTCCATACCCGCACGATAGCAGCCGGCGCCGCACCCGCCGCTGCCTGCTAGGCTGGGCTCAACCCATCGTCCCCAGCCAGGGACGACGGGCGAGGGCCCGGAGGTGCCGGAACCACTTCCGGGTCCGTCTTCATTCCCGGGCTCAGCCCCGGAGCGCGAACCACATGATCGGGACGAGGCGGTCCGGGCGGCGGTCGCCCTCGAAGCGGACGAGGTGCGGCACCACGCGGTGGGCGGTCCGGTGGCCGGCGAACCAGATCGGCTTCGGCCAGGCGCGGAACGGCGAGCGGACCACGGTCTTCTCCACCCGCTCGAACATCAGCGGGTTGTGGACGAAGCCGGTCCCGGACCCGATGTCCGGTGCGGACGTGGCCCGGGATACGCGCCCCACGGCGTGATCCCGAGGCCGTACCCGATCGCCGACCAGTGGTTGAGCGAGACCGTCCCGTAGCGCAGGTCGTCGATCGCCCGCTCGACAGCGGGGCCCGACGGCCGGGTCCCGCGCCGTCCGCGGGTCCACGATGAGCGTCGCGTTGAGCGTCCCCCACAGCGTCTCGTTCGCGAAGCGCACCGCGCGCTCGAGGAAGGCGGCCGCGTCCGGCGCATCGATCGTGGTCTCCGCGGTGACGCTGCAGAACGCCTCGATGCGGTAGCACGGGTCTCCCACGGCGTCCGGCGAGAGGTCCGGGATCAGCATCCACGGCAGGTGCCCGTCGCCGGGCCTCGCCGAAGCGCTCCGCCTCCGGGTGCACCTCGCCGAAGGCCGCGAACCGCTCCGGCGCCCCCGGGTAGTAGGCCAGGCGCGTCGGCAGCGCGGCCAGGCGCGCGCCGGATCCGGTCCATCAGCGCGGCGCGCTGCGGCCAGCCCGCCGGCCGTGACGATGACCCGCGAGGTCGTGCAGTTGAAGCCGGCGTTGTTCGTGAGCATCGTCGACGATGTTCTCGGCGTGGTAGTCCAGGTCCGACGGGCTCCAGCGGCCGGGCACCACGATGATCGGGCGTCAGGTTGCCCAGCTCCGCGGTGAACGGCTTGTGCAGCACCGGGTCGTCGCGGTGCTTGCGGTCCGCGCCCTCCCGGCCCGGTGCCGATAGACGATGGCCTCGTAGGTGCGGTCGGCGCCGGTGATGTGGAGCGTGTCCACGCCCGGGTGACGGGCGAGGTGCGCCACCCTCCAGCGGCGCCGCCGTGGACGATCCGCAGGACGCCCGCGCGGACGAGCGGTGCGAGGGCCGCCGCCTGCACCTCGTCCAGGTGCGCCATCACCGGGTGCATCTTGAGGACCACGACCTGGAGCTCCACGAACAGCTTGTGGAGCACGTCGAGCGGGCCGATCGAGGAGGCGTTGCCGCCGCCGAGCACGAGGCACACGCGCCCGGGCGGCGGCTGCCGGTACGGCGTGGCCATCGTGGACGGCAGCGACTCGGCCGTGACCGCGCGGTCCATCCAGACGTCGGCGTCGGTGCCGATGTACGTCGCGCGGTCGACGAGGCCCGCCGGGAACACGCGCGCCGTCACGCGCCCGTCCGGGAGCGTCCGCACGGGACCCGGGATGTGCGGCACGCCCGCGCGGGCGATCGCCCTGATCGCGTCACGATGGAGCCGGGCCCCGCGCACGAAGATGTACGGCCCGACGATCGATTCCTCGGCCGAGTCCGGTCCCGCCGGGTCCAGGCCCTCGTGCCGGGAGGCGAGCTCCGTCCAGCGGTCCGCGACGGGGAGCGTCGCCCGGATCACCTCGTCCAGGAGCCGGATCCGTGCCTCGGGCGTGGCCCGGACCCAGCCGTCGGCCGCCGCCCGGAGCTCGGCGACGGCGACGTCCAGCGCGGCGACGGGCGTCACGTCCGGCACGGGCAGGCGCGGGACGTACGGGTACGGCCCGGCCGGGATGACCGGACCGGACCCGGACGGCGCCGGACGTGAGGGCGGGAGTGCGGACGACACGATGCGGCGGCTCGGCTGGCGGGGTGCGGCACACGATCGGACGAACCCGGGTGGCCGGTTGACGCTGACCATGATGCCCGGTGCCGGCCCGGGCCGGGGGGGAGCGCTCCTCCGGACGGCCGCGCTCGCGACGCCTACGCCGGGTCGAGGCCGAACCAGCGTGCGTGACGCTCTCGCCCGAACGCCGCCTTCTCGGCAGCGGTCTCGGGCGATGGTTCGGTGAACGTGCCGGTCGGATGGCCCGGCGTGGAGAAGAAGTCCACGTGCACGCGCCGCCACCTCGTGGTTGCCGAGCTCGATCCAGCACGCGCCGGTACCGTCATACCCGGGCGGCTCGGCCTCGCCGCGGATGCGCGCGATGAGCTGGTCCGCGATGACCCGCGCCGCGCGCTCGGCGAAGACGCCGGCCTTCGGCGTGCCCACGCTCGTGACGTCGCCGACCGCGTAGACGCCCGGGTACCGCGTGGCCCCTGACCCGGGGTCGACCGGGATCCAGCCGTTGTGCGTCATGCCCGAGGCCGAGACCACGTCCGGCACACGGTGCACGGGAACGCCCAGGAACAGGTCGAACGGCAGGACGGTGCCGTCGCCGAGGAGCGCCTCGTGCCTGTCGGGGTCGAGGGCGATCACCACGGCGGTCCGGGATGAACTCGATGCCGCGCTCCGCGAACCGCGCGAGGATCGCGTCCGAGGTCGCCTCCGACGGCGGCACGGGCCGCCCGAACGGGATCACCACCTGGATCTTCACGGCATCGCGCCGGCCGCGCTCGCGCAGGTGCTCGTCGAGGAGCAGGGCCGTCTCGCTGGGCGCCGGCGGACACTTGAACGGCGTGCCGCAGATGCCGACGATGGCGGTGCCGCCCGTGAACCCCGGCAGGATCCGGCGGACGGTCTCTGCACCGGCCATCGAGTAGAACTCGTGGCCGACCTCGGCCAGGCCCGGCGTCGCCGCGACGTCGTAGCCGGCGCCCAGCGCTACCACCATGACATCGGCCTCGTAGGCGCCACCGTCGGTGACGACGCGGCGGTTCTCCGGGTCGATCGAGGTGATGGTCTCCCGGAGGAATCGGACTGGGGCGTCGCGTATCCGCTGTACGTCAAGTCGGACCGCCTCGGGCGTCCGCTTGCCGAACATGACGTCCAGCTTGGAGAAGCCGAACACGAATGCGTCCGCCCGGTCGATCAGTGTGACCTCGACCCGGTCGCCCAGCTGACGGGAGAGGCGGGATGAGAGCTCCAGGCCGCCGAACCCGGCCCCGAGGACGAGGACTGAGGTGGTCATCAGCCCAGCATAGGGCGATGTGCCGAATGGCATGGGCCGAATGGCACACAGCGCATCAGCCGTCGGGGCACCGCATGGGCTGAGTCCCTCGATAACGGGTGTCGCGCGCTGGTCTACGCTCATCCTGCGAGACCATGAGTGCACCAGCGATCACGGAGGGCTTGGCGATGGGCGTCGATGAGGGCGGCGTGCGGGAGATGCGGCTCGTGGTCACCGCCGCGGACTACGACGAGGCTCTCGCGTTCTACCGGGACGTCCTGGGGCTCCGGCAGAAGGCCGTGTTCTCGTCGCCCGGCGGCAGGGTGACGCTGCTCGACGCCGGGCGGGCGACGATCGAGCTTGCCGACCCGCCCCACGCAGCGTACGTGGACGAGGTGGAGGTGGGCCGGCGCGTGGCCGGCCACATCCGCGTCGCGTTCGAGGTTGCCGATGCTGCCGCGACCACGGCGCGACTCGCGGCAGCGGGGGCCACCGTCCTGGCGGATCCGGTCGAGACGCCGTGGCGGTCGCTCAACTCGCGGCTGGATGGACCGGCGGGGCTGCAGCTGACGCTGTTCGAGGCGCTCGAGCCCGAGTGACGGTCTCGTCCAGACGAGAGGGCGACCAAACGACACCGCCCGACTACCATCAGGGCCATGGAGACGATCCGGGTCCAGGTCGCTGACGGCGTCGAGCTTGCCGTGGACGCGTGGGCGCCGGCGGAGGCGGAGGGGGCCGCCTTTCCTGCTCGTGCACGGCCTGGCCTCGAATGCGCGGATGTGGGACGGCGTCGCCGCTGCCCTGACTGCCGCCGGCTATCCCGCATTCACCGTGGATCTCCGGGGACACGGCCGCTCGTCGAAGCCGAACGGGCCGTACGACGTCCCGACCGTGGCCGCGGACCTGGCGGCCGTGATCGAGCACCTGGGCCTCGATCGGCCCGTGGTCGCCGGGCAATCCTGGGGCGGCAACGTGGTGCTCGAGCTGGCCGCGCGCCGTCCCGACCTCGTCCGCGGGGTCGCCTGCGTGGACGGTGGCTGGCTGGAGCCGAGCCGCGAGTTCGCCGACTGGGACGCCTGCCGCGAGGCCCTCGCGCCGCCGCGGCTTGCCGGGCGCCGGCTCGTCGAGATCGAGGGCTACGTCCGCTCTGCGCACCCGGACTGGCCGGAGACCGGGATCCAGGGCGTCCTCGGGAACTTCGAGATCCGGCCGGACGGCACGGTGGCCCCGTGGCTCACGTTCGACCACCACATCAAGGTCCTCCGCGGACTCTGGGAGCATCACCCCTCGGGGCTGTACGCGGGCGTCGCGGTTCCGGTCCTGCTCGTGCCGGCCGATGGGGGTGGAGGTGATCGTGTCGTGCGGAAGCGCCGTGACGTCGAGGCGGCCGCGACGACCATCCCGAACGCCCGCGTCCGGTGGTTCAGCGGGCGACCACGACATCCACGCCCAGCACCCGGCCGAACTGGCCGGTGTGATGCACGACCTCTCCGCCGACGGGTTCTTCGCATGACCGGGCGGCTCCAATGAGCGATCCGCGCCTCCTGGCGATCATGGGGTCGGGCGAGACTGCGCCCACGATGGCGAAGGTCCACCGGGCGCTGTTCGAGCGGCTGGGCGCGGGGCCGGTGCCGGCAGCCATCCTCGACACACCCTACGGGTTCCAGGAGAACGCGGACGACCTGAGCGCCAGGACGGTCAGGTTCTTCGCGGAGAGCGTCGGCCGGGTGGTGGGAGTCGCCTCGTACCGGTCCGGGAGGTCGACGCGATGACGGCTGCGACGGCCGTCGCACGGCTCCGCCCCGCGCGGTACGTCATGGCCGGGCCCGGCAGCCCGAGCTATGCCCTCCGCCAGTGGGCCGGCGGCCCGATCCCGCCGGCACTCGCAGCCCTGCTCCGGGAGGGCGGCATCCTGACGATGGCCAGCGCGGCGGCGCTCACGCTCGGGGCCGTGACGATCCCGGTCTACGAGATCTACAAGGTTGGCGCGGAGCCGGCGTGGCTGCCGGGCCTCGACCTCCTGGGGGAGGCGACCGGGCTGCGGGCGGCGGTCGTCCCCCACTACGACAACGCCGAGGGCGGGAACCACGACACCCGGTTCTGCTACATGGGCGAACGCCGGCTGCGGATCCTGGAGCGACAGCTGCCGCCGGACACGTTCGTCCTGGGCGTCGACAGCCACACGGCGCTCGTTCTGGACCTCGATGGCGGGGACGCCTCCGTCCTGGGCCTCGGCGGGGTCACGATCCGGGTGGACGGCCGATCCGCGGTCTTCCCTGGCGGCAGCGAGGTGACGATCGCGTCGTTGGGCGACGCCGCCCGTGCGCTCGCTGCGGGCCAGGAACCCATGACCGATCGGGCGGCCGGAGTGCCAGGAAGCGGGCACCCCCGACCCCACGGGCGTCACGGCGTCGCGCGTGGTCGAGTCGCTGCGGGACGAGACGGCGGGTCTCGAGGGCATGTTCGTCGCGGCACTGGCCGGCGGCGACGATCACGGCGCCGTGGCCGCTCTCCTCGACCTCGATGAGGCGATCGAGGCCCGGGTCCGCGCCGGCGAGGACAGCCCCGACCTCGATAACGCCAGGTCCACGTTCCGATCGCTGATCGTGCGCCTGGGCGAGATGGCGGCCGATGGCGGTGGAACCGATCCGCGGGCCGCGGCGGAACCGTTCGTCGAGGCTCTGCTGGACGTGCGTTCCCGAGCCCGCGAGACGCGGGACTGGGCCACGGCGGATCTCGTGCGTGACCGGCTCACCGCCGCCGGTGTCGAGGTCCGCGACAGCGCCGAGGGCTCCACCTGGACCCTGGCGGGTCCGAGTTTCGCTGAAACCTGACCTGATGCCTCGGGTCTGTGTGGGTGCCTGAACGCACATATGAGCGGATCGGGTACAGGCGTCATGGCGGACCACCCTCGGGTGCCGAGACTCGGTCCTCGAACGGGGCTGCCAGATGGTGGTCCAAGTGAACAATTCGGGCATCCGGAAGGCCCACCAGGCGCGAGCCGTCGACCGGTCCGTCAGTCCGGCACCAACACCGCCGAATCGGCGGCCCGACGGTGGGCCCCCCGCAGGGCGTCGGTCGCCGCAGCCAGGGCGAGCAGCAACCCCGACCGTGAACAGCGGCCATGGATACCAACCCGGGGAGCCCGCCCCCGACCAGGCGCCCGGCGTCGATCGTCCAGGACAGGACCACGACGATCCCGCCGGCAAGGCCCGCGACCCAGTGCCATCGAGAGAGGGCCAGCCGCCGCCCTGAGCGCACCGTCCGGGCCGCGGCGAGCCCGACGCCGACCAGCGCCAGGCTCACGAGAACCGGCGACCACACCGGGCCGACCCACGGCACCGGGATCAGGAACAGCAGGTCCGTCGTGCCCAGTGAAGGCGGCCAGCCGCTGAACACGTTGAGCCACGCGTAGTAGCCGATGTCCCACGCGCCGAAGACGACGGCGCTCCACGCGAGCCGCTCAACCCACGTACGACCGGCGAGCGTGCCGACCGCCGCGATCATCACGAGCGTCGCCGCCTCCCGGCCCACCTCGATCGCGACGAGGTCGCCCGCCTCGATCGCCGGGCGGAGCGGGAAGATCGCCCCGACCTGCCCGCCGAGCGCGAGCTGCAGGTAGACGACCACTGCCGACTCCAGGTAGGCCATCGCGACCGCATATGCGAGCACGACGACTGCGGTCGTCCGGAACGAGAGGTTGGCGCCCATGCGTGTAACGCTAGCATCAGGCCCTCGGTCCCCCCGGAGGGGCTCTCGGCTGCTGCAACGGCCGGCCACGCGGTTGTCAGGGTGTTCTCACGGCCGTCGGTCATGCTGTATCCCCCAAGGGAGGATCGATGGACCATCCTGAGCCCGACACGCAGCCATCGGCGGACGCGGCGTGGTCCCGAGCCGATACCCAGGCGTTTGCTCCACCTGCGCAGCCCCCGGCCGCCGCGCGGCCCGAGTTCGAGCCCGCCAGCCCGGAGCGATGGGCGCTGCCACCGGCCACACCGCCCGAAACGCGACATGACGCCGGTCGCCCTGAGCCCCGGATCGCGAGGCTGGTCGTGCTCACCGCCGCGGTGAGCGCCGTCCTCGCGTCCGCCATGAGCTTCGCGTTGTTCAGGTGGACCACACCGACGATGGTCGTCGCCGATCCGGCGACCAGTCCGTCCGCCGTCGCGGCAGTCGCCCGACCATCGCGCCCACGCCACCATCGCGCCCACGCCCACCATCGCGCCCACGCCCACCATCGCGCCCACGCCCACCATCGCGCCCACGACGCAGGTCCCATCGAGCCCTCCGGGCTCGAGCACCCCGATCGGCGGCGATTCGGTCGTGGCCGCGGTCGCCAGGGCCATCCCGACGGTCGTCACGATCACGACCGAGACCGGCACGGGGCGCCGCGCCGGCACCGGGGTTGGATCGGGGTTCCTCTTCGACGGCGGCGGCTGGATCCTGACCAATGCCCACGTTGTCGACGGGGCGACCGCCATCAGCGTCGCGCTCGCCGACGGTCGCGATCTTCCGGGCCAGGTCGTCGGTATCTCGAGCATCACCGATCTGGCCGTCGTGAAGGTCGACGCGTCCGGGCTGCCGGCCCTCGCAATCGGTGATTCGAAAGGCCTTGCCGTCGGCCAGGCGGTCATCGCCATCGGCAGCCCACTCGGCGAGTTCCCGGACTCGGTCACCACTGGGGTCGTCTCGGGCCTGAACCGGTCCATCACGATCCGTCGGGGCGAGGGCCTCGACGGGCTGATCCAGACCGATGCCGCCATCAACCCCGGCAACAGTGGTGGTCCGCTCCTCGACATGGCCGGGCGGGTGATCGGGATCGACACCGCCACGAGCGATGGAGCCCAGGGGGTTTCCTTCGCCATCCCCATCGAGGCGGCGCGCTCCATCATGGCCGACGCCTTGGCTGGCAAGCCGATCCCCTGACGGGCGCCGGAACCGGGAAGCTGGAGTAGCCTCGGACGATGACGCACGAGTACACGCTCCTGGTCGGTGGGGTCGTGATCACTGGCGGCGGCAGGCCGGACGCCGCCGCGGTCGCGTGGGCGGAGGACACCATCCTGGCGATCGGCAGCGACGAGGACGTTCGCGCGATCTCGCGGGGCGATTCCCAGCTGGTCGAGCTGTGGGGGGCATTCGTCGTGGCGCTGGACGCCGAATTGGAGGCTGGCTGGACTTCCGCCGGGTCGCTGGACGTGGGGGGCCCCGCGGACCTGGTGGTGCTCCCGTGCGATCCGCGACTGCCGACGGGCGATGGCCTGGAGGCGCAGGCCGTCGAGCCGCTGGCGCTGGTCCGTGGCGGCCGGGTCGTGGCCGGGTCGTTGCCCGGCGCTCACGAGCACGGACACGCCAGGGATCGCGACGGCGACGCCGGGCATCAGGCGGCGACGCCAGGCTGACCCGGCGCCACCGCATCCTGTCCCTCAAACGCGACACAGTATCCGCGGCGCTGGCGGGTGGCGGGTTGAGCCGCGCCGGCGTGCAGGGCGGGACGGGCCCCGAGGCTGCGCTGCTCGGGTACACCATGCCGACGCTGTTCGGTGGCAAGCCCCGGATCAACTTCGCGAAGGTCGTCATCCCCAACGTGGCCGCGTCGAAGGGCGTCATCCACGACATCTATTCGGTGCTCGTCCCGCTCCGGTAGCACGACGCGGCCCCGTGCCGCGGCCACGACCGGTCGCCCCGCTGACACCCCCATGTCGCCCCCCATTGCGGTCCAAGGCCGGAGGGCTCATGCTCCCCGGGTCCATGTCCGACCCCGCCACGCCCCTGCGACTCCTCATCGTCGATGACCACGAGGTGGTGCGGCGGGGGCTCGTCGACTACCTCGATCGCCGACCGCAGTTCCAGGTCGTCGCCGAGGCGGGGACGTGTGCCGAGGCCGTGGCCCAGGCGCGGCGGTTCCTCCCGGACATCGTGCTGCTTGATATCCAGCTCCCCGACGCGTCGGGGATCGAGGCCTGCCGCCTGCTGCGCGACGAGCTCCCTGCCGTCCTGGTCGTGTTCCTGACGAGCTCGCCCGACGAGCACGACGTGTTCTCGGCGGTCGTCGCAGGTGCGCGCGGCTACGTCCTCAAGCAGTCGCGGTCCGCGGAGCTCGTCCGAACGCTGGAGGCGGTCGGGCGGGGTGAGTCACTCTTCGACACCGGCGTCACCGGCATGGTCCTTGAGCGCGTGCGGCGCATCGCGAGCGGGGCCGACGTGGACGACTCGGTGGCCCTCACGGCGCGGGAACGGGAGGTCCTGCCGCTCATCGCCACCGGCATGACGAACCGCGAGATCGCCGCGGCGGTCTTCCTGTCGGACAAGACCGTGAAGAACTACGTCAGCTCGATCCTTGCGAAGCTGGGCCTGAGCCACCGCGCCCAGGTCCCCGCGTACTTCGCCAGCCACGACCCCCTGCCGGCGACCCCGCGGCGCACGACCAACCGACGTTGAGGTCCACGGGGTCCGGACTGGCCGTCGGTGGCCGGCCAGATGCGGCCCCACGCGTTGCGGACTACCCTTGACGTGACTCCGCGTTCCGTCCCGGCCGCTGGCCCGACCTCGAGGAGCTAGCCGAGGATCGGCCAATGGGCGACGAGACCAGGCTCCTGCCTGCCGGGACCGAGCTCCGGCGAACCATCCGGATGGCCCGGCGGCTCAATGCCCCGCCCGAGCGCGTCTCCCGTGCGTGGAGCGATCCGGAGGAGCTCGCTCGCTGGCTGCCGGACCAGGTCGAGGGCGCGCTCGCCGAGGACGCCCGGACCGTGCTCGTCTGGCGCGACCGCCGCGTCTGGTGGGACGTGATCGAGGTGACGGCAGGACGGGTGTTCGCCTTCCGCCGGCCATGGCTCCCGGACGAGAGCGTGGTAACGACCATCCGGGTCACGATCACGCCGTCCGGGTACGGGACGCGGATCCGGCTCGAGGACGGCCCGTTCCAGCTGGACCAGCCCGGGGGCATCGATGCCTGGGCCGAGGCGCTCCAGACGTGGAGCGAGGCGATCGCCATGCTCCGCGCCTACCTCGACTTCAGCGTCGACATCCGGCCGAGGCAATAGGCGGAGGCAACGGCCAGGCGCCCGCGACCTGGTGCCGGTGCTGATCGGATCCCTCGCGAACCTGCCCGCCCGCCGGCTGACATCGTCCGGCGGACGGCAGACAGCCTTGGCCGCGCCCGTCCGTTCGCCGTGCCCGGCGGGCGACGTTGCATCCCGGCCCCGGGTCAATCAGACTCCGGCGACATGAATGTCAGCGTCCTCGTCCCCGCGATCGTGGGTGCGATCTGCGGCGCCCTCGGCTGGCTGATGGTCGGCCTCTACATGACCGGGCGCCAGAACGATCGCGTGGCGAAGAACGCCGGCCGGGCGGTGTACTTCGAGCTGGTGATGAACCGCCTCAGCGTGGAGGTCGCCCTCGAGTACGGTGCCTTCGCGCCACTCGGACGATCGTCGTTCGACCGCCTCCTCCCGGAGCTCGCGACGTGGCTGGCGCCCGAGGAGCTCCAGACGATCGTGGCCGCCTACATGAGCCACGTCGGCTACGGCCAGGCGGAGGAGGACCAACAGCTTCCGGACGATGTCCGGCACCAGGCGCTGTCGGGGATCCTCGGGGCCCAGGAACGGGCCCTCTCGCTCCTGCGGGGCCGGGTGTTCACGGACGACGAAGCACGGAGGATGGACGCAGCCCAGTCGGTCGATACGTCCGGCCCGGTACATGACGATCGCGAGCAGACGGGAGGGTGACGATGCCTGTCGACCACCAGGCGCTGGCCGAGCGGTATGCGAGGGCGCTGGCAAGCGGTGACTACAAGGTCATCGACGAGGTCTTCACCGAGGACTTCGTCGACGAGTATCCGCAGTCCGGCGAGATCATCCGTGGGCGCAGCAACCTCCGGGCGATGATGGAGCACCGGCCGGGCCTGACGCCCGACACCGGGCCAGACATCTCCTCGGTTCGGGCCCAGGCGAGCGACGAGCACAGGGTGCTGGCGCCGCTGTTCACCGTCGTCAGGGTCCAGGGTCGTGGCGACGCCGGCACGACGTGGCTGAGGTCCCGCTACCCGGACGGTTCCTGGTGGTGGATGATCGTCGTCTACGAGCTGCGCGACGGCCGGATCGCCCGGTCCACCAGCTTCTTCGCGCCCCAGTTCGAGGCGCCCGCCTGGCGAGCCCCGTTCGTCGAGCAGCGGGCGTCCCCGGAAGGCTGACCGCCGGCCTGCGCCCAGGACCTCGGTCAGCCGATGATCAGCAGCGGCTGAAGCCCGGACAGGACCCCGCCCGGCTTCGGCTTCGCGAGGTCGGGCTCGGGGCCCCGGCCCTCGTCACGCTCCGCGAGCGCGGCGTCCAGCTGGGCGACGAGACTCGGGCAGGCTCGCACCGGAGGGCCGCCCCGTACGCCGGTCCCGATCTCCTTCATGAGCGCCTGCTCGCGTCGGGTCTTCGGCGCCGCGAACCGGAAGTGGATCGTGGTGCCAGCGGTGCCGCGGCTCCAGCTCGATCGTGTGGAGCGCCTTCACCGGCCCGCCCGGGGTGTCGAGGATCGTCCGGTCCGTGACGTAGTCGTACGGACGCCAGTCGAGGATCTCCTCGACGACGGCGTCCTTGCCGTGCCGGCAGTGATTCGCCGAGCCGAGCCCGCGCCGTCCCCCGGGCGCTCCCTTGATCGTGACCTCCGTCACCCAGGGCTGCCACGTCATCCGCTGCCCGGGCTTGGTGAGGAACTCCCAGGCGACCTGCGGCGGCACCCTCGTGGGCACCGAGACGATGAGGACGGATTCCTCCGGGGAGACGAAGACGCGACCGCGAGCCTCCTCCTCCCGCCAGCGGCGCTCGAGGTCGTGCACCCAGGCCGGCACGTCGCCGATCCGTTCGTAGGTCTCGACGTGCTCGCGCATGCCGAGCGCGGCCGGGTCGATGTCGGATGCATCGATGCACTGCTGGCTGATCAGCGCGTAGGCGTCGATACCCAGCCGCTCGACCACCTCGTTCTTCAGCAGCCGGTGCGCGACGATCACGTCGGACCCGAGCAGCTCCTGGCGTCCCGCGACCGTCTGATGGATCGCGGCGCCGTGATGGACCACGAACTTGAGGTCGAGGTCCGGGATCCGGCTGCACGCGTTGCACTCGCACGACGTCGCCTGGCGGACGTCGCGACGGCGCCGGCGGAACCCGAAGTAGCAGCGCTCGATCGTGTCGAGGAGCATCGACCCGTCGATCCTCTCGACCGTCGCGAAGGTGAACGCGGCGTCGCCCTCCAGCTTGGCCAGCCGGAAGTTGGGCCGGAGGGCCGTGACGACGGCGCCGATGAGGTCCGCGAGGATGTCCTGCGCATGGTCCAGCTCGACGTCGGCGAGGTAGCCGGTGTACCCGGAGATGTCGGCGATCAGGAAGCAGGTGGGTTGCGCGGCCGAGAGCATCGTTCCTCGCCGGAGCGGGAGAAGCGACAGGCGCACTATACGGCGGGGCTCCGATGCCATCACCGCGTCGGCCACCCGATCGATCCGGAACGCGGCCGCCGCGGCCGTGACCCGGCGCGAGCCTGCGGACGCCCGGGCGCGCTCGGAGTAGTCTCCTCGGGCCGGCGGACCCGTTCGAAGGTCGGGTCGTCCCACCCACCTGCGCCCGTCGACCGCGAGGAGTCCCACGTGCGCTACGACTTCGTGATCATCGGCGCCGGCCCGGCCGGCGAGGCGGCCGCCTACCTCGCGCGCTCGCGCGGCGCCAGCGTCGCCGTCGTCGACCGCGACCTGTTCGGCGGGTCGTGCCCGCACTGGGGTTGCGTGCCGTCGAAGTCGCTGCTCAACGCGGCCGCGCTCCACGCGGCCGGGCGGCGACTACCCGTGGCGGCGGGCGTCCGACCGGCGCGACTACATGATCAACCGGGTCGATCGCGACTACCCCGACGACACGGGACACGTGCGCGGCCTGCGCGACGCGGGCGCCGACACGTTCCGCGGGCGAGGGTCGTCTCGACGGCCCGGGACGCGTGGTCGTGCGGCACGAGGACGCGTGAGCACGTGCTCGAGGCGCGCACGTCGTGCTCGCGGTCGGCTCCGAGACGAAGATGCCGCCGATCGAGGGCATCGACGCGATCCGCACCTGGACGCAACCGGGACGCGACGGCCGCCCGCGAGCTGCCGGCGAGCCTCCTGGTGCTCGGCGGCGGCCCCACGGGCGTCGAGCTCGCCCAGGTCTACGCGCGGTTCGGCGTCCCGGTGACGATCGTGCAGTCCGGCGCGCGCCTGATCCCGACCGATCACCCGCGCAACTCCGACGGCCGCGCTCCGCGCCATGCGAGCGCGACGGCGTCGACGTCCGCCTGGGTGTCCGCGCCGTCCGCGCCCGGCCGGCCGGGGACGCCTGCTCAGCCCGACATGATCGAGCTCGACGACGGGAGCACCGCCGCCGGCCATGCCGTGCTGCTCGCGGTGGGGCGCACGATCCCGCTCGGGGGGCTCGGGCTCGAGACGGTCGGCCTCGAGGCCGGCAGCATCCCGCGCGACGGGCGGCTGCGCCTGCAGGACGGCCTCTATCTCGTCGGCGACTGCGCCGGGCCCGAGCTCCACACCCACCAGGCGCACTACCAGGGCGAGATCGCGGTCAGGATGGCGCTGGGCGACGACGTCGTTCCCGACTACCGCGCGCTGCCCCGGGCGACGTACACGGACCCGGAGCTGGCGTCGGTCGGGGTGACGCTCGACGAGGCGAGGGCGGCGGGCCTGGACGCGTTCGAGGCGGTGGCCGACTTCCCGACGACGGCAAAGGGCTACTCGGTCGAGGCGGACTTCGGCCACGTGACGATCGTCGTCGACCGTGGCAGCGGACAGCTCGTCGGGGCCGCGATGGCCACGCCGGACGCCTCCGCCGCGATCCACGAATGCGTGCTCGCGATCAAGGCGCGCGTCCCGGTCGCCGTCCTCGCCGAGACGATCCACGCATTCCCGTCGACGTCGCGGATCCTCAACGGGCTGTTCGCCGAGGCCGGCGCGAACCTCGGGTGACGGCGCGGGCGGCGCCGACTCGTGACGCCGCCCACGCGCCGATCGGACCTACTTGGCGAGGCCCTTTGCCACCAGCCATGCCTTGGCGACCACGGCGATGTCCTTGTTGTCCACGGACACCTGCTTGCCGAGGTCGGTGAGCGTGGTCGTGTCCATCGCCGCCGAGACGGCGTTGAGGATCGCCTCGAACCCCGCCTTGTCGGCCAGCTTGGCCAGGAGATCGTCCCGGACCAGCGGGGCGAGGTTCTCGGCCGGCTGGGTCTGCTTGTCGTCGGCGAGGACGACCCAGCCGTTCACCGCGATGTCGGGCTGCGTCGAGCAGAGCTCGCCGACGTCGATGGTCTTGCCCTTGAGGGCCTGCACCATCGGCGTGTCGCAGGCGGAGAGCTTGGTGGCGTTGCTCACGTCGATGCCGTAGGCGGTCTTCAGGGCCTGGGCGCAGACGGGATTGGTCGGGCAGTCGGTCGCCACGCCGAACTTGAGCTGGGTCTGGACCGCCGCGAGGTCGCTCATCTTCGCGAGCTTGAGCTGGTCCGCGGTCTCCTTGCGGACGACGAAGGCGTTCTGGTCCGCCGCCGGCGAGTAGTCCAGGACGGTGATCCCGCCACCCTTGTCGGCGAGGGCGGCCTGGAGCGCATTCTGGTTGGCCGCTGCGTCGCCGGTCTGCTTGCCGGGCTGGTAGTACGCCAGCCCGCTCCCGATGTACTCGGGCTTGAGGTCGATCTGGCCGCTCTCGAGGGCCGGGGCGGACACCTTGCGGGCGCCCATGCCGATGCCGGTGCGGTCGACCTTGTAGCCGGCGGCTTCGAGAGCCTGCGCGTCGATCTCCGCCATCAGCTTGGCCTCGTAGAAGCCGTCGCTGCCGACCTTGATCGTCGGGTCGCTGGCGCTCGCACCGCCGGGTGACGAGCCTGCTGCCGAAGGAGCGCTCGTGCTGCCCCCTCCCGTCGCGCAGGCGCTCACGAGCACCAGCAGCGACGCCCCGAGGGCGAGCGTGCGGGTCATCCGCATTGGGTTTTCCTCCATGCCGTTCTTCCCGGGCAGGGGCGCCCAGGGTCCGGCAACTCTAGCAGCGTGTCCGCCGATGGCCCCTGAGCGGACCTCCGCCCCGCCGCGCTCAGTCGTACGGAGCGGTGTCGGGCAGGGGCGGACCCGCGACTCCACGGACGCGGGCGCGGCTCGGGGCACCCGTCGACGCGGCGGACGCACGACGCTGGAGGCCGGCGAGCAGGCCTTCGGACGTCATCGCGAGCGCGGCCACGAGGACGACGCCACCGAACAGCATGCCGTCGTCGTTCTGGGCGATGCCGTCCACGATGAACCGGCCCAGGCCGCCCAGCGCGAACAGCGCCCCGAGCGTGACGGTCGCGATCACCTGCACCGTGGACGAGCGGACACCGCCGAGGATCACCGCGAGGGACAGCGGGACCTCGACCCGCCGGAGGACCTGCGCCTCCGTGAGGCCCATCCCCCGGGCGGCCTGCACCACGTCGTCATCGACGCCGCGGATCCCCGCGTCGGCGTTCACGAGCACCGGCGGGATGGCGAGGACGACCATGGCGATGATCGTCGGGTACAGGGCGAACCCGTTGACCGGGTCGAACGCCTGGGTGATCGGCAGGACGAGCCCGATCAGCGCGAGCGACGGGACGGCGCGGCCGAAGTTCGCGATGCCGACGGCGACCCCCGTCCCGCGCCGGGTGTGACCGACGTACGAGGCCGGCCGGGAGCGCGATCGCCAGCGCGATCAGGAGCGCGACGAGGGAGATCGCCACGTGCTCCTCGAAGCGCACGGGGATCCCGTTCGGTCCCGACCAGTTGGCGGGGTTCGTGAGCCATGCCACCGTCTCCGCGACGATGTTCATCCCGGGGAGGCTCCGTCCGGCCGCGCGCCGCTGCCCAGGGCGTGAGCCGGCCCTGGAGGTGCACGAACAGGCGGTCCAGGCCGAGCGCCAGGAGGATCGTCAGGATGGCGCCGGCGTAGATCTCGGTCGGGAAGCTCCGTCGCGCGCCCTCGAAGATGAAGTAGCCCAGGCCGCCGAACGCGTCGCCGAGGGTCGCGGTGATCGTGACCAGGCCGATCGTGGAGACGGTGGCGACCCGGAGCCCGGCCATGATCAGCGGGACCGCGAGCGGCAGCTCGACGCGCACCAGCCGCGACGTGCTCGTGTAGCTCATGGCGTCGGCAGCCTCCCGGACGTCGGGCGGGACGGCGTCGAAGCCGGCGACCACGTTCCGGAACAGGATCACGAGGGTGTACAGGACCAGCGGGACCTCCGCCGTGAGCATGTTCAGGCCCACGATCGGGACGAGCGCGGCGAACAGCGCGAGGCTGGGGATCGTGTAGACGAGGCCGGCGACGAGCGAGAACGGCGGGTAGAGCCGCCGGCGACGGGCGGCGACCACGCCGAGCGCGAGGGAGATCGCGAGGCCGACGGCGATGGCGATGGCCGCCAGGTAGAGGTGCTGGCCCGTCCGGTACAGCAGCGCCGGAACGTGATCGGAGAGCCAGGCCCAGTCGATCACGGCTCAGACGCGGGCTGCGGCCGCCGCGGACGGTTCGAGGATCGCAGACGCAGCGGGGAGGTCGCCGCCCGTGTCGGCGCGGAACCAGTCGGCCACCATCCCGACGGTCACGATGCCGCGGAGCCGGCCGTCGCGGTCCACCAGCACCCCGGCCTGGACGTCGGCGTCGAGCAGCATCGACAGGGCGTCCTTCAGCGTCGTGCGGCGATCGAACTGCGGCGACACCGGGATCACGGCGCCCGCCGGCAGCGTCCCCTCGGCCGGCAGCGTGTGCTGGTCGAGCCAGCCGAGCGGCCGGTCCTGCTCGTCGACGAGGAGCAGGTACGGGAAGGGGTCGGCGAGGATTCGGGCTCGCGCCGGCCCGGCCGCATCGCCCGGTCGAGCGGTGATCGCAGGGCGGATGGGCAGCTCCGCCACCCTGACGAGCGACAGGCGCTTGAGACCGCGATCGGTCCCGACGAACTGCGCGACGAAGCCCGACGCGGGCCGGGCGAGGATCCCGGCAGGTGGACCGAATTGCATGAGGCGGCCACCGGTGGCCATGACCGCGACGAGATCGCCCATCTTGATCGCCTCGTCGATGTCGTGGGTCACGAACAGGATCGTCTTGGCGAGCGTCTCCTGGAGCCGCAGCAGCTCGTTCTGGAGCCGCTCGCGGACGATCGGGTCGACCGCCCCGAAGGGCTCGTCCATCAGCAGGATGGGCGGGTCTGCCGCGAGCGCACGGGCGACGCCGACGCGCTGCCGCTCGCCACCGGACAATTGCGCGGGGTACCGGTCCCGGTAGGCCGCCGGATCCAGGCCGACGAGCGAGAGCAGCTCCTCCGCTCGCTCCCGGCGGCGCGCCGCCGGCCAGCCGAGCAGCCTCGGGACCGTCGAGACGTTCTCGCCGATGGTCTGGTGGGGGAAGAGCCCGACCTGCTGGATCACGTAGCCGATGCTGCGCCGCAGGTCGACGAGGTCGCGCGTCGCGACGTCCACGCCGTCCACCAGGATCCGTCCCCGGGTCGGCTCGATGAGCCGGTTGACCATCTTGAGCGAGGTCGTCTTGCCGCAGCCCGACGGCCCCACGAGGACGCAGATGCTGCCGGCCGGCACGGCGAGCGACAGGTCGTCGACCGCACCGGGCGACCCCTGGGCGTCGAGGGATCGGTCGTAATGCTTGGTGACGTGGTCGAACTCGATGGTGGCGGCCCGGTTGTCGGGCATCGGCGACGCGGCTCCTGCGGCGGTGTACGCCGACCATACCCGATACGCCCGGCGGCTGAGCGCGGCATCCCGCCGACCCACGGGACTCCGCCCCGCTGCCCGTTGTCGTAGCCTGTCCTGTGCGCCGGCAGATTGCCGCAGAACCGGAGGTGGCGTCCCATGCTCACCCAGGCCCGAACCCACGCAGCCCTCCCCGCAGCCGATCTCGACCGCGCCCGCCGCTTCTACGAGGAGGTTCTCGGCCTCGCTCCCGTCGAGATCTCGCCCGGCGGTGTCCTCTACGGGACCGCCGAGGGCACCCGGTTCCTGGTCTTCCCCTCATCCGGCCGAGCCTCCGGGACACACACCCAGATGGGATTCACCGTTGCCGACATCGAGACCGAGGTCGCCGAGCTCAAGCTCCGCGGCGTCGTCTTCGTGTCGTACGAGATGCCGCAGTTCGACGCGGCCACGTCGATCGCGACATTCCCCGGCACCCGCTCTGCCTGGTTCACGGACACCGAGGGAAACCTGCTGGGCGTTGTCCAGCTCGGATCCCCGGCCTGACACCGGGCCCTCGCTCACTGCCGGTCGTGCTTGTGCCTCCGATGCCGGTGAGGCGCGGCTGGATCCTGTTCGCGGTGGTGCTCGGATCGGGCGTCGTCTTCCTCGACCAGACGGTCGTCAACGTCGCCCTCCAGACGATCGGGCGGGACCTGCCGGCCTCGGTGTTCGGCCGCCTCGAAGGCCTGACCTATGTCACGAGCGGATACCTGGTCGTCCTCGCGGCGCTCCTCGTGCTCGCCGGCGCGCTCGGCGACCGGTTCGGCCGTCGTCGGGTATTCGAGATCGGCCTGATCGGCTTCGGGGTGACCTCGATCCTGTGCGGCCTGGCGCCCACCCTCGAGGGCCTGATCGTCGCCCGCCTCGCCCAGGGGGCGGCCGGCGCCCTGCTCATCCCACAGGCGCTGGCGATCATCACGGCGACCTGGGACGGCGAGGAGCGGGGACGCGCAATCGGGACCTGGGCTGCCGCCACCTCCGCCATCACGATCGCGGGCCCGCTTGTCGGCGCGCTGCTCGTCCAGGCGGTGTCCTGGCGCGCGGTCTTCTTCGTGAACGTGCCGCTCGTCGCCCTCGGGCTCTACGCGCTCCGCTACGTGCCCGAGTCGCGCGATGAGCTGGCGACGGGCCACTTCGACTGGCTCGGTGCCGCCGTGATCGCGGTCGGCGTCGGCGGGCTTGCCTTCGGGGTGACGCGTGGCCAGCAGCAGCGCTGGCTGGACCCATTCGCATTCGTTGCGATCGCGGTCGGGGCGCTGGCGCTGGTCCTGTTTCCCTGGCTCATGCGGCGGCAGCGCGATCCGCTGGTCCCACCGGACCTGTTCCGCTCGCGGGCCTTCGGGGTCATCAACCTGTCCACCTTCCTCATCTACGGCGCGTTGTACGTGAACCTGGTGTTCATGCAGCTGTATCTCCAGGGCGTCCTCGGGTACTCGCCGACGGCTGCCGCGCTCGCGCTCCTGCCCACCGGCATCCTGCTGACCCTGGTCTCGACCCGTGCCGGGCGGCTCGCGGGGCGCCTCGGCGCTCGCCGCTTCCTGGTGGCCGGCCCGGCGCTCATGGCGGCGGGAGTCCTCTATCTCGCCCGTGTGCCGGCCACGAGCGGAGCGTGGCTCCTGGTGCCGGGGGAGGCTGTCTCGCTCCTGCCGCCGGCCGGATACCTCGTCGACATCCTGCCGGGCCAGCTCGTCTACGGGATGGGCCTCGCGCTCCTCGTCGCGCCCCTGTCCACGGCGTTGATGGGCTCGGTGCCACCGCGCCGGGCAGGCGTGGCCTCGGCCATCAACAACGCCGTCTCACGCGCGGGCGCCCCGCTCGTGAGCGCGCTCCTGTTCGTCGCCCTGAGCGCCGCCTTCTACCCCGCGATCGCCTCGCTCGTCCCGGGCCTCGACGTCTCCACACCCGCGTTCCGTGCGGCCGTCCAGCCGCTCACTCCACCCGACCCGGCGCTCGGGCCCGCCGTCGCGGCCGCCGCGACCGACGCGTCAACCGACGCCTTCCATCTCGCCATGCTGGCCACCGCGACGCTGCTCGCCATCGGGTCCGCCGTGAACGGCCTCGGCCTGCGTCCGGTCACGCCCAACGGCTCACCCGAGGGATCCGTGGACCGGGCCGCTCAGGCGCCCGCGTCCGCCTCACCGCCCCCGAGCGCGTAGGCCACGACCTCGTCGATGGACATCGCGGCGCCCTCGGCCGCCAGGCGGACGACCTCGTCGGCGCCGAGCATCGCCCTCGCGGATGGCAGCTGCTGGTCGAGGAACTGGTCCACGAACGACGCGAGGCCGGCACCGGTGGCATTCGACAGGCTCCGGGCGGCCCCCCACAGCCGAGCGGCGCGCTCCGCGTCGCCGTCGTACGCGGCGAGGCCCGCCAGGTCGTCGAAGACCAGCGTGAGCCCGGCAGCGTCGCCCGACTCGCGGAACAGCCGCAGGGCGCCGTGGACCGACACGCGCGCCGCCTCGCCGTCGCCGTGCTTGAGCAGGGCCGCCCCCCTCATGTGCAGCGCCCATGCCTCCATCGTCCGGTCGCCGACCCGCTGGTAGATCGCGAGCGCCTCGTCGAACTGGGCAATGCCGGCGGACGGATCGCCCTGGAAGTAGCGCTTGTTGCCCATCCCCCACAGGACGTTGGCCTGTCCCCGCTCGTCGCCGAGCGCCCGGTACAGCCCGAGCGCCTCGTCGAGCGCCACCCAGCCGGCACCGTCCGGATCGATGATCGCGGGCGCCTCGAGCGGGTCGATTGGCACCGTGAAGCAGAACGAGTAGTTGTAGAGGGCGTTGGCGAGCTCGACGCGGTTGCCGTCGGCGCGCCACAGCTCCACCGCCTCCGCGTAGGCGACGCGCATCGGCGCGATGTCCGCCTGCCACCAGCACACGCCTCCGAGCGCCTCCATGAGGCGCGCCCGCAGGACGGGCGACCTCACCGACCACGCGGCAGCCGCCATGGCATCGAGCCGGCGCCGCGCCTCGAACAGGTGGCCGCGCATCTGCCAGAAGCGCCAGAGGGCGAACGCGAGCCCGATTGCGAGATCCGCGTCCTCGGCGGCGGCACCACGATCGAGCGCAGCGCGGAGGTTGTCGTGCTCCAGCTCGAGCCTGTCGAGCCAGCGCCGCTGGTCCGGGCCGGCCAGCATCGGCCGCGCCTGCTCCGCGAGCCCCAGGAACCAGGTTCCGAACCGGGCGCGCACCACCTCGGCTTCGCCACGGGACGCCAGCATCTCCGCGGCGTACTCCCGGATGCTCTCCAGCATCTGGAAGCGCACCTCGGCCCCGTCGATCACCCGCAGCAGGCTCTGGTCCGCGAGCTCCCCGAGGCCGTCAAAGACGTCCCGGTCGAGCTCCTCGGCCGGGCCGCACACGGCCTCGGCAGCCTCGAGGTCGATGGCTGCGCGGAACACGGACAGCCGCTCCAGGAGGCGGCGGTCCCCGGCGTCGAGGATGTCGTAGCTCCACGCGATCGCGCCGCGCAGCGTCTGCTGCCGCTCGGGAAGGTCCCGCGAGCCGCCGCCGAGCGAGGCCAGCTGGTGGGTCAGCCGGGCGAGGATCGCGTCCGGGGACAGGACCTTGACACGTGCGGCCGCGAGCTCGATCGCCAGCGGCATCCCCCGCAGCCGCGCACAGATCGCGGCGACGGCTGGCGCATTGTCGTTGGTGACCTGGAAGTCGGGCTTGACGGCCGTGGCCCGCTCGATGAACAGCCGCACGGATTCGTACACCGCGAGTCCCCCGGCGTCGACCTCCCGGTCCGCCACCGGCATCTGCGCGCGCTCGAGCGCCGAGAGTCCGGCCAGATCCGGCGGCGCCGGCAGCCCGGGCACCGGGTACTCGTGCTCGCCGGAGATCCGGAGGGCGGCCCTCGAGGTGACGACCAGCTTGAGGCCCGGGACCGAGCGGAGCAGGTCCGCGACCGCCGGCGCCGCCTCGACCACCTGCTCGAAGTTGTCCAGGACGAGGAGGACCGTCTTGCGGGCCATCCAGTCGACGACCAGGTCCCGCGCCGGCCGGCTTCCCGTCTCCGCGAGCCCGAGGGAGGCAGCGATCTGCGACGGCACGAGGCCGGGGTCTCGCACCGCGTCGAGGGGCACGAAGTAGACGCCATCAGGGAAGTCGTCGACGGCCGCGGCGGCGACCTCGAGCGACAGCCGCGTCTTGCCGGTGCCGCCCGGGCCGGTCAGGGTGACGAGCCGGTGACCGGCCAGGAGCGACAGGACGGCGGCGCGCTCCGCCTCGCGGCCGACGAACGAGGTGAGCTGGGCTGGCAGGTTGTTCGGCCGGGCGTCGACGGTCTTCGGCGGCGGGAACTCGCTGCGCAGGCCGTCGGCCACCAGCTGGTACAGGCGCTCCGGCTCGTCGAGGTCCTTGAGGCGGTGGCTGCCGAGGTCCCGGAAGGCGATACCCTCCAGTGCCTCGTCGCGGTCGCGCACGAGCGCCCGCGTCGCGCCGGAGACGAGGACCTGGCCGCCGTGGGCGGCGGCGGCGATCCGGGCCGCGCGGTTGATATCGATGCCCACGAGCGAGCCGCCCTCGGTCCGCGCCTCGCCGGAGTGGACCCCCATCCGGACCCGGATCGTGGCATCGTCCGGCCACGGCTCCGCGGCGAGCGAGCGCTGCGCGGCCATGGCTGCGGCGATGGCCCCGCGCGCCGACCGGAAGATGACGAAGAACGAGTCGCCCTCGGTCCCCTGCTCCTCGCCGCCCCAGGCACTGAAGGCCTCGCGGAGGAGGGCGCGGTGGCGCTCCCGCACGGCTCCATACGCGCGCGTGCCGATCTCCTGCTCCAGCCGGGTCGATCCCTCGATGTCGGAGAACAGGAACGTCAGCGTCGCGCCGTCCGGCTCCGCGACCTGGACGGGCGGCTGGACGGGCGGTTGGACGGGCTCCGGGAACGGGGACGGTTCCTGCATCTGTGCTCCGCCGCGGACGAACCGGGTGGCGCCCTCGCGCACCGGCTGCAGGGCACATTCTGCGCGAACCGTCAACGCGCTGCCGTCGGGGTGCCGTCGGGGTGCTGGAGGGTGCGTGTAGGCTCTGCCGATCCACACGATCCACGACCGGAAGGGAACCTGTCCATGCTCCACCAGCGCCGCGCCCACGCCACGCTTCCGGTCTCGGACCTGGCGGCCGCCCGCGACTTCTGGGAGGACCGCCTCGGCTTCGTCCCGCTGGAGGAATATCCGACCGCCGTCCTGTACGCCGGTGCCGGCGGCTCCGTGTTCGCGATCTCCAGGGCATCCGCGCGGTCAACAGGCGGCAACACGCAGATGGCGTTCACCGTCCCCGACATCGGGGCGGAGGTCGCCGAACTCATGGGCCTGGGCATCGCGTTCGACACCTACGACATGCCCGGGCTCCGGACGGTCGACGGGATCGCCGAGGTGGGCGGCAACCGGGTCGCGTGGTTCAGGGACCCGGACGGCAACGTGATCGGCGTGATCGAGTTCGGCGGCCGCGCCTGACCGCGCGGTCCTTCGCCGGGCGACCGCGCCCGGCGACGCGCGCTGCTGTCGCGCCCGGCTACCGCGCCCGGCTAGGGGACCCGCCGCTGGGTCGGGAGGATCACCTCGAAGCACGTCCCTCCCGGCCCGGACCTGACCTCGATCCGGCCCCCGTGGCGGCCCACGACGTTGTGCGAGATGTGGAGCCCGAGGCCGGTGCCGCTGCCCGGCGGCTTCGTGGTATAGAAAGGCTCGAAGATCCGCTCGCGGACCTCGGGCGGCATGCCCGGCCCGTCGTCGCAGATCTCGACGACCAGGTCCGCGTCCCGGACGAAGGCGTGGATCCGGATGCGGCCGTGCCCGCCCATCGCGTCGATCGCGTTGTCGAGGATGTTGGTCCACACCTGGTTGAGCTCGCTGCCGAACGCCTCGATCGCGGGGAGCCCTGGTTCGTAGTCTCGCTCGATCTCGATCCCCGACTTCAGCTTCGGGCGCAGGATCACGAGCGTGTTGTCCAGGCCGACCGTCACGTCCACCTGCTGGACCGGCGCCTGGTCCATGTACGAGTAGTCCTTCACGGCCTTCACGATCTCGGAGATGCGGCGGGCGCCCGTGCCCACCTCGTCGACCAGCGCGTGGATCTCGCTCCCGGACGCGACCCACGCCGCCACGACGCCGAGGTCTGAGCCCGGGAACGCCTCGGCGGCGGGCCCAAGGTGCCCCGGTGCCCACCCCCCCGCGGCCAGCGTTGCCGCGAGCTCCGTGGCGTCCGCGACACCGCGTCCCTCCAGAAACCTCTCCAGGTCGTCGGCCCGGTCGCCCACCTCGAGCGGGTCGACGGAGGCCTCGGAGGCGGCGAGACGCGCGATCTCGGTGCCCAGTTCGCCCACGACCGCTGCCTGGCGGGCATCCGCAACGACACGGCCCACGTCGCGCGTGGCGACGGCCCACCGGTCGAGGGCGTCGCGAAGCAGACCGGAGCTGCGCTGGACGGCCGCGGCGGGGTTGTTCAGCTCGTGCGCGAGCCCCGCGGACAGCGTCCCCAGGGCAGCCAGCTTCTCCCGCTCCCGGAGCAGCGCCTCGGTGCTCCGGAGGCGGCCGGTCACGGTCCGGATCATCGATAGCGCGGCCGAGGGGCGGGTGCGCACGAGCTCGAGCACGACGTCCCTGCTGATCGTGATGATGCGGCTCGCTTCGATGGCACGGATGGTCGCCATCCGGGGTGATCCCTCGAGGACAGCCATCTCGCCCACGATCTCGCCGGGGCCCAGCCGGGCGATCGGGACGTCGGAGGATCGCGACCGCTTCACGACCTCCAGCTCGCCGGCCGTGATCACGAACAGCGTCTCGCCGTCGTCGCCCTCGGCGGCAACCACCTCGCCCACCGCCAGGTCGGCCGTGTCGCAGGCACCGGCGATCCAGTCCAGGTCATCTTCGTCGAGCGCCGCGAACAGCGGCACCCGGCGGAGCAGCGAGCGGTCTGCCGGCGAGAGCGTCATCGGGCGGGGGCCGTCATCGGGCAGGGGTCGTCATCGGGCGCCCTACAGCCCTGCGATGTGCTGGTGGACGAACTGGACCGCCATCGACCCCTCGCCCACGGCCGACGCGATGCGCTTCACCGAGCGTGACCGCACGTCCCCGGCGCTGAAGATCCCCGGGACGCTCGTCTCGAGCATGAACGGCTCGCGCAGGAGCGGCCACCCGGGCACCTTGTCCCCGCTCCTGGTCAGGCCCGGGCCGGTCACCACGAACCCGGCCCCGTCACGTTCCACGATGCCGCCCAGCCAGTCCGTCCGTGGCGCCTGCCCGATGAATACGAACATCGCGGCCACCGGGAGCGTCTCGCGAACCTTCGGCTCGCTGTCCTCGACCTCCAGCGTCTCCAGCGCCTGGCCCCCGCCGACCGCGGTGACCGACGCGCGCAGCCGGACGGAGATGTTCGGGGTCGCCTCGATCTGGTCCACGAGATAGGCGGACATGCCGGCGCCCAGGGACCCGCCCCGGACGAGGATCGTCACGTGCTCCGCAAACCGGGCCAGGTACACCGCCGCCTGGCCGGCCGAGTTGCCGCCCCCGACGACAGCGACCCGCTGGCCGCGGTAGAACGCCGCCTCCGTGGTCGCGGCCCCGTAGTAGATGCCCGAGCCCGCGAGCCGGTCCGCGTCGGGCAGGTCCAGCTTCCGGTACTCCACGCCGGTCGCGATGAGCAGCGCCTGGCAGCTCAGCCGCGCACCGTCGCTCCAGGGTGACGACCTTGTACCGGTCGTCGATCGCGAGACCGGCGACGCCCTGCGGCGTGAGCACCTCCGCGCCCAGGCGGGTCGCCTGGGCCAGGGCTCGACGCGCGAGGTCCGCACCCGTGAGCCCGGCCGGGAAGCCCAGGTAGTTCTCGATCCGCGACGTCGTGCCGGCCTGTCCGCCAGGCGCCTCCCGCTCGACGAGCAGGGTCTTGAGCCCCTCGGAGGCACCGTACACGGCGGCCGCGAGCCCCGCGGGTCCGCCGCCCGCGATGACCAGGTCGTAGTACGGGAGCGCCGCGTGCTGTGCGCAGCCCGACGCGCTCGGCGATCTCGGCGTTCGACGGCCCGACGAGGTGGCTGCCGTCGGCGAGAACGACGAGCGGCTCGTGCGCGGCGTCGACGCCGGCGCTCGCGGCCAGCGCGATCGCCTCGGGGTCCGTCTCGATGTCGAGCCAGCGGTACGGGAGCTGGTTGCGCGCGAGGTAGTCCTTGATGGCGTGGCCGCGCGCCGACCACGCGTGGCCGACCACCCGGATCCCCTCGAACGGCGGGCGGAAGCCGGCCTGCCAGTCCGAGAGCAGGTCCTCGAGAACCGGGAACAGGCGCTCCTCGGGCGGGTCCCAGGGCTTGAGCAGGTAGTGGTCGAGGTGGATGGTGTTGATCGCCGCGATGGCGACCTCCGTGTCCGCGTAGGCCGTGAGCAGGACCCGTTTCGCGTCGGGATGAACGTCCGCGACGGCCTCGAGGAACTCGATGCCCGTCATGCCCGGCATCCGCTGGTCGGCCAGGAAGAGTGCGACCGGCGTGCCCCGCAGCTTCAGGCGCCGCGCCGCGTCGAGGGCAGCCTCGCCGCCTCCGGCGGCCACGATGCGGTAGTCGGAGCCGAAGCGGCCACGCAGGTCACGTTCGACGGCGCGCAGAACCTGCGGATCGTCGTCGACCGAGAGGATGACCGGCTTGTCCATTGTCGTCTCCCGCCGCATGACACGCTGCCTGAGGCCCGAACTCTAGCGACTCGACGGTGAGGGCGTCAGCGGGATGCCATTGACCGCTGCCGCTCGGGTACGCTCCGCGCGTCTCGGACGGGCGGCCGGCGCCGGCGCCCCCGCGGAGCCTGTGAGGAGCGAACGATGAGCGACCGAACCGAAGCGCTGGCCCGGATCCTCGAGCGGGCGGAGCGCGTGCACGCGGTGGTGGCGGAACAGGCGGGCGGGGCCGATGCGGACTGGGCGCTGTTCTACGCGTGGTGGCTCCTGAACTGGTCCGACTTCGCGTCCGTTCTGGGCCGGACGCCGTCCCTGGCGGGGCTCACGGTGGAGCTCACGAACCTCGACGCCGCGTATCGGGCGGGCCCGCGGACACAGGCCTGGCCGATGGCGTATGCGGAGGCCCTCGACGGCGGCGAGGCCTAACCAGTCGCGGCGGCCTCGACGGCCCGCGTGTCGATCGTGACGACCCCCAGGCTCCCGATCCGTCCCGCGATCTCGACCTGTCGTTCGCCGGGCGGCACCCCGGCGCCCGCCCGGTCCCAGGTCGCGCGACTCACGAGAAGCTCGCCGGGGCCGGCTTGGCTGCCGAGACGGGCCGCGATGTTGACGGTGTCGCCGAGGGCCGTGAAGTCCAGCTTCTCGTCGCCGCCGACGACGCCGACGAACGCTTCGCCGGTGTGGACCCCGGCTCCGACCATGAGGCCCCGGCGGGCCAGCCCCTCCCGCTCGACCCCCGCCAGGATGGCCCGACCCGCCTCGATTGCGCGTTCGGCGTGGTTCTCGCCGGTGATCACCGGGATGAACAGGGCCATCACGCCGTCGCCGAGGAACTTGTCGATGATCCCGCCGTACAGGTCGATGGCCTTCGCGGCCGCCCCGTAGTAGTCCTGGATGAGCCGCCGGTACGCGGACGCGGACGAACGCTCGGCCATGCCCGTCGAACCGCGGACATCCGCGAACACAACGCTGATCTCGACCTCCGCGCCGCCGGGACGCTTCGAGAGGTGGCCGAAGCACGCCCTGCACAGCAGCGGGCTGTCGCGCATCGGGCCGTGCCAGAACAGACGTGCCAGCGCTCCGCCCGGGCCGTGGAACGGCGAGGCGCACACCTTGCAGCGTGGCGACGACGGAACGTGGCGCCAGAAGCGGCGCACCTCACGCAGGCTCGGGTCCTCGCCCGTCAGCAAGGCCCGCCATTGCTCGGCAACCTGATCGTTCTCGCCCACCGGCTCGATGGCGACCACCTCCCTTCGAGGCCCGGTTCGCAGCATCATCCACCCGCGATCGCGGCTGTCAAGCAATTCCCGCTCGATGCCCGAGTGCGGCATCATGTCCGCCATGATCCCGCCCAATGACCGCGGTTCCCGGAATCGCGGAACCCTCCTGCTCGCCGACATCTCGGGCTACACGGCCTTCCTCAACGGCGTCGCCCAGGCCCATCGGGCACTGATCGTCGAAGCCGACGAGCCGCCCCCGGCGTACGCCGTCCTGTCGCGGCTGCTCGACGCGATGCTGGCGGCGATCGAGCCGGCGTTTCGACTTGCCAAGTTCGAGGGCGACGCGCTGTTCGCGGTGGAGGATGCCGCCCTGGCCCACGGCGCGGCGATCCTCGACTGCATCCGCGCGTGCTACGACGCCTTCCGCGAGCAGCTGGGCCTCGCCGGGTCGCAGTGGACGTGCACCTGCACGGCCTGCGCCCGGATCCACGACCTGGACCTCAAGTTCGTCGTCCACCACGGCGACTACGTGGTCCAACGGATCGCGGGCCAGCAGGAGCTCGCCGGGCCCGACGTCATCGTGGCCCACCGGCTGCTGAAGAACCACGCCCGGGACCTGGTCGGCGACCGGTCCTACCTGCTGCTCTCGGACGCGGTGCTCGAGGCGCTCGACGTCCCGACGGAGGGGATGCTGGCGGGCGTGGAGACCTACGATGACCTGCCATCGCTGGGGGTGAACGTCCTCGCGCTCACCTGACGCACGACCGGGAACAGGCGCCTCACGCTACAGGCGCTCCCCCGCCCTCACGGCCACCGCGAGCCGGTTCGCCGGCGGCGCGAGGGGACAGCTCCACCTGGGGTCGTAGGCGCACGAGGGGTGGTACGCGTAGTTGAAGTCCAGCACCAGCCGGTCGCCCGACCCGCCGAGATCCGCGCCCTTGACCGTGTCGAGCAGGTAGCGGCCCGCCCCGTACGTCTCGGCTCCTGACGTCGCGTCCCGGAACGGGATGAAGGCGCCGCCGCCGTAGGCCGCGATCCAGTACACCTGCAGGACGCCGATCGGCAGACGCACGCGGCCGATCCGTTGGAGCCCGAAGTCCTCGCCGGTCAGGCTCGTCACCGTGACCGGCTCAGCCGGCAGCGGCTCCACATCCGCCGCGAACCGCAGGGCCGGGTCGTACGACCAGTACGGGATCCCCCGGAAGCCGGCGCGTGCCTCGGGCGGCAGCGGTGACTCCGGGTGTTCGCGGAACAGGCGATCGCGCTCGACCCGGAAGCGTCCTGCCGCGCCGGCGGGGTCTCGCTCGGCGGAGGCACGTACCTCCGCGTACATGGCCGCGACGCGCCGGCGCCAGTCGAGAAGCGTCATGGACACACGGTCACCTCCGTCGTCACGGCCCTGCGCTCGCCAGGGGCGCCGGGCCGCCTCATCAGCCCATCATCGCGCAGCTGGTGCCCGCCGTACTCCCGCATGGTGGGCACTCGCCATCGTTACCGACGCCAACCGCCTGAGAGGGCATCCCGGATGCCCACGTGGCGGGCCTGCGGGGCCGCGGCCGGGGACACGGTGGTCCGGCACGGCCCCCTGGCCGGCTCGTCTCCGCGTCCCCGCTGGCCAGTGCCCACGTAGCGGACATCCAGCAGGGGCGCGACGCCCGGTAGGCGGCGCGACCGGAGCGATCCACGATCAGGCTGGGCCGGGTAGCACCGGCATGCGCGTCGTCCCCGACGCAGCCGGCCCGCCAAGGACGAGACGCAAAACCGGCTCCGTCCGCCGGGGCCTTGCAGTTTCGTGGCGACCGGCGGGAGCCGGGGGCAGGCCCCTTGACGGAGCGGGGGCTCGCGGCGCATACCGGGGGCTGACAGGAGGTATTCACACGCGGCCTGCATATGTCGGCCGCCTCGGGCCGCGTCGAACCACGGGCGGCACCGACCTGTCGGCGCCCGTTGCAGTCTGGGCGCCTCCTGAGGTTGCACCATGAAGGCTCACAGGCCACGCCACGTCGGTTGTCCGTCCCCGGAGGAGTGCGAGGTCGACCGGCGCGCCCTGTCGCTCTGGCCGCGGCTCGACCGGCGCGCCCTGTCGCGCTGTCGCCACGACCTTGTCTGCGTCGCCGGCCTCATCGAGCGCCGCACCAGCCTGCCGCCGACCGCCATCCGGCTGCTGCTCGCGTCGCGCCCCGCGACAAGCGAGGAAGTCGAGACCTGGTTCGGCTGACGAGGCCACGGCGCGTCTCGCGGTAACGACCCCCCGACACTCCAGCGGCGGATCGTTACCGCCGGGCGAGACCGCCAGACGAGACCACAGCCAACCCCGAAGGACGCTCAGAGTTATCGTTCCGCCATGAGCGTCCTGAAGGTGCAGCTCTTCTCGATCCCGGTCACGGACCAGGACCGCGCACGCGACTTCTACGTGGATGTCCTCGGCTTCGAGCTCGTTCGCGAGATGCAAATCGGTCCGGGCCAGCGGTGGATCCAGCTCCGGCCCCCCGGCGCGGAGACGTCGGTGACGCTCGTCACCTGGTTCGCGAGCATGCCCGCGGGCTCCCTCACGGGGGTCGTGCTCGAGACCGACGACCTCGACCGCGACCTCACCCGGCTCCGGGAGCGCGGAGCCGTCACCGACCTCGACATCTCCGAGCAGCCGTGGGGGCGGTCGGTCGGGTTCGCCGACCCCGACGGGAACAGGCTCATCCTCCAGACGACAGCCTCGGGGACCTGACCGGGACCCACGCCGAGGCCAGAGTGGACGCGCGGATCCGCGGCTGAGGACCTGGCCCCGCGCAGCCTGGCGGGGCTACGGCTTCGGGCGACGCAGGAATCGCCGGGCGAGGACCGTCGCGAGGATGCTCATCCCGACGCTCATGACGACGGGAACCCACGCCGGCGGCTTTTCCGGGCGTCCCCGCCGCATGGCCTCGGTGTCGAGGAACACGGCCTTGCATGCCGGACACCGCCACGCACCCGAGCGTCGACCGACCGGCGCCATCTCCGTCCCGTCCTTGGGGCAGGCCCAGGCCTTCTCAGCCACATCCGTCATGTTCGCCACCTCGGGGACGCTCCGTTCGTTGACGACCGTGATTGTCACACCCGGGAGCCACCACCTGCCCGGTCCGCATCACCCGACGCACATCGGCGGCAACTCGTGAGGTGGAGAACGCGATGCGGCGCCCGGCACGGGCGGCGACGATCTCGCCGCCCGCGGATCAACCGTGGCTCGCCGGGAGCGGCCGCGTCGGGATGACGGCGACCCAGCGCCCGTCGCGGCCGGGATAGTGTCCCTCGGGTCGCCTCCAGGCGATGTAATTCCGGGTCATCCCCTTCATGTCGTAGAAATGGCCGGGCGGGTTGACGTGGCCCCAGATCGAGCTGACGCGCGGGTACCAGGGGTCGACGATGTACGCGCCCGTGAACGCCGCCTTGGGGTTCGTCGCCAGGTCGCCCGTCGCACGGTAGCCGGTCATGACCCACGTGTGGGCGCCCCACCACGCGAGCAGGAGAACGGGCTCGTGCGTATCGGAGAGGGCGATGCCGGCGGCACGGAGCGCCGCGGCCCGGGTGGCGTACGTCTTGACGACGTAGCCCGGAGCGCCATAGGCGGCGAGAGCCTTCGTCATGGCCAGCGGCCCCCAGCCACCGTTGTGCGAGTCCGCGCGCGTGGTCCACGCACCGATCCGGCTCTCGATCTTCCGCTGGACCGTGTTGGACGCCTTGACCAGGCCCATCGTCGCCAGGGCGCCGGTCAGCCCGGCAGGGGCACACATCTCCTTCGTGATCTGGCTCGAGAAGACCGCGTTCCCGTTCCGTGCGAGGTTGATGTCGATCGGCCCGCGGGGTGGCGTCGGAGACGGACTCGGAGTCGCGCTCGGTGATGGACTCGGTGAGGGGCTCGGCGACGGACTCGCGGCGGCCGTCGGCGGCGGGGCGGCCGAGGCGGATGGCGCCCGTGTCGGGGCCTCGATCGCGAGCGACGGGACTTGACTCGCCGCCCCACCGCCCCCGGGGGCGGTGACCGGCTCAGGCGGGCGGGTGAGGCGGCCGACGGCCACCACCCCGGCGACGACGGCAACCAACAGCCCGGCCGTGACGGCAACGCGACCCATCGTGGGGCGACGCCGGCCGGGCTGCGTGGATCCCGTGCTCACAGGCTGCATCGGCTGATCTGATGGTCGGGCGCGCGCCATTGTGACTGTCAGCCCGGCACGACGTCGTCGGGAACCAGCGGCAGCGAGCGGAGACGGACGCCGGTCGCGGCGAAGATCGCGTTCGCGATCGCGGGTGCGATCGCGAGGATCGGCGTCTCGCCCGCGCCCGCCGGTGGGATCTCGGGGTGGTCGAGGAGGATCGACCTCCACCGGGGGCACGTCGTCGATTCGCGGCACGCGGTAGGCGGCGAACGACGCGTTGCGGATGACGCCTGCCTCGAACCGGATCGCCTCGAACAGCGCCGCCCCGAGCCCCATGACGACGGCGCCCTCGACCTGGTTCGCGAGCCCGTCGGGGTTGACGATCGCGCCGCAGTCGAAGGCGGCCACGACCCGGTCGATCACGAGCCGGCGGTCCTCCCCGACGTGGACCTCGACGGCCGTCGCGACGCGGGCCCCCTTCTCCACCCCGCAGGCGATCCCGAGGCCCCGGCCCGGGTTGGACGGCCGCCCCCAGAGGATGCGGTCGGCGGCGGCGTGGAGCACGTCCCGCAGGCGCTGGTCGGCGAGGTGATCGAGCCGCAGGTCGAGCGGATCGACGCCCATCGCCGCCGCCAGCTCGTCCATCGCCGACTCGCGCGCGAAGTGGTTCGCCGTCGCCGCGAGCGCGCGGTACGAGCCCTGGCGCAGCGGGGAGTCGGCCGGCTGGAAGTCCAGGCGCTGGGTCGGGACTCGTACGGCCCCACGAGGCCGAACATCCCGGAGTTGGTGTTGCGCATCTCCCAGGCCGTGATCGCATCGCCGGTCGGCACCGCCTCGAATGTCGATGACGGCAGCGGGCCGCAGGTGGCCCTCGGTGAACTCCTCGGGGCGCGTCCAGCGCACCTTCACGGGTCGCCCGACGGCTCGGGCGAGGCGCGCCGCCTCGATGGCCAGGCCACCCGCGTGCTTGCCACCGAACCCGCCGCCCGTGTCGGGGGCGATGACGCGCACGCGCTCCTCGGGCACCCCGAGCGCCTCGGCCAGCTCCGCCCGGACACCGAACGGGACCTGCGTGCCGGTCCAGACCGTGAGCCGGCCGTCGTCCCGCCACGAGGCGAGTGCGACCCGCGTCTCGAGGGGGACGTGGGCGATGTAGGCCGTCGTGTACGTCGCGGCGAGGTACGTGGGCGCGATCTCCAGCGCCGCGTCGACGTCGCCGGCCTCGCGGTGGAACGATCCGCCCCAGCCCTCCTCCTCGAGCGGGTGCTCGCGGAGCCACGCGACGAGCCCGTCGTCGGACGGCAGTGACGGGCGGTCCCACTCGGCCACAACCAGGCCGAGCGCCCGCCCGGCGAGGAACGGGTTGGGCGCCACGACGCCGACGAGCCCGTCCTCGCTGGACGACGGTCACGCCCGGCAGCGCCCCGGCGGCCGAGGTGTCGACGCGGCGGAGCGTCGCCGCCGGGGCCGGTGGCCGGAGCAACCGGCCGTGGAGCATCCCCGGGACGGAGAGGTCGGACGGGTAGCGGTGTGCGCCCGTCACGATCGCGGGACCGGTGACGCGCCGCGCGTTCCGACCGGCCAGGCGCCCGGTCTCTCCGCCGGGCGCCGGCCCTCCGCCGTCGATCGTCTCCACGCGACGGAGGCCGCGGACGAGCTCGCCGTACGTCACCGCGCGATCGCCGACGGCCTCGCAGACCGCGCCACCCGACGCCACGAGCGCGAGAGGCTCGATCCCGAACCGGTCCGCCGCGAGCCGCACCAGGGTCGCTCGCGCGCCCGCGGCGACCCGGCGGAGCAGCTCGCCCGCGTCCGGCATCGACCGGCTGCCGAACGTGCCCTCGTCGTACGGGCAGATGTCCGTGTCGCCCATCACGAGCCGGACCGACGCGAGCGGCACCCGCAGCTCGTCGGCGACCAGCACCGAGAGGCCGGTCCGGTTGTCCTGGCCCACGTCGACCTTGCCGGTGAACGCCGTCACGAGCCCGTCCTCGCCGACGTGGAGCCAGGCACCGGCGCTCGTCGTCCAACCGTCCGCCGCAGGCTCCGGCTCGTGGACCGCGACCAGTCCCGGCGGCAGGACGTCGAACCAGTCGCGCTCATCGGCCGGGGCCAGGTCCCAGGGCCGCCTGCGGCTCCCAGCGGTCGGTCGCCCGCTCGTCGCCGACCGGGGCAGGCGCGAACGGCGGAGCGGCGGGCGCCGGCTCTCCGGCATCGGCCCCGGTCCGGGTCAGCTCAGCCGCCCGATGCACCGCGCTCAGGATCCGGGGATAGGTGCAGCAGCGGCAGGCGTTGGGGTGGAGCGCCGCCTTCACCCCGGCATCGTCGGGATCCAATTCGTGCTCGAGGAGCGCGACGGTGCGCATCACCATCCCGGCCGTGCAGTACCCGCACTGGAACGCCCCGACCTCGAGGAACGCCTGCTGGACCGGGTGGAGCATCCCGCCGGCGTCGAGCCCCTCGACCGTCCGCACCCCCCGGCCGGCGACCTCCGACAGGTGCACCTGGCAGGCCGTCACCGGCTCGCCGTCGAGCAAAACGGTGCAGGCGCCGCACTCCCCCTCGCCGCAGCCGGGCTTCGCACCCGTGAGGCCGAGCTCGTCGCGCAGGACGAACAGCAGCGAGCGGTCCGGTCCCGGCGCCACCATGCGCGGGACGCCGTTCACGACGAGCGTGGCGGTGGCGGCGGGATCGGTCATGGTCGAACCTCGGCGGACGTGCCGGACGCGGGGCGAGCATAGTCCCGAAGTCGGCAGAGGGGTTCCGCTCGCCCGTCGGCCTCACCCTCGGCGCGGACGGACTGTCAGCTGCGGCTGGTCGTCCCGCAGGTAGCGTCCCCGGCCACGTGCAGCACGTGCGGCGTCGCGCCCGCCTTCACCGTCTCGGTGAGGTCGCCGGCGACCGTGACGCCACCCGGGGTGAAGGTGACGAGCCCGGGCGCCTTGCTCGAGTAGACGCTGGTGGCCGTCTTCGTCTCCAGCACGGCCTGGAGCAGGGCGGCGCTGGCGTTCACGAACACGAGGACGGGCGTCGTCCCGGCCGTCCCGAGCTCCTGCACGGTGACGTAGGTGGCCGGCCCGACCACCCGGCACGCCACGTGGGCCCCCGTGAACGTGGCGCCGATGGGTCCAAGCGCCGAGTTGCCGCTGAGCGCGATGGTCGAGGTCCCTGCCTGCTGGTCGCCGCAGTCGATGGAGCCCGAGATCGAGCTCAGCGCTCCGAGATCGCCGACGGCGGTTCCCTTGTCCGTCGTCTCGGTCAGCTTCGTGTCGAGCGTCGCGCCGGTGGCGGCATCGAACCCCGTCACGCCGGTGCCCTCGAAGGTTCGAAGCTTGAGGGTCGTCGCCGCCCCTGTCCCCACGCGAGCTTCGACATGCCCGGCGGAGATGAACAGCACGACCTGCGGGCCCGAGGCGCCGGCCGTGCCGAGGACGGAGATCGATGGGCCGTCGAGACCCGGCTGGCCGCAGGTGATGGTGGTCGGCGTCACGGGGCCCGTGAGCCCGGCGGTGCCCGTGATGCCGACCTGGGCCGTCGCGGGTCCCTTGCTCGGAGCCGGCGACGGAGCCTCGGATGTCGCCGCGGTCGGCGCCGCGGTGGGCGCCGCGGTGGGCGCCGCGCGGGACGCCTGCGGCGCCGCAGACACGATCGGGGCTGCAGCCGATGGCGAGGTCGTCGCCGTCGAAGCGGAGCCGCCGCAGGAAGCCACGACGGCTCCGACCAGGCCGATCGCCGCCCATCGCGAGAGGGAGCGGATCGCCGGATTGACCATGGGACGCATGGACGATCTCCTCAGGGCTGCGGACGGCGGGGCAGTCGCGGCGCCTATCCTGCGTCCATCGGCCGATCCGTGCACCGGAGGCGAGCGAGCCTGCCGATGCACCGGCCTCAGCGAGGCCCGGCGACGTCAGCCGACCGATCGCAGCACGGCGTCGAGCACCTCGTAGCTGCGGTCCAGCCCGGCCTTCATCCCGGACTGCAGCATCCCGTCGCGCTCCTCGGGCGTGTGGAAGAGGCTGACCACGATGACGCGTGTCCGACCTGGCGCCACCTCTTCGAGCGTCATGTCGTTGACGATGACGTGGCCGGGCATCCCGTCCCACTCGAACGTCTGCACGATCCGCTCGGGCGGCGTGACCTCGCGGAAGCGGCCTTCGAAGCCGTCCGCGGCACCGTCGTGGTGCTCCACGAACCGCCAGTGCCCCCCGCGCTCGACCTCCAGGCGCACGACGTCGAGGCGGTTGCCACGACCCCACCACTGGGCGACGAGGTCCGGCTCGGTCATCGCCCGCCAGACACGCTCGCGAGGGGCGTCGAACAACCGCTCGACGCGGATCTCGCGATCGGATGGAAGGCCCAGGGTCGAGGCGCGGGACGGGTCGTCGGCACGGCTTGTCATGTCGGATCTCCCTTCGTGCGCTCGAGGAACGCGCCCAGCCGGTCGAGGCGGGCTTCGAGCGACTGTTGATGCCTGGCGATCCAGGCGGTCTCGAGATCGAGCCGCCGCGGACCGAGCGTGCACCGGCGCACGCGCCCGACCTTCTCCGTGGCGATCAGTCCGGCCTCCTCGAGGATCCGGACGTGCTTCCGCATGCCCGGTCAGGGTCATGTCGAAGCCTGCGGCGAGCTCGCTGATCGACGCATCGGCGCGACCGAGGCGCTCGAGGACGCCGCGCCGGGTCGGGTCTGACAGCGCGGCGAAGATGATGTCCAGCTCGTCGGCGTCCGGACGCCCGCCACCCGCGGACTCTCCCGGACCGGACTGATACTGAACCATACGGTTCACTATGCCTTCGTCACCACCGGATGTCAAGATCCGGATCGGACACGTGTCGTCACGCGGGCTGGATCTGCCCAGGGCTGGATCAGTCCAGGGCTGGATCAGTCCAGGATGCAACGATCCGGCGTCCGATCGTGTTCCGGAGTTCATGAACGCCATCCGTCGCCTCCCCTGGCAGGCATCCTTCGCAGCGCTTGGGCTGATCTGGGGCTGTTCGTTCCTGTTCATCAAGCTGGGGCTGCAGTCGTTCACGCCCGTGCAGGTCGCCTTCGGACGACTCGCGATCGGCGCCCTGACGCTGCTCGTCCTCAGCCGGATCGCCGGTGCCCCTCTTCCACGCTCCTGGAGCACGTGGCGTCACCTCGCGGTCGGTGGCCCTCCTGTTCTGCAGCATCCCGTTCACGTTGTTCGCCTTCGGTGAGACCCGTGTCTCGTCGGTCCTCGCCGGGATCATCAACGCCGTCACCCCGCTGGCTACCCTGGTGGTCGTCCTGGCCGCCTTCCCGGAGGAGCGGGTGACCCGCGAGAAGGTCGGCGGACTCGTCATCGGCTTCGTCGGGGTCCTCGTCGTCCTCGGCGTCTGGGCGGGCCTCGGGGCCGGGGAGGTCGCGGGCGTGGCCGCCTGCGTCGGCGCCGTCTGCTGTTACGGGATCGCCTTCCCCTACACGCGACGACACCTCGTCGGGACCGGGGAGAGCCCGATCACGCTCGCGACGGGACAGGTGCTCCTCGGGGCAGCGTTCCTCGCCCCGGTGGTCGTCGGCACGGCCGCGGTCGACGGAGGGGCGATCCGGATGCCGATCGAGCCGGGCACGATCCTCGCGATGCTCGCCCTCGGGGCGCTGGGCTCCGGGATCGCCTACGTCCTGAACACGCGGATCGTCATCGCCGCGGGCGGCACCACCGCGAGCTCGGTGACCTACGTCACGCCACTGGTCGCGGTGGCCGTTGGCGTCACCCTCCTCAACGAGCCGGTCACGTGGAATGAGCCGGTCGGAGCGCTGATCGTGCTGTTCGGCGTCGCGGTCGCCCAGGGTCGGGTCGGCCTGCGATCCCTCCGGCTTCCGGGACGCGCCGTCGTCGACCAGCACCGCGGCTGACGTCTGGTCACGGAGGAGTGAGGACCAGCGGCTGGTGGTCTCGCCCTATTCGTCGTCTTCCTCGCTCTCCCTGACCGGCCGCGCTCATCGACGGGCGCGGCTCCAAGACGGGCGAGTCGCATGACGCTCACCGCTACAGTAGGCGCGTGGAGAGATACGAGATCGCCGACGCGGCCGTGCGGGCCGGGGTCAGCATCGACGAGCTGCGTCGGCTTGTCGACCTGGGCATCCTCACGCCGGACGCCGAGCACCGGTTCACGTCGGGTGACGTCCGCCGCGTCGGGATGGTCGCCAGCCTGACGGCCGCGGGCATCCCGCTCGACGGCCTGGCCGCGGCCATCCGGAGCGGCCAGGTCTCGCTCGACTTCCTCGACGAATCCGCCTATGAGCGGTTCTCGGCGCTCAGCGGGTCGACGTTCGCCGAGTTCGGTGAGCGCACCGGCATCCCGGTCCCCTTGCTGATGCTCATCCGCGAGGCTGCCGGTTCGCCTCCGCCGCGTCCGGACGATCTGATCCGCGACGATGAGCTGCCGTATGCCGCGTTCATCGAGGCGCAGGTCAACGCCGGGTTCGATCCGGCGGCCAGCCAGGGACTGCTCCGGGTCCAGGGCGACAGCCTGCGCCGCATGGCCGAGACGGAGACGGCCTGGTGGCGATCCGAGGTCATCATGCCGGCCGTCGCGGCGGGCAAGCGGCCCGACGAGATCCTCGGGGCCGACTTCGCGAATCGGATGAGCATCCTGGCCGAGCAGGCCATCCTCGGGATGTACCACCTCCAGCAGGCACAGGCCTGGACCGGCACCATCATCGAAGGCCTGGAGATGCAGCTGGCCGCCGCCGGCCTGCACAGCCGCCTCGAGCATCCGCCGGCGATGTGCTTCCTGGACGTCACCGGCTACACGAGGCTGACACAGGAGCGGGGCGACACCGCGGCGGCTGGACTCGCCGGAGCAGCTCGGTCGACTCGTGCAGCGATCGTCGGTCAAGCACGGCGGCCGGCCCATCAAGTGGCTCGGCGACGGGGTCATGCTGTTCTTCCCGGATCCCGGACGCGGCGTGGTGGCCGCCATCGAGATGTCGGCGGGCGTCGCCGAGGCCGGGCTGCCGCCGGCCCACGTCGGCCTCCACGCCGGGCCGGTGATCTTCCAGGACGGCGACTACTACGGCCAGACCGTGAACCTGGCCTCCCGCATCGCCGACTATGCCCGGCCGGGCGAGGTGCTGGTCAGCCAGGAGGTCGTCGCGGCATCGGCCGGGGCCGAGGTCGTCTTCCGCGAGATCGGCCCGGTCGAGCTCAAGGGCGTGACCGGTTCGATCCGCCTGCACGCCGCCACGAGGCCCGGCTAGCGGGCTGAACGACAAGCGCGGGCCTCCGAAGTCCTGCCCGGGTTCGCTGGCGGGCTCGCCTTCTCGACCGCCGGTCGCTCCCCTGGCAAGAGGCCTCCCGTGATCCGTAGCATGCCGTCGCAGTCGCAAGACGACAGCGTCGGCGGCGAGCGTGGTCGGCTTGCGGGTTTGGTCGCGGCCGTTCGGCTGCAGGTACCCACGCGGTCCCATCCCATCGAGCGCCCTCAGCGGCAGAGAGCGTCGAGCAGAGCTGGCGCCGGTGGGCGGAGCAGGTCGGGCTCAGCGTCGACGGGGTACCCGCGCGAATAGTGCGCTTGACGGCGCCGGACGTCGACCTATACTCAGTCGCACTTACTACGTCTGACTGAAATGAGGTGAACGCGTGGAGAACGACGCAGGGCGGCTGTCCGACCCGGGCCTGCTCATCCTCGCGAGCCTCGCCGACGGCGCGAAGCACGGCTACGGCATCCTCGAGGACATCGTCCGCTTCAGCAATGTTCGCTTCGAGCCGGGCACGCTCTACGGGGCGCTCGCTCGCCTCGAGCGCGAGGGGCTGGTCGCGGCGCTCGAGCCCGCCGGCCGGCGCCGGCCGTACACGCTCACCGCCACGGGTCACGGCGTCCTCGAGGCCCGGCTCGCGACGATGGAGCGCGTCGTGAGCGTCGGGCGCCAGCGGACGGCCCGCGTTCCGCTGGAGGTGCCTCAATGAGGACGCGCGGCTGGCTTCGAGCCACGTGCAGGCTGGTGCTGGCGCTCTACCCCGGCACCTGGCGGGCCCGCTACGGTGCGGAGCTCGAGGAGGTCCTCGACCAGCACCGCGTCACGCCGTCCACCGTCGCCGACCTCGCGGCCAGCGCGATCCACGCCCATCGCCACCCGGAGCTCGGCCCCGCCGAGGCGCTCCCGATGGCTGCTCGCCTGCATTCGACCTTCGGTCCGGTGGTGCTGGCCACAGGGCCGTTCGCACTGGCATGGGCGGGGGTCGTAACCGTGAGGGTCCGGGATCCCCGGGTCTGGATGTTCGACAGTCCGAGAGGCGCGGATGAGGCGGTCAAGGTCGTCGCGCTCGCAGGCGCCGTCGGCTTGCTCGCGATCATGGCCGCCGCGCTCCTGTTCCTCTGGTCGGCCGGCCTGCGCCGGCAACGACAGCGTCGCGGCGTGGTTGTCCCGCTCGCCGTCACTGCCCTCGCGCTTGCCGCATTCGTCGGGCTGCTCGTGGCGGCCGCGTCCGCGGTCGACTCCACTGGTAGCGGCGCGCTCTGGTGGCCCGCACTCCTCGGCTGGACCCTCGTGTCGGCGGGCGTCGCGGGGGCGGTCGCCCACGCGACGCCGGATCCGAGCATCGTCCGCCCGTGCATCGCGCTGGTGCGGCTCGGCGTGGGCGCCATGGCGCTCGCGGTGGCGGGCAGCGTCTGCGTCGGCGCCGCCCTGTACCTCGAGGCCACCGCGATCGGCGCTCCCGTGATCCCGATCATCCTCATGACGGGCGCGGTGGTGTGGGCCGCGGGCGCCCTTCGCCGCGCCGGCGTTCAGGGGCCTGGCAGCCGGCGGGTCACATAGGCACGCGGACGCGCCTGCCAGAAGCCCAACGGTCGGGCGCGGCAACGAGTCGCAGCCGCGCTGCTCACCGGAACCGCGGCCACAGCCCCGCAACTCCCCGCGGCGCATAGAATCCGGCGATGAACCTCGCCACACGCGCCCCCGAACCGATCTCGGCGGATGCCGCAACGACGCCTGTCGTCATCGTCGGCGCCGGTCTCGCCGGCCTGACCGTCGCCCTGCAGCTCGCCGATCGACACCGGATCATCGTGCTCGCCAAGCGCGGCTTCGACGAGGCAGGGACCGCGTGGGCCCAGGGCGGCATCGTCGGTGTGCTGGGTGACGACGACAGCGTGGAGCTGCACGTCCACGACACCCAGGAGGCCGGCGCAGGCCTCGTCGACGAGCACGCCGCCGAGTTCATCGCCGAGCACAGCGCCCAGGCGATCCAATGGCTCGTGGACGAAGGGGTGCCCTTCACCAGGGACCCGGAAGGCCCCCTGGGCCTCCACCTGACACGCGAAGGCGGCCACGCGGTCAGGCGGATCGCCCACGCCGCCGACGCGACCGGGCGCGCGATCCACGAGACGCTCCTCGCCCGCGCCCGGCGCCACCCGAACATCACGATGCGCGAGCGCTGGATGGCGATCGACGTCGTCACGTCGCGACATCTCCACCGCGAGGGGCCCCCGCGCTGCTATGGCGTCTATGCGCTCGACCTGGACAGCGGGCGCGTCGAGACGCTGGCGGCCGACGCGGTGGTGCTCGCGACCGGCGGCGTCGGCAAGGTGTACCGCTACACGACGAACCCGGACACGTCGACGGGAGACGGGATCGCGATGGGCTGGCGCGCCGGCTGCCGGGTGGGGAACATGGAGTTCATCCAGTTCCACCCGACCTGCCTCTATCACCCCATGGAACGAAGCTTCCTGATCAGCGAGGCACTCCGGGGCGAGGGGGCACACCTCACGCTGCCCGACGGCACCCGGTTCATGGCGGCGCACGACCCGCGCATGGAGCTGGCGCCGCGCGACATCGTCGCCCGCGCGATCGACTTCGAGATGAAGAAGCACGGCCTGGACCACGTGTGGCTGGATGCCACGCACCTCGGGGAGGCATTCCTGGTGGAGCACTTCCCGACGATCCACGCCCGGTGTCTCGAGCTCGGCATCGACATCGCCCGGCAGCCGATCCCGGTTGTGCCGGCGGCGCACTACACCTGCGGAGGGGTGGTCACGGACCTCGACGGTCGGACGGACCTGCCGGGCCTCTACGCCGTCGGCGAGACCGCCCACACCGGACTCCACGGCGCGAACCGGCTCGCGAGCAACTCGCTGCTCGAATGCGTGGTCATCGGCCGATCCTGTGCCGCCCGCATCGACCGCGAGCCGCCCGCCGAGAAGGCTCCGCTCCCGGACTGGGACGAGAGCCGGGTGGAGGACGCCGACGAGCAGGTCGTGATCTCGCACAACTGGGACGAGCTGCGGCTGGTCATGTGGAACTACGTCGGCATCGTGCGAACCACGAAACGGCTCGAACGCGCGCTCCGGAGGATCAACCTCCTGCGGGCCGAGATCGACGAGTACTACGCCGCCTTCCGGGTCAGCCGCGACCTCCTGGAGCTGCGCAACCTCGTGGATTGCGCGGAGCTCGTGGTCCGGTCGGCGCTGGAGCGTCACGAGAGCCGCGGCCTGCATTTCAGCCGCGACTACCCGTACACGCTCCCGGCCAGCTTCCCGACCATCCTGACCCGCGGGCCGCGGGAGCCCGAGCCACGGACCGGCTACACGAACCGCATCGAGTAGTCGACCGCCCGCACGTCCTTGGTCAGCGCGCCGACGGAGATGCGGTCGACGCCCGTCCCGGCGATCTCCCGGAGCTGGTCCAGGGTCACCCCGCCCGAGACCTCCAGCAACGCCCGTCCGGCGGTCAGGGCGACAGCGTCGCGCACGCGCTCGAGCGTGAAGTTGTCCAGGAGGACGCTGGTGGCGCCCGCCGCGAGCGCGTCCCGCAGCTGGTCGAGTTGCTCAACCTCGACCTGGATGTCAACCCCAGCACCGAGCGCGGCCGCCCGCTCCAGGGCCGCCGCGATGCCGCCCGCAGCCGCGATGTGGTTCTCCTTGATGAGGATGCCGTCCCAGAGCGCGAGGCGCTGGTTCGCCCCGCCCCCGGTGCGGACCGCGTACTTCTGCGCCTGGCGCAGACCCGGGACCGTCTTGCGGGTGTCGAGGATCGCGCAGCCGCGGGGGTTCGGCGAGGCCCCGTCGATCGCGCGCACGTAGTGCCGCGTGATCGTCGCGGTGCCCGAGAGCAGCTGGAGGAAGTTCAGGGCCGGGCGCTCTGCCGTGAGCAGCGCGCGCGCATCGGCGCGCAGCTCGCAGACCTGGGCATCGGCCGCCATGTCGGCGCCGTCCGCGTAGCGCCACTCGATCCGGGCCTCGGGGTCGAGGGCCCGCACGCACGCCTCGAACCAGTCGCGCCCGCACAGGACGGCCGCTTCGCGGACGGTCACCCGCGCGGTGGCCGGGTGCTGAGGGACCAGGCGGGCGGTCCAGTCCCCGGTTCCCACGTCCTCGCGCAGCGCGTCGCGCACGTTGCGGGCGCGCGCCTGCTCGAGGGTCTCGTTCGCGACCGACGGGGTGAAGGCCTCCATCCCGGGCCGCCTCAGGCCGAGCCGAGATGCGGCACGAACCCGTGGTCCGGTGCGGCGAGGCTGTCGGGGTTCGCGGCGACGAACGCGAGCATCCGCTCGATGGAGAGCTGGGCGCGGACACGCGTCGGCTCGGGCACGGCGACCTCGCCGGTCCCTCGCTCCAGGCAGTCGATCACGCCCTGCACGGCGTTCATCGCCATCCACGGGCAGTGCGCACAGCTCTTGCAGGTGGCACTGCTGCCCGCGGTCGGGGCCTCGATCAGGACCTTGCCCGGGAGCCAGCTGGCGCATGCGGTGGAAGATGCCGTTGTCCGTCGCGACGATGTACTCGCGGGCGTCGCCCTCGACGACGGCCTTGAGCAGCTGGGACGTCGAGCCGACGACGTCGGCCTGGGCCACGACGCTCTCGGGCGATTCCGGGTGGACCAGCACCCGGGCGCCGGGGTGCTCAGCGCGCAGGAGCTCGAGCTCGATGCCCTTGAACTCCTCGTGGACAACGCAGCTGCCGTCCCACAGCACGATGTCCGCGCCGGTCTCGCGCGCGATGTAGCCCCCGAGGTACCGGTCGGGCGCCCACAGGATCCTCTCGCCGGCATCGGCGAGGTGCCGCACGATCGCCAGCGCACAGGAGCTCGTGACCACCCAGTCGGCTCGCGCCTTCACCGCGGCGCTGGTGTTCGCATACACGACGACGGTGCGGTCGGGGTTCGCGTCGCAGAACGCGGCGAACGCGTCGGGCGGGCAGCCGAGGTCGAGGGAGCAGGTGGCCTCGAGGTCTGGCATCAGCACGCGCTTCTCGGGACTCAGGATCTTCGCCGTCTCGCCCATGAACCGGACGCCCGCGACGACGAGCGTCCTCGCCTCGTGGTCGCGCCCGAAGCGGGCCATCTCGAGCGAGTCCGCGACGCACCCACCCGTCTGGAGCGCGAGGTCCTGGATGTCAGCGTCGACGTAGAAGTGCGCGACCAGGGCAGCGTCGTGATCGCGCAGCAGGGTCGCGGCGCGGGCCATCTGCTCGGCCCGCTCGGACGGCGTGGGGACCCTCGGCACCCGTGCCCACGCCAGGGCGAGACGGTTCGAACCGTCACCGGCGGGCTGGGAGTACTCGACCTGCACCTGGGACATGACCTGGGTTCGCTCGCTGGAAGGTCTGCGCAAGTGCGCAGCAGCCGGATCCTACCCCCCAGGCTTCGGATCCACACACGGAGGCTTCTCCCATCATGCGACCGTGGGATCGCGGGCCGCGGCGGAACCGGTCGATGGCCGCGCTGGGACGCCCGCGCTCGGCTTCAGCCTGGCCAGCGTAGAGGTACGGCAGTTGTCCCGATCGTCGCAGCCGCCGACGACGTCTCCCCGCCCCGTCCGTGGTTCGCCGTGCCCGGCGTGACCGGGTGGCCGTGCCGTGGCGCAACCGGATCACCGGCCACGGCCAGGTGGTGCCGGCCGACCTCGTCGCCAATCCCGACACTGGCGCCGGCACCCGCGCCGCCAGCGGGCGACCCTCGCGGGCGCGATCTCGGCGGTCGGCCTGGTCGCCGGCGTGACCGTCAACCGCGTGACCGGCAATATGCTCGACGGCCACCTGCGCACCGAGCTCGCGCTCGAGCGGGGTGAGTCGTACCTCGACGTCACCTACGTCGAGCTCAGCCCCGAGGAGGAGCGGCTCGTCCTCGCGACCCTCGACCCGCTGGGAGCGACGGTCGAGATCACGGACCGGCGTCGGTCCGTGACCCCGGTGACCGTCGCCTGAGCCTCCGCGGCAGCGTCGGTCGTCACCACGGCCCTCGCCGACGATCGGCCGGCACGACGACGGGCGCCCGAGCGTGACCCGGGGCGCCCTGCGTCGTCGGTCGAGGACCGAAGCGTCGACCGCCGGTGTGATCCGGAGGCTACGGCCGCCCAGCCGCCATGTCGTATTGCAGGTAGACGACGTGGGTTCGCGTGTACTCGAGCACGCCGTACTTGCCGTCCGCGCCCCCGATCCCCGACTTTCGCCAGCCGGCATGGAACCCCTGCATGTTCTCCATCATGTTCTCGCGATTGACGTATGTCTCCCCGAACCGGAGCTCGTTGCACGCTCTCATGATCACGTCGACGTTCTTGGTGAAGATCGACGACGCAAGACCGTAGATCGAGTCGTTCGCCCAGGCGATCGCTTCGTCGAGGTCGTCGAACGCCACGACCGGCATCACCGGCCCGAAGATCTCCTCGCGGACGATCGCCATGTCCTGGCGGCAGTTGGCGATGACGGTCGCCGGATAGTAGTGACCCTCCGGCCTGTCCTCGGCACGCTTGCCGCCCGTCACGATCTGGCCGCCATCGGCGGTGGCACGCTCCACGCGTCCGCTGACCGCCTCCAGCTGCCGCTCGCTCACGAGGGGACCCAGGTCGCGGCCCTCATCGACGAGCGCGTTCCCGTACGTCGCCTGGCTCATGGCCGAGGCCAGCCGGTCAGTGAGATCGGCGGCGACGCTCTGATGCACGTAGGTCCGGTCGGGCGCGCCGCACACCTGTCCCGTGTTCAGGAGGCGACCTGCCTTGATGGCCCTGACCGCCATGTCCAGGTCGGCGTCCGGCATCACGATGACCGGATGGCTGCCGCCGAGCTCCAGGCTCACCTTCGTGATGTTCCTCGCGGCGAGCTCCATGACCCGGGAGCCCGTCCTGATGCTGCCCGTGACGGTCACCATGCCGATGAGCGGGTTCGAGGCCAGTTCCTCGCCGACGATCGGTCCGTAACCGCACACGATGTTGACGACTCCGGCGGGGACGCCCGCCTCGTCGAAGATGTGGCCGAGCTCGAGGGTGCTGTTCGGCGTGATCTCACTCGGCTTCACGACGATGGCGTTGCCTGTGAGAAGCGCCGGGGCAACCTTCCGCGCGAGGACGTAGAGCGGGAAGTTCCAGGGGACGATGCCCCCGATGACGCCGATTGGCTGCCGCAGCAGCAGCTGCATGTCGTTCGGCTGGTCGCTGGCGATGACCTCGCCCTCGATGCGGCGGGCCCACTCTGCCGTGTAGTCGAAGTAGTTCGCCGTCCCCTCCACTTCGCCCCGCGCCTGGTCGAGGGGCTTGCCCTGCTCCTCGGACAGGGTCCGGGCCAAGTGCTCGGCATCCTTTCGGATACCGGCGGCAATCTTGTGCAGGTAGTTCGCGCGTTCGACGGGGGCCAGCTTCCCCCACGTGCGTTGTGCCCGCTCCGCGCACTCGATCGCTTCGCGCGCATCCTCAACCGACGAGTCGGGCACGTTGGAAACGACGGCACCGGTGGCCGGGTTCTCGACGGGCAGCGTCTTGTCGCCCTGCGCGCCGACGAATTGACCGTTCACGTAGTTCTGATAAAGCCGGGTTGCGACAGCCATTTGTGACCTCCGAGTCGACCCTCCGCATCCGGGATGCGGCATAGACCTTGGGGCAGGGCGCGAAGCCGCCGGTCAGCGCCGGCCAGCTCCGCGTCCGCCACTTACACCACAGGCGCTGGCGGCTAGCCGAGAACGAGCGCTGAGAGGCTCAGGTCGGCATGGGTGGGAATGCCTGGCACCGAGACGCCCTGCTCCCCGAACGCGAGGTAGCCGATCAAGGGCATGTGCCCGACGGCGTGCTCGACCTCGGCGGGGATCTCCCTGATCCGGTCGCCGAGGGCGATGGCGCGACCGCCGCAATGGGCGAGGACGATGGCCTTTGGCTGTCCCACGTCCTGGACCGCCTTGTACGCGACGTTGCCGGCCTCGGCGATCAGCCCGTTGACGGAGGCCTCACCGAGCTCCAGGACCATGCCGGGGCTCATGGCCGCCCCGAAGTCCATCGACCCGTCGGGGTTGCTGTTGACCGGGTGGGCGGAATACATGATCCCGTCCTTATGGAAGAGCAGCGGGTACTGCACGCTGAACGACACGAGCGCGCCGCCCCCGATCTCGGACTCGGGTCGGGCGACCCACTCCGAGTAGACGTCCATGGCCCGGCGACCGCCGAGCTCGTACACGGTGCGCCCCGAAGCCTTGCTGACGGTGGCCGTCTTGCCGGTCGGTCGGTAGCCGTTCGTGAACGCGTAGCCGATCGGCCCTCCGAGCGCTGCCACGGCGAAATGGTTCTTGTAGGCGTGACCGTTCGCGAACTGCTGGAAGTTGCCGTCGGGAGAGTGGTCCGACGACGATCCGCCGACCACCGGCACCCCCGGGGCCACCTCGGCGATCCCCCGCAGGATCTCCTCTTCAGGACCCATGAAGGCGATGGTCAGCAGGGCGCTGGCCTGACCGCCAAGGTGCTCGAGCGCCGCCCGAGCCGCCTCCTTGCCGGCAGCGAAGCCGTCGCCGTCGGCGACGGACGCCACGCCCACCTTGGCCAGCCGGTCCGTGATCAGCATCAGGCTGGCCGCGCCACCTTCGCCCGTGACCCAGCGGTCGTCCTGGAACACGCCGGTCGAAGAGGATCCGCCCCACAGGGGCACGCCGCCCAGTCGCTCCGACACGCCGCCCACGAGGCTCTCCGTGTCGTACTGCGTCGTCGCGAACAGGATGGCAAGCGTCGGCGTGCCATCGAGTCCTGCCGTCGCCTGCTCGACCAGCTCGGCGGCTGCCGACTTCGCATCGGTGGAAGTCGTGCTGCCAGTGCCAATTACGCTCATGAGACCGCCTCCTGGGTGACTTCGAAGGGGACCTGCCCGGAACCGGGCAGCCGTCCCGATTGACTGATCTGGCCGAGGATCGCCGCGCCGAGCAACGAGGACTGGTTCTGGAGGACGTAGTCGAAATCGCCGGTCCAGCGGCGTCGGGCTTCGAGCATTCCGCGGATCCTCGCCCCGCCGCCCGAGATCCCGACCCGCCGGCCGATGGGCACGAGCTCGGCGACGTCCCGCAGGTGCCCGCCGAGGTACGACGCGTTGCCGCGGACGAGGCTGAGCAACAGGTCCTCACGCGTGGTCTCGAGCGTCAGGCCGGCGAACCCGGCGGTGAGCCGCTCGAGGGAGTACCGGCTGCCGCCAAGGTATGGCACGTATTCGGGAAGCTCGGCTTCGCGGGCATCCGGGTCCTGACCGCCGAAGAACTCGTCGAGCACGCGTGGGACGTAGTCGGTGTAGAACATGTCGTCGCCCAGCTCGCTGCAGGAGACCCGACGGAACCAGTCCAGCGCCTCGCCACCGGCATTGAGCACGAAGAACGTGAGCCAGCGACCGGGGAGGACGTGGCACCGGACGTTGAATGTGGGCGAGGCGATCGGATGGTCGGTGCAGACGTTGGCGATGTCGCACGTTCCGCTGATGATGTTGAGGTCGCCGGGCTCAGTCAGACCCCCGGACAGCGCAGCGAGCACCGCGTCGTTCCCCCCGCAGAGCACCGAGCAGTCGCGAGGGAGACCGAGCTCATCCGCGACCGCGGGAAGCAGCCGCCCGACGGGCTGATGCGAGTGCATGAGCGGCGGCAGCCTGTCCTCCGGGATGCCGGCAAGGTCGAGGACCTCCCGGTTCCAGGTGAGGTCGTTGCGGGCCGTGTTATAGAGGCCGGTGATGGACGTCGTCGAGGGATCGATCGCCCAACGGCCCGTCATCCGCTTGACGAGATAGGTGTTGCAGTGGCCGAACTTCGCGGCTGCGGCCCAGACCCCGGGTTCTTCGTCCCGGAACCAGAGGATGGACGACAACGAAGATCCGCCCGATACCGGAAGGTTGCACGCTTCGGCCAGGAACCTCCTCTCTCCGACGAGCTCGCGAATGGCCGCCGACTGCGCACGGGAACGTCCGTCGAGGAACAACACGGCGGGCGCGAGCGCCGTGCCGTCCGCGGCCATGGGCGTGAGCCCCGGCGTGGTGACGGAGAGCGAGACGACGCCGACCCCGGCCAGGCCGGACGCCAGCTCCGCGCAGCAATCGCGGAGCGCCTCCCACCAGGCTTCTGGCTCGAAGTCCGCCTTGCCCCGATCGTAGATGTGCGGGGTGTAGGTGCGCCGCGCCTCGCATTGCACCTCGAGGTCCGCATTGAACACCGCGAGCTTGAGCGCGCTCGTCCCGACGTCGATGCCGAGAATGTCGCCGCTCACGACAGGAGACCCTCCCCGACAAGGAGCGCCCTCAGCGCCTGGACCTGGGCCGGCTCCAGGGGCAGGAGGGGCCGTCTCGGGACTCCTCCGCGGAGGCCGGCGAGGGTCATGGCCGCCTTGACGCCCGCGACCCCGTACGCTCCGGAGATCGCCGCGTTGATGCGGCTGACCCGGACTTGCAGCGGGACGCCGTTGATCTCGTCGCGAGCCTGTCCGCAGCGGAGGAGGTCGAGCGCAAGCTCCGGGAAGGAGTTGGCCAGCGATACCGTGCCGCCCGGGGAGCCGCCCATCATGGCCCGGAAGAGGAAGTTGGCCGAGCCTGCCAGGACGTGGAAGAACGGACCCTGGAACCGCAGGAAGGCGTCGATCCCGCTTGCCGCACTGTCCTTGAGACCCACGATGTTCGCATGGGACGCGAGGCGTCCGACCAGCTCCGGGCTCAGGGTGACCCCGCTGAAGCCCGGGGCGTTGTAGAGGAGGAGCGGGATTCGCGCCCTGTCGGCCAGCGACGAGAAGTACCGGTACAGGACCTCGTCCGTCATCTGCGTCCGGAAGTAGCCTGGCGGCAGGACGAGCCCGAAATCGGCTCCGAGGTCGGCGGCGGCCGCGAGGAAGGCCTCCGCCTCGCGCTGCCCGTCGTATGCGGCTCCGGCCAGGACCACCTGCCCGGGCCCCTTGTGCCGGACGACATCGTCGAGGACACGCCGCTTCTCGTCCTCGGCCAGGCTCCTGTTCTCCCCGTTGGACCCCAGCGCGAGGTAGCCGAGGATCCCGGTATCCGCGTAGCGGGCGAGATTGAACTGCAGGGCGCCGTGGTCAACATCCTCGTTCGCAGCAAAGGGCGTGCAGATCGGCGCGAAGACGCCCGAGAGCCTCGCCTGGAGCTCCAGGGGGAGCATCAGGTCGCCTCGCCTGTGGAGCCGCTGCGACCCTCGGGCGGGCCGCCCGCGTCGGCCCCCAGCTCCCGGGCGATCGCTGCGGCAACGGCGCGCACGCGTTCACCGAAGTACGGGAGGCGATCGCGGATGCGGAAGTCCGGCCCGGAGACGCTGATCGCGCCGACCGGCCGGCCGTCAGCTCGAACGATCGCGGCCCCGACGCACGCCCCGAACGGCTCGTTCTCGCGGTCGTCGGTGGAGTAGCCGCGGAGCCGCGTACGCTCGATCTCCTCTCGGAACGTGGTCACTTCCCGGATCGTCCTGTCGGTCCGAGGTGAGAAGTCCATCCGTGCGTACGTCCACTCACGTTCCTCGTCCGGCTGCGCCGCGAGCATGGCCTTGCCAAGCGAGGTCGAGTGAAGCGGCATCGTCTGGCCGATCGCCGAGACGAGCTGGATGCTGTTGTCGGCTTCCAGCTTGTCGACGTAGACGACCCGCAGATCGTCCAGAACGCCCAGGTGGACGGTCTCGCCGAGCTCGTCGCGCAGTGCCGTCAGGTGTGGTCGGGCGACGCTCCGGAGGTCGAGGCGGACGGTGGCCCGGTGGGCCAGCCACAGGATCCTGCCGGTCAGTCGATAGCGACGAGTCGTCTCGTCCTGGGTGACGTACCCGGCCTCGATGAGGGTCCGCAGGATGCGCAACACGGTCGCCTTGTCGAGGTCTACCTGCCGGCCGAGCGCCGAGGGCCCGAACCCGTCCTGGTCGGCGCGCGCCAAGGCCTCCAGGACGTCGAGACCTCGGCTCAGGGTGCCGGTCACCATCGTTTCACTCAGTGAACCCATGGTTCGGTGAACGCAACCATTGTAGCGCACGGTTTCACCATGCGTGGCGCTGCTATGCCGAGGAGCACAGCGACGTTGCGGAGCTCGGGCCGCGGGTGACGGCCTTCGAGGCGGCGTGCGCGGAGGTCGGCCGCGAACCGTCGACGATCGGCCGCTCGGCCGGCGTCGTCGTGGCGCCACCCGAGCCGGCGGGAGCCATCGGCGGGTTCGGGACGATGATCAGTGGCTCGGCCGAGCAGCTCGCCGATTCGATGCGGTCGATCCGCGGTGCCGGGTTCACCCAGCTGGAATTCATGCTCCATCCCCAGTCTGTTGCAGCCCTCGAGGCGATGGCGCCCGTGCTGGAGTTGCTGGACGCGGATTGAAGGTCATTCGGCGAAGTCGGTTCGGACGATCTTGGCTCCCACGTCGTCGGCCGTTCGCGCCGAGTCGGCCGGCGATTGATTGGCCGCTGGGTCGCTGCTGCCCGCGGGGGTGGTCACCGGATCTCGGGCACAACGACCCTAGCCCGCCCGGCCGCGAACGCCAAGCATCGGGGGCGGCGAGACGCGTCGATGCATGGGAGACCACGGTGACCGAACGGAAGCGGATGACTCTGCCCGCGCTGATGGAGAAGGCCCGCGAGGCGACCCCGATCACCTGGCTGACCTGTTACGACTACCCGACCGCCTACCTCCAGGACCAGGCTGGGATCGACATGATCCTGGTCGGCGACAGCCTCGGCATGACCATGCTCGGCTTCGACAGCACGCTGCCGGTGACGATGGACGACATGATCCGCCACACCGCGGCGGTGCGGCGCGGCGCGCCCAACGCCTGGGTCGTGGGCGACATGCCCTACATGAGCTACCAGCCCAGCGTCGAGACGGCGATCCGGAACGCGGGCCGCTTCATGGCCGAGACCGGGTGCGACGCGGTCAAGCTCGAGGGCGGCGCCGAGATGGCCGACCAGGTCGCCGGCATCGCCCGGGCGGGCATCCCGGTCATCGGCCACCTCGGGCTCACCCCGCAAAGCGCGGGCGCCCTCGGCGGCTTCCGCCTCCAGGGCAAGAGCGGCGCGCAAGCGAAGAAGATCGTGGACGACGCCCGGATCCTGGAGGAGGCCGGCGCGTTCTGCATCCTGCTCGAGCTGGTGCCCGATCGCGTCTGCGGCCTGATCACCGAGCGTGCGGCGGGCACCATCATCATGAGCCTGGGCTCGGGGCCGAACGCGCACGGCCAGCTGCTCATCTACCACGACGCGTTCGGGCTCTACCCGAAATTCAAGCCGCGGATGGCCAAGGTGTTCGCCGACGCCGGTGCGGTGATCCGCGAGGGCCTGGCGGCCTACGTTGACGAGGTGACCGCGCGGACCTTCCCGGCTCCCGAGAACTGGTTCGGCATGAAGGACGAGGAGTACGACGAGCTGGTGCGGCTGCTCGACTGAGCGATCGGTGTCCCGCGCTCCCGGCACAGGCGAGGTAACGACCATGACCACGACCGCACTCACGGGCTCGGGCGCCGACCTGCGCGATCGGCTGGCGATCCCCGCCAGCCGGCTGGACGACCTCAATTCGCTGCTGCTTGATCCGGATACACGGATCGTCAACGACCTGTTGGCCGTCGTGGCCCGCTACGGCACCCCGGAGGAGATCAACCGCCGGGCCAGGGAGGCGGGCGAGCTGCCCGCGCTGCTGGACCGGGTGCGCGAGACCCGGCCGGACTACCTCGCCGACCTCGAGTGGCTCACCGAGCAGCGCGACCGTGGCGCCTTCGTCAGCGTGGCCGACTTCCGGCGCAGCGTGCTGGGCAACCGGGCGGACGCGATGACCTTCCGCGACGACATGGCCGTCACCCTCGAGGTCAGCTCGCTGCAGTACTTCCCGTGGGTCATCGCGGCGGCCCGCAGTGCGATCGCCGATCGCTCGCTCATGCCGGGGCGCTGGATCCGGGTCCGCAAGATGAAGGAGCAGGAGGCGGACGGCGACCTCGCGGCCGTGGCGGCGGCGATGCAGATCATCGGCGCGAGCGTCGTCGAGACGCTCGACACCAAGGGCACCGACGGCTCGAACGTCCACCTCGACGGACCGGCCACCATCACCGGCTACTTCGGCGGCGTCGGGCAGCCCAACGACCATCCCCTGCTCTGGGTGGACGAGTTCCTTCACTACTACACGACCTACGGCGTGCAGCAGGTGCTCAACCTCAATCCCGGCACCGTCCTGGCCGGCTACCTGCTCCACCGGCTGGGCGTCGACATCGAGTTCAAGATCTCGGTGTTCATGGGCAACGACAACCCTTTCGCCGGGCCTGTGGACGCTGCTGGGTGCCAAGCTGTTCGCCCGCGAGGACGGCACGACGCCGCTGGTGGGCTTCAACTGGAGCAACTCGGTCGACAACCAGACCATCGAGATCGCGGCCGACATCCGCCGGGCGCTCGGCTTCGAGCAGGCCGTCCGGTTCGAGCACCACATCACCGAGACCCAGAAGAGCATCGTCCGCCAGCCGTACGACCGGCGCGAGGAGCTGATCGAGCTGGCCGACCACGTGGCCAACATCTCGGCCAAGCACGAGGGCGGCGATCCCGCGGTCGATGCCGCGCATCCGCACCCGTCGGACATCCTGGACTACTTCCGGGACAAGGACGAGATCATCGCGAGCGGCGACTGGGACGCGCTGGCGGACGACTTCGTGGACAAGCTCGATGCCACCAACCACACCGCCCGGGCGCTGACCGAGCACGGCCTGAGCTTCGTGGCGGCGCACCACCTGCACCACTAGGGCCGGGTCGAACGATCGCAAGGACCCCGGCCGAGCGGGGAGAATCAGCGTGTCGGCCTCGCCTGCGAAGAAGGCGGTTGGTCCCGCCGACGACCTGGACGTGAGCTCGGGCCTGGATCGGGAGCTGAACCACAGCGACGAGTCCCGCCGCCTCCGGGAGGCGCTGATCGGCGGTCCCGTCGCGGAGGCCGCACCGGACCCTCGCGTGCTCGCTGCGATGCAGCGCGTCCCGTGCCCCACCGGGATGAGCTTCCCCGACGCCTACCGGGCTGCATTGATGATCGCGGCACGAGCGACGGTCAGGCATCGACGGCTGACGCCCGGTTGATCAAGTCGATGATCGACTTGGAGGCCGACATTGGCGCAACAAGCTCCACGGCGGCAGCAAGCCCGAGGTCGGGCGCCTGGCCGACTACCTCGCGCTCATCGGGTACCCCGTGCCCGACGAGGCCGAGCCCGGCCACGTGGGCGACACGATCCGGGACCTGCGGCCGAGGCTGGAGCGGGGGCTCCCGCTGACCGCGCCGCAGCAGGCACGCTGGGACCGCCTCGTGGAGCACAACCGGTTCGACTGCGCCGGCATGCGGGCGGTCTGCCTGCGGGCGACACGGGAGCTGGACGAGGCGGCCGAATGACCGGCGGGTCCACGGACAGTCGTGACAGCCAAGGTGGCACGACCGGCGCATACGGTGGTGACGGAATGGAGGGGGGATCGATGGACGAACGACAGGTACGGGACCAGCTCCGCGAGGCCCTGGGGACGATCCGGCCCCTGGTGACGATGTCCCGGGACGGACTGGTGATCACGGCGCTCGAGTGGGGCGCGGCGCGGGACGCCGGGTACGAGACGGCGACGGCGGCCGCGGCGGCCGGCGACCTCGAGCTGCGCGAGCAGGGATCGGGCGCGGTCCCGACCATCGAGGCGGTCACGAAGACCAGGCCGGTCGTGATCTTCGCCGGCGACACGGTCGTGGGCGGCAAGCAGAACCGGATCATCAACATCACGGTCTGGCTGCCCGCGGCGGCGGTCACGGCGATCCCGGTCTCGTGCCTCGAGCTCGGGCGCTGGAACCACGGCGTACGCGTTCGCGACCTCGCGCAAGGTGGACTACCTGATGCGGGCCCGGATGAGCGACCAGCTGGCCGATGTCGCGCTGGTGGAGCGCCAGATGGCCGCCGCAGCGCCCGGGCCATGCGCCGGTGCGGCGGTCGTACGCCGCGAACCAGGGCGAGGTCTGGGCGGAGATCTCCGCCAAGGAGGCCCGGATCGGCGTCCACTCGCGGACCTCGGCGCTCCACGACCTCTACGAGCGCGAGGCCATCGACCTCGGGGCGCTCGTGCGGGCGTTCCCCTGCCCCGCCGGGGCGAGCGGGATCGCCGTGGGGATCGGCGGCAAGCTCGTGGCCGCGGAGCTGTTCGACGCGCCGTCCACGCTCGCGGAGCAGTGGCCGCGCCTGGTCGAGGGGGCCGCCTCGGCGTACGCGGACCATCGCCGCGCGGTGGACGCCGGCCTGGCGCCGAAGCCTGCGCACCGCTACCCGGACGAGGGGGCGCTCGGGCGGATGGTGGAGCGGACGGCGGCCGCCGTGGCCGAGGCGGTCGTCGGGCCGTCGGTCGGCGAGGGGTTCGACGTCCGGCTGGCCGGCACGCGGGTCCGCGGCGGCGCGCTCGTCGTGAACGGACACCCGGTGCACCTGGAGCTGTTCCGCGTCGAGGCGTGACCGCCGTGGGTGAAGATCCCAGGAAGTCGGGGCGCGGCGATCTTGTCCGCCATGCCGCCGGCCCAGGGAGGTTGCCGACGGGCCGTGCTCCCGTTGCACGGTGCGAGAGGTGAACCGACTCGACGGACATCATCTTCCTCTTTGGCGGTCTCTACTTCATCGCCCGCGGCTTCGGGGCCTACAACCGGCACGATGACCCGTCGTGGCGATCCTTCCGCGGGGACTACGCCATCGAGGACGGCTGTACCGGATGCCTCTGGTGGGTCGCCGCCGTGGTCCTGATCGTGCTCGCTGTCGCCTGACGACAGCAGGACCTGAGATGGAGGTACGTTCGGGTCCCTGCGGACGCATCGGTCGGCGCCTAGGCTCGGGGCGCGCGTCCCAGCCTGTCTGAGCCTCATAGGAGCTTGGCTCGTAACCGATGGCAGCGGCGCTGACCGCGGACCGCTCCTCCGGGGTGAGCTGTGCCAGGGCGACGGCCAGCTGGGGCGGGGACCGGCATCGTCGCTCCCGGCTCTCGGCCAAGGCCGAGAACGCATCGGCCTAGGGACGACCCGCGTCGATCCACGCCTGGATCCAGTCGCTCGCGATGGCACGTTGGGCGCTCGCGAGCGCCATCGTCCCGTCGCAGACGTCGCGCTTGAGCGTGTTCTCCAGGTGGTCCTTCGCGTCCGCCCCGATGGGCGTGCCGTCGGGAAGGCTGGCCGTCAGGGGCTCCGGCCACAGGTTCTTCGGGATCGCGCGGTGCGCCGCCGAGCTCCAGGGGAACCAGATGGTCCTCCTCGTAGTGCCGGGGGTTCTTGTCGGCGTACCCGTACTCGACGATCTGGACGACCTTGAGAGCGGAGGTGTAGGCGGACGGCGGGCGCACCGTCTTGGTCCAGCCCGACTTGCAGATGGTGTTCGTGAGGGTGTCAGGGCGCACGTTCGGGTTGATCGCCCCGGGCGTCAGGTGGGGGTCCGGCAAACCTTGCCGCGCCGCCGCCGGTGCCGCGGACGCCGTGGACTGGGACGCGGGAGCGGCGGAGGCTGGCGTCGTCCTGCCCGTGGCCGACGGGGACCTGTCCGTTGAAGCTGGCGAGACGGCCGGGGCGGGCGGCACCGCGGCACTGGGTCCACGAACCCAGGAACTCGCCGCCATGCTCGCGCCGACGAGGACGACGATCACCGCGATCGCGATGAGGAGGCGTCTCACGAGGCGCTCACCGCGATCGTCGATCCCGGGGCCCTCGCGGCGATCCGGCGTTGCCGCATCCCGCACCTCCGCTGTGATCCGGACGCCCGGTCCGCATCGTACGTCCCAGCGCGACCCGCCCCCGTCCCCGCCACTCGGTGCACTCCGCGACGGGCTGGGTTGTGCCCGCAGCGACAACTGGACCTTGCCGAGGTCCACCTCCCAATCGGCAGTTGAGGAGACCGCCTGTCTCGTCTAAGATGACCCAGCCTCCCGAGCGGGAGTAACTCAGTTGGCAGAGTGTCAGCTTCCCAAGCTGAATGTCGCGGGTTCGAACCCCGTCTCCCGCTCCACCTTCCCGTCGGATCGACCTCGGTTCACCGCGTCTGCCTCTCAAGCTGAACGTCGCGTGTTCGAACCCTGTCGCCCGCCCCACTCCCCCTTCTGAAACCAGGGCGACACCCTGACCGGGTGGCTCCCTGCGGTGCGGGGACCCTGAGCTCGTGCCACAACGCTCCCCGTGCCGATGTCGGCGCGTCGCCAGCCACCCGATGTGTCCGCGCAAGCCCGTTGTCGTGGTCGCGGAGGCGTGTCGCCACCTCGCCCCGAAGGGGAGTGCTCTCGAGCCCTGACATGGACCATCGAGGCGGCGCGTCGAGCCACACGACGACGGATCGAGGCTCACGACGCGCACCGGGAGTGGCCATCGCCTGGTCCTCCGCCTACAGTACGGCTCGTGCAGAGATACGAGATCGCTGAGGCGGCCGAGCGGGCCGGGATCAGCGTCGAGGAGCTGGGCAACCTCGTCGAGCTGGGCATCCTCACGCCGGACGCCGAGGGACGCTTCACAACGGGTGACGTGCGCCGTGCGGAGCTGGTCGAAAGCCTCGTCGCTGCGGGGATCTCGCTGGACGGCCTGGGCGCCGCCGTGCGCGGCGGGCAGGTCTCGCTCGACTTCCTCGATGCGCCAGCCTTCGAGCGGTTCTCGGCGTTCGGCGGGTTCACGTTCGCGCAGCTCGCCGAGCGGACCGGGGTGCCTGTCGAGCTCCTGACGCTCATCCGCGAAGCCACCGGATCCAGCCTGCCACTGCCCGAAGATCGCGTTCGCGACGGCGAGCTGCCCTACGCGGAGTTCATCGAGTTCCAGGTCGCTGCGGGCTTCGACCCGATCGCCATCCAGCGATTGCTGCGTGCGACGGGCGACAGCCTGCGCCGCCTGGCCGAGTCGGAGTCCGCCTGGTGGAACACCGAGGTGATGTTGCCGGCCACGAAGGCGGGAGAGCGGCCGGACGTCGTGGCTGGGGCGGACTTCGTCACCCGCATGAACGTCCTTTCGGAGCGGGCCGTCATCGAGATGTACCGCCTGGAGCAGACGAGGACCTGGACGGCGAACATCATCGACGGCTTCGAGACGACGCTGGCCGGGGCGGGGTTGCACAGCCGTCTTGACCATCCGCCGGCCATGTGCTTCCTCGACATCACCGGTTACACACGGCTGACCCAGGAGCGCGGCGACGCGGCGGCGGCCGACGTGGCCGAGCAGCTCGGTCAGGCTGGTGCAGCGAACGTCGATCAAGTACGGCGGCCGGCCGGTGAAGTGGCTGGGCGACGGGGTGATGTTCTTCTTCCCGAACCCCGGCCCGGGGGTCGTCGCCGCCCTGGAGATGGTCGGAGGGCGTGGCCGAGGCCGGGCTGCCGCCGGCGCACGTCGGCCTCCACGCGGGCCCGGTGATCTTCCAGGAGGGCGACTACTACGGCCAGACGGTCAATCTCGCGTCGCGCATCGCCGAGTACGCCCGACCCGGCGAGGTGCTCGTCAGCCAGGCCGTCGTCGACGCCTCGGGCGGCTCGGATGTCGCCTTCCGCGAGATCGGCCCGGTCGAGCTGAAGGGCGTCGGCGGCGCCGTGCGCCTGCATGTCGCCTCGCGGGCCGGCTGAGCGGGGCGGACTGCCCGCTGCGTGACGGTGCCGAGTCCGCCCGCCCACCGACATGGGATGATCGCGAGACCAGTCTTCACCTCGAAGGAGCCGATGGTGACCCTCGACCCGGAGGACCTCCGCCTCGCGGTCTACCGCGATCTCGCCCGGACCGGTCGGGCCCCGACCCCGAAGGAGCTCGCGTCACGACTGGGTCTCAGCGGACCCGAGGTTCGTGACGGCCTCCGCGCGCTTGCGGCGGCACGCCACATCGTCCTGGACGCTGACGATCGGGTGCTCTTGGCGCACCCGTTCGCGACCATCCCGCTCGGCTTCTCGGTCATGGGCCGCGAGACGCTCTGGTGGGGCGGCTGCGCGTGGGACTCATTTGCCCTGCCCCACCTGCTTCCGGACGAACCCGAGGTGCTCGTATCGACGCGGTGTCGAGGCTGCGGGCGGGCACTCGCGTGGGTCGTCGGGCGCGATGCGCCGCCGGTCGGCGAGGAGGTCGCCCACTTCCTCATCCCGGTGAAGCGGATGTGGGACGACGTCGCGCGGACCTGCGGTAACCAGCGCCTGTTCTGTGGACAGGCGTGCGTGGAGAGCTGGCTTGCCACGAGCGCCAGCGACCGCGGCTACGTCATGGATCTCGCGACCCTGTGGCGGTTGGCCAGCCGCTGGTACGAGGGTCGCCTCGAACGCGGCTACACCCGTCGGGAACCATCGGCGGCTGCTGCCTACTTCCAGGGCGTTGGGCTTCGCGGCCCGTTCTGGGGGTTGGACGACTAGCAGGGGCGGCTCCGGCGGGTCAACCCGCGGGCATCACCTGGGAGGACCCGATGGTCACGGGCCGCGTCCGCGGCAGTGTCGCTCGACGGCCGCGAGGAGATCGTCGATGTCGACAGGCTTCGCGAGATAGCCGTCGAAGCCCGCCTCCCTGAACCGCTCGCGATCTCCCTTCATCGCCTGTGCGGTCACGGCGAGCACCGGGATCGTCGCGGTACCGCTGTCCATCCTCAGCCGTCTCAGCACTTGCACGCCGTCCATGTCCGGCAGCCGGATGTCCATCAACACGAGCGCCGGACCATGCCCGGTCGCCAGTGCCAGCGCCTGTCCGCCGGTCGATGCCTCCAGCGTGCGATACCCGGTTGCCCGAAGCACGTCGCGAAGCAGCGCCATGTTCTTCGCGTTGTCCTCGACCACGAGGATCAGCGCGCCGGCAATCGTCATGTCGGCGGCACGGGCAGAGTGAACACGAACGTGCTTCCCCTCCCGACCTCGCTGTCGACCCAGATTCGCCCGCCATGCTGCTCGACGAGACGCTTCGAGAGCGCCAGCCCGAGCCCCGCCCCCTCGCCGTGCTGCTTGCCCGCGGCGGCCTGCTGGAACTCCTCGAAGATCCGCACCTGGTCCTCCGGGGCGATGCCGGGCCCGTCGTCGCTGACGGACACGCGAACCTCGCCGTCGACCCGCGTTGTGCTGACATCGATCGCGCCCCCGGGTGGTGTGAACTTGACGGCGTTCGAGAGCAGGTTGATGACGACCTGTCGGATCCGGCGCTCGTCGCCGACGACCGTGTCGACCGCCGGATCCGAAGACAGCGCGATTCGGACGCCTCCCCCGGTCGCCCGCTCCCGCACGATCACCACCCCGCGCTCGAGGGTGGTGGGCAGGGAGAACGGCGCGACCTGCAGCTCGATCTGGCCCGCCTCCACCTTCTCCAAGTCGAGCACGTCGTCGATCAGCGCCAGGAGATGCCGGGCCGAGGCGAGGATGTCGTCGAGGTACTCTGCCTGCTTGTCGTTGATCCCGCCGAACAGTCCCCGGCGCAGCACCTGCGAGAACCCGGTGATCGCGTTCAACGGAGTCCGCAGCTCGTGCGACATGTTGGCCAGGAACTCCGACTTGTGGTGGCTGGCGGCCTCCAGCTCGCGGCTCTTGTCGTCCAGCTCCGTCAGGGCGCCGGCCAGCTCGCGGGTCCGCTCCTGGACCTGCTGCTCGAGCCCGGCGTACGACGCCTGGAGCTGCGAGGCCATCCGGTTGAACTCGTCGGCGAGGGCGCCGAGCTCGTCGCGGCTGGAGACCTCGATCCGCTCGTCGAGCGACCCGGAGCCGATCTTCGCCGCCGCGACCTGGATCGCCTCGATCGGCCTGGCGAGGTTCCGGGCGAGCAGCACGCTCGTCGCGATCGCCATCAGGAGGAACACGATCAGGAGCACCGCCGTGCGCCAGATCGCCGCCTGGATGGGGGCGAACGCCTCGCTCAACGGTTCTTCGACGAACACCCACCATCCGGGCGGGTCGACGTTCTGGAACGCGCTCAGGACCTCCGTCCCCTGGGGATCGCGGCCGCTGGTGACCACGCCGTTGTCGGCCGTTGCGGGGCTGGCCAGCGCCGTGTGTACCTGCGGGAGCGCCCCCAGGTTGGTGTCGGCGAGAACGAGACTGATGTTGGTGGTGTGGGCGATGACCTGGCCGTCGGAATCGACGGCGTAGGCGTAGCCGGCAGTGCCGATCTGCGCCCGTCGGATGGCGTCGATGACAGACCCCAGGTCGACATCGGCGACGATGACCCCTTCGCCCGGCGATGCCTCAGCCACCGCGATGTTCATGTGCGGCCTGCCATCGCGCTGGCTGAAGGCGACATGTCCGAAGTACCGCTGCTCCGCCCTCGCGCGCAGGAACTCCTCACTGTTGGAGCGATCGCCCGCGCACGTCTGGCTGTTGATCTGGTCGATCTCGGTGGAGTACGATGTCCACGCACTCCCTGCCGGCCGCATCGAGGTACGTCAGCGCGCTGATCGCCCGCTGCCGCAGGAGCAGGTTCTTGAATGACCGCTCGCGCCCCTTTCCGGCGGAGTCGCCCGAGATCGGCTGGGCCACGCCCTCGAGGTCGCCTTCGAGTCCCTGGATGAACTGGCGGATCGAGATCGCGGCCGATGAAGCTTTGTCCGCCTCGGCCCCGGCCACGGCGCGCTTGCTGTCCTCGTACGAGAAGTAGAACTCCATGATCCCGACCGAGATGATGGCCGCCGCAACCAGCATCCCGACGACCGCCACGTATTTCCAGACGAGACGTTGATGCGGCCGTGCCGGCGTTGCCACGGTGTGATCCAGCATCTGGCTCGACTATCGGTAGACCAGGTCGGCCTGCGCGACGACGTCGTCCGGCACGTTGATCCCCAGCTCCGCGGCTCGCCTGAGACTGATGGCGAGCTCGACCCTCGGGACTTCCTGGGCGGGCAGGTCGGCGGGCCGGGCGCCCTTCAGGATGCTGTCGACGAAGCGCGCGCCTGCGGCTCCGACAGGCCCGATGTCGACTCCAAGCGAGAAGAGCGCGCCCTTGTCGGACTGTTGCGGGTCGACCCATTCCCTGCGGTGAGCCTGGACGGGGAGCTTCGCTGCTGCCGCCAGCCCGAGGATCTTCTTCGAGAAGTTGAGCCGCAGGCTGGGCGACAGGATGAACGCACCGTCGACCGCGCCCGGCCGCAGCGATGCGAAGGCGGCGTCGAGACCAGCGTCGTCGGCTGCCTGGATCTCGTCCAGCTCGATCCCGAGCTTGCCGGCGGCGTCGCGCGCCTCGACGAGGAGCGGAGGCGTCGCGGTGTCGGTCGGATCGACGAGCGTCAGCAGGCGCAAGGGCTGACGTCCGGGCAGGATCTCCCGGTAGATCTCGAGCTGCTTGGCGACAGGATCACGCGCGCCCCAGGCACCGGTCAGGTTCCCGCCCGGATGCGAGAGGCTTGCCACCAGGCCGTCGCGGACGGGGTCCGACGGGTGCAGGAAGACGACCGGGATCCGGTTCCCGGGGTCCGCCGTGGCGTCCTGGGCAGCGCGAATCGACTTGTCCTCGAACGCGACGATCAGGTCCACGCGCTCGTGGACGAATTCCCGGGCCTGCTCCTCGGCCTGGTCCGGGTCCAGGTTGCGCCAGATCAACTGGATCCGCGGACCAACGTACTCCCCCTGAACCTGCTTCATCCGGCCTTGCACCGGCGTCCCGTCGCCGATGAGCTGCTGCATCACCTGGGTTGCCGGGCCGTCGAACCAGTCGAGGTCCCCGAGCCCGGCCACCAGCGTGGCCAGGGAAGGTGGGTTGTGGTCCGTTCCCACGTGCATCAGGCCAACGCGTGGAACGGGCTGAGGCGTCGGAACACTCGTGGTGGAACAGGCGCCGACGAGGCTGGCGCACAGGATGATCCTCAGCGGCAAGACGGATGCCCACTTCTTCATCGGGACCCTACCCTCCTGCGCAAGCGCCCGAATGGAGACACGGAGACTACTGCAACGGTCTCCATCTCGAGCGAGACGACCCCCGGCGGCGCCGGGGGTCGTCTCGCGGCCGCCCGAGGACGGCGTGCGCATCCTTCAGAACGAGCAGTGGCCAGGATTTGCAGCGTCCTCCCGCCGTGTTGCGCCGGCTGGGATGAGCTGGACCGCCATGGTCTGTGCGACAGCATTGGTCTCGTTCCGGATCAGGTGCACGTCCCCGCCGCCGATGTCGACGAACGAGTTGTTGGGCGTGTTGGCCGTGTACACGTGCGGCGTGCAGGTCTTGTCGTTGCCCTCGTAGACGGTCACGCTCCCCTGGGTGACGATGACGAAGCTTGGGCCCGGGTGCGTGTGCCAGCCGGTGCTGCCACCGGGCTGCCACGTGTTCTGCTGAACGTAGAGGTCGGACGCCCCCTTCGTCCAGATGATCTCGTTCCACCACTGCGGGGTCTTGGCGTGCACGTGCGAGAAGATGTCGCCGAACGTCGCCTTCGCGATCGTGGTCCCGCTGAAGCCCGTTCCGGGCGTCGCGAGGACGTTGCCTGCGTACGCGGCGAGGCCGAGAGCGACGAGCGCAACTGCCAACACCAGCTTGGATTTCATCTCTCCTCCTTGCCGGACGAGACCGCCACCGGCTCGTGTCTCCGCGGAGCGTCTGCGTCCGCTGTCGAGACCGTAGGAGGATCCCGACCGCGAGCCAACCGTGCCTGCCTGCATGTGGCGGGGGATGCTGGCACCCCGGCCGGCGGCGGCCACCGGCCGCGCCGCGCGTGGAGTCAGTCCCGCGTGCGGGCGGAGAAGCGTCGAACCAGATCTGGAAGCTCGTCAACGTCGATGGGCTTGGCGATCTGCCCGGCGAACCCGACTTCGGACAACCAGCCCTCGCCCGGGTCGAGTCGGCAGGGCCGTCACAGCCACGACCGGTATGCGCGAGGTCCGCGGCTCCGCCCTGAGCGTCCGCACGGCCTCCGCGCCGTCGGCGTCGGGCAGGCGCAGGTCCATGAGGACGACATCCGGCAGATGCTCGGACGTCAGCGCGATGGCCTCCGCGGCGGTCGCAGCCTCGAGCGTCCGGAACCCAGCCGCGACGAGCACGTCGCGAGCGAGCTTCCGGTTCCTGTCGTTGTCGTCGACGATCAGGACGAGCGGGAGATCCGAGGTCACCGGCGTATTCTCCGCCCATGGCGATTCGGCTCGTGCTCGCCGAGGACCACTACCTCGTCCGCGAGGGCGTGCGGAGCCTGCTCGAGGCGGAGCCCGGACTCGAGGTCGTGGCGGTCTGCGGGGACCTCGACTCGCTGCTCGAGGCCGTCGAGCGCAAGGGCCCGGACGTCGTGGTCACCGACATCCGCATGCCGCCGGGCCACTCGGACGAGGGGATCCAGGCCGCCAGGCGACTTCGGGAGACGAACCCGGGTCTGGGCGTGGTCGTTCTCAGCCACTACGCGAACCCGAGCTACGCCCTTGCGCTGCTGGACACGGGCAGCGCCGGGCGCGCCTACGTGCTGAAGGAGCGCGTCCACGACCCCGAGCAGCTGGTCAGCGCCATCCGCGCTGTCGCCGAGGGCGGCTCGCTGATTGACCCGAAGGTGGTGGAAGGGCTGGTGGCCGAACGGTCGCGAGCGGCGACGTCGCCGCTCGGCCAGCTGACCGCGCGGGAACGCGACGTGCTGCGGAAGATGGCCGAGGGCAAGAACAACGCGTCGATCGCTGAGGACCTCGTCGTGACCGAGCGGTCCGTCGAGAAGGTCATCAACTCGCTGTTCATGAAGCTCGGGCTGACCTGGGAGCCGGCGGTTCACAAGCGCGTCAAGGCGGTCATCCTGTATCTGGCCGAGAGCGATGTCCGTCAGGGCGACAATGGCAGCGAGCCATGAACACACGAGCCGCCGTCCTGCCGGTTGTCGACGCTGACGCCACCATCGAGCGCTTCGATGCGATCGCGGAGGCGCTCGAGGAGACTGTCCGCGAGGTGCTGGGCGATCGAGATCTCGAACGTCAGCACGCCATCCGCGTCATGCGCGCTGACCGTTGCCTGGGACCCGCCTGACCCGGCGACAGCGCCTCGACGCAGGACCAGTAGAGGGCGGCAGTGATCTCGGGTGGGTAGGCGGCGCCCGCTGCCAGATCGACCAGGACCGCGACGCCGGCCTTCGCCGCCGCGGACCTGATGGCGCTGGCGAACCCACGCGCGTCAAACAGCGGCGGATAGATCCTCTCCGCCAGCTCCGTCGACTCGTCCACCGCCTCCCGCACGTGTGCCCTCATCTCGTCGAGCAGCGCATTCGCGGCTACAGGATCACGGTCCACCAGCCCGGCCAGGCGCTGCAGGTTGACGGCGAGCGCGACGAGGTGTTGCTGGACACCGTCGTGGAGGTCGCGCTCGATCGCGCGACGATCGGCGTAGCCGGCTTCGGCCAGACGCCTGCGCGACCGACGGACGGCCGCGACCTCATCCTGAAGTCGGTCGACAGCTTCCCGCAGCTGCTCGCCAGAGCCAGCGTTCGACACCGCCCACCTCCCCTTGGAGTCGTCGGTCCAGTGCCCGACAGCAAGGCGCGCGGGCCTGATCACCATGATGAGCGTCGCGGCCGGAGCACGCACTCCAGCCACTCGACCCGGCATCGCGATGCCGGCATGGCCAGGCATGTGCCCGGATCGGCAATCGGCGGCCCACCTCCCTGGCGTGCGTCGCTGGTCGGCTCGGACAAACGGTGCGCAGCTCGGCTGTTCTCGGTGCGTGATCTCGCGAACCTCGGGTCCGCAACGGCGATCCGGCTCACGGCGCCACTGCTGGTCGGGAATCCCTGCTCCGTCCGCGCGGCGGTCGGGACAGCGCGACGGACCAACAACAATGCGTCGGTCAGGACTTGCACCGGACGGTACGCTGAGGCCCTCGCACCGCCGCGGCTGTTCCCGCCGCGAGCGACGAACGGGAGGAACGACATCATGGCCGAACACCCGAATGTGACCCTGGTTCGCCGCGCGATGCAGGCGATGAACGAGCAGGACATGTCCAAGGCCGGGCAGGAGATGGCGGTCGTGGACGCCTTCATGGCCGACGACATCGTCTGGCACGAGATCGGTCGGGCCGAGCCGCGCCGCGGCAAGGACGAGCTGCGCGCAGCGATGATGAATGGCGCGCGCGACTGGACGATCACATACGAGGTTCATGACGTCATCGCGAACGACGACCACGCGATCGCGCTGGGCACTGCCACCGCCGTCCGGGGCGACAGGACCCTCCGGTACCAGTCAGCGGAGATCTTCCACATCCGCGACGGCGAAGGCCGTCGAACGCTGGGCCTTCTCGGACGATACCGCTGCCATCGTCGCGTTCTTCGCCTAGGTCTGATGCCCCTCGCGGGGCCTCGCGACGGGGTCGTGGTCGAACTCCCGGGACCCGGATTCGTCGGGGCTTGACGTCGCAGATGTCTCTGACTACCGTCAGAGACATGGCGGACGACGAGATCCAGGGGGTACGCCGGTTCAATCGCGAGGTCGCCGAGCACATCGGCGCCCTGACCGACCACTTCCTCGGTCGCGCTCGGGCCATGGGAGAGGCGCGGATCCTGTGGGAGATCGGGCCGGAGGGCGCGGAGGTGCGGGCACTTCGGGCACGATTGTCACTCGACTCCGGCTACACGAGTCGCATCCTGCGGTCCCTCGAGCGGCAGTCGCTCGTCACCGTCGGCCCGAGCACGGATGATCGGAGGGTCCGCCGCGTCCATCTCACGGCGGCTGGGCTCGCCGAGCGAGACGAGCTCGACCGGCGTTCAGACGACGTCGCAGCCAGGATCCTGGGACCCCTGGGCGCGGGCCAGCGTGCGCGACTCATCGCGGCCATGGGCGAGGTCGAGCGCCTGCTTCAGGCATCCGAGGTGCGCTTCGCCGTCGAGGATCCGAGCTCGGCTGATGCCCGGTGGTGCATCGAGCAGTACTTCACCGAGCTCGACGCGCGCTTCGATGCCGGCTTCGACGCGTCGCTCAGCATCTCGGCCGACGCGCACGAGCTGACGCCTCCCGCGGGTGCGCTGCTCATTGCCCGCGTGCATGCGCGACCGGTCGGCTGCGGCGCCGTCAAGTTGCACCCCGGTGCCCCGGCCGAGCTGAAGCGCATGTGGGTGGCGCCAAGGACACGTGGCATCGGGCTCGGGCGCCGGATCCTGGTGGAGCTCGAGCGGCTGGCACGGGAGATGGGTGCCCAGGTCGTCCGACTCGAGACGAACCGTGCCCTGGGCGAGGCGATCGCGCTCTACCGCGGGAGCGGCTTTCGCGAGGTCGCGGCATTCAACGACGAGCCGTATGCCAACCACTGGTTCGAGAAGCGCCTGTCATAGCAAGGTCGAAGGTGCCGAGCCCTTCCACGAGGTCGGGCCGGCGCGCAGGCCCTGGATTCCCCGAGTTCCATTGACAGTCCGGCTCCATTTCGCCGCGCGATCGCACGGGAAGCCGCATGATGTCGCAGCCACCATTCCCGCCATTGCGAAGGCAGGCCGTCATGCCCCGGTTGCAGGCGAAGACGTTCGCCGTCCCCGACGATCTCCGCACGATGGCGAAGGTCCGGTTCGCAACGGTCGGCCTGGACGATGCCACCGTGGGTCACTGTCGCTTCGAGCCCGGGTGGCGCTGGTCGACCGACATGGGGCCGATGGTCGGAGTCCCCTCGTGCCCGATCCGCCATCTTGGCTACTCGATGTCGGGGGCGGTGCGCGTCGTGATGGACGACGGGCAGACGCTCGACGTGGGGCCCGACACCGTGTTCGACATCCCCCCGGGTCACGACAAGTGGGTGATCGGCGACGAGCCGTGGATCACCATCGAGTGGGGAGCGAGCGGCCGCGCCCTGGACGCCGCGCTCAACGAGACTGGTTCACGGTCCCTCGCAACGGTGCTGTTCACGGACATCGTCGACTCCACCGCGCGGCTCCAGCTGATCGGCGATACGGCCTGGCGCGACCTCCTGGCTGCGCACAACGCACGACTCCGCGAGCAGCTGAACGTCCATCGCGGGCGCGAGGTGAAGACGACCGGCGACGGGCTCCTGGCGGTCTTCGACAGCCCGACCCGCGCGGCCCAATGCGCGGTCGAGATCACGCGCTCGGTCCGGGCGATCGACCTCGAGATCCGGGCCGGCCTGAACACCGGGGAGATCGAGCTCGTCGGCGACGACGTGCGAGGGATCGCGGTTCACACCGCCGCGCGGATCCTCGCGCTCGCAGGCCCCGGCGAGGTGCTGCTCTCGTCCACGACGGCGGGGCTGCTCGAGGGCTCGGGCCTGTTGCTGGAGGACGCCGGCGTTCACGAGCTCAAGGGCCTCACCGGGGCACGACAGGTGTTCCGAATCGTCGTGCCCCACGCGCCATAAGGCGGCTGTTCCGGGACACCCGCCTCGCCAATGCCCGACACCCACGGCTGCCTCCCGTCACGACCTGCCGGCAGCGACGCAGCGAGGCCGGTCCTACGACCCGTTCACGAACCCGGTGGTGTCCACTACCTCGAAGGCGCTGCCGGGGATGCCCTTGAGCGTGTTGAGCTGGTCGTCGGAGAAGCGCGGGTCGGACGCGCCCTGGAAGTACCAGTTGCTGCCGTTGTCGGCCAGGATCAGGCCGTAGGTCCGCATGGCCTGCGCGATCACCCGGGCCTGCGGCGGGAGGCCGCTGATGTCGTACGAGGCCTTCAGGCGCACCCGGAGCCCCATCGGCGGCACCGACAGGCTGCTGTTGCCGCTGGCATCGTGGCGGGCCGGGTAGATATGGGCGTTGCGGGTGGTGACGGCCGTGAACCGGATCGCGTGGCCGATGACGCCGGCGGCGACCTCGTCATACCGGACCAGCCCGGGCAGGATCGGCAGGCCGGCGGCGTCGGCGCTGGTCCAGCCCTCGGGCCGCAGGGCGTTGGACCGCAGGCTCCAGATCGCGCCCGAGCCGGCCGTCCAGCCGCCCTTGCCGTCCGACGCGGTGTCCCAGGTCTCGTACAGCGTGCAGGTGGAGGTATCCACGACCAGCAGGTGCGCGTCCGAGCCGGCCTCGATGGCGGGGCTCGCCGGCACGGGGTACGACCCGGGGTCCGACTCGTCGGCGTAGGTGAACGGGATCGTGAAGCGCGGGGTGGACGTGTCGGCGAGGTTGTACGGGATCCCGTAGCCGGCGTATGAGCCGAAGTCGGGGTGGAGGCCCGCGCTCGCGCCGAGGGATGCGATCAGCGTCGAGGAGTCGGCCGCCACGGGGAGGCCGTTCACCGGCTCGTTCCACACGTTGTCGGCGGGGAAGACGTCGCAGCCGCCGACCTTCGGGGCGCCCTGCGCCGGGGACGGCGTGGGGGTGGGTGCCGGGGGCGGGGTGGGCGTTAGGGTAGGCGCCGGGGGCGGGGTAGGTGCCGCGGGCGGTGACGGCGTGGGGCTGGGCGCCGGGGGCGGCGTGGGGGTGGCGATCGTGGGCGGTAACGGTGGCTTGGGCGTTGCCACGATGACCGACCGCGTCGCCGCCATCACGAGACCGGCGGTCGTGCGCACGCGCAGCGACACCGAGACATGTCCGGGGTGTGCCCGCGCAGGCACGCGCACGACGCCCAACAGCCGCATCGAGGAGGCTCGCGTCAGCCGGACAGTCACCCGGCCGGTCGAGAACCGCACCACGGCCGTGCCCGACGCGACCCTGCGCAGCGGCGACACCGTGACCGAGATGCGCATGATCGCTCCGGGCGCCGGGCGATTGCTCGACAGGGCCAGGTGGAGCACGGCGGCATCCGCGGACGGGGCGCCCGTCGAGGCGGCCAGGAGCGACACGGCGATGATGGCGATGAGCGTGCGGAGGTGTCGCGACATCGCCGCGATGGTGACGGGCGTCGAGCCCGGTGCACATCCCCCATGCGTCCGGACCGCGGCCGGGATTTCGTACGCCGGTGGCGCTGCCGAGCACGGTCCGGTCGGATGCCCGCCGCGGTGAGTCGCCAGGCCAACGATCCACCGGCGTCGCCGGATCCTGCGAGACGTTCCTAGTCTCCGCCCCTGCCCGTCGGGTGGCAGCTGGCGCAGTTGCTCGGGGATCGTCCCGCGTGCCCGTCGATCTTCGAGGCGGTGTGGCATTTGGCGCAGGTGTACGACTGCAGCGAGGTGGTGTGGCACTTCGTGCAGGTGCTGCCGCCGCCGCCGTGGCCCATCGGGAAGGTGTGGGCCCCGTGGTACGAGATCGGGATCCAGGCCGATGTCGAGTGGCACTGCGTGCACACCGTCGGGTAGAAGCCCGGGTGGGACGACGGCTTCTTGTGACACCCGGCGCAGGTGGTGGGCAGGCCGGCGAACGACGACCCTGTGTGGCATTTCTGGCACAGCAGGGACGTGTGGGCCCCCGTGAGCTTGAACCCCGTGCTGTTGTGGTTGAACGTTGACGGCGACCAGGCCTTGGTGGAGTGACAGGTCCCGCAGCTGGACCCCATCGCGCCCGTGTGGTTGGCTGGCTTCGCGTGGCACGACGCACAGGCCGTGGGAGCTCCGGCGAACGTGGTCGAGGGCGAGTGGTGGCACTTCAGGCATGTCGCCGACGCGTGCGCGCCGGTGAGCTTGTAGCTCGTCGTGGCGTGGTTGAAGGCGGCCGGCCGCCAGGCCTTCGTGGTGTGGCAGGCGGCGCAGCTGCCGCCGAAATGGCTGTCATGCGACGCGGGCTTGGTGTGGCACGATGCGCAGGCCGTGGACGTGCTCTGCGGCGCGCCGCTGGTGTGGCACTGCTCGCAGCCGACGCCGGCGTGGGCGCCCGTGAGCTTGAACGACGCCGAGTTGTGGTTGAACGACGCGTCGGACCATTGCGTGGCCCGGTGGCACGCTTCGCAGTTGGTGCCCAGCGCGCCCCTGTGCCTGTCCTGTGACGCGTGGCACCCGGCACAGTTGGTGGGGGTGCCCGCAAACCTGTCGTTCTGGTGGCACTTGGCGCAGTCCACGTTGGCGTGCGCCTGGGTGAGCGCGAACCCCGTCTTCGCATGGTCGAACGTCGCCTGCTTCCAGTCCGACGTGTTGTGGCAGCTGGCGCAGTCGCTGCCGAACTTGCCCTGGTGGGGGTCGTCCTTCGCGTGGCAGGCGGCGCAGGTGGTTCCGAGCCCCGTCCATTGCCGGTTGACATGGCACGATTCGCACGCGACGCCGGCGTGCTTGCCCGTGAGCGGGAAGGTCGTCTGCGTGGTGTGGTTGAGCTGGGCTCCGGCCCAGCCGTCAGCGGTGTGGCACGTTGCGCAGGACTGCCCGAGGCGGCCCTGGTGGACGTCGTTCTTGCCGTGGCACGTCTGGCAGGCGGTCGAGGTGGTGCGCAGGGCGGCGAGGGTGGTGGAGCCCTTGTGGCACGACGCGCAGCCGGCACCGGCGTGCTTGCCCGTCAGGGCGTAGGCCGTGTGCGCGAAGGTGTGCCCGTAGGTGTCCTTGCCGTCGTGGCAGTTGAGGCATTGCGCGCCGTACGTGTCGGTGTGCGTGGCCATCTTCGCCGGATCGAGCCGCTGGTGGCAGCTCAGGCAGTCGGGCGTCTTGTAGGCCCGCGGCGATGACGGGTGGCAGCCCTGGCAGCCGACGGCCGTGGCGACGGCCGGCTGGGCGTGCGCCGTGAGTGCGAAGCCCGTCTGGTCGTGCGGGAAGACATGGGGGTCCGCCAGGGTCGCCGAGGCGCCCGCGCCGCGGTGCTCCGTGTGGCAGCGCAGGCAGGTGGCCGCGGAGGCGTCGAGCCTGCCGTGCAGGCCGGTCCCGGTCGCCGCCTGCGTTGCCACGTCGGCATGGCAGGCCAGGCACCGGTCGCCCATCGTCTGGCCCGACCAGATGGCGGCATGGCAGGCGTCACAGCGACCTTCGAGCTGCGCGTGCGACGTCACGCCGCCCACCGAGACGGCCTGCGCGGCGTCGGGCGCGGTGACGGCCGAGAGCGCGCCCGGGCTGAACATGGAGTTGCCGCTGGCGATGATCACGCCCGTGATGGCGAGCAGCGCGATGACGGCGGCCACGAGCCCCGTGAAGGTCATGCAGCCCAGCGGTCGGCGGGTCATCGGCGTCCCCTACCGCAGCAGCGTGGCGTAGTAGATGGACGCGGTGATGTGCGCGAATGCCACCACGAACATCGCCAGGCCGATCGGGATGTGGATCGTGTGCCACGTCGCGAGCGCCCTGCGCTGCCAGCGCAGGGCCGCCAGCTGGCGCTCCAGCCGTCGGATCCGCCCCTCGACCTCGCGGTGCACCCGGCGTGCGGCGTCGGTCGCGGGACTGGGGTCGGCGGCATCCGCCTCGCGCAGGCCGGCGAGCTGCAGCGTGAGCTCCTGCGCCTCGATCACCACCCCGTCTGCCGTACGCGGCACGGCCGTGTAGATGTACCGGCCGACGAACCCCGAGGCGACCACGATGGCGGTCAGCAGCGACAGGGCACCCGCCAGCCCGTTGAAGGTCCACGCCGCGTGGAGCAGGACCAGGTACGGCCCCACGATCCCCATGACGATGTGGAGGCGCAGCCAGGCGCGCATGCTGCCCCGCGGCCGACGCATCGCCCGCTTGCGCAGCGAGTAGAGCGTCTCGGTCAGCAGCATCAGCGTGAAACCGACGACGCCCATGAGGTGGCCGACGAGGCCGCCCGCCGCCGGGACGCCGACCGCGGAGGTCATCGTGATGTAGGCGGCTGTGATGGCCGCCACCAGCACCGCCGCGATCAGCAGCTCGCTATACCGCATCTGCTGCGGCCCGTTCCATCACCGTGGCCAGCGCCTGCCGGACCTCCGCGTGGCCCTCCAGGAGCCGGTCGCGCACCTCGCGGATGTCCAGCCGCGCGCGGATGACGTGGAGCAGCATCCGGGAGAGCGACTGGTCGCCCATCACCACCGCACCGAGGATGCGATCCTCCGACAGGATCAGGCGCAGGTGGTTCGCACCGCTGTCGGTCGCCATGGCGAAGCCGTCAAGCTGCTCGCGCCAGGCGTTGCTGTCGCCGCGGGCAAGGGCGACGAGGTCCCCGTCGCGGCCGCCCGCGCCAACCGCCCCGATCAGCGTCGTCGTCACCCCGCCGAGCCTGGTCACGTTGAACGGCGCCGGGCGGGGCATGCACGACTCGGAGCCCCCCGCCATGTTGGCCCCGGCGACGCGGCCCTGCGCGATCGCGACCGACCACAGGCTGTCGATGCTGCGCCGGCCCGTGGCCGGGTCCAGCACCTCGGCGGCGTCGCCGGCCGCGTAGATGTCGCCTTCGCTCGTCGCGAGCGTGTCGTCGGTGAAGATGCCGCGCCCCGTCTCGAGGCCGATCTGCGTCGCCAGCTCGAGGCGGACCTGCGTGCCCACCGCTACCGCGAGCATGTCGGCCTCGATGCGCTCGCCGTCCTTGGTCTCGATCGCGGCGACGCGATGCCTGTGGCCGATGACCCGGCCGAGCTCCGTGTTGCGGTGGAGCACGACGCCGTCGTGCTCGAGGCGCGCCTCGACGAGGGTCGACTCGCGATCGTCGAGCACGCTCGCCCAGTAGCGGTCGCCGCGCATCAGGTAGTGCGTCGTCACGCCGTTCGCCACCAGGCCCTCGGCCAGCTCGATGGCGGTGATCCCACCGCCGACCACCACCGCCCGCTTCGCCTTCTTCGCGAGCTTGAGGATCAGGCGGGCGTCGTCGAGGCTGTCGAGCGTCACCACGCCCTCGAGGCCGATGCCCTCCACGTCCGGCCGGACCGCCGTCGCGCCCACGCCCAGCAGCAGGCGGTCATAGCGGAGCACCTTGCCGTCCGCGAGCTCGACCCGGTGGCCGCGCGGGTCCACGGCCGCCACCCGGCCCCTCGTGCGCACGACGTGCGCGCGGTCGAGCTCCTTGTCCGGGCGGCTGAACAGCGCGCCCTCGGGGATCTGGCCGGTCAGGTAGTAGGCCAGGCCCGGGCGCGAGTAGAAGGCGTGCTTCTCGGCACCGACGATCTGTATCTCGGCGGTTGCGTCGTGCTCACGGATCGCCAGCGCCGCGGTGGCGCCGGCCGGGCCGTTGCCAACGATCAGGTAGCGGGTCGGCATCCTCTAGGTGCCTCCACGCAGTCGACCGCTGAACACGGACGATTCCTCGAAGCGGAGCGTGCCGCGCGGGCACCGGGCCACGCACTCGCCACAGGTGAGGCAGGCGTGGTCCGAGATGGGGACGCCCTCGCGGACATTCCTGCGGACGTCGATCCCGAGCGGGCAGTTGTAGGTGCAGATGCCGCACTCGACACAGCGGACCTGATCGGCGACCACCCGGGCCGCGACCATGGCGCGCCGCTTGAGGACGTCGCGAGCGAGCAGGTTCGCGGGCACGACCGGCGCGGCGGGCCTCGCGCCGCTGTCTGGCTGCGTGCCGTCGTCGGCCTGCGTCTGGTTCGCGGACGCCCGGAGTCCGAACATCAGCGGTCGCCCCCCACGCGCAGGGCGTGGTGGCGCGAGGACGTGCGTCGGCGCGACGTCGCGCGCTCGGCGGATGTCAGTTCGGCTGCCGCGCAGAACATCCGGGCGCCTCAAATTTGGTTGGGCGAGGCCTCGGACCCCGGGGACGCTCCGGAGCCCTGGGCCTCCTACCCTGTTCGTGTCAATCGGCGTGGGAAAGGTTTCAGTGGTCGCACGGCTTCCCGTGCTCGGCGCTGCTGGCCCTCCCCGGGCGGGGTTTCGGCCGATCCTAGCGGGGGGCGAGGTCGGCGCACATGGCCCATCCGGGCGCCACGAAGGGGCCGATCGGCGGTGGTGCGAGTGGGCCCGACGCCGGGGAAGTGGCCGGGTGAGGCGCCGCCCCGGGCCTGGTCCACGGGCGAGATCAGGCTTACCCGAGGGGTGACTCAGCTGGCAGGCGATCTGCTGCCCAAGCCGATTGGCGCGGGTCCGAAGCCCGTCCCGGCCCCCCTCCCCTGAACCGTCGTGGCGCGTCAGCCAGGCGGTTCCTGGACCTAGTCCGAGGCGAGCGTGAGCACGACGTTTCCCGCCTTGTGATGGGTCTCCACGTGCCGGGCTGCCTCCACGATCTGGTCCAGTGGATAGACGCGGTCGATGACCGGGCGGTACCGCCCGGTCTCGAGAAGCTCCTTGAGGTGGAGGATGTTCTCCTTCGAGTAGCGCGGGACGGGCGCGACGACGCGCCGGCCGCCAGCCCACCGCGTGACCAACGGCAGGGTCACGAAGTTCCAGAACCCGTCGGTGGCGATGAGGTAGCCGCCTGGCGCGAGTGACCCGCGGACCTTCGGGAACGCGAGCTTGCCGACCGCGTCGAAGATGACGTGCCAGCGCTCGCCTCGCTCGGTGAAGTCCTCCCTGGTGTAGTCGATCACCGGGTCTGCCCCCAGCGACCGCACGACCTCGACGTGATCCGGGCCGCACACGCCGGTGACGTGGGCGCCCGCGTCCCTCGCGAGCTGGACGGCGGCCGTGCCGATCGACCCCGACGCGCCGTACACGAGGATGCGCTGACCACTCCGCAGCCCGACGCGCTCCAGCGAGGTCATGGCGTTGAGCGCTCCGTCGCCCACGCCCGCCGCCTCCTCGAAGCTGATGTTCTCGGGCTTGTGGGCGAGCGCCCCGGCCGCCCGGGCGAGGACGAACTCCGCGTGCGCTCCGAATCCCTCGGAGAGGTAGGCCTTTGCGCCGAAGACCGCGTCGCCGATGTGGAACCCGTTGACGCCGGGTCCGAGGGCGGCGACCTCGCCGGCGAGCTCGTTCCCGAGCACGCGCCGCCTCGGGCGGCGAACGCCACTCAGCACCCGGATCAGCGGGTGGTCCCCGGTTCGCCAGGCGCAGTCGCTCCGATTGACGCTCGCGGCTCGTACTCGGACCAGCACCTCGCCCGAGGCCGGCACGGGCGAACCCAGCTCCTCGAACCGAAGGACTTCGGGCGGGCCATACCGCTCATAGACGATCGCTCGCATTGCACGTCCCACCTGATGCGGCGCCGGTCGTCCGGTCGTCCGCGCGACTGTACGCCACCTGCTCCCGATCGGATCTCGAACGGGGTGTGGCACGCCCCATTCACCGCGACACGATCACGATGAGCGTTTCGCTCGCCGACCGGGCTGGGCGGCGTCGCCCGACAGACCCGGCGCTCGAAGGTCCACCGCCCGGAGCGGATCCCAGTCTTCCTTCCTACGCCGGACGTGGCGGACACACGACAGGAGGTCGGACATGGACGACTCGACGACGGAAGCGGTCGCGCGACGCTGGCACCAGGACATCTATCTCCGCGGCCTCGACGCGGCGGACGAGATCTGCAGCCCGGGCCTCGTCGCCCGGCATGGACATCTTTCGCATGGACGGTGACCGGATCGCCGAGTTCTGGACCGAGTTCAACCTCATGGACCTTGCCGAGCAGATCGGCGCCATCCCGCCGGCGGTCGCGGCCTGACGCCGCTGCCGCACGAGACCGGGACGACTCAAGGATCGGGAAGGGAGCACCCAGCATGAACAAGATCGCATCCGCCCTCGCGGTGGGACTCCTCGTCGCAGCAATGGTGCCCGCAACGACCCTGGCGGGTTCCGGCGCTGCGCAGGGGCCCACGGCAGCGTCGGGAACGTGGGACGACTGCAACACGAACCCGAGGATGCGGGAGGTCGGACCCAACCTCATCGTGACCGTCCACATCATCGAGAGCTACTCCGGTACGCTCCACGGCACGTACATCGGCACGGAGCGGGACGTCGTGTACGCCGACGGGACCGCCACCTTCACCGGAAGCGGCACGTTCAGCGGCATGGTCGACGGGCTGTCCGGCACCGGCCGGATGCGCTACGAAGGCGCCGTGGGAACGAGCGGTGTCATGCCGGCAACCGGACCCCACAGCGGCAAGTGGGTGCTCATCGGCGAGGGCGGCGCGCTGCGGGGCGTCATGGCCCGCGGCGACTGGGGCGCCTCGTCCATCGGCACATCGGCCGGCTGCCAAGCGGGCCTCTACGGAGGCGATTACAGCGGTCAGGTGGTCACGCGGTAGGCGCTCGGCGGAAGACACGTGTCACTGGGGCCCCCGGACCGCTGCCGGGGGCCCTCTCCCTAAACGGCGTCCTGCCGGCCGGAGGCTCCATCGAGGAAGCCGCGGAGCGACTCCATGTACGCGTCGAAGCGGACCCGCCGGATGTCGTGGCTGGCGCCCGCCAGGTGGACGACCCGGAGGTTGGTCATGCCCGATGCCGCCTCGGCGGCGACCTGCTCGGACACGATCGCCCCGGCGTCACGGTCACCGATGACCAGGAGCGTGGGAGCCGTGACCCGCCGCAGGGTCTCCACGGAGGTCTCCATGGTCACGCTGCCGCTCGACATCGCCCGGAGGAAGTCGCGGCTCAGTCGGCGCTTCGAGTCGACCCAGGGGCGGATCTCGACGTCGGGGTAGGTCGGGCTCATCCGCCGCGCCAGCACTCGCCCGGTCGCGGGCGGCAGGTAGCGAAAGATCGACATGAACCGCGCCATCGCCTTCGCCGCGTCCCCCATCCGCCGGCCGATCTCGCCGCCGAAGACCGGCTCGCCGGGCGTGAGCAGCGGCGGATCTTCGAGGAACACGCCGCGGACCAGCTCCGGACGAGCCGCGGCGAGGTGGATCGCGGTGTCGGCCCCCATCGAGTGGCCGCCCACGATCGGCCGGTCGAGGCCCAGCGCCTCGATCATCCCGGCGAGGTCGGCGGCGCGGGCCGCGGAGCCGTACTCACCGTGCCCGGAGTCGCTCCGGCCATGGCCGCGCGCGTCGACCATGACGCAGTCGTAGGCGCCCTCGAGCTCGCAGGACCACCCTCGTCCAGCACAGCCCGTCGTCCATGGCGCCGTGGTTGAACACGATCGGCGGCCCGTCGCCGCCGGTGCGGTAGTAGTGGATTCGCCGGCCGCCCACCTCCACGTCGCCGTCCGCCCAGCGTGACGTCATCGCCGCTCGTCGTCGCCGTTCCAGCCCTCGGCGACATGCCGCGAGTCACGTGGCGCCGCCCGCCCTCCCGTGTCGCGCCGTGCCGCCAGCGCGGCGCGCAGCACCGTCCGGACGCCCAGACCGTAGCGGCCGTTGGTGAGCAGCAGGAGCCCGTCGAGCATGCGGCCGTCGACGGCTCCGCCGCTCATCATCCGGAACATCCGGAGCGTCATGTCGCCGATCGCGGCGGAGATGATCCGGCCGAGTGGGGACGCGGGGTCGCCGCCGACGAAGGCCATGGCCTGGCGCCGCATGACCCGCATCAGCAGGCGCGCGACCGGCGACCGCATGTCGGCGAGGGGCGTGTTCAGCGTGTAGTGGCCGGGGAGCTCCGGGGTGTCGTCCGGCAGCGGGCGACCGTAGAGGGCCTCGAACGCCGCCCGGTCGAAACCGCGGCCGGGCACGAGCCGGTATGCGCCCCCGACCGCCTCGGGCCCGCCGGCGACCGGGCTGATCGCGTCGCCCGGCACGTCGACGACGACCGTCGCCCGGATGTCCCGCGACGACGCGCCGACGCGGATCTCGAACTGGCCGCCCTCGACCGCCCACCCGTGGGCCGAGGCGTCCCAGAAGGCGAAGGCACGGCGGCCGAGCGGGACCTCGACGCGCGTCGACTCGCCGGCGGCGAGCCAGACCTTGGCGAAGCCACGCAGCTCCTGCTCCGGCCGGAAGACGCTGCGAGGCGACGTCGTGGACGTAGACCTGGACGACCTCCCACCCCGGCCGGGCGCCTGTGTTCGTGACGGTCAGCGACGCGACGAGGCCGTCGGCCACCGCGGGATCCGGGCGCACGGCGAGGCCCGCGTAGGTGAACGTCGTGTAGGCGAGGCCGTGGCCGAACGGGAACAGGACGTCCGCCCCGACGCTGTCGTAGTAGCGGTAGCCGACGTACACGCTCTCGCGGTACTCGGCGAGCCGTGGGCCCGGATGGCAGCTCGTGGACCGGGTTGTCCGTCCAGCGCACCGGGAACGTCTCGGCCAGGCGCCCGCCGGGCTCCGCCGCGCCGGTGAGCACGCGGGCGACGGCGCTCCCGCCGGCCTGGCCGCCGAGGTAGGCCTCGACGATCGCGGGCACGCGCGAGGCCCACGGCATCTCGACCGGCGCACCGTTGGCGAGCACCACCACGACTCGCGGGTTGACCTCGAGCAGCGCCTCGACGAGCGCGTCGTGCGCGGCGGGCAGCCGCAGGCTCACGCGGTCGATGCCCTCGGTCTCCGCCGCCTCGGTGAGGCCGACGAAGGCGAGCACGACGTCCGCCGACCGGGCCGCCTCGCGCGCCTCGGCGAGCAGGACCTCGTCGACCTCGTCGGCGTCGCGCCGGTAGCCGGGCGCGTAGGCCAGGCCGGACCCGCCGGGTGAGGCGGACGAGCTCGGTCCAGGCGTCGTCGAGCCGGTGCGGCGTGATCATGCGAGCTGCCGGCGCCCTGGAACCGTGGCGCCTTCGCGAACGCCCCCGCGACCAGCACCTTGGCCGCCGGATCGAGCGGGAGGAGGCCGTCGTTCTTGAGCACCACCACCGCCTGCTCGGCCGCACGGCGGGCCAGCTCGTGGTGGGCGTCACGGTCGTAGACCCTGCCCGCCTCGGTCCCGCCCGCCTCGCGGGCGGCGGCCGTCCGGGCGATGAGCGCCAGGATCCGGCCGGCCCCCACGTCGACGGCCTCGGCCGATAGCCGGCCCTCGGCGACCGCCCGCAGTCACGGCGTGCGTCGCCGCGCCCGCCGAAGCCGGGCATCGAGAGGTCGAGGCCTGCCTCGAGCGCCGCCCCCCGGCGGTCGACCGCGCCCCAGTCGCTCATGACGGCGCCGTCGAAGCCCCACTCGTCGCGGAGGATCCCTGTCAGCAGGCCGCGGTGCTCCGTGCAGTACGTGCCGTTCAGCCGGTTGTAGGCGGCCATCACCGTCCAGGGATGACCCTCGGTGACCGCCTCCTCGAAGCTGGCGAGGTAGATCTCGCGCAGGGCCCGCTCGTCGACGAGCGCGTCGAGCGTCATCCGGCGGGTCTCCTGGTTGTTCGCCGCGAAGTGCTTGAGCGAGGCGCCGACGCCGACCGCCTGGACGCCCCGGATCCAGGCCGCCGCAAGGCGAGCGGACAGGAGCGGGTCCTCGGAGAAGTACTCGAAGTTGCGCCCACAGAGCGGCGTGCGCTTGATGTTCGCTCCGGGCCCGAGGACGACGCTGACCCCCTCGGCGATGGCCTCGCGGCCGATCGCCCACCCGACCTGCTCGACGAGCTCCGGGTTCCAGGTGGCGGCCAGGGCGGACGAGGTCGGGAAGCAGGTGGCGGGCACGCTGTCCGCGAGGTCCATGGAGCCGGTGGCCTTCGCCTTGCGCAACCCGTACGGGCCATCGGTGACGACGATCGACGGGACGCCGAGGCGCTCGACCCCGTTGAGGCTCCAGAAGTCGCGGCCCGAGAGCAGCGCGACCTTCTCCTCGAGCGTCATCGCGGCCAGCACGGCCGGGGGGTCGAAAGGAGTCGGACGGGTCGTCACGGCGTGCACCTCGGCATCCGGCGCCGGGTCGTGGCGCCGCGCGGCAGGCGACCGCGCGGCCATGGCGGGCGCGCGAGGCCATGGTACGTCCGCCGGAGACCGCGGCGACGGCCTGCGCGGACCCGGCGGCAGCGCCGGATCGGGATTCGACCGCCTACGTCGCCGTCCGGCGCGTCTGTCGGGCGGGACGACCCGGGACGCCCGCGCGGCCGCCCGCTCCTGGCCGATCGCGTACCGCAGGCTCCCGTAGGCGACGAGGTCGACCGCCAGCCCCAGCCAGCCCGCCGAGCTGGGAGCTGTAGAACACGAACACCTGGGTCACGAGGATCCAGACGAGCAGCCCCCGCTGGAACCAGCGGTACGCCTCGAGGCGGGACCGCCGAAGGGCCAGCACCCCCCGCCCCACCAGGAGGGCCCCCACGATCGTCGAGCCGACCTGGGCGGCGGTCGCGACGGAGAGGTCGGCGGCGCCGTCCTGCGGCGGCGACGCGGCGACGAGCACGACGCCGACGACGGCCAGCGCGGCGTACGCGATCACCCCGGCGACCAGGGCCTCGTCCGCCCAGGGCACGGCCATCACCCGCACGTAGGTCGACGCGAGGCGGTCGCTGACGATCTCGAGCGGGCTGTCGTGGTCCGGGACGGCGGGGATCGCCGCGAGGTAGCGGACCGCGATCCCGGCCCGCGGGTCGGCCGGGTCCGCGAGCTCGAGGAGCTCCCGGATCCGCGCCCGGTCGTCCGGCTCGAGCCCGCGAGACGGTGCGCCGGCCATCAGGTCCAGGGCGTTGGCGAGGGCCTCGTCACCGGTCAGCTGGCGCCGGCCCACGAGCGCCCGGGCGACGAGGAACACGACGACGAAGACCCCGTAGATCAGGGCGATCGCCGGCCGGAAGAAGTAGTCGTTGTCGGACGTGACGAACTTCCCGATCTCGTCGATGAAGGTGCCGAAGCCGAGGCCCGCGATCACGGCCGCGACGTGGCCGACCGTGCGGTCGAGGAACCCGACCAGGAGCAGGACGGCCGCCAGCAGCAGGAGGCCGCCCCACAGCATGTGCGCCACGTGGATGCCGCTCGAGCCGATCCTGGGATATCCCGTCGCTGCGAGGAACCAGCGGATCCCCAGGAAGGACGCGACGGCCGCAACGAAGAACGACTCGAACAGGAGCGGCGCCTCGATGTTGCGGGTCAGCCGGCGCAGGGGTCGGATGGTCATCGCCGCAGCATAGAGGGCAGCCGGCGGGCCGGTTGGGCCGCCGGTCCAAACCTCGGACCTGATCTCATGGATGCGGCTACCGGGGCTCCTCCGCCGGCACGGGCGCTCCGTGACCGGCGAGCAGCAGGGTGTGCGGCAGCGCCCGGATCCTCGCCGCCGACGCGAGGGCGAGGGCGGGGTCGAGTGCCAGCGAGGGGGTCGGATCCAGTGCCCGCCCGTGCCGGTCCGCGATGAGCGCGTCGCCCGAGAACAGGACGCCGTCGCCGCGCCGGAGCACGATGCTGCCGTCGGTGTGCCCGGGCACATGGATGACCTCGAGGCCGCCGATCGTCTCGCCGGCGCCGAGCAGGATGTCGGGGACGGGCCGCTCGAGCCGGAGCAGCCGTTCGATGGCTGCCATCGACCGGCGGCCCTTCGCCGGCCGGGCCTTCCCCGCGAGGGCCGGGGCGTCCAGCGCGTGGATCGCGACCTGCGCGCCGGTTCGCAGCCTCAGCTCGGCGGCGCCGCCGACGTGGTCGACGTGCCAGTGGGTGAGGACGATGTAGCGGAGGTCGCCTGGCTCGCCTCCTGCCGTCTGGATGGCCACGAGAATCCGTTTCGCGCTCCCCGGCGTCCCGCTGTCGACCAGAAGCAGCCCGTCCGCTCCCCGCACGAGATAGGCGTTCCCGATCCACAGTCCCTCGACCGCGTCGATGCCCTCGGCGACCCTCACCCGAACATCTTGCACGGCGTGATCTCGCGACGCCAGGGGCCCGTCGTCGGCTCGCGCACTGCTTCAGGATGTCAAGCCAGGCCGGACGGCGCTGCCGTGCCGGACGAGCCGGCCAGGATGCGCTGCTGCTTGATGCGGTGGGCGTCGGCCTGGAACGGCCCCTCGCCGCGGCCGAACGTCCGGACGAGTGGCCGCATGGCGGTCGGGAACTCCCCGACAGAGGATCGGAAGTCCAGGCTCAGCTCCGCGAGCCCGACGGCGAAGGACTCGGCCCGGGCCAGCCGCCACTCCTCGTCGACGCCCTGCAGGTCCGTGAGCTCCACGCAGATCTCCGGGCGGGGCGTGCCCGTCTCGTCGTCCACCACTGAGAGCAGGAAGGAGTGGAGCCGCGCCGCCACCTCGGGATCCCGGTAGAGGACCGCCTCGACGTCCTCGGGGTAGATGTTGGCGCCCATGACACTGATCGTGGCGTCACGCCTGCCGTTGACCCAGACGAAGGGCAGCGGGATCGGCCGCGCCCACGACAGCCGGCCACGGGGACCAGCGACCTCCGGCGCCTCGCCCAGCCGGTCGAGGTCGAAGCCGTGCCCGGCCAGGATCCGCTTGACGCGCGCGTACTCGACGATCCCGCCCTGGTCGTGGACGTTGTAGCGCATGCGAGGCGACAAAAGGTCGAGCCGGCTCACGGTGCACACGAGCTCGCGCTCGCCGTTGACCTCCATGAAGTGGATGAGCGGGTTGTACTGGAACACCATCGGGTGGCGCGGGTCGTCCCCGAACAGCTCGGCGCGGATGTCCGGACGAGCGCGGGCGAGGCGACGCACGGCCACGCTGACCGGCGACTCGCCGGCCATGCCGATCTCGATGTCGGTCGCGCCGTACCCCGAGTAGACGGAGTCGAACCTCGTGAGCAGCAGGTCCCGGAGCTCCTCGGTCATGCCCTCGCCCCCGACCAGCGCGTGCATCCGGTAGTCGCTCCAGGGAAAGCCGGCCGCGTCCCCCTCGTCGAGGAGATGCTTGAGGAACGGCGGGTAGCCCGAGATCAGGAACCGGTAGCCGGGGCCGAGTCGCCGGAGCGTGGACAGGATCTTGTCGAGGTCCGGGCCGGTGGACTTGACGATGCCGTGGCGCATCATGCCGAGGCTCATGTTGAAGCCGGCGGCCCAGGCCCCCATCGAGAAGGCGTTGATCGTCACGAGGGGCTCGGTGCCGAACGCGTAGCGGGCGAAGAACCCGATGTTGCGGTGGGCGACCATCCGCTCGCGGGAGCCACGGATCCAGTCGTACGGCATGCCCGTCGAGCCGCTGGACTCGTCGATGGTCGTACCGGCGAAGGGGACCGCGCCGCCCACGCATCGCTCCATCATGCCGAAGCGGTCCACGTAGCTCCGCTTGTCGGTCTCGGGGAGCCTCCGCAGGATCCCCAGCGGGAAGAGGGCGTCGGGGTCGATCCCCGCGTCCCGCAGGAACGACCGGTACGCGGGGACTCCGCGGGCCGCCCGCCACGCCGCGCGCTCCGCACGCAACTGGCCGATCGAGGCGAGGAGCCACGGGGGAGCCACGCTGAACAGCGCGCGGAGCCAGCCGTAGCGGAGGCCGACCGTGCGGAAGATGATGTCCAGCGGCAGGAGCCAGAGCCCGCGTCCCACCCCGATGACCGCCGCGGCCAGGCGGGAACCACCGGAGAGCGCGGAGCCGGTGCGCCGGCTCGCCATCGGGGTGGTCATGGTTCGTTCCCTCTGCGGATCCAGCACCACGACCCTAGACCCCGCCCCCTGCGGCATGACTGCGGCGATCCTGCGGCCCTCCCAGGGCCTCGGCCGCGCTCAGCCCACGTCGACGAAGATCCGGTGGTGGCCGCGCGCCCCGTCCGGAGCCGGGTCGCTCACCTGGTCCGTCTGGACGTCGCCCGTGTCGTCCGTCGCGCGGACCTCGATGCCGTGTCGCCCGGACGCTGAGGCGGTCCAGGGGAACGTCCACTGGACCCAGGTCGCCTTCGAGATCGGGCGCGTGATCCGCGCCGGCTGCCACGGCCCGTCGTCGATCCGCACCTCGACGCCGGCGATCCCGCGGTCCGGCGCCCACGCGACGCCGGCGACGTCGACCGGCCCCGCGCGCGACCCTGGTCGCCCGGACCGCGGCAGGTCGATCCGTGATCTGCGTGAGGATCGGCGCGTCCTTGGCCCAGCCGAGCGGCACCCAGTAGCCGTCCACGGCCTCGCGGGTCGTGAGCTCGATCTCCGACGAGCCACTTGGTCGCCGACACGTAGCCGTACAGGCCCGGGACGATCAGCCGGGCGGGGAACCCGTGGTTGGCCGGGAGCGGCTCGCGGTTCATCCCGACGGCGATCATCGGCTCGCGCTCGGGCGCCGTCGCCCAGGACGTCGGGAAGCCGACCGTGAAGCCGTCGACGGAGCGGCCGACGATCTGGGTCGCGCCCTGCTGGACGCCGGCCGTCTCGAGGACGTCCTTGAGGCGGACGCCGGTCCACAGCGCGTTGCCGACGAGGTTGCCGCCGACCCTGTTGCTGACGCACGAGATCGTCACGTACTGCTCGTAGAGGGGCATCGCGAGCAGCTCGTCGTAGCGTGAACGTCAGCGGGTGGTCGACCATGCCCGGTGACCTTCAGCTCCCAGGTCGCGACGTCCACCCTGGGGCACGAGGAGCGCCGTGTCGATCCGGTAGAAGGCGTCGTTCGGCACCACGAGCGGCGTGAGCCCGGGCATCGTCAGCACCTGGTCCGGCTCCAGGGGCGCGACGGCCACGAGGGGCTTCGGGCAGGCTCGACGTGCTCACGACGCCCTCGACGTGCTGGGCGTCGATGAGGCTGCGCCCGACCCCACCGACGACGGCGGCGGCGCCGATCGTGCCGGCGCTCGCGATCAGGAAGCGGCGACGCGTCCACTCCGCCGAGGTGGGCTCCGTCGCGGCCGCGGCCGCGTCCCGGCGGCCGATCAGCCCGAGCAGGAGCCGCAGGATCACGAGGCCGGCACACACGGCGATGGCGGCGTCGACCACGGCCAGGACGGGCTCGACGAGCGGCAAGCGGATGGCGGCACCCGCGGCGACGAACCCGAACACCACGAACACCGAGGCCCCGAGGATGAACCGCCGGGCTGCGAGGATGCCGGCAACCGCCGCCACGGCGAGGACGATCACGACCACCAGCCCGATGAGCGCCGCCTTGTCGTTCGTGCCGAACAGCGACACGACCACGTCCTTCGCGCCCGGTGGCTGGAGGTCGATGGCGAGCGTCCCGGCGGCGACCACCAGCGACGGCCCGCCGAGCAGGCCCGCTGCGAGCTCGGAGGCGGCCAGCGCCGCCGCGCCGGCGGCCACGCCGGCCAGGGCGGACGCCCAGCGGGGCGAGACGGGACGCGGGCTCTGAGCTGTCATGGCCACACAGTACCGGTCCCATATGACGACCGGATGACGGGCGGCGAGGAAGTCGCCGGCCGTCGTTCCCGGGCATGGCGTGACGAGCGGACCTGTCACCGATTGGTCATGGGCGGGTCATCGTGCCATCACGCGGGCGTGCGAGCGTTCCGGACACGGCTCGACAGGGCGTCGGGCGAACATGGAGGTTGCCCGATGCGGCAGGCACGATTGATCGGCCACATGGCCGCCCTGGGCACGGCGGTGGTCGCGACGCCGGGAGTGACGGCCGGGTTCGTCCACATCGAGACGAACGCGAGCGCGGCTACCGTACCGGTGCCGGTGGGTCGCTGACCGCGGTCCCGGCGACGGGATTGCCGGCCGGACGACGGGGCTCGCGGTCTCCTGAGACCGCACGGTTCGCATCATGGGAGTGCCTGGGCCTCGCTCCCCCGGCATTCCACCGCCCGGAGGACGGGATGCACGCCCTGGCCTACGATCCGCGGGTGGACCGCATGCCCGCCCCGATCCTCGTCGTGGACGACGACGCCAAGATCGTCCGCCTCGTGCGCACGTACCTCGAGCGGGAGGGGTTCCGGGTGGTCGAGGCGCTCGACGGCCGGTCCGCGCTCGCTGCGATCGCCCTCGAGGCCCCCGCGCTGGTCGTCCTCGACGTCATGCTGCCCGAGGTCGACGGCATCTCGATCGTGCGCGCCGTCCGGCGCACGAGCCGCACCCCGATCATCCTGCTCTCCGCACGGGGCACCACCGCCGACCGCATCGCGGGCCTGACCGCCGGCGCCGACGACTACCTCCCCAAGCCCTTCTCGCCCGCCGAGCTCGTCGTGCGCGTGCAGCGGGTCCTGGCGCGGTCCGTCAACCCAGCGGGGTCGGCGGCGGCGGGGGTCGGGCGGGTCCTGGAGCGCGGCGCCATCATCCTCGACCGGGACCGCCACGAGGTGACGGTCGCCGGGCGCGACGCCCGCCTGACGGCGCTGGAGTTCCGCCTCCTGGCCGCCCTGATCGAGGCGGACGGGCGTGTCCTGTCGCGCGACCAGCTCATGGACGCCGTCTACCCGGGCGGCGAGGCCGAGGTGCTCGACCGGACCGTGGACGCGCTCGTCAAGCGACTGCGCGAGAAGCTCGGCGACGACGCGGTCCAGCCGCGCTACGTCCTGACGGTCCGTGGCGTCGGCTACCGGGCCGCGCCGCCGGACCGGGCGCCGAGGACGGCGTGAGTCCGGCCACGCCCAGCGGAGTCGGGACCCGGATCGCCGGCGCTGCCATCGTGGTCGCGGTGCTCGCGGTCGCGATCGTGACCGTGGGGACGCTCGTGCTGGGCGCGGATGCGTTCATCCACCTCATGACGGCGGACGGCCACCCGGCCGAGGCTGCGCGCTCGATGTTCAACGACTCCGTGGGCCGGGTGGTCCTCGTCGCGCTCGCCGTGGCCGTCCTCGCCGCGGCCGCGCTCTCGGCCGCGCTTGGACGCCGGATCGCGCGTCCTCTACGCGACGTGGGGCGGGCGGCGCGGCGGATCGCAGGCGGCGACTACGCGGCCCGCGTCCCCCGGACCGGGCCCGAGGAGCTCGTTGACCTCGCCGACTCGTTCAACCAGATGGCCGCAGCGCTCGAGGAGCAGGAACGGATGCGGCGGGAGCTGATCGCGAACGCCGCGCACGAGCTCCGGACGCCCCTGACCAACCTGCAGGGATATCTCGAGGCGCTCCGAGACGGGGTGATCCCGGCCGAACGCACCACGTTCGAGTCGCTGTGGGACGAGACCGAGCGCCTGGTGCGCCTGTCGCGCTCGCTCGACGTGCTCGCCGAGGGCGATGCGCGGCCGGGGACGGCACCCGTCGTTGGGCTCGACGTGGCGGCGGCTGTGCGCTCGGCGACCGAGCTGGTGGCGCCTGCGATGACCGCTGCCGGGCTCGCGTTCGAGGTGACCGCGCCGCCGGTCCTGCCGGGCCGCGCGGACCCCGACGGGCTGGCGCAGGTGCTCTCGAACCTGCTCCAGAACGCTCTGCGCTACACGCCGCACGGCGGGTCGGTGCGAGTGGAGGCCGACGGCATCCACGCAGGCCCGTGCCCGGTCGTGGTCTCGATCTCGAACAGCGGGCCGGGGATCCCGGCGGAGGACGTGCCCCACGTCTTCGAGCGCTTCTACCGCGTGGAGAAGTCCCGCGATTCTGCGCTCGGCGGTGCCGGGATCGGCCTCGCGATCGTCAAGGAGCTGGTCGAGTCGTTCGGCGGCCGGGTCGGGGTCGAGTCGGTGGAGGGGCTGACCCGCGTCTGGTTCAGCCTGCCGGCCGGGTAGCATCGCGGCGGTTCGGGCCGGCGTCATTGGTTCGTCGCGGGTCCGTCATCGGCTCGTCACACGCGGGGCCCAGGATCGCGGCAACACCTGCCCCACGGAGAGCCCCAATGCCTCGACCGTCCATCCAGCTCCTCGCCGGCGTGCTCGTGGCGGGCATCGGGCTCGCGGCCTGCACCTCGCCGGCCTCGTCGACCGCGGCGACCGAGCATGGCCGAGCCGAGCATGGCCGAGAGCCCCTCGCCGTCCATGCACTAGCCCGCCGCGCGCGCCCACACGTCCAACCTGCCGATGCCCCCGTTGCTGCCCGTCCTGGCGTTCGCCTTCGTCGCGGGCCTGCTGACGATCATCGCGCCGTGCACGCTGCCTGTCGTCCCGCTCGTTCTCGGGGCGAGCAGCGGGGGCAGCCTGCGACGGCCGCTCGGGATCGTGCTGGGCTTCGGAACGACCTTCGTGCTCGTGGCGGCCGTCCTCGCTTCGTTCCTCAGCGCCGCCGGCCTCACGACGAGCCACCTTCGCGTGGCGAGCGCGATCGTGCTTGCGTTCATCGGCGCCACGCTCGCGATACCCGCGCTGGGCAGGCGCATCGAGCGGCGCCTCGCGCCGCTCGGCCGCGTCGCGCCGACTCGCCTTGCCCGTGCGAACGGCCTCCTCGCGGGTCTCGCGATCGGCGCGGCCATCGGTCTCATCTGGGCCCCGTGCGTCGGACCCGTCATGGCCGCAGTGCTCGTCCTCGCGGCGTCGAGCGGACCAACGCCGGAGGCCGTGGTCATCTCCGTCGCCTTCGTTGCCGGCGCCGCGGTCCCCCTCCTGGCAGTGGCGCTGCTCGGCAGGCGGGCCATCGCCGCGGCCGGCCGTCCCGAGCGCCGGGCTCGAATGCAGCGGGCGTTCGGGGGGCTGATGGTCATCGCGGCCCTGGTCGTGGCAACCGGCTACGACGTATCGGCCGAGGTCGCGGTCGCGGGCCTCGTGCCCGGGTCCACGGGCGCGTCCGCGACGGCAGCATCGCAGGAGACGCCATCTCCAGGGTCGGCGGCAGCCGCCACCGACGGCCTGCCGGCCCCGATCACAGCGGACCTGCCCGCGGACGTCCGGCTGGAGGACCTCGGGCCGGCGCCGGAGGTCGAGGGCATCACGGCCTGGATCAACAGCAACCCCCTCACGCTCGCATCGCTGCGCGGCAAGGTGGTGCTCGTCCATTTCTGGACCTTCGCCTGCATCAACTGCCTGCACGTCCAGCCATACGTCAAGGCCTGGTACGAGCGGTACGCGTCGGCGGGCCTGGTCGTGCTCGGCATCCACACCCCCGAGCTCTCGTTCGAGCGCGACCTCGACAATGTGCGGAGCGCAGTCGCCTCGGACGAGGTGACGTTCCCAGTGGCATTCGACCCTGGGTACACGACCTGGAACGCCTACCACAACCAGTACTGGCCCGCGATGTACTTCGTCGACAGGACCGGCCGCATCCGCCATGTCCACGCAGGCGAGGGAGACTACGCCGCCTCCGAGCGGGTCATCCGCGAGCTGCTCGCGGAGCCGGGCTGACGAGGCGACAGACCCGGCGATCGTGTTGCGGCTCGGCGCTCCCCTACTCCGGGCGACCCAGGAAGTCGAGCGCCGCGGCCGCGTGGAGCGCGATGCCCAGCGCCATGGACGCCTCGTCGAATACCACGCGGTTGGAGTGGGTCTGGGGCGCCGTCGCAGGATCGGCAGTCGGCGGGCAGGCACCGAGGAAGGCCATCATCCCCGGCACGCGCTCGGTCACGTATGAGAAGTCCTCCGCGCCCATGATCGGCTGCGCGAGGTCACGGATCGCGGCTTCTCCCGCGAGGCCGACGGCGAGGCCGCGAACCCACGCGACCACGCCCGGGTCGCAGACCGTGACCGGGTAGCCCGGCACGATCTCGAGCTCGATGGTCGTGCCGTGCGCCGCCGCCACGCCGGACGCCACCCGGCCGACGAGGTCTCGCATCAGCGCGCGGGTCCTTGCGGAGACCGTCCGGATCGTGCCCTCGATCTCGACCGTCTCCGGGATGATGTTGTTGGTCGTCCCGCCGCTGATCCGGGCGATCGTCAGGACGGCCGGGTCGAACGGGTCAACGGACCGCGTGACCGCTGCCTGGAGCGCGAGCACGAGCTCGGCGGCGGTGGGGATCGGGTCGAGCGCGAGATGGGGGGCCGACGCATGGCCGCCCCGGCCACGGACCGTGGCCCTGATCGCGTCGGCGGAGGCCATGAGCGACCCGGGCCGCAGCGCGATCGTCCCGGCCGGGTACTCCGTGCTGATGTGGATGGCGAAGGCGCGCTCGACGCCTGCGGCACCGTGAGCTCCGTCCTCGAGCAGGCCCTCGTCGAGCATGAAGCGGGCGCCGTGGTAGCCCTCCTCGCCCGGCTGGAACATGAGCAGGACCCGCCCCGAGAGCGCATCGCGTCGCTCCGCCAGCAGGCGGGCCGCGCCCAGGAGCATCGCCATGTGCGTGTCGTGGCCGCAGGCGTGCATGGCGCCCGGGTTCCCGGAGGCGAAGGGCAGGCCGGTGTCCTCCCGGAGCGGCAGGCCGTCCATGTCGCCGCGCAGCAGGATCGTCGGCCCCGGCCGGGCGCCGTCGATGACGACCACCACCGAGGACGTTGTCTCGCCGAGCCTGGGCTCGAGCCCGATCGCCCGGAGGGACTCGACGACCATCGCCTGCGTGGCGGGCAGCTGCAGGCCGACCTCCGGGTGCCGGTGGAGCCGCCGCCGCACGTCGATGACGTCGGGGAGGATCGCCTCTGCCGCGGCCAGGAGCGGATGGGTCGTGGTGGCCTCCGTCGTCATGTCGTCGACTCTCCTGCGATGCGGGCGGGCGCAGGAAGACTGTCGCACATCGCGGCGTCCGGCCCGGCCGCGTCGCGCACGTCCCCATGCAGGCCCGTATGCTCATGCACCAATCACCAGGTGAACGGACCGCATCCGGAGGCCCTCGTCGTCGTGACCCCCTCGCACTGCGGCACGCGGACCTTCGACGCCGTGATCTTCGACATGGACGGCGTGCTGTGCGACTCGGAGCCGTTCATCGCCGCGGCTGCCGCGGAGGCACTGAGACGCCGCTACGGGATCCTCGTCGCGCCGAGAGGACTTCCTTCCGTTCGTGGGCGCGGGTGACGACCGGTTCATCAGCGGGGCCGCGGAGCGCCATGGGGTGGTCGTGGACCTCGCGATCGACAAGCCACTGACCTACGAGATCTACCTGGAGCTGATCCGGGTCGCGCTGAAGCCCGTCGCGGGGGTGCACGGGTTCCTGGCCGAGGCACGCGCAGCCGGGCTCCGACTCGCCGTGGCCACCGGCTCCGACCGCCCCAAGCTGAACGGCAACCTCGCCGCCATCGGCATCCCTGAGTCGACGTTCGACGTCGTCGTCTCCGCCGAGCAGGTCACCCACAAGAAGCCGGACCCGGAGACGTTCCTGCTTGCCGTCGAGCGACTGGCGCTGCCGGCCTCCCGCTGCCTGGTCGTCGAGGACGCCCGCAACGGGGTGAAGGCGGGGCGCGCGGCCGGGTGCGCCGTGCTCGGGATCACCTCCTCGCAGGCCGCGGACGTGCTGCTGGGCGAGGGCGCCCTGGCGGTCGCGGCCGACTTCACGGCGATCCCGGCCGACGTGCGGGAGGCGCTCGGCCTGGGCTGAGCCACGCCTCAGCAGGTCACGTGGAGGATGGCGTTCGTCGCCGCGGGGTCCGCGTTGCCCAGCAATGCGCACGCCTCCTCGGTCGGCATCGCCAGGATCTCCACGCCGCGCCGGCGCGCCTCGTCCAGGACGTCGCGGGCGATCGGCAGCGCACCGTCAGCGCCCGTCCCAACGATCAGGCGGCGGCATTCCCAGGGCACCGGCTCGAGCAGGCTCAGCGGCGTGTGCCCATACCGGTCGCGCAGGGGCTTCGACGCCTTCTTGCGCCGCTTCGAGATCCTGCCCCGGTCGAGCACGACGTCATGCTCGAAGCGGGTCCCGTCGATCTCGATCAGCCCGAATGAGATCAGCCGAGCGCGCATCTCGCCTCCACGCCCCGGGGGTCAGCCGGCCGCCGAGACCTGCGGCACCGCAAGGAGCAGGGACCAGGCCAGCCAGGCCAGACCCATGGCAGCAGCGACGACTCGACGCATCTCCATCCTCCGGGCCGACGGGACGCCGACAGCACGGTGGGCCTCCCGCCTGGATCGCGCCAGTGCAGTTTGTCAGGACGGGACGGGCGCCGGGCACCGCGATCCGCGACGGCTCCGAGCCGAGCCGACCTCGCAGACGTCAGGCGGTGGTCATCCGTTCGGCGATCTTCCGCGCGACGATCGCCGCGTCCTCGCCGACACCTATGAGGATCGACGACTTGCGCGTGCGCATGAAGTGGACGCCGACGAAGAAGAGCCCGTCGACCACGGTGCTGGCGCCGTCCTGCTGGATCGGGAAGCCGAGATCGTCGAACGCATCCGGCCATGGCAGCCAGGAGCGGTAGTCCGGGCCGGAAGCCCCCGGTGAAGACCACCGCGCCGAAGCCCGCGAGCGAGACGTCCTCGGGCGCCAGGCCGTCGAACGGCTCGGGATCGGGCATGTCCGGCGGCGGCACGCCCACTCCGGCGGCGGTGCGGGCGAACAGCGCGCGCAGGTCGCGGTAGCGGTCGTCGCCCCAGGCCACCGACGCGGCAAGGTCCGGCGCGAAGCGCGCCTCGCTGCCGACAGCACCCAGGAAGCGGCCGACCAGGGTGACCCCCATCGCCCGCAGCGTCCGGAGGTGGAGGTCGTGGCCGCCCCCGTGGCCACTCGCCAGCGGGTTCGAGAGGAGACGAGCCGCGGGAGAGGGTAGCGTGGCGACCGGCTGGTCCAGGAAGCCAGACGCCTCCAGCCACCACACGAGGTCGTGGTCACCGATCCGGCGAGGCGCCCACGGGGCTCTCCCGCACGAGAGGACCACATCCCGGCCGGCTTCGCGCAGCTCCTCGGCCAGCTGTGCGCCGGACTGCCCGCTGCCGACGACCAGGACCGGCCCCGGCGGCAGGCCGGCCTCGTTGCGGAAGCCGGTGACGTCGAGCTGCGGGAGGCCCTGCGGCAGCGTCGCCGCGACGGGCGGGCGGTGCGCACGCTGGAAGGCTCCCGTGCACAGGACCACTCGCGCGGCGCGGACGTCGCCCATGGATGTCCGGGCGACGAAGCCGCCGGGCTCCCGATCGATCGTCCGGACGGACACGCCCTCCCGGACGGGCGCACCGGACGCCGTCGCATAGCGGAGCAGATGGCCGACGATCCGGTCGCGGGGCATGAAGCCGCCTGGGTCGTCGCCGTCGTACGCCCCGCCCGGGAGCCGCACGGACCAGTTCGGCGTGACGAGGCAGAAGGTGTCCCAGCGATCCCGCCACGCCTGGCCGATCAGGCCGCGCTCCAGGACGAGGTGGTCGATCCCGAGGCTCGCGAGCTCATGGCTGGTCGCGAGGCCGGCAGATCCGGCTCCCACGACCAGGACGTCGAAGCGCTCCATGAGCGCGGAGTCTAGTGTCGTCGGCGTTTCGACGTCACCCGCGCTGGCCGCCGATCGCGGTCGGACAGCTCGCGGTCCGTTCGCCGCCCCTCCCGCGTCCGGCGCGAGGGGCCACGGTCAACACGACCACGTTGTCGCGGTCCGCCCGGGACAACGCTACGATCGCCCTCCACTGCGCGACCAGGTCGGCGTCGATCGCGATCCCGGGTACCGCCCCTCCCGCGTCGTCGCCGCGCACGGATCGTGCTGTTCGGTTGGTCATGGTGGGCGCCTCCGCGCATTCCCGCGGTACCGGATCGGGTTGGGTTCGGCTGCCGCTCGGGATAGCGGCAGCCGAACCCTTGCCATCGGGGAATGGCTGCGTCATCGTTGCAGCAAGCGCGTAACGGGCACACGATTCGTTCGTGCACACCGCGGGTCGATTCGTTGCATGCATGACGCAGCGCCGGGAGCAGGGGTGGTTGTCGGACCCGTGGAGACGGACTGGCGGACGGCCGTGGCCCACGTCCTGCCCGACGTCGAGGAGCTGGCCGTGGCGGTTGCCGCGGCGCTCGGGGAGCCGCTCGACGCCGTCCGCCCGAGCGTCCAGATCGGCGCCGTCGCCAGCGGCGTGGCCGCGTCCAGCCGGGACCTCGAGGCAGTCCTCGCAGCGGAGCGGGCGCGCGTGCGTGGCGCGACGGTGCGCGTGCCGGTCGCGCGCCGCATCCGCGCGGAGACACTCGGTCAGCTCCTCGACGAGATCCGCCGCCTGAATTCGTCGGGGGCCCTGGACCTCACGGCCGTCGTGGAGATCCAGCGCGCATCCGGCGCGATCGCCGCGCGTTCCGACCTGAGGCTCGTGCTGCTCCTGGCGCGGTATGCGGCGATCCGGCGCCTCGCCTGGGAGCGCTGTGCGGAAGCCGTCCGGGACGGGCGGCTCGATCCCGCCGCCCTGGGCGGGCTCGGACGCTGGATCCTCCTCTGGAACGAGGTCACCTCGCTCGCCGTCACCGACGGTTACCGGACCGCCGAGCGCGAGGTCCTGGCCCGTGACTCTCAGGCCCGCCGGGGGGCCTTGCAGGAGATCCTCGGCATCGTCGCCGCCGATGCGCTGACCACGGCCCGCCTGCGGCGGATCGCTACCCGGTTCGGGCTCAACCCGGACCGCCCATATCGCCTCGTCCTGGTCGCGCCCGGCCCCGAGGCGGACCCGACCCCGGAGCGCACGGGCATCGACCAGGACGACCTCGAGCTCCTGGCCGGGAGGATCGGCCACCTCGTGGGATCGGCTGCCGCAGGTGCCGACGGTGCCGGTGCCGGGATCCGGCTGCCGGCTGTCCTCCCGATGCGCGGCCGGATCGTGATCCTCGCCCGCTCCGATTGGGCGGGCTTCGGGCGCATCGCGGTGGTCCTGGACAAGGTGCTCGGCGGCCCGGGGGCGTCGCGACCGGTTCCGCCTCAACCGGACAGGACGCCGCAGGCCGCCACGCCGCCGGCCAGCGGGACCGTGTCCGCATGGGTCGCGGTCGCCTCGCCGAGGATCGAGGGTGTGGCGCCGCTCGGACGGGTGCTCGCCGACCTGGTCGACGCGACGCGCACGGCTGACCTGGTGGGCCGCCGGGGCTGGGTGTCCGACCCCGCGAGCCTGGCGGTGGAACGCCTGCTGCTGGCGAGCCCCGACCTCGCGGAGGCTGCCGTCGGATACGAGCTGGGACCGTTGCTCGCCGACGAGCGCCTGGGGTCCGAGCTCGTCGAGACGCTCCAGGTCTACTTCGACTCCGGGGAGAACATGCGCGAGACGGCGCGCCGCCTCCACCTCGCGAACCGGACGGTCGCGTACCGGCTGGAGAAGATCGAGTCGCTCCTCGGCGGACCGCTCGACGACGGGTCACGCCGGCGGCTGGCGGTTGCGCTGCTCGTGAGGCGCCTGCGCCACGACGCCGTCTGACCGCGGGACGCTGCGGGCGGCCGCGGCCTGCTCGAAGGATGCAGCGGCGGGGCGTCCGGTCTGCGCGAGTCGGGAATGGGAGCGACGGCTGGGACCGGGGATGATCGGGACGCAGGGCGGGACGTCATCGATCCGCCCGCTCCGAGGTACCCCATGACGCTCTCCCCCAGCCCCAGCGTTCGTCGCCGCCTCGCGCGGCCGCGGGCGCTCGACGCCCTGTCCCGCCAGGGGCGCGAGGACATGCTCGACCTCATCTGGGCGGCGTGGTTCGCATCCCGGCCGGAGCGGACGCGCGAGCTGCTCGTCCGCACCATGGACGACGGCCCCGAAGCCGTCGCCACGCTGGCGACCGCTGAGGCGACCCTGAGGCTGAGACAGCTCCGAAGCCGCGCCGCCGGCGACCAGGAGGTCATGGCGATCGTCGACGGGCTCCTGGAGGGCGAGCACACGATGCTGCGTGCCGCTCCCGGCTCCGGCGGGTCCTCGACGCGAGCGACGAGGACCGCGGCCGGGCGCTGAGCCGGGTTCGCGCCGAGACGGCGGTGCGCGGTGCCGCGTCGTTCCGCCGAGACGATCTCCGCAGTCATCGGGTACCTCGTGGGGACCGAGCTTGACCACGATGGGGCGGCGATGCGCGACGGCGCAGCCGTCCGCGAGGTCCAGGTGGCACGCGGCTTCTGCCGGTCGACGATGAGCTCGCTCGGCCTGCCGTTCGACACGTACATGGAGCGGATGCGCGACCTGGCTGTGAGGGGCGCGACCCGACCGTGAGCGGCCGGGGAGCGACCGGGCCGGCGCGAGCGGGGGCGGCGACGGCTTGCCCTGACCCGGCCGCAGCGGCGGGGCTCACGCGTCGCCGCCGCAGGCCCGATCATCTGGTCGTCGTGACGACGACCGCGGAACCCCGACCTCGCGACCCTCATCGTCAGCCCGCTGGCGTCTCGTATCCGCGACGAGCGAGTCCCGCGCCGGGTCGTCCGGACTGCGACCGAGGCGCTGCGCCATCGCGGCCATCGCGAGGTCCGGTCGTTGAGACCGGCGACCCCGACGGGATCCGCCAGGCGGCCGAGGCCGCGGTCCGCGACGGGTCCTCGGTCGTGGTGCTCGCGGGTGGCGACGGGACGATCCGTGACGCCGCCGGGGCGCTCGCCGGCACCGGGGTGGCGGTGGGCATCGTGCCGTGCGGGACCGGGAACCTGTACGCGACCGCGATCGGCGTGCCGAGGAACGTCGATGCCGCCGTGGCGGCGCTCGCGTCGGGCGTCCCGAGGCGCCTCGACGTGGGGGAGGTGCGGCTCATCCGCGCCGGCGCCCAGGACGGCGGCCGAGGCCCCGCCTCCCCCACCCGTCCCGGTTCCGTTCATCGTCGCCTGCGGCACCGGGTTCGACGCGCGGGTGATCTCGGCAACGTCGCGGGAGATGAAGCGCCGGTACGGCGTGGCGGCGTACTTCCTGGCCGCAAGCACGCTCCTCGAGCACCTCAAGCCGAGACCCACCGTCCTCACCATCGACGGCGTTCGCACCGAGCTCGAGTCGGTGGTGGTCCTGGTGGCGAACTGCGGCGAGGCGATCCCGGGCGTGCTGCGTCCGCGTCTGCCGATCCGGCCCGACGATGGGCTGCTCCACGTCTTCGTCCTGCCGCGGGGCGGCATCCTCGACGGGATCCGCGGTGCGCTGGAGCTGATGACGGCCGCGGCGGCGGGGGTCTCGCCGTCGGGCGCTGCGGTGCGGCTGGCGGGGATCCACGTCAGGGTCGAGGTGATGCCCGTCGGGCCGATCGAGGTGGACGGCGATCCGTTCCCGGCCGGGTCGCTTGATGCGCGGGTGCTCCCGGGCGCGTTCTCCGTCCTGCTCCGCTGACCTCACGCGCGGGCGGCGGCCGCGCCGGCGCCAGGTTCGGGGCCGGCGCCAGGTTCGGGCTGTGCCTGCGCCGGGTGAGGGCCGCCCTCAGAGGTGCAGGCCGCGCGCCTTCTCCATGACGACCTGGTGGTCCTGCGTGAGCCCGGTCGCGAATCCCGCCTCGCACAGCGCGAGGTAGTAGTCCCAGGTCCGGACGAAGAGGTCGTCGAAGCCGTGGGCGCGGACGGCGTCCACGTTCGCGAGGAAGCGCTCGCGCCAGGCATGCAGGGTACGCGCGTAGCTGGGGCCGATGTCGGTCGCGCCGCGGACGAGCAGGCGGGTGCCGTGGAGCGACCGCTCGATGACCGCGAGCGACGGGCACAGGCCACCCGGAAAGACGTACGTCTGGATCCAGTTCGCGCCACGGCGCTGCGCCTCGTAGGCAGCGTCGGGGAACGTGATGACCTGGAGGCTCAGCCTGCCCCCGGGACGGAGCGCGCGATCGACCGCCTCGAAGTAGGTCGTGTAGTACTCGGCGCCGACGGCCTCCAGCATCTCGATCGAGACGACGGCGTCGTACTGGCCGGTGACGTCGCGGTAGTCACGCATCTGGATGTCCACGAGGTGGTCGAGCCCGGCCTCCCGGACGCGCTCGCGGGCCAGGTCGTGCTGCTCCTTCGAGATCGTGATGGACGTCACGCGGCAGCCGAGCTCCCCCGCCGCGTAGAGGGCGAAGCCCCCCCATCCGCAGCCGATCTCCAGCACCTGCATCCCCGCCGCCAGGCCCGCGCCCTCGGCGATCCGCCGGTACTTCGCCCGCTGTGCGTCCGCGAGCGACTCCTCGCCCGTCTCGAACACCGCGGCGGAGTAGGTCATGGTCTCGTCGAGGAACAGCCGGTAGAAGTCGTTGCCCAGGTCGTAGTGCGCGGCGATGTTCCGGCGCGCCTGCGCCTTCGAGTTCCGGCGGGCCCGGTGCGCGAGGCGGCGCGGGATCTCCAGCGGGATGCGCCACCAGCTCGCGTTCATCGCCAGCGCGGACCGGTTGAGCGCGGCGAGCTCGATGAGACCCTCGAGGTCCGGCGACGACCACAGGCCGTCCATGTACGCCTCGCCCGCCCCGGTCTCCCCGTGGAGGAGCAGCGCGGACCGCGGCCGCCCGGTCGTGGACGTGGATCTCGGCCGTCGCGTGGAGGCGGCGTCACCGAAGACGCGCCGCCGGCCGTCCGGCAGCACGACCGTGAGGCGGCCGATCCGGATGCGCCCGGCGGCGCGGAGCAGGATCCGCTGGGCGGCCGTGGCGACGACGCGGGACGGGGGTCCGATGATGGGCCGCGCCAGGGCCGGGGCGTTCACGACGCCACCGATGCGCCACGAGCCTGCGCCCGCGCGACCGCCTCGCCGTGGCGCTGGAACGTGACGCCGCGCCGCCACAGGCGCAGCGCGTGGACGTGGATCAGCGCCATCGTCCGCTGGGTGGAGAGCGGGTGCCGCAGCAGCATGCGCAGGACGGTGCGGTTGGTCAGGCGCCGCCGCTCGAGCACGAGGCTCGTGGACGAGGAGCGGCTCGCCGCCCTGGCGCTCGTTGATCGCGATCCGGAGGCGCGAGGGATCGTCCTGCACGTGCACGGTGTACTGGCCCTCCATGTCGATGAACGGGGACACGTAGAAGTCCTTGTCCATCGAGGCGACGAACCGCCGTCCTCGGGCCCGCGACCGGAGCGTGTACAGGTGGCGCTCCAGGTGCGTGTTGTGCACCTCGACCACCACCACGCGCAGGACGCCCGCGCTCGTCCCGGCACAGGTAGAAGCTCGCGGGGTTGAACACGTAGCCCAGGACCCGCAGGTTCGTCACCAGCGTGATCCGCCAGCCGGTCGGGTCCTCGCCCTCGGCCCGCAGGTGGTCCAGGACGGTGGCCCGCAGGTCCGTGGCGGGCTCCGGCCAGTGGTCGGCGTCCCGGAACTGCGAGCGCGTTCCGGCCGGTTCCGGCTGACGAGCCGGATCGAGCGGTCCACCTCGTCCAGCTCGTCGAGGTCCAGCGCGACGTAGAAGACATCGTGCTCCAGTCGCGTAGTCGACCGGCCGCGACCGGCGATGCCGGACCTTGCCCTCGAGAAGGTGCGACCTCATGCCGCGCTCCTCGCGGTCCGATGACCTCGTCGATGCGCTCGGCCACCTCGTAGCCGGAGCGGCAGCCGTCCTCGTGGAACCCATAGCCCAGGTGGGCCCCGGCATAGAAGGTCGCCCGATGGCCCTGGAGCCCGCGGATCGCCGCCTGGGACTCGAGCGAGCGGAACGTGTACAGCGGGTGGCTGAACTCGCGGGCGAGGATGACGTGCTCGTCGCGGACGAGCGTCGCCCGGGTTGATCGACATGAAGTACTGGGTGGAGCCCGGAAGCGACTGAAGTCGGTTCATGTGGTACGTCATGGTGACGCCCTCGCCGGGTGGGTCGCAGGCCGCCTGGTCCACGTTCCACGACGACCACGCGTCCCGACGCTGCGGCATCACGCGCGGGTCGGTGTGGAGGACGACCTGGTTGCGGTTGTACTCGAAGCCGCCGAGGGCCGAGCGCTCCGCGGGGTCCGCGTCGCGCAGCAGGGCGAGGGCGTCGTCCGCGTGGGTGGCCATGACGACGGCGTCGAAGCGCTCGCGGCCGCGGGCCGCGGTGCAGGACGCCGGCCCCGGTCCCGTCGCGGGACACCGCCACCGACCGGGTCTCCGGCCCGCACCGAGCCTGCAGGGAGCGTGGCGATGAGCCGGTCCACGTACGGCGCGAGACCGCCAGTGACGGTCCGCCAGGGCAGGGCCCGCCCGATGCCGATCAGGCCGTGGTTGTCGAGGAAGCGGAGCAGGTAGTCCACCGGGTACTCGAGCGTGCGGCCCGGGGCGGTGGACCAGACGGCGGCGGTGATCGGGACGAGGAAGTGGTCCCGGAACGCGGACCCGAATCTCCGGTCGTCGAGGTACTCACCGAGGGTCATGCCGGTGGGTGCGGGTGCGTCCAGGATCGTCCGCGCGTCGCGATAGAAGCGGGGATGTCGGGGAACATCCGCAGGTACGACGGGCGCGCGGCGAGGCGGCGCTGGGCGAAGAACCCGCGCGCCCCGCGGGACCCGAACTCCACGTCGCAGGCGCGGCAGACCGACGCGAACGACATGTCGCTGCGCTGCGTCTCGACGCCCAGGTCCTCGAACAGGCCCGACGAGGCGCGGGTACGTGGGCTCGTTGTAGACGATGAAGCCCGTGTCCACGTGGACCGGGCACCGGTCGGGGCCTCCACGGCGACCGTGGCGACGTGGCCGCCCGGCGTCTCCTCGCCCTCGTACAGGGCGACCTCGTGGCCGTCCCGGTGGAGGGCCTAGGCAGCCGTCAGGCCGCTGACACCCGCGCCGACGATCGCGACCCTCATCGCAGTGGCCGCCAGCTCGCGGGCGCGCTCGTCGAGCGCCTGCTGCATGCCGGCCGAGGGCGTCCTTCGCGATCTTCTCGAACGTGCCCCCCGCGAACGGCTCCACGAGCCGCATCCAGCCCTGGAGGTGGATGTCGGCCGTGTAGTCGATGTGGGTGCCGGTCGCGGTCGGCTCGAAGCGGATCTCGTCCACCGCGGCGACGTTCGAGCCCTCGCCGGTGAGGATCACGCGGCTGGGCGCCTCGTAGGTGGTGATGCGGTACTCCATCGGCGCCACCGTGCCGCGCATCCGGACGCCCAGCCGGTACCGCGCGCCGAGACCCACGGGCCCGGGGTCGATGCGCTCGGACGTGGCGACGCCCGGGTCCCAGTGCTGCGCGTTCGCGAAGTCGGCGACGAAGGCGAACGCCTCGTCGACGGGCAGCGGTGTCTCGATGGTCTCGTGCAGTCGGGTCATCTCGGTCTCTGCTCCGGGGTCCGGCTCGGGGACCCTTGTGACCTTCCTTCGCACGAGCAGGCGATCCGGACGGGTGGTTCGCGCGAAGATGTGGTGTGACTCCCCTGGACGCATCCTGCCCGCACCTCGTCGACGACCTGCTCGAGGTGCTCGTCGTCCCGAGCTTCACCCGCACGGGCTACGCGGTCCGCCGCCGCCTGTTCGGCTGGGACGATCCCGACGACCTGGTCGATGGCCGGCAGGACGGTCGTGCTCACCGGTCCCACGTCCGGCCTCGGGCGCGAGGCGGCCGGTCCTTCGCGCGCATGGGCGCCCGCCTCGTGCTCGTGGGACGCGACCCGGCCCGCCTCGCGCGGACGCGGGCCGAGCTCGTCGCGGACAGCGGCAACGAGGCGATCACATCCGTCGTCGCGGACATGTCGTCGCTCGCGTCGGTGCGCGCGGCCGCGGACGAGATCCTGGCGACCGGGAGCCGCGCCTCGACGTCGTCGTGGACAACGCGGGCGCGATGTTCGCCGAGCGCGCGAGTGACCGCCGGAGGGGTTCGAGCGCACGTTCGCGACGATGGTGCTCGGCCCGTTCGTGCTCGTCTCCCGGCTCGCCGCCGCGCCTGGCCGAGAGCCCCGACGGGCGGATCGTGGCCGTGACGTCGGGCGGCATGTACACGCAGTCCCTGCCGCTCGACGACCTGGCGTACGAGCAGGGCACCTACAGCGGTGCCCGCGCCTACGCCCGGGCCAAGCGCGCCCAGGTCGCGCTCGTCCGCGAATGGTCGAGGCGGCTTGCCCGGACCGGCGTCGTCGCGAACGCGATGCACCCGGGCTGGGCGGACACTCCCGGTCTCGCCGCCTCGCTGCCGGGCTTCGCGCGAGCGGGTCGGCGGCCAGCTGCGGACACCGGCCGAGGGCGTGGACACGATCCTCTGGCTGGCCGCCTCGCCCGACGCGCGTGCGCGTCTCGGGCCGGCTGTTCCTGGACCGCCGGGTCCGCCCGTTCGACCGGATCCCGTCCACCCGCCTGTCCGCCGCGGACCGCCGGGCGCTCTGGGACCGTGTCGTGGCGCTGACGGGCGACCCGGACCCAACCGCATCGCTCAGCCGGGCTCCGTCTGCCTGAGAGGCCGTCGGCCGGACGCGGTGCAGGTGGTCAGCCGGCCGCGTCGACGTCGTGGTCCGCGAAGTAGGGGCGCCACGGCCCCGAGCCCGGGATGAACGCCTGCATCACGGCGCGCTCGGCCTGGACGATGTGCATCGTGTCGTGGGCGGCCCACTCGCTGAGCAGCTCGGCCATCGTGACGACGCCCAGCTCGGCGTGCCGCGCGGTCCGCGACAGGTCCGCCGTCGTCAGGCCGAGGAGCGTCGCGAGGCTGTCCGGCCGCATCCGTCCCAGCTCCGCCGCAAGCTCCGGTGCCGACCGCTCGATCGTGTCAACGCCGCCCTCCGCGTCCGGGTCGAACGCCGCGAAGTCCCTGCCGTCCCCTATTGCCAGGACCCGGGCACGGAACACCGCGTGCTCCGTGTCCACGACGTGCTGGAGGCACTGGATCGCGGACCACTCCCCGGGCGCCGGCCGCCGGGCGAGGAGGCCGGGCTCGACGCTCGCGAGCGCGCCCCAGCGGGCCACGGACGTCGCCAGGACGGACGCTGCTTCAGTCAGGAGGTCAGACATCGGGACAACCCTCGACGACGGGCGGGCCGCCGGCGGCGGGCACGGCCCAGGCTGGCAAGCATGCCACCGAAAGCCCTGGCGTCAGGCGCGCACGATCTCCGGTGGCGTGCCGATCGACGCCCCCTCACCCTTCAGCCATGCGCGCAGGCTGGCCCGCCAGATCGCCCGCTCGTGGTACGTGCCGTCCGCGCGCACCCCGTCGAGGCCACCCGCGGTGACGAGGGTCCCGAGGAGCGGCGCCAGCTGGGACCCGTAGACATGCATGCACGGCTCGGGGCGCACGCCCGGCCACGAATAGCACGAGACCACCGTCCTGCGCTCCCTGGTTGGTATCGCGGGCGGCACCCGACCCCATGCGGGATCGTCCGGCCCGAACTCCCACCTGTCGAGGTCGCCCTGCGGGATGCCCTCGATGCCCCGGACGACCACCGGATCGTGATCGAGGAGGTAGGGGTCAACGACGAGGTCACAGATGACCGCGTGATCGGGCAGGAGGCCGATCCAGGCGTTGGGCACGAGCGGCACGGACGGATCGTGACGCTGGGTGGCGTCGACGAGGATGTCCGTCATCGTCAGCCGTCCCCGGAAGTACTCCGGGTCGCGGGTGAGGTTGCGACCGGTCGTGGCGACCTCGACACCCGCCAGCCCGATCCGCATGAAGGCCTCGTTGCGGGCGTCGTCGCCGTACTTGGTGGCGAACTCGACGGCGTGCTTGCCGACCGTCCCCGCCCCCATGATCGTGACCCTGATCGGCGGGCGTCCCGGCACGGTCATGGCCGGCCAGTACCGCTCCAGCGCCTGGAAGGCCGAGGCGACCCCGTTCCAGGCCACGCTCCGCAGGTTCTCGAGCAGCCGCTTGCCATCGTCGTCGACGATCGTGTCCAGGCTGATCGCGTCGATGCCCAGGTCCGACAGCATCTGGACGCGCGCCGGCCGGGTCGGGAAGTGGAGCATCGAGATCAGGACGGCGCCCCGGTGCATGCGCTCATACCGGCCCTCGGGCGCCCGGAGGATGACGACCACGTCCTGGTCGTAGGCGGTGTCCTCGTCCGTGACGTGGACCCGTTGCGAGATCGAGCTGTAGTCGGCGTCGGAGTACCCCATCCCGGAGCCGATGCCCGATTCGACGAAGACCTCTGCACCCAGCTCTGCCAGCAGCCCGATGAGGGGCGGCAGGAAGTCGCGCCTCTCGCCCGGCTCCTTGTGCATCCGGGGAAAACCGATCGAAAGCCGGTCGGGCTCGTTCACGAAGGTGTCCCTCAGCGTGGTGGACCCCAACCATAAGCACCGGACCGGATCAGCAGTCGGGCCGAGCGGCCCGAACCTCGGCGCCAGTGCGCCCGACCCGCGCGTCTGCCGCTCCGCCAGCACCAGCACCCGATCGCCTGGCGCGAACGTCCTGCGGCACGTACTGGGGCTACCCCCACTCCCAAGACGCGGGCTGCCCGGCTGGTCCGCTGACGCTGCCGCCCGTAGCGTCGGGGACGACACGAATCCATCCGAACCGGCCGCGGAGCCGGGCAGGGAAGCAGTCGCCTCGGGAGGGCGGAGCAGATGACAGTCAGACGCGGGTTTCTCTACACGGGGGTGTTTCTCCTCGCCACGGGAGGCGTGGTCCTCCTGGCCCAGGCGGGTACCATCGACACGGAGGCCGTGAGCCGGGCACTGTCCCTGTGGCCGCTCGCGGTGATCGCGGTCGGCGTCGGCCTGATCCTGCGCCGGACGCGGGCGAGGGTGCCGGGAGGGGTCCTCGCCGCGGCGATGCCCGGGCTGCTCCTCGGCGGGATGATCGTGGCGGTGCCGGACATGCCGGACTTCGCCTCCTGGTCGACGCCGTGCGGAGACGCGAACGCGGCCGGCGCCGTCACGCAGCGCCAGGGCACGTTCGGGGCGGCGGCCGCGGTCGACCTCTCCCTCGCCTGCGGCGAGCTGGTCGTGAACACCGCGCCAGGCGAGTCGTGGCAGCTCGCCACGACCGACGGCCGGGGTGACGGTCGGGGTGACGGGGCCGTCGTGACCGATTCGGCCGACCACCTGTCGATCCGCTCCGTGAACCACCCACGCGCCTTCTCGGGCCTCAATGCAGGTGACACGTGGCGGCTCGGCCTGCCGACCGGCCCGATGCTGGACCTGGCCGCAGAGATCAGCGCGGGCAAGGCGACGCTGGACCTCGCCGGGGCGCGGCTCGGCACCTTGCGCCTCGCCGTCAACGCCGGCGATGCGAGCCTGGACCTCGCTGGCGCAACCGTCTCGAGCCTGTCCGTCACCGTGAACGCCGCCAAGACGACGGTGCAGCTGCCGGCCACTGGCGACCTCACCGCGACCCTCGGGGTCAACGCGGGCTCGCTTCTGGTCTGCGCACCGGCTGACCTCGGGCTGCGGCTCCGCGGCAGCTCGTCCCTCGCCGCAACCACCTACAACGGGCTGATCCGATCCGGTGACACCTGGATGAGCCCGGCCTACGCAACCACCAAGTACCACGCGGACGTGACCGTCTCGGTCAACGTCGGCAGCGTGGTCGTCAACCCCCAGGGAGGCTGTCTGTGAACCCCCGTCGTCTCTACCGGAGCCGCAACGACAAGCAGCTGGCGGGCGTCGCCGCCGGCATGGCGGAGTACCTGGAGCTGGATCCGACCCTGATCCGCATCCTGTGGATCCTGTCCGCCTTCCTCGGCGGCTTCACGATCCTGCTCTACATCATCCTCGCGTTCATCATCCCGCTCGCACCGGCGGCCGGCGGGTACGGGCCCTCGTGGGCACCCGGGGGCAGCTGGGCCCCGGCAGGCAGCTGGGGTCCGGGCGCATCGCCGGCGCCGGGCGCTGCGTGGGGTCCGGGCGCATCGCCGGCGCCGGGCGCTGCGTCGGGTCCGGCGCATCGCCGGCGCAAGGCGCTGCGGGGGTTCCGGGCGACGCCGGCGCCGAGGCGACGCGGCGCGGCATCCGTGGCGAGGCCGGCGACGCTGGCGACGGCGTCGGCGGCGAGACCGGCGCGACCCGGCGACCACGCATCGCCGACCCAGGGCTGGGACGCGGCACAGGCCGGCTGGTCCACCCCGGCGTGGACCGGCGGCCAGGTCTGGACGGCCCCGGCACCCGAAGCCGCGAATGATCGACGGCGGGGCCCCGGGGCCGCGGTCTACGTCGGTGTGATCCTGGTCGTCTTCGGTGTGATCGCCCTCGCCGACGCGGTCGTCCCGGGGCTGGCCGGCATCAGCCTCGTGCCCGCGTTGCTGGTGGCCCTGGGCGCGGCGCTCTTGATCGGCTCGATGCGCCGATCCAACGGCGAGGCCTGAGCGTCAGCGCATGTGCTCCAGGGCCGGACGAGGTCCGGGAACCAGTGGACGAGGCCCCTCCCGACCGGGAGGGGCCTCCATGTGCTCCTGGCCGATCACCCGGCGACCGGCCTGTGCGCTCCGGGCGCGAATGGCTCGCCCGGCGATCGAACCGCAACGCCCGGGGCCGACCTGACGCCCCTCAGCGGACAGGCCGTTCACCCGGAGACGGACTGGGACGCTCAGCGCACGGTTCGGTCGCCGAGCGAACGGCAGGCGTCCGGCTGGCCGCCCATCGCGGGCACCTGGGAGCCCGAGGCACCGTTCCGGCCGCCACGGACCGCACCGCTTCACATCTGCTTGAAGCGGGGACCCTCGCCGCCCTCGGGCGGCAGCCACCGGATGTTCTGCAGCGGGCACTTCACCGCGCACGTCATGCAGTGGAGGCAGTTCGATGCGCTGAGCACGATCTTCGTCCCGTCCCAGCGGTAGACCTGGCCCGGGCAGAAGCTGGTGCACGAGTTCGCGTAGTCCGCCTCGCAGCCGACGCACGCCGCCGGGTCCAGGATCGTCATGTGGGCCGGCTCGTCCTCGCGGTGGAGGGAGCCGGTGAGGCTGACGAACGTCGCCCCGTCCATGCCGCCCGGATCCGCGCGGTTCAGGCGCGCGCCGCGCTTCGTCCCCTGGAAGTCCGGCTCCATGCCGAGCCGGCGCGGGATGTGGCTGGACACCATCGACAGCGGAGCGCCGACGTAGATGCCCCACCTGAAGCTCTGCCGGTAGTTGCGCGCGTGGCGCATGGCGGGCAGGACGCCGCGCTCCTCGAGCCGCCGCGCGTAGCCGGACAGCAGGACGGCGTCGCCGTCGGTGCTGGCCAGACCCTCGGCGACGGTCTCCGCGGCGGCCATCCCGGACAGGATCCCGTAGTGGATCCCCTTGATCTTCTCCATGTTCACGAAGCCGGCGCCGTCACCGACGACGAGCGCGCCCGGTACCGCCAGCTTGCCCAGGGCGTGGTAGCCACCCTCCGGGATCGTGCGGGCGCCGGTGGCGATCGTGACCGAGCCCTTGAGCAGGCCCGCGATGAACGGATGGGCGCGGTATCGCTCGAACTCGCGCTGCGGGTTGAGGTCCCCGTACTTCCAGTCGAGGCCCTGGATGAGGCCGACGGCCACGAGCTTCTCGCCCATGCTGTACAGGAAGCCGCCGCCGAACACGCTGGCCGGGTTGGGGATAGCCCAGCGTGTGCATCACGCGGTTGGTCCCGAACGGGTTGTCGCCCGGGAACGCCACGACCGCCTTGATCCCAAGGGAGTAGACCTGCGGGTTCCTGCCGGCGCCGAACCGGTCGCGCAGCTGCTGCGACAGGACGCCGCGGGTGCCGTCGGCCAGGATCGTGACCCGGGCCCGGATCTCCTCGGCCGGCCGGTGGTTCGACTTGCTCGCCGCCGTGCGGAGCTGAGCCCCACCTCGCCCAGGCTCACGCCCACCACGCGGTCGTTCTCCACGAGGAGCGTCCGGGCCGAGTACCCGTTGTAGAGCTCCACGCCCGCGGCCTCGGCCTTCGCGGCCAGGAAGGCGGTCAGGCGCGAGAGCGAGATCGTGACGTCGCCGTGGTGGTCCATCCCCTTGGGCACGACCATGCTCCGGGATCCGGATCGCGCGCGGCCCGAGCAGGAAGTACATCTCGTCCCGCTCGACCGGGATGACGTGCTCCATGAACCGGCGGTCGTCCCGCCAGCCGGGCACGAGCTCGTCCAGGCAGGCCGGCTCGAAGGAGGCGCCGGAGAGGTTGTGGTACCCGGGCCGGGGCGCCTTCTCGATCACCACGACCGACGCGTCCGGACGAGGCCGCCGCCAGCTGCTGCTTGAGCCGGATCGCGGCGGCGAGGCCGGCCGGGCCCCCGCCGACGATCAGGACGTCGATCGGGGCGGTCATGCCTTTCCCTCCGTCGCACGGATCAGGTCCGGGACGACCGTCTCGATGTCCCCGACGATGCCGAAGTCCGCGTAGTTGAAGATCCGCGCCTTCGGGTCCTTGTTGATGGCCACGACGATCTCGGAGCCCTGCATGCCGGTGATGTGCTGCACGGCGCCGGAGATGCCGATCGCGACGTAGAGCCTCGGCTGGACGGTCTGGCCCGTCTGGCCCACCTGGTAGTCGTGGGTGGTGAACCCGTCCTCGACCGCCATGCGGGAGGCGGCCACCTTGGTCTTGGCGCCGAGAAGGCCGCCGAGCCCGGCCGCGAGCGGCTGGAGGTACGTGTCGAAGTCCGCGCGGGAGCGGAAGCCGTGACCGCCCGGCGACGACGATCTCCGCGTCGCGGATCGAGACCTTGGTCGCGAAGGACTCCACCGGGACGGCCTCGAGGCCGCGGTCATCGGCGTCCAGCTCCACCGGGACGTGGATCACCTCGCCGGTCCGATCGGGATCGGGCGGCGGGAACCTTGAACACGCCGGGCCGGACGGTCGCCATCTGGCCGGGCGAGTCCTTGGTCATGATCGTGGCCATGACGTTGCCGCCGAGGGCCGGGCGGGTCTGCTTCAGGATCGCGGTGAGGTTCGTCGTGCCCTTGGAGAAGTCCCCGATCTCGAGGCGGGTGCAGTCCGCGGTGAGCCCGGACCGGCACGCGTACGCGACGCGCGGGGCGAGCTCGCGGCCGAGCGGGCTGGCCCCGAAGAGCATCACCTGGGGGCGACGCTCCTGGACCAGGGCGGCGATCGCGCGCTTGTGCGCGAGCGGGTCGAAGGCGCCGAGCATCGGGTGCTCGAGGACGTAGACGACATCGGCGCCGGCGGCGATCAGCTGCGCCGGGCGGTCCCCGGCCGTCTCGCACGGGAGGACCGCGCCGACCCTCTCGCCGAGGGTGTCGGCGAGGCGGCGTGCCTTGCCCAGCAGCTCCAGCGACACGGATCGGACCCCGTCGCCCTCGCGCTCGGCGAAGACCCAGAACTCGCCGTGAGTAGGTCGGCTCCTTGCCGTCCAGCTGGTAGGTCTCGTCTGCCTCGGGGCCGGCCCCGGGCTCCGCCGACTGGTAGCGCGCGGCGACCTTGCCGATCAGCTCCGAGGGGTTGTGGATGAACTCGCACGTCTTGGGCCGGTCCTCGGACGGCGAGAACAGGCGGTAGACCTGCGTCCACGAGCCCTTCAGGCCGGTGCGCGACGGATCGGCGCCGACCGAGGCCGCGTTCCACTCGTGGAGCGGCGCGCTGCGGGCGTCACGCGTGCTGGCGAACCCTCGGTAGAGCGGATCCGTGCAGGCGGTCACGGTGACGAGGACCGGCAGCCGCAGGGGCTGGACGTCCTCGACGCCCTCCGACGCGATCCGCCGGATGACGATCTCGGGCTCCGTCTGCAGGCCCTTCGCGTAGGCGATGTGGTCGATCCCGAGGTCCTCGGCGATCTGCGGGGGCACCTGCGCCGTGTCGCCGTCCACCGACTGCATGCCGGACACGATGAAGTAGTCCCGGCTGCCGCCGAAGATCTCGCGCTCGATGCGCCGGATCGCGCAGGCGAGGGAGTAGGCCGTCGCGCCGGTGTCGGCGCCGGCGAAGTCCTTGTCCGTGAGGAGCACGGCCTCCCCGGGGACCCGGGACAGGCAGTCCACCAGGACCTCGCGCGCCTGTGGCGGCCCCATGGTGAGGAACACGACCCGTCCGGTCGCGCCGGCGCGGCGGAGCCGGTCGGCGAACGTCAGGGCGTGCAGATCGAGGGGGTTGAGGATGCTGTCGAGCATCCCTCGGCGGAGGGTGCCCTTCTCCCGGTCCCAGGCGTCCTCGGGGATGTTGGAGACGTCCGGAACCTGCTTGACCAATACGATGCAGTCCACGGATCGACTCTAGCCGGGCCGGGCACCGAACCCCCGGACCATTTGTCATGCGCTGGACCCTGCCATTGCTCGAATGACCGGGACAACGGTCCCGGACCCGACGTCCGGATGGGCCGCCCGGCATGCGACCGGCATCACCTGCCAAGATGGGACGACCATGCGAACGATCGACTGGGTCGACGGCGAGATCCGCCTGATCGACCAGACGCGCCTGCCGGAGGACCTGGTCGTCCTGCGGATCGCCTCGCTCGACGCCCTGATCGACGCCATCTCCTGCCTCGCCGTCCGCGGCGCACCCGCTCTTGGGGTCGCGGGGGCCCTCGGGGTGGCGCTGCTGGCCGCGCAGGACCCCGCCGGTGAGGCGCGCGTGCTGGCGGGGGCGGCCCGCCTCCGCGCAGCCCGGCCGACGGCCGTGAACCTCGCCTGGGGCGTTGACCGCGCGCTGGCCTTGCTGCGGGATGGTCCGACGGCCGTGCTGGACGAGGCGCTCCGCATCCGCGACGAGGACATCGCCGCCTGCGCCGCCATCGCGCAGCGCGGCGCCGACTTCGTCCGCTCGCTGGTCGCTCGGCCGCGGATCCGGGTCATGACCATCTGCAACACGGGTGCTCTCGCGGCCGTGGAGCGTGGCACGGCACTCGGCGTGATCGGCGAGCTGCACGCGCGCGGCCTCCTGGAGGAGGCCCTCCCCCTGGAGACGCGCCCGCTGCTCCAGGGCGCCAGGCTCACCGCCTGGGAGCTCACCACGATGGGCGCCCCGTTCCGCCTCCTGGTGGACGCGGCCGCGGCCTCGACCCTCACCCGGGGCATGGCCGACATCGTCCTCATCGGCGCCGACCGGATCACGCGCAACGGGGACACGGCGAACAAGATCGGGTCTCTCACCCTCGCCCTCGCGGCACGTCACGCGCAAGTGCCACTCCTGGTCGTGGCGCCGGAGTCGACCGTGGACATGGCGACGGCGAGCGGAGACGAGATCGAGATCGAGGAACGTGCGCCGGACGAGGTGACGACCTTCCGCGGCGTGCGCAGCGCGCCGGCTGGCACCCGGACCCTGAACCCGGCCTTCGACCTGACCCCGGCCTCGCTGATCACCGCGATCGTGACCGACCGGCGGGTGATCCGGCTGGACCGCGGCGAGACGCCCGACACGTAGCGCCATGCCGCCCGGCCGAGGCTGGGCCGCGGTCCGCGACGCAGGTGAGTGCATTCGGCAACGCGCGTCAGGGTGTCGGGCGACGGACGTCGGAAATGGGGACGACAGTCGCCCTGTTTGGATACCGACGACGGTAACTCTCGCTGCCCACGTGTCTGCCTGAGCACTGCCGGTTCGGACAATGATGACGCGCGTCGATCAGAAGTGGCGACGAAACGACGGCGGAATTGGAGATTCAGGTGCCTGACCTCACCAAGGACATCGCGCTCATCGTGCCGATGCTGATCCTCGTGGAGGGCATCGTCGGTATCGTCGCGTGGTTCGCCTACGGGTCGAAGGGCGGGCGCGGCGCACGCATCGCCGCATGGCTGGGCCTCGTCACGCTGACCCTCTGGTGCGGGTCCGCGGCTGCCTTCGTCTTGCTCTACCTCCTCTTGTTCACGCTCGGGCAAGGAGGCGGTGATCGTCGGGGCCATCCTCGTCACGGTGTTCATGCTCGCGATGCCCTTCGGCTGGGCGGTCGTCATCCGGCACCACGCCCGCGAGGCCGCCGAGGACCCGCAGGCCAAAGCGAGCCAGGCGCAGGCCTCCGGCACGCAGCCGCGCTGAGCGGCGAGCTCCGATGACCACCTCCCGCGACACGAAGGCGGATGGAGCCGCGGAGACGACCCGCCTGGGCGTCATGCTCGCCATCGTCGACTTCCCGATGCTGAGCGCCGCGTTCCGGTCCGTGATCGACCAGGAGCGCGACATGTGCGTCGTTGCCGAGGCGACGAGCCGCGAGTCCATCGTCGATGAGGCCCGGGCCTGCAACGCCGACGTGATCGTCCTGGAGTGCGAGGGCTTCGGCGGGTTCGGCTGCGGGACCTACGAGGCGATCGAGGCGTTCCGGGCGGCCTGCCCGCACGCCAGGGTCATCGCCCTCGACTGCCGCTGCGCCACCGAGCAGTTCTCCGTCGCGCTCAAGGCCGGTGCCAACGGGTTCCTCACCCGCGAGGCCCAGGACACGGACGTCGTGGCCGCGGTCCGAAGCGTCGCCGCGGGCCACACCTACGTGAGCCCGGCCATCGTGACCCGGATGATCGACACCTACGTGCGGCGCAGCCCCGACGCGGGGATCGACGACCCGTACGAGCACGCTCTCCGACCGCGAGCGCCAGATCCTGCTCCTGGCCGCGATGGGCCACACGAACCGTGACATCGCCCGCTCGCTGCGCCTGTCCGAGCAGACCGTCCACTACAACCGCGCGAACCTGATGGAGAAGCTGGGCCTGCACGATCGGGTCGAGCTCCTCCGCTACACGGTCCGCCGCGGGCTGCTGAACCGCCTCGACGCTGTGAGGAGATCGCCTCGGCTCCGCCGCTTCTGGGACTCCGTCCGGCCGCGCACCCGGCGCGGCGGCGTCCTCGCCGTCGCCGGCATCCTCGCGGTCGCCGCCGTCCTGTCCGTCGTCCTGTTCGCGGGCGCGGCGATGGCCTGGTCCCCGTACCTCAACTTCAACCTCGACCACCAGACCCACGCGGCGAGCGCGGCGGGCCTCCGGATGACGTTCGCCAGCTCGTCCACGTGCGCGACGTGCCACGAGCCGCAGGCTGCGAAGCTGGCCAGCAGGAGCCACACCGGCATCGGCTGCCAGAGCTGCCACGGCGCCCTGCTGGAGCACACGCTCGACAGTGGGGGCGCGGACGCCTCGACCGTGAAGATCGCCGTGCCGACCGACGCCGTCTGCATCCGCTGTCACGTCCAGGCCACGGGCCGCCCCGCCGGCTTCCGCACGATCGTCCCGAGCGAGCACTACGTCTCGACCTGCCTCGCCTGCCACGACCCGCACACGGCCATCGCCAACAGGCCGCCCGTGGTCCGGCACCCGCTCGACAGGCTGCCGCCCTGCCTCACCTGCCACGGCCCCGAGGGCTTCAAGGCGCGGAACCAGCGACACCCGGCCGGCACGTCCGACGACAAGCCCTGCCTCGACTGCCACGCCGCCGGTCGAGGGCCGGCGGAGCCCGACGGGACGACCCCGTGACCGAGCCGCTGAACGGCGAGGTCGCCGAGCCCGGCGCCGAGACCGTGGCGCAAGCCGCCGAACCGGCCGCCGAGCCCGACGAGACCGCCGCCGCAGCCCGACGAGACCGCCCGCCGCCGACGGCCCGCGACCGCACGAGCCGCCGAGCCGTCGCGCCCCGGCCGGGGCTCCGGATCCAGCCTACCTCGTCCCACTGGACGAGCTCGCCCCGGCCATCACGGCCGCCTCCACCAGCCGACGCGCGTTCCTCGGCTTCGGCCTCGCGATCGCGGGCGGCCTGGTCGGCGCCGCGGTCGTCTCGCGCTTCATCCCCATCTTCGATGACTCGGCGGAGGCGGCCAGCCCGATCGCCGGCACGTACGACCCGACGAGCAGGCAGTGGACGTTCGTCGTCGACACCGCGGCGTGCATCGGGTGCGGCCTGTGCGTCGCGGCGTGCAAGGAAGAGAACAACGTGCCCGAGGAGGCCGCGTACACCCGGACCTGGGTGGAGCGCCACACGGTCACGACGGACGGCACGCTCTACGTCGACTCGCCCGACGCCGGCATCAACGGCTTCCCGGCCGAGTCAACCGCCCCGGGCGCGGCCGGCAAGGCCGTGAAGTCCTCGCACTTCCAGCCGCGCCTGTGCATGCAGTGCGTCGACTCCCCGTGCACGGCCGTCTGTCCCGTCGGTGCCACGTACCACACCGAGGACGGCGTGATCCTGGTGGACTCCCGCCGGTGCATCGGCTGCGGCTACTGCGTCGTCGCCTGCCCGTACGGCGCCCGCTACCTCGTCCCGGCCGGCGGGAATGCCCCCAACGACACGCCGGGCGTCGCCGACAAGTGCACCTGGTGCTACCACCGCATCAACCAGGGCCAGCTCCCGGCCTGCGTGGAGATCTGCCCCGTCGGCGCCCGCAAGTTCGGCGACGCGGCCGACCCGGCCAGCGAGATCGCCACGATCGTCCGCGAGCAGGCCCCGAAGCCGCTCCACCCCGAGTACGGCACCAACCCGCGCGTGCTCTACCTCGGCCCGTCGGTCGACGGAGGCCTGAGCGATGCAGGCCACCCGGACGCACGCTCACCCTCGCCGGCCGCACGATCCCGGTCGGACCCCGCGCCGCATCCGCAGCCGTACTGCGCGAGATCCGCTCGATGCCGACGGGGCTCCGGATCTGGTTCGGCATCCTGCGTCGGCATCATGGCAGTCGCCGCGGTCGCCGCGCTCCTTGCCCTGCCGCCGGGCTGGGAGGTCTTCGGCACATCGCCCAGCTTCGAGTGGGGCCTCATGATCGTGGGGTACGTCTTCTTCGCGATCATGACGAGCGGCCTCTGTCTCGCGTCCTCGCTGGGGACCGTGTTCGGGATCGAGCGCTTCCGCCCGTTCGAGAAGCGACACGCGATCCTCGCCGTCCTCAGCCTCACCACCGCGTTCGGCATCATCGCGCTGGACCTGCACTACCCGGTGCGGATGATCTTCGGCGCCGTGCTCGTGCCGTCGCCCTCCTCGCCGATGTGGTGGATGGGCGTCTTCTACGGCGGGTACCTGGTGGTCCTCCTGGTGGAGGTCTGGAGCATGTTCTCCGACCACCCCCGGATCCACCAGTGGGCCTGCACCCTGGCCGCCTGCATCGCGATCCTGGCGCCGGCCACACTGGGCGCCGTGTTCGGGGTCATCGCGGCCAAGCCGTTCTGGCATGGCCCGTTCACGCCGATCCTGATGGTCGCCTCGGCGCTCCTCGCGGGCACCGCCCTCCTCGGCATCGTGTTCTATGCGGTCCACCGCCTCCGCCTCGCCGACTTCGAACGCTCCGCGTCCATGGCACTGCCGTCGGTCCGCCTGCTGCTGGGCGTCGGGATCGCCCTGGTGACGGCACTGGTGATCCGCGAGGTCGTGGCCGGGCTCACCGGGACCACGCCCGGGCTCCGTGAGGCGACGATCGCCCTGGTCAGCGGCCCGCTGGCGCTCCAGTTCTGGGGCGTGCGGGTGATCCTGGGCCTGGCGCTGCCGGCCCTGCTGATCGCCATGCCGATGACCCGGACGCCCGCCGGCACGTTCGCGGCCTCGATCCTGGCCCTGACGGGCATCCTGGTGGACCGGTTCACCTTCGTCGCCGCGGGGCAGATCGCCCCCACCACGACGGCTGCCGGGACGGTCTCCTACCCGTACGCGAGCTACTCCCCTACCCTGGTCGAGCTGGCGATCATCGCCGGCGCCGGCGCCTTCCTCGCCTTCAGCTACACGCTCGCGGAGCGGTACCTCGACATGGGCGAGACCGACGTCCACGTCGGGATCAACTGGCCCTGGGTGGGCCGCCACGCCGCTGACCACGCCCGCGACGACGAGCCGGGCGACCTCGCGGCTCCGGACGTCACCGGCCCCGGGGCCACGCCGGTCGAGATCGCCGCCATCACGGTGGGGGTGGAAGCGTGATGCGGGGGCTCTCCCGTCACGCCTTCGCGGCCGCCGTTGCCGCCCTGGTCATCGGCATCGTGGTCGTGGGCGGGTTCCTCGTCGTCGTCGCCCTGCCTGACATCGGCGGCCTGACCGGCATCGTCCACCCGACAGCGACCCCGACGGCCACCCCGGAGCCGACGCCCGCGTCGGAGATGGCCCTCTCCCCGATCGGCATCCAGATGCCGAAGGACGCCAACTGCGAAGCCTGCCACGTCACGACGGCAGGGACCGTCGGCACCAAGCCGATCCCGAAGCTCGGCCACCCGCTCTGGGGCTTCCGGGACTGCACGGCCTGCCACAAGCCCGACGGGCTCGTCCAGACGGCTCCCGGTCACTCGAGCCTGCACAAGAACGACTGCCTGGTCTGCCACCAGCCGCCCGACACCGCCAGCTCCACGGGCTCAAGCGTCGCGCCGATGCGACCCGAGCACATGGGCGGCGACAAGCCCTGCACGTCCTGTCACGGCGTGGACAAGCACGCGCCGCTGCCCGAGAACATGAAGGGTCGCGACAACTGCTGGATCTGCCACAACGGCGCGGAGTACAGGTACCTGTTCGAGTCGGCGTCGCCGGGACCATCGGACACGGCAGCCCCGTCCGGCCCGGCCGAGGCGTCGCCGACTGCACCGTCGCCGGCGGCATCGTCCGCCACGGGAGCGGTGGGCGGCGGCACGAGGTGGGCGCTCGTCCACACCTGATCCGGACCCGGACGGCCCGGCGCCCCTGGAGGGGCGACGGCGCGCCAGGACTCCGGGCGCTAGGAAGCCTTGGGGCTCTTCGGCGGCGCGGTCTTCGGCTTCTTGGGCGTCTTCGCCTTCTTGTCCATCGTCAGGTTCCTCCGGATCGGCACGGACTCCGCGATGCGGGTCGCGATCATCGCCGTCCGCGGATCATGCACCACCTGCGCAGTGGGCATGGCGCGATCCTGCTCCCGGCCGTCATGACCCCGACTCCTCCGGCGGGCGGACGCGCTTGAAGTTCCGGTAGAGGAGCAGGTCGTAGACCACCTTGAGGCCGCCCGAGATGATGAACGGCAGGCCGGCGAGCGCGACGCTGGCATACAGCGGCGCGGCGAACAGCGGTGACGCCGCGACACCCAGGCTCCGGGCGATTCCCGTGACCCCGGCCGCGGCCGACCGCTCGTCCGGGGCGACGATCGCCATGGTGTACGACTGGCGCGTCGGAACGTCCATCTGGCTGATCGCAAACCGAGCCAGGAGCATGACGACGGCAAGCTGGAGGCTGGGCATCAGCGGCACCAGCATCAGCAGGATGTTGGACGGGAGGTGGGTGAACACCATCGTCCTGACCAGGCCGAACCGCTCGGCCAGGCTCCCCGCGGCGAGGGCCGAGAACCCGGCCAGGACGTTCGCCGCCGACAGGATCAGCCCCAGCAGGGCGGGATCCAGGCCATACCGGTTCTGGAACCAGAACGCGATGAACCCCTGGATCGCGAAGCCGCCGGCGAAGGCGTCGAGCGCGAACAGCGCCGACAGGCGGAGGACAACACCCCGCGAGCGATGGAGGCCGAGGCGGTCCCGGATCGTCTGGTCGGCGACGTCGGCCGGTGGAACCTCCACGCGGGGCGATACGCGGGTGAACAGGAGCGCAAGCGCGCCGCCGACGATCGCGTACCCGATGATCACGTAGCGATAGGCGTCCGCAGGGCTCGCCCCGGCGTTGATGGCCAGCTGCGACACGACCCCACCCGCCAGCGTCCCGGCGGCCGTCGAGAACGAGCCCGCCAGCTGGTATTGCGCGAACAGCCCGGTCCGCTGCCGCGCCGGCACCAGCTGGGACAGCGAAGCCTGCTCCACGGCCAGGAACGGCCCCACCTCGTTGCCGCTCGGGCTGATCACGCCGATGGTGGCCGCGACCAGCAGCACGGCGAACATGGGGGTCGCCACGAACGCCAGGCCGGCGAGGAGCATCAGGATCGCCCCGACGAGCAGGACCCGTCGTCGTCCGATTCGGTCGGCGTGGGTGGTCAGCCACAGGGAGACGCCCGCGTCGCCGAGGAGCGTCAGGGCCAGCAAGAGGCCCGTCTGACCGCCCGACAGGCCGATCGCGGACAGGTAGAGCACCAGCACGACGGCGAGGAAGCCGTACCCGAACATGCGCAGGATGCGCGTTGCGAACAGCAGCGCGATGTCCGGGTTGCGGGCGGCCAGAACCCGCTCCTGAGATTCCACATGCACAGGATGAGCCACGGCGAGCGCGGGCGTTGCGCGCGGCGCACTCCACGCGCTCCGGGGAGACCGGGGTGACTGACCGGCCGGCGACCTCCTGCCCGTCCTCTGCGCGCCCGTGCCTCCTGCCCGTCCTCGGCGCCCGGCCCGTGCCTCCCGCCCGTCCTTCGCGCCCGTGCCTCCTGCGCGCGCCGGGCCTCCTGCCCGTCCTCTGCGCCCGAGCCTCCCTCCCCCTCCGCTGCCCGACCTCTGCGCGCCCACGCCTCCTGCCCGTCCTCTGCGCGCCCGCGCCTCCCCGCCCGTCCTCTGCGCGCCAGCCCCTCGACGGCCCGTCCTCTGCGCGCCCGCCCTCCGCGGCGCGAACGAATTGGGCGGTGCCGCAACGATCTGGTCGCCCGGCGGCTGAAACCGTGACCTGCCGGCTGGGGTCACCTCGGTTCCCGATCGCCCGGCGGGTGGAACCGCACGGCAGGGCACCGTTCGTTCGCCCGGCGACCGCGCGGCGATGGGCATCACGCGTCACGACCCGTTCGCTCCTCCCCGAGCACGGCCTCGCCCTGTCCCGACCCGGTGGCGCGGGCCTGGTCACACGGACGCGGACCTGGCGCTGACGTCGCTCAAGGCAGGGTGCCCACGACCGCGACCCGGCCGTGTGCCTGCTTGCCCGTGACCTCCCCGACGAACGCGTTGCCCGGAGCCGGTCCGTGATCTGGTCGACACGGCCAATCCGACCGTCAGGCGCGACCGCGGGCGAGGTCGATCAGGCGTCCCAGCACGCGCTCGCCGTCGGCGCGCAGGCCGTTGTGCGCGTACTCGTCCGTGATCCACGCCCGCAGCCCGTGAACGCCCGCGGCCGTCTCCTCGGCAAAGGCGCGCTCCACGTACAGGTCGTCCACGTAGATCGTGGCGGCGACCGGGACCTCGTTGCGGGCGAGGCGCGCCTCGTCGTAGAGGCGCGGCCACGGGTGCTCCGCCAGGATCTCGGCCGCGTCGCGGTGGGACTGGAGGCCGCCGTAGTCCTCGAACATCCACGGGAAGACGTGCTCCGCAGTGAACGCCTCCGAGCCCGCGAACCAGTCCGGCGTGAGCCGGTGGGCGGACCAGCGGGTGGGGCCGCCGTCCGCGTATGACGACTCGTGGAGCGTGGCGTAGATCGGGTTGCGGGCCCACCGGACCGCGCCCTCGACGTCGTGGAGGAACGCCGGCGAGCCGAACGGGAGCTCCAGGACGTGGTGGAGGTGCTCGAAACCGGCGGAGTCGCCCAGCCACATGCCCATCTGCCTGAACCGGCGTCCGGTGAGGCGGTCACCGGACGGAAGGCGGACGTCCTCGGCCTCGATGCGGTGGTGGGCGTCGCGGACACGGGCCCGGTCCTCCGGGTAGCGCTCGAAGTAGCGACGGTTCGCCTCCCGCAGGCGCTTCCACGTGGCGCCATAGACGTCATCGACCGGCCGGTTCGTGATCGGCGCCAGCCCCCCGGTGAGGAGCGCCTCCCGCAGGCCCTCCGGGGCGATGGAGAGGTACGTCAGGGACGTGAAGCCGCCGAAGCTCTGGCCCAGCAGGCTCCAGCGGTCGACGCCCAGCTCGCCGCGGATCCACTCCGCGTCCCGGACGATCGAGTCGGCGCGGAAGTGGGCCAGATAGGCGGCCTGGTCCGCCGCCGTCTCGCCCGGGATCTGCGGGCCGACGGGGGTTGACCGCCCGGTGCCGCGCTGGTCGAGCAGCAGGACACGGTACTCAGCGAGGGCCCGCTTCATCCATCCCGACGGCGGGCTGGTGGGGCGTGTCGCCTCGAAGCCGGGACCGCCCTGGAGGAACACGAGATACGGGAGGTCCTCGCCGCCGGGCGCGGCAACCTCGCGGGTGAACACCGAGATCGACGTGCCGTCGGGAAGCGCGTGGTCCAGCGGGACGCGGTGCTCGCGCTCGGTGATCACTGCGCCGGGGACCCGGATGAGCGTGGACATGGGGCGACGGATCTCCCTACCAGCGCTGGTGGACGAGGGGCTTGATGCGTGTCTCGTAGAGCTCGGCGACGCGCGACATGGTGGCCGCGGGAAGGGGGGCCAGGTCCGCGGCGGCCGCGTTCGCCCGCGCCTGATCCGGCGTCTTCGCCCCCGGGATCGCGGTCGTCACGCCGTCGTGCATCAGGATCCAGCGCAGGGCCAGCTGGGCCATCGTCGCGCCCTCCGGGACCAGCTCCCGCAGCGCGTCCACCACCTCCAGGCCCGTCTCGTAGTCCACGCCAGCGAAGGTCTCGCCGCGGTCGAACGACGCGCCCTCGCGGTTGTAGAGGCGGTGGTCCGTCGGCTCGAAGTGCGTGGCCGGCGACATCCTGCCGCTCAGCAGGCCCGACGCGAGAGGCACGCGGGCCAGCACCCCGACGTCGCGCCGGAGGGCCTCGGCCAGGAACCGTTCCGCGGGGCGCTGGCGGAACATGTTGAAGATGATCTGGACCGTGGCGACGCCCGGGAACTCGATCGCCTTGAGAGCCTCCTCCACGCGCTCCACGCTGACGCCGTAGCTCGCGATGGCGCCGGCGGCCACGAGCTCGTCGAGTGCCGCGAAGGTCTCTGGGTGGTAGTAGACCGACGGGTGCAGGCAGTGGAGCTGGATGAGGTCCAGCGTGTCCACGCCGAGGTTGTCCCGGCTCCGGTCCGTCCAGGCCGTGAAGGCCTCCGGCGTGTACGCGGCCATGTCCAGTGGTGCGCGGCGGCCCATCTTGGTCGCAACGAAGAACCGCTCGCCCTGGCGCTCGGCCAGGAAGCGACGGATGACCCGCTCGCTGCGGCCGTCCCCGTAGACGTCCGCGGTGTCGATCAGGGTCACGCCCGCGTCCGCGGCGGCATGGAGCGCGCGGAGGCTGTCGCCGTCGTCGACCGTGCCCCAGTCGGCCCCGATCGCCCACGCCCCGAACCCGATGACGCTCACGTCGCGTCCGGTCTTGCCGAGCCTTCGGTACTCCATGGGATCCTCCAGCGGCGACGGGCGGGTGGCGACGGAGTGGGCCCCGCCACCGCGCGTGACCGCATGTGTATCTGTGCGTGCGGCTCCAGCCTATCGCCCCACGGGCACCCACGCCCGGTTCGGCGAGGACCTGACCGGAGAAGTCGAAGGACCCGGGAGCCATTGGCTCCCGGGCCCTTGGGTGGTCGACCGAGCCCTACAGCGCGACGAGGTCCTCGTACATCTCGGGGCGGCGGTCGCGATACCACTGCCAGGTCTGGCGGACCTCGGACACGAGGTCGAGGTCGAGGTCGCGGATGACCAGCTCCTCGTCGTGCGCGGAGCCGGCGCCGCCGATGATCTGGCCGCGGGGGTCGCAGAAGTAGCTCTGGCCGTAGAAGTCGTCGTCGCCGACCTCGGGCTCGATGCCGACCCGGTTGATGGTCCCCACGAAGTAGCTGTTGGCGACCGCGTGGCTGACCTGCTCGATCCGCCACAGGTACTCCGAGAGGCCGCGGCTGGTGGCCGCGGGGATGAGCACCAGCTCGGCCCCGTTGAGCCCCAGGGCCCGGGCACCCTCGGGGAAGTGGCGGTCGTAGCAGATGTACACGCCGACCTTGCCCACCGCGGTCTCGAACACCGGGTAGCCGAGGTTGCCCGGGCGGAAGTAGAACTTCTCCCAGAACCCCTTCACGTGGGGGATGTGGGTCTTGCGGTACTTGCCCAGGTAGCTGCCGTCGGCGTCGATCACGGCGGCGGTGTTGTAGTAGATCCCGGTGGTCTGGCTGTCCTCCTCGTACATCGGCACGACGAGGACCATGCCGGTCTCCTTCGCGAGGGCCTGCATGCGCTGCGTGGTCGGGCCGTCGGGGATGTGCTCGGTGTAGCTGTAGTACCTGGTCTCCTGGACCTGGCAGAAGTAGGGGCCGTAGAAGAGCTCCTGGAAGAGCATCACCCCGGCGCCCTGCTTCGCGGCCTCGTGCGCGTAGCCCTCGTGCTTCTGGATCATCGACTCCTTGTCGCCGGTCCAGCTGGCCTGCAGGAGCGCACCTCGGACGTTACGGGGCATCGAAACCTCTCCGCGCGAAGACCCGGGGCAGCCGAACCGGCCGCCTGCCGTCAGGCTCTCAGCGTCCGCCGCCGTCGCCCCGGGGCAAGGGCCGGACTACACGTCCCGCACGGGCGCGGCGGACCGTGATCCGAGGGCCCCGCACGGTCCGAACGGCGTACAACTTCGGGACCCGCGACACTCCGTCCCCGGATCTGCCGATGCTCTCATGGGCCATCACTCGCGACGCGCCGGGTGTCGGGAAGATCTCGATCGGGCGAAGGAACGGTCGAGGATGACCTCGCGCCAACGGCTCCCGCGGACGCGCCCAACGCGTCAGTATTCCGGGTGACCCGCCGGAAGCGGTGCGGCGGATCGCCAGTTCGCGGTCGCACGGGCGACGCCCGATTTACGGTGCTGGGCACCGGCCAAAACCTTCTTGGAGGGAGGCTCATGGCACTGGCGGAACAGATGACGATGCCCGATGGACGGGTGGAGCTGAGCGCGGAGGTTGACGCAGGCCTCGGGGGAGCGCTCCACAACGAGGACCTGGCCCCGGTCCCGATCGACGAAGCGGACCTGGACCACCTACAACTACCTCGCCCTGTGGATCGGCATGGCGATCAACATCCCGACGTGGCTGCTGGCCTCCGGCCTGATCGCTCCTCGGGATGGCCTGGTACCAGGCGCTGTTCACGATCTTCCTCGCCAACGTCCTCGTCCTGATCCCGATGCTGGCGATCAGCCACGCGGGCACCAAGTACGGCATCCCCTACCCGGTGATCGCGCGCGCCTCGTTCGGCACCTACGGCGCCAACCTGCCGGCGCTCATGCGCGCCTTCGTCGCCTGCGGCTGGTTCGGCATCCAGACCTGGATCGGCGGCACGGCGCTGTTCGCCGTGGTCGGCAGCGCTTCTCGGCCCGGACTCGCTGGTGGACCGACGGCCAGCTCGATCTCGATCGGGATCGGCGCCGCGGCCTGCCCAGCCGTGGACGCTGTGGCTCAGCTTCGCCATCTTCTGGGCCCTCAACATGATCATCGTCCTCTGGGGGATGGAGGCGATCAAGGTCTTCGAGAACTGGGCGGCCCCGTTCCTCATCGTCGTCTTCCTGGGCCTCATGATCTGGATGATCATCCAGGCCGGCGGCCTCGGCCCGGTCGTCGAGGACGCCGGGCAAGCTCGGCTGGGGCCCGGACTTCTGGAAGATCTTCCCGATCTCGCTCATGGGCATGATCGCGTTCTGGTCCACGCTGTCGCTCAACATGCCCGACTTCACCCGGTTCGGCCGGAGCCAGAAGGACCAGGTCTACGGCCAGGCGCTGGGCCTGCCGACGACCATGACGCTGTTCCCGCTGGTCGGCGTCCTCACGACGTCCGCCACCGTCATCGTGTTACGGCGACGCGATCTGGGACCCGGTCGCCCTGACCGGCAAGCTGAACAACCCGATCGCCCTGGTCATCATGCTGGCGGCCCTCGCGCTCGCCACGCTGACCACCAACGTGGCCGCCAACGTCGTGAGCCCGTCGTACGACTTCTCGAACGCCTGGCCGCGGCGGATCTCCTTCCGCACCGGCGGCATCATCACGGGCATCCTCGGGCATCCTGATCCAGCCGTGGAACCTGCTCACCGATCCCCAACTCCTACATCTTCACGTGGCTGGGCACCTACGGCGGCGCCACCGGCGCCATCGCGGGCGTGCTGATCGCCGACTACTGGTGGGTCCGCCGCAACAACCTCAAGCTCGCGGACCTGTACCGGACCGACGGCGTCTACCGGTATGCCAAGGGCTGGAACTGGATCGCGGTCGTGTCGCTCCTGATCGGCATCGTCATCGCCATCGGCGGGGCCTACTCCGCCGACGCGACGGCGACGCCGTTCCCGGTCGGACGGGCATCATCCCGTTCCTCAAGCCGTTCTACGACTACAGCTGGGTCGTCGGCCTCGTCGTCTCCTTCGTCCTCTACGGCGTCCTGACGCTGACCGTGGGCAAGAAGCACGTCGCGGCGCAGCTCGCCTGACCCGTCGGCCGGCTCCGCCGGTCCACACACGCGCGAGCTCACTCGAGGCCCCTCCCGCCGCGGAGGGGCCTCGGCGTCCGTGTGACACGGCCATGTCTGCCGACCCGCCGCGGCGCCGACCGCCCGCGGTGCCGACCCGCGTGACGGACCGGGGCGAATCCGTCAGGCCAGGTAGCGCACCCAGAGGTACACGGTGCTAGATCCCCAGCGACGAGCGAGGACCGCGGCGCTGCCGTAGCGGCAGGAACTCCGCGAACCGGATCGGGTGGCCGGCGCGGTCCGACATGTTGACGACGACCACGTTCGCCGACGCGCCCACGATCGTCAGGTTGCCGCCGAGGCAGGCGCCGAGCGCGAGCGCCCACCACAGCGGCTCGATGGGGATCCCGCCCGCGGCCAGGTGCTGCACGATCGGGATGGCCGTCGCCGTGTACGGGATGTTGTCGACGATCGCCGAGACTGCGCCGGAGAACCACAGGATGCTGATCGTGGCCACCGTGGCGTCGCCCCTGGTCACCTCGGCGAGCCAGTTGGCGATGTCCGCCACGATTCCCACCTCGACGAGTGCCTCGACGAGGATGAACAGCCCGACGAAGAAGAACAGGGTGGACCACTCGATGTCGCGGAGCGTCTCGTGCGACGTCCAGCCCGCCCACGAGCATCAGGACCGAGGCACCGAGCATCGCGACCGTCGCAGGCTCGAGGCCGACCGCCGAGTGGATCAGGAACCCGATGATCGTGAGCGCCGGTCACCACGAGCGCCTTGATCATCAGTGGCCGGTCCTTGATCACGCTGTCCTCGGTGCGCTCGACGGCCGCCAGGCGACGATCGTCCGGCACGCGCAGGTGCCCCCGGAAGAGATGCCCACATGATCCCGGCGAAGGCCACGAAGATCACGATGATGACCGGCGTCAGGTTGAGCAGGAACGCGTCGAAGCCGAGCCCGGCGGCCGACCCGATCATGATGTTCGGCGGGTCGCCGATCAGGGTCGCAGTGCCGCCGATGTTCGAGGCGAAGATCGCCGCGAGCAGGTACGGCTTGGGCGAGATGTCGAGGCGCTTCGCGACCGACAGCGTGATCGGGGTCATGAGGACGACCGTCGTCACGTTGTCGATGAACGCGGACACCACCGCGGTGACGTCGGCGAGGATGATCAGCAGCCGCACCGGATGGCCGCGTGACAGGATCACCGACTCGATCGCCAGCCAGTCGAAGAACCCGGTCCGCGCGAGGACCGAGGCGATCACCATCATCCCGACCAGCAGGAAGATGACGTTGAGGTCGATCGCGGCGAACGCCTGCTGCTGGTCGACGATGCCGAGGACCACCACCAGCGAGGCCGCCGATCATCGCGACGAGCGTGCGGTCCCACCGCTCGGTCGCGATCAGGACGTAGACGACGACGAAGACGGCCGCGGCGATCCAGGCGTCCATCGTCATGCGCGCGTCACCCGATCGATCGGCGATCAGGTGGGCCTCGAGCGACGTCACGCCGGGAGCCCGGATCGCCGGCGATCGCCTCTGCCGGAGACTCGGGCCCGAGACCGCCTCCTTAGGCCGGCTACCTCGTCACGATCCAGAATATCGACCGGCGCCCGCCGCAGTTGGTTCCCCGCGATTCGGCCGACCTCCTGTCGGACGGGCGGGCTCATCTCAGGGAGCGATCGGCCGCCATCTCTGCTGTCGGCGGCTGATACCTGAGGTCCGGGCCGCCGCGACGGCGTTCGCGGCGAGGCGGGTCCGGGCGGTCAGCCCGTGCGCGGCCGCCGGCTGGACGAGGTGGGACGCGGGGCCGGTCGGCGGACGAGGACGGCGGGTGCGGGCGCGGCCGCCGGGAGCGGCTTCGGGCGCGCGGCCGCTCGCAGCTGCTGGAGGGCCCATTCGACGTCCTCGGTGACGCCGCGGGGCACGGTCGCCCGCGCGGCGCGCAGGACCTTGGAGGCCAGCGCCGACTCGCCGTTGATCCCAGCCCGTTCGATCACCCGCACGGCGAACGCCGCGAGAGCGCCGTCCACCAGCCAGGGCCGGACGCCCTCGATCCCGAGGGCTCCGAACCCGGCGATCCCATCCCGCGATTCGATCCGTCGGCCCGGCGTCGCGGACCGGGCGTGCTCGAGCAGGGCTGCGAGCTCCTTCGCGCCCGACCCGGAGACGTCGAGCGCAGCGGCCGCGGGGGCCGCCGCTGAGTGGAGTCTGGTGGCATCGACATCGCGGGGCTCGGGGGCGGTATGCATCTGGCCATGGTACCGTTTTGTTCGCCATTTCGCATTATTACGAATTATCTTCCACACGACGCTGCGGAGTCTCCTGACATGACACCCGGCAAGCACCGGCCCGACGATGCCGAACGGCTTCGCCAGTTCAAGGCGGAGTTCTTCAAGGCGCTCGCCCACCCCCTGCGGATCCGGATCCTGGAGCTGCTGCGGAGCGGCCCGCTGAGCGTCACCCAGATCCAGGAGGCGACGGGCGCCCCGCCCTCGTCCGTGTCCCAGCAACTGGCCATCCTCCGCGGCCGGGGCATCGTGAAGACCGAACGGCGAGGCACCACGGTGATCTACGAAGTCGCGGATACCGAACTATTCGAGCTCCTCGACGTCGTGCGCCGGCTGTTCAATGCGCGCCTGGCCGAGACCATCGACATGCTCCGCCTCGTCGACGACGAGGCCGCGACCGCGACCGCGCGCTGATCGCCGGCGGCGCGGACGCCGCGCGGCCTGCAATTGGGGGTCGCGCTGCGGTCCACCGACAGGCATGATCCGCGGGTACGGAGGACCAGCGTGGACAACCAGCGCTACAACCCGCTCCGCGACCTGATCGCCTTCCTCGTCATCGCGGCCGCCTGCCCGATCGCGGTGTGGGGCGGAGCCATTCTCGGCTGTCTCGGCCAGGGCTTCAACGCCGCGTGCGCGGTCACCGCCATCTCGCCGGCGATCCTGCTGGGTGCGGGCATCATCGCGGGTCTTGTCACGAGCGGATGGACGGGGCTGCTCGTGGGGTTCGTGGGCAACCTCGCCGGGATGATGCTGATCCTCGTCCTGTCGTTCGGCGTCAACGAGCCTGTGCCGCTGGATCCGATCTCCGGGCTGATCGCCATGTTCTGGTTCGGCGTGCCGAGCCTGACCGGTTACGGCCTCGGCCGGCTGGCCTGGCGGCTGTACGGGATGCGCAGGGGCACGTCCGCCTGAGCGTCCACCAGCGTGAGCGTCGGCCGCCCGAACGTCAGTCGCTCCGGCCATCGGGCACCCGGCCGTCCCGGCGCCATCATCCTGATCCGCGCGCCGGCACGGCCCTCAGCAGATCCGGGGCAGCTGCTCGCCGACCAGCATGTCCACGATCCGCTCGCTGCCCACGATCGTCCGGATGGTGACCATGCCCGGGTGATCCGCAACCACCTCGCCGATCCGCGCCGCCAGGGCGCCCTCGGGCGTGGCGCGCATCGCGGCCAGCACGGCGTCCGGCGGAGCCGGCGGGCACGATCGCCACGAGCTTGCCCTCGTTGGCGACGTGGAGCGGGTCCAGGCCCAGGAACTCGCAGGCGGCACGCACGGGACCCGGGATCGGGATCGCCGGCTCGTCGAGGACCATGCCCACGCGAGACGCCTGGGCGATCTCGTTGAGCGTGGACGACAGGCCGCCGCGCGTCGGGTCCCGGAGCACGTGGACGTCCGGCTCCACCGCCGTGATCGCCGCGACGAGCCCGTTGAGCGCCTGCGTGTCGGAGGCGATCTCCACCTCGAACTCGAGGCCCTCGCGGACGCTCATGATCGCGACGCCGTGGAGGCCGATCTCGCCGGACAGGATCACGACGTCGCCCGGCCGCGCGCGGTCGGCCGACGGGGCCACGCCCTCGCGCACCAGGCCGATCCCGGACGTGTTGACGAACAGCCGGTCCGCGGCGCCCCGCCCGACCACCTTGGTGTCGCCGGTGACGATCCGCGCGCCGGCCCTCGCGGCCGCGGCCGCCGCCGACATCGTGATGACCCGCAGCTCCTCGAGCGGCAGGCCCTCCTCGATGACGTAGGCGAGGCTGATCGCGACGGGCGTCGCGCCCATCATCGCGAGGTCGTTGATGGTCCCGTTGACCGCCAGCTCGCCGATGTCGCCGCCGGGGAACCGGATCGGCGACACGACGTAGGAGTCCGTGGTGAACGCGAGGCGCGCGCCCGCCGATCTCGACGACGGCGGCGTCGTTGAGCACGCCGCCGGGCGAGGCCGGCGCGAGCGCCGGCGCGAGCAGGTCGCGCATCAGCGCGTTGGAGAGCTGGCCGCCGGACCCGTGCCCCAGGATGACGCGCTGGTCCTCGGGGATCGGCGCCGGGCAGACGACACCCGTCGGCGTCGATCGTCGCTCGCTCGCTCGTCGGCGGCGGTCATCGCATCTCCTCCCGGCCCGCCGGGGCGACCTGGATCAGCGGCATGGCGCCCGTGAACCCGCCGGTCGCGTTGAGGCCGCGACCGGCCGCGTAGAAGGCGGCGCAGGTGCCCTCGGAGCTGACCATCGGCGCGCCGAGCGGCTTCTGCGGGGTGCACAGCGTCCCGTAGGCGGTGCAGTCGAGCGGCGTCTTGTCGCCGGTCAGGATCGCGCCCGCGATGCAGGCCGGGTGCTCGTTGGTGTGGATGTCGCCGACGTCGAACTTCGAGCTCGGCGTCGAAGCGCGCGTACTCCGGGCGGAGGCGGTAGCCGGACATCGGGATCTCGCCGACGCCGCGCCACTTGCGCGGCCCCACCTCGAACACCGCGAGGACCTGCTGCTGGGCGAGCGGCACGCCCTCGCGGGTGACGGCGCGGGTGTACTGGTTCTCGACCTCGAAGCGGCCCTCCTCGAGCTGGCGGATCGCCATCAGGATGCCCTCCAGCAGGTCGAGCGGCTCGAAGCCGGTGACGACGATCGGCACGCGGTACTTGCGCGGCGATCGGCTCGTACTCGGTCCAGCCCATGATCGCGCAGACGTGACCCGCGGCCAGGAACGACTGGACCTTGTTGGTCGGCGAGTCCAGGAGCGCGGTCATCGCCGGCGGCACGAGCACGTGCGAGACGAGCACGCTGAAGTTGTCGATGCCGCGCCGGGCCGCCTCGGCGACGGCCATGGCGTTCGCGGGTGCCGTGGTCTCGAAGCCGACGGCGAAGAACACGACCTGCTTCGGCCGGGTTGGCGAGGGCGATCTTCAGGGCGTCGAGCGGGCTGTAGACGATGCGCACGTCGGCGCCGCGGGCCTTGAGGGCGAGCAGGTCCGTGGTGGAGCCGGGCACGCGCAGCATGTCGCCGTAGCTGGTGAAGATGACGTCCGGGCGGGCGGCGATGGCGAGCGCCTTGTCCACCTGCTCCAGCGGCGTCACGCAGACCGGGCAGCCCGGGCCGTGGATCATCCGGACGCCCTCGGGCAGCGCCTCGTCGATCCCCTGCTTGACGATCGTGTGCGTCTGGCCGCCGCAGACCTCCATCAGGGTCCACGGCCGCGTGGTGATCCGGTGGATCTCGGCCAGCAGCTTCTTGGCGAGCACGGGGTCGCGGTACTCGTCGAGGTACTTCACGCCTGCGGCCTCCCGATCGGCGGCGGCGGCAGCGCCGGGTTGAAGGTGAGCGCGCCCGGGGCGTCGTCGCTGACGATCGCCGGCTCGTCCATGCCCGGGCCCATCGTCATGAGCTCCGGGCCCATGACGCCCATCTCGTCGAGGATCTCGAGCGTCTTGAGCGCCTCGTCCTCGTCCACCCTGGCTGATGGCGAAGCCGACGTGGACGATGACGTAGTCGCCGAGCTGGGCCTCGGGCAGGTAGGCGAGGCAGGCGTCCTTGCGCACGCCGCCGAAGTCCACCTTGCCCATGGCCAGCCCGGCCTCGTCGCGGATCTCCGTGATCCGGCCCGGGATCCCGAGACACATCGTGTCAGTCCTCCTGCGCGGGGCGCGCCCGACGCGCCGGATGCCAGCCGGGCCGCGGCGACCGCGGCCTGCCCGTAGCTCACGCCCGCCGTCGTTGACGGGGACCTGGCGGTTGATGAACACCTCGAACCCGTCGCGGGCCAGCTCGCGCAGCAGCGCCGACGCCAGGCGGCGGTTCTGGAACACGCCGCCCGAGAGGCACACGGTACGCGACCCCGGTGCGAGCGCGCGCGTCGGCGAGGAGCTCGCGGGTCACCTCGGCGATCGTGGCCTGGAAGCCGGCGGCCAGCGCCCTCGGCGCGCCCGGCCGCGCGCCCGTCGAGCAGCGCCGCCAGCGTCGGCCGCGGGTCGTAGACGAGCAGGTCGTCCGCGCGTAGTCCAGGCGGTACGGCAGCGGCGGCGCGACGCGCTCGCCGGCGGCGAGCTCGAGGTCGATCGCGGCCTGCGCCTCGTACTCGGCCACGTCGCGGATGCCGATGCAGCGCGGCCGCGGCGTCGAACAGGCGGCCCGCCGACGACGCGACCGGCGCGTTGAGCCGGCGGGCGACCTGCGTGCGGACGAGCGCGACCTCGCGCGGGTCGAGCCGGGCGAGGAACGGCCGCGCCGGCGGCCCGTCGGCGAGGTCGCGCGCCGGCCCAGCCGGCGCCCGCCGTCGTCGCCGAACGCCTCGGCGCCGAACAGGTAGCCGAGCGCCATGCGGTACGGCCGCTTGACGGCGAGCGCGCCGCCGGGCAGCGGCGCGCGCCCGAAGCGCGCGATGCCGGCGGTAGCCGCGCAGGTCGGCGAGCGAGCACCTCGCCGCCCCAGAGCGTGCCGTCGTCGCCCATGCCCAGGCCGTCGTAGGCGACGCCGAGGAACGGGCCGGTGATCCCGTGCTCCGCCGCGCACGAGGCGACGTGCGCGTGGTGGTGCTGGACGGCGATCCGCTTCGCGGCCGGGAACCGCGCCACGCGCGTACTTGGTGGAGAGGTACTCCGGGTGGAGGTCGTGGACGACGACCTCGGGCTCCAGCGCGAGCAGCCGCGACAGGTGCGCGAGGCCGTCCGTGAACGCCCGGTGCGTGGCCAGGTCCTCGAGGTCGCCGTTGTGCGGCGCCACGTGGGCGCGCGCCGCCGCGGCGCCAGCGTGAACGTGTGCTTCAGCTCCGCGCCGACGGCGAGCAGCGGGACCGGCGTCGCGACCGGCAGCGGCATCGGCTCCGGCGCGTACCCGCGCGCCCGGCGCACCACCGACTCGCGGCCGGCGACCACGCGCGTCACGGAGTCGTCGTAGCGCGCCCGGATCTCGCGGTCGTGGACGAGGAACCCGTCGGCGAGGCCGGCGAGCCGGACGAGCGCGTCGTCGTCGTCGGTGGCCAGCGGCTCGTCGGTGAGGTTGCCCGGAGGTCAGCACGAGCGGCCGGCCGACCGCCTCGAGCAGCAGGTGGTGGAGCGGCGTGTAGGGCAGGAAGACGCCGAGGCGCCGGTTGCCCGGCCGCCACGGAGGGCGCGAGGCGCGGCGGCCGTCGCGGCGCGCCTCGAGCAGGACGATCGGGCGGGCGGGCCCGGCGAGGAGCCGCCGCTCCAGCGCGCCGATCCGGCACAGCGCCTCGCGCGGCCGTCGAGGTCGCGCGACCATCACGGCGAACGGCTTCGCCCAGCGGCGCTTGCGGTCCCGCAGCCGGCGGACGGCCGCGTCGTCGGTCGCGTCGCAGGCGAGGTGGTAGCCGCCGAGGCCCTTGACCGCGACGATCGCCGCCGGCACGGAGCGCGGCGACGGCGGCGGCCAGCGCGTCCTCCCCGGTGGCGATCGGGGCCGGGCGCGCCGGTCGGCCGCCAGGCGAGCCGCGGCCCGCAGGCCGGGCAGGCCACCGGCTCGGCGTGGAAGCGGCGGTTCGCCGGGTCGCGGTACTCCGCCTCGCACGCCGGCGCACAGCGGGAACGCGCGCATCGTCGTCTGCGCCCGGTCGTACGGGAGCTCCTCGATGATCGTCGCCCGCGGGCCGCAGTTCGTGCAGTTGGTGAACGGGTAGCGGTAGCGGCGGTCCGCCGGGTCGAACAGCTCGCGCAGGCAGTCGTCGCAGGTGGCGATGTCCGGCGGGAAGAGCCGGTCCACGCGCGGTCGAGACGACGCTCTCGTCGATCTCGAAGGCGGCGGGGAGGGCCGCGGCGACGGCGGCGTCGAGCGGCCGCGACCGTCACCCGCTCGACGCGGGCGCGCGGCGGGGCGTCGGTGCGCAGGCGGCGGGCGAAGGCGTCCAGCGCGGCCGGCGGGCCCGGCCGCCTCGATCTCGACCCGGCCCGGCGGCGTTGCGGACGCGGCCGGCGAGTCCGAGCTCCGTGGCCAGGCGCCAGACGAACGGGCGGAAGCCGACGCCCTGGACCACGCCCTCGACGATGGAGGGCGCGGGCGACAGGCAGGGACGCGGCGGCCGGGACGCGCACGTCCGGGCGGACGGTTGCAGCCATGCTCATAGCCTCCGCCGGCGACGGTGGCCCGCCAGACGTGCCGAACGGCCCGCAATGGCCGACCGGTCGGCCGGTCACCTGCGGGCAGGGTCCGGGCCACGCGGTCCGGGCGGCGAGGGCAGGTGAGCGGGCGACGGAGACGAGGCGGGAGCCGCGATCGGGTCAGCGGCCGGGTCGGGGCGTCGGGGTCGGGGCGGAGTCGGGTCGGCGGTCGGCGTCGGGGCGGGGGTCGGGTCAGCGGTCGGCGTCCGGGGCGGTCGGGATCGGGCGGGGCGGTCGGGGTGGCGCTGGGCCGGGGTCGGGTCAGCGGTCGGGTCCGCGGTCGCAGTCGGGACCGGGGCGGTGGTCGGTTGGGCGGTTGGCGCTGGGCCGGGGGTCGGGTCAGCGGTCGGGTCCGCGGTCGCGGTCGGGACCGGGGCGGTGGTCGGTTGGGCGGTTGGGGCGGCGGTGGGATCCGGGTTGGAGGCCATCGTGGGATCCGGCGTCGGGATCGGCGTCCGGGTTTGGCACGCCGCTCCGGACCGGGACGACGAGCACCCAGCGTCGATACCACTCGGAGGCGCCCCGTGACGCGGCGACCGAGCCCGGGAGCAGGCCCAGCGTGACAGTATCGCGATAGGGGCTGTCCGTCGCGCGATACGCCTGGAACCGGTAGTGCAGGTTGCCGGTCCGCAGGCTCGCTGAGGCTCACCCTGAGGTTGAGGATCCGATTCCGGCGCAGCGGGTCCGACAGGTAGACCGATTGCACGACGAACGCGTCCGACGTCGCCGGATCCGCGCCGACGACGACGTAGCCGGTGAGGACCTGGGCGTGGCCGCCCGCCCAGCCGAGCACGCCGACCGGCATCCCGAACCGGGCGATGGCCTTGACGCCTGCCTTGATGGCGGCGCCGAACGATGCGTAGGCACGATCCTGGTACACCATCCGAGCCGGATCGGTCATCGCGTCAGGACCCCAGCCGTAGTAGTTCAGGGCGTTGCGCCAGCCGTGGGCATCCGACCCGGCGGCGGCCGACCGGAGGGTGTCGTGCGATCGCTCGAACGCAAGGATGGACGTCAGGTCCCGGGCTTCCGCCGGGTCCGCGCTGTTCTTCACCCGGTATGCGGTCCAGCCGAACCCGCCGCCCCCGGTGCGCCGGCCGGCGATCGTGTTCAGCATCGTCATCACGGAGGCCGCCGTACACGCCGTGAAGTACGGGTCCTGGTAGACCATCGCTGCCCGAGACGAACAGGTTCCGCGACCAGGTCGTCGAGGCTTGCGCCTGGGCCGGGATCGGGACGACCGTGACGAGCGCCAGCACGACCGCGGCGATCCACGCCGGCAAGGCGCGGCGAGGTGTCGCACGTGCCGATGAGCGCTCTGGCAGAAATGGTGTCGCGTCGCGAGCGACGGGCAACGAGCCCTCCGTTCAACCCCAGCCGCCATGGCTTCGAGGCACCGGCGTCAGGCTCTCACGACGATACCGGTCGCTGGCGACGGCGCAATAGGCCGGTCGGCTGAGATCGACGCCAGGGCGCGGGGATCCCCAGGGCGTGAGACAGCGGCCCGGGGCATACGACGACCGTGGGGCCGCCGCGTCCGCCGTGAGCCCGAATGGTCCACCGGACCGGGCCCTGCGGGCCACTCCGTTTCGTGCCGGTGGCGAACGGCGGCCGGTAGACTGCAGACGGGTGGTCCGCGGGACCGGAACGATCGGGAGGCCTCGGTGCTCGAGGGCCACGTCATCACGGTCAGCGGCCCGCGTTCCGCGGCAGGTCTCGGCGTGATCGATGCCCACGACCACCTGTTCCTGGACTCGCCGGCGCTGATGGGCCAGGCCTTCGCGGATGTCGACCGCACGATCGAGGAGGTCCGTGACGGCCTCGCGAGCGGACTCGGCACGATCGTGGAGATGACCCCGATCGGGCTCGGGCGCCGACCTGACGGGTTGCGCGCGGTCGCCGACGCCACCGGCGCGAACGTGATCGCCGCCATCGGGCTACCACCGCGACGCCCACTATCCCGAGGGCCACTGGGTCTACCGGGCGAGCGTGGAGATGCTGGCGGCCCGGATCTACGCGGACCTCACGGAGGGCATGCACCCGGCGGACTGGCTTGATCCGTCCCTGCCGCCTCGACGCGGCGCGCGCGGGTGCCATCAAGGGTGGCGCCTCCTACCACCACATCTCGCGCGGCGAGCGGCGGCGCCTCGAGGCCGTCGCCGGGGCCTCCGCAGCGACAGGCGCCGCCATCCTGGTCCACAGCGAGGTCGGGACGGCGGCTCACGAGATCATCGACCTGCTCGAGGCTGCCGGGGCCCGTCCCGACCGGATCGCGCTCGCCCACCTCGACCGGAACCCGGACGCCGAGCTCCACGCCGAGATCGCAGCCCGCGGCGTGACGCTCGAGTACGACACGATCGGCCGGACGAAGTACCACCCCGACAGCACCGTCCTGGACCTCATCGAGGCCGTCGCGGCCGCCGGGCACCTGGACCGCATCATCCTCGGCCTCGACCTCGGCCGGCGCGACTACCTCCGGGCGTACGACGGCGGACCCGGGCTGCGGTACCTGATGACGGCGTTCGCGCCGCGGCTGACGCGGCGGCTGGGCGAGCGACGCCGCGCGGCGGATCCTGGAGACGAACCCGGCCCGCCTGTTCACGATCCGGGAGGGACCCGCCGGGTGAGCGAGGTGTTCGATGTCGTCGTGATCGGGGCCGGCTCCGCGGGCGCCTGCGCGGCGATCACGGCAGCGCGGCGGGGCTCCCGGACGCTCCTCGTGGACCGCCTGGCGTTCATGGGCGGCACGTCGACGGCCGTCCTGGACACCTTCTACGCGTTCTACACGCCCGGGCGCGAACCCGCGTCGGGTCGTCGGCGGGCTGGCGTGGGAGGTCGTGCAGCGGCTGACGGCGGACGGCGTCGCCTTCGAGCGTCCGAACACCTACGGAGCGGGCACGGGGGTCACCTACGATGCCGAGGCCCTGAAGGTGCTCTGGGAGCGCCTTGCCGAGGACGCAGGCGTTGACCTGCTGCTGCACGCGTGGGCCACCGGCGTGCGGGTGGACGGCGGGCGACTGGCGGCGATCCGGCTGTGGACGAAGGGCGGCGAGCGCTGGGTGGAGGCGACGGCCTTCGTCGATGCCTCAGGGGACGCCGACGTGGCCGCCATGGCCGGTGTGCCGCACGACGCCCCGGGCGACGGGGGCACGGTGCAGTCCCTCTCGACCCTGTTCAAGGTCGCCAACGTGGACGTGCAGCGGGCGGCCGCCTTCCCAAGGGCCGAGCTCTGGGCGCGCATGCGTGACGCGGCCGCGGACGGGGACTACCGGCTGCCCCGGATCGAAGGCTCCTGGCACCCGACGCCGTACCCGGGGGTGGTCCTCGTCCACATGACGCGAGTCCCCAACGTGGACGCCACGGATCCGGAGCAGCTGACCCGCGCCGAGGTCGAGGGTCGACGGCAGGTGCAGGAGTACCACCGGTTCCTCCGGGATCGCGTCCCGGGCTTCGAGCGGGCCGCCATCGTCGCAACATCTCCTGCCATCGGCGTCCGCGAGAGCCGGCGCGTGCACGGTGACCACCGTCTGAGCCGCGAGGACGTGCTGGGCGGCCGCCGCTTCGAGGACGAGATCGCGCTCTGCGGCGCACCGATCGAGGACCATCACGCCGGCGGGGACACCGCGTGGCAGTACGTCGGGGAGACGGGCGTGTACGGGATCCCGTACCGGAGCCTCCTGCCGCTCGGGATCGAGGGTCTGCTCGTCGCGGGGCGCTGCTTCTCGGCGACGCACGACGCCCACGCCTCCGCGCGCTCCATGGCGACCTGCATGGCGATGGGCCAGGCGGCGGGCACGGCCGCGGCGCTGGCCGCCGACCAGGGGATCGCGCCACGCGCCGTCTCCGCGGCCGCCATCCGCACGCGCCTGGTGGATGACGGCGCCCTGCTGGACCCAGTACCCGCCGAAGGAGGCGACCGATGACCGGTTGTTCCCGGTTCTCCGGCCGGCACGTGCTCATCACCGGATCGACGGGCATGGCGGCCTCGGCCGCACGGGCCGTGGCGGCGGAGGGCGGCGTGGTGTTCCTCGTGTCCCGGACCGCCACCCACCTGGAGGCCCTGGCGGGCGAGATCCGCGACGCGGGCGGACGCTGCGAGTGGCACGCGGCCGACCTCCGCCGCGAGCCGCAGGTCGAGGATGCGTTTGCGTCCTTCGACCGGACGAGCGGCCGCCTCGACGCCGTCTTCAGCGTCGCGGGCATCTCCGGGCGGCGATTCGGCGACGGGCCCGTCCACGAGGCGACGCTGGAGGGCTGGGAGACCGTGCTGGCCGCGAACGCCACGAGCCAGTTCCTGGTCGTCCGGGCTGCGATCCGCCGGATGCTCGCGGCGGAGCGCGACGCGGAGGGCTCCCGCGGCTCGGTGCTCCTGATGTCCAGCACGCTGGCCTCCCGCCCCGCGCCCGCGTTCTTCGCGACCCACGCCTACGCGGCCAGCAAGGGGGCGATCGATGCCCTCACGCGCTCGCTGGCGGCGTACTACGCCCCGCACGGGATCCGCGTCAACGCCGTTGCGCCATCGCTCGTGGCGACACCCATGAGCCGGCGCGCCCAGGACGACCCCGCCATCACCGCCTACCTGGCGGAGAAGCAGCCGCTGGCGGGCGGGCCGATCGGCGCGGCGGCGGTGACCGATGCCGCGCTCTGGCTCCTCGCCCCCGGGGCCGGGATGGTCACGGGCCAGGTCCTGGCGGTGGACGGCGGGTGGTCCGTCAGCGAGCCGGTCCCCGCCGGCACGCCACCATCGGGGACCCTGCCGGCGTCCTGACGCGCGGGCTCGGTGGACCGACACGTGCCGGAGGATCGCCCGGGCTCCCGGCTCGGTCCACCGGACCGGGCTGCAAGGGCCGGCGCGCCTGCTACAGCTGCGCGGCGGTGGGCTCCTCGACCGGCTCCTCGGGCCGGATGGCGATGGCCGCCAGCGGGCGCGAGGCGGAGATCCGGTCGCGGTTGACGAGGATCACGTCCTGGTGCACCGGTTCGGCCGGGGTATCGCCGACCTCGATCATGGCGTCCGTCACCGGGACGAATCGAGCCCAGCGCGTGAGGGCCGCCATCGGCTGGGCGCTCGGCGACCGGTGGAGGTTCCCGGTGACCAGAAACGGCCCGACCCGGAGCGCCACGGGCTCGGCGATGGTCCGCAGGCGCCGGCCGGGATCACCGCGACGGCCGTTGACCTCGATGAGGTGCAGCTCGCGGCGCTCGACCTCCAGCTCGCCCACCTGGACCCGGTGCCCGTCGTCCAGGGACTCGAGGGTCGCGTCGAAGAACGTGAGCAGGTCCAGCTCGTTGACCTGGTCGCTGAGGCGACCGTCACCGATGTCGACGCTGCCGCGGACGACGCAGTCGCCGGCCCAGGCCACGAGAGGCTCCCGCACGTTTCGGACCCCTTTCCGGGCAGGCACGGGTACAACCGTCCACCCGAGGACGCGAGCATACGCGTTTGGCGTCCTGTGCGGAAGATGCCGGTTGGAGGCAGTCCGGTGGGGTCGTCCTCACCCCCGCCGTCCTGGGGCCCGCGCCGTCCTCGGACCCGGGCCGCCCTCAGGGCAGGGCGGCGGCGGCGGCAGCAGCCTGGGCCGGGTCGGGAGTGGTGATGACGATCACCGCGTCGCCCTTCGTGCCCACGTAGTCCATCGGGCCCTCGTCGCCGTAGTCGACCCTCGTGAACTCCTGCCCGCCGAGCGTCACCTTCTGCTGGGTCACGCCGGCGCCCGAGGCCGCCAGCCAGGAATCGAGCACGATCGGGAGCACCTTGGCGGAGCTCATCCCGTCGACGCCGATGGCCAGGATCGTGAGGTCCGAGTTGGATGCGCTGTCGTAGGCCTGCGCCACCTTGAGGTCATCGGCGACCTTGCCGTTGGCGCGCAGGGCCGCGGTGATCGCGCGGCTCCCCTGGTCGTCGGCGAGGAAGGTGCTGCCCGTCGCGCTGTCAACGGTCAGGACGACGTCACCGACCTTCGTGGGCAGCGTGGCCTCCAGGTCCGGTGCCGCCGGCGGACCGGCCGATCCGGAATCGCTCGACCCGGGGGCGGCTGATCCGGGGGCTGCCGATCCGGTGTCGGGGCCGCTGCTCGCGGCCGGGCTTCCCGTACCCGGCGTTCCGAGGGCTACGGCCCCACCGTCCCCACCAAGGGACTTGTCGAAGGCCGAGGCGATCGCGTCCACCTCGGCGGCGGTCGCGTCGCCGGACCCGGCCAGGTACACGACGAGACGGTCGTGGCGGAACTGCAGGAAGTTGGCCCCCGAGCTGTCGGCGGCGCTGAACCCCTGGTCCCCGAGGTCGTCGCGGCTGACCACGGTCTGGCCCGCGGCGGTGGACGCATCGGCCGAGCGGGTCACCGCGTCCGCGGCACCCGACGGGTAGCAGGTGATCGTCGCGTAGACCACGGCCTGGGTCGTGGTGGCGTCGGCGGGCGCCGGACCCACCAGTGACATCGACTTGCGCGAGACGTCGTACTGGCTGGACGCCACCGACCAGCCGGCCGGGAGGTTCGTGTCCTTGGGGGTTGTGTTCCAGGCGGACGTCTGGCAGCTGTCGTCCCTCGGGGCGAGGGCACCGAACGCGGCCAGGGCGACGCCGACGACGGCGACGACGAGGGCTGCGACGGCGAGCCCGCGCGTCGTCCGTCCGGATGATTCTGAGCGGGACCGCGCGTCGGTCGTCCGCGGAGAGGATCCGCCCGGTTCCGGGCGTGGTGTTCTGGAGGTCGTCACCCCCTAAGCATGCCCTGACTTGCTGAGTGCTGCCTGAGAGGCCCGCAGGCTACCTGGCCCGGACGCGGTTGTTCTTCGCGTTGTGCTCCAGCTCCGCAAGACCGAGGGCCTCCAGGAGCGGCGGGAGGTACACGCCGAAACGCCCGCGATACCCCTTCCTCAGGCCGTACCACCCGCCGACCGGGTTCGCCTCGGATCGGCCCCATGCCTCGACCGACCCGTCGGGTGCCGGCTTCTGCTCGTCGGCGCCGCCGAGCGGAACCCAGTCGCCCTGCTCGCGCAGCCACGCGTGCAGGTCCTCGATCGCGCGCAGGTGGTAGCGGAGGAGGGTGGCGCCCACCTGGCACACGAGGGCGGGCGGGATCCGCGGCCTCGTCGCGCCACATCTGGTAGGCGGATCCGCCGTTCGCCGTGACCAGGTCCCAGGGATCCTCGCGCGTGCCGCTGCCGGTCATGGTGACTCTCCTTCGAGCGGCACCCTGGACGACCGGCGCCGGTGCGCGGACGCTACCACGCCCGACCCGCTAGGCTCATCGGGAGGCCGCAATCAGCCGCGCGGCCGACGGAGGCAGCATGCCGATGACGCCCCGCGAGCGCGTCCTCGCGACGCTCGCCCACGAGATGCCGGACCGGGTCCCGATCGTGCTCGGGCCGAGCAATGCGACCGGTATCCGGATGTCCACCTATCGGGCCATCAAGGCTCGCGAGGGGATCGAGGCTCCGGACGAGTACATCTACGACTGGCCGGAGCTCGGGACGGCCAGGCTGGACGAGGCGACGTACGGGCGCCTCCACGCGGACGTTCGTGGCGTGCTCGACCGCTTTCCGGCCGCGGTGCGCGCGCGGAACTCCGCCCGCGACGCGCACACCCCGTTCATCGACGACTGGGGGAGCGGCCAGGTTGAGGGAGCGCCGGGCGTCTGGTTCCCCGGCGTCCACCCGATGGCGGACGCGTTCACGCTCGATGCGATCGAGCGGTACCCGTGGCCGGACATGACGGATCCGAGCCGGTTCGAGGGCGTGCGCGCGGAGGCATCGCGGCTCCGGGACGAGAACGTCCACGCCTCGATGGGCACGCCGTGGCTTGCCTTCCCGCTGGAGCGTGCGTTCGCCATGCAGGGAACGGACAACTTCCTGGCCAATCTCGCAGGCGAACCGGAGTTCGCCGAGGCGCTCCTCTGGAAGACGCAGTCGCTGTGCAAGACGCTGATGGCCGGGTTCCTGCGGGAGTGCGGGGACCTGATCGACATGGTGAAGATCGGCGATGACCTCGGCTCCCAGGTGGGGCTGCTCATGTCGCCCGCGATGTACCGCCGGATCCTCAAGCCGATCCACGCGGACCTGATCGCGTTCATCCGGGAGCGGACGCGGGCCGCGGTCGTGTTCCACACCGACGGCGACGTCTTCGACCTCCTCGGCGACTTCATCGAGATCGGGGTGGACGTCCTCAACCCGGTCCAGGCGTCCGCCGGCGGGATGTCGGACTTCGCCGGGCTCAAGCGGCGATTCGGCGACCACCTGGTGTTCTGCGGCGGCATCGACACCCATCGCGTCCTGCCGAACGGGACGCCTGCCGAGGTCCGTGCCGAGGTGCGGCGGGTCATCGGGACGCTCGGCGCAGGCGGCGGGTACATGCTGGGCGCCGTGCACACGGTGATGGGCGACGTGCCCCCGGAGAACGTGCTGGCGATGGTGGATGCGGTCGAGGAGTTCGGGCGGTACCCGCTGTCGGCCTGAGTCGCTGCCGGCCCGGGGCCGCGCGGCGAACCGCCGCCGTGCGGCCCGGGGTGACGCCGGATAGGCTGGATGTCATGCAGCCTGCACAGTCGGCCCCGCGCCCGATGCGCCTCCGCGCCATCGCGTGCGACGTCGTCGCCCGCCCGGTCTACCTGTGCGCGGCCCGTTCGCCCCACGTGGTCGACGTCACCCTGTACAGGCGCGGCCTCCACAACGAGCCGGCCAACCTGCGGGAACAGCTGCAGGCCGCGATCGACGCAACCCCGTCCGGGTACGACGCGATCGTCCTCGGCTACGGCCTGTGCGGCGGGGCGACGGCCGGAATCGAGGCCCGCGACATCCCGGTGGTCCTGCCCCGCGCCCACGACTGCATCACGCTGTTCCTCGGCGCGCGCGAGCGATACGCCGAGGAGACGACGGGGGCCACCGCCACCTACTGGTACGTGAACGACCAGCTGGAGCGCGGCAACGACGACAGGGCCGGAACGTCCGGCCTCGCCATCGGCAGCGACACGGATGCGGACATCGACGCCACCCGCGCCGGGTATGTCGAGAAGTACGGCGAGGACAACGCGGACTACCTGATGGAGGTCCTGGGCGGCTGGAAGGCGCACTACGGCCGGGCGGCGTTCGTCACCATGGGCGTCGCCGACGAGACCGCCAGCGCTGCCATCGCCCGCGATGAGGCAGAGCGGCGCGGCTGGGCGTTCGAGATCGTCGAGGGCAGCATGATCCTGCTCCGCCGCCTGATCGACGGGGACTGGGAGCGCGACATGCTGGTCCTGCAGCCGGGCGAGCGCCTGGCGATGAGCTGGGACGACGATGTCGTGAAGGCGGTTCCGGTCGTTCCTGCCGCCGGCGCCTGAGCCTGGGACGGCTCCCGGGCACCCGGGAAGCTACGCCTCGGGACTGCCGAGGCGACCCTCGCGGAAGGCCAGGCACGTACTCGCCGCCGAACGGGTCCCGACCCAGCAGCATGTCCGCCGCCAGCCCGTACTGCTCGCTGTCGCGGTCGGCACCGAAGACCCGCGGCAGGTCCGACGCCACGGGGTCGATGATCCCGCTGTCGATGCCGGCCTCGGCCGCGAGGTCGATGAACGTGTCGTTGAGCAGGCGCCGCTCCGGCATCCCGAACGAGACGTTGGACAGGCCGCCGGTGAGGTGGATCGCGTCGCCGTACTCCGTGCGGAGCCGGCGGGCTGCCTCCAGGACGTGCTCCGGGGCCTCCGGCGCGACCGCGACGGGGAGCACGAGCGGGTCCACGAAGAGACGGTCCGCGGGGATCACACGGGCGAGGGCCGCCTCGATGAGCGCGATGGCGTTGGACACCCGCTCCTCGGCGTTGGCCGGCATGCCGCCGGGGCTGGTCGCCGCGAGGATGACCGCGCAGCCGGCGCCGGCGGCGAGCTCCAGGACCTCCGGGTCGCTCGATCGACGCCGAGTTGAGCAGCAGCCGGCCCACCGGCTGCGTGGAGGCGGCGACGCCCGCCGCGAGGACCGCGAGGTCGGATGAGTCGATCGACACCGGCACGCCCGCGGTCGCCTCGACGGTCTCGACCAGCCAGGCCATGGCCCGGGCGCGAGTCTCGGAGTCGGAGGCGATCTCGTCCGCGTTGAGGTCCAGCCAGTCCGCGCCGGTCCGCTCCTGGCGGGCCGCGAGGACCTGGATGTAGGCGGCGGCCGTCCCGCCGGTCGCCGCCGTCGAGGCCCCAGCGGATCGCGCTGGCGACGTGCTTGATCTTGCCCTGGCCGAAGTCGCGCCCGGCGACGAGGTCCGGGTGGACCGGCAGGACCAGGCGGGACCCGTCCGGGCCCTCGAACCCGATGCCGACGGAGCCGTCCGGGAGGTCCGCGGCGTGCTTGCCGGACCGCTTGAGGATCCGGGTCGCGTGGATGTTCTCGCCGACGACGAGGAACGGGGTGCCGGTGCGGTCGGGCCTCATGCCGTGGGTCCTTTCTCGGGCTCGGGTGAGAGCGGGGGCGACGGCGGCCTGGGCGCGGGCGCGGGGCCGCGGGCCTGGCGGGCGCCGGGGCCGGCGCGGTCGCCGAGAGCGCGGCCTTGCTGCCCGTGGCGAAGTGGTCGCGGCCGAGGAACGTGTTCCCCCAGGCGCTGGTCCGGCGCAGGTCGTTGTCCTGGATGACGGGCGCCCGGTCCAGCATCGTGAGCTCCTCGCCGTACGGCTTGAGCCGCCGGTAGGCATCGGCCCAGACGCAGCTGTGGCCCGGGACCTCGCACCTGCCGTCGGTCGCGCCGCCGCAGGGCCCGTTGCGCTGGTTCTTCTGGCAGTGCGACTCCGGGCACAGGTACGCGATGTCCGGCAGGGAGCAGTCGCCGCAGTCCCGGCAGTCGTACATCGGCACCTTCACCGCCTGCTCGAAGACGTGGAGCGGCTTCTCGACGTGGTACTTCTCGATCGCCTCGTAGACCTTGCCCCAGGCCGCGAAGCCGGGCGTCCCGGGCTCGAAGACGCGCTGGTGCACGGCCCGGTTGAAGCGGTAGAACGGCGAGACCCGGGCGCGAGCGCGAAGCCGTGCTCCCTCGCGTGAGCGACGCCTGTAGCCCTTCGCCAGCTCGTCCGTGGCCACGCCGTCGTCGTCCCGCTCGAACAGGTGGAACGCGCCCGGCAGCCCGAACGAGACGTCCTTCATCAGTGCGCGCCAGTCGGCCGGGTCGTGGGCGTCGGCCGATCTCGAGGACCCGGCCGATCTCCTCCGCGTTCCGGTGACCGCACAGGTAGGCGCCGGCGAAGCCGAGCCCGCGGGCCACGACGACCTGCTTCGCGGCCAGCTCCAGGAAGAAGCCGCGACCCTTGTCGGGCGCGGTGGCCTCTCGCTCGACGATCGCCAGCAGCTCGTCGGTGACGACGCAGCCGGGGACCTTGCCCGCGTTGAACGCCCGCGCGACGCCGCGGTCCAGGATGTAGGCGTTGGCGATGACCGGGAGGCCGATCGCATCGCGCCGGAGGACCGCCTGCAGCTCGCCCCACTTGCGGGCGTCGTAGCCCACCTGCGTGATCGCGTAGTCCGCACCGGACCGGGCCTTGAGCGCGAGCTTGAGGTACTGCGGGACGAGGTCGCGCTCGAGGCGCTTGAACGGGTCGATGGCGCAGCCGAGCAGGAAGCGGTGGTTGTCCGCTTCCGGCGTGCCGTCCGCCTCGGCGCGGGCGACGGCGGCGTCGCCGAGCTCCCGATAGAGCGCGAGGAGCGCCACCGAGTCCACGTCGAAGACGGGCTTCGAGACGCCCCGGTAGCCCTCCACCGGGTAGTCGCCGGAGATCGCGAGGACCGTGTTGAGGCCGCGGGACAGGAGGTCCCAGCCGAGGCTCTGGAGGGCGTTGCGGTTCCGGTCCCGGCAGGCCACGTGGACGATCACGTCGTGGCCGAGGGCATGGAGCGCCTCGCCCGGGGCGTTGGGGCTGAGGCGCGCGTGACCGCCGGCGTTGTCGGTGACGGACAGCGCGGTGATCCTGCGGGTTGCCCGCGAGGTCCGCGGCCATCTGGAGCGGCTTCTGGCCCCGGGTGTCGCCCAGCTCGCCCGCCCAGGGCACCAGCTCCACGACGGTGGCGTAGGCACCGGCGGTGCGCAGGGAGCGGCGCAGCGCGCCGGGTCCCGTGACCACGGCCGGCCGGCGGCGTCGGCGGCAGCGGTCGGCTGCGACGTGCTTGGATCGGTCAGGGCTCATCGGTGTCCTCAGGAAACGATCGGTTCGAACAGGCAGCCGTCGGTGAACAGGTCGAAGAAGTCCGGCTCCGATTCGAGCTCCACGTGCTCGATGCGCCGGACGAGCGCGTCCAGGCTGCGCGCGCGTTGCGCCGGGAGAGGAGCAGCGCCCGGGCGCCGCCGATGGACGCGTTGCCGGCCCGGACGATCCGCTCGAGCGGGGCCGGCACCAGCAGCCCGATCTCGATCGCCGACTCGACGTCCAGCGCGTTGGCGAAGCCGCCCGGCGAGGTAGACGTGGTCCAGGTCCGCGGGCACGGAGGCCGAGGCGCCGGAGCAGGACCCGCTGGCCGACCGCGGTGGCGGCCTTGGCGATCGAGAGGTGACCGACGTCGCTCCGCGACAGCGTGATCCGCGGCTCCGGGACGACCCGGATCTCCGCGGCCCTGATCGACGAAGGCGCCCCGGGTCGACATCCAGTCGTGCGCCGGAGCTCCGCCAGCAGGTCCACGAGGCCGGAGCCGCAGATCCCCTCCGGCGCGCGCGTCGCCGATGCAGCTGATCTCGAAGCGCCGTCCACGAGCCGCACGGCCTCGATCGCGCCGTCGGCGCCCGGCATCCCGTAGCGGACGCCGCCGCCCTCGAATGCCGGGCCGGCCGGGCTGGACGCCGCCAGGACCCGGTGTCCGTCCGACACGATGATCTCGCTGTTGGTGCCGATGTCCACGAGCAGGAACGAGCCGCCCCGCTCGATCGCCTCGACCGCGAGCAGGTCCGCGGCCGCGTCCGCGCCGACGTGGGCCGCGATCAGGGGACCGCCCGTGACGCGGGCCTGCGGGTTCACCAGCATGCCCAGCTCGTGGGCGCGGCGGGTCGACCATCGTCGTGTCGGCGCTCGCCGTCCCGCCACGCCGTCTCGGTCACCGAGCGGTACGGCAGCGCGCCCGATCGGCCGGACGTCCAGGCCGAAGGCCAGGTCCCGCATCGTCGGGTTGCCCACCACCAGGACGTCGACGAGCCGGCGGCGGTCCACGCCCAGCTCCGAGCACAGGCGCTTCAGCTCGTGGTTGAGCGCGCGGCGGAGGGCCTGCCGCAGCTCGCCCGGGAGCTCCGTGTCGTACGAGATCCGGGTCATCACGTCGCTGCCGCCGAACCGCTGCGGGTTCTCGATCGCGGCCACCGCGAGGACGGCGCCCGACTCGAGGTCGACCAGCTCGATCACGACCGTGGTGGTGCCGATGTCGATCGCGACGCCGACCGGGCTGCCGGTGGCGGGCCCGAGGTCGGTCCCGTCGTCCGCGATCATGCGGCCGTCGGCGACGCGCACGGCGGGATCCGAGCTCCGGCATGGCATCCGGCGCCTCGGGGGCCAGCAGGATCCGCAGGCGCCGGCGCAGCACGACGAACTCGACGTCCCGCTCGGCACGCTCCACCGTCGCCTGGCAGGCGAGCCGGAACGCGGCGCCGAGGAAGATCTCCGCGTCCGTGCGCGGCGAGAGCTGGTCGCCGCCCGACCGGACCTCCACCACGCACTCGTGGCAGCGACCGGTCCTGCGGCACGAGGCGGGCACGACGACGGCCAGCTCGGCGGCATCGTCGAACAGGAGGTGACCGGGCACGAGCGGGCGACGCTCGGACCCGTGGACGACATCGGGCATCGGCCTGAGTCTCGCGGGCGCGGCGCGGCGGGCCGGATGGTCGCTCGGCCCGTTCCCTCGGGACCTTCCGCCCTATCCCGGCCCACGGCTCGCGGCGCGACGCTGGCACGCCACTCGCCCGCCCTAGAGGCGCCCGTGGATTCATTGCGCCCCGAAACAGTCCACCGCTGCACCCGGCGCGATCGCCGCGCTACGACCGGTTGACCCCGGCGGACTGCGCGCGCCTGCACGACGCCAGCCTCGCCATCCTCGAGCGGACTGGCGTGCGCCTGCACGACGACGGAGGCGGTCGAGCGGCTCCACGGCGCAGGGGCCCGGGTGGGCGACGACGGGCGTGTCTTCGTGCCCGGCTCGCTCGTGGAGTGGGCACTGTCGGTCGCCCCGCGCTCGCTCACCCTCCACGGGCGCGGCGGGCGCACCCGCGATCGCCCTCGAGGGCGACAACGCCTGGTTCGGCCCGGGCTCGGACTGCCTCCACGTCCTCGACCACCGCACGGGGGAGCGGCGGACGGCGACGCTGCAGGACGTCCGGGACGGCCTGACGGTCGTGGACGCGCTGCCGAACATGGACTTCGGGATGTCCATGTTCCTGCCGTCGGACGTGGACCCGGCGATGGCGGACCGCCACCAGATGGCGATCATGCTGGAGCACACGACCAAGCCCCTGGTCGTGGTGACCTACGACGTGGACGCGATGCTGGACGCGATCGCGATGGCCGAGGCCGTGGCCGGCGGTCCCGAGGCGCTGCGAGAGCGCCCGACGATCGCGCTCTACGTCAACGTGACCCGCGGCCTCGTGCACAACGGGGACTCGCTGCGCAAGCTCCTGCTCCTCGCGGAGCGCGGCCTGCCCGCCCTGTGGATCCCGGTGACGTCCGGCGGCACCACGGGCCCGGTGACGATGGCCGGCAACGTGGCGCTCAACAACGCGGGCGTGCTGGTGGGCATCGTGCTGGCCCAGCTGGTCCGCGAGGGGACGCCGGTCGTGGTCCCGGGCTTCGGCGGGGACGCGCTGGACCTGCGAACGATGGTGGACCCGTACGCGGAGCCGGACCACCGGGGCATGGTCCCCTCCCTCGCCCACCACTACGGCCTGCCGATGTTCAGCCTCGCCGGCGGCAGCGACAGCAAGATCGTCGACCAGCAGGCCGCGACCGACGCCGCGCTGACGATGCTGGTGGACGCCCTCGCGGGCGGGCACCTGATCCACGACAGCGGCTACCTGGAGTCCGGGCTCACCGGGTCGCTCGCCCAGCTGGCCATCTGCGACGAGATCGCGGCCTGGATCCGGGCCGCGATCGGCCCCGTGGAGATCAGCGACGAGACGCTGGCGCTGGACCTGATCGACCAGCTCGGCCCGGACGGGTCGTTCCTCGAGGCGGATCACACCATCGCCCACTACCGCGATCGGTGGTATCCCACGCTCATCGATCGCCTGAGTCACTCGGCGTGGCAGGCCCGCGGGGCCACCACGCTGGCGGAGCGGGCGGCCGCCCGGGTGGACCGGATCCTCGCCGAGCCACCGGCCCACGCCGCTCCCCGAGGACGCGACCCGGGCGATCGCCGGGATCCTCGAACGCGCGGCCGCCGACGCCGCGATCCGCACCAGTACCGTGATCACGACCATCGTTTCCAGCGCCGAGCGCGCACCAGGCCTGACCCGGAGGAGCACACACATGGGCGACGAGATCTTCGCGGCGATGCGCCAGTCCGTCATCGACGGCGACGCCGGCCGCTGCCGCGGCCCTGGCGGAGGAGGCGCTCGCCGACGGCGTCCCGCCCCTGGACGCGATCGAGCTGGGCTTCGTCCCCGGCCTCTCGTACGTCGGCGAGCAGTTCGGCCTGGGCGAGCTCTTCCTGCCGGACATGATGCTGGCCGCCCGCGCGATGCAGAAGGCGATCGCCATCCTGGAGCCCGAGATGGCCCGCCAGTCCGCCGATCCGCAAGGTCGTCGGCCGCGTGGTCATCGGCACGGTCAAGGGCGACATCCACGAGATCGGCAAGAACCTCGTCGGGATGATGCTCTCGACCTCCGGCTTCGAGGTCCACGACCTCGGCGTGGACGTGGCCCCGGACCGGTTCGTCGAGGCGGCCCGGGAGCACGACGCGGACATCGTCGGCGTCTCCGCCCTGCTGACGACCACGATGGCCGGGCAGCGGACCGTGGTCCAGGCGCTCGAGGCCGCCGGGCTGCGGCCGAAGGTCAAGGTCATCGTCGGCGGCGCCCCCGCGAGCGAGAGCTGGGCGGCCGAGATCGGCGCCGACGGGTACAGCGAGGACGCGATCGGCGCGGTCGCGCTGGCCCGGAAGCTGCTCGGGACAGCCGCAGCGGCTGAGCGCCGCGACGCACCGCAGAGGTCCCGAGTCACCGTGCGCACGCCGCCCGGACGGGCGGCCGAGACGCCGGGTGCGACCCGGCTGGAGGCACCGATGACACACGGCAGCGACGGACGGCGAGGCCCGCCCGCGGCTGCAGGTTCTCTCCCCGGCGGCGATCCGCCGGATCCACACCGCCACGCTCGACGTCATCGAGCGCGTCGGCGTCCGGTTCCCGTCCGCGCGGGCCCAGGCGATCTGGGCGGCGAACGGGGCGACCGTCGATCCCGCCAGCGGCATCGTCCGCGTCCCCGGGCACGTCATCGAGGCGGCCCTGCAAGACCGCGCCGCCGGCGTACGTCCTCGGCGCCCGGGACCCGGCGCGGGACCTGCCGCTCGACGGCCGTCACGTCCACCTCGCCACCGACGGCTGCGGCATCGAGGTCCTGGACCCGTGGACGCTGCGAGCGTGCGCCGGTCGACGCTCGAGGACGTGGCCGACATCGCGCGCGTCGCCGACGCCCTCGACGCGATCGCGTTCCACTGGGTCGCCGTCTCCGCGCAGGACCGCCCGCCCGCGACGCGCTCGCTCGAGGAGCTCGCGGCGGTCTGGCGCAACTCCACCAAGCACGTCCAGAGCGAGAGCGTCGTCACGCGCCGAGGATGCGGCGACGGCGATCGAGATGGCGGCGGCGATCGCCGGCGGCCGCGACGCGCTCCGCGCGCGGCCCGCTGTTCTCGATGATGCAGTGCACGATCAGCCCGCTCGCCCACGACGGCGGCGCGATCGACGCGGGGCTCGTCGCCGCGGAGGCCGGGCATCCCGGTCGGCTACATGACCATGGCCTCGTGCGCCTTCAGCGGCCCGGCCACGATCGCGGGCTCGCTCGTCGTCGGGCAACGCCGAGGTGATCTCCGCGCTGGCCCTGATGCAGCTCGCCTACCCCGGCTGCCCCGTCTACTACGCCGCCGCCCAGACCGCGATGGACCTGCGCTCCGGCGCCTACACGGGCGGCGGCCCCGAGGACTTCCTGTTCGGCGCCGCCACCAACGAGCTGGCGGACTTCTACGACGTGCCGCTCTCGATGGGCGCGTACGCCACCGGCGCCAAGGCGCTCCGACTGGCAGGCCGGCCTCGAGAACGGCCTGTCCGCGTTCATGGCCTCGGTCGCCGGCTCGGACATGCTGCTCGGCGCCGGGCTGCTCCACGGGAGCCGCATCTGGTCCTACGAGCAGATGATCCTGGACACCGAGATCGACGGGATCGTGAAGGCGATGCTGGGCGGCATCCCGACGGACGACGTGTCGCTCGCGCTGGAGGCGATCGCCGAGGTCGGCCCGGGCGGCGAGTACCTCACGCTGCCGCACACCCGCACCGCACATGCGCGGGCTGTGGCAGGCCAAGTACCTGGACCGGCGCCCGTACGGCCAGTGGGCTGCGGACCCGGAGAAGCCGCACCGCGAGGCGCTCGAGCGCGCCCGCACGCTGCTGCGCGACCACCGGCCCGAGCCGCTGGACCCGGCGCTGGACGCCGAGCTCGACCGGCTCATCGCGGCCCACGCCGCCGACCCGGCGACGTTCCTCTCGGCCGACGCCCGGGCCTGACGCCCGCCCCACCGCCTTCCCGCCCGTCCCGTTCCAGCACCCGTCCCGCCCCCTGCACCCGGAGACACACCCCGATGCGACCCCGTTTCGAGCTCCTCGACCCCGCCCTCATCGAGCGGGTCGTCGGCGAGGCCCTGGCACTCCTCGCCCGGCCCGGCGTCAAGGTCGAGGAGCCCGAGGCGATCCGCGTCCTGGTCGCCGGCGGCGGCACCGCGGACGGCGACCGGGTCCGGATCCCCGAGGCGATGGTCCGCCGGGCGCTGGACACCGTCCCCCGCTCGTTCGACCTCTACAGCCGCACGGGCGACGTCGCCGTCCGCTACGGGCAGGGCGTCGTCCACTTCGACCCGGGCTCCTCGGGCGTGGCCGTCCTGGATCCCGACACGCTCGACACCCGCCAGTCGCAGGCCGCGGACCTCGTGCGGATCACGCGGGTCGCCGACTCGCTGCCCGCGTACGACGCGGTGTCCACGGCGGTCGTCGCGCACGACGTCCCGACCGAGATCGGCGACCTGTACCGCCTGTTCCTCGTGCATGCTCCACTCGAACAAGCCGGTCGTCACCGGGGCGTTCACGCCGCGCGGGTCGGCGATCATGATCGACCTGCTGGCGCTCGACGCCGGCGGCCGGCAGGCGCTGGCCGAGAAGCCGCGGGCCGTCTTCGACGTCTGCCCGTCACCGCCCCTGACCTGGTCCGAGTTCGCGTGCCGCAACGTGATGGACCTGGCCCGGGCCCACGTGCCGGCCGAGCTGATCTCGATGCCGCTGGCGGGCGTGGCAGCGCCGGTCACGCTGATCGGGTCCATCGTCCAGCACGCCGCGGAGACGCTGGCCGGCATCGTGCTGCACCAGCTGGCCGAGCCCGGCGCGCCGATCGTCTGGGGCGGCGCACCGACGATCGTGGACATGCGCACCGGCTCCACGCCGATGGGCGCGATCGAGACGGCGATGATCGACGCCGGCTACGCGGCGGTCGGCAAGTCGCTGGGCATGCCGACCCACGGGTACCTGGGCGCGACGGACTCGAAGGTCGATCGACGCGCAGGCGGGCCTGGAGACCGGGATGACCGCGCTGGTCGGCGCCCTCGCCGGGATCGACATGATCAGCGGGGCCGGGATGCTGGACTTCCTGCTGGCCCAGAGCCCGGAGAAGCTGGTCATCGACGCCGAGGCGATCGGCATGGCGCAGCGGCTGCTGCGCGGGGTCGGGACGCCCACGCCGACGCTGGCGACCGGGTTCTTCGAGGCCGCCGGGCCCGAGGGCCGGTTCCTGGAGCTGGAGGACACGCGGAGGCTGTTCCGGGGCGAGCAGTTCCTGCCGTCGCAGGATCATCGACCGGAACTCGCGCCGCGCCTGGCTGGACGCCGGCGGGCTGGATGCCTTCGGGCGGGCCCGGGTGCGGGTGGACGAGCTCGTGGCCGCGCACAGGCTGCCGGCGATCGACCCGGAGATCTCGGCCGCGCTGGTCGCGCGCGTCCGCGAGGCCGGCGAGCCGTTCGGGCTCGGCGATGCGCTGCCGGGGGTACCGGTGGAGATCGCCGGGGCATAGGTCACGGGTGACAGCCGGCCCAGCCGTCCGCCGGCTTCCGCGCATACTCCGGCAGCGCATGGAGTTCCGGCCGCTCGAGCTCTCGGACCGCGTCACATGGGCAAGGCTGCTTGCCGTCTGCTTCGATCGCTCCCCGGAGCAGATGGAGGCGCTCCTGGCCTGGTTCCACGCCGGCTTCCCCCTCGTCACGATGGGCGCCTGGGACGGGGAGGACCTCGTGGCCCAGTACAACTGCCGCCTCTTGGAGCTGCGGGTCCCCGGCGTCACCGATCCCGTCTCGGCCGGCATGGGCCTCAACATGGCCGTCGACCCAGCCTACCGGGGCCGCGGCCTGCTCGACCGCGTCGCGACCCCGGTCCACGAGATCATCGCGGAGCGCGGCTGCGTGGCCGGCGTCGGGTTCTCGAGCGTCGGGGGGCTGGCCGTCACCCGGGCCAGCCGCTCCTACGCCTACGAGGTGCTCGGCCCGATGGTCTCGATCGTCGTCGCGGTCACCCGTCCCCGGTACTCCGAATCCGCTGCGGCTGTCGGACCACGTGGCCCTCCGGCCCGATCGCCTTGCCCGGAAGGGGACGACCGCTTCGTCCGGTACGCCGTCACACCCGACTCCCTTCGCCACCGGTTCGCGGAGCATCCGTTCCGTCGCTACTGCGTACGCCACCCGCGCGCGCGACGACATCGTCGAACGGGCTGGTCGTGTACCGCCGCGTCACGCTTCGCGGGCTCCCCGCCGCCTCGCTGCTCGCGGCGTACGGCGAGGACCTGCCGGACCTGCTGGGCGCGCTGGGCGGCGGCGCTCCGCACGATCGGGCTCCACGTCGTGCACCTCGTCACCTCCCCCGGCTCGCCGCTGCGCGATGCGTCGGCCGCGATCGGACCGCGGGTCGTCGTTCCCTTCAGCCGGAACCCGTACCACCTGATCACGAGGGCGCTCCAGCCGGACACGCCGCCCATCCTGTTCGATCTCGGCCGCTGGGACTGCGCCGGCGGCGACATCCTCTGAGGTAGCCGTGGACGACGAGCCCTCTCCCCGCGATCCCGCCTCGGCCGACGCACCGGCACACCCGCCGGCACGGGCTCCGGTCGACATGACCGGTGCGGACACCGGCGCCCTTGCCGGCGTCCGCGTGCTGGACCTCAGCCGGTTCATCGCCGGACCGATCTGCGCCCAGATCCTCGGGGACATGGGCGCGGAGGTCATCAAGGTGGAGCGGCCCGGCGGTGAGGACGCGCGGTTCCAGGGACCGTTCATGGACGGCGAGAGCCTCTACCCGATGGCGTACAACCGGAACAAGGCGAGCGTCACCCTCGATACCCGCCACCCGGATGCCCGGCCGATCCTGGAACGCCTCGTGGCGTGGGCCGATGTGCTTGTCGAGAACTACCGCCCCGGAACCCTCGAGGCGATGGGCTTCGGCTGGGACCGGCTGCACGCGGCCCTGCCGCGGCTGATCGTCACCTCGCTGTCCGGGTTCGGGCAGACCGGACCCCTGGCCGGACGCGCCCTGTTCGACCCGATCGCCCAGGCGGCCTCGGGGCTGATGAGCCTGACGGGGGATCCCGACGGCCCGCCCACGCTGGTCGGGACGTACATCGCGGACCACGTCGCGGGCCTCTACGGGGCGATCGGCACGCTCGTCGCGCTGATCGCGCGCGGGGCGTCCGGGACGGGGCAGCGCGTCGACGTCGCCTCGCTCGACTCCCTCGTGTCGTGCCTCGGCACGCGCCCGATGGCGTGGCTCATGCTCGGCGAGCGGCCCCGCCGCCAGGCGTCACGGGACCCGTACTCCGCGCCCGCCAACGTGTTCCCGGCCCGGGACGGGCACGTGTACCTGCACGGTGGGACGGACGCCCTGTTCCCGCGCCTGTGCGCCGCGATCGGGCGCCCGGAGCTGGCGCAGGACTCCCGGTACACGGGGATCGCGGACCGTCTCGCGAACGCAGAGCCGCTCGAGACCGAGATCGCCGCCTGGACGGCGATGCGCACCCGGGAGGAGGTCGAGACGGCACTGGCGGCGGCGGGCGTGCCGTGCGGAGCAGTCGCGGATATCGACGAGGTGGTGGCATCTCCGCAGCTTCGCGCGCGGGACATGTTCGTGGAGGTGTCGCACGCGATCCTGGGACGCGCCGTTGTGACTGGTATCCCCGTCAAGCTGGACGGGACGCCGGGAACCATCCGCACGGGGGCGCCTGTCGCCGGGCAGGACAACGCAGCGGGTCTACCGCGAGCTGCTCGGGCTGGACGCGGACGGGTTCGCCGCGCTGCTGGCCTCGGGGGCCATCTGAGGGCGCACCCGTGGGCGCGTCGAGATCCGTGCTGAGCCCTCCTCAGCCGCCGCGGGCGAAGGCCACGAGCTCGGACAGGTGCGCGTGCGCGAGGCAGGTCACCGTGTCCGCGCCGCCGTAGTAGATCGACACCCGGTCCGCTCGCGCGTCCACCAGCGCCGCGCAGGGGAACACGACGTTGGGCACGTCGCCGACCTGCTCGTACGACACCTGGGGCGACAACAGGTAGTCGCGCCCGCGTCCGATGACCTTCCAGGGCTCGTCGATGTCGAGGAGCGCCGCGCCCATCGAGTAGACGAAGCCGTTGCAGGACGTCAGGACGCCGTGGTACAGGAGCAGCCAGCCTTCGGGGGTCTCGATCGGCGTGGGGCCGGCGCCGACCTTGGTGGACTGCCACGTCCAGGGAATGGGTGCCATCACGTGGCGATGGCGACCCCAATGGACCAGGTCGGGGCTCTCCGACAGGTAGATGTCCCCGAACGGCGTGTGACCGCTGTCGCTGGGACGGCTGAGCATGAGGTAGTGCCCGCCGACCCGCCGCGGGAAGAGGACCCCGTTCCGGTTGTAGGGCAGGAACGCGTTGTCCAGCTGGTGGAAGGTCACGAAATCCCGCGTCCACGCGATGCCGATCGTGGGGCCGTGGTAGCCGTTGCACCAGGTCACGTACCAGCGGTCCTCGATCCAGGTCACCCGCGGGTCGTAGGCGTGGACGAACGTCTCCCGGATCTCCGCGACGCGCTCGTCCGCCGGCAGGAAAGCGATCGGCTCCGGATCGATCTCCCAGGCGATGCCATCTCGGCTGCGACCCGCGTGGAGGTCCATCGTGCGGACCGTGTCGTCGACGCGGAACACGCCCGCGAACCCGTCCCCGAAGGGCACGACCGCCGAGTTGAAGATGCTGTTGGAGCGCGGCAGCACGTCCCGCGGGATGACGGGGTTGCGGCTCGACCGCCACACCACCGACGACGACGCCTCCGGGCGGTCCTCCCACGGGATGGGTGCCCCGCCAACGCCGTTGATCGTCATCAGGCCGCCTCCCGTTCCGCTCATGATCCTTTCCCTGGCGTGCCCGCGGCCAGCGACGCCCAGTAGCGGCCGCTGTCGCGGATGCGGCGCTCCTGCGTCGCGAAGTCGACGTGGACCAGCCCGAAGCGCTGGCGGTAGCCCTCTGCCCATTCGAAGTTGTCCAGGAGCGACCATGCGAAGTAGCCGCGCAGCGGTACGCCTCGCTCCAGCGCCGCGCGCGGCCGCCGCGACATGCCGGCGCAGGTAGCTCGTCCGCTCCGGGTCGCGCGTCGGGTCCGCCGGATCCGGATCGTAGGCTGCGCCGTTCTCCATGATGTACAGCGGCAGGTCGCCGGTTCGCGAACGGACGAACTCCAGGATCTCGGTCAGCCCTGCCGGATCGATCTCCCAGCCCATCGATGTCACCTCGGCCTCGGCCGCGTCGCCCTGGGGCGGGAGGGGCGGGAGGGTCGGCGAACGGAACGTCCGGGACGTGTAGTAGTTGACGCCGACGAAGTCGATCGGGGTCGCGATCAGGTCCATGTCGCCGGCACGGACCTCCCCGCCCTTCCAGCCCGACGCTCGCAGGCCGTCCGGTGGATAGCCGAGGCCCATGACCGGATCGAGGTACCAGCGGTTGTACGTGTCGTGCATGAAGGCCGCGACCTCGAGGTCGAGCGGGTGCGTCGAGGCCGGCCGTTTCGGCTCGAGGTTGAACACGATCCCGACCGGCGTCCCGGGCGAGGCGGCGCGGATCGCCCGGACCGCGAGCCCGTGGGCGACGAGGAGGTGGTGGGCGGCCGCGTTGGCCGCGTCGGGATCGGTGCGACCCGGCGCATGTATGCCCAGGCGGTAGCCGAGCTCCGCGCTGCACCACGGCTCGTTGAGGGTCACGATGGCCGCCGCGCGGTCGCCGAGGCGGCGGGCGACCACGTCCGCGTAGGCGGCGAAGGCGTCGGCGGTCGCGCGTTCCGCCCAGCCGCCCGCGTCCTCGAGCACCTGTGGCAGGTCCCAGTGATAGAGGGTCAGGTGCGGGGCGATCCCCCTGGCGCAGAGCTCGTCGACCAGGCGGTCATAGAAGTCGAGCCCGACCTCGTTGACCATGCCCGTTCCGCCCGGAACGACCCGGGGCCACGCGATCGAGAAGCGGTAGGCATCCAGCCCCAGCTCGGCCATCAGCGCGACGTCCTCGCGGTACCGGTGATAGTGGTCGCACGCCACGTCGCCGGTGTCCCCGTTGGCCACGCGTCCTGGCGTGTGCGAGAAGCGGTCCCAGATGCTCTCGCTGCGCCCATCCTCGTGTGCGGCACCCTCGATCTGGTAGGAAGCGGTGGCCGCTCCCCACGCGAAGCCGGGCGGGAACAGGTCATCCCTGGCCATTGGTGGCCCCTCATTGCTTGGAAGCGCTCTCAGATTCTGGTGCCGACATCGTAGCGCAGGCGGATGGCGACGATCACGCCGTCGCGGCGCTCCGGACGACGCGGTGCCGCGACTTGACAACGACCCCGCCGCGCCCTAGTTTCTGGAAGCGCTCCCATTCCAGTTGTGAGCCTGCGCTGCACGGCGGGCAGGGCGACGCGGTTCCCGGTCGCGGTCTCCTTCCCCGCCTCGCCGAGCAGTCATGCCGTGCGGCTCGTCACCAGAGCCGAGAAGCAGGAATCATGCGCTACGGTCATTTCGACGACGACCACCGCGAGTACGTCATCACGCGGCCCGATACGCCGCTGCCGTGGATCAACTACCTCGGCAGCGACGACTACTTCGGGATCATCTCGAACACGGCCGGCGGCTACTCGTTCGTGCGCGATGCACGCCTGCGGCGTCTGACCCGCTACCGGTACAACAACGCCCCGCTCGACCTCGGCGGACGGTACCTGTACCTCCGTGACGACGACACGGGCGACTACTGGAGCCCCAGCTGGCAGCCCACCCAGGACGACCTCGAGGACTACGAGTGCCGGCACGGCCTGGGCTACACGACCATCGGCTCGAAGCGGGCCGGCATCCGTGCCGAGACGTGCTACTTCGTCCCGATCGGTGAGACCCTCGAGGTCTGGCGGGTCCGGCTGACGAACGAGCGGCCCGGAGCGGCGAGGGTGTCGCTGTTCGGGACCGTCGAGTTCTGCCTGTGGGACGCACAGGACGACGCCACGAACTTCCAGCGCAACTACTCGGTGGGTGAGGTCGAGGTCGAGGACGGCGTCATCTACCACACGACCGAGTACCGGGAGCGGCGCAACCACTTCGCCTACTTCGCGTGTTCGGACGCGTCCGCGGGCTTCGACACGTCGCGCGACGCGTTCCTCGGACCCTACCGGGGCTGGGACCGGCCCATCGCCGTCGAGCGCGGCGCGGTGTCGGGCTCGATCGCGCACGGCTGGCAGCCGATGGGCGCCCACCAGGTCCACCTCGAGCTGGGCCCTGGCGAGACCCGCGACGTCATCTTCGTCCTCGGGTACGCGGAGAACCCGGCGGACGCCAAGTTCGACCCCCCCGGCTCTGGGAGGGTCGACAGGCGGAGGGTTCGCCCGGTCATCGCGAGACACCTCGAGCCCACCGCGGTCGAGTCGGCGCTGGTGGCGCTCCGCGAGGCCTGGGCCGAGCGGCTCGCCGCCTTCCAGGTCGAGAGCGGCAACGAGCATCTCGACCGGATGGTCAACACCTGGAACGCGTACCAGTGCATGGTCACGTTCAACCTGTCTCGCTCCGCCTCGTCGTTCGAGTCCGGGATCGGGCGCGGCATGGGCTTCCGTGACTCGAACCAGGACCTGCTCGGGTTCGTCCACATGGTGCCCGGGCGGGCGCGGGAGCGGATCCTCGACATCGCCGCGACGCAGCTTCCGACGGGCGGCGCCTACCACCAGTACCAGCCGCTGACGAAGCGGGGCAACGATGCCGTCGGCTCCGGGTTCAACGACGACCCGGCCTGGCTCGTGCTGGCAGTCACAGCGTACGTCCGGGAGACCGGCGATCTCGCGATCCTCGACGAACCGGTCCCCTACGACAACGTCCCGGGCAGCGAGCGACCACTCGGGGACCACCTCCAGCGGGCCATCGACTACACGCTCGAGCGACTCGGCCCCCACGGACTCCCGCTCATCGGGCGGGCGGACTGGAACGACTGCCTGAATCTCAACTGCTTCTCGGACACGCCGGGCGAGTCGTTCCAGACGACCCAGAACCGTGATGGCGGCGTGGCCGAGTCGGTGTTCATCGCCGGGCTGTTCGTGCTCGCGGCACAGGAGCTGGCCGCGCTCGCCGACCACCGGGGCGACGCCGCCGGGTCGGCACGCCTCCGGCGGGCCGCGGCGGACATGGTCGCGGCCGTGGACGCCCACGGATGGGATGGCGACTGGTTCCGGCGGGCCTACGACTACTTCGGCGAGCCGATCGGCTCGGTAGGGAACGACGAGGGCCAGATCTTCATCGAGCCCCAGGGCATGTGCATCATGGCCGGCATCGGCCTGGCCGACGGACGGGCGCGTCGGGCGCTGGCGGCGGTCCGCGACCGGCTCGCGACGCCGCACGGGATCGTCCTCGTCCAGCCGGCCTTCACGTGGCTACCAGCTCCGACTCGGCGAGATCACCTCCTATCCGCCCGGGTACAAGGAGAACGCCGGCATCTTCTGCCACACCAACCCGTGGGCTGATGATCGCCGAGGTGCTGGCGGACAACCCCGAGGGCGCCCTCGACTACTACCTGCGCATCAATCCCTCGGTCCGCGAGGCGATCTCCGAGGTCCACCGCTGCGAGCCGTACGTCTACGCCCAGATGATCGCCGGACGGGATGCCTCGACCCACGGCGAGGCGAAGAACTCGTGGCTGACCGGCACCGCGGCCTGGAACTACGTGGCGGCCACCCAGTGGCTGGTCGGGATCAGGCCCGAGCTCGATGGCCTGCGGATCGATCCCCGCCTGCCGGCGGCCGCGGCGGAGCTCCGGGTGACGCGACGGTTCCGCGGCGCCACGTACCGGATCGTCGTCCACGGGACGCACGGAACCGGGCGCGGGCCCGGCGCGGGTGACCCGCCTGGTCATCGATGGAGCGCCGATCGAGGGGAACCTGGCACCCCTGCCGTCGGGGCCGGGTGTCGAGATCGAGGTCCAGGCCTACGCACGGGTCCCCGGCGGCCACGTCCGGGTGACCCGGTCCCGATCCGCGCGGGCGGCGCCGATCGCGGCGGAGAGCGAAGGACACGTGCCAGCGGGAGGCGGACGCGTCGGACGACGCGCCCGACCGCGGTCGTCCCGGGTCGCGAGGCTCGCGATCTTGGAAGCGGTCCCATGCTTGAGCCGCCAGGACTGACGCGAAAGTTCGGGCAATTTGCTCTTGACAAGGTTGCCGTCCGGTCCTACTTTGGAAGCGCTTCCAATTCCTGTGAACGTCCCCGCACGCACGAGGGACCTGCTGGCTTGGCCCGGACGATCGACGAACTCGCGGAACTGAGCGGTGTCTCCCGCGCCACGGTGTCGCGCGTCCTGAACGGCGGGAGCGTTTCCGAGAAGACGCGGAGCCGCGTGATGGCCGTCGTGGACGAGACCAACTACCGGCCGAACCTGGCCGCCCGCTCGCTCGCGTCGGGACGGTCCGGCGTCATCGGTGTCGTGATGCACATCGACCCCCACCTGCTGTTCCAGGATCCGTACTTCGGCCAGCTGATGACGGGCATGAGCACCGCCCTCGCGGACCGGTCGGCCGGCATGATGCTGTGGCTGGGAAACCGGTCCAAGGAGGAGACGCTCAGCACGATCCTGTCGATGGGCCTGCTTGACGGGGTCGTCGTGACGGCGAACGGCCTGGACGATCCCCTCGTCGACGGCCTGCTGGCGTCGTCCCTGCCGACGATGCTGGTCGGGCACCGCAAGGCGGACCGGACGGCGAGCTACGTGGACGTGGACAACGTCTACGCCGCGGACGCGATGACGATGCACCTCGTCTCGATCGGCCGCTGCCGGATCGGGTACATCACGGGCACGCCGCGCAACGTCGCCGCGGTGGACCGACTTGCCGGCTACCGCAGGGCCATGCAGCGGACCGGGCTGGCGGACGAGGACCTGGTCGTCGAAGGCGACTTCAACGCCGCGTCGGGCGTCACCGGCGCCGCGACGCTGCTCGACCGCGGGGCGGACGCGATCTTCTGCGCCAACGACGCCACGGCGCTCGGGGCGCTCGAGACCATCCGCGCGCGGGGGCTGCGGGTTCCCGAGGATGTTGCCCTCGCAGGGTTCGACGATCTCGAGTTCGCCAGCCGGCTCGATCCGCCCCTCACGACCATCCGCCAGGGGGTTCGGCAGCAGGGCGCCGAGGCGGTGAGCAGCCTGTTCCAGCTCATCAACGACCGTGACGGGTCGCCGCGTCGGGTGCTGCTCCCGACCGAGCTCGTCATCCGCCAGTCGACCGTGGGAGGTGGGCCGCGCAATTGACGATTCCACGGTGATCCCGGCCAGACGCGGGGACGCCCCTAGGACCCCAGGAGGAGAGACGCGCATGAAGTACACGAAACGGCTCGCGGTGATGCTCGCAGTGTCGAGCATCGTCGTCGCGGCCTGCGGATCGGGGACGGCCACAACGGCCCCGAGCCAGGCGGCGGCAACGGCGGCAGCCGCGACGGCCGCCCCGGCCGCAACGCCGGCTCCGGCCGCAACGCCGGCTCCGACGACGGCCGGATCAACCGACACGTATCCGCGCAACGAGACCCTGTACACGACGGGCACGATGTGGGGCCCGCCGTCCGACGCCAGCTACAACCCGCTCGACCCGAACCCCGAGATGGGCACGGTCGGCCTCGTCTACGAGACGCTGTTCCTGTACGACCCGATCGCCGACAAGTTCACGCCCTGGCTCGCCGAGAGCGGCACGTGGACCGATCCGAAGACGTTCACGATCAAGACCCGGTCCGGCGTCAAGTGGAGTGACGGCACGCCGTTCACGGCCCAGGACGTCGCGTTCACGATCGGCCTGGCCAAGATCAAGGCAGTCGGCTCCAACATCTGGACCTACGTGACCGACGCGACGGCCACCGACGACTCGACCGTCGTCGTCAAGTTCAGCGACCCGGCCTACCAGCAGTGGGCCCAGTGGACCTACAACAGCCCGATCCTGCCGAAGCACGTCTGGGAGTCCAAGGCAAACGAGGACATCCTCAAGGACAAGAACCCCAACGGCATCGGCACCGGCCCGTACATGTACAAGACGGCCGCCCAGGACCGCATGGTCTACGTCAAGAACGACAACTGGTGGGGCATCGCGGCCGGCCATCCGGTCGCCCCGAAGTACATCGTCGACATCGTCAATGGCGCCAACAACGTCGCTCTCGGTGAGCTGATGCAGGGCGGCATCGACCTGTCCAACAACTTCCTGCCGGGCGTCGCGACGCTCGTCGACAAGGGCTACGTCAACACCTACTACAAGCAGGCGCCGTACATGCTGTCGGCGAACACTGCGTGGCTCGCCACGAACGACCTCAAGAAGCCGATGGACGACGCGGCCTTCCGCCAGGCGATCGCCTGGTCGATCAACGTGCCGGACGTGGTCAACAAGGTGTACGGCAACATCGTTGCCGCCGCCAGCCCGACCGGCCTCCTGCCGACCTGGGACAAGTACATCGACAAGGCCCAGGTGGACAAGCTCGGCTTCAAGTACGACCCCGCCAAGGCCGCCGCGATCCTCGACGCCGCCGGCTACAAGAAGGGCGGCGACGGGTTCTACGCGAACAAGGACGGCTCCCCGATCAAGCTGTCGGTCGTCGTCCCGACCGGGTGGTCCGACTGGGAGGCCGCCCGTGACGTCATCATCGCGAGCCTCAAGGCCGTCGGCATCAACGCCGAGGCCAAGATCGCGGACTACAACGCCCGCACCGCCGCTCTCCAGAAGGGCGACTTCGACCTCGCCGTCGTCAACGACGTGCAGCTCGGCAACACCCCCTGGACGTACTACGACTTCATGTTCCGCCAGCCGCTGCAGGATCCTGCAGCCAAGAACCGGAACTACGGCTCCTACTCCAACGCCGACGCCTGGGCCCTGACCCAGAAGCTCGACAAGACGCCGGTGTCGGACACGGCCGCCATGCAGGCCATCACGTCGCAGCTCCAGAAGATCAGCCTGACCGACATGCCGATCATCCCGCTCTGGTACAACGGGGCCTGGTCCCAGACCAGCCCCGTCGGGTGGACCGGGTTCCCCTCCGAGGGCGGCACCCAGGTCTATCCCGTGACCTGGAACGGCTACTGGCAGATGAGCGCGATCGACATGCTCACCCAGATCAAGCCGGTGACCAAGTAACAGCCGGCCTCACGCCTCCCCCGCTCGCCGAGCGGGGGAGGCGTGACCATCAGGCGACCGACCAGGAGCTCATGTGGGACGATATTTCGGGCGCAAGCTGCTGATCTACGCGCTCACCTTCTGGGTCGCCGCCAGCATCGACTGGATGATCCCGCGCTTCATGCCCGGTGATCCCGTCCAGAGTCTCCTCTCCCGGAGCCATGTCACGCCGGAGGCGCTCCCCGCCCTCCAGGCGTACTACCAGAACCTGTTCGGGCTCGACCAGCCCATCTGGGCCCAGTACGCCAACTTCTGGACCTCCCTGCTCCACGGTGATCTCGGCCGGAGCGTCTACCTGTCGGGCACTGCCGTCACGGACGTCGTCCTGGGTGCGCTGCCGTACACGCTGGGGCTCCTGATCCCCGCGATCCTGCTCAGCTGGTGGTCCGGCAACAAGTTCGGCGCCATCGCCGCACGCCGGAAGGTCCTCGACAACTTCTTCCTCCCCATCGGCTACATCCTGACCGCGATGCCCTACATGTGGCTCGCGATCATCGTGGCCTGGCTGTTCGGCTCGGTGCTCGGCATCTTCCCGCTCTCCGGCGGGTACAGCTACGCCATGGAGCCGAGCCTCACGTTCGCCTTCGCCGGGAGCGTCGCCGGCCACTGGATCATGCCCTTCATGTCGCTGTTCCTGGTGATGTTCGGCGGCTGGGCGATCGGCATGCGCAACGTGATCATCTACGAGCTCGACGCCGACTATTCGCGGTACCTCGGCTCCCTGGGTGCGCCCTCGGGGCTGATCCGCCGGTACGCCTACCGCAACGCCCTGCTGCCGCAGGTCACGGGCCTCGCGCTCCAGCTCGGCGTCATCGTCGCCGGCGCGCTCGTCACCGAGATCGTGTTCGGCTACCCGGGCATCGGCAAGCTGCTCCTGGCCGCGGTGCAGAACCAGGACTACTTCCTGCTCCAGGGCATCTTCCTGTTCATCATCGTCGGCGTCCTGATCGCCAACTTCCTGGTCGACATCGCGTACGTGTATGTCGACCCGCGGACGCGCGTCGGCATGCGGGGAGGTGCGGCATGACGAACGCGGCCGCGGTCGCCAGCCCGTCCGTGCCCACGGAATCCGTCGGCCGGCGACGCGAGTTCCTGTACTTCGCGATCCGGCGCCCGAAGGTGCTGGTGTCAGGAACGATCATCCTCGTGTTCCTGGCCATCGGGATCATCGGGCCCATCATCCGGCCCGGCGATCCGAACGCGTTCGTCGGACCGCTCGCCTCCCCGCCCGACAGCACCTACTGGTTCGGCACGACCACATTCGGCCAGGACGTGTTCGCCCAGTTCTCCTACGGGGTGCGCGCCACCTTCCTGGCCGGGTTCCTCGGCGGGAGCATCGCCGCGATCATCGGGATGATCGTGGGCTTCGTGGCCGGCTACACCGGCGGGGTCGTGGACGAGATCCTCAACATGATCACGAACATCGTGTTCGTGATCCCGACCCTGGCCCTCCTGATGGTGATCACCGCCTACCTCTCGGCGCGCGGCATCGTCGTGGAGGCGCTGTTCATCGGCCTGACCTCGTGGCCCTGGGCGGCACGCGCCATCCGGGCGCAGACCTTCTCCCTCGCCACCCGCGAGTTCGTGGACCTGGCGCGGATCAGCGGGGTCCCCTCGCGTCGCGTGATCCTGTCCGAGATCGCGCCGAACATGAGCTCCTACCTGTTCCTCACGTTCATCCTGCTGTTCGGTGGCGCGATCCTGATCGCCGCCTCCCTGGACTTCATCGGCCTCGGGCCGACGGAGGGTGTGTCCCTCGGCCTGATGATGTACAACGCCGTTGCCTGGGGCGCGCTCCCGCTGGGCCTGTGGTGGTGGTTCCTGCCGCCCGGGATCGGCATCACCGCGGTCGTCGGTTCGCTCTACGTGATGAACGTGGGACTCGACGAGATCTTCAACCCGCGACTCCGGGAGATGTGAGGTGAGCCTCAAGATCTCCGACCTGCGGGTCTACTACCGCACGCTGGCGGGCGACGTGAAGGCGCTCGACGGCGTGAGCCTCGAGATCGCCGACGGCGAGATCATGGGTCTCGCCGGAGAGTCCGGCTGCGGCAAGACGACCCTCGGCAACAGCCTGGTCCTGCTCGACGGGCGCATGAAGTACATCAGCGGGGAGGTGCTCCTCGACGGCACGCCACTGCCGATCGCGGACTACGAGGCGATGCAGGACCTGCGCTGGCGCGAGGTCTCCATCATCCCCCAGTACTCGATGAGCGCGCTGAACCCGACCCGCAAGATCGGGCGGATGGTGGACGAGCTCCTCCATTCCCGCGGACGGCAGTACAAGGAGCTGCGCGCCGAGCTCCTGCGGCGCCTGGAGCTGGTCGGGCTGGGCACGGACATCCTTGACCGTTACCCGATCGAGCTCTCGGGCGGCATGAAGCAGCGGCTCGTGATGGTGATCTCGACGCTCCTCGATCCGTCGCTGCTGATCGCGGACGAGATCACCTCGGCGCTGGACGTGTCGAGCCAGAAGGCAGTTGCCCAGACCCTGGTCGAGTTCCGCGACCACAAGTTCGTGCGGAGCATGATCGTGGTCACCCACGACGTGTCGATCCTCTACCAGATCTCGGACACGCTCGCGATCATGTACGCGGGCCGGCTGGCCGAGAAGGCTCCCACGGGCGTGCTGATGGAGGCGGCGCTCCACCCGTACACGCGGCTGCTGATCTCGGCTCTGCCCGAGATGGGATCCCGGTTTGCCGACAAGCGGCTGATGGGTATCCCGGGGACCCCTCCATCGCTCCTCAACCCGCCGACGGGGTGCCGTTTCCGGACCCGCTGTCCGCTCGCCGATGCGCAGTGCGAGGAACAGCCGCCGATGGTCGACGTCGCGCCAGGGCACGCGGTGGCGTGCTGGAAGGTGACCTGATGCTGACGCTCGAGCACGTCTCCAAGACCTACAAGGTCGGTGCCTTCGGTGGGGGGAGCCTGGTCGCCGTCCGCGAGGTTGACTTCACGGTGGAGCCGGGCGAGGTCGTCTCGCTGATCGGCGAGAGCGGCAGCGGCAAGTCCACGATCGGCAAGATGATCCTGCGGCTGATCTCGGTCAACGGCGGCAGGATCCTGTTCGACGGAACCGACATCTCGACGCTCAAGGGGCACGAACTGAACGCCTATTACCGGGCGGTCACGGGCGTGTTCCAGGATCCGTTCAGCTCGTTCAACCCGGTGTTCAAGGTCAGCCACGTGTTCGACATGCTGCGCGGTGGATACGGCGGCAGCGTCGAGGGCAGGACCTGGGACGAGCGGGTCGGGGAGGCGCTCGAGAGCGTCGGGCTCGAGGGAGGCCAGCTGCTCCACAAGTACCCGCACCAGCTGAGCGGCGGACAGCTGCAGCGCCTGCTCATCGCACGTGCCCTCCTGCTCGAGACGAAGATGCTCGTCGCCGACGAGGTCATCAGCATGCTCGATGCCTCGACACGCATCGACGTCCTCAACCTGCTGGGCGACCTCAAGGCCCGCGGACTGGGCATCCTGTTCATCACCCACGACCTGTCGCTCGCCAACTACATCAGCGAGCGGGCCGTCATCCTGCGACGTGGCCGGGCGGTCGAGATCGGACCGACCGATCGCGTCTTCGGGAACCCGCTCCATCCCTACACCCAGCAGCTGCTCGATGCGGTGCCGCGGCTGCACGAGAAGTGGGGCAAGCAGGTCGCCCAGGATGGCGGCTCGGCCACGGCCTGCCTGTATCACACCTCGCCCGCAGCGCTCGAGGGGTCGGGGGCGCCCAGGCCCGCGATGGCCGAGATCGAGCCGGGCCACCTGGTCGCCTGCGCGAACGTGGACGCCCGCTGTCCCGACGACGTCGCGGCCGGGGCGCCCGCAGTCGCCTGAGGCCGACGACCGGTCGAACCCGGCAACGCTCGCGTCCGACGGGACGGCTTCGCGGCAGGCCCGCGTGCCCGCCGGCGCCTCGCGCCTGGCGTCCTGTGCCGGTCAGTCGCCCCAGGCGGTCCGGTAGACGCGGAGCCAGTTGTCACCCAGCAACTTGCGGATGTCGGCCGCCGGCCATCCGCGGGCCAGCAGGCCGGTGGTCACTGCCGGCAGCTGGTCGATGGCCTCGAACCCCGCCACGTGACCGATGGCGACGCCCTCGCTGACCATGTCCGGCAGGAATTGCCTGCCGGGCCAGGCACCCCCGCCGGCGTGGTCGAGGCCATCCATGAAGTCGGGGCCCAGGCCCACGTGATCCGGCCCGACGAGCCCGCGCAGGTGGTCGAGGTGGTCGAGCATCCGGTCCAGCGGCGCCTGCGGCGTGACCGGCTCGTGGGCGTTCGCCGCGCTCCGGACCAGGAAATCGCTGATCGCAAGCACGCCGATCACACCGCCCGTCCGCGCGATCGCCTCGCAGACCCGGTCGCTCGTGTTCCGCCGGTTCCGGTTCATCGCCGCCATCGCCGTGTGGGAGCAGATCACCGGACGCCCGCCCGAGCGCTCGATGGCGTCCAGCGATGCCCGCTCGCCCGTGTGCCCGCCCACGTCGAGGAGCATGCCGAGCCGCCCGACCTCGTCCACAAGGGCGCGCCCGTCGCCCGTCAGGCCCACCTCCGGGTCCAGGCAGCCGCCGCCGTAGCGGTTGGTGGTGTTGTAGGCGATCCCCACGATCCGCAGGCCGAGGTCATGGTACTGGGCAAGGCTTCCGTGGACGACGTTGACCGGGTCCGCGGCCTGCCAGCCGTAGACGAGGGCGATGGCACCGTCCCGGTGGGCGGCCTCGATCGCGCGAACTGTCGTGGCCGGCCTGAAGGCCCCGGCGGACGCCTCCACCAGGGCTGCGACGGTCTCGAACGGGTGCCGGCCGCCCCGGGAGTCCTGGTCCTCGACGGTCAGGTGCATGCAGCCCACGCCGGCGGCACGGAGCCGGCGGGCGTAGGCGAGGGTCGGCACCGAGCAGTCGAGCCCGTCCACGATCAGGGTGGCGTCGTGGATCGCGCGCCAGTCGGTGTCGGCCATCAGCTCGCCCGGGACCTCCGAGGGGACGCCGCTCACTTGGCCGCGGGCGCGCGCTCGTCGCGGTGCTCGTACACGCCGGCCATCGGGTCCGTGCCACGCGCGACGAGCGGATCGCCGCGGCCCAGCGCGAACCATGCGACCACGCTGCCGAGGATGGCGGCGATGCCGCCCAGGAACATCGCGAACCGGATCCCGGCCACGTAGGCCTCCGCGTACTCGCCCAGCGCGGCAGGCGCGACCGCGTGGGCCATTGACGCGAAGGACGGCGTGCCCACCGCCGTCAACAGGTCCTGGAACGTGGAGCGCGCCGCTGCCGCGGAGGCTGCGGACTGTCCCACCAGCAGCGGGTCCAGCGCCGATATGGCTGTCTGGGCGACGATCACCGTGACGAGGACGATCCCGACGCGGGACCCGACCGCGATCGAGGCTTCGTTGAGCGCGGCAGCCGTCGCCGGCAGGCCGCGCGGCACGCTCGCGAAGATGATCGCGGTGCGCACCGTCGTCGCGATGACGAACCCGCCGCCGATCAGCACCAGCGGGATGATGAACGCGAGATAGGACGTGTGCACACCGATCACCGCTGCGACCGCGACGTTCCCGATCCCGACCGCCAGCACGCCGCCGGCGACCAGGTGCCGTGGGGAGAACCGGGCCAGCATGAACCCGGCGATCGGGCCCGCGGCGATCAGCGCGATGAACAGGGGCGCGACGGCGACGATCCCGAACAGCGGCCCGAACTTGAGCACGAGCGAGAAGTACAGCGGCATCTGGACCATGGCGACCGTCTGCGCGATCGCGATCACGAGCCCGACGAAGAGCGCCACCGTGACCGGTCGCCGATCGACCTGCAGCGACGCTGGGTGGCTGGCCCGGCGCCGCCACTCCCACGCGAAGAAGACGGCGACCAGCGCGAGCCCGGCGCCGATCAGGCCGAGCCGGAGCGGGTTGTCGAGGCCGCCGCCCAGCCACATGATGCCGGTCGAGAGCAGGACGACCCCGCTCGCCCAGAGCGCCGTTCCGAGCACGTAGGGACGCTCTGCCCGGCCGGGACGGTCCAGGTCCGGGACGCGGTTCCAGCCGATCCTGAGCGCCACCGCGCAGGCGACGATCACGGCCACGAATGCCGGCCAGCGGTTGTCAGGGATGAGCACCAGCAGGGACGGCGATGCCGCTCCCGCGAGGCCGTAGACCGCGTACGCGACGCCGATCGCGGTCGCGCGGGCCACGCCCGCATAAGCGGTCGCGACCGATGCCAGCGCCACGGGAAACACGAAGGCGGCGGCGGCCGTCCCCACGATCCGGCCCAGCTGGAAAAGGCCACCCTCGGGGAAGAGCAGGCAGACGACCCCGGCCACGAGCGACACGGCAAGACCGATCAGCACCACCGGGCGCGCCCGCGTGAGGTCGCCGATGGCCCCACCCACCAGGAGCAGGATCGCCGACGCCACGGCCGTCAGCAGCACGAAGCCCTCGAGATCGGGGCGGGCCCTGATGGCGGCCTGGACCGAGCTCGAGGCGGGACCCCAGACCTTCGGGTCGAGGCCGGACGCCACCAGCGCCGCGGCGCCGGCGAGAAGGGTATTGGCAGCACGCCGATCCGCGACGAGATCGGCGATCACTGAGGGGAGGGGCGGGCGCTTCACGATCGGGCGATGCTAGCAGGCCGGACTCCCGGCGAGTCGCGCTCCAATCGCCACGGGGACCGTCGCCCGGGTCAGCGAACGGCGCCCGGACGACGGAGATCGGCCCGCGGGGTCAGACCGGCTCGAACCGCGCCTGGAAGAACCGCAGGTACTTCGGCTCGTAGACCATGCGCAGGCCGCGGGCCTCGTCGCGGGCGTCGAAGCAGGCCTTCACCGACTCGGCCACCACGTCCATGTGCGCCTGCGTGTAGACGCGGCGCGGGATCGTGAGCCGGGTCAGCTCCAGCTTCGGGCGCTTGTGGTCGCCGGTCTTCGGGTCGCGCCCGGCGGACACGATCCCGCGCTCCATCGACCGGATGCCGGAGTCCAGGTACAGCTCCGCGGCCAGCGTCTGGCCCGGGAACACGTCCTGCGACAGGTGCGGGTAGAACCGCTTCGCATCGAGGAAGATCGCGTGCCCGCCGATGGGCTCCACGATCGGGATGTCCCACTCCTGTGAGCAGCTCGCCGAGGTACCGGACCTGGCCGACGCGGGACCGGACGTGGTCGTCCTGGACCGCCTCCTCGATGCCGATGGCGAGCGCCTCCATGTCGCGTCCGGCCAGGCCGCCGTACGTGTGCAGCCCCTCGAACACGACCACGAGGTTGCGCAGCTCCTCGAAGGTGTCCCAGTCGTTGACGGCCAGCCAGCCGCCGATGTTGACCAGGTTGTCCTTCTTGGCGCTCATCCAGGCGCCGTCCGTGTACGAGCAGAACTCGAGCAGGATCTCCGCGATGGACCGGTCCGCGTAGCCCTCCTCGCGCTCCTGGATGAACAGCGCGTTCTCGACCATCCGCGTCGCGTCGAGCATCACCTTGATGCCCAGCGGCTCGCAGAGCGCGCGGATGGCCCTCACGTTGGCCATCGAGACCGGCTGGCCGCCGGCCATGTTGACCGTGCCCGCGAGCGAGACGTACGGGATCCTGCTCCGCGCCGACCTCGTCGATCAGGGCCTGGAGCTTGGCGAGGTCGACGTTGCCCTTGAACGGCAGGATCGGCCTGCGGGTCGTGGGCCTCGTCGATGATCACGTCGTGGAACGTGCCGCCCGCCATCTCCTGGTGCTCGCGGGTGGTCGTGAAGTACATGTTGCCGGGGATGTGGTCCCCGGCCTCGATCATCACCTGGCTGATCAGGTGCTCGGCGCCGCGCCCCTGGTGCGTCGGCACGATGTGCTTGTAGCCGTAGAACCGCTGGATCGCTGCCTCGAGGTGGTAGAAGTTCGCGGCTCCCGGCGTACGCCTCGTCGCCGAGCATCATCCCGGCCCACTGGCGGTCGCTCATGGCGGAGGTGCCGGAGTCGGTGAGGAGGTCGATGTAGACGTCGTCCGACCTGATCAGGAACGTGTTCCAGCCGGCACTCGTCGAGTGCGGCCAGGCGCTGCTCGCGGGTCGTCACCTTGAGCGGCTCGACCATCTTGATCTTCCACGGCTCGGCCCAGCTGCGGCGGCCGTGCTGCTGTCCCATGGTGTGGAGCGAGTTCCCGGGCATGGGTCTCCTCGTGCCTTGCGTCGCGGGCCGACGGGACGCCCTGGGCGGTGATCGGACGGGGCAGCTCTGCACGACGGTCGCACGGAGGCGGGCGTCCGGTCGCCCTGGTTGTTGACGCGGAGCGTACTCGCCGCGGGCCGTCGGTGGGGCACGGCGTGGGAGCGGGCAGGCCCTCGCTGGGCCCGATCACGATGGTCGTGACGTTTGCGCGCCACGAAACGAACGGAACGGGCCCGCGAGGGCCCGTTCCGTTCATGTGATCTGCGAGTTCGGGGCGCCCGTGCCACCCGGTGTCGCGGGTCGCCCGGACGCGCCTCGCTGCTACTCCGCCTCGTCCGGCAGGGCGACCGTCACGATCCGCTCGTCCGCACCGCGCACGAGCGTCAGCTCGAGCGGGAAACCGGCGTCCCGCAGCACCTCGTGGAGCGCATCGACGTCGGCGATCGGCTTGCCTGCCACGGCGACCAGCAGGTCGCCCTCGGCGATGCCGGCGGCCTCGGCGGGAGATCCGTCCTCCACGCCGCGCACGAGGATGCCCTCGCGCTCCGGCAGCCCGACGGACTGCCGCAGCCGCCGGGCGACGTGCGCGGGCGCCACCGCGATCCCCAGCCGCGGTCGTTCACGAGACTCGCCGCGGCCGAGGGCCTCGACCCGCGCCCGGAGCGAAGCGTCCGCCGGCAGCGCGAGGTAGAACCCCTCGCCCACGCGGTTCGTGTTGAGCCCGACGAGCGCGCCGTCCGCGTCCAGCAGCGGACTCCCGGACGAGCCGGGCGCGAGGGGCGCTGTGTGCTCCAGCGAGCCCGAGATCCGCCGCCCACCGGGACCGCGGAACGCGCGCTCGACGGACGAGACGAACCCGAACGAGACGCGGGCACCACCGGACGAGGTGGCTGCCGCGGCGAACACGGCGGTCCCGATCGTGGCCGTAGCCGAGGACCACGCGATCGCCGGGGCTCCGGTCGTGTCGGCCTCGACGACGGCGAGGTCGCCGTCCCAGTCGACGCCCTTCGCCGTGCCGCGGGTGGTGCGGCCGTCGGCGAAGCGCACGGTGACCTCGCCACCGCGGAGGTTGTGGGCGTTGGTGAGGATGCGGCCGTCGGCGATCACGACGCCGGAGCCGCGGACACGGGAACCGATCCCGACGACGGAGGGACCGACGGCGACGGCGACAGCCGCGACGGCTTCCTGGAGCTCGCTGAGGACGGACATGGGGACGGCGGAGACCTCGCTGGCGACCCGGCCGCCGGCGCCTTGGGTGCTCCGGTCGTGCAGGTCAGTTGTTACTTGCGATCTGCAATCTACTCTCGATCTCGACGCTGTGCAAGCCCCTCCCCTACCATTGCCGGCGATGACCACGCCGCCCGGCACCCCGCCCACCGCACCGAACGCCGGAGAGGCTGCACCGTCGGCCGCCCCGCCACCCCCGCCCAGTGCCCTCGCCGCCGCCCTGGACCGCGTGGGCGATCGCTGGAGCCTGCTCCTCGTTGAGGCGCTTCTCACGGGGCCGCGCCGGTTCGGCGAGCTGGCCGAAGCCATGGAGGGGATCGCGCCGAACATCCTTGCAGACCGGCTCCGCCGCCTGGAACGGGCCGGGATCGTGGTCGCAACGCCGTACTCGCACCGTCCCCCGCGCATGGACTACGCCCTCACCGCGGACGGACGAGAGCTGGGCGGCGCGCTGGCGCTGCTCGCGGGCTGGGGTTCCCGGCGCGGGGGCACGGGTGAGCCGCTCCGCCACGAAGCCTGCGGCACGCCACTGGAGGCCCGCTGGCACTGCCCGACCTGTGATCGCCTCGTCGCCGGTGACGAACCGGACGAGTTGACCCGCCTCTAGCCGACCGGCGGGCCGGCCGCCCCAGAGGTCATCGGGCCGCGTCGCCGGTCGCGAGCGGGTCGAACGCCTCGGTGCGCTGCGCAACCGCATCCGCGCCCAGGCGCGCGGCCTCCATGCCGAGCGGCTGGTCCACGATCGCGCTCCAGCCGTGTTCCTCGAGCGTTTCGAGGGTCACTCGGGCGGCGTCGATCGCACGCCGGGCGTGCTCCGCGGCCGCACCCGTGATGAGGGGCGTCTCCCGCGATCGACGCAGGGCCGCGGCCACCGCGGAGGCCCTGCGCGTCATGGCCAGGGTCGGTGTGCCCGGCCGGGCGGCGCGCCGCAGGATGACGTCCACGACACCGGCGTCGGGCAGGAGCGCTGAGACGATGGCGTGCCAGGCGATGGTGGCATCCGGGGCGAGGCCGGGCTCGATGAAGGCGATCGCGTACTCGGGGAGGATCGCCCGCCGGAGGGCGATCTCGGCGGCAGCACGGGCCGGGGCGCGCGGCTCGTCCACGATCCAGTCGGGAAGGGCGCTCACGCAGATCGACGCGGCGTTGAGGCCGTCCCTTCGCGCAAGCGCGACGGCGAGGAGCTGGAGGGCGAGCGCCCGACCGGACCGGGTCGCCGGATCCGACGGGACTCCGGTGGCGAAGTCCGGAGCCACCAGCAGCGGGCCGGCGGGCACGAGCACGCGTGTCCCCGCGCGCGCCAGGAGCCTGTGGGCGAACGCATGGTCGGCCAGCGCGCGGTCCGGGTCGACGCTGCCCGCGACAATCTCGCGGATCGGATCGGCGATCACACCGTCCATCCGCTCGAAGGCGGCGACCACCGCCTGGTCCGGCGCCGCGAGTGCCGGGGCGTCCGTCATCAGCCGGACATACCCGCGACCGCGAGCCGCGATCTCGTCGACTTCGCGACGCAGCACCGCGAGCGCCCGCTGGGACCCCGTGGGAATGGGCTGGACCGTGGGATCCCACTCGGCGAGACCACCGCGTGACGAGGGCGAGGCCTGCCATGGGTCGAGCCGTGCCCCGGCCCGGGCCATGCGCTGTGCGAGCTCACGGCCGGGCGGCACGTCCACCAGCAGCAGCCCGGCCCCTGCCCCGATCGCGGCCGCCGCCTCCTCCAGCGCATCAACGATGGCCGGGGAGAGCAGCGTCGACCCCAGCGACGGCCGGGCGCCCTCGCCCAGGACCGCGGTGAGCTCGCGTCGGGCCGTCCTGTTGGCGTCCACCCGATCCAGCGCGGTCCGCGCCAGCCGGGTCGCGTTGGTCATGGCAGCGGTTCGCCGGCCGGGGTCGGCCAGAAGCTCCGCCTCGAGGCCCAGGTCCACGTTGCCCGAGGCCACCTCGAGCGCCAGCTCCATCGGCGGCAGGTCGTATTCGGCCATGGCGACCGCGAATGGAAGAGCGATCCCCCCGCCGAGGCGGCCCGGATCAGGGGCGAGATACCGCTCGACCACCTCCGCGGCGAGCGGTCGACCCAGCCGGTCCACCCCACCGACACCGAAGAGGCGCAGGATCGCCCGCTCCTGTCCGAGCGTCGTCCGGGCGGCGGCCGCGGCGCCCCATGCCGACGCGAGCGTCTCAGCCCGCGCGCGCAGGATGTCGAGATCCCGATCGTCCCCGAACTGCTGCATTGGAGCAGTATGGATGGCCGGGCGGGCGGGCCGCGTGCCGATCGGGCGGGCGGGCCGCGTGCCGATCAGGCGGGTTCGGCGGGTTCGGCAGGTTCGGCCGCTCGCGGGTTCGGCTGGCCCGATTCGCGCCGTGTCGCCTATCCAGACATGCCCGTCGGCGAATCGTTCGGCCTTCCAGATCGGCGCCCGCGCCTTCGTCTCGTCGATCGCGTACCGCGCGGCGGTGAACGCCGCGTCCCGGTGGGGCGACGCAACGACGACGGCCACCGACGTCGCGCCCAGGGGCACGGAGCCCGTCCGGTGGACGATCGCAAGGTGGGTGACGCCCCAGCGCTCCTCGATCTCGTCCGCGATCCGGCCCAGCACCTCGAGCGCCAACGGCTCGAACGCCTCGTACTCCAGGCCCTCCACCACCTTGCCCCGTACCTGTATCGCGGCGGCCTCCTGCCCGGGGGCCGGCGTGCCGGGGGTCACGCGCGTGCGGCCGAGGAAGGCCACCACGCCGCCGTCCTCGTTCGTCGCGAGCCGGTCAACCAGTGATGCGAGGAGGTCCGCCGGCAACGGCTCGGCCCGGATCTCGAGGATCCGCCGGGGTCGGCCGCCGCCGTCCGGCTCATCGGCCGCGTGCTCGTGCGCGGGCTCGCCGTCACCGCCATCGTCCCCGTCATCGTCGTCCGCCCCGCCGCTCACGGGCGGAATGCAGGCGACCTCGTCCCCGTCCGCCAAGGGGGTCCCGGGGTCCGCGTACACGCCGTTGACAGCGAAGCGCAGGAACGCGCGGCCGGGAGCCAGGGCCGGCACAGTGACCACCACGGCGTTCCAGGCATCGTCCACGGTGGACCCCACGGGGACCTCCAGGCGCAGCTCCTTCATGCCCGCCGTCTCGCGCTGCATCGCGAACAGCCGGACGCGGATCCGCAGGGGGGGCAGCACGGCCATCAGGCGGGCAACCCGGCCATCAGACCAGCAGCCCCGCGCCGAAGTACAGCCCGGCTGCCAGGATCGTGCCGGCGGTGATCGTCCCGACGTTGATGTACAGGAGGCCGGTCGCGGACTCCATGGACCGCGTCCCGGCCGTCTTCAACGCCGCCACGCAGACGACCAGGGGGAAGGCCAGCCCCACGAGCAGCCGCAGCCAGACGTACATCGCCCAGGGCCCGAAGAGGGCCGCGAAGGGCCCGCCGGTCGCGCCCGGCCCGATGCCCATCCCCACCCAGACCACGAACAGCGCGACCTGGAGGGCAACGACCGCGAGCAACGCGCGCGAGACCCTGACCAGCGGCCCCTCTGGGAGCTTCGGCGTGACGAGATACCAGTGTCCGAGGATCATCGCCGCGAACACGCCGCCGGTTGCCAGCGCCAGGACGACCAGCTGCAGCGTCAGCATGACCACGCCCCCGATCGTGCCGCCCCAGGTCAGCCCGCCGAGGACGAGGACCGCCGAGCCCGCCGCGAGGCCGGCGATCCCCGGCACGACCCCGGCACGCCCGCGGGACAGCCTGACCAGGGAGACGAGCGCCAGGGCGATGAACGCGACCAGCGCCGCCCGCCGCGGTCCGTCCCACGCCGGGTCAGCGGTCACTGGCGATCCCGCCGCGATCGCCGGCAGGCCCGTGTCGGACAACCAGGTCAGCACCCCGAAGGCCGCCGCGCAGAACGCGGTGAACGCCAGGTACCCCTTCGTGGCGTCCGTCCGCAGGCGGGCCAGCGCGACCACCGTGAACGACCCGACCGCGAGGCTGGCCAGGACCGTCCAGTTGATCAGGGCGAGGTTGGAGGCGATCTGGTCTGCGGGCACGGCCGGAGTGTAGCGGCCAGCCGCACCGGGGCCGGATAATGGCGCCGGGACGGCGAGGCGGAGCAGCCGCCCGCGGCGACAGGAGGCTTGCGATGTCGATCGGACGGGACACGTCGATCACGTGGCTGGGACATGCAGCGGTCGAGATCGCGACGCCGGGCGGCAAGCGCGTGCTGATCGATCCCTGGCTCGGCAACCCGATGAGCCCGAAGCCCGCCGACGCGGTGGACCGCTGCGACGTCATGCTCGTCACGCACGGGCACGGCGACCACATGGGGGACGCGATCGCCCTCGCTGCCCGTCTGCGGCCGGCCTGGCCGTGCATCCACGAGATGAGCCTGTGGCTCGCGCGGAGGCTGCCCGGCGGCGCGGACCAGGTCATCGGCATGAACAAGGGCGGGACGGTCGAGGTGGCCGGCCTGCGGGTGTCGATGACCGGGGCGGAGCACTCCGCGGGCGACTGGAACGCCGGGCGGTGAGACCACGCTGTACCTGGGCGAGCCCGCCGGGTTCGTGATCGAGATGGAGAACGGGTTCCGCGTCTACCACGCCGGCGACACGGCGGTGTTCGGGGACATGGCGCTGATCCGGGAGCTGTACCGGCCGGACCTCGCCCTGCTGCCGATCGGCGGGCACTTCACGATGGACCCGGTCGCCGCGTCCCTGGCCGTGGAGCTGCTGGGCGTGACCCATGTCGCCCCGATCCACTGGGGCACATTCCCCGTGCTTGCCGGGACACCGGCCGAGCTGGGGGCGGCGATGCGGGCCCGCGGACTGGATGTCGAGGTCCACGCGTGGGCGCCGGGAGACACCATCAGCTGAGCCGGACGCGGGCGAGGCCACTCGACCGCTCCAGGAGGGGAGATCAGGCGCCCCGCCGGATCCTCGCCGCTGCTCGGCCGCCGAGGCCGAGTCCGAGAGACGAGTCCCGTGAGGTTGTCCACGACGTCCGCGCTCTGGCACGCGCGGCCAAGGGGAGCCACGAGCAGTTGCGTCCCCTCGATCATGAACGGAAGTGCCACGGCCGCGGCCAACACCGCTGCCTTGCGAGGAGACCCCGGAACCAGCGCGATCGCGAAGCCGAGGGGAATGAACATGAGGATGTTGCCCAGGACGTCTCCTGGCCAGTGAAGCTGATCCAGGGGCGCGAGGCCGATCCGGGACAGGTCGCAGGATCCAACGGGAGGGAAGGCAAGCCTGCCCCCGCCGTGGAGCGGAGTCAGGGTGCCGGCAAGGATGATGCCGGCGCTCATCAGCAGCACCCAGGCGACTGGCCGCCGGACACCCAACCATCGCGCCACGCGACCGCTGGCCAGCGTGCTCACCACGAACGCCAGCACGAGGGTGGGAACAAGCCACGGCAGGACCGACACCCACCAGATCACGGTCGCGCGAACGCCATGCGTGCCATTCGGGCATCAGCACCACCCGGATCAGGGGGTGCCCATCTCCAGGGTCGCAGGGATCACATCGAGGCGCATGCTCCCGATGGGCGCGGGCCGCGGTGTCGCAGCGGGCCACGTGACCGGCGCCGCGGTCTCGCCTTCCCGGACGTAGTCGAGGAGCGCCTGGCGCAAGGCCGGCTCATCCGCCCCGCTTGCCATCGCGAGGAACCGCTTCACCTCATCCACGACGTCCAGGGGCGGTGGTGACGAGATCGTGCGCAGAACATTCGAGCTTTCGGTCGGCGCGACGCTCTCCGCGTCGTAGAACAGCTCTTCGTGCATCTTCTCGCCCGGTCGGAGGCCGATGATCGTGATCGGCTGGCTGTCGGGATCGCGACCGGCGAGCCGGACGAGGTCTCGGGCCACGTCCAGCACCTTGACGGGCTTGCCCATGTCGAGCACGAACAGGTCGCCCCGGTTGCCCAGGGCGGCCGCGTCGAGGATCAGCCAGGCCGCCTCCGGGATCGTCATGAAGTAGCGCGTCATGTCCGGGTGGGTGATGGTCAGCGGCTCGCCGTTCTCGAGCTGCTCCTGGAAGATCGGCACGACGCTGCCGGTCGACCCCAGGACGTTCCCGAAGCGGACCGACACATAGGGACGCCCCGTTCGCCGGGCGGCGTCCGCGACCAGCATCTCGCCGATCCGCTTGCTCGCACCCATGACGCTCGACGGGCGGACGGCCTTGTCGGTGGACACGAACACGAAGCGCTCGACGCCGGCCGCCGCCGCCGCCTCCAGGACGGCGAGCGTGCCCCCCATGTTGACGTGGGCGGCATCCGATGGGTGCTCCTCCATCATCGGCACGTGCTTGTAGGCCGCAGCGTGGAAGATGACGCTCGGGGCTTCCTCGCTGATCAGCCGGTCCATCGAGGCACGACTGGCGATGTTGGCCAGGACGATCCGCAGCTCGCCCGACGCGCGCCCCTGGGCACGCCTGCGTCTCGAGCTCCCGCTGGAGCAGGTAGAGCGGGCTCTCGGCGCGATCGACGAGGACCAGGCGTCGCGGCCCGATGGCGAACACCTGGCGCGCCAGCTCCGACCCGATCGAGCCCGCGCCGCCCGTGATCAGCACCGTGCGGTCGCGGATGATCGCGTCCACGTTGACCGCATGCTCCGTGACGGCCGGCCGCCGCAGCAGATCCTCGACACGGACCCGCCGGACGCGGTGGGCGTCCACGCTGCCGTCGATGAGGTCCGAGATCGGGGGGACGGTCCGGACCTCGAGATGCAGCGCCATCGCGGCCTCGACCACGCGCCGCACGGTGTCGCCCGGGGCGCCCGGCATCGTGATCAGCAGGCCGGTGGCACCGGTGGAAGCCACGGCCCGCTCCATCGCATCGATGCCGCCGAAGACGCGCAGCCCTGCGACGATCCCGTTGGCGAGCCTGCGATCGTCGTCGAGGAAGCCCACCGGCCGGACACCCGAGGCCCGGTGACGCGCCGCCGACCGGGCGACCAGGACCCCGGCCTCGCCGGCGCCATAGAGCAGGGTCGCCTGGCGGTCGCCCTCACGAGGGTACGCCGGCGGCACGGCGTCGCCGGCGGCCCGGATGCCGAGCCGGACGCCACCGAGGACGGCGACGCTCAGGAGCAGCTCGATGGGCCAGAAGGAGCGCGGGAACCCATGCGTCCAGGAGTCACCACTGATCACGGCGGTCCCGTAGAAGGTGGCGATGGCGACGATGCGAGCCGAGCGTGGCGGCCCCGACGATCCGGGCCAGCTCCGGGACGCTCGCGAAGCGCCAGCGCCGGCTGTACAGGCCGAGCAGGATGTTGACTCCCGTGCGCACCGACAGCAGCAGGAGCACGATGAACGGGAACGCCGGGATCTCCTTCGGGCCTTCGATCTCGTCCATCCCCAGTGCCAGCGCCAGGTAGGCGGCGAACACGATGCCGATGAGGTCGATCGCGAGGAGGTAGCGGCCGCGGATGTCGCGGACCGTCCGCAACGCCGCCTGCGTCGCGGACCGACGTGCCTGACTGCTCGACCCGTCGGCGAGGCCCGCCGCAGGGTTGCCCTTGGGCGGAGGCGACGGTATGACTGAGCTGCGGATGGTCATGGAGCGACGGATGGTCATGGTGCCCCCGCGAGGTGGACGATGTCCCCGACACTGGCCCGCCCTCGTCCCTGCCTGGAGCGAAGGCGCTCAACCGGCGATCGCTCGAGCCAGGACAACGTCTGGCCCCGCCAGACGTGACCATCATTGGCTCCTGCGCATTCCCCGAATACCGGACATTAGGTCAAAGTACCTATCATTACCAGTACCAATTTCGGTTCCCTTTCGGGCGAAATTGCGTTAAGTGGTGCGCGCCCGCACCGGCGCAGGTCGGGGGCGACGCGTGACGCCGGGGGTCTGACCTCGGCAATTCGCCCCCTGCCGGCGCGGTGTCATGCGGAGCAGTTGACGACGCCCGATCCCGGGATCGATGATGGGTCGGTCCCGGCTGACGGGGCGTCGCACGATTCCGGGTAGGGGGTACATTCCGTGGAAGTCCGGCGACAGATCGCAATTGCCCGAGCGTGGCTCCCCCTGCTGATCGTCGCCCCCCTGCTGGCAGCTGTCGTCGCCTTCGCGGTCACGAGCACCCAGCGGCAGGTCTTCCAGGTTTCTGCGCAGATGCTCCCGCAGCAGTTCCTGCCGGGAAACCCGGACTACTCGACCGTGTCGCTCAGCCGTGCACTCGTCCTGACGACCAACTTCGCATCCATCGCCAAGAGCCGCGACCTGCTCACGACAATCCGCACCCAGCTGGGCGACCAGGACACCCTCGAGAATTTCATCAAGCGAGTCGACGCAACGGTGGATCCGAGCACGGCTGGCCTGACCATCACGGCGCGGGCCGGCGACCCCGTGGCGGCCCAGGCCCTCGCCAACGCCGTGGCCCATGCGATCCAGGCGAAATCCTCCGACGCCTCGAACACCGCGTCCCTGCTCGCGGACATGGAGACGGTGCGGGCGCGCATGCTGGCGGCGGAGTCAGAGTACGAGCGCCTGCTGGCGCTTCCGACACCGCGCAAGACCGAGGACGAGCTTGCCCTGGCGAACTCGCTCGCCACCGTCCGCGAGCTGACGACGGTCTACGACACGCTGACGGCATCGCTTGGCAGTGGACAGGATGGCTTGGTCGTCGTGGACCAGGCCGCGGCCGCAGGCGCCCTGAAGATCTCACCGCTCACGCTCCGGGACACGTTGCTTGCGGCGGTCGCCGCGCTCCTCATCGCAGCCGGCATCGTGTCACTCCTCGAATACCTCGACGACAGGGTCAAGGACCCCGAGACCATCGAGGCAGTCACCGGCCTGGGCACTCTCGGTACGCTTCCGCGGATGAAGGGGGACAAGGGCCGGAGCGAGATCTACAGGTTGGCGACCCTCCTCTATCCGCGCTCGGCCGCGGCCGAGGCATATCGCACGTTGCGGAGCAACATCGAGTTCGCCGCTGTCGATGCGCCGGTCAGGACGCTGCTCGTGACCAGCGCCGTCCCCGGCGAGGGCAAGACCATCACGGCCGCCAACCTGGCCGTCGTCTTCGCGCAGGCCGGACGGCGGGTCCTCCTCGTTGACGCGGACCTGCGGAGGCCAGGCGTCCACGTCGCCTTCAACCTGCCCAACGCGCGTGGCCTGACGACACTCATCCGCGGCGACGAGGTGGGACTGGACGACGTCGCCCATCCCACCGAGCAGGCAGACCTGCGCGTCCTCACCTCGGGGCCGCTGCCACCCAACCCGGCGGAGCTCCTCGGGTCGCACAGGATGCGCACGGTGCTCGAACGCCTCAAGTCCGAGGTCGACCTCGTTGTCGTCGACAGTGCGCCGCTCCGGGGGCTCACCGACTCGGCAGTCCTCAGCTCGTTCGTGGAGGGGACCATCCTCGTGATCGATGCCCGGACGAGCCGGCGACAGGTCGTCCGCCAGTGCCGGGATGCGCTCGAGAAGGCGGATGCGAACGTCCTCGGCGCGGTGCTGAACCGCATCCCGGACAAGTCGCGCTCGTCCGACGAGTCCTACGGTTACGGCTACGGGTCCGACGCCGCGACGGAGAAGCCTGCGTGAATGAGTTGGCCAGGGTCGCCGATCCCGACTGACCGGCCGCGGCGCACTCTCAGAGGCTCCAGAAGGCAAGGCTCGCCGGGACCGACTCCGGAGGGATCACGGACTTCACGTCGATGAGGACGCCTCCGGCGCCCAGCCTGGCGACGATGCCCGCAGGACCCTGCTCGAGGTACTCGGCGTGGGGGACCGCGAGGATGAGGCCGTCGAGATTGGACATCTCGTCCATGGGGCACAGCGTCACCCCGTATTCATGCAGGGCCTCTGCGGCAGTGGCCCGTGAATCGTGGACGAGAGGGCGTGATCCCGAACTGGCTCAGCTCCCGGATGATGTCGGGCACCCGGCTGTTCCTCAGGTCCGAGACGTTCTCCTTGAAGGTGATCCCGAGGATGCCGACCCGCGCGCCCTTCACCGGCAGTCCCGCGTTGATGAGCATCTTCACGAGCTTGCCCGCGATGTGCTCTCCCATGCGGTTGTTGGTGCGCCGTCCGGCGAGGATGACCTCGGGCTGGTATCCGAGCTGCTCCGCTCTCGTGGTGAGGTAGTAGGGGTCGACCCCGATGCAGTGTCCCCCGACCAGGCCCGGTGTGAACGGGAGGAAGTTCCACTTCGTCCCCGCTGCCGCGAGCACGTCCGCCGTCCGGATCCCAAGCCTGTCGCAGATCAGGGCGATCTCGTTCATCAGCGCGACGTTCAGGTCGCGCTGGGTGTTCTCGATGACCTTGGCGGCCTCGGCGACCGCGATGGACGGCGCCCTGTGCACGCCGGCCGTCACGATGCGGGCATAGGCCGAGGCCACGCGGTCGAGGGTCGCGGCGTCCTGCCCGGACACGATCTTCGTGATGCGCTCGAGCGTGTGCGCCTTGTCGCCGGGGTTGATGCGCTCGGGGGAGTAGCCCAGCGTGAAGTCAATCCCGGCGCGCAGCCCGGACTCCCGCTCCAGGACCGGCCCGCAGATCTCCTCGGTGACGCCCGGGTACACCGTCGACTCGTAGACGACGACCTCCCCACCGGACAGGACGCGGCCCACGGTCTCCGAGGCACGCACAACGGGTGACAGGTCGGGGCGGTTGTGGACGTCCACGGGCGTCGGCACCGCAACCACGAAGAAGCTGCTCGCTCGGAGATCGCCAGGATCGGCCGTCATCCGGAGCGACGTGCCGCGCAGCACCTCCTCATCCTGCTCGCCAGAGCGATCGTGTCCCCTGCGCAGCTCCTCGACTCTCGCGTCGGAGATGTCGAACCCAACCGTGCCCGGGAAGTGCCGGGCGAACGCGAGGGCAACCGGCAATCCGACGTAGCCGAGGCCGACCACCGCTATCTTCTCGTCCATCATCTCTCCCGTTCGCCCGTGTCCGGGCGGACCCACCCCGGGCCCGAGGCAACTCTGCTTCGATCCCTCCCGGGCCGTGGAGGTACGATCGCAGGATGGTTCGCCGAATCCCGACCATCCACTCCGACGGGGGTCGTGTGCCGCCAGCGCCGTCGGGATGGACGGCCGAAGCATGATATCCGTGGCCGCAGCGGCGAGCACAGGAATGCCGACAATTGCTGCTCCTGGTGAGCATGCTGCAATCGCCGGACCATCCGAGCAGGAAGCCCGATGTCGATAGCGTCAACCACACCTGACTCGTCCTCGACCACTGGAAAGGCGAGGTCATCACCCGGACCAATTGGCCGGGGTATCCGGAGGGCGGTGACCGGAGAAGGGCGCCTCCTGATCGTGGGGCTCCTGATCTCCGGTGCGATCCTGGCGGGGATGATCCGGGATTCCCAGGCCGTGATGCTGGCGGCTGGGCTGACGGCCCTCCTGGTCAGCGTCGCGTCGCCCGCGACCGGGCTGGTGATCCTCGCGTTCATGGCGCCGCTCAAGCCGCCGCCGGCCATCCCTGCTCCGGGTTTCGACCTGATCCTGGTTGCGGCAATCCTGCTGGGCTGCGTCTACCGGCTCCCGATCGATCGCCCTCGCCTGCGGATGCCTCCATCCATGCTGCTGCTGGCTGCATTCGTCCTCTACGTCTTCGTGCAGCAGCTGCCCGACATGCTGTCGGGCTATGCCGGAGATCGAGCCCACGACATCGGGTACCTGTTCTACCAGCTCATGGCGGGGTTCGGCACGATCGTTGCCGCGGGGCTCGTCCTTCGGAACCGCTCGCCCTACCCGGTTCTCGTTGCCCTCCTCCTGTCTGCCATCTTTGCCGTCATTCTCGCGATCGTCACCGCGGACGGGGCCGGCGGCAGCCTCCAGATTCTCGTCGCAAAGTCTGATGTCGCCGCCAGGGCGACCGGTCCATTCGGCAATCCGAACTCGTTCGGCCAGTTCCTCGCCTACGCGTGCACCCTGGCCGCCGCCTGGCTCGTGACGGTGCGTTCGCCCCGCGTTCGGATGGCACTCCTCCTGGCCCTCGGGTTCATCGGCTACGGCCTGTCGCTCTCCCTGTCTCGCGGTGCGATCGCGACGTTGCTCGCGGGCCTGGTCGCCCTCACGTTCACGCGCGGTCGTGCATTCGGGCTTGCGGCGGTCGCGGGCGCTCTCGTCCTCGTGATCGTGGGCTATCCCCTGCTCGTCGAGTGGAGGTTGACCAACGAGACGGGATCCGCATCCGTGGCCGCTGCCGCAGGGCTCGCGGCAAGCGACGGCGGGAGGTTCGGCGCCGTGCTCGCCGCTCCTGCGCTCCTTGCGATGTCGCCTGTGTTCGGGATCGGGTTCGGCCAGTACAAGTTCATGAGCGCCCTGGTGACCGACCAGGGAGCTGGCCTCGTCGCGCACAACTGGTACGGCACCGTTCTCGCGGAACAGGGCCTCCTGGGTGTGGCCCTGTGGCTGCTCATGCTGGCCAGTGTCTGGGTCTGGATCCGGTCGCGCCCTCCGCAACCACGTTCCGTCGGCGGGGCAATGCTGGGCGCGCTGGCCATCGGCTGCCTCTTCCTGGAGCCGCCGACGTCACTCCAGACATCGGTCATTCCGGTGATCGTCATCACCGCCGCGCTCGTGGCGGACTGGACTGCAGGTTCCACCGCCACGAACACCGTCGTGCCAGGACCCGTGCGCGACGTGGCCGCGCATCGCAACAGGATCCTGCGTCCGGCGAACCGATGAAGGGTTCGACGGATCGCTCGCGTCGATCGCCGGCGAAGGGCGGGGCAGGGGGCGGGCAGTTGCGCCCGCCTGGCGACCCCATCCCCGCGAGTCGGCCGCTGCGCCTCGCGTTCCTGGCGCCGTCCCTCCATCCGGGCGGGGCCGAACGCCAGATGCTGCTGCTGGCGGCCGCGCTGCCGAGGGAGGGTTTCGATGTCCGCTTCATCCTCCTCTCGGATCGTGGCCTTCTTGCCTCTGAGGCGGAGGCACTCGGGATCCCGGTCCATGTGCTCGGGCTGCGGCGCGAGTCGTTTCGGACACTGGCGCCGCGCTCGGTCGGCGACGCTGCCCGTGCGCTCCGCGCGTACCGCCGCCTCACCCGGGGCATCGACCTCGTCGATGCGTGGCTGGTGCCGGCCTACACCTTCGCCGGGGTGGTCCGGCCCCTGGCCCCGGTGCCCGTGCTCCTGGCCGGGCGCCGATCGACCATCGATGTCAACCGGACACGGACCTGGTACCGAGAGGTGGCCGGGCGCATCGCGATGCGGCGGGTCGACGCCGTCGTGGCCAACTCCCAGGCGGCCGCCAACGACGCGATCGCCGTCGAGAGGATCGATCCGGCGCGCGTCCACGTCATCCGGAACGCGGTCGTCCCCGTCGAGACAACGGATGCCGAACGGCTTCGACTGCGTCAGGGGTGGGGATTCTCGCCCGAGGACCTGGTCGTCGGGTGCGTCGGCAACTTCAAGCCGGGCAAGGGTCAGCAGGTGCTCCTCGACCTGGCGGGGGACCTGCGCGAGCGACATCCGAGCCTGCGCTACTGCCTGGTGGGCGATGGTCCACTTCGCTCGTGGCTCCAGACCGAGATCGGTCGCCGCGGTCTGGAGACCTGCGTCACCCTCGACTCCGGGGTCACTGATGCCCGGTCCCTGTACGCCGCCTTCGACATTGCCGTTCAGGCGTCGGACAGCGAGGGTCTCCCGAATGCCGTCCTCGAGGCAGCCGCGGCGGGTCTGCCGATCGTGGCCACCGCCGTCGGCGGGACGGCGGAGATTCTCCACCAGCGGCGAGAACGGGCTTCTCGTGGCGAAGGGCGACTGGGCGGGACTCGCCGCGGCCATCGAGCAGCTGAGCCTGGATCACGACGTGCGGCGACGCCTCGGCATGGCGGCCAGAGAGCGTGCCAACGCGTTCTCTCCGGCGAGGCTTGCCGAGCAGACCGGCGCCCTCTACCGGGGGCTGGCGTCAGGCGCGGTCGCCGGCCTGTAGCCTCCACTCGACAGGCAGGCCCGATCGGTTGAGACCGCCGTTCGATCCCTCGAGCGCGTCGAGAACGGCGATGCTGCCCGGCTTGGCCACCATCCCGAGCTCGATCCCGGCACGGGCCAGCCCGTCCTGCGCCGCGAACACGAACAGCTGCCGACCTGCCGCGATCGCTCGTGCGAGAAGCGCCGCGACCGCCGCCCTCGGCTCCGCGCCGTCGATCCACAGGACCCTGTCGGAGGTGGCGGAGCGTTCGACAAGGCAGGTGCACCCGGCCGCGGTCAGTCGCTCGACCGGCAAGGGCCGCTTGACGTACTGGGAGGCCCAGACCCCGACCGACGGGTACTCGACGTATGCACCGGTGCCTTCGCCCTGCCAGCGCCTGTGGGCCCGGTACAGCTCGCCGATGGTCGCGGCACTGGGCTCGACAACCGGCGCGTTGGCCGGTGGCGGCGTCTGCGCGTTCGAGGCCACGTACCACGTCGGGACCTCGATGCAGCCCGCGGCCACCAGGCGTCTCCTGCTGGCGTTGTCCTGGGTCACGAACGCGATCAGGACGGTCCCGCCACGCGTGGCAAGGAGGCGCCTGGACTCGTCGATGACCGCTGAGAATGCCCCACGCCCGCGGGCTTCGGGGAGGGTCCACGAGCCGGTCATGATCCCGACCAGGAGCTCCTCCTCCCCGACACGCACGGTCCGGTATGACACCGCCGAACCGGCGACGATCGCGCCGCGATCTCGCAGGACCATGAGGTCTGCAACGCGGGATCCAACCTCCCGCCGGAAGTCCCACCTGAACGCGGAGCGATTGCCCCAATGCTGGAAGCTCCGGTTGAGACCGGCGAGGTACTCGCCGTCCACGCCCCTCGGGTTGACCTCGATCTCCAGGTCCATCACGAAGGCCCGATCGGCGCGCGGGCGGGGCCCAGGACGGCACGTGCCCGCTCGGCGACCTCGGCCATCGTCGCAAACCACAGGCGATCACCATGGCGATCCTCGAGCCTCGACAGGACGACGTCGAGGTAGTTCCGGTACAGCGCATCGACGCCATCGAGCATGATGTGGCCGAGCGCCACCTTGACGATGTGGGCCTTGATGCCCACCAACCCGCCGGCAGCCGCCAGCTCCAGGGCGCGGTCAACGGGACTCGTCGCAGAGAAGTTGGACGGCACGTGGACGAGTCGTCCACCGAACACCAGCGTGGGGTGGAGAAGCGGAACGCCGTGCAGGCCCGACATTGCGGTCGTCGCATCGGCGGCCACCGGCGTGAACAGATCTCGGGCGGAGGCGACGTACTCCATCCCGGCGGCGACCATGGCCGCGGCGAGATCGTCGTGGATGTCCCACCCTGGCGGAGACATGCCCCGCGGCCGGGGCAGGCCGGCCGCAGCGAAGATCCCGATCGCCTCGTTCAGCATGCCGGTGCACTCGGCCTCGCCGCGTCCCGGGAACTCGACCGGGATGCGCACCCCGCGATTGACGTGGTGAAGACCGTGAAGGCCCACTTCCGTGCGCGGCAGGTCGCGCAGGTACGCCACGAAGTCCGGATGGCGGTCAAGGCGCATCGTGCCTCGCGGCAGCGTCGGGGCGAGCATCACCCGTTCGCGCAGGCGCGGGACGCGAGCCAGCAGCCTCCGCGTCGGATGGGCCGAGATCTCCCGCCAGTCCGCGGTGGTGTAGAGGGTGACGCGAAGCTGAGGGTGACGCTCGAGCAGCCATGCGACGTGGCCGAGCGCCCCGTCGCCGAGATCGCCGCCCGCCTCGTAGGCATCGGACGAACGGCCCGGGTGAATGTCGTCGATGCTCAGCGTGACCGCGGCGTCGTAGGGCTCGGGCAGCCAGGGCTCTGTCATCGGGACCGCTGGGCGAGGAGCTCCCGATAGAGGACCTCGTGGCGCGCGATCAGGGACGAGACCTGGTAGCGCTCGACCATCCGCTGCCGCCCGCGCACGGCCATCGCTCGCGCCTCCTCCGGATCGTCCAGGATCCGGTCCATCGCCTGCGCCATCGCCCCAACGTCACCGACGGGAACCACGAACCCGGCGCCAGGCAGGACGAGGTCTGCGCTGCCGCGCGCGTCCGTGGACACCACCGGCACCTCGAGGCTGAGGGCCTCCATGATGCATCGTGGCAGCCCTTCCATCCTGCTGGCGAGCACGAGGGCATTGGACGCGGCGACGATGGGGCGCACGTCCTCCACGTTCCCGACGAGGTGGACGCGGCCGGTCACGCCGGATTCGCGGATCGCATCCTCCACCCGTGGGCGCTCGGGTCCATCGCCCAGCAGGACCAGGTGGCATCCCCGATGCCTCATGCGCCCGAGAGCTGCCACCACGTCGAAGGGTCTCTTCCGCTGCGTGAACTCGCCGACGACGGTCAGCACCGGTGTGCCCGGCTCGATGCCCAATTCGACCAGGGCCGACGTTGATGCTCCGGCGGGAACGCTCGAGCGCGAGTACCAGGCCGTGTCCAGTCCGATTCCGGGCATCAGCACGAGACGACGACGGGGCACGATCCGGTGCTTGAGCGCGGCGGCGTAGTCCTCATCGTTGATGACCACCAGGCGGTCCGTCCAGCGACCGGCGACCCTCTCCATGGTGATGAACAGCGCGTTCTGCGCGCGGCCGCCGCGCGGGATAGAACGGGAACCCATGGGCCGTGTAGACGACGGCGGGTCGCCTGCCGGCGGGCATGCGGCGGATCGCGGCCCGCGTGACGAATGCAGCGATCGGGCGTGTGGACGTGGACGATGTCGTAGCCGCGGTCGAGGATGCGGCGTGACGTCCTCCACCCCGCGCAGGATCCCACGGACATCGAGGATCGAGCGTGACAGGGGAAGCTCGTCGAGATGGTCGAAGAATCCCTTCAGCCCCGCGTCGACCGTGGCTCCCCGCGCGGTTGCGTCGACGCGCCAGCCCATCTCGCGAAAATGGGTCGCGTACGGGAGGAGGAACCCCCGGATGGTCGCGGAGACAGTGGCCACCATCAGGAGGGACTGGTCCGCCGCCCGTCACCTGCGTGACGGAGGGACCGCCGATGGTCATCGTGCACGACCGATCGAGCGCGGCGACAGGACGCCGCGGCCGTCGCGTCGAGGGGATTGCGGGGACCCGCCGAACCACTGATCTCGCCTCCCGCTCCACCCTGCCGTATCGTGTGGTAGGTTGCCGCTTGCGCTCGCCCGTCCCGGCACAGTGCGGTTACCCGAACCCGCTGCGGGCGAAGGTAGTCTAGATGCTGGCCAACTGGCGAGGAGAGACGTAGTTGAGAGCGCTGGTCACCGGTGGTGGAGGCTTCATCGGCCACCACCTCGTCAAGGGCCTGCTTGCCCGCGGCGATGAGGTCACGTCATCGACGATTTCTCGACGGGCGACCGGGCACGCCTCGAGCCCGTGCGCGACCGGATCTCGCTGATCGAGGGGAGCATCCTCGATCCGGAGGCGCTCGATCGCGGCCGCTCGCGTCCTGCGAGGTGATCTTCCACGAGGCGGCCATCCCCTCGGTCGCGCGATCCCTCGCGAGATCGCTCATCGATCGAACCAGGTCAACGTCGACCGGGACGATCGAGGTCATGCTGGCCGCCGCACGGCACGGCGTGCGGCGGGTCGTGTACGCCGGCTCGTCGTCCGTGTACGGCATCCCCGAGTCGCTGCCCTGCCGGGAGTCGTTCCGGCCCGCTCCCGAATCCCCATACGGCGTGAGCAAGCTCGCGGCGGAGCACTACGTGCGCACGCTCGGGCAAGCCTTCACGGCGTGGAGACGGTCACGCTCCGGTACTTCAACGTGTTCGGGCCCGGACAGGACCCCGCCTCGGAGTACGCCGCGGTGGTGCCGCGCTTCGTCACCGCGGTGCTCGAGGGCCGTCGACCGATCGTCAACGGCACCGGCGAGGTCTCCCGCGACTTCACCTACGTGGACAACGTGGTGAGCGCCAACCTGCTCGGCGGCCCAGGCATCGAGCGTCAACGGCATCACCTGCAACATCGCCTGCGGCGATCGTCACTCGCTGCTCGAGCTCCTGGATGCCATCTGCACCGCGGCGGGTCGCCCCGCCGATCCCATCTTCGGGCCGCCGCGGCCGGGCGACATCGTGCACTCGCTCGCCGACATCTCGCGTCGCGCAGCGGCAGCTGGGCTACACGCCGACGGTCCCATTCGAGGAGGGGATCGAGCGGACGGTCGCCTGGTTTCGCGACCGAGCCGCCGGTCGGTGACTGACGAGCTTCCGGCCGGGAAGCCCGAGTGCCCCCTGGCCCGGGCCAGGGGATCTCGCTCGCGTCGGTCGGTCGGTCGGCCGCCATCCTGACCGGAGCCACCGCGGCGGTCCAGGTCCTCGGCATCGTCCAGGGGCTCTTCCTGGCGGCTCGGGTTGGGATCTCCACGGACTTCGACGCCCTGCTCATCGGCCTCGTCCTCCCGGCCACCCTGGGCAGCGTGCTCACCGCGGGAGTCTCGACCGCTCTTGTCCCCGCCTACCTTGAGGCGCGTACCACTCGCGGCACCCCCGACGCTCGTCGCCTGGCAGGCACGGTGCTGACCTGGATGACGATGGCCGGGTTCCTGGTCTTCGTCCTGCTCGAGGTCCTGGCGCCGGTCGCCGTCGTGATCACGGGCCCGGGTCTCAGCGAGGCGGGTCAGGAACAGGCAGCGGCATATCTCCGCTTCCTCGCGCCGTCGACGATCGTGGCCGCCATTTCCGGCATCCTGTACGCCGTGTGCCAGGCGGAGGAGCTGTTCGCGACCATCGCCTGGTCCATCTTTGCCGGAGCTGCGGTGGGCCTGGCGACGATGCTCGTCCTGTGGGATGCCCTGAACCTGTGGGCCTACGCCGTCGGGACGCTGGTCGGGCCGATCGTCAGCCTCGCTCTCCTGCTCGTGGCGGCGATACGGCGCGGCGTGGCGCCACGCCCCCATCTCGTCTCCCGGGGGCTGGGCCTTGGCGCGTTCGCCCGACACGCTTTCCCGCTCACGGTCAGCTCCGCGATCCTCCAGGTCAACGCGATCTTCGACCGCGCGGTGGCGTCTCTGCTCGCGCCCGGGGCAGTGAGCGCCCTCCGCTACGGCGACACGCTCGTGCGTGTCCCCACGGGCGCGATCAGCCCGGCGTGGGGAGCGGCGATCTACCCCGCGCTCGGTGCGGTCGACGCACGACGATGGCCGGTCGGGCCTCGCATCGGCCACCGAGCAGGCGCTGCGCTACGTGACTCGCGGTCTTCGTGCCCATCTCGGCGCTGACCTTCGCGGTGGCACCGCTCGCCGTTGCCATCGCCTATGGGCGTGGCGCGTTCACGTCGGCGGACCTCCAGCTGACCGCCCTCGTCGTCGCCGGGTTCGCGCCGCTGGTGTTCACGCTCATGCTGTCGCAGACGCTCACGGGCGCGCTCAACGCCCGCAGGAGTGGCGGCGTGCTGCTCATGGCCGGGGTGATCAACGTCATCCTCAACTGCTCGCTCGACATCGTCCTGGGCCTGCCGCTCGGCGTCGCGGGTGTCGCCCTGTCGTCGTCGGTCACCGCGGTGGTCGTCGCAACCTTCAAGGCCCGCCGGTTCGCCCGCCAGGAGCGGACCTTCCAGCTGCGACCGCTGGCCCGGCACATCATGATCGCGATCGCTGCCTCGCTGCCCTGTGCCCTGGCGTTCGGCGTGCTGTCGTGGACGGGTCACTACCCGGATGGCGCCGTCGCAGGCCTCGCGACCTTGGCCGCCTACGGGGTGGTGGGCATGCTCGTGTACGCGGCCATCGCCTCGCGCCTCGGACTGAAGGAGCCGATGATCCTCGCGAGGCTGGTCATGAAGCGAGTCAGCCCCGGCATCCGGACCGCGCCGCCAGCCGTATGAGACCGCTGAGGATCGCCCATGTCATCGCCAGCCTGATGCCGGGCGGAGCGGAGCTCCAGGAGCTGGCCCTGGCAGAGCGCCTGCCGCGCGACCGCTTCCGGGTCGACTTCCTGGCCGTCGCAGGTCAGGGCGAGTACGACGATCGCGCGAGGGCGGCCGGTCTCCGGGTCCATCCACGTCGGGGTGCGCGCCGCGCGGGACGAATCCATGCTGGAGGCGCAGCAGAGACGCACCCGGATGGCCCTCCAGTTCGCGCGCGCCACCCGGCGCGGCCGTTACGACATCGTCGACGCGTGGCTCTACCCGGCCGACGTCCTCGCGGCTCTTGCGCGCCCCATGACGCGGACGCCGGTCGTGATGTCCGGGCGACGGAACATCCAGTCACACGACCGGTTCGAGCCGTTTGCGGGCGACGTGGACCGGATCGTGGACCGGCTCACCGACGCCGTGGTGGCCAATTCGACCGCTGCGGCAGAGATCGCCGTGCGCGTCACACCACACGACGCCGTCGAAGCTGCGCATCATCCGGAACGGGGTCGAGCTGATCGAGCCGCTCTCGGCAGAGGAGCGCCTGGCCTGGCGCGCGAAGATGCATGCGGCGGACGACGACTTCGTCATCGGCTGTGTCGGCAACTACCGCGACATCAAGCGCCATGCGCTGCTCGTCGACGCGTTTGCGGTGCTCGCCGCGGAGCGTGCGGACCTCCGCCTGGTGCTGGTCGGCGAAGGCGACATGCGTCCCAGCCTCGAGCGCCAGGTCCGGGCCCTCGGCCTCGAGGATCGAGTGCGCCTGCACGGCACCGAGCTCAAGCCGCGCCCGATGTACGGCGCCTTCGACGTCGTCGTCCAGTCATCGATGAGCGAGGGCCTGCCGAACGTGCTCCTGGAGGCCGCAGCCGCGGGACGCCCGATCGTCGCGACGGCTGCGGGCGGGTCGGGGGAGATCGTCATCGACGGCGAGACGGGACTGCTCATCCCGGTCGAGGACCGAGAGGCGCTCATCCGGGGGCTCCGCAGGATGGTCGAGGACGCCGAGCTCCGCCGGAGAACGGGTGCCGCCGCGCGGAGGCACGTGGACGAGAGGTTCGGGATGGGCCGGTACGTCAGGGAATGGGGCGACCTGTACGAGGAGCTCGCGGCATCGAAGGGCCTCCGGCGATGATGAGCGCCGACTGATCGCATTGTCGGGCGGTGCGGGCGCAACCGCCTGGCACCCCTCACCAGGCCCGAGGGGTCACCTTCGACACGGTCACCGATCCCTCATCGCCGGAGGCGGCGGCGTATCCCGCGGACCGTTCCCGCAGTGCTCCACACCCACCGCTTGCCGTCCACGAGGGTCACGTCGCCCACAGCGGTGAGCGTGTGCAGGCCCCATCGATATGGGCCATCACGCTCCGGCTGAAGGAAGCACACGATCGCCTCCTCGAAGCGGTCCGTCGTGAGCGTGACGACCCGCTTGACCGCCAGCCGATCACCGTATCCGGTCGAGCAGTCCTGCGCCGGACGGTACAGCTGGCCGTCCACGATGAAGCAGGGCCCTGCGGGACGAGCGGACCGCACGTCCACGACGACCGGATTGAGCGGATGCTCCGTCCAGGGACCTTCGGGCCGGTCGGCGAACCAGAGCAGGACCTCGGTGGCCGGGTTGAGGCGGTCGGACCGGGCAGCGAACAGCCACCATCGGCCGTCGTGCTGGAGCAGGGTCGCGTCGGCAATTCCCCCACCCAGCCCCGTATCGGCCACTGGTCGCCAGGGGCCGCCGATGCGATCGGCCTCGTAGAGCATCAGGTGCCCGGATGCCTGGGACTCCGGGAGCATGAGCAGGCGACCCTCACGCTCCTGGACAAGCGGGTAGGACAGGTGGCTGCCGATCTCGAGTGCCGGCTCCGGGGAAGCCCACCCCCCGGCTTTCGTCCACTTCCTGGTGGCGATCGACGCGTAGCCCAATCCGCGGACGTAGTCCTCGTACAGGACGTCGAGGGTCCCCTCGCTCGTTCGGCCGATTGGGTCGGCCGCGTAATGGCCCCGGCGGCCGGGTGCCCAATGGACGGTCGGGATCGAGCCCGACGACAGCAGCGCCGACGCAGGGGCATTGACGACGCCGATGTTCCAGTCGTCGTGGCGCAGCCCGTGGTGCCAGGTCTTGCGCACGCGCGCTGCTGTCGTCCTGGAGAGGAACTGGAGGAATGGAGAGATGCCCGGGGTGCCCCCGACGGTGGCGGCCACCGGGACGGTCTCCTCGGAGCTCATGCCGCCCAGTCGGATGCCTCGGCACACGTGCGCAGGCCATGCCGCCGTGCCGAGCAGGATGCGGTCACGGGTCAGCCCGTAGCTCTCGGGGGCGACCGCAAACCAGCCCTTCCTCAGCATCACCGCACCGCCCGGCCGATCCGTCAGGCGCAGGAGGGCGGCGCCGGCGGCAGGCTGCCCGTCGACCAGCTCCCAGAAGCCCAGCGGTTGTCCTCGATACGCCAGCGGGTCACCAAACCGAAACGACCAGGCCCCGAGGCGGGCCGCCTCCAGGACGTCTCCCCTGAGGGTCCCGACGCCAAGGTGGAGCAGGAAGTCGAGGTGGTGCCCCCTGATTGTCTCGACAGCATCGGAAGGGAAGGCGATCCCGCCCCCCTCGGCGCGGACGGGGACCACCCGGACGATCGCAGCGTCCCCGGGCCACGCCGGGGCGGCGGCCGGTCGAAGCGCCCTCGACCGCGAGAGTCGCGTCGCGTACGCGCGAAACGCCATCGCTCCCAGTCGATCGCCAAACGAGCGCCGGCGTCGCACGGCCCCGGGCCCCGTGCGTGTACCAGTGCCGGCGGCAGAGCGAACCGCGACCAGGACCAGCTCGGCGTCAGTGGACTCCTCGAGGTGCTTCAGGACGGTCGCCTGCCACTCGTTGACCGTGTCGGCATCGAGTACCACGCCGTACCGCATGGGCGGGATAGTCATCGCGTGCACCTCCATGGCCGGGACTCCCGGCCGCCACGCACTGCGGATCCGAGGTCGAGACCGCACCGCAAGTCCGAACCAGGCGGCCCGAGGGCTCGACCGAAGTCCCGAAGCATGCTCGTCTTGGGCCGTTCTCCGCTGCCTTCCCAACGGGCGTGTGTCCCCGCGCACTGCCGGGGATCGGCTGCGATCTCCGGCCGAAGCCCCAGTATGGGTTGCGGACGAGCCCTCGACTAGGGCGAGACGTTGTTGCCGCTGACGTTCCGGGTGCCGGTGGTGCCGGTGTCCCGGACGAGCGCGGCGCCGTTGGCGATCGGCTGGCGGTTGCCGGTCACGGTCAGGTTCTGGACGTTGGCGAGGTACATGACGGCCTGGTTGGCCGACTGGGTGTCGCTGACGGTGGTGGTGTTGTCGGTGATGACGACGTTCGTCTTGACGTTGGTCTTGTCGGCCCGGATGCCGAGGCCGCCGAGGCCGTCGGCGTTGCCGTTGTTGGCGGTCGCCGCGCCCTGGTGGACGCGGTTGCCGGTGATGGTCAGCCTGTCCATGACCGCGGTGCCCAGGACCGCGTCCTGGGGGTTGGCCGCCACGAACCAGCTCGTGAGGTTCTGGCCCCAGGAGTAGCGGGTCACGTCGTTGCTGGAGATCAGGACGTCCTGGAAGCCGCCGCCGTTGGACTGGCTGGAGTCCGGCTCGAGGTCGATGGCGATGTAGACCGAGTCGTTGATGGCGTTGCGCACGAGCTGGATCCGCCGGCCGGCGACGATGCCCACGCCCATCTCGCCGCCCCGGATGACCGAGTCGTGGATGGACACGTCCGACGGCCAGACGCCGCCGCCATCGGCACTCACGAGGATGCCGAAGCCGAAGATGCGATCGAGCGAGACGTGGTCGAACTCGATGAAGCTGCACCCGGACCGGATCAACGCACCGTTCTTGTGCTCGTTGATGGCCGCGGCCGCCCCGGTCGTGCCGGTGGCCGTGTTGCCCCCGTCGACGGCGAAGCCGCGGACGGTGACGTGCGTGCTGTTCTGGAGGAAGAAGGCCGAGGAGAAGTTGCTGGCCCCGCTGGTGTACACCTGGAGCGTGCTGCCGGTCCCCTCGAGCGTCAGGTTCGAGCGGTCCGCCAGGTTGACGCCCGTGTCACCGCCGAGGCGGTAGCAGGAGCCCGACGGGAAGACCAGGGTGCTGCCGTTGGGCTGCTTGGCGATCCACGCGTTGAGGGCCGTGCTCACATCGGTGGCGCAGGTGGCATTGATCGAGGCCGGCACCGTGAGCCCCGCGGGGCCCGGCGTCGGGGCCGCGGTCGGGGCGGGGGTCGGCGTCGGGGCCGCGGTCGGGGCGGGGGTCGGCGTCGGGGGCGCGGTCGGGGCGGGGGCCGATGTGGCGAACGCGGCAGCACCGAGCGCGCACAGGAGGAGCGCGACGATCAGAAGCGGGAGGCGGCCCGGACGATTGCCAGTCCCTCGCTTGAAGACTCGCAATCGGGGGCGATGTGCATTCGTGGGCTTGTCCATCGACATTCGGCTGGCGTCGCGAAGACCGGACCTCGGGCTGGGCTGCGTTGCCGAGAGTACCCGTGGCTGCACATCCGCGTCGACCTCGGCACGCACCGGACAAGGAGATGCGAGAGGCGGTCAGAAACCACCTCTCGCATCTGAAGCCCCAGTATGGGTTGCGGACGAGCCCTCGACTAGGGCGAGACGTTGTTGCCGCTGACGTTCCGGGTCCCGGTGGTGCCGGTGTCCCGGACGAGCGCGGCGCCGTTGGCGATCGGCTGGCGGTTGCCGGTCACGGTCAGGTTCTGGACGTTGGCGAGGTACATCACACCGCGGCTCGACGCCTGGGTGTCGTTGTCGGTGGTGGTGTTGCTGCTGATGACGACGTTCGTCTTGCGGTTGGTCTTGTCGGCCCGGATGCCGAGGCCGCCGAGGCCGTCGGCGCTGCCGTTGTTGGCGGTCGCCGCGCCCTGGTGGACGCGGTTGCCGGTGATGGTCAGCCTGTCCATGACCGCGGTGCCCAGGACCGCGTCCTGGGGGTTGGCCGCCACGAACCAGCTCGTGAGGTTCTGGCCCCAGGAGTAGCGGGTCACGTCGTTGCTGGAGATCAGGACGTCCTGGAAGCCGCCGCCGTTGGACTGGCTGGAGTCCGGCTCGAGGTCGATGGCGATGTAGACCGAGTCGTTGATGGCGTTGCGCACGAGCTGGATCCGCCGGCCGGCGACGATGCCCACGCCCATCTCGCCGCCCCGGATGACCGAGTCGTGGATGGACACGTCCGACGGCCAGACGCCGCCGCCATCGGCACTCACGAGGATGCCGAAGCCGAAGATGCGATCAAGCGAGACGTGGTCGAACTCGATGAAGCTGCACCCGGACCGGATCAACGCACCGTTCTTGTGCTCGTTGATGGCCGCGGCCGCCCCGGTCGTGCCGGTGGCCGTGTTGCCCCCGTCGACGGCGAAGCCGCGGACGGTGACGTGCGTGCTGTTCTGGAAGAGGAAGGCCGAGGAGAAGTTGCTGGCCCCGCTGGTGTACACCCGGAGCGTGCTGCCGGTCCCCTCGAGCGTCAGGTTCTTGCGGTTGCTGAGGTTGACGCCCGTGTCACCGCCGAGGCGGTAGCAGGAGCCCGACGGGAAGACCAGGGTGCTGCCGTTGGGCTGCTTGGCGATCCACGCGTTGAGGGCCGTGCTCACGTCGGTGGCGCAGGTCCGGTTGATCGAGGCCGGCACCGTGACCCGGCCAGCCGTCGCGGTCGGCGTGGGCGTGGGGGTGGGCGTGGGCGTGGGAGTGGGAGTCGCGGTCCGCGTCGGCGCGAGGCGCACGGCGAAGGCGTCGAGGGTCACGGTCCGGTGGCCAGCCGTGCCGGACGCCACGATCGTGATGCGGTGGGTCCCGACGGCGCTCCATGACTTCTGGAACAGCACGCGGGTCGAGCTGAAGTGGGATGCCCACGTGTTGACGGTCTTCACGAGCTTGCCGTCGACGTAGACCCTGGCCTTGCCGCGCGTCGGACCGACGGGGCCGACCCACATGACCGCGGTGCCGCTGAACTTCAGGCTCGCCTTTGCCCCGGCGGCTCTCGTCGAACGGGCCTTCCCGCCAAGGTAGCTCTTGCTCCCTGCGGTGACCCACCTTCCGCTGTAGGTGATGCGGCTGCTCGACTCCTGGTAGACCGCCACCTGGGACTGGCTCTTCCAGGTGGTCAGGAGCGGCTTCGCCGGGGTGGTGGCTGCCGCGACGCTCCCGACAGGTATCGCGAGCTCGGCCAGGAGGAGGACTGTGACGCTGGCGGCGAGGATGCCGCCGACCCGCCCGCGCGAACGTCCATGGGGTTTCAATGCGGCTGTCGCGGCCGCGACGATGGCGAGCGCGAACATGACGACGGCGCCGAGCGAGGTTCGGGCGACCCCCGAACGAGACGCCCTCTGGGCGCCATTCTGATCAAACAACAGTCGTACCTCCTCTTCTGCCGGAACACCGCACTGGGGTGCGGCGACGGACCGATGGGACCGCAGCTCCTGAACCCGCGAGCAAGGAGGCCCGCCCTGACCGGGACCGAGCGGACACGGTCAAGCGCGGAGCGATCGAGCTCCTACCGCGCACGCACCATGGCGCGTGGGGGCGGTAGCGGGTGCCGACTGCGTGCTGAATGACGCACGCGGCTGGCGGGGCGGCGGTCTTGACCTGCTTCCACCGGCCGATCGGTCAGGACCGGCCAGGACGACGCGCAAGAAGCAGGGCTGCCTCGCCTGGGTCCGCACCACACCCGTGAGCCAGGGTGGTGCGTTGAGGCAACGGGGTCAGTATTGCCCCGATCGACGAAACGTGCCACAACCGTGGCTGGTCAGTACCGGGCACTGAGACGTGGCCGCGAAGCCGCTGGGCACGCCTGCGCTGTTGCGGGGGCCGGTCGGTCCGGCCGGCCCCCGCGAGGTCGCTAGGGCGAGACGTCGTTGCCGCTGACGTTCCGGGTCCCGGTGGTGCCGGTGTCCCGGACGAGCGCGGCGCCGTTGGCGATCGGCTGGCGGTTGCCGGTCACGGTCAGGTTCTGGACGTTGGCGAGGTACATCACACCGCGGCTCGACGCCTGGGTGTCGTTGTCGGTGGTGGTGTTGTCGCTGATGACGACGTTCGTCTTGACGTTGGTCTTGTCGGCCCGGATGCCGAGGCCGCCGAGGCCGTCGGCGTTGCCGTTGTTGGCGGTCGCCGCGCCCTGGTGGACGCGGTTGCCGGTGATGGTCAGCCTGTCCATGACCGCGGTGCCCAGGACCGCGTCCTGGGGGTTGGCCGCCACGAACCAGCTCGTGAGGTTCTGGCCCCAGGAGTAGCGGGTCACGTCGTTGCTGGAGATCAGGACGTCCTGGAAGCCGCCGCCGTTGGACTGGCTGGAGTCCGGCTCGAGGTCGATGGCGATGTAGACCGAGTCGTTGATGGCGTTGCGCACGAGCTGGATGCGCCGGCCGGCGACGATGCCCACGCCCATCTCGCCGCCCCGGATGACCGAGTCGTGGATGGACACGTCCGACGGCCAGACGCCGCCGCCATCGGCACTCACGAGGATGCCGAAGCCGAAGATGCGATCAAGCGAGACGTGGTCGAACTCGATGAAGCTGCACCCGGACCGGATCAACGCACCGTTCTTGTGCTCGTTGATGGCCGCGGCCGCCCCGGTCGTGCCGGTGGCCGTGTTGCCCCCGTCGACGGCGAAGCCGCGGACGGTGACGTGCGTGCTGTTCTGGAGGAAGAAGGCCGAGGAGAAGTTGCTGGCCCCGCTGGTGTACACCTGGAGCGTGCTGCCGGTCCCCTCGAGCGTCAGGTTCGAGCGGTCCGCCAGGTTGACGCCCGTGTCACCGCCGAGGCGGTAGCAGGAGCCCGACGGGAAGACCAGGGTGCTGCCGTTGGGCTGCTTGGCGATCCACGCGTTGAGGGCCGTGCTCACGTCGGTGGCGCAGGTGGCATTGATCGAGGCCGGCACCGTGAGCCCCGCGGGGCCCGGCGTCGGGGCCGCGGTCGGGGCGGGGGTCGGCGTCGGGGCCGCGGTCGGGGCGGGGGTCGGCGTCGGGGCCGCGGTCGGGGCGGGGGTCGGCGTCGGGGCCGCGGTCGGGGCGGGGGTCGGCGTCGGGGCCGCGGTCGGGGCGGGGGTCGGCGTCGGGGCCGCGGTCGGGGCGGGGGTCGGCGTCGGGGCCGCGGTCGGGGCGGGGGTCGGCGTCGGGGCCGTCGGCGTGGGCGTCGGGGCGCGGGCGTCGGGGCCGCCGCGACCTTCGGCGTGGGCGTCGGGGCCGCCGCGACCTTCGGCGTGGGCGTCGGGGCCGCCGCGACCTTCGGCGTGGGCGTCGGGGTCACCCTGGGCTTGGGCCTCGCGGTGCCCTTGCCGATGTGGGCGGCAGCAACGCTCGTGCTACCGGTATCGACGCGGACCAGGAATGCGTCGATGGCAACGGTCGGATGCCGGGCGGTGCCCATGGCGACAATGGAGATGGTGTGGGCTCCGACGGCGCTCCATGACTTCTGGAACAGCACGCGGGTCGAGCTGAAGCGGGATGCCCACGTGTTGACGGTCTTCACGAGCTTGCCGTCGACGTAGACCCTGGCCTTGCCGCGCGTCGGACCAACGGGGCCGACCCATGAGACGGCTGCCCCGCTGAACTTGAGGGTGGCGCTCGCCTTGCCGGCTCTCGCGGCACGCGCCTTGCCACCAAGGTAGCCTGCGTTGCGAGCGGTGACCCATCTTCCGTGGTAGCTGATCTGCCTGCTCGACTCCTGGTACACGGTGACCTTGGAGCTCGCCGACCACGTCGCGAGGAGCGTCCGGGCCGACGGCGTGGACGCCAGGACGCCGGTCATCGGCAACGTGAGGCCGACGAGGGCGAGAGAGATGATCCCGGCGGAGATCGAGTTGCGGAAGCGGCGGCGAGAGCGCGGTTGGGGCTGCGCGATCGGCTGCCCGTCATCGGGTAGCCAGCGTTCTCCGTCCCAGAACATAGGCGATGGATTCCTTTCGGCAACCCGGCTGACTCCGAGAGTCCCGTGGCTTTGCGGCCCCGCCTCGCGACGGGTGTGCTATTTCGAGGTCCCCCCTTCCCCCGGTGGGAAGGACGTGCATCCGCACCTGGCGGTGAACGCTTGACAGAAGGCTATGGGATCGGGAGGCACCCGCCAACGGGTCATCGGTACCCGGGAGGACGGCCATCGGACTATGCCCCACCTCTCCCAACGCTGGCGGAGTACCCCAATCCCACGCATCGGACGTGTGGTGCCGTATTGGTGGCCGCGGCCCGCCGGCAGGCGCGACGACCCTGACGCGACGCGAGCGCCCGCGGGCTTGCTCAGGCCTGACGGTAGGCGGGGAAGTAGCCGGATCGCATGCGCGGGTCGAGGTGCGGATTGCGAGCGGCGACGAGACGGCCGTACTCCTGCTCGTCAACCACCACCCGGAGGGTGGTGAAGGTATGGCGCAGAGTGGAGAATCCGGCCTTGAACTGCAGCAGCGAGTCGGCGGAACCACCGACGCCACCACCGAGGTGAAGGACGCCGTTTCCCCGCTCTCGAGCCCAGGTCCGCACGAAATGGATCATCAGCTTCGTGGGCTGGACTCCACTGGCGGCAATGCCCGTCCCCGAGAGGTGGTATTGCACGACACCGTCGGTCTCGGCGAAGAGCCCTGCCGCCGCAACGGTCCCCGCCTTCTCCACGACGAACAGGTGAAGATGGCGTCCAAGGGCCTCGCGCAAGCCGTCGAAGTAGCTGTCCGAGAAGAAGTAGAACGGTGACGCCGATCGGCGGTCCATCGTCCCCCGGTACAGACGCTTGAATGTCTCGAACTGCGTCCAGTCCTCATCGACACGGGCGTTGTACCCAAGCCGAGTGGCACGCAGGATGTCGCGCCTGTGGTTCGGCCTCGTCTGAGCCCATTGCGCTGGCGGCGGAAGAGTGAGGTCAACGCTCACCGTGTCGCCATGTGGCACGGTCTCCCCGATCCCTTCGGGCGGCATCGGATTGAGCAAGGGATGCAGGCGGACGAACAGGGATACGACGCCTGCATCGCGCAGCACCTGGAGTCCGGTCGCAAGTGCCAGGTCCAGGAACGCCGGATCGTCGATGCCGTTTCCGATCGGGCCCGGGTACCCGTAGGGTGAGGTGGCATCCAGCCCGGCACCCGGAATGCGCCGGATCAACAACGGCAGCAGCATCGTCCGGTTGCCGTCAGTGACGTGCAGGGCGCCTGGGCGCCCTCCCTCCTGGGTGGCGCTCAGGGCCACGTATCCCGGCAGGTGGTAGAAGTCGTATCGCGCCTCGCGCAGCACCGCTTCCCACTCGGGCGCACCGACGTCGAGCAACCTTCCCGTCAGCGGCGAGGCCGGTCGCGAGACCGTCGGCGAGGGCTCCGGTCCCGGCGCCAGGCTCAGGAGCATGACGAGCTCTCCGCGGTCCTCGCCCGCGTATACGTAGCCGAGCGCCTCATACAGCCGCCGCGCAGGGACGTTGTCGGCGTGCACGCGCAGGCGGACCACGCTGGCACCGCGTCGGCCCGCCTCGGCATGCAGGCAATCCATCATCGTGCGACCCAGGCCGCGCCCCTGGGCGCTCGTCCGTACGGCGATGCCAAGCGACGGCACCGCATATCCCTCGCTCCAGCCGCGGAGCATTCCGTACGCGACGGCACGGCCATCCTCGACGAGAACCGCATAGACGTCCCGCCCCGTCTTGCGCGCGATCCTGCGGGCCTCGGCCGGGGTGAACGGATGAGGCCGGCAATACGTGCCGTCGATATCCGCGAAGATCTCGGACAGGATCGCCTCGTCACCTGGCTCAACGATCCGGAAGACGGCGCTCAAACCCCGTCTCCAGGGGGCCCGTGCCGCACGCCATCCCCTGTGCCGGGTCGCCCAATGGGCCCGGCGAGCATGGAGGGCCCGAACGGCAATGCCCCGAGGCCGCCCTGAGGGACTCGATCCGATCGCACGAGTCGCGTGGTCTGGGAGGAGCCCGCTGTTGGCCGATGATCTGCGTCGGGCGCCCGCCGGGCGGCCAACGGCGAGGAGTCATCCATGAACACATCGTAGCGGCTGTGTTCGGGTGGGCCAATGGGCTCCGGCGCCACGTGTGCCCCGAGACAGGGCAGGCACCAATTCACGTGCATTCGGGTGGAGGCCACGTGGTAACGTCTGCGTTCCTGCAGGGTCGAACGAGGGGATCGCATCCATCCGTTCAGGTCGGAGACGTCATGACCTCGACGCCGGGGCTCCCATACCGAACCGTCGCGCTCGCGCGGCCTGACATCGGCCCGCGCGAACGACAGCTCGTGGCCGAGGTGCTCGCGAGCGACGTGCTCGCGATGGGTCCTTTCGCGCAGAGGTTCGAGGCAGGGATTGCCGCCGCCGCCGGACGGGCGCAAGGCGTTGCGTGCTCAAGCGGAACGGCCGGCCTTCACCTCGGGGTACGCGCCCTGGAGATCGGCGAGGGCGACGAGGTCATCACCACCCCGTTCAGCTTCGTCGCCTCGGCGAACTGCCTGCTTTACGAACGCGCCGTGCCCAGGTTCGTGGACATCGAGGAAGAGAGCCTGGGTCTCGATCCCAACCAGGTGGAGGCGGCGGCCAGCGGTCGCACCCGGGCCGTCCTGCCCGTGCACGTCTTCGGCCGGCCGTGCCGGATCGAACCGATCGTGTCCATCGCCCGGCGGCGGGGCTGGCCCGTCATCGAGGACGCCTGCGAGGCCCTGGGATCCTCCATCGACGGTCGGCCGACGGGAAGCTTCGGCGACATCGCCGTGTTCGCGTTCTACCCGAACAAGCAGGTCACGACGGGCGAGGGTGGCATGGTGGTGACCGATGACCCGTCGCTCGCGGAGACGATGCGCAGCCTGCGCAACCAGGGTCGCGACGCGGACGGCACGTGGCTTCGTCACGTTCGCCTCGGCTACAACTACCGCCTGGACGAGGTGTCGGCCGCGATCGGAGTGGCGCAGGTGGAGCGCCTGGGCGAGCTGCAGGCTGGGCGAGCACGCGTCGCGGATGCATACGAGCGGGAGCTCGGCGGGCACGACTGGGTCGCACTCCCCAGGGCCGGCGCCAACGAGAGCGTGGACTGGTTCGTGTACGTCGTCCGGCTCGACCCGAGGATCGACCGCGACGGGTTGATCGGCCGGCTGGCCGAGCGAGGAGTTGCATCGCGGCCGTACTTCGCCCCACTCCACCTGCAGCCGTTCTACCGCGCGACGTTCGGGTTCAGGCCGGGTGACTTCCCCGTCACGGAACGGGTCGCGGCGTCAACCCTCGCCCTGCCGTTCTCGAGCCGGCTGGCGGACGACGATGTCCAGTACGTGGCAGCGGCGTTGCGGGAGGCCGTCGAGTGACTCCCGTCGCGCGCGTGCCCGCGATCGTCGTTTCCGGCCACACGATGGCCCTGGCCGTGATCCGGGCCCTCGGCGAGGCCGGTGTGCCGGTCGTGGTGGCGCATTACGACGCGCGGGACTTCGCGCAGGCGTCCCGCCACGTCGTCGCGTCGATCCAGGTGCCCCACCCGATGCTGGACGAGGCCGGGTTCGTGGACGCACTCGTGGCGCGCGGTCGCGAGTTCGGCGGCTCGGTCCTCTTCCCCGTCACGGACGAGAGCACCGTCGCGGTGTCCCGCAACAAGGCCGTCCTTTCGGAGCACTTCAGCGTCGCCTGCCCGGACTGGGACGTCACCGAGCGCGTCATCGACAAGTCGCGGACCTGTGAGATCGCGGCGACCCACGGCGTGCCGGTGCCGCAAACCGTGATCCCGCTATCAGAGGCCCACCTCGTGGAGGAGGCCGGGAGGATCGGGTTCCCGGTGCTGCTCAAGCCCGCGGAAGGCCACCTGTTCTTCGAGCGGTTCAAGAGAAAGATGGTCCGGGCCCAGACGCAATCGGAGCTGGTGGACGCCTACCGGTCGGCCGTCGCGGCGGGGCTGGTCATGATGGTCCAGGAGCTCATCCCGGGCGACGACCGCTCCGTCGTCAACTACAACGCGTACTTCTGGCAGGGCCGGCCCCTCGTCGAGTTCACCGCACGCCAGCTCCGCAAGGCACCACCCGCGCTCGGGTCCCCGCGAGTCGCCGTCAGCGAGCGGATCCCGGAGGTGCTCGAGCCGGGCAGGAGGATCCTGGCGGCGATCGGGTTCGAGGGCTTTGCATGCACTGAGTTCAAGCTCGACAGCCGCGACGGCATCTACAAGCTCATGGAGGTCAACGGGCGGCACAACCTCTCCGGGCTGCTCGCGGTCCGTAGCGGGGTCAACTTCCCGCTGCTTCACTACCGGCATCTCGCGGAGGGCATCGTGCCTGCTGCGGTCCCATACCGGGCGGGACTCTACTGGACCGACATGTTCCGGGATGCCGGGTACAGCCTGGCGTACCTGAGGCGGGAGCACAATCGGCCGGCTGAATACCTGGCCCCCTACGCGAGGCGGCATTGCGATGCCATCTTCGACCGAAGCGACATGGGCCCATTCTGGGCTCGCCTCGGATACCTTGTCCGGAACTCGGGGACGACGGCACGAACGGCGGTTGGGTTGCCGGCGGTCGTGGACCGCCATGACACGGAGAGGGAGACGACATGACGGTTGAGTCGAAGCTCATCACCTGCAATGCATGTGGAGCCGATCGTTTCGAGCCCCTGTCCACCGTGGACGGCTGGACGATCGGCCGCTGCACGGCGTGCGGCCTCGTCTATGTCAACCCGGCAGCGTTCTTCGAGCCCACGGAGGCGTTCTCCGACATCTCGCGTGAGTTCGAGTACACCGAGTACATGCATCAGCCGGTGACCCCCGGCATCCTCGAGTTCGAACGACGACAGCTGCTTGCGAACGCCGGAGAGCTCGCGCGTCTCGCGCCGGCACCCCGAGCGCCCGGCGGACGCTTGCGCTTCCTGGACCTCGGCTGCGGATCCGGAGCCTCGGTGCGTGCGGCGACGGATCTCGGCTGGGACGCGATCGGGGTCGACATCGATCCCCTGCTCGTTCGCGAGGGCAAGGAGTCGCTCGGCGTCGACCTGCGGTGCGTCTCCATCCTCGACAGCGGCCTTCCCGCCGGCGGCTTCGACTTCATCAAGCTCCGTGATGTCGTGGAGCACCTGCCGAATCCTCTCGATGTCCTGACGATGGTCGGGACGCTGCTCGCACCGGGTGGCGTTGCACTCTTCATCACCCCCAATGAGGGCGGCCTGGCCACCCGCGCGCGTGTCGCGCTCCGGCGCCGGCCTGCCCTCGTGGCGACCGTCCCACCGCCTCACCACCTCCACTCCTTCAATCCCGACACGCTGACTCGGACGATGACCCGGGCCGGCCTCACGCCCGTGAGCACGCTCACGACGAGGCCGACGGACTGGCGGTACGTGACGTCCTCCAACATGGCCCGTGCGAGCGAGCGTCCTGTCCTGCGACCGATCTGGCGGGCCGGGCAAGCCGTTGACATGGGAGCCGTCCTCGTCATCTGGGCGGTGCGCGAGTAGTGGCATCGTCCGCGCGCCCACGATCTGACAGGTGAGCTCGCTCCGGGCACGGCTGGCGACCAAGAGGGCCATCGACGTCTGCGGGGCGTCGGCGGCGCTGCTGGTGCTGTCTCCCGTGCTCGCCTGGGTGGCGCTGCTCGTGGCGGCCACGCAGGGTCTGCCGATCCTCTTCCGGCAGCAGCGCCCGGGCCTTGGCGGGGCACCATTCGAGATCCTGAAGTTCCGGACCATGCGTGCCCCGCGAAAGGGCGAGGTCTGGTACCTGACGGACAACGAGCGCATCACGCCTCTCGGGCGGTTCCTGCGGGCCACGAGCCTCGATGAGCTGCCGGAGCTGTGGAACGTGCTCCGGGGCGAGATGAGCCTGGTCGGACCGCGTCCACTCCTGATGGAGTACCTGGCCGAGTACACCACCGAGGAGATGCGGAGACACGACATGCGGCCCGGCATGACCGGCTGGTCCGCGGTCAACGGCCGCAACCTCCTTCGCTACAAGGACAGGCTCGCGCTCGACATGTGGTACGTCGATCACTGGAGTGTCCGGCTCGACATCCGGATCATCCTGATGACGGCGACACAGGTGATGAGGCGCCAGGGCGTGACCACGACCGAGGACCTCGCACTCGGGTTCCCGCTGCCGGGTCCCGACATCGGGTCCGCGGCCGCTCCCGGGGAGCAATCCCCCGACGAGCGCTGAGGAGGATCCGTGGGCGCTGATCCGTGGCCCGCGATGACCGGACGGTCCGTACGGGCCTCAGCTACGATCCGCCCGTGCTGAACAGAGGGCGCCTCCTCAGGATCCTGACGCTGGGGCTCCTCATTGCCGCCGTGGGTTACCTCCTGTGGCGAGGCATCTGGCGAGGTGCCGCGGATTCCTCGGACCTGGCGGTCGGCTTTTCGGCCGCGCGCGCCTGGCTGCTGGGCCATAACCCATATGACGCCGCCGTCCTGAACAACGACTTCCTGCGGGCGGGCGGTGCAGGTGTCGCGGAAGGCGGGCTGGACCCGCGCCTGCTCAACGTCTTTTTCCCGGCGACGGTGCCGATCTACGTGCCCCTTGCCCTCGTTCCGTGGCCGGCCGCCAGGGCGTTGGGACTGTTGATCAATCTCGGTGGCACATTGTTCATCGCCTACGGAGTCATCCGCCTTCTCGGGTGGCGTCTGGCCTCGCCGAGGGCGCTGGTCCTGGCCGCATCCATTTTCGTCCTGGGACCGGTGGAGGACACCATCGTCCAAGGGCAGATCTCCATCGTGGCGGTGGCCGTCGTGGTGGCGGCCATGCTGCTGGAACGTTCGGGTCGCGCCGTCGCGTCGGGAGTGATGTACGGGCTCGCCACGGCGATCAAGGTCCAGATCGGCCTGCCGTTCGTCGCCTACCTGCTCTGGCGCAGGCGGTGGGCCCCCGCCCTGGCGTCCTGCCTGGTTCCTGTCGCCTTGACCGCGCTCTCGGTCGCGAGGATGCAGGTGGCCGCCGTGCCATGGTCGAGCAGCTGGCTGGACAACCTGTCGTGGCTGTCCCGTCCGGGCGGTCTCAACGATCCCAGTACCCAGAATCCGTCCCGGTTCTACCTGATCGACCTTCCGTATCTGCTGCACTCGTTCGTTTCCGATGGTGCGCTGGTCCAGCTGGTGACGCTCGGCGCGGTCGGAGCGGCGGCTTTGGCTTTCATGTGGCTGCGTCGTGGTCGAGACGCGCACCCCGACCTGCTTGCACTGGCGGTTGTCACGGTGCTTGGCCTCCTCGTGGGCTATCACCGGGGCTACGACGCCGTCCTCCTCGTGATCCCGATCACCTGGGCCTGCTCGGTGATCGGCACGCCCCGTTGGGGCCAGGCAGTTGTCGTGCTCGTGCTGTGTGCCGACTTCCTGCTCGGGTTCCAGGTCCTCGCGTCAGGGCTCCAGGACACACGGGCGCTGCCGAACTGGTTGACCGATGGCGTGTTCTGGAGGTCGGTGGTGCTGACGCAGCACGTCTGGGCCCTGGTGCTCATGGCAATCGTGCTGTTGGCCGCGGCCGCCGGGGATCGGCAACGCGGGTCCCGGGACGAGCTGGAGGACTCCCAGTCGGTCAGCCCGATCCCCTCGGGCCCGGGCTCGACGCCGTAGACCCCCCCCGTCCGGATCAGCCCGGCGTGCCCTGGCCGGTGATCGAGTCGGGCATGACCGGCGCAAAGCCCTCTCGACGACGGCGGCGAAGGGACTCGACGAGGTCGTCCTCGACCGACTCCAGGATCCAGGCGCCGGCGAGGAGGAGTGCGCCCGTCGCGAGCACGAACAGGATGCCCTGGAGAGAGCCGATGGCCCTCACGAGGTAGCCGGCAAGCGGGACGGACAGGCTGACCCGGCCGATGACGTCGGTCGCAGGCACCAGCGAGGGGTCCGCGGACGTGTTGGCATCACCCTTGGTCTCGAGCCAGACGGCACCGTCCCGGTCAACGACACGGACGATCCTGTGGGTGAAGATCGCGCGACGGGGCCCGACGCGGAGGCTGACGATGTCGCCCACCGCGAGATCGGACGCCGCGACGGGGGCCGCCACGACGGCCGACCCGAGGGGGATCGTGGGCTCCATGGAGCCACCCCCGACGACGAAGGTGGTGCCGCCCACGAGGGCAGGGATGCCGCGGGCGATGATCAGCGTTACGACGACCAGGCCGATGAGCAGCGGCAACAGGACGTCGAGGGTCCTGCGCGCAATCCTGGTCATCGAGACGGCGAAGGGCATGGCCGGGGCTCCGGTGAGGGTCAGGGGGTCCGGAGAATCCGCGTCGGCCGCAACCCGCCCCGCGTGGACACTCGGGGAGGTTGCGGCCGACGCCGATGGGCTACGGGTTGTTGGCGATCTGCTCGGAGGCGAAGGTGAACGTCGCCGTCGTCGCTGCTGCCTGGAACGCGTTGCCCGAGGCAAGCGGCAGGGTCCAGGTGAAGCAGAGGCTGTCCGACGCGGCGGCGGCGACGGTACGATCGCCCGCCTGGGCGCCCTGGGCGCTGCTGCCGAAGGCGGCAGCCCCGAGCGAGCCGGTGTAGATCGTGGCTCCCGGCGCCGCACATGTGCCGGCCTGGATGAGGAGCGTCATCTGGGCCGCGAGACCCTTGGTGTCGGTGTTGGTCGCGCTCGTCAAGAGCGAGTAGCGCGCGGCGCCGGTACCGGTGTTGGACACGACCAGGGTCTGGTTGGCGGTCTCACCGGGCATGATGTTCGTGGCGGTGAACGCGGTGACGGGGCTGACGCCGAGAATGAGCGTTCCGCTCGTCCAGGAACCCGTTGATGCGTCGCTGTCGGTGAACTGGGCCAGGGTCATGGCGCCCGTGCCGACTGCCGCCAGGGACGAGCCGAGAACGATGGCGAGCAGGACCCGGCGACGATTGCCGCGGCGCCCGACGGTGGGGATGGAGGCGAGCTGGTCCAAGGTACAGAACTCCCAGTCAGGTCGAATGGATGCCTGGCCCAGTCGTACCGACCACCTCCCCGTGGTGACGCCGGCGGCCGATGGTGCAGGCCAGCCGGCTGGTACGCCGTGCGTTTGCGTTGGGTGTATGAGACACGGAATCGGGGTGGTGCGGCAACAGGACGGCGGGGGCATCGGTGGCAGTACATTCGTCCGGTCCCCGGTGCCCCGACCCACCGTTCGTGCGGCAGCCATGTCCCGGCCGGTGCGGCCACGCGCCGCAACGGGCGGTGCGCCCGTGCGCCGGAAGTGACGGTCGATACGGGCAATTGGGCGAGCGTCGTGGTCAGCCCGATCGATCAGCCGACGCAGCCTGTGAACCCGACGCAGCCTGGATCTGGCATCGTCCGCCTGTCGCCACCATGGCGATGATTCGGGGCGTGCTGCGGACTCCTGCCGGCTTCTGACTCGGTTGCCCGGAGAACGCCAATCCGGCAACAGGATCGTCCGTTCAAGGCCGACACGTCGACATGAAGGCGACAAGGACGGGCTGCTTCATCTCGCCGTAGCCGATGGCGATCCCGGAACCGTCCACGGCGATGGTGGCGCCGCGCTGGATCGCCTGGAGATATGCCCTGACCGTCCGCACCGCGGTGCCATCCCGGTCAGGGTAGCGGTTCGCCTACCTCAAGATCGTCGAGGTAGAACACCTCGATGCCCGCCTGCGCGCGAATTCGACGGTCATTCGTTATGAACGCAGTCGCCCCGCCGGCAAGAGCGCTCGCAACGTGGATGGCGTCGGCCAGGTCCAGCCCTCTCTGCCCTCGAAGCCACGCCGCGTCTTCGGCGACAGCCATCGTCAGCGGGACCAGCGTGAGGCCGATCGACCTGATCTCGTCCGCGGTGCGCTCGAAGATGCTCGCGTCGCCGATGCGTGCCGGTCCGGCCAGGATCTCGACCTGTCCGACGGTTGCCATGGACGCGGCAAGCACCCCATCGTCGAGTGCGTCGACCACCGCGCCAGCCCTGGCGCGAAACTCCTCGCTGCCCTCAAGGAGGTAGATCAGGACGTTGGCGTCAAGGGCGACGCGACGATGGTCGCTCGACAGGGTCGCGGGAGACCAGGGCCTCTCGTTCACGCAGGTTCGCCTCCAGCTCATCCCGGATCTCGCGCACGAACGTCACCGGATCCGGCCCGTAGAGGCCGCGCCCGATGCCCCACAGCCGTTCGGATGCCCGATGCGGCCGCCGGCGGAGCACAAGTGTCTCGTCAACGATCTCGACCGACAGGCGATCGCCGGGCTCGATCCCCAAGCGGCGGCGCGCCTCGCTTGGTATTGAGATCTGATTCTTGGTACTGACCTTGGCGCTTAGCACGATGGTCGGATGCTAAGAGCCAGAGCGTCGTTCGTCAAGCGCAGCGAGCCCAGGCCGATCGTTCAGGGAACCGTGAGAACAATGTCGTTCCCGGTCCCTCCGATGTAGGTGATCCTCGCGCTCAGGGCGCTCCCGAGGAAGTTCGGGATGATGGCGCCCTCGGTCAGGCCGGCGAAGGTGCCGCTGATCGGGCCCGAGACGTTGTCGAGGATCGTGAAGGACTGGCTTCCCACCGGCGTGAAGGACCCCAGCGCGGACAGCGATAGCGTGACCGTGCTGCCGATCGTGACCCCTCCGCTCGAGACCCGGTCCTGGTCGTGCTCGGTGGCCGCCGCCGTGCCGCCGATGCCGACCGAGAACGAGGAATTGGCAGCGAACGTCAGGGCGCCATTTGTGAGCCTGCCGGGCGACGAACCCGGGAGGAGCGCGCCAAACATGGTGACCGCGCCGGCGACGGTCCCGGTGCCACCAAGGGAGGCTCCCGACGCCACGGTGACGGTGCCGGCGGCGGTGCTGCCGTTGACGTTCACGCGACCCGCGCTCACGGTGGTGGCCCCGGTGTAGGTGTTGGCACCCGCGAGGACCAGGGTGCCGGTGCCGGTCTTGACCAGGGTGCCGGTGGTGGTGGCGATGGCGCCGCCCACGACGGTGGTGCCGGCCCCGGTGACGGTCAGGGGGTAGGTGGCCCCGGTGACCCCCGCGGTGGTGAGGGTGCCGGCGTCCGAGGCGAGCGTGGCCCCGGTGGCGCCCAGGGTGATGGCCCCCGACCAGGTGTTGGCGCCCGCGAGGTTGTGCAGGGCGCCGCCGGCGCTGACCCCGGTGCCGACGAGGGTCAGGGGCTCGGCGATCGCGAGCCCGGAGCCGCTGATCTCGATCCCCGCGTTCGCGGCGACCGAGGTGATGCCGGCGGGCGTGCCCAGGGCGGTGGCGCTCTGGACCTGGACGTCCCCGCGCTCACGGTGGTGATGCCCGCGTAGGTGTTGGCACCCGCGAGGACCAGGGTGCCGGTGCCGGTCTTGGTGATGGCACCCGTGCCCGCGATGATGCCCGGGACGGTGAGGGTCGGCCGGTCGCCGGTGAGGGTGGCGGTGCCGGTGAGGGTGATGCCGCGGTTGGCGGCCAGGGTGACATCACCGGTGGTGGCCAGGGTGGCGGTGCCGATCGCGAGCTGCCCGGCCACGGGCGAGGCCGGTGCCGTGCCCAGGGCGGAGTCGGCCGCGATCGAGAGGGTCCCCGTGGTGATCGTGGTGATGCCGGTGTAGGTGTTGGCACCCGACGAGGACCAGGGTGCCGGTGCCGGTCTTGGCCAGGGCACCCGTGCCCGCGATGATGCCGGCAGCGGTGAGGGTCGTGGCGCTGGAGAAGGTGCCGGTGCCGGTGAGGGTGATGCCCCGGTTGGGATCGAGGGTGACGGTCCCGGTCGTGGCCAGGGTGGCGCTCAGCACCAGGCGGCCGGCGGTCGGGATCGCCGGTGCCGTGCCCAGGGCGGAGTCGGCCGCGATCGAGAGGGTCCCCGCGCTCACGGTGGTGATGCCCGCGTAGGTGTTGGCACCCGCGAGGACCAGGGTGCCGGTGCCGGTCTTGGTGATGGCACCCGTGCCCGCGATGATGCCCGGGACGGTGAGGGTGCCCGTCGCCGAGACCGTCGCGATGCCGGTGAGGGTGATGCCGCGGTTGGCGGCCAGGGTGACGGTCGCGGTCGTGGCCAGGGTGGCGCCATTGCCGATCGCGAGCTGCCCGGCCACGGGCGAGGCCGGTGCCGTGCCCAGGGCGGAGTCGGCCGCGATCGAGAGGGTCCCCGCGCTCACGGTGGTTGCCCCGGTGTAGGTGTTGGCACCCGACAGGACCAGGGTCCCGGTGCCGGTCTTGGCCAGGGCCACCTGGCCGAGTCCGTCGGAGACCAGCCCGGTGAACGTGCCGGTCCCCACGCCGTTGCCGCCCACCGTGAGCGTCACGGCACCGGTAGCGGTGCTGGTGACCGAGCCCGCCCCCGCGAGAGAACCGATCGTGTCGTTGACGCCGTCGAGGTCGAGGACGGCCCCGGCCGCGACGGTCACCGCGCTCGAGGGACCGATCGCGTTGGCGGCCCCGAGCGCGACCGTCCCCGCGCTCACGGTGGTGGCCCCGGTGTAGGTGTTGGCACCCGCGAGGACCAGGGTGCCGGTGCCGGTCTTGGTGATGGCACCCGTGCCCGCGATGATGCCCGGGACGGTGAGGGTCGTGCCGGTGCCGGTGAGGGTGGCGGTGCCGGTCAGTGCGATGCCGCGGTTGGCGGCCAGGGTGACATCACCGGTGGTTGCCAGGGTGGCGGTGCCGATCGCGAGCTGCCCGGCCACGGGCGAGGCCGGTGCCGTGCCCAGGGCGGAGTCGGCCGCGATCGAGAGGGTCCCCGTGGTGATCGTGGTGATGCCGGTGTAGGTGTTGGCACCCGCGAGGACCAGGGTGCCGGCGCCGGTCTTGGCCAGGGCACCCGTGCCCGCGATGATGCCGGCAGCGGTGAGGGTCGTGGCGCTGGAGAAGGTGCCGGTGCCGGTGAGGGTGATGCCCCGGTTGGGATCGAGGGTGACGGTCCCGGTCGTGGCCAGGGTGGCGCTCAGCACCAGGCGGCCGGCGGTCGGGATCGCCGGTGCCGTGCCCAGGGCGGAGTCGGCCGCGATCGAGAGGGTCCCCGCGCTCACGGTGGTGATGCCCGCGTAGGTGTTGGCACCCGCGAGGACCAGGGTGCCGGTGCCGGTCTTGGTGATGGCACCCGTGCCCGCGATGATGCCCGGGACGGTGAGGGTGCCCGTCGCCGAGACCGTCGCGATGCCGGTGAGGGTGATGCCGCGGTTGGCGGCCAGGGTGACGGTCGCGGTCGTGGCCAGGGTGGCGCCATTGCCGATCGCGAGCTGCCCGGCCACGGGCGAGGCCGGTGCCGTGCCCAGGGCGGAGTCGGCCGCGATCGAGAGGGTCCCCGCGCTGACGGTGGTGTGCCCCGGTGTAGGTGTTGGCACCCGACAGGACCAGGGTCCCGGTGCCGGTCTTGGCCAGGGCCACCTGGCCGCTTCCGTCGGAGACCAGCCCGGTGAACGTGCCGGTCCCCACGCCGTTGCCGCCCACCGTGAGCGTCACGGCACCGGTAGCGGTGCTGGTGACCGAGCCCGCCCCCGCGAGAGAACCGATCGTGTCGTTGACGCCGTCGAGGTCGAGGACGGCCCCGGCCGCGACGGTCACCGCGCTCGAGGGACCGATCGCGTTGGCGGCCCCGAGCGCGACCGTCCCCGCGCTCACGGTGGTGGCCCCGGTGTAGGTGTTGGCACCCGCGAGGACCAGGGTGCCGGTGCCGGTCTTGGTGATGGCACCCGTGCCCGCGATGATGCCCGGGACGGTGAGGGTCGTGCCGGTGCCGGTGAGGGTGGCGGTGCCGGTCGAGGGCGATGCCGCGGTTGGCGGCCAGGGTGACATCCCCGGTGGTTGCCAGGGTGGCGGTGCCGATCGCGAGCTGCCCGGCCACGGGCGAGGCCGGTGCCGTGCCCAGGGCGGAGTCGGCCGCGATCGAGAGGGTCCCCGTGGTGATCGTGGTGATGCCGGTGTAGGTGTTGGCACCCGAGAGGACCAGGGTGCCGGTGCCGGTCTTGGCCAGGGCACCCGTGCCCGCGATGATGCCGGCAGCGGTGAGGGTCGTGGCGCTGGAGAAGGTGCCGGTGCCGGTGAGGGTGATGCCCCGGTTGGGATCGAGGGTGACGGTCCCGGTCGTGGCCAGGGTGGCGCTCAGCACCAGGCGGCCGGCGGTCGGGATCGCCGGTGCCGTGCCCAGGGCGGAGTCGGCCGCGATCGAGAGGGTCCCCGCGCTCACGGTGGTGATGCCCGCGTAGGTGTTGGCACCCGCGAGGACCAGGGTGCCGGTGCCGGTCTTGGTGATGGCACCCGTGCCCGCGATGATGCCCGGGACGGTGAGGGTGCCCGTCGCCGAGACCGTCGCGATGCCGGTGAGGGTGATGCCGCGGTTGGCGGCCAGGGTGACGGTCGCGGTCGTGGCCAGGGTGGCGCCATTGCCGATCGCGAGCTGCCCGGCCACGGGCGAGGCCGGTGCCGTGCCCAGGGCGGAGTCGGCCGCGATCGAGAGGGTCCCCGCGCTGACCGTGGTGATGCCCCGGTGTAGGTGTTGGCACCCGACAGGACCAGGGTCCCGGTGCCGGTCTTGGCCAGGGCCACCTGGCCGCGTCCGTCGGCGACCACGCCCGGTGAACGTGCCGGTCCCCACGCCGTTGCCGCCCACCGTGAGCGTCACGGCACCGGTAGCGGTGCTGGTGACCGAGCCCGCCCCCGCGAGAGAACCGATCGTGTCGTTGACGCCGTCGAGGTCGAGGACGGCCCCGGCCGCGACGGTCACCGCGCTCGAGGGACCGATCGCGTTGGCGGCCCCGAGCGCGACCGTCCCCGCGCTCACGGTGGTGGCCCCGGTGTAGGTGTTGGCACCCGCGAGGACCAGGGTGCCGGTGCCGGTCTTGACCAGGGTGCCGGTGGTGGTGGCGATGACGCCGCCCACGACGGTGGTGCCGGCCCCGGTGACGGTCAGGGGGTAGGTGGCCCCGGTGACCCCCGCGGTGGTGAGGGTGCCGGCGTCGCGAGGCGAGGGTGGCCCCGGTGGCGCCCAGGGTGATGGCCCCCGACCAGGTGTTGGCGCCCGCGAGGTTGTGCAGGGCGCCGCCGGCGCTGACCCCGGTGCCGACGAGGGTCAGGGGCTCGGCGATCGCGAGCCCGGAGCCGCTGATCTCGATCGCCGCGTTCGCGGCGACCGAGGTGATGCCGGCGGGCGTGCCCAGGGCGGTGGCGCTCTGGACCTGGACGATCCCCGCGCTCACGGTGGTGACGCCCGGTGTAGGTGTTGGCACCCGAGAGGACCAGGGTGCCGGTGCCGGTCTTGACCAGGGTGCCGGTGGTGGTGGCGATGACGCCGCCCACGATGGTGGTGCCGGCCCCGGTGACGGTCAGGGGGTAGGTGGCCCCGGTGACCCCCGCGGTGGTCAGGGTGCCGGCGTCGGAGGCGAGGGTGGCCCCGGTGGCGCCCAGGGTGATGGCCCCCGACCAGGTGTTGGCGCCCGCGAGGTTGTGCAGGGCGCCGCCGGCGCTGACCCCGGTGCCGACGAGGGTCAGGGGCTCGGCGATCGCGAGCCCGGAGCCGCTGATCTCGATCCCCGCGTTCGCGGCGACCGAGGTGATGCCGGCGGGCGTGCCCAGGGCGGTGGCGCTCTGGACCTGGACGATCCCCGCGCTCACGGTGGTGATGCCCGCGTAGGTGTTGGCACCCGCGAGGACCAGGGTGCCGGTGCCGGTCTTGGTGATGGCACCCGTGCCCGCGATGATGCCCGGGACGGTGAGGGTGCCCGTCGCCGAGACCGTCGCGATGCCGGTGAGGGTGATGCCGCGGTTGGCGGCCAGGGTGACGGTCGCGGTCGTGGCCAGGGTGGCGCCATTGCCGATCGCGAGCTGCCCGGCCACGGGCGAGGCCGGTGCCGTGCCCAGGGCGGAGTCGGCCGCGATCGAGAGGGTCCCCGCGCTCACGGTGGTTGCCCCGGTGTAGGTGTTGGCACCCGACAGGACCAGGGTCCCGGTGCCGGTCTTGGCCAGGGCCACCTGGCCGAGGCCGTCGGAGACCAGCCCGGTGAACGTGCCGGTCCCCACGCCGTTGCCGCCCACCGTGAGCGTCACGGCACCGGTAGCGGTGCTGGTGACCGAGCCCGCCCCCGCGAGAGAACCGATCGTGTCGTTGACGCCGTCGAGGTCGAGGACGGCCCCGGCCGCGACGGTCACCGCGCTCGAGGGACCGATCGCGTTGGCGGCCCCGAGCGCGACCGTCCCCGCGCTCACGGTGGTGGCCCCGGTGTAGGTGTTGGCACCCGCGAGGACCAGGGTGCCGGTGCCGGTCTTGACCAGGGTGCCGGAACCCACCAGCGGCCCGCCCAGGGTGAGGTTGTCGCTGCCCGCGACAACCATGCCGGGGTTCAGGCTGATGGGGTTCGTGATCGTCTTTGACCCGCCGCTCGCCTGGATCGTCCCGGAGGCAGCCGTGATCGACCCATTCCCTGCGACGGTGCCCGAGTCCTGGAGCACCCCTCCGCCCTCGATCGCGACCTCAGCGCCGGCGACCGCGGTCAACGTGCCGACCGCATCGAGGGTTCCGGAGATGTCGACGTCCGTCCCCGTCCCGTCCCCCACCGTCAGCGCGACACCGCCTGCCACCGTGAGCCGTCCACCGGCTTCAACGACGACCTGGTCCACCGTGACATCGGCCGTCACGGAGACCGTGTTCCCGACGCTGATGGTCACGACGTCATCGACGCTTGACGGGGGCCTTGTCGCAGGCACCCACGCGAGGCCGTTGTACCGCTGCCAGGTGGCGGCCGCACTCCAGGGTCCCGTGTCGAAGCTCCGGTAGTCGCTGGCGGACCAGGTCCCGGTGGTGAACGTGTTGCCGCCGACGCCGGTGGCATCCGTGAAGATCGCCGCCGACCTGAGCGTCGATCCGGCTCCGGCGGCGAGCACGAGAGCCAGGGCGAGCGCGAGGACCGGCTTGTCGAGACCCAGCCACAGACCGCGCTCAAGCACCGCGGCCTGGGAGCCGAACCGGCCCCTGCGGAGCCCCCGCCAGAGTCGACGATGCCTGCGCCGTGGCCGCCCCTCATGGAGTCCAAGCCCCCCGAGCGCGACCAGCACGAGTCCGACGAGCGCGACGGACGCTGCCAATCCCGCCGGCTGGGACAGCCACCAGATCGCGTAGCCGGCCACCGGGACCGCAGCCGTCACCCGGCCGACCAGGCGATCGAGCGAGACGGTCTCGACCTCGGCCGCCGCGTTGCCATCGCCGTGCAGGACGAGGGCGGGATACCCATCCAGGCTGGTCTCACGCACGACACGGTGCGTCAGGAGGCTCCCCGAGTCGAGGACGACCGTCACGACGTCACCGGCACGGACCTCGCGGGGCTCGACGCTCTCGATGACCGCGAGCGACCCAACCGGCATGCCGGGGGCCATCGACCCCGACCGGAGCACCACGACCCGGTGGCCCGTCGCGGGCGCCAGCAGCACGCCGGCGGCCAGCAGGCTGGCCCCGGCGATGAGCAGGACGAGGACGGACCGGGGCACGACGACCAGCCCCTCGCTCAGCCTGCTCATGGGTTGCCGGCGACCTGCTCCGCGGAGAAGGTCAGCGTGGCGGAGGTCGCGGCGGCCGCGAACATGCTGTCGGTGCCCACCGGTAGGCTGGCCCTGAAGCAGAGCACCTCGGACGCACCCGCGCCAAGCGGACGATCACCAGGGTCGTCACCGGTCTGCGGATCCCCGAACGCGGCCGTGGCGATTGGACCGCTGTAGAGGACTTCGAGCACCGCGCCGCCACAGCCTGCCCCGCGCTCCACGTCGAGCTGCAGCACGTCTCGCAGGTGCTTGCCGTCCGGGTCGGTCGCGGCGACGCTCATCGCGTACCTGAGGTCGCCGGTGCCGTCGTTCTGGATCGCCAGGGTCCCTTGCACCTGGTCGCCCGGAACCATGCCCGACAGGGTGATGAGGGTCCCGGTGGGGGCGGCGCCCAGCGAGATGGTGCCGACCGAGAATGGCCCGGTTGCCGGTGCCTGCTGGTCGAAGACCGCGAGTGACGTCGCCACCCCACCGATCGCCGACGCGACGACGGCGAGCCAGGCCACCGCGAGCACGCGTCGCCGACGCCGGAGGATTCGGCCTGCCTCGATCAACAGGCGCTCACGCTCGATGTCGCACGCGGCGCGCCGATGCGCGTGCGCGGGCATCGGAATGCGGCCCCGGTCCCCTGGCTGATCACGACCCTCACCCTGGCTCTTGCTACGGCGCCACTGGTTCGTGCTCGCGCCGACACCGTTGCAGGAGCGGTGCACCCGTGCAACGGATCTTCGCCGCCGGAGAGCCGTTCTTCCTATAGCCCGATGGTTCCCCCCGGGTACCGGGTCGTGGTCTCGCGGCGGGTCGGGGCGCGACGCTCAGCGCTTGCCGGTGCCGAAGATGGTGCCGAACAGCGCCGCGGATCAGGGACTGCCCGGCCCCGGACGTGGCCACCCGGCCCGACCGTGCGCATCGCCGTCTCCATCGTCTTCTGCTGCTGCCGCTCGTCCGCGCGCGTCGCGCGCTCCTGCGCCTTCCGCTCCCGCTCGGCTTCGCGGCGGGCCGTCTCCAGCTCGCGGGCCTGCCGGGCGATCTCGCGCTGCTGCTGGGCCGGGGTCAGCGCCCCGATCGACGGCGGCGGTTGCCGGTCCGGCGTGGGCGGTGCCGCTGCGGCGGCCGCGGCGGTCGCTGCAGCGTGGGCGTTCGCCAGGCGGGCGGTGATGATCTCGTACGCGCTCTCGCGGTCCACCGCCTGGTTGTAGCGCGCGGCGAGCGGCGACGCGGCGACGACCGAGGCGATCTCCGGCGGGGTGAGCGGCGCCATCCGCGAGTCCGGCGGCAGCAGGCGGGTGGCGGCGAGCGGCGTCGGGACGCCCTTCGGCGAGAGGACGGTGACGAACGCCTCGCCGATCCCGAGGGTCGTGATCGCCCGCTCCACGTCGTAGTGGCTGGTCACCGGGAAGGTGCGCGCGGTCTTCCGCAGCGCATCCGCATCGTCCGGGGTGAAGGCCCGCAGCGCGTGCTGGATCCGGTTGCCCGAGCTGCGACAGGACCGGCGACGGGACGTCGGTGGGAGCCTGGGTGACGAAGTAGACCCCGACGCCCTTCGACCGGATGAGGCGCGCCGTGCGCTCGATCTGGTCCAGCAGCGCCTCGGAGGCGTCCTTGAACAGCAGGTGCGCCTCGTCGAAGAAGAAGGCCAGCTTCGGCTTCGGCAGGTCGCCCACCTCGGGCAGCCCCTCGTAGAGCTGGGCGAGCATCCAGAGCACGAACGTGGAGTAGAGCCGCGGGCGGTCCATGACGTCCGCGACCTCGAGCAGCGTGACGATGCCGCGACCGTCGAGGCCCGTCCGGAGCAGGTCGTCCACGTCGAACTCGGGCTCGCCGAAGAAGTCGCCGGCGCCCTCCTGCTCGAGGGTCACGATCGACCGCAGGATCACGCCCAGGGACGCGGGGCTGATGCCGCCCAGGTCCTCGAGGACGGCCTTGCCGTCGTCCGAGCCGAGGAACTTGAGCGTCGTCCGCAGGTCCGGCGAGGTCCAGGAGCGGCAGGTGCTGGTCGTCGCAGTAGCGGAAGACGAGGGACAGGATCGAGGTCTGGGTCTCGTTGAGGTCGAGGACCTTGCCCAGCAGGAGCGGACCGAAGGACGAGATGCTGGCCCGGACGTGGCGCGCCGCGTCTTGCCGGAGAGGGACAGGATCTCGACGGGTGGCCGGCCGCCTGAAGGTCCAGCGGAGCGACTGGCAGCGGCTCGACGACGTTGGGGTTGGCCGGGTCGCCCGGCGCGCCGACGCCGGAGAGGTCGCCCTTGACGTCCACCGCGAAGACCGGGACGCCCGCGGCCGAGAGCTGGCCGGCGAGGAGCTGGAGGGTCTTGGTCTTGCCGGTCCCGGTGGCACCGGCGATCAGGCCGTGGCGATTGATGCGCGACAGCGGGACCTGGACGCGGACGTCCGGGAGCGACCTCGTCGCCGAGGATCGGCGAGCCGAGGACGATGACGGGCTCGTCGAACGCGTAGCCCGCCGCCATCTCGGTCCTGAACGCGTCGTCCACGCACTGCCTCCTCGTTCCGGTCCGATCGCCGCGGCTCGGCTGCCCCGTATGATCGCACCCTCGGGTGCGGCGATCAGCAGGCATGAGCGTACCGGCACCGGCGGTCGCCCGGAGGCACGCCGAACGTGCAACGACCGATCGGACAGAGATCGGCGCGCAGCCGGCCCGGTGACGGTCAGTCCTCCGGCGCGCGCGGGTACGTGCCCAGGATCCGGACCACCTCGGTCTCGGCGCGCAGCGCGGTCAGGGCATCTGCGCAGGCCGGGTGATGCGGGTCGGCGTCGAGGTCCACCCAGAACAGGTACTCCCAGCGCGAGCCGCGCTCCGTCCAGGGACGGGACTCGAGGCGGGACAGGTTGAGCCCGCGGGTCGCGAACGCCCCGAGCGAGCGGTGGAGCGACCCCGGCACGTTGCGCACGGCGAACACGAGCGACGTCCGCGGCGGCCCGGCCACGGCCTCGGGCCGGGCGGCGCGCGCGCACCACCTCCACGTCGCCCGGTCGCGCGATCACGTTGAACCGGGTGCGGTTCGCGTCGCCGGTCTGGATCCCGTCGGCCAGGACCTCCAGGCCGTAGATCGGCGCGACCCGCGCGGAGGCGACCGCGGCCGCGCCCCGCTCGCCGCGATCGGCGATCTGCTTCGCCGCGCCCGCGGTGTTGTAGGTGGTCTGGATCGTCCACGGGCGCGACCGGAGGAACTCGTCCGCCTGGGCGAGCGCCGCGGAGATCGAGTAGACCCGCTCGATGGTCTCGAGGCGCTCGCCCGGCAGGGCGAGCAGCGCCAGCCGCACCGGCACGGTGACCTCGCCGGCGATCGGGAGGTCGAACTCGTACAGCAGGTCCAGGTTCTCGCGGATCGTCCCCAGGAGCGAGCTCTCGACCGGGACGACGCCCGCGTCGGCCTCACCGTCGCGCACGGCCTCGAAGACGGCCCGGAACGACGACAGGGGCACGGCCTCGGGCGAGGCGAAGAACCGGAGCACGGCCTCCTCGGCGAAGGCGCCGGGCTCGCCGGTGTAGGCGACGCGGAACGGGCGCCCGCGCTCTCCGCGCGTCCATCGCGGCGGGCTCGAGCCCGCTCACGGCCGCCGGCCCCGCGTCACCTGGACCGAGACCGGGATCGCGTAGCGCCCGTCCGGCCGCAGGTGCGGCGCCGCCAGCACGGTCGAACGCCTCGCGGATCCGCTCCTGGACCTCCGGCGCCTGGGCCGTGACCAGCGGCGGGATCCGGACGGCCGAGTCCAGCACCCCGCGCCACAGCGTGTCGAGGTCCGGGACCATCGCCTCGAACATGACGCGCCCGAGACCCACGTCCGTGAACCCGGCGTCCGCGAACAGCGCCCGGAGCTCGTCGTCGGTCCGGAAGTTGGTCGGGCCCGGCGGGCAGCCCGGTGGCGGCGGCGCGCCGGCCGCGGCGACCGCGTCGAGGACCAGGCCCAGGACCCGGTTCCGCCGCGGCGCATCCCACGACGAGAGGGCCAGCCAGCCGCCGGGCCGCAGGACGCGCATCGGCCTCGCGCAGCGCCACGCTCGGGCCGCCCGACGTGGTTGAACACGAAGTTGCCGACGACCGCGTCGAACGCTCCCTCGCCCGCCGGGATCGCCTCGAACGAGCCGACCCGGAACGGGATCGACGGGTGGGCCAGCGCGGCCCGCCGGACCATCGACGGCGCGACGTCGATGCCCGACGGTGTCCGCCCCGAGCGCCGCGGCGGCGGCCGCGAGGTCACCCGGCCCGCAGCCGACGTCCAGGACCTCGTGACCCGGCGCGACGCACGCGGACGCCAGCAGCGACCCGATGATCCGGCCGGTCAGCGGGCGCAGGAACGCGTAGGAGTCGGCGCGCGCCTCCCAGCCCGCGGCCTCGAAGGCGTTGAACGCCTCGGCGTCGATCGGCGGCCCGGCCTGAGCGGGACGGACCCCGGGAGCCGGGGCGGCCCCGGGACCGCCGCCGCCTAGAGGTTGAACCACTCGGTCGTGTCGATGGGGCGGGCGTCGTCGTCGAACTCGGCGACGACCGGTCCGCCTGGCTCGGCGCCGCGTCCGCGCGCCCGCGCTCGCGACCCGGCCGCCTCCGCGGCTCCGGCCCAGGATGGATCGCCGAGCATCGCGTTGAGCGCGTCCACGTACGCCTCGACCGAGGCCGCGACGATGTTCGTGCTCGCGACCTCGCCCGTGTAGCGGCCCGTCCGACGCGTGGCGCCCTCCGCGGCCGCCGGCGGCGCGATCCGGACGGTCACCCGGCCCTCGGCGTCGGGGCCCTCGGCCAGGGCGTGCACGTCGTACGCGATCAGCAGCGGGCGGCCGCCCAGCACGTCGGCGAGGGCGCCGTCCACGGCCCGCAGCAGCGCGTCCACCGCTCCGTTGCCCTCGGCGGACGCCTTCCAGTCGTGGCGGCCCGCCTGGAGGACGACCGCGGCGCGGCTGTTGACGTTGCTCCCGGACGTGACCGTCCAGCGCTCCAGCCGGATCGGCATCCGCGGGCCGCCGTCGCGTCCGCCATGCGCGTGGCCGTCCTCCGGCATGCGCGTGCCCGTTGGTCGTCGTGAAGTGGCGCTCGTCGCGGCGGCGGAGCTCCGCGCCGGACTTCCAGATCGCGTACTCCAGCGAGTCCGCCAGCGCCTGCGCCGACGCCGCGATGATGTTCGTGTCGCTGCCCATCGTGCTCCAGGTGCGCGAGCCGTCCTGCGAGTCGATGATGACGCGTGTCCGGGCGGCCGTCGCGGTGGCCCCGTCGAGGATGCGCACCTTGTAGTCCACCAGGTGGACGCCGTCCAGCACCGGGTAGAACGCGCCCAGGGCCTTGCGCAGCGCGCCGTCCAGCGCGTTGACCGGGCCGTTCCCGTCGGCGGCCGTGTGCAGGATCTCGCCCGCCACCTCCACCTTGACCGTGGCCTCGGCGAGGAGCTCGCGGCCGGACCGCTGCTCCACGAGGCACGTGTAGTCCACGATCCGGAACGGCGCCTCGTAGACCGGGCGAGTTGCGGCGGATCAGGAGCTCGAAGGACGCCTCCGCGCCCTCGAAGGCCAGGCCCTCGTTCTCGAGCCGCTTGATGAGCCGGCTGAGCTCCCTCGCGTCCAGCGACGCCCGTCGAGCTCGTGGCCCAGCTGGCGCGCCCGGATCGAGGTGTTCGCCCTGCCGCCCAGCTCCGAGACGACCAGGCGGCCCGCGTTGCCGACGGCCGTCGGGTCCACGTGCTGGTAGCTGCGCTCGACCTTGGCCACGGCCGCGCCGTGCACCCCGCCCTTGTGGGCGAAGGCGGACCGGCCGACGTACGGCTGGTAGTCGTTCGGGTCTGACGTTGGCGATCTCCGCCACGGAGCGCGACAGCTCCGTCAGCGCGGCCAGGTCGCCGCCGCCCACCGGGCTCAGCTGGTTCGGCGTCTTGAGCGCCAGGTTGGCCAGGATCGAGACCATGTTCGCGTTGCCGCAGCGCTCGCCGTAGCCGTTGATCGTCGCCTGGACGTGGCGGACGCCGGCCTGGACGGCCGCGATCGAGTTGGCCACCGCCAGCTCGGCGTCGTTGTGGGTGTGGATGCCCCAGGTGACGGCCGGGGCGCCCGGATCGCCCTCGAGCGAGGCCATGACGTCGCCCAGGATGCGCACCAGCTCGTCGGTCAGGGTGCCGCCGTTGGTGTCGCACAGGACGAGGCGTCCGCGCCCCGGCGCCCGCGTGCCGCCCGCAGCGTGGCCAGGGCGTAGTCCCGGTCCGCGCGGTAGCCGTCGAAGAAGTGCTCCGCGTCGTAGACGGCCTCGCGCCCGTGGTCGGCGATGAACCCGATCGAGTCCGCGATCATGTCCAGGTTCTGGGCCGGCGTGGCCCCCAGGACCTCGGTCACGTGCAGCAGCCAGCTCTTGCCGAAGATCGTGACGACCGGCGTCTCGGCCGCCACCAGCTCGCGCAGGTTCGGGTCGTCGCCGGGCTTGTTGGCCTTGTGGCGGGTGCTCCCGAACGCGGCCAGCTTCGCGTGCTCCCAGCGGACCCTGCGGGCCGCGGCGAAGAACTCGATGTCCTTCGGGTTGGAGCCGGGCCAGCCGCCCTCGATGAACGGGAAGCCGTACTCGTCGAGCATGCGGGCCACGCGCAGCTTGTCCGCGAGCGAGAGCGTGATGTTCTCGCCCTGGGTGCCGTCGCGGAGGGTCGTGTCGTAGAGGATGACGGGCTGATCGGTCATGCCGGAAGCGTCCAGTTCGGGTGCAGGAGGGGGAGGGGTCGTCGCGGGAGCGTGGCCGGTGCCCCGCCGTCGTGGCGGTCACCGGCCGTCAAATCGCGATCCGGTCCCCGATCGCGCGGGCCATCTCCCTCGTCCCGACCACGGTGCAGGATGCCGCCTCGGCCGGTGCCGACGGCATGAGGTCCTTCGTGCGGATCCCGTCCGCCAGAACGCCGTTGACCGCCGCCTCGATGGCATCCGCGGCCTCGGCCTGCCCCAGCGACCAGCGCAGCATCATCGCCGACGACAGGATCGTCCCCAGCGGGTTGGCGAGGTCCTGACCGGCGATGTCCGGCGCCGAGCCGTGGATGGGCTCGTACAGGCCGTGGCGACCGTGGGCCGTTCGTCCGGGTCCCGAGCGACGCCGACGGCAGCATCCCCAGCGAGCCGGCGATGACCGCCGCCTCGTCCGAGAGGATGTCGCCGAACAGGTTCTCGGTCACGAGCACGTCGAAGCCGGCCGGCCACCTGGCGAGGATCATCGCGGCGGAGTCCACCAGGCGGTGGTCCAGCGCCACGTCCGGGAAGTCCGCGTGGACCTCCTCGGTCACCTTGCGCCAGAGCCGAGACGTCGCGAGCACGTTGGCCTTGTCCACCTGGGTCAGCTTGCGGCGGCGGCCCGCGGGCCAGCTCGAACGCCAGCGTGACGATCCGCCGGATCTCGCCCTCGGTGTACCAGAGGGTGTCGATGGCGGCGCGCTCGCCGTCGGGCGTGGTGCGCTGCTCGGACGGCCTGCCGAAGTAGAGGCCGGAGGTGAGCTCGCGGACGATGAGGCAGTCCACGCCCTCGAGGAGCTCCGGCTTCAGCGGTGAGGCCGAGATGAGCGACGGGTTGACGGTGATCGGCCGCAGGTTGGCGAACAGGCCCAGGCCGCCGCGGAGCGCGAACAGCGCCTGCTCGGGCCGGACGGTGCGCGTCCGGGTCGTCCCACTTGGGGCCGCCGACGGCGCCGAGCAGGACGGCGTCTGCGTCACGACAGGCCTCGACGTCCTCGGGGCGGATGGCGACTCCGTACGCGTCGATCCCCGCCCCGCCGACGGTCAGCTCCTGCCAGGCGAAGCCGAACCCGAACCGGCGACCCACGGTCTCGAGAACCGAGACCGCGCCCGCGATGACCTCGCGCCCCACACCGTCGCCGGGGATCAGCGCGATGCGGTAGGCGAGCGCCGGGTCGCCGGCCGCGGACGACCCGGCGTCCTCCGTCACGGGAGATCCTCCGCGACGCGCCCGCCAACGGACGCCACGGCGATGCCATCCGTCTCGGCGCCGTGGAGCTTGTTCGCCGCCACGAGGTACGCCTCCAGCGAGGCCTCGATGATGTTCGTGGACAGACCGTGGCCGGTCACCACCAGCGGCACCCGGTCCCTCGTCCGACGAGCGCCGGCTCGGACCAGCACCTGGCCCTGCGCATCGCCCTCTGCGGAGACCGCCTTGATCTCGTACTCGGTGAGGATCGGGTTCCACTGGAGGACCGGGCGGATCGCCTCGTCGACGGCCTTGAACAGCGCGTTGACGGGGCCGTTGCCCGTGGAGTCGCCCGCCTTCGCCTCGCCGGCGACCACGACGGACACGGAACCCACCGAGTGCCCGCCCGACGAGGAGCTGATGCTCCAGCCCAGCAGCTCGATGGACCGCGGCACGTCGGCCTTCTTCTGCTCGATGAGGGCCAGCAGGTCCGCGTCCGTGACCTCCTTCTTGGTGTCGGCCAGGGCGATCGCGGCCCGATAGAGCTCGTCGAGCTGGTCGCCGTCCACGTCGTGGCCCAGCTCGCGGAGCTTGCCCTGGAGCCCGCGCCGGCCGGACAGCTTGCCGATCGACAGGGTGCTGCCGGAGAGCCCGATGGACTGCGGGGTCATGATCTCGTAGGTCAGCGGGTTCTTGAGGAACCCGTCCTGGTGGATGCCGGACTCGTGCGCGAACGCGTTGGAGCCCACGATCGCCTTGTTGGGCTGGATCGCGAACCCGGTGAGGTAGGACACCAGGCGCGAGGCCGGCGTGATCTGCTCGGTCTGGACACCGGCGGCCAGGTCCGGGAACTGCCCGGGGCGCGTGCGGAGGGCCATGACGACCTCTTCCAGGCTCGCGTTCCCCGCTCGCTCGCCGAGGCCGTTGATGGTGACCTCGACCTGGCGGGCGCCGGCCTGCACCGCGGCCAGGGTGTTCGCCGTGGCGAGGCCCAGGTCGTTGTGGCAGTGGACGCTGATCACGGCCCCGTCGCCGATCCGCGCCTTGACCCGGCCCACGAGGGCGCCGAACTCGGACGGGATGGCGTAGCCGACGGTGTCCGGGATGTTGAGCGTGGACGCGCCGGCCTCGGTGACCGCCTCGTAGACGTCGAGCAGGAAGGCGTCCTCGGTCCGCGATGCGTCCTCGGCGGAGAACTCGATCTCGGCGTCGCGGCCGAGGGCCTGGCGGGCCCACTTCACCCAGCGGACGGCCTCGGCCAGGGCCTGCTCGCGTGAGATGCGCAGCTTGTGCACGAGGTGGATGTCGCTGGTGGCGATGAACAGGTGCAGGTGGGGACGCTCGGCGATGCCGATCGCCTCCACCGCACGCTGCGGATCACCGTCCCGGCAGCGTGCGAGCGCCGCAACGGCGATCCCGCCCCGCGTCTCCTCGGCGATCCGCCTGACCGCCTCGAAGTCACCGGGCGAGGCGGACGGGAAGCCCGCCTCGATCACGTCGACCTTCAGTCGCGCGAGCTGGCGCGCCACCTCCAGCTTCTCCGCGGCGGTCAGGCCGGCGCCCGGCGCCTGCTCGCCGTCACGGAGGGTGGTGTCGAAGATCCGGATCGAACCGGCCGGTACCCCGCCGCCGAAGCGGGGGGTGATGGCCTCGAACGTCATGGCTACCTCTCCCCGCCAGGCATGCTGCTGGCAACCGCCTGGGCCTGGCCGGCCTCGACCACGACGGGCTTGAGGAACGGCATCTTCGCGCGGAGGTCCGCGCCGACCTGCTCGATCTGGTGGTTGCGATCGCGCTCGCGCAGCTCGCGGAACTCGCCGCCGCCGGCCTCCTGGACGGCGATCCACCGGTCGGCGAAGGCGCCGCTCTGGATGTCGGTCAGGACGTCGCGCATGGCCGCCTTGGAGCCCTCGGTCACGCGCGGCCCGGAGACGTAGTCGCCGTACTCCGCGGTGTCGCTCACGCTGAAGCGCATGAAGTTGAGGCCGCCGCGGTACATGAGGTCCACGATCAGCTTCAGCTCGTGCATCGTCTCGAAGTACGCGAGCTCGGGCTGGTAGCCGGCCTCGACGAGCGTCTCGAAGGCGGCCTTCACGAGGGCCGACACGCCGCCGCAGAGGAGCGCCTGCTCGCCGAACAGGTCGGTCTCGGTCTCCTCCTTGAAGGTTGTCTCGAGGACACCGGCGCGCGTGGAGCCGATCCCCCGGGCGTAGGCGAGGGTCCGCGCCCTGGCCGTGCCGGAGCCATCCTGCTCCACCGCGAACAGTGCCGGCACCCCCCCGCCCTGCTCGAAGACGGAGCGGAGGAGGTGGCCCGGGCCCTTCGGCGCGACCATCCCCACGTCCACCGTGGCGTCCGGCTGGATCCGGCCGAACCGGATGTTGAAGCCGTGGGCGAACATCAGCAGTGCGCCCGGCTTCAGGTTGGGGGCGATGTCCTCGTCGTAGACGGCCTTCTGGGCCGTGTCCGGGACGGCGATCATGACGACGTCGGCGGCCTTCACGGCCTCCGCGGTGTCGAGCACGCGCAGGCCGGCGGCCTCGGCGAGGGAGCGGCTCTTGGAGCCCGCGGCCAGGCCCACCACGACGGTCACGCCGCTGTCGCGCAGGTTGAGCGCGTGGGCGTGGCCCTGGCTCCCGTAGCCGATGACCGCGACGGTCTGCCCGTCGAGCGCCGTCGGATCGGCATCGGCGTCGTAGTACATCTTCGCGGTCACAGCTTGAGTGCCTCCTCGATGGACCCGGCGCCGCGCAGCATGACGACCGCGCCGGTCCGGACAAGTTCCTTGATCCCGTAGCCGCGCACGAGCGCGACGAGGCTGTCGATCTCGGCCTCCGTGCCGCTCGCCTCGACGATGACGGCGTCCGGGGCGATGTCCACGATGCGGCCCTTGTAGAGCTCGACGATCTTGATGACCTCGGCCCGGTTGCCGTCGGTCGCGCGGACCTTCAGGAGCGCAAGCTCGTGCTCGACCACCTGGTCCGCCGTGACGTCCTGCACCTTGAGCACGTCGATCAGCCGGTAGAGCTGCTTGGCGGCCTGCTCCACCGCGACATCATCGCCGTGGAGGGTCAGCGTCATCCGGCTGATGTGCTCCTTGTCGGTCCGGGAGACCGCCAGCGAGTCGATGTTGAAGTTGCGGGCGCGCATCAGGCTGGCGACCCGGTTGAGCACACCGGGCTTGTCCATGACGAGCACGACGAGGATGTGGCGGCCGGCCTCGCCGGTGCCGGGGATCGAGCGGGGAGGAGGAGCCATGTGGGCAACCGCTACGGGCAACGTGTCCTGGGCCGGCGATGCACCCGGCTGGGTGGTTGCCGCGGGATCGGGGTTCATTCCTCCGGCCTCCGCTGCTCGATCAGGTCGGACAGGCCCTTGCCCGCCGGCATCATCGGATACACGTTCTGCTCCTGCTCGATCTCGAACCAGATGAGCGCCGGGCCGTCAACTGCCTGCGCAGCACGGATCGCGCCGTCCACCTCGTTGGTCGTGCTCACCTTGAAGGCGGGGATCCCGTACGCCTCGGCGAGCTTGACGAAGTCCGGACCGGGCAGGTGCGACGAGTGGTAGTTGCCCGCGTACACGAGCTCCTGCCACTGCCGGATCATGCCCAGCTTCTTGTTGTCGAGCAGTGCGATCTTCACGGGGATCCGGTCGGCCGCGAGGGTCATGAGCTCCTGGCTGGTCATCTGGAAGCCGCCGTCACCGCAGACCGCCCAGGTCTCCGCGTCGGGGTTGCCCAGCGCGGCGCCCATTGCGGCCGGGACCGCGAAGCCCATCGTGCCCAGGCCGCCCGAGCTGATGTGGCTGTGCGGCCGGCGGAACCGGGTGTAGCGGGCGAGCCACATCTGGTTCTGGCCCACGTCCGCGACGTACGTCGCGACGTGGTCGGTCAGGGTGCCGATGCGCTCCACGACGTGGTCCGCGGTGAGGATGTCGGAGCGACCGGAGCCGTGCCAGGACGAGCCCTCGGATTCGTCGCGCCATTCCTTCAGCTCCGCGAAGTACTCCGTGCGTTCGGCCGGGTCCACCGGGTGAACCAGCCTGGTCAGGCCCTGGAGCACGTTCTTCGCGTCGCCGACGATCGGGACCTCCACGGCGACGTTCTTGCCGATCTCTGCCGGATCGATGTCCGCGTGGATGATCCTGGCGTATGGCGCGTAGGTCTTGACCGAGCCCGTGACGCGGTCATCGAAACGCATCCCGATGGCAATCAGCAGATCGGCCGACTGGATCGCGCGGTTGACGTGCTTCCAGCCGTGCATGCCCATGTAGCCGTAGGCGAGGGGGTGCTCCTCGTCCATGCAGCCGATGCCGAGCAGGGTCCAGGCAACGGGGATCTGCGCCTTCTCGGCGAACGCCTTGAGCTCGTCCCATGCCTCCGCGATCAGGACGCCGTGCCCGGCGAGGATCAGCGGGCGCCTGGCAGCCGCGATCTCCTTCGCCGCGGTCTTGAGCTGCTTCGGGTGCCCCTCGAAGTTGGGCCGGAAGCCCGGCAGCCCGGCGATGACCTCGTCGAGGGAGGGGTGCTCGGCGCGGGTCTCGGCCTGGAGGGCGTCCTTGGTGAAGTCGACGTGCACGGGGCCCGGGCGGCCGGTCTTCGCGATGTAGAAGGCCTCCGCGACGACACGCGGGATGTCGTCGGCGTTGCGCACCAGGTAGTTGTGCTTGGTCATCGGCAGGGTGATGCCGGTGATGTCGATCTCCTGGAACGCGTCCTTGCCCAGGAGCGGGGCGGCCACGTTGCCGGTCAGGGCGACCATGGGGATGGAGTCGAGCTGCGCGGTGCCGATCGCGGTGACGAGGTTGGTGGCGCCGGGACCGCTGGTGCCCATGCAGACGCCGACCTTGCCGCTCGCCCGGGCGTAGCCGTCGGCCGCGTGGCCGCCGCCCTGCTCGTGGCGGACGAGGATGTGCCTGATCTGCGGGTAGTCGGCGAGGATGTCGTAGATGGGCAGGATCACGCCGCCCGGGTAGCTGAACAGCGTGTCCGCGCCCTGGAGGATGAGCGCCTCCATGAGGGCGTCGGCACCGATCCGGGTCCGCTTCCTGCCGCGGACCTCATGGAGCATGTCGTGGCGCGCCTGCTCGATCGCCGCGGCGGCCACGGTGCCGTCGGCCGGCACGTGGCTCCGACGCTGCGGCGCGTCCGCGGCCGCTGCGGCCGGCGGTTCGCCCTTCGTCATCGTCATGTCCGCTCAAGTCCCTCTCCGTCCAATGGGTCCCGCGACCTCCGGACATACAAAGACCCCCGCCACCCGGCGAGGGTCCCTTTGGTTCTCGGTGGCCGGCGCCTCAGTGGCTGCCGTCCCTCCGCGTTCCTCCGTTCTCCCGCCGGGAGCCGGTAATGAGGAGGCCAAGAAGGCTCTCAAGACCAAGCTCGAAGGGAGCGAAGAAGGTCGAGAAGGGATACGCCGTTGGTGTGCAGGTCGCGCAGGGGCACGTTCACGCGGCGGCCGTCGGCCGTCACGACGACGACAACGGCGTTGCGATTGCGACCCTGGAAGAAGTCCAAGCGACCCGACTCCCTGACGCCCGTCGTGCAACGGGTCCGCGAAGAATAGCCGCATAGCGGGTCGGGGCGCAACACCCCCACCCAAGGGCAACCGATTCCGCGCCCACGAGCCCGCTCGTCCAGGCGCACGGCCACGCTCGCAAGGGCCGGCGACGACGCCTGCGACGCTCCCAATGCTCCCGACGCCGGGCTGCCCGTGACGGCGGGGTGCGCGTGACGGCGGCCGGCGGGCTGCCGCGTGACGGCGGGCTGCGCGTGAGGGCGGCCGGCGGGCTGCCCGGGACGGCGGGCTGCGCGTGACGGCGGCCGGCGGGCTGCCCGTGACGGCGGGCTGGACTGCCGGTCCAGGGGAGCGCGAGCCCGCACGGCGTGGCTGGACTGGGAGTCCAGTGGTGCCGCAATGGCGAAGGGCGGACGACACCAATTGGGCCCGATACGGGACTGGCAGTCCGGCCGGGCGTCAAGGAGACCGATCCCGAGGACTGGGAGTCCAGCGAGAGCGGGCACAAGCGCCAGGTAAGTCGTGACCGCTGAAATGGCGCGATGACCGCGTCGTCGTTCGAGAGCGCCATCCGGAGGGCCACGACCAGGCGTCACCGGATCCTCGCCGAGGACCTGGTCCGCCTGCGCGAGGATGCCGGGATCAGCCGCGCCGCGCTCGCGGCCGCCTCGGGTGTCGACGCTGCATTCCTCGGGCGGATCGAGGCCGGGGGCGAGCGTCCCTCGATCCAGACGTACCAGCGCCTCGCAGCGGTGCTGGGGGCGGACCTCAGTGCCCGCCTCTACCCCAACACCGGGCCAACCGTCCGCGATCGGCACCAGGGGCGCATCCTCGAGGCGCTCCTCGAGGTTCGGCACGCGCGTTGGCACCCGTTCACGGAGGTCGCCGTCCATCGGCCCAGCCGCGGCTGGATCGACGTCGCCCTCCACGACCCGCGCGAGCGCATCCTCCTCGCGAGCGAGATCCAGTCCGAGCTCAACCGGATCGAGCAGCTCATCCGCTGGTCGGCAGCAAAGGCGGAGTCGCTGCCGTCCTGGGAGGGCTGGCCTCACCTCGGCGACGAGCCGGACGTGTCGCGCCTGCTGGTGGTTCGAAGGACCCGGACGACCCGGACGACGGCAGCGGAGTTCGCGCGCCAGCTTCGCGTCGCCTACCCTGCCCACCCGGACGACGCGCTCGCCGCCCTGTGCGGCACCGCGCCATGGCCCGGGCCGGCCCTCGTGTGGGCGGTGCTTGACAGCCGGACCCCGAGGCTCGTGGCCCATCGGTGAGGTCCGCTGCTACGCTTGTCTGCCCCGCCGCCGCAGCAGAGCAGACTCAGCCGATGACCAGACCGCGAACCCTCGTCGAGAAGATCTGGGACGAGCATGTCGTCTCCGAGGACCCGGGCGCCCCGGCCGTCCTCGCCATCGACCTCCACCTCGTCCACGAGGTCACCAGCCCCCAGGCGTTCACCGGCCTCCGCGCCCGCGGCATCGCGGTCCGGCGCCCGGACAAGACCGTCGCCACCGCCGACCACGGCACGCCCACGACGCCGCGCGGCCTCCCGATGGTCGACCTGCAGGCGGCTGCGCAGATCCGGCAGCTCGAGACGAACTGCGCGGACTTCGGCATCCCGATCCACGCGTTCGGCAGCGACACCCAGGGCATCGTCCACGTCATCGGCCCGGAGCTCGGCCTGACGCAGCCCGGCATGACGATCGTCTGCGGCGACTCGCACACGGCGACGCACGGGGCGTTCGGGGCGCTCGCGTTCGGGATCGGGACCAGCGAGGTCGAGATGGTCCTCGCGACCCAGACGCTGCTCCAGCGCAAGCCGAAGACGTACGAGGTCCGGGTCGACGGGCGCCTCGGCCCGGGCGTCAGCGCCAAGGACATCATCCTCGCCCTGATCGCCCGGATCGGCATCGGCGGCGGCACCGGCCACGTCTTCGAGTTCCGCGGCGAGGCGATCCGCGCGCTGAACATGGAGCAGCGGATGACCGTCTGCAACATGAGCATCGAGGGCGGCGCCCGCGCCGGCCTCGTCGCCCCCGACGAGACCACCTTCGAGTACCTCCGCGGCCGCCGCCACGCCCCGCAGGGCGCCGCCTGGGACGAGGCCGTGGCGACGTGGCGCACCCTCCCCACCGACGAGGGCGCCGTCTTCGACAGGTCGATCGTCATCGACGCCGCGCGCCCTCGAGCCGATGGTCACCTACGGCAACAACCCCGGCATGGGCATCCCGGTCACCGGCCGCGTTCCGCGTCCCGAGGACGCGCTGGACCCGCGCCGGCACGCCGCGGCCTCGAGCGCGCGCTCGAGTACATGGGCCTCGAGGCCGGGCCAGGCGATCGCCGGCCAGCCCGTGGACGTCGTGTTCATCGGCTCGTGCACCAACAGCCGGATCAGCGACCTGCGCCTCGCGGCGAGCGTGCTCAAGGACCGCCGCGTGCACGAGGGCACCCGCGTGATGATCGTCCCGGGCTCCCAGCAGGTGAAGGCCCAGGCGGAGCGCGAGGGCCTCGACGTGATCTTCAGGGCCGCGGGCGCCGAGTGGCGCGAGGCCGGCTGCTCGATGTGCATCGCCATGAACGGCGACCAGCTCTCGCCCGGCCAGTACGCGGTCAGCACGTCCAACCGCAACTTCGAGGGCCGCCAGGGCAAGGGCGGCCGCACGTTCCTCGCCTCGCCCGCTGACCGCGGCCGCCTCGGCGATCAACGGCGTCGTCACCGATCCCCGCACGCTGCCCGGCGTCGAGGACCTCGTCACCGTCGGCGGAGGGTACTGACATGGCCGAGCGGCTTCCGCTCCTTCACCTCCAGGGTCGTCCCGCTGACCGCCGAGAACGTCGACACCGACCAGATCGTCCCCGCGCGCTACCTCAAGGTCACCGACAAGGAGGGCCTGGCGGACGCGCTGTTCCGCGACTACCGCTTCGACGAGGACGGCACGAAGAAGGATCCGCCGTTCATCCTGGACCGGCCCGAGATGCAGGGCCGCAGGATCCTCCTGGTCGGCGACAACTTCGGCACCGGCAGCTCCCGCGAGCACGCGCCGTGGGCACTGCGCTCGTGGGGCATCCAGGCGATCCTCTCGACCTCGTTCGCGGACATCTTCAGGAGCAACGCGCTCAAGAACGGCGTGCTGCCGATCGTGGTCGACCCGGCGACGCACGCGCGCCTGTTCGAGATGATCGCGGCCGACGCTGACGCCGAGCTCCGCGTGGACCTCGCCGAGCAGGGGATCCTGCTCCCGGACGGCTCGACGCTGGACTTCGACGTGGACCCGTTCTCCAAGATGATGCTGATGGCCGGCACGGACGAGATCGGCTACGTCCTGGCCAAGGACGCGGAGATCGCCGCCTGGGAGGCGACCCACCCGGCGCGGGTCGACACGCGGCTCGGGACACGCAGGCCGGCTGACGGACCCGGTGGTCTCGTGGGCGGAACCGGTCCTTCGGAACCGTCCCGGGGCCGGTGTCGTCTCCCGGGCATGACGTCGAAGCCCACCGTCTCGCGCTCGATCGCCGGCGCGCTCCTCTGCTGACGGGCTGGTCGCGGCCTGCGGGAGCCAGTCCGCTCCGTCCACCACGACCGCATCGGGGCCCGGCTCCGCGGATCCGGCCGCCAGCGCTGGCATGACCTCCACGCCGGCGGTCGTCGAACCGACCCCCGTCCCCGGCGACACGGGTGCCCCGGACCGGAGCGCCGGCGCCAGCCAGCCCGGCGGAACCTCGAGCGGCAACCCCGGCGACGGCGGCCTGCTGCCGGTCGATCCAGGCCCGGGAGGGGGCGTCCCCGCCGATCCGCAGCCGACCATGGTCACCCCGACGACGGGCCTGACCGGGATCCACGAGGTTCCGGCCGCGAGGCTCGAGGCCAACGTCGACGGTCGCGACGTCGCGGTCCGGGTCTCGTGGTGGAGCGGCGTCGAGCCCTGCAACGCGCTCGCGGGCATCACCGTCGCCCGGGACGGCAGCACGTTCGTTCTCACGGTCAACGAGGGGAGCGCCGCGGCGCCGGGCATGATGTGCATCGAGCTTGCGGTCTACAAGGCGGCGGGCGTGGACCTGGGCGACCTGGAGCCCGGCACCTACACGATCACGGCCTTCGGCGATCCGGCGCCCGTCGAGGTCACGGTCGCCGGCTGACACCGGGCGGCCGGGCGGCCGGGGCGGTCGGTCGGCCGACCCTCGGCGACCCCCACGTCAGCGCCCGCCGCACGACCTGGCCGAGGCGCCCATTGCGATCCTCGTCGATACTCGCCCCGTGAACCTGTTCGACGCGATCGCCATCGGCGTCCTCGTGCTCGCCGTCCTCGCCGGCATCCGCACCGGCGCCCTGCCCCAGGTCGGCGGCATCTCCGGCGCGATCCTCGGGCTGCTCGTCGTGCTCAACCTCGCCCCGTGGCTGCTGGACGTCACCGGCGGTCTCGAGCCCATCGCTCGCGCCCTGGTGGTCCTCGGCGCAATCCTCGCCGCGGTGATCGTGGGCGAGATGATCGGGTCCGCCCTGGGCGCCGCGCTGTCGGGCCGCATCTCGGGCGGTGTCCTGACCGGCGTCGACCGGTTCTTCGGCGGCCTGCTCGGCGGCGCCCAGGCCATCCTGATCATCTGGCTCGCGGGCGGGCTCCTGGCCGCCGGGCCGTTCCCCAACCTCGCCCGGGCGGCCACGCAGTCCTCCACCGTCCGCCTGTTCGACGCCTACCTGCCGCCACCCACCGAGGTCGTCGGCGAGATCGCGACCGCCCTCGACAGCTCCGGCCTGCCGGACGTGTTCGTCGGCCTCGAGCCGCTGCCGCTCACGCCGGTGGACACGCCGACGCGAACCGAGACCGAGCGCATCGCCCGTGCTGCCGAGGCGAGCACCGCCAAGGTCAGCACCGCGGCCTGCGGCAAGCAGGTCAACGGCACGGGCGCCATCGTCGCGGACGGCTACGTCGTCACCAACGCGCACGTCGTCGCGGGCGCCACCGTCATCCGCGTCACCATCGGCTCGGACGTGGCCGACGCGACGGCCGTCCTGTTCGACCCCGACCTCGATGTCGCCCTGCTCTACGCACCCGGCCTGGCAGGGACACCGCTCCGCTTCGCCGCGAGGGACCCGGTGCGGGGCGCCATCGGGGCTGCCCTCGGCTACACGGGTGGCGGACCGCTGGTCCTCCTGCCGGCCGCCGTCTCGGGCTCCTACGCGGCGACCGGCCGCGACATCTACGACAAGACCCGGATCACCCGGCAGATCCTGGAGCTGCGGGCGGCGGTCGAGCCCGGGCGATTCGGGAGGACCGCTCGTGCTCGCGGACGGGACCGTCGGGGGCCTCGTGTTCGCGGAATCGAGGACGGACCCGGCCGTCGGCTACGCGCTCACGCCGACGACGGTCGCCGCCAGGATCGCACCGGCGATCGGCCGGACGGGGAAGACGGGCGTCGGAGCCTGCCTCCGGTGACGCCGCAGGTGTCGCCGGGCGACGCCCCGCGCACCGTCCGCGGCCGGCCCGGCCGGTAGCATTGCCCACGATGGTTGACCCCTTGGACGCCTCCACCCCACGGTCCCGGCTGGACACCCTCGCTGCAGCCTACTGGGAGACGTACCTCGAGACATACCCGCTGTTCGCCACGTCCGTCGGCGACACGCGCTACGACGACCGGCTCGCGGACCCAAGCGACGCTGGCGTCGCGGGCGCCCGGGCACGGTTCGCGGCGCTGCTCCACGAGGCGGACGCGCTCGTGGCGGACGCGCCGGACGCGAAGGCGCTGGACGCGAAGGCGCCGGACGCGGCGGACGCGAAGACGCTGGACGCGAGGATGCTGGACGCTTCGGACGGGCTGGCAGGCGCGCTCGAGCTCGACGCCGCAGCCCGGGTCACGCTTGACGCGCTCCGGGGATCGGTCTGGGCCGACGTCGCCCAGCTCGATGCGGGGTTGCTGGCCTGGAACATCGACCCGATCGAGGGCGTGCCGGTCGACTTCCTCAACGTCCCCGACTACCAGCGGCTGGAGACGCCCACGGACGGCAACCACATGGTGGCCCGCTGGTGTGCGATGGCCGCCTACACGGATGAGCACGTGGCCTCGCTCCGGCACAGCCTGGCCGACGGCCGCGTCGCCTGCCGCGCGCCGGCAGACCGCACGACGGCGATCCTGGCGGAGATCCTCGGCAAGCCCACCGAGGATTGGCCGCTCCTGGCACCGCTCGGGGGGCTGGACGCTGCGCCCGGCTGGTCCACCGCCCAGCGCGAGCGGTTCGCGGCCGCCCTGTGGGCCGCCGTCAACGACGAGATCCGGCCCGCCTTCGCCCGCCTCCACGACGCCCTCGTGACCGAGATCCTCCCGGCGACGCGCCCCGCGGAGAGGCCCGGGATGTGCCACGTCGAGGGCGGGCTCGACGCCTACCGCGGGCTCATCCGCGTCCACACGTCGCTCGACCTCGACGCCGGCGAGCTCCACCGGATCGGCCTCGAGGAGATCGCCCGGATCGACGCGGAGCTCGGCGAGCTGGCGGGACGAACATTGGGCACGAGGTCCCTCGCGGACGCCATCGCCGCCCTGCGCGACGACCCGGCGCTCTACTTCGCGACCCGCGACGAGGTCTACGAGAAGGCCGCCTCCAGCCTCGCCCGCGCAACCGAGGCGATCCCCGCCTGGTTCGGCCGCCTGCCGGAGGCCCCGTGCGAGATCGTCCGGATGGGCCCGCACGAGGAGGAGCATTCGACCATCGCGTACTACCGCCAGCCCGCCGCCGGACGGCTCGCGCCCCGGCCAGTACTACCTCAACACGTCCTCGCCCGCAGACCAGGCCGCGCTACGAGGCCGAGGCGCTCGCCTACCACGAGTCGATCCCCGGGCACCACCTCCAGATCGCGATCGGCCAGGAGCTCCCGCACCTGCCCGAGTTCCGGCGGCACCTCGGGCCGACCGCGTTCTTCGAGGGCTGGGGCCTGTACACGGAGCGCCTGGCGGACGAGATGGGCCTCTACACCGGCGACCTCGACCGCATCGGCGTCCTCTCGTTCGACGCCTGGCGCGCGGCGCGGCTGGTCGTGGACACCGGGATGCACGCGCTGGGCTGGCCGCGCGACCGGGCGATCGCGTTCATGCACGAGCACACGGCGCTCGCGCCCGACAACATCGCCAACGAGGTCGACCGCTACATCGTCCTGCCCGGCCAGGCGCTCGCGTACAAGACCGGCCAGCTGGAGATCCTGCGGCTGCGCGCCGAGGCCCGGAGCGGCGCTCGGCGCCGCGCTTCGACATCCGCGACTTCCACGACACCGTGCTCGGCAACGGCGCGCTCGCCCCTCCCGACGCTGCGCCGGCTCGTCTCGACGTGGGTGGAGCGCCGCAGGCCCACGCCTTCGCCGGGGTCCGTGTCGCGCCACGCCCTCGTCCTGACCTCCCGTTCGGGCGATACTTGGCGCCGGACACACCCTCGCCCCGCGAACCACGCCCTCCGCCCCAGACGCTCCCGCGAGGACCCCATGGCCGCCGACCGCCCGCTCCCGTACGACCGCCCCACCGACCCCGGCAAGCGCCACAGCCACGCGCTGACCGACGGCCCGGACCGCGCCGCGGCGCGGGCCATGCTCAAGGCCGTCGGGTTCACGGACGACGACCTCGCCCAGCCGATCATCGGCGTCGCGACGACCTGGATCGAGACGATGCCCTGCAACCTCAACCAGCGGCGGCTGGCGGAGTTCGTCAAGCAGGGGATCCGCGCGGCCGGCGGCACGCCGATGGAGTTCAACACGATCTCGATCAGCGACGGCGTGTCGATGGGCACCGAGGGCATGAAGGCGTCGCCTGGTCAGCCGCGAGGTCATCGCGGACTCGATCGAGCTCGTCGCGCGCGGCCACCTGTTCGACGGCATCGTCTGCCTCGTCGGCTGCGACAAGACGATCCCGGCGGCGGCCATGGCCCTGGGGCGCCTCGACATCCCGGGCCTCGTCCTCTACAACGGCACGATCATGCCGGGCACCTACAAGGGCAAGCCCGCGGACGTGGTGACGGTGTTCGAGGCGATCGGCGCCTACCGCGCCGGCACGATCACGCTCGACGAGCTGTACGAGGCCGAGAACGGCGCGTGCCCCGGCGCCGGCGCCTGCGGCGGCCAGTTCACGGCCAACACGATGTCCACGGTGCTGGAGTTCCTCGGCCTCTCCCCCGCCGGGCTGAACGGCATCCCGGCCGAGGACCCGACGAAGGACGAGGCGGCCCGCCGGACCGGCGAGCTGGTCATGACGCTCGTCCACCACGACATCCGGCCGACGGACATCGTCACCCGCAATGCGCTCGAGAACGCGATCGCGTCCGTCTCGGCCACCGGCGGCAGCACCAACGCGGTGCTCCACCTGCCGGCGATCGCGGCCGAGTTCGGGATCGCGCTCACACTCGACGACTTCGCGCGCGTCGTCGACCGGACGCCGCTGATCGCGGACATGCGGCCCGGCGGCCGCTACGCCGCCGCGGACATGTACGAGGCCGGCGGCGTCGCGCCTGGTCATGCGCGAGCTGCTCAAGCGGGACCTGCTCCACGGCGAGCGAGCGGACGGTCGACGGGCGGACGATCGCGAGGATCGCCGCCGACGTCGTCGAGACGCCCGGCCAGCAGGTGGTCCGGCCGATCGAGACGCCGATCAAGGAGATCGGCGGCCTGACGATCCTGCGGGGCACCCTCGCGCCGGACGGGTCGATCGTGAAGCTCGCCGGGCACGAGCGCCGCAACCACCGCGGCCCGGCACGCGTGTTCGACTCCGAGGTGGAGTGCTTCGCCGCGGTCCGCGAGCGGACGATCCACGAGGGCGACGTCGTCGTCATCCGCTACGAGGGTCCGGTCGGCGGGCCCGGCATGCAGGAGATGCTGAGCGTCACGGGCGCGCTCGTCGGCGAGGGCCTGGGCGAGCACGTCGCGCTCCTCACCGACGGCCGGTTCTCCGGCGGCACCCACGGCCTGATGATCGGCCACGTGGCTCCCGAGGCCGCCGTGGGCGGGCCGATCGCCCTCGTCGAGGAGGGCGACATGATCACCATCGACGTGGACGCGAGGGAGCTGAACCTCGAGGTGGACGAGGCGGTCCTCGCCGAGCGGCGCGCACGCTGGACGCCGCCGGCGCCGCGCTACACGACCGGCGTCATGGCCAAGTACGCCGCGCTCGTCTCGTCGGCATCCGAGGGCGCGATCACGAGCGGCGCAGCGCTCCGGCGGGCGCTCGCGGCGCGCGCCGGCGACCGCGACTAGGCCCTCGCGATGCCCCTGCGGATCTCGTTCAAGACGTCGCCGCAGCGGGTGGACTGGGCGACCCTCGACGCCACCTGGGCGCTGGCCGGGCAGCTGGGCGGCTTCGACGGCGCCTGGATGAACGACCACCTCACGGACATGGACCCGGTGTCGCCGGGCCCATCGCTGGAGGCGCTGACGCTGCTCGCGACGCTGGTCCACCACGTGCCCGGTATCCGCGTCGGGCACGCCGTGCTGTCGAACACGTTCCGGCACCCGGTGCTGCTGGCGAAGGCGGCCACCGTCATGGACCACGCGACGGGCGGCGGCGGGCGGTTCGTCCTGGGCCTCGGCGCCGGCTGGTTCGAGGGCGAGCACGAGCCGTTCGGGATCCCGCTGCCGCCGATCGGCGAGCGGATCGACCGGCTGATCTCCGCGGTGGAGGTGCTGCACGCGCTGTTCTCGCCGAGGCGGCCGCCATGCCGCCGGGCGTCACGCTGCCCGACCCGTTCTACCCGCTGGCAGGCGCCGTGAACGTGCCACCGCCGCTCACCCCCGGCGGGCCGCCGATCTTCCTCGGCGGCCAGAAGCCGCGGGGCATCGCGCTCGCGGCGCGGCGGGCAGCCGGCTGGCTGCTCACCGGCACGGAGGCCGGCGACGTCGCCTACTTCTCCGACCGGCGCGATGCGATCCTGCGCGCGCTGGAGGCAGAGGGCCGGGACCCGGCCGACGTTCGAGATCGTGGGGCAGGTGCACACGGGCGCGGACGCCGCGTCCCGCGCACAGGGCGCTTGCAGCAGGCGCGCGCGATCGTCGCGGCCGGAGCCACGGAGATGGTCATCGGCGTGCCGGCGCGGCTCGGGCCGCGGGCCCTGGAGGACGCCCACCGCGAGGTGCTGCGCCCGCTCCGGGCGGAGCACGGGTAGCCGCGTCCCGTGGCCGTGCACATCCGCCGGATCGACCTCGCGGACGAGACGGGCCTCGCTCACGTACGTCGGGATCCGGAACGGCGTCATGCCCGACAACACGGACTCGCTCGAGCAGCTGCGCTGGGAGGCCGCCACGTATCCGGGCGAGACGGTCCGGTTCCTCGCCGAGTCGGGCGGAACCGTCGTCGGCACCGCCAGCACGGGCCGCATCTGGATGTACGAGCGTGACTTCGAGCGCTGGTGGCTGGGAATCTGGGTGCAGCCGGAGGCGCGCGATCGTGGCGCCGGGTCCGCCCTGTACGTGGCCCTGAGCGAGGCTGCGCGGGCTGCCGGCAAGACCGGCTTCCAGACGGAGCTGTCCGAGGCTCTACGCCGACGGCCAGCGGTTCCTCGCCAACCGCGGCTTCGTCGAGACCGACCGGAGCAAGATGGTCCGCCTCGACCTGCTGGGCCTCGTGCCCCAGGACGCCTGCCGCGCCGCCGGGGATCCTGGTCACGACGCTCGCGGACCGGCCGGACCTGGTCGCGGACGTGCACGCCGTCGCCCTGGAGGCCTTCCCGGACATCCCGTCGACCGACGAGCCGGTCGACGCGGGGACGCTCGAGGCGTTCGTCGCGCGCGACGTGGACCGGGCCGGGATCCCGAAGGACGCGTTCTTCGTCGCGCTCGACGCGGCGTCGGGCACGGTGGCGGGATACGCCAGCCTGATCTACGCCGCGGGCAGCCGGACCGTTGCATACCACGACATGACGGCGGTCCGTCGGGCGTACCGGGGCCGCGGCATCGCCGGCGCGCTCAAGCGCGCAACGATCGCCTGGGCGGTCGACACACGGTCTCGAGGCGCTGGACACAGGCAACGACGAGACCAACGTTCCGATGCGCGCCGTGAACCGTGCCCTCGGATACCGGCCACTCCCGGACTGGATCGGCCTCCAGGGTCCGCTCGCCCCTCCGCGGTGACGGGGCGCGGCATACTTCCACCGTGACCCCGATCGACCTCAACGGCATCCGGCTCCGGAACCGGCTGCTCACGTCCGCCAGCCTCCTGGGCTACGGCGCGTCCAAGAGCCGGCTGATCCTCTACGGTCTCTCCCCGATCGCCCAGTGGGTGCCCCTGGAGCGCTTCGGCGCCGTGACGACACGGACGGTCAGCCTCCAGCCGCGCGAGGGCCACTTCACGCTCAAGGAGGACTGGGGGCTGCGCGAGTTCCCCGAGATGCTCCGCCTCTACGGGCGCGCGCTGCACAGGGTCGACGGCGGCTGGCTCAACGCCTTCGGCTGGTCGAACATCGGGATCGAGCGCTACTTCGACGAGTACTTCGACCGGACGGCGAACCTCAACCGGATCGTGTCGGTGGGCGGGTTCTCCGCGGACGAGATCGAGCAGCTGATCGAGACGTGCAACGAGCGCGCGAAGCCGGGCGAGATCGCCGCCGTCGAGCTCAACGCCTCGTGCCACAACGTCAACTTCCCGTTCGCGACGATCCTGGAGGAGGCGCTCCGGCGCGCCGTCCCGAAGAGCCGCCACCCCGTGATCCTCAAGGTCAGCCCGGACGAGGACTACCGCTGGCAGGCGAACCTCGCGGCGCAGCACGGGTGCGCGGCGATCACGGCGATCAACACGGTGAAGGGCCTCCGCCTTCGCCCGGACACGGGCGAGCCCTACCTCAAGAACCGCTACGGGGCGATCTCCGGGCGGGCGATCAAGCCCATCGGCCTGCGGGTGGTGGCGGAGCTGCGCGATGACGGCTTCCGCCTGCCGATCATCGCGAACGGCGGCATCCGCGACTTCGACGACTGCCGCGAGTACTTCTGGGCCGGCGCCGACGCGGTCTCGCTGGGGAGCGCGGTCTGGCTGCGGCCGATGCCGCTGTACGCGCTCGGACCGGTGGAGGGGCTGCGCATCCGCCGGCTGATCGCGCGCGTGGCCCGGTTCACGCCCCCGGACGCGGCGCCGCACTGGCAGCAGGCTGAGGCCCCGGTCGCCACCACACGCACCTGCCGCACTCGTCTCGTGACCCTCCCACGCGTCGCGGTCGTCACCACGGGCGGCACAATCGATTCCCTGGGGTCGGATCGCCTGGACCTCGCCGCCTACCTCGAGACCGGCGTGCGTCTGGAACCGGGCGCGCTCCTGGCGGGGATCGCGGCCGAGCTGGCGACGATCGCGCACGTCACCGAGGTCCCCTTCCGCAGGCTCCGCGCCCACGCGATCACGGACGACGACCTCGCGGAGCTGGTCGCGCTGGTGCGTGGGCTGCTGGAGCGAGGGCGCTGCGGACGGCGTCGTGATCACGCACGGGACGAACACGCTGGAGGAGACGGCCTGGCTGCTCCATCTCGTCCTCGCAGGTGATGCGCCGATGGTCCTCACCGGGGCAATGCGCCCCGCATCCGCGCTCTCCGCCGACGGGCCGCTCAACCTCGTGAACGCGGTCCGCGTCGCGGCGTCCCCGGCGGCGCGCCGCCTGGGCGTCCTGGTGGTGATGGACGACACGATCCACGGGGCCCGCGACGTGACCAAGGCCAACACGCTGCGCACGGACGCGTTCCACGACGGGACCGCCGGGCCGCTCGGCCGGGTGGACGGCGACGGGCGTGTGGTCCTCGCGCACCTGCCCGCCGGGGGATCGCGCTCCGGGGGGTCTTCGCCGGCGGGGACCTGCGGGCACTGCCACGCGTTGACGTGGTGGTGAGCTACCAGGGCGCGGACGGCGCGCTGGTCGATGCGGCCGTGGACGCGGGGGCCCGGGGGATCGTCAGTGCGGGGACGGGAGCCGGATACCCGACTCCGGGCGAGGTGGCGGCGCTGGAACGTGCCTCGGCCGCGGGTGTCATCGTCTGCCAGGCGTCGCGCGTCGGATCCGGGCGCGTGCCCCGGGTCCCGTCACTCGCGGCCCGCGGCTGGCTCGCAGCGGACGACATCCAGCCCTGGAAGGCGAGGATCCTGCTCCGCCTGGCGCTCGCGGCAGGCATCACCGACGCAGACGCGCTCCAGGTGCTGTTCGACGAGGGCTGACCGCGGCGACCCGACGCGCGGTTCGCCCGCACGGGGCATCATGATCGCGTGACCACGCAGACGCCTTCCGCCCCGTCCCTTCCGCCGGATCCCGTCCAGTACGACGCCGTCCGCAACGAGCACGCGCGCAAGCGCGGCCTCCCGCAGGCGTACATCGTCGGCGGCGGCGACCCGGAGCTGCCGGAGACGCTCGTTCGCGAGCGCCCGTACGTGCGGCTCCTCGTCGGCATGATCGTCACGATCGTCGCGCTCGGGTTCATCCTGGGGATCGTCGCCGCCCTCATCGGCGTGCAGGTCTGACAGCCGCCGGCCGCGACGGCGGCCGCGCGAGCCAGCCTGGGGCGCCTCGGCGACCGACCCGATCCGCGACGTGGGTGTCGCCTGTGGGGCGACCAATCCCGGCATGGAGGGCCCCACTAACGCCAGGAGACCCGCCGCCGCCGGGCTTCGTCGCCCAGGTGGCGACAGATCCGTCTCAGAAGCGGCTCGGCGCCGGGTTGCGGGCGAATTTGTCGCCTGGGAGGCGACGCCGGGCGTTCGGGCGCCGGGACGGCAGTGAGGAGCCGGACGGGAGCGGGCGCCGTGGTGCTCGGGGCGAGCGGGGCGCCCGACGCCAGCGGGGCGCCGGACGCGAGACCGGCCGGCAGGGAGCCGGCGCGAAGCCAGCGACTCAGCCGCCGCCACGCACGAGGCGCCCGCGCCGGCTGATCGCATGCGTTGCCAGGGCCGCGACACCCATGGCGACCAGGGACCGTTCTCCGCGCGGCATCGGCCGGACGGCGGACAGGAATTGCTCGGCTCGAGCACGGTCGACCTTCCGCAGCATCGCCTGACCGCGGGGCGTGAGCCACACCGACCGGAGCCGGCCGTCGTCCACCTCGCGCCGACGCTCCACGAGGCGTCGCCTGACGAGTCCGTCCACGAGCCTCGACGTGGCCGACGAGGAGCGCCCGATCGCCTCGGCGAGGTCCGCGATCGTGGTCGTGGCGCCCTCCGCCAGCACGTACAGCGCGGCGAGCTGCGTGAACCCCAGGTTGAGCTCCCCCAGCTGGTATGCGAACCCCACGACGAGCTCCCGCCACAGCGCGCGCCCCATGGCCACCCGTTCCGAGATCTGGCGGACGTTCTGGATCCGCGTGCCCGCAGCCACCACCGATGCTGAGAGGTCCGCCTCGAAGGTGCGGGCGAGGACGCGGCTGGGGGCGCCGCGGCGCCGTGGCCGGACGAGCGCCTCGGGCAGCGCCGGCCCGGCGGCCGGATCCGATGCCGGGGTACGCCGGACGCGCACGGTCCGCGGCGAGGGCGCAGGCGGGTCCAGCGCGGGCGGTTCGGGCGCGTTCATGGGCGGATCCTCATCGCCCGAGCGTAGGCCCGACCCGACATTCCTGCAAATGTGCATGGATATTGGCGGGAGATCGGGTCATCCGGACTACGCTCCGCACGATGCAGCCAGATCGCTTTCGTCTTTCCCGGCCAGGGCAGCCAGTTCGTCGGCATGGGCCGCGCCCTCGCCGAGACCTCGCCGGCCGCCGCCGCCGTCTTCGCCACCGCCGACGAGGCGCTCGGCGAGCCCATCTCCCGTCTTGCCTGGGACGGTCCCGGAGGAGGAGCTGAACCGGACGGAGAACGCGCAGCCGGCCCTCCTCGCCGCCTCGATCGCCTACCTCGAGGCCGTCCGGGAACGCTGGAACGCCCTCTCCGTGGACATCCCGGACCCGGCCTTCGCCGCCGGCCACTCGATGGGCCAGTACACGGCCCTCGTCGCCGCCGGGGCGCTGGACCTCGCCGACGCCGTCCGCCTGGTCCGCACCCGGGGAACGCTCATGCAGTCGTCGGGCGCCGGTCGCGAGGGCCGCATGGCCGCGATCATCGGCCTCGACGACGCGAAGCTTCCGGATCTCGTCTCCCAGGCGTCCGAGCACGGCATCTTCGGCGTCGCGAACCGCAACTCTCCCGGGCAGGTGGTGGTCTCCGGCGAGCGCCCGGCCGTCGAGGCCGCGCTGCTCATTGCGAAGACCCTCGGCGCCAGGCGCGCCATCGAGCTCCCCGTCTCGGTCGCCGCCCACTCCCCGCTCATGGCCGAGGCCGCCGAGGGCATGCGCACGGTCCTCGCGGGAATCGCCTTCCGCGACCCGCGGCCTGCGCTCCTCGCGAACGCGGACGCCCACCTCATCACCACCGCGGACGGCTGCCGCGCAGAGCTCGTGGACCATCTGACCACCGGCGTCGACTGGGTCGGCGTGGTCCGCGCGATGCACGCCCGCGGCGTGACCACGTTCATCGAGGTCGGGCCCGGCCGCGTCCTCACCGGCCTGATCCGGCGCATCGAGTCCGACGCCGTGACGCTCGCGCTCGACGACCCTGCCGCCGGCGACCGTCTCTCGATCCCCTTCGCCGATACAGCCGCCGCCGACGGCGCCTGACCCCCGGACCCGTCGCCCCGACCCCGCCAACCCCAGCCCGCATTCCGAGCCGATCCCAGCCGCTCGCCAGAAGGAGCCCCGTGCGCCAGCCCGATTACACCCGCCGCGTCGTCGTCACCGGTCTCGGCGTCGTCAGCCCCGTGGGCAACGACAAGGCCACCGCCTGGAACAACCTGCTCAACGGCGTCTCGGGCCTTGGCGTGATCACGAGGTTCGATGCGAGCCGCTACGCCCAGCACGCGGCGGGCGAGGTCCACGGCTTCGATGCGTCGCTCTGGATGGACCACAAGACGCTCCGCCGCAGCGAGTCCGCCACATGGTTCGGCGTGTCTGCGGCCAAGCAGGCGCTCGCGGACGCCGGCCTCGAGATCACGGACGCCAACCGCGAGGACATCGGGGTCATCTTCGGCACCGGTGCGGGCGGCCAGCAGCTGATGATCGACAACTGGCACGTCCTCCAGGACAAGGGTCCCGGCCGCGTCGCGCCCACGTTCATCGCGAACGGACTCGTTGACGCCGCGTCGGGGATGATCGCCATCGAGACCGGCGCGATCGGCCACAACATGTGCATCGTCACGGCCTGTTCCACGGGCACCAACTGCGTGGGCGAGGGTGCCGAGCTCATCCGGCGCGGCGACGTCCATACCGTGATCGCGGGCTCGACGGAGATGCCGCTGCTCGAGGTGGCGCACGCGGGCTTTGGCAACATGCGCGGGCTCGGCTCCCCGCGGCCGGGCGAGCCGATCACGGACACCAGCCGGCCGTTCGATCGCACACGCGATGGCTTCGTCCTGGGCGAGGGCGCGGGCTCGCTGATCCTCGAGGACCTCGAGAACGCGATGGCCCGCGGCGCCCGGATCTACGCCGAGGTCGTGGGCTACGGCTGCACCGCGGACGGGCACGACATGGTCCAGCCGATCGAGGGCGGTGCGGGCTCGGCGCGGGCGATGAAGATCGCGCTGGAGCGTCGCGGCGTGCCGGCGGACGAGGTGGACCTGATCAACCCGCACGGCACGTCAACCCCGGTCGGCGACAAGCGCGAGGCCGAGGCGATCTGGACCGCCTTCGGGGACCGGGTGGCGCGGAGTCGCGAGTCGCTCCTGGTCACCGCCACCAAGTCGATGACCGGGCACATGATGGGCGCCGCCGGCGCGTTCGAGGCCTTCGCGACCGTGATGACGATCGCCGAGCAGACGGCCCCGCCGACCATCAACTTCCGCGAGCCCGACCCGGACGCCGACGTCTGGGTGACGCCCGAGGTCGATCGAGCGCCCGATCCGCTACGCGCTGTCGAACAACATCGGCCTGGGCGGCCACAACGCCGCGATCATCTTCAAGCGGTGGGACGGGCGCTGAGCGGGCGCTACAATCCCGGCCTGTCCTCGTCATCCGTTCGCTGAGGCCCCAGCCGTGCCCTCGTCCGACCCTGCGCGCCGAGCCGTCGTCACCGGTCTCGGTGCGGTCATGCCGATCGGCAACGACTTCGAGACCTACTGGAGCAACCTCCAGGCCGGCGTGACCGGCACGCGCCTCGATCACGGCGTTCGACGCGAGCGCGTTCGAGGTCCAGATCGCGGCCGAGGTGGTCGGGCTTCGATCCGGGCAGGTACATGGACCCCAAGATGGCCCGGCGGATGAGCCGGTTCATCCACCTCGCCATGGGCGCGGGCCAGGAGGCGATCCTCTCGTCCGGGCTGGACTTCGCGGCGATGACGATCGAGGAGCGGGACCGCGTCGGCGTCGTCATCAACACCGGCGGCGGCGGGGTCGAGTCGATCATCGAGGGCACCCACGTCCACGACACCAAGGGGCCGCGGTTCGTGTCCGCGTTCGCGGTGCCGGCGCTGTCGGCGTCGATGGCCGGCTGCATGCTGTCGATGGAGTACCACCTGACCGGCCCGGTGATGACCCAGGTGGCCGCGTGCGCCACCTCGGTGATCGCGTTCCACGACGCGCTGCGGCTCATCGCCACGGGCGAGTGCGACGTGGTGCTGGCGGGTGGCTCGGAGTCGGCGATCGTGCCCATGGGCGTGGCGGCGCTGTCCAACATGACGGCGCTGTCCAAGCGCAACGACTCGCCGGAGACGGCGTCGCGCCCGTTCGACGCCACCCGGGACGGGTTCGTCCTGGGCGAGGGCGCGGGCGTGTGCGTGGTGGAGTCGGCGGAGCACGCGCTGGCGCGGGGCGCCACGCCGATCGCCGAGATCCTCGGCGGGGCGCTGACCGCGGACGCCTTCCACATCTCCGCGCCGGATCCCATCGGGACGCGGCCAGGCCCGCGCGATGGCCAATGCCATGCGCAACTCGGGCGTGGCGCCGGACGAGGTCGACTGGATCGTGGCCCACGGGACCTCGACGTCGCTCAACGACGTCGACCGAGACGCGCGCGATCAAGGCGGCCTACGGGTCAGCGGCGGCGATCGCGGGCGATCTCGTCGCCCAAGTCGATGATCGGGCACCTCGTCGGCGCGGCCGGCATCGCGTCCGCGCTGGCGGCGCTCGGCGGGATCCGCGACGGGGTCATCTCGCCGACCGCGAACCTCCACACGCCGGACCCGGAGTGCGACCTGGACTACGTGCCGCTGGTGGCCCGCACGGCGAAGGTGGACACCGTGGCGATCAACGGCTTCGGCTTCGGCGGCCAGAACGCGGTGACGATCTTCCGGCGCTTCGAGGCGTAGGAGCGAGCCTTCGGGCGCGGATCCCGTCTCTTCCGGCGCTCGGAACCCGCGGACCGGCGGCCTCCTCGCCTCAGCCGCGGAGCCGGCGCCCCTCGAACGCCTCCAGCCGCGCGACGATCTCGTCCGGGATGACCCGCGGCCGCTCCGTCGCGTAGTCGTAGAGGACCAGGACGTCCTCGGCGGTCGCCACGAGCCGCGCCCGGCCGCGCGCCGAGTCCGCCGCCGTGATCCGGTGCTCGAGCGTGAACGAGGTCCGCCCGATCCGGCCGACCCGCGACTCGACCGTCAGCACCTCGCCGAAGTACGAGGGCGACCGGAACGTCACCCGCACCTCGGCCAGGATCAGGGACTCCTCGGCGCCGTGGGTCACGAGGCCGAAGGGCTCGCCCGTCGCCGCCTCCCAGTAGGCGATCCGCGCCGACTCGCAGAAGGTGAGGAACCGCGAGTTGTTGATGTGGCCCATCGCGTCGGTGTCGCCGAACCGCGTCTCCACGACGTAGCGGTGCGGGAATGTGCCCGGCAGGTCCCGCGGGTCGGCGGGGACGGAGATGCGATGGGCGCCGGTCGGTTCGGTCACGAGGTCGAGTCTACGCGTCCACCGCGGAGGCAGGCCGGCTGGCGACGACGGCCACGCGACGCCCGGTGTCGCCCCTGAGGCGACGCACGTGCCCTGGCGGGCACCCGGACGCCCCCCTTCGGCCCCGCCGCGATGGCTACCGCGCCGCGACCACCAGGGACCCGGCCATCTCGCCACCCGTGCCGGCCGCGGAGCCGCCGGTCATCACCGTCGTAGGTCCCGGGCGTGTCGAGCACGAACCGCAGGCTGGCGGTCTGGCCCGGTCTCGTGACGATGTCCATGTTCGCGACGCCCTGGACCATCCAGTCCCGGACGACGTCGTCCTGGTTGACGAGCTCGATGACGGTCCACTCGCCCGCACCGACGGACACGTCCGCGGGCGTGAACACGCCGTCCTTCACGGTGACGACCACGTGCGGCAGCGAGGCGCTGACCGCCCGGTCCGCGGCCAGCACGCCACCGGCCAGCGCCAGGCCGACGAGACCGACGACCAGCAGGAACGCGCCGTCGCGCACCACGCCGAGCGGCCCGCGCCGGAGCTGCGTGACGTGCCCGGGCCGGACGTCCACCTTGCGCAGGCGCAGCGAGTTCGTCACCACGCTCACGGACGAGAGCGCCATCGCGCCCGCGGCCAGCGCCGGGTTGAGCGTGATGCCGAAGGCCGGGTACAGCACGCCCATCGCGATCGGGATCAGCAGCACGTTGTAGGCGAACGCCCAGAACAGGTTCTGGCGGATGACCCGGATCGTGGACCTCGACAGCGCGATGGCCGAGCCCACCAGCCGCGGATCGCCGCCGACCAGCGTGATGTCGGACGCCTCGATCGCCACGTCGGCGCCGGTCCCGATGGCCACGCCCAGGTCCGCCCGGGCGAGCGCCGGGGCGTCGTTGATGCCGTCGCCGACCATCGCCACGCGGTGCCCCTCCGCCTGCAGCCGCTCGATCGTCGCGTCCTTGTCGCCCGGCAGGACCTCCGCGATCACGTGGTCCGCTGCGATCCCCACCTGGCGCGCGACGGCCTCGGCGGTGACGCGCGCGTCGCCCGTGAGCAGCCAGACGTCGAGGCCCGCGGCGCGCAGGTCCCGCACGGCCTCGGCGGACTCCGCCTTGACCGGGTCGGAGATGGCCACGAGCCCCGCCGCCGCCCCGTCCACGGCGACGAACACGACCGTCGCCGCCCTCGGCCGCCGCCGCATCGGCCGCCGCGGCCAGCGTGCCAAGCTCAACCCCGCGCTCCGTCATCAGCCGCCGGAGCCCGCGACGACCTCGGCGCCGTCGATGCCGCCCGAGCACGCCCCGCCCGACGATCGCCTCGAACGCCTCGGCCTTCGCGAAGCCCAGCTCGCGTCTCGCGCGCCCGGCGCACGATCGCCTCGCCCAGCGGGTGCTCGGAGCCCGTCTCCAGCGACGCCGCGAGGTCCAGGACGCGCGCCTCCGTGAAGCCCGCCGCCGGCGACGACGGACGACCACCGCGGGCTTGCCCAGCGTCAGCGTGCCGGTCTTGTCCATGACCACGGTGTCGATCCGGCCGGCCGCCTCCAGCGCCTCGCCGCCGCGGACGAGGATGCCCGACCTCGGCGCCCTTGCCGGTGCCGACCATGATCGCCGTCGGCGTGGCGAGGCCCATGGCGCAGGGGCAGGCGATGATCACGACGCCGATGAACGCGGTCAGCGCGAGCGTGAACCGCGGCTCGGGCCCGAAGACGAACCAGATCGACGAAGGTCAGCGCGGCGGCCAGCGAGCACGGCCGGGACGAAGATCTCGCTGATCCGGTCGGCCATGCGCTGGATCGGGGCCTTGGAGCCCTGCGCGCGCTGGACCAGCTCCACGATCCGGGCGAGCGCCGTGTCCCGCCCGACGCGCGTGGCGCGCATGACGAACGAGCCCGTGGTGTTGAGCGTGGCGCCGATGACCTCGTCGCCCGCCTGCTTGGTGGACGGGATCGGCTCGCCGGTGAGCATCGACTCGTCGACCGCGGAGATGCCCTCGATCACGACGCCGTCCACCGGCACCTTGTCGCCGGGGCGGACGCGGAGCAGGTCGCCCGGCGATGACGTCAGCGAGCGGGACGTCCTCGTCGACGCCGTTGCGGATGCGGCGCGCGGTGGTGGCCTGGAGCCCGACGAGGCGGCGGATGGCCCCGGTGGTGCTGCCCTTCGCGCGGGCCTCGAGCCACTTGCCCAGCAGGATGAGGCCCAGGATGATCGTCGCGGAGTCGAAGTAGGTCTCCGGGTGGAGGCCCGGCCGCGTGGACGACCTCCGGCCACATCGTCACGAAGACGCTGTACCCCCAGGCCGCGCTGGTGCCGACGACGACGAGCGTGTCCATCGTGGCCCCGCCGTGCCTGCCGGCGCGCCAGGCCGCGCGGTAGAAGCGGCCGCCGGCCCAGAACTGGATGAAGGTGGCCGGCCACAGGATCAGCTTGTTGATCTCCGTCATCGGCACCACGGTCTGGGGCACGAACATCAGGACCATGAACACGACGGCTGCACCGATCGAGACCAGCGCCTGGAACAGCGTGTGGCGCTGCTCGCGCTCGCGCTCGGCGTCGTCGGCGGTGATCTCGTCCTCGAGGGAGACGCGCGGCGGCGCCCTCGCACGGCGACGGCCTCGGCCTTGACCTCGTAGCCGGCGGCCTCGACGGCCTTGACCAGCTCGTCGCGGCCCGCCGTGCCCGGGTCCACCAGGACCGTGGCGCGCTCCGTGGCGAGGTTGACGTTCGCCGTCTCCACGCCGGGCGTCTTCTTCAGGAACCGCTCGATGCGGTTGACGCAGGACGCGCAGGTCATGCCCTCGATGGGGAGGATGATCTCGATGGGCTGGAGGTCGTCCGGAAGGCGTGTCGTCATACTGGGGGGGAGTATATCAGAGGCTCAAGGCTTGACGATCCTGGGCACCTTGACGATGAGCACGGGCGCCGTGATCTGGCGCGAGAGGATCGTGGCTCAGGGGGGCGCCTCCAACGCCACGCCGCGCATCGCCCACTCGTACAAGGCGAAGGCGACCAGGGCGGATCCGAGCGTCACGACCAGCGCGGCGACGAACGTCCGGGGCTCGGACCCGCCGGCAGCGGCGGCATCGCCGAGCCGGGCCGGGTCGAACGCGGCCACCACGAGGCTGACGATGCCAGCGATGATGACGCCGGCCCCGGCGAGGCCCGCGAGCCGAGTGGTCCAGCCGCCGTGCCCCGTGCCCCAGGTCCGCCTGGGCATCCAGCCCTGGGCGCGAACGAGGACCGCGGTGACGAGCGATGCCCACGCAAGCGCGATCAGGATCGCGCCCACGACGTCCGCAAGGCGATGCCAGCCGGCCGTGATCGTGCTGACGCCCACCGCGGCGACGATCACGGAGACCAGGATGACGACCGGCGTCCGCAGCCGGCGAGGCGCGACCAGGATGCAGGCGAACCCCAGCGAGGCGACCAGCGCGACGTGGCCGCTGGGAAAGCTGTTGCCCGTCGCGTAGGCGTCGTGTCCCAGCAGGTTCGGGCGTTTGAGCAGCGTCTCGAGCGCCTGCGCCGTCACGTTGGTCCCGGCGATGAGGACGAAGGTCGCCGTCGCCAGCCCGAACCCGCCGCGAGCGAGCCCCAGCAGCACGAGCCCCAGCGCCACGATCGCCCCGTACACGACGCTCACCGTCGCGAGCGTCTCCGAGGCGGCTCCCAGGGCTGCCGGCGTCGCCAGGGCGCGCCCGTACAGGACGAGGTCCGCGATTCGCTGCCCCTCGACGGTCTGGGTCGTCCACGCCCAGATCGGCACCACGAGCGCACCCGCCCCGAACCCGAGCAGCGCGAGCCGGCGGGCACTGTGCCGGGGCAGGACGACCGGGGTCCGCGCATCCCGCGGTCTCGAGCGACGCAGGCGCATCCGGTACCGACGCATCAGGCGACCCGTCTCCACGGGGCAGGCGGCGTCAGGGGCTGGGGCTCCCGGTCACGGCGCACGCTCACCCGCCCATTCTGCGCCGTTGCTGGTGCGGTACCCGTGCCGCCCCGTACGGGTGAGCGGGCTGGCACTCCCGGACCCGGGTCAGCCCTCGGGCGGCTCCCCCACCTGCCACTCCAGCCACGTGCCTGGATCCACCCGCGGGCGCGCGGCCCAGGCCTCGCCTCCGCGAAGGGCGATCTCGGGCGGCAGCGGGTGGGACAGGAAGAACGGCATGGACTCGGTCGCGCCGTAGGCGCCCACGTCCAGGACTGCGACGAGATCCCCGGGATCCGGCAACGCCATGACAGCCGACCGGGCGAAGACGTCGAGTCCGGAGCAGAGGGGACCCGCGATGGTCACGGGGACCCGCTGGGCGTTGGCTGACGCGGTCATCGCGGCAGCGCCAGTGAGGACCCGGACACGGTGCTCCTGGCCGACGAGGACCGGCCGGAGCACGTGGTGGATGCCGCCGTCCAGGATGACGACATCGCGGCCGTCGACCGACTTGCGATCGACGACGCGAGCGACGTAGGCACCGGAGGCGCCGACGAGGAAGCGGCCGGGCTCCAGGAGAACACGGGTCGCACGTGTCGCCGGGTCGTCCGCCATCCGTGTGGCGAGCCTCTGCAGCAGCGCCCCGAGGCCGCGCACGTCGAGGGCCTCCTCGTGGGCCTCGTACGGGATGCCGAGGCCGCCGCCCGCGTCGACCAGGTGCAGCGGGAAGCCCGCTCCCGCAGCCAGCGCTCGGGCCGTCTCCACGGTGGCCTCGACGTGCGCGGCGAGCGAACCGGTGTCCAGCACGTTCGACGCACCGAAGGCGTGCAGCCCGATCGGCTCCAGCCACGGCGATGCCACGGCCTCGGCAGCCGCCATTCGCAGGTCCCCGCCGTCCATCCCGAACTTGCCCGCACCGTCGTCGCCGACCAGGCGGACCCGTTCGAGGCGTGCCGCCTCGGTCACGGCGGCCCGGAGCAGGATCGGCTGGCGGCGGCACAGCCCCTCCGAGATCCGCGCCAGGCGCCGCAGCTCACCGGGCGATTCGACCGTGACGACGCGCACGCCCGCCTCGACGGCAGCCGCCAGCTCCTCGTCCCGCTTGCCCGGGCCCGTGAACACGACATGGGAGGTGTCGAAGCCCGCCCGGACGACGTGGCGCAGCTCGCCCCCCGACGCAACGTCCGCCCCCAGGCCCAACCCGCGCAGGTGCCGGAGCACGGCGAGGTTCGGGTTGGCCTTCACGGCATAGGCCAGGTCGAAGGTGTCCGGCAGCGCGGCCCGGAGCGCGGCGACCTGGCGCGAGATCACGTCCAGGTCGTACGCGTAGTAGGGCGTCCCGAAGCGCTCCGCCAGCATCGCCGGATCCTGGCCTCCGAGCCTGCCGTTGCGCAGGATCTCGTTACGGGCGAGCTGGCGGGCGCGGCGGGCGGGCGGGCGGCCCGGCGGGCGGCCGGCGCGGCAATGGGCGCCGGCGGCGGACCGGGCTCGCGGACCATGCTCATCGCAGCGCGTCCTCCAGGGCGACCCGCGCGTCCGTGCCCGCGTCGCGGTCCTTGACCAGCAGCGCGACCGAGACGGACAGCCCGTTGGCCGCGGCGAAGTCACCAGCGAGGGTACGCGACCCGGGCACCACGACGGCACCCGGCGGGACCACCAACGGTTCAGCCACCGTGCCCGTGAGCACGCGGCCGCGCACCAGGTCGTACAGGCGCGAGGTCCCCGTGAGGACCACACCCGCCCCGATCACCGCGCCCTCCCCCACCAGCACGCCCTCGAGCAGCGACGACCCGGCGCCGACGAACGCGCCGTCCTCGACGATCACCGGACGCGCGCCCGCTGGCTCCAGGACCCCGCCGATCGACACGCCGGCCGAAAGGTGGACCCTCGCCCCGATCTGCGCACACGAGCCCACCAGCACGTGCGAGTCCACCATGGTGTCCTCGCCGATCCACGCGCCGACGTTCACGAACGAGGGCGGCATGATCACGACGCCATGGCCGAGGTACACGCCCGCCCGAACGGAGGTCCCGCCCGGCACGACCCGCCACGGCCCGGCCAGCAGGTCCTTGACCGGGAGCCCGACGCGGTCCCGAAAGCGGAGCGCGCCACCCAGGTCCCACGTGGCCGTCTCGCGGTTCCGGAAGCAGGCGAGGATGGCCGCCTTGACCTCGGGGTCCGCCCGCCAGCCCCCGGGGGCGGACGGGTCCGGCACTGCCGCGCGTCGGCGGCCGGCGTCGAGGTCGTCCAGGATCGAGGTGCCCGTCTGGGCCGCTGCAAGCTCGACCGCCGTCATGCGGCGACCTCTTCCGCGTCGGCACCGGCCGCCCGGCCGCCTTCGCCCGCCACCAGGCCCAGCGCCCGCAGGATCCCGGCCAGGCGCTCGCGCGGCGCGTCGGCCAGCGGCAGCAGTGGAGCGCGCAGGTCGTCGCGCTCCAGCAGGCCCATCGCCAGCATCGCGGCTTTCGCCGGCACCGGGTTCGGGGCGCCCTGGAAGTTGGCCCGCAGCAGCGGCAGCCAGTGATCGTGGATGCGCCGGGCCGTCTCGAAGTCGCCGGCGTGGGCGGCGAGGCACAGGGCCGACATCTCGCCCGGGATCTGGTTGCTTGCCACGGAGATCACCCCGTCGCCGCCCATCGCGAGGATCGCAAGCGTCGCCGCGTCGTCGCCCGAGAGGACCGCCACGTCTCGCGGGCGGTCCCGGCAGATCACGGCGATCTGCTCGATGTTGCCGCTCGCCTCCTTCACCGCGATCACGCGCGGGTGCTCGGCCAGGCGCAGGAAGGTGTCGGCCTCGACGTTGGCGCCGGTCCGCCCGGGGACGTTGTAGACGACGATCGGCAGGCCGCCCTCGTCGGCGATCGCGCGGAAGTGGGCCTCGAGCATCCGCTGGTCGGGCTTGTTGTAGTAGGGGGTGACGATGAGCGCGGCGTCGGCGCCCAGGGCGGCGGCGCGGCGGGTCGCCTCGATCGAGGCACGGGTGTCGTTGGAGCCGGTGCCGGCGATGACCGGGACACGGCTGTCGGACTGGCGCCCGGCCGCGACGCTGACCGCGATCTCGATGCAGCGGTCGCGCTCCTCCTGGCTGAGCGTGGGCGACTCGCCTGTGGTGCCGACGGGAACGAGGCCGTCGATGCCGGACAGGACCTGCCCGATGACGAGGCGGCGGTAGGCGACCTCGTCCAGGGCGCCGTCGGCGGTGAACGGGGTGACGAGGGCGGTGAAGGCGCCGCGGAGACGGGGGGTGGGGATCATCGGGGTACTCCTTGTCGGTCGAGGGTTCGGGGTCAGGCGGGGATGGCGACGGGCGAGGCCGCGAGGAGGTCGTCCACGACGGCATCGAACGGGTGGAGCCCTGGGGCACGCGGCTCGCGCACGAGCCAGCTGGCGGCTGCCAGGGCGCCGTCGGCATAGGCGGTCCGGTCGCGGGCCGTCAGCCGCAGCTCCACCGACTCGCCCGGGCCGTCGAAGGTGACGAGGTGGGTGCCGGGCGCGGCTCCGGCCCGGATTCCGGAGATCTCCAGCGCGGGGCGGCCGTCGCCAGCGAGCGCCGCGACGCCGGGGCCAGCGGCGTCGGGGCCTGCCCAGCGCGGGTCGGCGGCCACGATCCGGCGGGCGATGGCGCGGGCGGTACCGGAGGGCCGGTCGGCCTTGCCGCGGCGGTGCCACTCGACGATGGAGGGCTCGAAAGCGCCGGCCCGCGCGTACCAGCCGGCTGCAGTCTCGGCGAGCCTGAGGAACAGCGCCGCGCCCAGCGAGAGGTTCGTGGACAGGACCGCGGCGGCGCCGTGGTCGAGGAGCATCGTGCGAACCCTGGTCAGGTCGGCGTCCCAGCCGGTCGCCGCCAGGACGAAGGAGCGGTTGCCGGCGGACAAGGCGTGCTCGACGTTGTCGGCCACCGCGGTCGCCAGGGACGTCTCGACCACGACGTCCACGACCGGTGCCGGCGCGCGACGCGTCCCATCGGCGGCCGGTCTGCCGATAACGTCGCAGGCCCACCCGGCATCCATGGCGGCCGTGGCGATGGCGCCGCCCAGCCGGCCCGGTCCGTACAGGAGGATGTGCATCTCGTACGTGTCCTTCCGCGTGGAGGAGCACGGGTTCGGAGGTCCGAGAATCACGAAGGCCGCGGCACCGTCTGTGGTGTCCGCGGCCCCTTCGGCGCCTCCGGTCCCGGAGGCTCCAAGGTTCGTCGCTCGCGCGCCGTCAGAGCCCCAGGGCCCGAGTCTTCCGACTGGGCCGCCACGGCTTCTTCTTGGCGTCGAAGGCGATGGATAGGTGCGACATGATTGGCGGATTGTGCCGCATATCCGCCGAGCATGCAACCATATTTCCGTGGAGTGGCTGGGATGCTGCATGACACTCCTGATCGCCCGACCCACTCCCGTCGCGAATCCACCGAAACCCACCGGGCCTGCGACCATGGTCCCGTGCGTTGCTCGCGAGACTGCATCACGGTTGCGATGGCCGACGGGCCGTGGGGTCCGGTCCGGATCGCGGCGAGTGCGCGGGGCGTCGTGGCCGTGGAACTCCTGAGCACGCCGGAGGCATTCGAGGCGGGCCTGGCGAGGCGCCGGCTGGGGTCGCCGGTGCCGCTGCTGCCGCCCGGGTCGCACCGCGAGACGTGCCGGGCGGCCGAGCTCTGCGCGCGAACCCGAGACCTCGTCGCGGCGGCGCTGTCGGGTGAGCCGGTGCCGCTGGAGTCGCTCCCGGTGGACCTGGCGGACCGGTCCGACTGGGACCGCCTGGTCCTCGGCGCGGTGCGGGCGATCCCGCGGGGCGAGACCGCCTCCTATGGCGAGGTGGCGCGGCGGATCGGCCGGACGGGCGCGGCGCGGGCCGTGGGCGGGGCAGTCGGCCGCAACCCGATCGGGTTGCTGATCCCCTGCCATCGCGTGATCGCGGGCGACGGGTCGCTCGGCGGGTATGGCGTGGCGGCGTATGGCGGGCGCGAGGCTGCGCTGGCCGTCAAGCGGGAGCTGCTCGCCCTCGAGGGTGTCGCCGGGCAGACACCCACGCCGTGATCCCGGTCATCGACTGCGTCGCCTGACCCGCCGAGGGTGTGCCCACCGTCACGAGAGACGGACCGAGCGACACGTGAGACGGTCGCGAAGGACGACGAGCCGGGCCAGGACCGTGCACGGGAGCGCGCCGGGGGCGGGACGCGCGGGATCAGGGCCGGGGACCGGAACGGTCAGGAGCGGGGGACGGGTCGCATCGGATAGACGCCGATGACGACCGGCGCAACCGGGTCCAGCGAGAGCTCGCACCCGACGTCGCCCGCGCTCAGGAGCTCGCCCATCATCCTGCCCTCCGCGGGCGGCAGGCCGATGAACAGGGTCCGGTCACCGACGCGGATCGGGGAGACGTCGTCGTCCCCGCCGTCGATGCCGAAGCGGCGGCGCAGCTCGTGCATGGGCACCCATGGACGGCTCTTGACGAAGCGGCGCAGCTGCGCCTGGGTGCAGGTGGGTTGCGCATGGCCGAGACCGTAACCGGACTCCTGCGGGCGCTCCCTGGCTGGCTCGGTTTCGACGGCACGGACGGGCTCCACCGGCCACGCGGGCTCGGCCGTGCGCACGGGCTCCGGCGGCCGCACGGCCTCGGCGGCACGAACGGGCACGGGCGCGCGCACGGGCTCCGGTGCAGGGCGGGCCGGCGGGGCGGCGGCCGTCACGGGTGCCGGAGCCACGTCGACGACCGGTGCCCCGCCCTCGATCTCGGGCGGAGCGGCGACGCGGACGTCGGCCGCCACCTGGGGGTCATCCAGGACGGGTGTCCCCGGGCGCGCGGACGCGTGCTGGTGCGGGTTCCGGCCGTGCCGGGCGCGCCTGCTCATCGGTCGGGGTAGCGCGGGCGCTCGGCCCGCGCGGGAAGGGTCGTCATGATGGCTCTCGCGTCGGTCGCAGGGGGGCTCGACCGATCGCCGGATGATACCCCGCGGCGCCCCTGACCGCCGGGGCCGGGTTCCCGGCATGGGACGACCCCAAGCGCCGGCGCGATCCCGCGATCCTCAGCCCGCGACGACCAGCAGGTCCCGCGGCAGCTCGTTGAGCACGACCGGGCCCGCAATCGCCACAGACGACGATGTCCTCGATCCTGGCCCCGTACCGGCCCTCGAGGTAGATGCCCGGCTCAACGCTGAACGCCATGCCCGGCGCCAGCGGTTCGAGGCTGCCCGCCACCAGGTACGGCTCCTCGTGACCTTCCAGGCCGATGCCGTGCCCCGTCCGGTGGAAGAAGTCCGGCCCGAAGCCGGCGGCGTCGATGACCTCGCGCGCCGCCGCGTCGATCCGCTCGCAGCGCACGCCCGGCCGGACCGCGGCCGTCGCCGCCGCCTGCGCCTCCTGGAGCACGTCGTACAGGCGCAGGAAGTCCGCGTCCGGCCCCTTGCGCCGAATCGCCGCCCGTCACCCACAGGGTGCGAGTGATGTCGCTCCCGTAGCCGCCGAGCGACCCGCCGATGTCGATCACGATCGGCTCTCCGGCCGCGATGACCCGCTCGCCCGGCTCGTGGTGCGGTGACGCGCTGTTTGGCCCCGACGCCACGATCCAGAACTCCGCGTGCTCGTGACCCTCGGCCACCAGCCGTTCGCCGATCTCGCGTGCGACGTCGGCCTCCGTGCGCCCCACGAGCGTGCCCGCCGCGATGGCCGCCACCACGCGGTCCGCCGCCCGTGCTGCGGCCCCGAGCAGCTCGACCTCGTCCGCGTCCTTGCGCATCCGAAGGGTCCGGAGCACGGCCGACGCGAGCGAGAACCGTGCGCCCGGCAGCGCCCGCTGGAGTCCCAGCACGAACGCGGCCCGGAGCCCGTCCGAGACGGACACCGCCCGGACGCCCGCGGCCTCGCGCCCGAGCGCCTTCCCCAGCGTGTCTGCGACCAGCACCATCGGGTCCTCGGTCTCCTCCCACGTGATGACCGTGACCGCGCCCGATGCTCCGGCCGGGCACGATCGCGCGGGCGTGGCCTCCAGGCGCGGGGCGATGAGCGTCACCGACGCATGCGCGGAGGCGGGCACCACCAGCATCGTCAGGCGCTCCAGGGGCATCGCCTCGTATCCGGCGAGGTACCGAAGGTCCGCCCCGACGCCCACCAGGATCGCGTCCAGCCCCGCCGCCGCGGCCTCGCGCCGCGCCGCCGCCAGCCGCTCCGCGTAGCGCGTCGCGGGTATGCCCGGCCGCCTCGCGTCCTGCTCGCTCACGCCGGATCCTCCATGTGCGCCGCCAGGCCGCCGATCCAGGCACCCAGCTCGCGATCGCCGTGCTCGAACAGGGCCCGGTAGGCGTACACCTTCGACGCCCCCGCGGCGCGTGCGGCCTGCCGGGTCGCGGTGTCGTCGTGCTGGCCGACGGCGATCGCCGGCACCCCGGCGGCCGTCGCTGCACCGAGGCAGCCGATCCCGTCGTAGCCGCGCGCGGTCGTGTCCACGATGCAGCCGGCCACGGACGGCAGGACACCGTCGAGCGTGGTGGCGGACCGCACCGGGACGGGATCGCCGCCCGCGCGCCGCACGCCGTCGACGAGGCGCGTGCCCCAGATCAGGTCGTCGGCGAGGACCGCGATCCGCGGCGGGGCCGCGCGCGGTACCGGGGTCACCCGAGCGAGGCGACGAGGTGCCGGAAGACGTCCGCGGCGGAGACGACACCGATCGGCCGGCCGTCGTCCACGATCGGGATGTGACGGAACTCGCCGACCGCCATCTTGTGGATGGCCACGGCGAGCGTGTCCTCCCGCCGGAGGACCACCGGGTCGGACGTCATGAAGTCCCGGACCCGGAAGAGGCCGAGCCGCTTGTCGACCGCCTTCACCGCCGCATCGCGGTCGGTGAAGATCCCGACGAGGCGCCCATCGTCGGAGACCAGGAGGCAGTCGGTCCCGCTCTCGTGCATCAGCCGGATGGCGGCGGCGACTGGCATCGTCGGAATCGACGAGGGTCGGCGAGCCGATCCCCAGCGCCTCGAGATGGTCTCCGAGGATCGTGTCCTGGTAGTCCGCGAGGGCCTGGGGCGTGTCGGACAGCGACAGGTCGGCGCCGCATTCGACGCAGCTGTCCTCGCCCTCGAAGTTGTCGTAGCGGCAGTTGGGGCAGAGCATGGCCTACTCCACGGTCCAGGTCTCGCCGGCCATCAGAGCCTTGCGCAGGTCGCCGGGGCCGGATTTCGCGATGGCCGCCTCGATCTGGGCGTCGACGAGGTCCGAGTGGGTTGGACGGTCCACCTGGCGGAGGATGCCCACCGGGACGGGGTATTCGGGCCAGAACATCCGCGACAGGATCAGCGCCAGATACGGATCCTCGGCGTGCTGGTCGTGGACCAGCAGGTCGGCTTCCGTCACCCCGTCCTCCCCGATCGTCACAACCTCCGGGTGGAGGCCGTTGAGGCGGATGCCCTTGTCGCGATCCTTGCCGTAGATGAGCGGCTTGCCGTGCTCGAGCACGAGCATCCGGTCGTCCCGGACGTCCCGCTCGGTGAAGTCGCGCCAGGCGCCGTCGTTGAAGATGTTGCAGTTCTGGAGGACCTCGATGAACGAGGCGCCGCGATGCCGGCCCGCCGCCTCGAGCGTTCGGGCCAGGTGCTCGGTATGCGTGTCCACGGTCCGCGCGACGAAGGTCGACTCGGCGGCCAGGGCGAGCGTGAGCGGCATCATCGGCCGGTCGACGCTGCCCATCGGCGTCGACTTCGTCCGCTTCCCGAACTCCGAGGTGGGCGAGGTCTGGCCCTTGGTCAGGCCGTAGATCCGGTTGTTGTGCATGATCATCGTGAAGTCAACGTTCCGGCGCATCGAGTGCAGGAAGTGGTTGCCCCCGATGGAGAGCGCGTCGCCGTCACCCGTGATCACCCAGACCATGAGATCAGGGCGGGCGGTCTTGAGGCCCGTGGCGAGCGTCGGGGCCCGTCCGTGGATCGAGTGGAAGCCGTACGTGTTCATGTAGTACGGGAGCCGGCCGGAACACCCGATGCCGGAGATGAACACGATGTTCTCCCTCGGCACGCCGAAGTCGGGCATCACCTTCTGGGTCTGGGCCAGGATCGAGTAGTCGCCGCAGCCCGGACACCAGCGGACCTCCGCATCGGCGACGAAGTCCTTGCGGGTGAGCTTGACCAGGCCGCCGTCGATCGGCGCCGGACCCGTGGTCATCTCGGTCATCGGGTCACCCCCCGCTCTGCCAGGAGCCGCTCGGCCTCGGCGACGATCTCGGCGATCCGGAACGGCTTGCCGCGGACCCGCCCGTAGCCCACGGCATCCACGAGGTATGTGCCGCGGATGACGAACCAGAGCTGGCCGAGGTTGAGCTCGGGCACGAGCACCGTCCGGTAGCGCTTGAGGACCTCGCCCGTGTTCGCCGGGAACGGGTTGAGGTACCGGAGGTGCGCGTGCGCGACCGACCTGCCGTCGGCCAGCATCAGCTCGGTGGCGCTGCGGATCGCGCCGTAGGTGGATCCCCAGCCGAGGATCAGCAGCTCACCCTCGTCCACGCCGAACGTCTCGAGCGGCGGGATGTCCTTCGCGATGCCCGCGATCTTCGCGGCCCGCAGCAGGGTCATCCGGTGATGGTTCTCGGCGTCGTAGTTCACGGTTCCCAGGCCGTCCAGCTTCTCCAGGCCGCCGATCCGGTGCTCGAGCCCAGGGGTGCCGGGGATCGCCCAGGGCCGCGAGAGGGTCTCGGGATCCCGCCCGTACGGGAGGAATGTGCCCTCGCCCTTGACGACGTTCGGCACGGAGATGTCCGGCAGGTCCGCGACGTCCGGGACCTTCCAGGGCTCTGCGCCGTTGCCCACGAACGCGTCGGAGAGGTACGCGACCGGGGTCATGTACTTGAGCGCGATGCGTGACGCCTCGATGGCCAGGGTGAAGCACTCGGCCGGCGTGGCCGGCGCGAGGACGGGCATCGGCGACTCGCCGTTGCGGCCGTAGAGGACCTGCAGCAGGTCCGCCTGCTCCACCTTGGTCGGGAGGCCAGTGGAGGGACCGGCGCGCTGCACGTCGACGATGACCATCGGGAGCTCGGTCATGACGGCGAGGCCCATGGCCTCCGACTTGAGCGCGAGGCCCGGGCCGGAGGTGCCGGTGAGGGCCAGCGCGCCGCCGTAGGCTGCGCCGATCGTCGAGCCCATCGCGGCGATCTCGTCCTCGGCCTGGAAGGTCCGCACGCCGAACGACTTGTAGCCGGCGAGCTGCTGGAGGATGTCCGTGGCAGGCGTGATCGGGTACGAGCCGTAGAACAGGTCCCGTTTCGCGGCCTGCGCGGCGGCGAGGAAGCCCAGCGCCGTCGCCTCGTTGCCCGTGATGTTGCGATACGTCCCGGGGGCCAGCTTCGCCTTCGGCACCCGGTACGTCGTGTGGAACATCTCGGTGGTCTCGCCGAAGGCATAGCCAGCGCTCAGCGCCCGCTTGTTCGCCTCCGCGATGACCGGCCTGCTGCCGAACTTCTGGTCGATCCACGTCGTCGTGGGGTCCATCGACCGCTCGTACAGCCAGAACATCAGGCCGAGGGCGAAGAAGTTCTTCGTCAGGTCGACCTGCTTGCTGGTCATGTCCAGGCCCTCGAGCGCCCGGGCGTTGAGGGTGCCGATCGGGACCTCGAAGACGCGATAGGCCTTGAGCGACTCGTCCGTCAGCGGGTTCGCGGCGTATGCGGCCTTGGACAGGTTCGAGGGCGTGAAGGCGTCCGAGTTGACGATCACGGCGCCGCCAGCGGGCAGGTCCAGGGAGGTTCGTCTTGAGCGCGGCCGGGTTCATGGCGACCAGCACGTCCGGCGCGTCACCCGGGGTGTGGATGTCCGACGCGGAGAAGCTGATCTGGAACCCGGACACGCCGGGCAGCGATCCGGCGGGGGCGCGGATCTCGGCCGGGTAGTCCGGGAAGGTGCTGATGTCGTTGCCGAACACGGCCGCGGTCCGGGTGAACTGGGTCCCCGTGAGCTGCATGCCGTCACCGGAGTCCCCGGCGAACCGGATGGTGACTCGATCGAGCAGCTGGCTCTCGCGCTCGATCCCTTCAGGTGTCGTCGTCATCCGCCTTCGGCCTGCTCCATGCGCTGATGCGGTCGGGGTGGGAGGTTGAGCAGCTCCTCGGGGAACGACTCCGCGAGGAACTTGAGGATGTCGACCTGGCGCACGACGCCCACGAGGCGCCGGTCGTCGTCGACCACCGGGACGTTCCGGTAGCGGCCCGACTGCATCAGCTCGAGCGCGTCGCAGGACGGTCTGGTCGAGCCGCAGCGTGTGGGGGTTCGTGGTCATGTAGGCCTCGACGGGCGCGTCGACATCGACGCTCTGCCCGACGTCCGGGCCCACCAGGCGGCCGAAGATGTCGCGCTCGGCGAGCACGCCGGCGAGACGGCCGTCGTCGTCCGTCACGAACACGGAATCGCCGGTCCCGGTGCGCTGGATGGCCAGCAGGCACTCGGCGATCGTGGTGCCGCGCGGGACCGAGACGGGCAGACGGCGCCCGACGACCATGAGGGGTTGCGACACGAGGGATGGAACGCGCGCAACGACGGCGCGCTCGGTCAGGTCAGCCACCGGGAGAGTGTACGCGGAGCGGCTCGATTTGCCAGCCGGGTTGCGGGCGGGAGACCGTCCGCCGTGCGGCCCCCGGGCCAGCGCGGGGTGAGACGGCAGGCGGTGAGGGACCGTCACCGGTCGTACGCCGTCGCCGGGCGAGGGGCGTCGGGTGGCCCCCCGCCCCGCGACCTCCGATACCCTCGGACCGTGGACCGAGCCCGCCTCACCGGCATCGCCCTCGTCGTCGTCAGCGCCATCGCCTTCGGCTCCGGCGGGCTCTTCGCGCGGCCGGTCTACGCCACCGGGGTGGACTGGCTCACGCTCATGGCGTGGCGGTTCGCGATCGCCGGGGCGCTCGCCTGGGTGGTGCTCCTCGCCCGACCCCGGTCGCGGCGCGCGCTGCGGGCGCTCCCCCGCCGGACGCTGCTGGTGTCCATCGGCCTGGGAGCCTGGTACGTCACCAACACGGCCACCTACTACGCGGGGATCACCACCGTCCCACTCGGGCTGGCGGCGCTGATCGTCTACATCTACCCGCCGGTCGTCGCGGTCCTCGCGCTCCGCCTCGGGCGACCGCTCGAGGGTCGCCGTGCCTGGTCGGCGCTCGGCATCGCGGTGCTGGGCGTCGCGCTCGCCGTGGGCGGGATCGACGCGGCGACAGCGCCGCCGACGGAGGGGCTGCTGCTGATCCTCGCGTCGCCCCTGCTGTACGCGGTGTGGATCATCCTGGCCGCGCGGCACTCGGGGGAGCGGAGCGACCGCACCGGCCACGAGGCAGACGACGGCGTGTCGACGTCGGTCATCGGGGCCGTCATGCTCAGCTCGACTGCCGCGGTCTACTGGTTCGCCAACCTGGCGATCGGCCACCCCGTCCTGCCGGCCGACATCCCCGGCGATGCGTGGCCGGGGATCATCGCCGTGGCCGTGATCGCCGGCTTCGTGTCGGTCCAGGCGTTCTACGCGGGGGCGCAGCGGGTCGGCGCCGCCCAGGCGTCGCTGATCTCAACCGTCGAGCCGCTCTGGACGATCGTGGCGGCGGCGCTGCTGTACGACGAGCATCTCCAGCCGATCCAGCTCGCCGGCGGAGCGCTGATCCTGGCGGGGGTGCTGCTGTCCCAGACGCGCGGCAGACGGCGACCCGGTGCCGCGGGCGAGCCCGCGGCCGATCCCGGCGAGCCGTTGCTCCCGCAGCCCGTGGTCCGGCTGGGCGAGGAGTAGGAGTCCGCGTTCCTGGCCGTCGCAGGTCGCGATCGGCAGTGCTGCCCGGCGGCCCGTGCGCGGCGATCGTTCGACCGGCGACCCGCATCGGATCGCGGTGCGCGACCGCGGAACGGCGGTGCGGGACGCGGCACCCCGTCAGGCGAGGGCGGCCCGTGCGGCTGCCAGCTGCGACCGGGCCCCCGACATCACCAGCCCGCTGTCGGACCCGATGCCGATGAAGTCGTAGCCGCGTGCGCGGTAGGCCGAGACCTCGGAGGCGTCGCGGAGCAGGATCCCCGCGCCCTTGCCGTGGGACCTGCGCGGCCACCGCCACGCGGTCCAGGGCCGCCAGGAAGGCCGGGTCGTCGAAGGCGCCGGGGATGCCCATCGAGTGCGACAGGTCCGCTGGGCCGACGAACAGGACGTCGACGCCGTCGATCGCGGCCATCTCGTCCGCGACCTCCACGGCGACCGGCGACTCCACCTGGAACACGCCGAGGATCCGCTCGTTGAGCGCCTGGATCTGCGGGTGGGGGATCATCCCGTACCCGGCCCCGCGGGTTCCGGCCGCCACGCCGCGGATCCCGGCCGGCGGGTAGCGCATCCAGGAGACGGTGTCCGCGACGTCCGCGGACGTCTCGAGGCGCGGGATCATGAGCCCGTCCGCGCCCAGGTCCAGCACGCGGCCCACGCGCATCCGCTCCGCCGCGACGACACGCACCACCGCCGCGGTGGGCGTCGCCTGGATCGCCAGGAGCTGGCCGAGGAGCTCCGCCTCGGTGCCCGGACCGTGCTCGAGGTCCACGACGGTCCAGTCGTATCCGGCCCGCGCGACGATCTCCGCGGAGACGGCCGAGGCGAGGTTGATGAACAGCCCGACGGTGGGTTCGCCGGCCAGCACCCGGCGGCGGAGGTCGGATCGGGGCGGGATGTGGGCGGGAGCGACTTGGTTCGTCATGCGGAGATGATGCCGGATGCCCGGCCGCGGGAGGGGCCGCCCCGGTGGCAATGGCCGGCCGGGAACCCGGTGCGGTGGGGCAACTCCACCTTAAGGCGGTGGGGTACCAGTACCTTCGGGCTATTCCGGGTGACCTGTCCGGGGGGCTACGTTCGAGGTCCCCAACGCGAGGGGCTCACACCTCGCCGGCACCAGACAAGGAACGCGACCATGACGACGCTCAAGTGGTACGCACAGCGCGCGACGATGCTCCTCGGGACGCTCGCCGCGTTCGTCGTCGTGATCAACGGCGCCAAGCGCTGGTAGCCGACGGCCACTGACGTGGCCGCGTTCGAGGCCTGAGCCGCCGGGACGAACCGGCGGCTCTTGGATTCCCGGGATTCGCGCCCCAGGAGGACCGGCGCCTGTGATGTGCGCGCGGACCGGATCTTCCCCGCTCAGCTCCGGCCGCGCTCCCGCCACATGTTGCGGAGCAGGAATGACACGTTTGCGGGTCGCTCCGCGAGGCGGCGCATGAAGTACGGATACCACTGCCCGCCGAACGGGACGTAGACCCGGACGCGCCAGCCGGCGCCCACCAGCTGCTCCTGCAGGTCCCGCCGAATGCCGTAGAGCATCTGGAACTCGAACGAGTCGCGCGGGATCCCCTCGGCCCCGGCCACCTCGATCGCCCGCCTGATGAGCCGGACGTCGTGGGTTGCGATGGCCGGGTACCGGCCTGCCCGCATGAGGCGGAGCATCAGGCGCTCGTAGGCCTCGTCGACCTCCGCCTTGTCCTGGTACGCGACCGAGGCCGGCTCCTTGTAGGCGCCCTTGCACAGGCGGACGCGCCCGCCCGCCTCGATGATCGCCTCGACGTCGGCGTCGCTCCGGCGCAGGGCCGCCTGGACAACCAGCCCAACGTCGGCCCCACCGTCAGCCCAGCCAGCGGGGCGCAGGTCCCGCCACAGGCCCAGCGTGGCGTCGGTGTACGGGTGGTCCTCCATGTCGATCCGGACGAAGGCGCCCGTCTTCGCGGCCTTCGCGACCACCGCGCCGATGTTCTCGCGGGCGAGCGCCGGGTCGATCTTGAGACCCATCTGGCTCGGCTTGAGCGAGACGTTGCGGTCCAGCGGACCGGCGGCAAGCGCGTCCAGGACCGCGAGGTAGCGGGAGGCGGCCGCCCGGGCGTCCCCCTCGGCCGTCACGGACTCACCGAGGACGTCCACCGTCGTCCCCATCCCGGCGTCGTGAAGCTGCTCGATCGCGGGCAGCACCTCCTCCAGCGTCTCCCCGGCCACGAACCGGCGGACCATCGGGCGCGTGACGGGCACGCGGGTGGCAAGCCGGCCGAGCGACTTGCGATGGGAGAGCGCCAGGAGCGTGGAGCGCATCGCGCCCTCGGCGACGTCGCCGGCTGAGGAAGGGCTGGGCATGGCTGCCTCGGTGGGTGGGTGGTTTGACCGGTTCAGGCGGCGTCCGCGCAGCGCGCTCGGCTGCCGGAGGCCTCGAGCTCGGCGATGACGCTCCGCTCCTCCATGTCGCGGGCGCAGCGGTTGCGGGCGCAGCGCTTGCGGGCGCCGCGGTCGTGCGCAATGCGACGAACGGTTGCGGGGTCGGGTGCCACGGGGAGAGAGTCCATCGCGCCCGAGGATAACGTGGCCCTCCCCGGGTGACAGGGAGGCTCGGCCGCTTGTTGAGGGGCCATGCGGTCCCCCTGCACCCGTGCCGGGCTCGCCGCCACCGTCGGCCCGCGGACCCGCCGCCGGCAGACCGCCGGGTCCGGTGGCTTCAGTCAGCCCTTGACGAGCGCCGCCTCCAGCCGCTCCACCTTGTCCAGGAGCGCGTTCATCGCCCGGTCCTGCTCCAACAGGTGGCGCTGGATCTCGCTCGCCTCGTGGAAGGTGGCGTCCGCGTCGTTGTAGGTCATCTCGGCCCGCTTGTCCTGGGCCTTCCCCAGGATGTTCTGGCCGACCATGATCACCGACAGCATGACCAGCTGGATGAACGTCTGGCTGACCCACGAGATCACCGTCTGCAGGTTGCCCGAGCCAAGCGCCGCCGGCAGCGCAACCAGCGCGAGGACGGTGAACGCGTAGGCGCACCACATCGTCCCGACGACCGTCGTGAGGGTCAGGGCGATCCGGCCGTTGAGCCCGACGTGCTCGTCCGCCACCTTTGGCGGGCCGGCGGCCTTCCTCGATGCGATCCTCGGATGGGGATCGTGCAGGAAGTTGACGCGCATGGCTGCCTCCGCGGGCTTGGCCCGGGCTCACCGGCACACCGGCTGCGACCGGAACTGGTGCAGGGTCTCACAGCCCGCCCGGACGGGCACGGTCAGCGCGGGGGGCGCTCCGCGTTCGCGTACTTGGCCGGCGTCGCGCCGAGCTGTGCGTCGAGCTGGTCGCCCAGCTCAACCGTTCGCCGGAAGGCCGCCCAGACGGCCTCGGAGAGGACCGTGCGCAGGCGGCCGGACTCCAGCTCGTGGATCGCGGCCGCGCTGGTGCCCGCGGGCGAGGTGACCATGTTCCGCAGCACGGCCGGGTGGTCGCCGGACTGCTTGGCGAAGCGGGTGCTGCCCTCCAGCGTCTCGATGACGAGGTCGTGCGCGATGTGGCGCGGGAACCCGAGGTGCACGGCCGCGTCGATCAGCGCCTCCATCACGAGGAACACGTAGGCGGGACCAGTGCCCGAGACCGCGGTCGCCATCGCGACCCACTTCTCGTCCTCGACCTCCAGCTCCGCGCCGAGCGCTCCGAGCAGGGTCTTCGCCTGGCCGCGCTGGTCCGCGGTCGTGGCGGGCGTGGCGTACCACACGGTCATGCCGTTGCCGATCCGGGCCGGCGTGTTGGGCATCGCCCGGACCACCTGGTCGTGGCCGAGCGTGGCGACGAGCGCACGGGTCGTGGGCCCGGCGAGGACCGACAGAACGAGCTGGCCGGGGCGGAGGGCGGTGCTGATCTCGCGGCCGACCTTGGCCAGCATCTGCGGCTTGACCGCGAGGATGATCACGTCCGCGCCGGTCACGGCCTCCGTGTTCGAGGCGACGACGCGGATCCCGTGGGTTGCCGCCAGGGCATCGCGGCGCTCGGCACGCGGGTGGCTCGCGACGACCTGGTCCGGCGTGACGAGGTTGCCGCGCAGGAGCCCGGCGACCATGGCCTCGGCCATGACCCCCGAGCCGACGGTGGCGATCGTGGCGTTTTCAAGGGGTGACATCAGGGCCCGAGGATAGCACCGGGGCCCGGGGGCTCTCTGACCGGGCGACGGCCCGGACGGAGCCCGGCGAGCCCGGTCAGGCAGCGATCGCGAGCCCGAGCAGGAAGAAGCGCCCGGTCAGGGTGAACCGGACCGCCTCGAATCCGGCCCGGGCCAGCGCCGCCTCGAGGACCGCCGGCTCGTGCCAGGACCACGGCGATTCCGTCCGGTGGGCCGCCGGCAGGATCCGGATGCAGATCGATGAGTGCGAGGGTCCCGCCGGGCCGGAGTCGGGAACGGAGGGACGAGGCCGCCGTGTCCAGGCCCGCCCCACGCACCCGCCCGACCAGGAACGACGCGACGACCAGGTCGCACGGGATCCCCCGCCGTGACAACCCACGGGTCCCTGACGTGGATGTGTGCCAGCAGCCGGTGCGCGACGAGCCGCTCCCGGGCTCGACCGAGGGCCGAACCATCCGCGTCCGAGCAGTGGAGCTCCCCCCGCGCGGCAAGGAGGGGCGAGAAGAACCCGACCCCGGCCGCGGGCTCCGCGATGCGGGCGGCGGGCGGCAGGTCGTCCAGCCAGCGAGTGACCATGTCCAGCTCCGCGGCCCAGGCGGTGTCGTGGATGGCGCCTCGCTCGTACGGGCCGCGGCGCAGGAACCAGTCGTCCGGGAATGCCGCGGGGGGCGCCCCGGTGCGGGGGCCGGCCCGGGTCGGTGCGACGCCCGCAGGTCCCACGGCTGACCGTGCGGGACCTGCCGATCCCGCGGCGGCGCGCTCGGCCAGCGCGGTCCGGAGCCGGCCGCGGAGGAACGCGTTCGATCCCGCGCGCCCGAGGCAGGTGCCGCACAGCAGCTGCCCAGCCCTCGAGGTCGCCGGGCCCACGGACCGTCCACGGGTCGCCGCACCACAGGCAGTCGAAGGTGGCGTGGAAGGGCATGTGCGGCCTCGGTCGCGATGCGGTCAGGCCAGACCGGGTCCAGGTGTCGGGCGGCGCCATGCCGTCGAAGGCGGCAGGGTCGATCAGCTCCGCCAGCACCTCGATCCCGTCGATGACGCGCGGTCCCGGGTGGTCGAAGCATGCCGGACCGTCCACGACGAAGACCCGGCCGGCCACCACGGCAGGCACGGTCTCCCAGCCCGCCGGTCGCGGCGATCGGGTCCAGGCCTCGCTGGCGGCCTCCAGGTCAAGGCCGCGCAGGGCCAGGACCAGGACCTCGGGCTCCATCTCGCGCACGGCGTCCCAGGTCGTCGATGCGGGCGCCTCACCCTCGTGACCCAGCAGCTCCCAGCCGCCCGCGAGGCGGACCTGCTCCGGGACCCAGCGGCCGACTGCGACCGGTGGCTCGAGCCCCTCGAGCACGATGACCCGCGGCGGCTCGAACCCGTGCTCGCGCCGGCCGAGGACGATCTTCTCGAGCGCGTGCAGCCGCTCGCGCAGGCCGAGGGCGACGTCCATCGCCTCGTCCTCCGCCTCGGTCATGGCGCCGACGGCCTGGATCGCGTTCAGCACGCCTTCGATCGAGGTCGGGATCGAGCCGGATGATCTCCGCCGTCGAGGCCCAGGCGTGCCACCGCCTCGCTCGCCTCGCGGTACCCGACCGACCACGGGCCCGGTGCCCCACCCGCGATCACGAGGTCCGGCTCAGCGGCGACGAGGGCGTCGTCGTCCAGGACGAGGCGCGGCGCGGGGCCGTCCACGTCGCGGGGATCCGCCGTCGTCCGCGCCACGACGGGCAGGCCGCGCGCCTCGACAGGGAACGTGCAGCGCGTCGGTGACGCCGGCCAGCTCGTCGCCGAGCCCGAGGGCGAACACGATCTCGGTGGCGGCCGGGAGGAGGGAGACGATGCTCACGTCGCCAGTCTACGGGCCGCGGGGTGCGGGCCCGGAAACGAAACGGCCCCGCAGGTCCTGCGGGGCCGGGCGCGTGTCGACACGCCGGCCTCGGGCCGGGTCGCGGGACGGGATCAGGCGGGCTTGAGGGCCTCGAGGGCGACGCGCGCCGCAGCCTTGTCGTTGAACCAGAGGGCCTCAACGGGAGCGTAACCGGCCCACTCGGCCGGGAGGCTCTCCTCCGGGAAGATGGCGTTGACCGGGCACTCGGGCTCACAGGCGCCGCAGTCGATGCACTCGTTGGGATCGATGTAGAGCTTCCGGTCGACCCCTTCCTCGTAGTGGATGCAGTCCACCGGGCAGACGGACACGCACGCGGTGTCCATGACGTCGACGCAGGGCTCGGCGATGACGTACGTCATGGTCTGGGGTCTCCTGATCATCGGGTTGTTCGCGAACCGGGGCCCACGGTCGCCCGCGCGCCGTTCAAGAGCGTTACCAGAGCGGGAGCCTCGTGCGACCCCGTCCGGACGCGCCCGCCGTTGCGCACGGGTGCCCTGCGTCGTCGGTCGAGAGCGCCGCGTCGGCCGAGGGCGCCGTTAGCCGGGGCGCCGTGGAACGCCTGAGTGCGTGCCCCCGTCAGCTTCCGCTGGTTGGAGCCGGTGAGGCCACCGTCGCGGGCGAAGGCGCAGGTGTGGCACCGGACGTGGCGAGCGGGCGTCCGTCCGCGTCGACGAAGCGGACCGGGACCACCATGCCCTTCGCCCAGTGGCCGGGGATGTGGCACCCGACGAACCACCCGCCCGCCGCCTGCGCGGCGTCCGTGGGCACGGTCCAGGTCACGTCCAGCCGCTCGCCGGAGCCCACGACGATGCGCAGGGCGTCGAAGCCGGGCGGAACCGGGACGACCGGGGTCGGGCCGGGAGGCGAATCCGCGAAGGGCGCCTCGGCCGCCTCCCACGCCAGCTGCGGTCTTCATGTCGCCGAGGATCGCCTCGTGGACGACGAGGCCGCCGTTGATCACGTGGAGGACGACGGTCTCGCCCGGGACGAGGTCCACGACGGAGGGAACGTAGGCATAGTCGCGCGTGACGATGTTGACCTCGCGCGGAGCGGCTGCCGGTGCCCGGGGTGATCGGCGGTGTGATCGAGGGGGTGCCCGCGTCACACCCGGCAAGGAGCAGCACCAGGATGCCGGCGGCAGCGACGACCCCGAGTCGACGAGACCCGGCCGGCGATGCGGGGAGTGGACGGTGCATGGCCCCATGATGCGGGAGATCTGCCCGGGACCCCGTGGCCCCACCAGCGCGCGCCCGGCGCAGCGTGAAGGCGCCGGTGAGGCACGGGCTACCAGCGCCGGCCGTGCTCGCACGTGCCGGCCCGGGCCTCTGCTACCAGCGCCATCGCTTCGCCCCATCGGCGACGACGCCGGCCACGACCACCACGACCGGGAGCAACGGCCTGATCACCGTGATCAGGCGGCGCGCGCGCGTACCCATCGGGACCTCCTCGTCCGGCCACGCCGGACATCGGTCGGCCGCGCGTCGATCTCTCCTGAGTGCCCGATCGAGTCGTGCGGGAGCCGCAGTGTGGCGGCGTCCGCTTATCTGCGCGCTTACGCGCGCGCTGGTCGGCGAGGATGGCCTCGCCGGCCACATCGCCTCGGGGACGTAGCCGGGTCGAGGTACGTGTCCGGATCGTCCTTGAACTCGAGCAGGCAGCCCTTGCCGCAGAACCAGTACGTCTCGCCGTCGTGCTCGAGCGAGAGCTTCGACGTCTCGGTGTCGACGTCCATTCCGCACACGGGATCCTTGACGATGGCCATGGGTCTGCTCCTCGGGGCCCGCTCCGGGTACCGCCCGGGTGCGCGAAGCGTGGTGGTGACGCCTGAGGCTAGCGCAACCGGGGCTTCCCGGGCCACGGGCGCGCGAGGGGGCGTAGCATCGATCCCATGGACAGCCCCGACGCGCCCGTTGACCGCCGCGCCGTCCTGCTCGGGCAGCGGGCGGAGCTGCTCGCGGAACTGGAGGACATCGCGATCCGAGCGCCGGAGCCCATGACCTACGGCTCGCAGGCCGCCGCCGCCAGCCAGGTCTTCGAGCAGCAGCGGGACCTCGCGCTGCGCGAGCACACCCGGACCGCGCGTCGCGGCGATCGACGCCGCCCTCGCGCGCCTGGACGCCGGGCACGTACGGCTGTGCACGTCCTGCGGACGCGCGATCGGCGCCGAGCGCCTGGAGGCCCTGCCCGCCGCCGCCCTGTGCATCGACTGCCAGCGCACGCAGGGCCGCCGGTGAGCGGGCCCGGCGTCGACGCCGATCTCCCGGCGCTCGTCACCATCGACGAGATCCGCGCCGCCGCCCGGATCCTGCACGGGGTCGCGGTGCGACACGCCCCTCGTCCCGTTCGGGCGCCCGGAGCGCCGCCAGTGGCTCAAGGCGGAGTCCCTCCAGCCGATCGGCGCGTTCAAGCTGCGGGGCGCCTACGTCGCGGCGGCCATGCTGACGCCGGACGAGCGTGCGCGCGGGCTCATCACCTACTCGTCGGGCAACCACGCGCAGGGCGTCGCGCGGGCCGCCCGGCTGTTCGGCGTCCCGGCGGTGATCGTCATGCCGTCCGATGCGCCGGCGCTCAAGCGGGCGCGCGTCGAGGCCGACGGCGCCGAGGTGGTCATCGTCGGGACGGCCTCGGACGAGCGCAGCGGGTGGCCGAGGAGATCGCCGCCGCCCGCGGCCTCGCGATCATCCCGCCCTACGACGACCGCGCGGATCGTGGCCGGGCAGGGCACCGCGGGCCTGGAGATCGCCGAGGACATGCCCGACGTGGCGGCGGTCCTGGTGCCGATCGGCGGCGGCGGGCTGGCGGCGGGCGTGTGCGGCGGCGATCACGGCGCTGGCCCCGGGCGCGCGGCTGATCGGCGTGGAACCGGAGCTCGCCGCGGACGCGCGCGAGTCGCTCGCGCAGGATCGGATCGTCCGCTGGGACGCCGAGCGCGTGAGCCGGACGATCGCGGACGGGACGCGGACACAGTCGATCGGGCGCCTCAACTTCGCGCACCTGCGCGCGCAGCTGGACGTGATCGTCACCGTGTCCGAGGCCGAGATCGCCGCCGCCGTCCGCCTGGCGGCCGAGGAGGCGCGGCTCGTGGTGGAGCCGTCGGGCGCGCTCCCGATCGCGGCGATGCGGTTCCACGCCGCGGAGGCCGGCCTCGCCGGCTGCGACGGGCCGATCGTGGGCGTGGTCTCGGGCGGCAACGTCGACCCGGATCGCTACCTGGCCTACCTCGAGGCACCGGTCCCGCCGGAGGGCTGAGGCGAACATCCGGTCGGCAAGCGGACGCATCCATCGCGGAGCGCTCGACCGGGCAAGCCCTCACATGGAGGGTTGTGCGGGGACAGGAGCCTGCGGTCACCACGCCCGCGTCCCGGGTCGAACCGGACGCGATCAGCCTGCCGGGCCGCCAACATCGCCCGCCGAAGCGGCGAGCCGGGGCAACGCACAGATCGCGGCAGGGATCGCGGCGGCGCCGGCATGCCTCGGCCGCCAGGCGCGCCGCCAGGCGAGCCTCGCGCTCCCGGAGCGCGGCCTCCTCCGGCGGCCAGCCGCCGGTCCTCGCCCACCGTCCGGCGCTCGTCGTCGCGCATCCAGTGCCAGCACCAGCAGCATCACGACGCCGATGAACACGAGGTCGCCACCCAGCCACATGAGGCTGCCGGCGAGCTGCTGGTCCTCGAGCGGCGTCGGCCCCCAGCTGCCGCAGCTGCGTCACGTAGTGCGAGTAGAGCGGCACGGACGACATCGTGATCGCCACCGCGAGGAACGTGTTCTGGGGCATCTGCAGGCCGACGTACAGCACCTTGGCGCCGCGGCCTCATCCGCCAGGGCGACGGATCGGGGCCCACGACCGGCCACCAGAAGAGCAGCGCCGCCGACAGGAACATGAGCGTGCTCGAGGCGGTGCAGCCACTCGTTCTCGAGGGAGGCGTCGAACAGCGGCGAGAAGTGGCTCCCCCACATGACGGCGGCGAACAGCACCCACGCGACGACCGGGAACGAGAGGAATCGAACGACCCGCGAGTGGAGGAACGGGAAGATCCACCGGCGCCGGGTCTCCGCGGAGGAGGCGCGCAGGAGCAGCGTGATCGGCCCGGCGTACAGCAGCAGCGACGGGCGCGACCAGCGTGAGGAGCATGTGCTGGACCATGTGGTCCGCGAACAGCGACGTGTCGTAGCGCTCGATCCCCGAGTCCAGCGCGACCAGGATCGCCAGCAGGCCCAGCATCCAGGAGACCGTCCGCCGCCGCGGCACCCGGTGGGCGGGGTGGGCACGGTTCACGCGGTTCGACGCCGTGGCGCCACAGGAGAGCCGCCACGATCGCCGGCAGCCAGACGAGGGGATCGCCCCTCCAGCCGAGCGAGATAGGCGAGCGCATCGGGCGCCGGCGGAACCACCTGCCCGTGGGCGAAGGCGGTCCCGGCGAGCGGGCCGCCGACCAGGGCGACCGCGAAGGCGATCGCCAGGGCAGCCAGCAGGCGCCCCCGGTGGCTCATCAACAGGTCCGACTTCACGCGCGCATTGTCGCCCGTTCCACGCTGTGGTACCGGGGGGCCGTTCGGCAGGGTGCAACGAGGTCGATTCGGCCCCCCAAATCCAGTTCCTCTGGTAGAGTGCACCGGTCCGGCGCCCCCGGGGACGGGTGGCGCGTGTCCCCGGGCGGCAAACCTCAGTGCAGACCGGGCATGCCTGTGACCCGGCCGAAACATCCGAGGAACCCGATGTCGATGCCTTCCCGGTCCCGGACCGGGTCCGGTCCGCTCGTTGCCGGCCTGATCAGCCTTGTCGTCGTGGCGGTCGTCGTCGGCGTGCTCGCCGCGGCGGGGGTCACTGTCCAGCAGGTGTGGGACAGCTTCTTCCCGGTCGACGGTCAGACGCCGGTGACGGATCGGGGCGTCGCCACCAGGGCGCTCTACAACCTCGTCTTCGCCATCGGCGCCCTGATCTTCGTCCTGGTCGAGGCCATGATCGTGTTCACGGTGGTCCGCTACCGGCGGAAGCCCGGCGACGACACGCTGCCGCCCGCAGATCCACGGCAACAACCTGGTCGAGGTGATCTGGACCGCGATCCCCACGGCGATCGTGCTGTTCCTGTTCGTCATGTCCTGGCAGACGCTCAACACCGTCCAGGCGATGCCGGCCAGCGACGTCTACGTCCGCGCCGTGGCGGCCCGCTTCCAGTGGCGGTTCGACTACCTGGACGGGCCCGACGGCACAGATGCCAAGGTGATCTACTCCCAGACCCTGCCGGTCGGCCCGGATGGCGGCCTCACCCTTCCCGTCGGCGAGCCGGTCACGGTGTCGCTCAAGAGCGAGGACGTGAACCACGCCTTCTACGTCCCGATGTTCCTGTTCAAGCGGGACGCCATTCCCGGCAAGGTCAACGTGTTCAGCTTCACGGTCGAGGAGCCGGGCACCTACCGCGGCCAGTGCGCTGAGCTCTGCGGCACGTACCACGGCTCGATGCTGTTCGAGGTCCACGCACTGCCGAGGCCCGACTACGACGCCTGGCTGAAGACGCAGGTGGAGAAGGCGAACGCCACGCCGTCACCGTCCTGTCGCCGTCTCCGTCGGGCGCGAACGCCACGCCGGCACCATCGGCGTCGGGCGCGAACGCCGCGTCGCCCCAGCCGGCGACGGGCGGGAGCGGTCCAACGGTGGAGCTCGCCGCCCAGAACATCGCGTACTCGACGAACGTCCTCCAGGCGCCCGCGAACACGGCTTTCACGATCCACTTCAAGAACGAGGACGCCGGCGTCCCGCACAACGTGGAGATCAAGGACACGACCGGGGCCTCCCTGTTCAAGGGACAGATCGTCACCGGTCCGGCCGAGGCGAGCTACGCGGTTCCCGCGCTCCCCGCCGGCACGTACATCTTCGTGTGCACGGTCCACCCGAACATGACCGGCACCCTCACGGTCCAGTAAGGGAGCAGCTGGGATGGCCACCACGACCCTCAACCCCGCCGCTCCCGCGTACCGGAGCGGGCTCTACGAGTGGCTCACGACCACGGATCACAAGAAGATCGGGATCATGTACCTGATCAACTCGATCCTGTTCTTCCTGGTCGGCGGCATCCTGGCCATGGTCGTCCGCCTGGAGCTGGCGCAGCCGGGCCTCCAGTTCGTCAGCGAGGCGTTCTACAACCAGGCGTTCACGATGCACGCCTCGTTCATGCTGTTCCTGTTCGTGATCCCGATCCTGGCCGGCTTCGGCAACTACGTCGTGCCGCTCATGATCGGCGCGCCGGACATGGCGTTCCCGCGGATCAACGCGCTCTCGTTCTGGCTGCTGCCCCTGGGCGGCCTGCTGATGGCCTCGGGCTTCCTCGTCTCGGGCGGCGCGGCAGCCTCGGGCTGGACGGAGTACCCGCCGCTGTCGGGCGCGCAGTTCAGCGGCACGCGGCACGGACCTCTGGATCATGGGCCTGACCCTGATCGGGACCAGCTCCATCCTGGGGTCGATCAACTTCCTGGTGACGATCTTCAGGATGCGCGCCCCGGGCCTGACGCTGTTCCGGATGCCGATCCTCGTCTGGACGGTGCTGGTCACGAGCGTGCTCGTCCTGATGGCGACGCCCGTCCTGACCAGCGCCCTGATCATGCTGTTCATCGACCGCAACTACGGCGGGCACTTCTTCGACCCGGCCAACGGCGGCAACGCGGTGCTCTACCAGAACGTGTTCTGGTTCTACTCGCACCCGGCCGTCTACATCATGATCCTGCCGGCGATGGGGATCATCAGCGAGATCCTGCCGGTGTTCTCCCGCAAGCCCCTGTTCGGCTACAAGGCGTTCGTCTTCGCCACGGTCGCCATCGGCGCCCTCGGCTTCTCCGTCTGGGCCCACCACATGTTCACGACGGGGGCGGTCTTCCTGCCCTTCTTCAGCCTGATGACGTTCCTGATCGCGGTGCCGACGGGCGTCAAGATGTTCAACTGGATCGCGACCATGTGGCGCGGCAAGCTGACGTTCGAGACGCCGCTGCTGTACGCGGTCGGCTTCCTGACGATGTTCCTCATCGGCGGCATCAACGGCGCGTTCTCCGCCGCCGTGCCGGTGGACTTCGCGCTCCACGACACGTACTGGGTCGTCGCCCACATCCACTACGTGCTGTTCGGCGGCTCGGTGTTCGCGATCTTCGCCGGGATCTACTACTGGTTCCCGAAGATGACCGGCCGGATGCTCAACGAGACCCTGGGCAAGATCCAGTTCGTGATCATGTTCATCGGGTTCAACCTGACGTTCTTCCCGATGCACCAGCTGGGCCTGGCGGGCATGCCGCGCCGCATCGCGGACTACTCGGCGAGCGCCGGCTGGAGCCAGCTCAACCTGGTGGCCACGATCGGCGGGTTCGTGATCGCGGCGAGCATGCTGCCGTTCTTCTGGAACGTGCTGGTGTCGCTCCGCAACGGCAAGGTCGCGGGCGACGATCCGTGGGAGGCCAACACGCTCGAGTGGGCGACGTCGTCACCGCCGCCCGCCTACAACTTCGACCACCTGCCGGAGATCCGCTCGGAGCGACCGGTCTTCGACGCCCGGCACGGCCGGACGGCCGCCAGCTGAGCGGGAGCGACACGATGACTGCCGACGCCACCCGCGCCTCACCGCCCCGGCACGGACCACGTCTCCGAGCCTCGACGACCACGGCTCCGGGGGCATGGGCACGCCGGTCCTCGGGATGCTGCTGTTCATCGTCTCCGAGGTCATGTTCTTCGCCGGCCTGTTCGCCGCCTACTTCACGCATCCGGGCCGGCTACATCGAGGTCGTCAACGGCATCGCTCGAGCACGTCTGGCCGCCGACCCAGTACGCCGACCTGCTCAACCCGTTCACCCTGCGGACGGAATCGGGCGCCCTCAACGTCATCCTGCCGGCCACGATCATCCTGGTCCTCTCGTCCTTCACCTGCCAGATGGGCGTCTGGGCGATCGAGCGGGACGACCACAAGGGCTTCGTGCGCAGCATCGCCGTCACCGTCGTCCTGGGCGTGACCTTCCTCCTGCTCCAGGCGTTCGACTACAGCGTGCTCATGAGCGAGGGGCTCACGATGGGCTCCACGACGTTCGGCACCACGTACTTCACGCTCACCGGCTTCCACGGCGCCCACGTCTTCGGCGGCGTCCTGATGCTGTCGGTGGTCCTCTACCGCGGCATGGCCGGCCAGTTCTCGTCCAGGCACCACGACATGGTCGAGGCGACGTCGCTCTACTGGCACTTCGTGGACGTCGTCTGGATCCTCCTGTTCTCGATCCTGTACCTGCTGTAGTCGAGAGAGGAGCGCCCGATGAAACCCAGTCGCGCCGCGCTCGCGGGCCTCGTCTTCCCGATCATCGCGGTGTTCTACTACGTGTTCCAGGTGGTCGGTGACGTCCCACGCATCGACTGGGCCGGCATTACGATGCTGATCGCGCTGGGAGCGGCCATGTCGATCATGGCCTACGTGCTGTTCGCCAGCCTGAGCCGGAGCTGAACCCCCACCGATGATCGAGGACCTCTGGACCTCGCTGCTCGCCTTCTCGGGGCAGTTCGTCGTTCCCGACTGGGGCGCGCTCGTCGCGCTGATCCCGATCGGCCTCGCGGCGCTCGTGTTCCTGTACCTGACCTGGACCGTCTTCCGGTTCGCCACCGCGGGCCCGACCACGCGCGGCGTCCGCAAGCTGCCGCCGGTCGCCCCGGCCGGCATCCACATGCCCGGGCCGTCGTTCGCCCCGGTGCTCGCGGCATTCGGCATGTTCATGCTCGCTGTTCGGCCTGTTCAGCCGGCGGTCCCTGGATGTGGATCGGCGTCGCGGTCCTGGTGATCACGCTGCTGTACTGGGGCCGCGAGGCGCTGCGCGACTACGACACGACGGTCCACGCCGACGACGCGCTGGTCGTCGGCGCCCTGCCCGCTCCCACGGTCGGCACGCCACCGCGCCGGCGTCCACATCCCGCCGCCGTCGTTCCGCCCGCTGCTCGTCTCCATCGCGTTCACCATGCTCGTGGCCGGCATGGTCTTCGGCGGCTGGTGGCTCCTGCTGGGCATCGTGGCCATGGCGGTGACGCTGCTCGGCTGGCTGCGGGACTCCCGCCGCGAGTACGCCGCCGTGGAAGACGCCGACCGGACCGGCCACCTGGACCTCGGCGGCGCCCCGTCCTGGCCCAAGGCGACGTTCGCGGTGCTGGCGCTCCTCGTCGTCGGCGGGCTGCTGCTCACCACCAGGGTCGTCCCCGACACGGGCAGCGGGACTGCGGCTCCCAGCGGCGGGCCTGCCGGGAGCGGCGGACCGGCGGCGAGTGGCGTGGCGCGGCGGAGCGGCAGCGCCGCGCCCAGCCTGCCGGCCGCGGACGCGGTCCTGGTCGCGCAGAACATCGCCTTCGTCAACACGTCGATCACGGTCCCTGCCGGGAAGCCGTTCACGCTCGCGTTCGACAACCGCGACACGGTGCCCCACAACGTGGAGATCAAGGACGCCGCGGGCGCCTCGCTGTTCAAGGGCGAGATCTTCAGCGGCCCGGCGGTCAAGGTCTACGATGTGCCGGCCCTCGCCGCCGGCCAGTACACGTTCGTCTGCACGGTGCACCCGAACATGACGGGGACCGTCACAGCCCAGTAGGCCCGTCCGATGTTCCGCGCGATCCGCAACCCCGTCCCCACGATCGGTCTCGCCCTCCTGCTGCTCCTCGCAGCCTGCGGCGGCGCCGCATCCCCCTCCGAGGCGCACACCGGCCAGCCCGCACCGGCGATCACCGGCACCGCGCTCGACGGCGCCACGATCGACCTCGCGGCGTATCGCGGCAAGCCCGTGGTCGTCAACTTCTGGGCGTCCTGGTGCACGCCCTGCCGCGACGAGTTCCCGCTGTTCAAGGAGCGGCTGGCGACGCTCGGCCCCACGGACGGGCTGGTGGTCCTGGGCGTGCTGTACAAGGACGAGCCGGCGCCTGCGAAGCAGTTCCTGGCGGACTTCGGGGCCACCTGGCCCACCGTCACCGACCAGGACGGGGCGATCGCCGCGGCGTACCGCGTCGTCGCGCCGCCGCAGACCTACTTCATCGACAAGGACGGGGTCCTCCGCGGGATCCAGATCGGCCAGATGCGCCCGGAGGACTTCGACACGCAGTACGCGAAGATCAAGCCGTGACGCAGGCGAGATCCGCGCTGCCCGGCGGCCACGCGCCCGCCGACAGCGACGCGCGCCAGCGCGCGGCGACACCGACGCCGGTCCGGCCGTCGTCGTCCGCGACGTCCGCAAGCGCTACGGCAAGCGCGAGATCCTGACCGGCGTCTCGTTCGACGTCCGCCGCGGCGAGCTGTTCGCCCTGCTCGGGCCCAACGGCGCCGGCAAGACCACCACGGTCGAGATCGTCGAGGGCTACCGCCGCGTCGACGGCGGCTCGGTGCGGGTCCTCGGCCTCGATCCCGTGAAGGACGGCGCCCGCCTGCGGCCCCGCATCGGGCTGATGCTCCAGGAGGGCGGCATCGACAACCGGACGACGCCGCGCGAGGCGCTCCGCCTGTACGCCCGGTTCTACCGCGACCCCGAGGACCCGGACCGGCTGCTGGAGCTCGTGGACCTCGAGCGCGCGGCCGGCACGCGGTACCGGCGGCTCTCGGGCGGCGAGAAGCAGCGGCTCGGCCTCGCGCTCGCGCTGATCGGCCGGCCGGAGCTCCTGGTCCTCGACGAGCCCACCGCGGGCATGGACCCCGCCGCGAAGCAGGCGACCCGCGACCGGATCGCCGCCCTGCGCGCGGCCGGCACGACGATCCTCCTCACGACCCACGAGCTGGGCGACGTGGAGCGCCTGGCCGACCACGTCGCGGTGCTGGACCGCGGGCGGCTGGTCGCGCTTGGGACGCCCGCCGAGCTGACCGGGGCGGGGGCGCCGCGCGTCCGGTTCCGGCTCTCCGCGTCGCTGGACGCGGCGGATGTGGACGCGCTGGCGGCGACGGTCGCCGGCGGCGGCGCCGTCCGCGTGGTCGCGGCCGGCCCCGGCGCCCAGTACGAGCTGGAGGGTCTGGCCGAGGCCGCGGACCCCAGCTGGTGGCGGCGCTCGCCGGCTGGTGCGCGAGCGCGGGTTGCTGATCACGGAGCTCCGCGCTCGGCGCCGCCAGCCTCGAGGAGCGCTACCTGGAGCTGGTCGGCGTGGATGTCGCCGCCGAGGCGGAAGGCATCGACGCAGGCAACAGGCGTCGCCGATGTCGAGGGCGCGGCATGAGCACCCTGCCCGTGGGCGCCGGCACGCCCGCCCGGCCGGCCTCCTGGCTCCGGATGGCCAGCGCCCTCGCGGCCTACGAGTTCCGGCTCGTGCTCCGCCGCGGCGAGGGCCTGCTGATCACGTTCGTCATCCCGGCTGGCGTCCTGCTGGTGTTCAGCTCCTTCGACACGAGCGGCGGCGGCACGGGCGAGCCCGCGTGGACCGCGTGCTCCCGGGTTCGGTCGCGCTCGCGATCATCGCGGCCTCCATGGTGTCGCTCGCGATCTCCACCGGCTTCGAGCGCCAGTACGGCGTCATCAAGCGGCTGGGCGGGAGCCCGGCGGGCACCTCGGTGGTCGTGGCCGCGAAGACCGTGTCCGTGGTCATCGTGGAGCTGGTCCAGCTGGTGCTGCTGGTGGGGATCGCCGCCGGGATGCTGGGCTGGGCGCCGGGCACCGGGGCCTCGCTGCCGCTGGTGCTCGCCGGCCTGCGTGCTGGGCACGATCGCGTTCGCCGGCCTGGGCCTGCTCATGGCGGGCACGCTCCGCGCGGAGGCGACCCTCGCCCTCGCGAACCTCCTGTTCCTGCTTTCGCTGGTGCTGGGCGGGATCGTCCTGCCGCTCGACCGGCTGCCGGCAGCGCGTGGCCTCGGTCGCCCGCGACCTGCCCGCGGCGGCGCTGACGAGCGTCCTGTCGATCGGGCTTCGGCAGCTCGACGGCCGACGCGACCGAGCCGCTGGTGATCCTCGCCGGGTGGGCCGTCGTGTTCGCGGTCCTGGCCGCTCGCTACTTCCGCTGGGACTGACCGCGCGATCGATCCCGGGCCGGCCTGCCCGCAACCCACGATCCGCTGGCGGCCCTCGCGCGAAGAGGAAGCGACACCCTTCCCGAGAGGTCCCCCACCGATGCGCTCCGACTCCCTCCGCCAGCTCGTCACCGTGCTGTCGTTCCTCGTGACCTTGACCGTCAACGCGGCGGCCAACGCCCTGCCCATCAACGGGCAGACGACCGCCTCGATCAGCGACCGCTTCGCCGTGCACGTCATTCCGGCCGGCTACGTGTTCGCGATCTGGGGCGTGATCTACGTCCTGCTCGCCGCGTTCACGACATGGCAGGCGCTCCCCCGCAACCGCACGGACGCCACGCTCCGGGACATCGGCTGGCTGCCCGCGCTCTCGGGCGTGCTCAACACGGTCTGGCTGCTGCTCTTCCAGTACGAAGTCTTCGCCCTCACCGTTCCCGTGATGCTGGCGCTGCTCGTGACCCTGATCGCCATCCACCTCCGGCTCTGGGAGCATCGCGACGCCCTGCACGGCACGCCGTACTGGACCGTCCGGGCACCGTGGTCGGTGTACCTCGGCTGGATCACGGTCGCAACGATCGCCAACATCGCCCAGGCCGGCGCAGCGCTCGGCTTCGACGGCTTCGGCATCGATCCCGTGCTGGTCGCGGCGGCGGTTCTCGTCGTCGGCCTTGCGATCGCCGCGAGGTTCGTCTGGCGGTTCAAGGACGCGGCGTACGGGCTGGTCATCGTCTGGGCGTACGCCGGCATCGTGGTCAAGGAGTCCGGGGCGGCGCCCGTGGCCGTGGCCGCGGGGCTGGGGGCGCTCGTCGTCGCCGCGCTCGTCGTGCGGAGCCTCCTCCGGCGCGACCGGTCCGAGGCGGCCCCGGCTGCCGCCGCGGTCGCCTGATGCGGGCATCCCGTACCCTTCCGGGATGAGCCGCACGACTGGGACGACCGTCCGCGATGCCCGAGAACCTCTCTGGCACCTCGCCCCCGTCGCCGTCCTCCGTCCTCAGACCCACACCGGCGTCGCCCGTCGGCCGCCCGCCCTTGTCCTCGCCCTGCTCACGGTCATCCTGGTGGCGGGTTGCGGCGGCGCGGGGGCATCGCCGTCGATGTCCCCGGTGATGGTGGAGGCGGTGACCCAGGCGCCCCTGGGCGTCCGCGACACGGCCGTCAACCCGGTCCGTCCCGCCCCCGCGCTGCGCCTCACCGGCCAGGACGGCCGACCTTTCGACCTCGTGTCGCTGCGCGGGACGCCCGTCTTCGTCTACTTCGGCTACACGCACTGTCCCGACATCTGCCCCACGACCCTGGCCGACCTGCGGGCCGCGATCAAGGTCGCCGGCGTGCCGGCGCAGGTGGTCTTCGTGACCATCGACCCGGCACGGGACGACGCGGCGGCGATGAAGCAGTACGTCGACTATTACCGGGCCGGGTACACCGGCCTGACGGGCTCGGACGCCCAGGTCGCCGAGGCCGCAGCCGCGTGGGGCGTCTCGTACCGGAAGCTTGAGCCCGACTCCACCTCCGGGTATGCGATGGCCCACTCGACCGACGTGTACCTCGTCGATGCCGCGGGAGTACTCCGTCATCACCTGTTCTTCGGGGCAGGTGCCGAGCTCATCGCCCGCCGGCTGCGCGAGGTCGCCGGTGGCTGACCAGCGTCCGATCTGCCGTCCAGGGGAGGAAGCCATGAACAGCTCCACGGCCGCCGCGCACTCGCTCGGCTCGTCCCGGGGAACCGCCTCCGGCTGACGCAGCAACGCCCGACGCCCTGATCCGGTGCTTCTGCCTGGCCGAGCCGATGCACGCTTCCGGCGCGGGCCCGGACGCGGACGGGACCGGGCCCCGATGGCAGGACCAGGACGGCAGGCCCCAACCGCTGCCGGACAAGGAAGAACCCCGGGGTGGTCGGGCCCCAGGGTTCTCGGAGAAGCAGATTGGTTGCGGGGAGGGGATTCGAACCCCTGACCTTCGGGTTATGAGCCCGACGAGCTGCCGCTGCTCCACCCCGCGACTGCGTACCCTACCGCCGTTCTGCCGATCCGTCAAAGCCGGCCTCGCGCCGCTGCGTCCGCCGGCGCCACCTCCGCCCGTGCTCGCAGAGCCACGTGCCATGTCTCCAGCGCCACGGGCCACCAACGGTCCATCGGCCCCTGCGAGCCATACCAGTCGCGCCCGGGCCACTGGCCGTGGTGGGCGTCGTCGAGGACCAGGGACGGCGCACCGGGCAGGATCGCGGACGCGAGCGGGATCAGGCCGTCACCCTCGACCACCGAGATGCTGGGGTCCGGCAGCAGGCGCTGGTACATCGCCCAGTCGCCGCGTTCCCGCCGCGTCCCGTCCCGCCGGCCGGTGACCGCTGTCGAGGCCACCGCCAGGTACCCGACCCGCGGCGCGAAGTGAGGCCCCGGCACCTCCCGGTTGGCGAAGGCCGCCGCCTCGGCACCGACGCGGTTGCCCATCTCGCCCCCGTCGGCGACCACGTGCGGCGTGCCGAGCGTGATGAGCGCGCCCAGCCGGCCGGAGGCGTTGAGCCGCCGGCCGCCGAACGGCACGGGCGACGTCAGCAGGCGAGCCGACATCCCGCCTGCCGAATGCCCGATGACCAGCACGGGCGCGCCGAGGCTCACGACCGCGGACCGTTCCGACGCTGCCAGCAGCGCGCGGCCGGACCGCGTGACGATCGGGCCCAGGCCGCGCCTCGCGGCCAGGAGCCAGTCCGGCGTCCAGACGCTGCCGACCAGGACATCCGCGACCCCGCGCTCCAGCAGGCGGCGCGCGAACGGCCGGTACACGGGCGGGCTCATGAGGAACCCGCCCAGGACAAGCACCGTGGGTGCGGGAGGCCGATCGGCCAGGACCGTCTCGACCCAGCCCGGCCGCCGATACCTGCGGATCATCCCGGGACCTCGCCGAGCGATCTGGCCGTGGCCGGCGCCGGATCCAGGTGGCTGGGCTGCATGGCTGACCAGAGGCGCCGCCGGCCGATCGCCAGCCCGAGCAGGAGCGCGGTCCCGGTTCCGATACCGGCGACATAGAACGGGAGCCGCAGATCGTGTTGCGCCAGCGCGCCGGCCGCAAGGGATGCCACGATCGTCCCCATCGTGCCCGCGGCGCCGAACAGGCCCTGGGCGGTCGAGCTGCGACCGGCGGGCGAGGCCCGGGAGACCAGCATGTACAGCGCCGGCGAAGCGAAGGCGAACGCGGTGCCCTCGACGAGACCCAGCAGGATCATGAACCAGACTGCCGGGATCAGCGGATACAGGGCCCCGCAGATCGCGATACCGGCCATCCCGACGACGAGCGCATAGAACCCGCCCTCGCGGTCCATGAACCGACCGGTGAACGGCGACAGGATCAGGACGGGAAGTGAGAAGGTGGCGAAGCTCAGTCCGATCGCATCGAGCCCGGCCCCGAGGCTGGTCATGTAGAGGCTCCAGACCACCTCGTAGCTGCCGCCGGCGAAGAAGCTCCCGACGTTGAACACGATGGCGGCGACCAGGAGCCGGTTGAGGATCCGGCCGCCGGAGGGTCCGTCCGGGAGAAGCGCGTCGGGCCCACCCGTCCCTCCAGTCGTCGCCGCGGACCGCGCGGGACGGGCGTGTGGGACGTGGGCGACGTCGCGAAGCTGCACCGCGACCAGCAGCGCCGAGACGACGAGCGCGATGCCCGCCACCCAGAAGACCACGGTGGGCTCACCGGTGACGGCCGCGGCGAAACCGCCGATCGCCGGTCCGATCATGAAGCCGCCCATCTGGGCGGCCCCGTAGTACCCGAACGTCTCGCCCTGCCGCTCGGGCGGGTTCGCGTCCACCAGGTAGCCGCGGGCCGCCGGGTCGTAGATGGAGGCGCACAGTCCCGCGAGCGCCCGGAAGGTGATGAACGCGATCGGGCCGACGACCAACAGCGGCAGGACAGCAACGCCCGCCGCCAGTGCCAGCCCCACGACCATCATCGCCTTGCGCGATGACCGGTCTGCAACCCACCCGAAGAACGGTTCTCCCACCAGCCGGGCCGCCGGCCAGGCGGCGACGACGATCCCGAGCGTGAGCAGGTCCACGCCATGCCGCGTGAAGTAGATCGGCAGGATCGGCAGGAGCGCGCCGAAGCCGAGCCAGATGGTCCCCTCGGCGATGAGGAGCGGCAGAATCGGGCCCCAGCGGCTGAGCCAGGCACTGAAGCGGAGGGTCACGGGATCACGGGCGTCCGGCGGTTTCGGGAGGGATCATCGTATCTGACGGGGCACGAGCTGCCCTCGCCGCATCCTTGCCAGGGGCGGCCCGGGGCCAGCGCAGGGAGCGGGGCCTATGATCCTCGCGCCATGTCGCCCCTCCTGATGCTCATCGCCCTCGTCGCCGGCCTGCTCGCCCTGCTGCCGGTGTGGCGGCTCCACCAGGCCGGCTGGCCGGCCCGGACGCTGCTCACGGCCTGGGTCGTCTACTGGCTCGCCACCTTCGTGGGGATCAGGTTTCCGGGACCGCTCCGGCTGCTGCTCCCGGTCATCGTCGTGGCGTACGTGGTGCCGTTCGTGGCCGGGCCGGAGCGCCTGGCGTGGGTCGTCCGCAGACGCCGCCCGGAGCCGGGCGTGATCATCGACGTGACGCCGCGACCCGCGCCGGGGCTGCCCGAACCACCACGAACGGTCTCCCCGGCAGGGCCACGAACAACGGAGCAAGCTGCCGAGCCGGATGGGCCCGGTGGGCCCGGTGAGCCGGATGGGCCCGGTGAGCCCGGTGGGCCCGGTGAGCCCGGTGAGCCCGAGGGCGACCGCTGAGCGGGCTCGTCGCCCTGCACGGGGGCGGGGAGTACGTCACCGGCGACGAGGCAGCGATGGACGCGTTGCTCGCGGCGGCTCTCGAGGCCGCGGGTCGAGAGAAGCCGCGCGTCGTCATCGTGCCGACGGCGGTGGCGCGTCATCGCCCGGACCTCGCCTTCGCCCACGGTGAGCGGGCGTTCCGGGCGGCCGCAGCGCGCGCCCGGGTCGAGGTACGGGTCTGGGCGGCAAGTCTTCTCCGTCGCGCCGATGCGGAGATCCCGGGCGCGGCGATGCTGGAAGAACTGGCTGGGGCCCACCTGGTCCACCTTCCCGGCGGCGATCCCGACCTGATCCCGGGCGTCCTCCGGGGCACGGCGGGGTGGGCGGCCATCCTCCGTGCACATGCAGCCGGGGCATGCGTGGCCGGTGCCAGCGCTGGAGCGATGGCCCTCGGGGAGCGGCTCTGGACCCCGTCCGGGCCGGTGGACGGCCTCCGGCTGGTGCCCGGGATCGCGGTGCTCCCGCATTACGCGCCGGGACGCCTCGACGCCTGGCGCGCCACCGTGGACGTGTCCGGCACCGGAGGACCGCAGGAGACCGGCGCGCTGGCCTGGCTGGGGCTGGACGAGCAGACCCTCGTGATCGGTCGACCGGGCGGCAGCTGGACCGTTGCGGGCAGGGGCCGGGCCCACCTGGCGCCGGCGGGGGTATCGGCCGTGATGCGCTCGGCGGGCGCGGGGGAGGCGCTGCTCCTCGGATAGGTCCAATACCGGGGCTCCGGCGGGTCACCCGTTCCGCTATCGTCCGGACGTGGCCCATCGAACGTTCGACCGCGAGCCCTGGCTGCTGGATCGGGAGATCTCGTTCCTCAACCACGGCTCGTTCGGGGCGTGTCCCGAGCCGGTCATGGAGGCCCAGCGCGCGTGGCGGGAGCGCATGGAGCAGGAGCCCGCCCGGTTCCTCGGCCGCGAGCTGGAAGGACACCTGGACGAGGCGCGCACGGAGGCCGCCGCGTTCCTGGGCGCCGACCCGGATGGCCTCGCCTTCGTCGCCAACGCCACGACGGGTGTGTCCACGATCCTCGGATCCGTGCGCTTCAAGCCCGGGGACGAGCTGCTCGCCGGCGACCACGAGTACAACGCCACGCTCAACGCGCTCCGGGCTGCGGCCGAACGGGACGGCGCCAACGTGATCCTGGTCCGGATCCCCTACCCCATCCATGATCCCGCGCAGGTCCTGGAGGCGTACCTGGACGCCACCACGCCACGGACACGTTTCGCCCTGATCAGCCACGTCACCTCGCCGACGGCGCTGGTCCTGCCCATCGCGGCTCTCGTCCGGGAGCTGGACCGACGGGACGTCGACACGCTGGTGGACGGCGCGCACGCCCCCGGCATGGTCCCCGTGGACCTGGAGTCGCTCGGGGCCGCCTACTGGACCGGGAACGCCCACAAGTGGCTCTGCGCCCCGAAAGGCGCCGCGATGGTCCATGTTCGTGCGGACGTCCGGCCCTCGGTGAGGCCCCTGGTCACGTCGCACGGCGCGAACGATGACCGGCACGACCGGTCGCGATTCCGCCTCACGTTCGACTGGACGGGGACGCCTGATCCCACGCCCTGGCTCTCGATCCCCGCCGCGATCCGCTACGTCGGCGGATTGCACGCCGACGGATGGCCGGGGCTCATGGCCGCGAACGCGTCCCTCGCCCTCCAGGCACGGGACCGGCTCTGCACGGCCCTGGGGATCGAGCCGCCGGCTCCCGACACCATGCTGGGGTCGATGGCTGCCGTACCGCTCGCCGGCATCGCTCCCACGTTCGCGGCGACCCGGTCACTCCAGGCGGCGCTGTTCGACGAGGACCGGATCGAGGTGCCGGTCTACCCGTTCCCGGTGCCGGCCGCGTATCCCGCGGGAGGCGGGCCGTCCACGGCCATCCTCAGGGTCTCGGCCCAGCGCTACAACCGGCCGGAGGAGTACGAGGCGCTGGCCGCGTCCCTGGGGAGGCGCCTCCGGGCAGCGTCGTCGCCCCGCTCGCTGCTCGGACGCCTGCGGCGGGGGTAGCCCGGTCACCGTCCGGACCGGACGGTCGTCAGCCCGTCGAGTGGGGCGGGTTCGAGTGGGGCGGGTTCGAGTCGGGCGGGTTCGAGTCGGGCAGGTTCGAGTCGGGCACCTTGGTGCCCGGCCCGCCGGCACCCGGCCCCGCACCGGCGGCACGATCCCGCCCGCCGCGGGGGTAGATCACGAGCATCCGCCCCTCCCCTGCGCCGACGTTCTGGACGTCGTGGGGCACGGTCGGATCCCACGCCAGGTAGTCGCCGGGACCCAGCTCAACCGTGTGCTCGCCCTGCGTCAGGCGCCAGCGGCCCGACAGGATCAGGTGATGTTCGTCGCCCTGGTGCGCGTGCGTGCCCGTGGCCGCGCCCGATGGGACGGCGACCTCGAGGATGCACACGTCGCGACTCGTCCCGGCGTCGACCTCTGTGATCAGCGACCCGCCGGGCCCGACGGTGCGTGGACGGTCCGAGGCGCGGACGACGCGGGGCGGCGCCGACGCGTCGAGCAGGAGCCATGCCGGCGGGATGTCGAGTGCGGCCGCGATTGCGGCGAGCGCCTCGAGCGAGGGGACCGACTTCTCGTTCTCGATCTGCGACAGGTACCCGATATTCAGGCCGCTCCGCTCGCCGACCTGAGCGAGCGTCAGGCCCCGCGACCGGCGCCAGCGCCGGGTCTCGCGGCCGATGTTGAACCGGGCGGCCGGTGCCGGCGGGGACGCCATGGGCGGGGCGCCGTCGGGTGCGACGGGCGGGGCGGCCGGTTCCCCGGAAGCCTGATCTTTCTCTGTGGACAAGGTACTTGACTCCTGGTCGAACTTCTGTCAGAGTTCGCTCAACGGCAATAGTGCTTTGCTGGTACCAAAAGGTCAAGCGCGGCCCACGCAGCCATGGGCCAGGGAGAACGAACCATGAACATCACCATCATCGGAACCGGCAACGTTGGCCGGGCGCTGGGCACCTCCTTCGCCGCCGCCGGCCACCGGGTCGTCCTCTCCGGCCACGATGCCGCGAAGACCGCCGAGGCCGCGATCGCAGTCGGCGCCATTGCCGGGGGGTCTGCCGCGGCGGCCGTCGGCGGCGCCGACATCGTCGTCATCGCCGTGCCGTACGGCGCGGTCCCGTCGGTCGCCGCCGAGATCGCGCCCCTCGTCGCCGGCAAGATCGTCATCGACGCCACCAACACGCTCAAGCCCGACTACTCCGGGCTGGCCACCGGCGACGGCCCGTCCGGTGCCGAGCTCCTGGCCGCCGCGCTCCCGGGCGCCCGCGTCGTCAAGGCGTTCAACACGCTGTTCGCGGGCAACCAGGGCAACCCCCGTGCCCTTGGCATCACCCTCGACGCTCTCTACGCGACGGACGACGCCGAGGCCCACGCGACATTCTCGGCGCTCGCCTCGTCAATCGGCTTCCGTCCCGTCAGCGTCGGCCCCCTGGCCGCCGCCCGCGAGCTGGAGGCGATGGCCTGGCTCAACATCCGGCTGCAGCTGCTCAGCAACGGCAGCTGGCAGACCGCCTACGTGATGGTGTCGCCGCCCGCCGTCGCGACGGCCGCCTGAACCTGACCACCAACGCCGGGTGGCGCCACCGTTGCGTCACCCGGCATCTCCGTCTACCGTTTCCCTGCCCAGCGTCCGACCCGCCAGGAACCTCTCACGAATGACAGACGCGATCCCCGCCCGGATTCCCGCCGGTTCCGGCCCCCTCCCCGCCTTGTACCTGGGTCACGGCGCGCCGCCGCTCCTGGACGATCCGGTCTGGATGAGCCAGCTCGCCGGCTGGTCCGCCGTGCTCCCGCGCCCGAAGGCGATCCTCATGGTCAGCGCCCACTGGCAGACCGCGCCCATGGCCATCGGCGCCACCACCACGGTGCCGCTCGTCTACGACTTCTACGGGTTCCCGCAGCGCTACTACGACCTCCAGTACGCGGCGCCCGGAGCGCCAGACCTCGCGGCCAGCATCAAGGCCCTCATGCCCGCGAACGAGCCGGTGCTGGACCGCCCGAACCGCGGGCTCGACCACGGCGCCTGGGTTCCTCTCCTCGCGATGTACCCCGAAGCGGACGTCCCGGTTCTCCAGATGTCGATGCCGGACCTCGATCCGGCGCACCTGTTCGAGGTGGGCCGTCGGCTCGCGCCCCTCCGGGACGAGGGCGTGCTCATCGTCGGGTCCGGGTTCATGACCCACGGCCTCCCGCTACATCGGCGAGTACTTCGCGGGCAAGCCAGGCGCACCGCAGTGGTCGATCGAGTTCGACCGGTGGGCGGCCGAGGCGATGGCACGCGGCGACCTGGACACGCTGTTCGCGTTCCGGGAGAAGGCGCCCGGGATGCCGTATGCGCACCCGACCGTGGAGCACCTCGCGCCGCTGTTCGTGACGCTGGGCGCCGCTGCCAAGCCGGACGGCGCGCCGAAGACGGCGATCGAGGGGTTCTTCCTGGGGCTGTCCAAGCGGTCCATCGAGGCGCAATAGCCCCTTCGGGGAATGGCGCGGATGGCAGCGTTCCGTGACGATGCACCCGTGCTGTCGCCCTGGCTCCGCCATCTCGAGGACCTGCTGGACATCGAGCTGGCGCAAGGCGCCCCGACGAGCCCGTTCAGACCAGCCGTCCTGCGCTGGGCCGCCACGAACGGCCGACCGGTCGATCCCATTCCACTGCTCGACACGCTCGAGACCAACCGCATCGGGTGCCGCGGCGGGGCGCGGCGCTACCGCTGGAGCTTCTCCGTCGCCGGGTGGATCGCCCTCGACGACCGGCTCCGATGGCGACCGGCCGAGCGCGAGTTCGCCGAGCGCCACGGTGCCGAGCATGCCGCGCGCCTGTGGGTGCCCCCGGTGCTCGTTGAGCACGTCGAGTGGCTGGACCGCATCGGGCGGAGCGACGGCCCTGCCGACGTCGCCACCCGGGCGCGGGCCCTCCTGGCGGAAGCCCTTCCGACGGTCGAGGATGACGTTGCGGTGCGGATCGCGGGCGTCGAGGCCTGGGGCGACACGTTCCTCCTCTGGGCCTTCGCCAGGCGCCCGAGGGCGCTCGCGCGGGTCCCGGGCCTGGTGTCCGCCATCGCGTCGCGGTACGCGGCGAGGGCAGACCGCACCGACGGCCTCGTGCACGGGCGGTCCTACCCCTTCTTCGACGTCCCGATGACGTCGGCCACCGCCCACCTGGCCTCCGCGGCCGCAAGGACCGGAGAGGGCCTGGGCATGGTTGCCCGCGCGGTCGAATGGCTGCGCACCGAGCGACGTCCGGACGGTGGCTGGGGCGATCCGCGCCAGCCGACCGACGTCCTGACCACGCTCGCGGTCGCGGAGCTGCTCGGCCTGCTGGACGCAATGTTCGATCCCGTCTCGGTGCTCGACGCGATGGAGGCACAGGTCACGGAGCGGGGAGGCCGACCGGCGATGGTGGGACCGGAGTGGCCCTGGCTGGCCGCCGAGCTCCTCGCCTTCGCGCTCCTGGAGCGGCAAGCCGTTCCGGGAGCGGTTCCGGTGGCCGCATGTCCCGCCGTGGATGACCGATCCGAGCGTCAACGTGCCCCGCAAGGAGGCGTTCTTCGTGGACGCGCGCCTGTTCGAGGAGCTGCCCGGGCTCGCCGGCCTTCCGATCGAGTGCGGCTTCATCGACCTCGCTGGCTTCGGCGCATGGAACACGGACCACGGCCAGGCTGCCGGTGATCAGCTGCTTGCCCTGCTCACCGGCGAACTGCGAGAGCTCCCCGACTCACGGGCGATCCGGGACGGTGGTGACGAGTTCCTGGTGCTCGGAGCACCCATGGCCGACGGGCTGCCGGAGCGACTCCCGGAGCTGTTCGCACGGTGGCCAGAGGTCTCGCGGGGGCGGTTCCCGGACCTGCCGGTCGTGCCGTTGCGCGCGGCGGTCGGCCGCGGCCCCGCAGGCGATCTGCGGAAGCTTCGCGAGCGCCTCGGCGAGGACATCGGCGCCGTGAAGCACGAGACACCCCTCACCGCCGCCCGAGGGCGTGGTCGTGCGGCTCGCCTAGCGGGTGCCCGTTCGACGGGTGTCGGCCCGGCCGCCGTCGCGGGGAGGACCGACCCGTGGCAGCGGTGCTACTTCTTGGGCGAGCCCTTCGCCTTCGCACCGGGCGCCGGCTTCGAGGCCTTCGCGGCCTTGGCCTTCGTCGCGGAGACCAGCTTCGCCGTCTCTGCCATGATGACGCCCGGCATCGAGATCTCGTCTGACGTCAGGGTGGACACCCTGCCGTCCTTGATCGCCGCGAGATACGCCGCGTGGTCGCGCGCGTTGACATCCGCGTAGGTCTCGGCGAAGTCGGCGATCGCGCCATCGAACGTGTCGCTCGTCCCCAGGTAGGCCGAGATCGCCGCCGCGTCGCCCGTACGCGCGTGCGCCCGGGCGAGGGCCCAGCCGCAGACGCCGGCGTAGAAGCTCATCCCGACCGGCTGGAGTGTCGCGGTATCCACGGACCCCTTCATGTCCCACAGCTGGCGCAGGTAGAAGTCCCGACCGCCCGGACCGCGGGTCCAGCCCAGGAAGATGTCCGACGTGCCCTGCATCAGCTGCTGGCCGACGACGACGCGCTGTGCGTGGCTGGGGTGTGCGCTCGCCTGGAGGTGCGGCTCCATGACCGAGGCCGTCGCCTCCTTGGCCTGGAGGATGAGCGGGTCGTTCTCGTCGCGGCCCTCGAGGACGATCACGTAGCAGCGGGTGCCGACGCTGCCGACGCCCACCACCTTGAGGGCCATGTCGACGAAGCGGTACCGCTCGAGGAAGTCACGCCGGTTCTCGGGCATCGTGGCCCGGTAGTCCGCGAACACCTTCTGGAGCGATCGCAGGGCACCCTCGTCGGCGACGTGGGTCAGGACGGGCGGGTCCTCGATGAGCACCCGGCGCCCGTCCACCACGCCGGTCAGCGACTCGAAGGCGCGCATGCCGTCGCGGCGACGGGCCTTGTTGAAGATGGCGTCCAGGTTCTGGCGGCGGGCGGTCCCGGCCCTGCCCTGGAGGAAGCCGGTCGCCTCGGCGGCATCGCGGATGTCGCCATCGGTGATGGAGGCGTACCAGACGTCCAGCAGGCGCATGCCCGCGTACCGGCCCATCCACTGGCGGTAGCTGCGGACGCCCGCCATCGCCGCGGCCCGGCTGAGATCTGCACTGAAGCCGTTGGCACGACTGGCGATCACGACGCTGGCGGCGAGCCGCTTGACGTCCCACTCCCACGGACCGGGCAGCGTCTCGTCGAAGTCGTTGGTGTCGAAGACCAGCGTCCGCTCCGGAGAGGCGAACAACCCGAAGTTGGAGAGATGGGCGTCTCCGCTCGCCTGGACGAGGATGTCGGAGCGCGGCGTGGTGGCGAGGTCGAACGCCATGACGGCCGGGGTGCCCGCGGTAGTAGGCGAACGGGGACTCGGCCATGCGCTCGTGGCGCAGCGGAACGAGCTCCTGGAGCCGGTCTTCCTCCTGGGCCGCGAGGATCGCGATGGGATCGCGCTCCGGCGCCGGCTCGAAGGCCGCATGGCTCACGCGGGGAACGCGCTTGCGCGCGGCCTTGCCCGCCTCGCCACGATCGTTCGTGTGCACCCACGGGCGCGCGGTCCACACGTCGCCCGTCGGCGCTTCGACGCCCCACGCGGCGTCGTAGGCCTCCGGGGTCGTCTCGACGGGGACAGCCGCTGCCCTGGTGCGTCGCGCTGGCTTCGTCGGCTCGGTCATCGCTCACGTCCTTCGGATTCCCGCGACCCACGGAGGCTCGCCGGTTGTCACGGGCACGGAATACGTCCCCTCACCGTCCCCGGCAGGTCCCGGACATGGCCGGTCCGCATGGCGACGGTCTCCCTTCGCGCACCGTACACCAACGAGTGCCGTCTGTCCGGAATCCCGACCCGAACCGGGTCTTGCGGAGCGCCCCGGAGCCGCCCCAGGGGATCTGGCAGGCGCCGCGGCCGGGGACGCCTGCCAGGATGGTCGGTCAGCGACAGGTCAGGCGTCCGCGATGCCGAACGCCGTCTTGACGGAATCGCGGTGCAGGTACCACAGGAGGATGAACGGGAACGCGGTGGTCGCGAGGGCATAGTTGAGGCTGCCGGTGCCGAGGAGCGCGAAGATGGCCTCGAAGACGCCGAAGATCGCCAGGATGTTGCCGAGCATCCAGCCGTAGGGCTGGAGGCGCCAGGCGGCGAGCCCGGCGGCCCAGAAGGCGAGGCCTGTCAGGACGACGATCCAGCCCCAGATCCACGTGCCCTGTCCGGTCTGCAATGGGCCGAACGTGACGGCCGTGGTCATCTGGAAGCCGAGCATCATGTACGACAGCCCAGCGACGGCAAAGATGACCGCGAGGATCGTGATCCCGAACGGGCGCTTCATTCTGGTCCCTCTCTCATCGGTGACAGACGCGGGCATGCGTGTGGGCGGACGGCGCCCGAGCCCGTCCATGACTCGAGTATAGGTGAGGCTCAGGCGTGCACATCGTCCCGAGGGGATGATCTCTCGCACGGCGCGATGCGGCACTCTCGCTGATCGGCGAACGCGGATCTGGTGAGCCCGCTGGGATTCGAACCCAGGACCAAGGGATTAAAAGTCCCCTGCTCTACCGCTGAGCTACGGGCCCCGGCGCGCGACGCTATCACTTTCCCGCCGGGCTCTCCGGGCCAGCGCCGGGCTCGCCGCGGCGGCGGCAGTCGTCCGCCGTGGCGCCGGAACGAATGGGGATCACCTATCCTTCGATGCGGCGACCACGGGCTGACGTCGGGTGGCCGCCCGGGTTCATTCGATCGACCAACAGCGAATCCCGATCCGCCAGGAGTTGACCGCATGCGAAAACTCACGCTCATCGCGCTCGCCATCGGCGCGGCCGTCATCGTGGCGGCCTGCGGCTCGAGCAACTCGAAGGAGCTCACCGGCAAGATCTGGCAGCTCACCGCGATCACGGAGAAGGTCCCGGCGTTCCAGGGCATCATCCCGCCCGCCGACCAGGACAAGTACCAGATCAAGTTCAACACCGACAACACCTTCAACGCGACCGCCGACTGCAACCAGGTCGGGGGCACGTACAAGACGAGCGGCTCGAACGGCCTGACGATCACCCCCGGCATCTCGACCCTCGCCTTCTGCCCCGAGGGCTCGTACGGCGACCTGTTCGTCCACGGCGTTGACCCGGTGCGAAGAGCTACGCGATCGCGAACGACACGCTCACGATCACGCTCAACGACGAGGGCACGATGACGCTTCGTCGTCGGCGTCGCCCCGGGCCCGACGCCGGCCGGGCCGCCATCACCGACGCCGGCGCCCACCGCCACCCCGACGCCCACACCGTCGCCGACACCCGCCCCGACGCCGTCGCCGACACCCAAGCCGACCGCCGCCCCCACCGCGGCGCCGACGGCGGCTCCCACGTCCAAGCCGACGACGGGCCCGACCGCCGCCCCGACCGCCGCCCCGACCGCCGCCCCCACGCGCGCCGCCGACGCCGGCTCCCACACCCAAGCCCGACGCCGGCGCCGACTCCGGCCCCGACCCCGCCGCCCGGCGCGGGCCTGACCGGCAAGACCTGGCTGCTGACGGCGGTCACCATGAAGGACCCGGCCTTCCAGGGCGTCGTGCCGTCCGACCAGCAGGCGAACTACACCATCACGTTCAACACCGACGGCACGTTCACGGCCAAGGCCGACTGCAACACCGTCAACGGCGGCTACACGGCCACGTCGTCGGGCGGCCTGACGCTCACCCCGGGCCCGACCGACGACGGTCGCCTGCGCCGAGGGCTCGTACTCCGACCTGTACATCCTGGCGCTCTCCAGGACCGCCAGCTACGCCATCGCGAACAGCCAGCTGACGATCACCCTGACCGACCGGGGGACGCTCGACCTACCGGTAGGATCGTTCACCGAACGCCGACGACGTCAGCGAGGCCGGGGCCATCCGCACGCGAGGCCCCGGCCTCGTCCATTCACGGGAGCCCGGCCTCGTTCGCGCCGCGCTACGGCAGCAGCGACTCGTTCACCAGCTGGTCCACCGTGACCGGGTTCGGCACCAGGCCGAGACCACTCATGAAGTCCAGCGACTGCTGCCACCCGGCCCGGTCGATCGAGCCCAGTGCGCCGCCGGTCCGCGGGTTCTTCCAGGTGGCGATCGTGGCGTCCAGGATCTCCCGCTGGAGGGCCGGGTCCTGGGCCAGGTCCGGGACGGCCGCGAAGGTCGCGTCCAGGCCCTTCTGCGGGTTCGCGGTGATCTCGTCCATCGCACGCAGTGTGGCGGCGGTGAAAGCGGCGAGCGCGTCGTGCTTGTGACGCCAGCGTGGCCGTCCCGGTCACGAGGCCGGGCCCCGGCAGGGCGATGCTGCTGTCGGCTCCCAGGACCACGGGCGTGATGCCGGCGCGCTTCAGCACGATCGGCTCGTTGTTGGCGAACCCGGTCGCGGCATCGACCGCGCCCTGCTGGAGCGCCGCGGTCTGGCCGTAGTCCGGGAAGAGCATGAGCTCCACGTCGTTCGTGGTCAGGCCCGCGGACTTGAGCAGCGCCTGGAGCTGGATCCAGGACGTGCCGTACTTGCCGGGGATGCCGATCTTCTTGCCCTTCAGGTCCGCGGCGGTCCTGATGCCGCTGGCGGCGTTCGCGATCACGACCGCCGGGAAGGTGCCGTAGATCGTCGCGGTGTAGACCACGGGGATGCCCTGGCTCACCGCCGGGATCACGGACGTGCCGTCGCCACTGCCGATGTCCACCGCGCCCTGGCCCAGGAGCGTGATGAGATCGGGGTCGATCTTGTTCTGGAGCGTCACGTTGAGGCCCGCGTCCGCGTAGTAGCCGGCCTTCTGGGCGAGGTAGAACTGGGCGAACTGGACGCTCGGGATGTAGCCCAGGCCGACGGTCAGGTCCACGGGCGCGGCGGACGGGGTGGTGCCGGCCGGGATGCCCTGGCTGGCGGACGCCGCCGGTCGGGCTGAGCCGGCAGCAGCCGGCGGGGTCACGGAGGCGGGCGCGGACGACGACGCCGGCCCCCCTCCGCACGCGGCGAGGGCGAGGGCGGCCGCCACCGCGAGCGCGACGAGGGAACGCAGCGTCGCGCGGCGAGGGGGCGGGTTCACGGGCGACGACGGGTTCACGAGTGAGGACCTCCAGGGCATCGGGGCGCGGTTCATCGCTCGCCGACCAGCCGGCGCTCGATGAGGACCATGACGAGATACAGCGACACCCCGACCAGCGCGAGCGTCAGCAGGGTGGCGAACATGAGCGGGATGTCGAACAGGGAGCCGCGGGCGATGTTGATCAGGACGCCCAGGCCCGTCTCACCACCGGCCCACTCCCCGACGATGGCTCCGATGACGGCCAGCGTGATGCCGACCCGGAGGCCGCCGAGGATCGCGGGCAGCGCGGCCGGAACCTCGACGCGCGTGATCGTCTGCCACTCGGTGGCACGGAAGCTCCTCGCCATCTCGAGGAGGCGCGGGTCAACGGATCGGATGCCGACCATCGTCGCCACGGCGACCGGGAAGAACACGATCAGCGTGCAGATGACGAGCTTCGACGGCAGGCCGCTGCCGAACCACAGGACGATCAGCGGCGCCAACGCCAGGATGGGCGTCGCCTGTGCGGCCACCAGGTACGGGCTGAGCAGACGCTCCGCAAGGCGGGAGCGCGCGAGGCCGATGCCGGTGACCAGCCCGATCGACGCGCCGATCGCGAAGCCCAGCAGGACCTCGACCAGGGTCGTCTGGGTGTGCGGCCACATCATGCCGTCGGACCAGGCGCGGACGAACCGCTCCGCCACGGTGTACGGCCCGGGCAGGATGAACGACGGGATAGCCGGTCACGAACACGATCAGCTGCCAGACGAGGACGAAGACGACGAGGCTGGCGACGACCGGCAGCACGAGCCCGGCCCGCCGCTTCATGCCCCGTCCTCCGGGCGGAACGGGTCGAACCAGGCGGGCGTCCCGGGCGCCGTCTCCGCGTGACGGGGGCGCACGGCGGGCACGGTGCCGGCCTCGCCGGCGATCCGGGCCTCCTCCATCGCGATGCTGTCGTCGGTGGTGTCCACGAGGTGGGCCCGGACCTCCGCGGCGACGTGCGAGACGAACGCGGAGTCCATGTCCGCGATGCGCCGCGGGCGCGGCAGGTCCACGCGGATCTCGGCAACGATCCGGCCGGGGCGCGGCGACAGCACAAGGACCCTGTCGGCGAGGAACACGGCCTCCGGGATGCTGTGAGTCACGAGGACGATCGTGGTCCCTGTCCGGTCCCAGAGCCGGAGGAGCTCGGCGTTGAACCGCTCGCGGGTGAGGGCGTCGAGGGCGCTGAAGGGCTCGTCGAGGAGCAGCAGGCTGGGCTCCAGGGCGAGGGCTCGGGCGATGGCGACGCGCTGCCTCGTTCCGCCCGAGAGGGTTGCCGGGCGGGCGTTCGCGAACTCGCGCAGGCCAACGAGACCCAGCAGGGCCTCCGCGCGCGCCTCCTGACGCGATTTCGACCAGCCGGCGAGCTCCATCGGGAAGCGGACGTTGTCCACCGCAGAGCGCCAGGCCAGCAGCCGGGGCTCCTGGAACACGAGCCCGACCCTCGGATCCGGCCCCGTGACGGGATCCCCGTCGATGGTGACGCCGCCGGCGTCCGCCGGGATCAACCCGCCCAGGATCCGGAGGAGCGTGCTCTTGCCGCAGCCGTTGGGGCCGATCAACGCGACAACCTCACGGGGCGTGATGGCGATGTCGATGCCGTCGAGGACGTGGGTGGTCCGGGTGCCACGGAACGTCAGCGACACGCCGGACACGCTGATCCCCGCGGGCTGCCCGGACGTTGGGGCGGGCGCGATCACCGGGGGCACACCCGTCGCGGGGCCCTCCTGTGTCGCCATCGACCACCTCCGTGCATCACGAGCGGCACGGGGCAGGAGGCGCACGCACGCGCACCCAGGCGGGTCGCGTCGGCCCTGGCCTTCTCTCATCCGGACTGTACCGTCGGCTCCGGCAGGCGAGGCGTACCCCGTCTTCGGATCTGCTGCACGCCGCGGGCTCTGTTGCCGCCGCGCCGCTCGTGGGCTCGTCCCGCGTATCGGGACCCTACCACCGGTCGGGAATCGCACCCTGCCCCGAAGGCTCTGCCACGGAATCTACCACCACGCGCGTGAGAACCTGTTGAGGGGAGCTCGCGTCGCACCGCGGCCTTCGTTGACCCCGCCGGCATGCCCCCCGACGGCGCGCCACCACCGAAGCCGGCCTGGCCGGCGCCCGCGGCCTTGGTTGGCGAAGCCGGCCTGGCCGGCGCCCGCGGCCTTGGTTGGCGAAGCCGGCCTGGCCGGCGCCCGCGGCCTTGGTTGGCGAAGCCGGCCTGGCCGGCGCCCGCGGCCTTGGTTTGCGAAGCCGGCGCCCCGGCGCCCGCGGCCTTGGTTGGCGAAGCCGGCCGGCCGGCGCCCGCGGCTTGGTTTGCGAAGCCGGCCGGCCGGCGCCCGCGGCCTTGGTTTGCGAAGCCGGCGCCCCGGCGCCCCGCTGGTCGCGAGGAGGCCGAACCGTGCGGCGAGGACACGGTTCAGCCGCGAGGCGGTCAGAGGCGCACGTTCTCAGGTCCCGCCCGGACCCTCCCGATCCCTCCCGACCCTACGGGCGACTGGTTCGCGGCATCACCGCGCTGTTCGGTCGCTGGGCGGCCGGCCCGCGGAGCGGCAAGGGCGCGCGGAGCGGGAAGGGCGCCGGCGCGGGAGGAGCGGCCGGTAGGCGCGCGGAGAGGAGGGGCGATCGGCGCGGGGAGCGGGAAGGGCGCGGGAGGGAGGGGCGACCGGCGCGCGGAGAGGAGGGGCGATCGGCGCGGGGAGCGGGAAGGGCGCGGGAGGGAGGGGCGCGTCAGCGGTCGCCCGACCGCTGGAAGACGGGACGGAGCGCCGGGTACAGGGCGAGGTACAGGCCGAAGGCATCGTCGTAGGCGGCACGTGTCGAGGGGTCCGGGTCCAGCCGCCTCGCGACGGCCGCCATCGATGCCACCCCCGCCTCGAGGCTCGGCGCCGCACCAACGCCCGCCGCCGCGATGATCGCAGCGCCCAGCACCGCGGTCTCGCCCACCACGGGGATCGCCGCCGGCACGCCCAGGACGTCTGCCTTGATCCGCGCCCAGAGGTCTCCCGGGCTCGGCCGTCCGGCCAGGCGGAGCTCCCGGGCGGGCGCTCCGGCCGCCGCCAAGGGCTCCGCCACGTCGCGCATGGCGAACGCGGCGCCCTCCAGGACGGCCCGGAACAGGTGGGCGCGCCCGTGGGCCAGCGTGAGGCCGACGAACGCTCCGCGCGCACTGTCGTCGAAGACCGGCGCGCGCTCACCCGCGAGGTACGGAAGGAACGTGAGCCCCTGCGCCCCGGCCGGCACGGTCGCGGCCTCGGCGAACAGCTCCTCTGCGGACCAGCGGTCCCCCAGCACGGAGCTCAGCAGCCACCCGACCGAGGCGCCCAACGCCGCCATCGCCCCACCCACGACCCAGCGCCCTGGGATCGGCGCCGGCGCCTGGTACAGGCCCGCGACCGGGAGCGGCACGGGACCGTCGGTGTAGATCGCGAGGCCGCCGGAGGTTCCCCCGGTATCCACCGCATCGCCGGCGACCCGCAACCCGGCACCCAGCATGCTGGCCGCGCCGTCGTTGACCCCCGAGATCACCGGGATCCCGGCGCGCAGGCCCAGCGCTGCGGCTGCGCCCGGCCGCAGCGCCCCCAGCGGCGACCCGAACGGCCGTGCGGCGGGAACCTGCGGCGACCGGACCCCGGCGTGCGCGAGCGCCGCCTCGTCCGGCGCGGTCTCGTGGCCCTGGAGGGAGGATGCCGCTTCGCCGCTCAGCCACAGCCCGATCGCATCCCACGCAGGGAGCAGCCACGCTGCGCGCGCCACGGCTCCGGGATCCTCGCGGGCCAGCCAGGCCATCTTCGGGAGCAACCCGAACCCCGTCCCGCCGGCCCTGCGATCCTGCCACGTGATCGCCGGGCGGACGGGATCGCCCGCGGCGTCCACCGCCACCAGCGTCGGGCCCTGCGCGACGCCGCAGATCGCGACCACCTCGGCGGCGGCGACATCGATCCCCCGGACCGCCGTCGACAGCGCCGTCCACCAGGCACGTGGGTCCTGCTCGGCTCGCCCGTCGGCCCCGGCATCGGTGGGATACGACCCGCGCCCCAGTCCCAGCAGCCGTCCGTCCAGCCCGATCAGCGCGGCCTTTGCGTCGGTCGTCCCGACGTCCAGTCCGAGGACAGCCGGAACCCTGTCAGCCATCGACCGCGCCGGAGACGACGGTGGACACGTCCTCCGGCAGGAGGAACCAGCGGAGGAGTTCGAAGTCCGGGCCGACGGCGCCGTCCGGGATCGTCGGGACAACGAGAGGCCTCGGCGGCAGGGAGAGCAGGTCACGCGCCTCGTCCAGGTACTCCGCGAGGCGGGTCACGGGCTCGTGATGCCGGTGGGACGGCCAGGTCATGGACCCGTCGCCGTAGTGGATGTCGACCAGGGACAGCGGCGGCTCCGCGCGACCGGCCCGATGACGCCAGAGCCCCGTCGCGGCGTCGAACGCGTAGTCCGGCAGCAGACGCCAGCCCTCGGATGCCACGAGGTCCACCGCGTCGAGGACGAACTCGAACACCGCCTCGCTGATGAAGTAGTTGAAGTTCACCCGCACCCAGCCCGGCTTGATCCCCTCGCAGCCGCGGGCGATCTCGCGCTCGAACTCGTGGCTGGTCTCCGGGTCGATGCCCAGCAGCCGGTGACCGTACGGCCCGGCACACGAGCAGCCGCCGCGGGACTGGATCCCGAACAGGTCGTTGAGCAGCGCGACCACGAAGTTGTGGTGCAGGTAGCGCCCATCCCGGCGGACGACAAAGGAGACGATCGACAGGCGCTCCGCCTGGTGGCTGCCGAGGATCTCGATGCCCGGGTTCGCCTCCCAGCGGTGGAGGGCGCGGCCGATGAAATCCTCCTCCCGCTCGCGGATCGCGTCCACGCCGACGGCTGCCTTGAGCTGGAACACGAGGCCCGCGCGGATTGACTCCACGATCGCAGGGGTGCCGCCCTCCTCGCGATGCTCGATGTCCGTGAGGTAGACGTGCTCCTCGGGGTTGACATATGCGACGGTGCCGCCGCCGGGCATCGACGGGACGCGATTCCGGAACAGGTCGCGGCGCGCGACGAGGACGCCGGGCGTGCCGGGGCCGCCGATGAACTTGTGGGGACTGATGAACACCGCGTCCTTGCAGGCAAGCGGGTCGTCGGCCGGGTCCATGTCGATCGCGACATACGGGGCCGCGGCCGCGAAGTCGAAGAACGAGAGCGCGCCGTGCTCGTGGAGGAGCCGGGAGATGGCGGCCGTGTTCGAGACGATGCCGGTCACGTTGGAGGCGGCCGAGAAGCTGCCGATCCTCAGCGGGCGTCCCTCGTACCGGACCAGCTCGTCGGCCAGCTGGTCGAGGTCGATCTCGCCGTCACGGTCCTCGTGGATCGTGACCACGTCGGCGATCGACTCCCGCCACGGGAGCTCGTTGCTGTGGTGCTCGTAGGGCCCGATGAACACGACGGGACGCTGGTCTGCCGGGATGTGCTGGCGGAGATCCCACCGGTCCGCGAGGTCCGCGGGCAGGCGCAGCTGGAGCACGTCCACGAGACGGTTGATCGCGGCCGTGGAACCGGAGCCCACGAAGATCACGGCGTGACGGGCCGGATCTCCGCCCACGCCCTCGAGGACCAGCCGCCGCGCCTCCTCGCGGAATCGGCTCGTCTGGAGGCCCGTGCCGGAGGACTCCGTGTGCGTGTTCGCGTACAGCGGCAGGACCGCCTCGCGGATGTAGTCCTCGATGAACGAGAGGCTGCGGCCGGATGCCGTGTAGTCAGCGTACGTCACGCGCCGCATGCCGTATGGACCGGCGACCGCCTCGTCCTCGCCGATGACCGAGGCGCGGATCAGCTCGACGAGCGAGTTCGAGCCCGGCCGATCGCCGTCGTGGCGGTGCGGGCGAGCGGGCGCGGCGATCGGCTCCATCGTGCCGAGCAGTCTAGGGGATGGACACCTGCAGGCGGGAGCGAGGGGCCTGCCCGGCTACGGCACCATCGCCGGGGCTAGGTCCTTGTAGCGGTAGCGGTCGAGGTCCACGTTGCCGCTGATCCCGGGCACGGTGCCGCTGGACGTGTACTGCCAGAACGTCCACCCCTCGCCGGCCCAGTTGGAGGCGGGCATCGTCGGCTGGGACGCGGTCGTCCAATGTGCGATCCACAACACCTGGTAGCCGCTCAGGGCCAATGTGGCCGTGTTGCCCATGTACGTGGACCAGAACGACGGCGAGACGTAGATCGCCCCGCGGACGCCCGAGCGCTGGTAGACCCGGTCCATGAAGGTTTGGACCCATGCCTGGAGGTCGGTGACCTTGAGCCCCCCCGAGGTCTCGAGGTCGAGCACGGGGAGCAGGTCACCCTTCGCCGGCGTCGCGGTGTCGACGAAGTGGTCCGCCTCGGCGATCGCGTCACCAGGCGTCGCGTCCGGGCGCGCGAAGTGGTAGGCGCCAACCGGGATCCCTGCGGCCCTGGCCTGGGCGCGGTTTGCGGGGTACGAGGTGTCGACGAACATCGTGCCGTTGGTGATCAGCCCGTCGGTCGCCTTCAGGAATGCGAACCTCTTGCCGGCCTTCGCGACGAGCGGCCAGTTGATGGTCCCCTGCCAGTGGCTGACATCGATCCCCTCGACCCAGGTCGGCGCTGGGGTCGCGGTGGGCGTGGGCGCGGGGGTGGGCTTGGGGGCGGGCGTGGGAGCGGCCGTCGGCGCGGGGGTGGGCTTCGGGGTCGGAACCGGCGAGGAGGCGGTATCGGTCGGCGCCCGGAACAGGCCCTTGGCTCCGTAGAGGACGGCGACCCCGTACAGCGCCTTGACCGTCTTCCCGTTGATGGAGGCGATCTGGTACCACGCCGTGCCGGTCGCGGCGGCGGCTCCGCATGTGGCGCTCCAGCGCGTCCCGGTGACCGTTCCGGTCGCGACGACCAGCGCGCCGGCCGCAAGCCGGGCCTTCGCGGTCGCGGTCGTGGAGGGACCCGTGCGGAGGTTGACGCCGGAGCAGGCGGCTGCGAGGTTGACCGGTGCGACGTATGTGCGAAACAGGCCGGTTGCGGCATAGAGATAGGTGACCCCGTAACGGGCCTTGACGGATACCCCGTTGATCGACGAGATCCGGAACCAGCGGTTCCCCGAGACGCCGCCCCCGCAGCTGGAGGCCCATCGGCCGCCCGTCACGGTGGCCGACGCGACGACCCGGGTCCCGGCCGGAACCTTGACCCGCACGCGCGCAGATGTGGATGCGCCGGTCCGGAGGTTGGCCACGCATTTCGCCTGGAGCGTCGTGGCGGCGAGCGCCTGCGACGGTCCGGAACCCAGCGCCGCGGTGAGCACGAGGGCGACCGCCACCAGGACGGCAACCATCGCCGGCCGGGTCCGATGGACGGCAATCGGCCGGGCGGCGACTGCCGTCGCGGCAGGGAGCGGCGAGCGGCTGTCGGGCACGGGCATGGGCCTCCGGGGGCGGGTGAGAACCAGTCTCCACCCTCGTCCATTCGCGGTATATGGCCCGTTGGGGCCATGGACGCTGGGTGTATCGAACCATGCCCCGGGGGTCCGTGTCCAGCCGGACGGCGGGGAGCGTGACCCTCACGGCTTGCGTCGCTACAATCGCCGGGTGTCCCGCCTGTACTCGCTCGACGATGCCAACGCCATGATTCCAGACGTCGCGGTGGTCACCGGTCGCCTCCGTGACCAGCGTGCCGAGCTGGTCGGGATCCGCGACGCATACCGGGATCGCGAGGGCATCCTGATCGAGGAGATGATCGCCGAGGGATCCTCATCGGCACCCGTCACGGAGCCGCTGGACGGTGACGACCCCGAGCTCAGACGCCTGCGCCTCAGGATGCGCGGCCTCGTCGACCAGATGCAGGCTGACGTCGCCTGGCTGGACGAGCGCGCCATCGTCCTCCGCGAGATCTCGTCGGGTCTCCTCGACTTCCCCGCCCTCGTCGGCGGAGAGGAGGCGTGGCTCTGCTGGCGGCTGGGCGAGGATCGCGTGGGCTGCTGGCACCGGACGGACGAGGGCTTTGCCGGCCGTCGGCCGCTCGCCGCGGTCCCGGACGACCCGGCCCGAGCCTGACCGGGCGGCCTCGCCGCTACACTCGCCTCATGTCCAAGCCAAGCCCGGCAGACCCCCGACGCGACCCGAGGCCTGCTGCCCGGCCCGGGCGAATCTGGCAGGGCGACCGCCAGAAGGCCTATCGCCCGCTCGCCCTGGCGCCGCGGCGCGCCGCGTTCGAGGCCGGCCTCGCCGCCTACGACCGCGGCGACTTCTTCGATGCCCACGAGGCCCTCGAGCCGGCCTGGATGGGCACGGACGACCTCGAGGAGCGCGCCCTCCACCAGGGCCTGATCAAGGTCGCCGCAGCCTATGTCCACGCCGTCCGCGGCAACCCCGAGGGGATCTCGAAGAACCTGGCGGGCGCCCGCCGCCACCTCGCGCTCGCGGGGACGTCCGGCACCCGCTGGGGCATCGACGTGCCCAGGCTGATCGCCGACGTCGACGCTCGTCTCGAGCGTCCGGACCTCGCTCTCGCCGCGCCCGTGATCCGGAGGACCGAACCCACATGAACCGCCCCCAGGCGATCCCCGCGCTCGACCCGCTGTACGCCGACATCCGTCGCCGCGATCCCGTCCGCCCCGCGGTCATGCTCGACGTTCGCGAGCGTGACGAGTTCATGTCCGTCCGGATCGAAGGCTCGCTGTTCATCCCCATGTCCCAGCTGGGCGTCCGCCTCCAGGACATCCCGAGAGACCGGCCGATCATGGTCATCTGCGCATCGGGCAGCCGGTCGGTGAGCGCGACGGGGTATCTCCTGTCCGCGGGCTGGGAGGACGTCGGCTCGGTGGCCGGCGGCATCTCCACGTGGGAGCGGATGGGCCTGCCGGTCAAGCGCGGCCCCGTCGAGCCGGGCGAGGGACAGCTGGCGGGCTGAGCACTGCCTCGCGAGACGAAGGCGTTGGCATGCCCGCGCGGCCTGCCGCGGGCATTCCCGGCTGCCCGCTCGAACGGTACCCGCATTCCAGGGACGAAGGGCAGCTCGCGACTCGGCGCCTGACGCGATGAACCCGGGCGCTCAGCCCTTGCGGTTGCCGCGACGCCGCTTGTCGAGGAAGGCGCGGACCTTCTCCTTGTGCGCGAAGGCCCACCCGACGAACAGCAGCAGGATGAAGTTGACCGCGCCCACGGTGGCCGCGTTGAGGTAGCCGATCTGCTGGCCGACCTCGCCGTCCAGCTTGAGCGCCGGGATCGTCATCCCGAGGATGCCGAGCTGGAAGAACGGCGGCTGCGGGGCCAGGTTGGCGCGCGCCGCGCTGGCCGGTGAGCCCGGCGCGTCGTGCGGCCGCCGAGGATGAACGCCGTTCGACCCGGACGCCACCCCGCCGCCGCCCTCGAGCCCCTCGCCCAGGTTGAGCTGGGGCAGGTTGTTCCAGGCGGCGATGACGCCGTTCGGCGTCGGGGACGGCCCACCAGGTCTCGGGCTTCGGGCCCGACGGCGTCGGCGCCGCCCTGGACGTAGATCACGCCGTTGGCGGTGAAGCCGGCCATGTTCGGTCCGGGCGGCCGGCAGGTTCGTCTGCGCGCTGACCCGCCACGATTCGATGACGTTCGGGTCCTTGGCCGTCGCGGCGGGCCACCGCCGACCAGGCCCTGCTGGACCGTGGCGACCGGCGCTGCCCGAGAGGTTCCGGCCGCCGATGACGAAGATGACGTCGCCGACGCGCATCGGCGACGCCGTCGACGTTCTCCTCGAACAAGCGGCCGCTGCGCCACCCACGGCTGCCATGCGCGCCGGTGAGGGCCTTGAGGCTCTTCCAGACGCTGCGGGTGGGTGCCGTGCCGTCGGTGCCGCCGACGACCACGATGCCCGTCCGAGACCGCGACGGCGCTGCGCGCCGGCCCGCGGCTCGGGCAGGGCCAGCGCGTCCTCGGTCTTCCACGTCGCCCAGCGTCCCGTCGTTGCCGATCGTCAGGCTGTAGGTGGTGGTGGTCGGGCTTGCCGTCGGGGCCGTAGCCGCCGATGACGTAGAGCGTGTTGCCCAGCACGACGTAGGCGGCGTCGGACCGCGCCTCGGGGAGCGCCGGGCCCTCCGACCACTTGTCGAGGTTGCCGAGGCCGACCGCGTGCGAGACGTACGTGGTCGCCACGGCCGCCTTGCCGTCGCTGCCGCCGGCGTAGAGGTATGTCGTCCCGATGAGGGCGGCCGCGCCGTCGGTCCGCGCCGGCCGGGAGCTGGATCTCGGCCGGCGACGGGTGCCACGGGAGGGTCGCGCCGAGCGGCGCGGGACACGGCAGGGTCTCGTTCTCGGGCGGGCAGAGGTTGACCGGCGACCAGACGAGCACGCCGATGTCGACGGTCTTCTGGACCGTGAAGTAGTAGGCGCGGTCGGGGATGTAGGCGAGCAGGATGATGATCAGGACGAACCAGCCGAACGCCTTGACGATGGCCCAGGGCCAGCCGTCGGCGTCGAACAGGCCGAAGAACGCGCGGCGGCGGGCGGGCGGCACGACGCGCGGGGCGGGGAGAGCGGTCTGTGCCATCGCTCAGCCCCCGACCTTCAGCGTGCCGGTCATGTTCGGGTGCACCGAGCAGACGAACGTGTAGGCGCCGGCGGCCAGGGCCGGGACGTTGTACGTGGTCTTGGCGGGCCCGGTGATGATGTCGCCCTTGAACACGCGTCTGGCCGTTCGCGTCCTTGATCTCGATGTTGTGCGGGATGCCGCTGTCCTGGTTGTCGAACGTCGATCTGGAAGGCGGCGTCGGCGGGAGCGCTGCAGGGCCGGGGTGCCGAACGCGATGTTGAGCGCCGCCTGGTTGAGCGACGGCGCCGCCGGGCGCGGGCGAGGCGCCGGGGCGACCCGAGGCGCCGGGGCGCCGGAGGCACCCGGGGCGCCGGACGCCGCCGGGCGTGGTGAACTCGTCCGACCAGCAGGCCGGGTAGGGCGTGGCGCCCGGCGCCGGCTGTGTAGGCCGGGTCCACCCAGCCCTGGAACGTCTTCTCCTTGCCCGTGACCTTGTCGATGACCGGCTCGAACAGGCCGGGATCCAGGACGCGGTAGGTGCTGGTCTTCTCGGCCCGGATGAACGCGATCAGGTTGTCGATCTGCTTGTAGTTGAGCGGGCCCGGCCGGGTTCCCGGTGTTCGACCAGACGGGCATGATGCTGTTCGGGTTGCCGCAGGCGTACCGGCCGCCCACCTGGAGCATGTTCCGGATGTAGTCCGGGTTCAGGTGCGCGAACAGCTTCTCCTGGCTGTTCAGCATCGGGCCCTTGCCGCCCTCGCCGTTGACGCCGTGGCACTGGGCGCAGTTGGCCTGGTAGATGTTGTAGCCGCGCTCGACGGCCGTGACCTGCTGCTGCTCGCGCGGCGGCCTCCAGGCGCGCCTGCGGACAGCCCGCCCGGCAGGCCGACCTCGTAGAAGTAGTAGACGATGACGAACAGGGCGACGATCGTGACGGCGAGGAAGCCCACCCAGCGCGCGCTCGCGGACTGGCGGACGATCTTCGCGGCGCGCTCGGGCGTCAGGTCGTTGCGGTGGGCCGACGGCGGCGCCGAGAAGCGCTCGGCCGGCACCGGGGCGGACGACGGCCGCGGAGCGGGCAGGCGCTCCTCGGGCGGGCGGCCGGTCTGGTCGGTCATCGGTCTCCTCGATGGGGGGACGTGCTGCGGGTCATGGGCGGGTCAGATGCACCCGGTGGGCGTGAGCGGCGGGATGATGCCCGGCTGGCCGACCGCGATGGGCAGCGGGCCGAGCGTGATCTTCCCGGTGTTGATCGTGAGGACGCCGGCGGAGTCGACCGTGGTCGCGAAGCGGTCCATGCCGCGCGGCGCGGGCCCGTACGTCGGACCGGCGGCCTTGATGCCGAGCCGGTCGTAGCGCGACCCGTGGCAGGGGCACTCCATCCAGAAGTTCTTCAGGCACGGGTTGGGCTTGCAGCCGAGGTGCGGGCAGCGCTGGTAGAGCGCGCGGACGTTGACGGCGGTGCCGTCGCCGGTGAGGTCCGTCGCCCTCGATGAACCGCTGCTGGGACGGGTCCACCAGCACGACGAACGCCTTCGCGGACGAGACGTACGCCGGGAAGCCCTGGTTGATCGGCAGCGTGGAGTTCGCCGCTCATGATCTCGTCCAGCGTGCCGACGCGGACGAGGCCGCCGAACTTGCCCGCGAGGTTCGGCCACAGGAAGCCGATGGTGCCGGCGGTCACCTCGAGCAGCCAGAGGCCCATGCCCGCGGCGAGCGATCCCCGGAGGAGCTCGCGCCGGGAGATCCCCTGGACCTGCTCGTGGCGGATGGCCTTGAGGGCCTCCGTGGTCAGCGCCTGCGGCTTGCTGGCCGGCTCGACCTGGTAGTTGCTCATGCGCTCGGATCCCTTCCGATCAGAGGGCGAAGTGGAAGCCCGGCGTCCCGATCGAGAAGAACTCGAGGTACGGGATGACGAACGAGTAGCCGGGGCCCCGGAAGAAGATCCCGACGAAGGTGACGAACAGGCCCAGCGTGCAGAACAGCGAGAACAGGACGACGGCGGTCTTCCGGTCCGAGGGCCGGATGGCGCGGATGTCGCCGCGGTCGATGAACGGCATCAGGGCGGCGCCGACCAGCACGAACGTCGGGACGAGCACGCCGGCGACGGTCGGGTGGAAGTAGGCCAGCAGCTCCTGGAGGCCCAGGAAGTACCAGGGGGCCTTGGCGACCGCCGGCGTGATGTTGCCGTTGGCCAGGTCCTCGAGCGGCGCGTTCACGAACAGGCCCATGAGGAGCAGGAAGATGCTCATCAGCGCCGCGGCCATGAACTCGATCGTGAGCAGGTGCGGCCAGGTCATGACCGTGTCGTCGGGTTCCTTCTGGACCCGGACGACCGCGTCCTGCTTGACCAGCGCCAGCAGGCGGTACGGGCGCGCCGACATCGGCACGCGCTGCTTGTCGATCTCGGTGCGCCGCGTCGGGTCGACGGGCAGGACCACGCGGCCCTCGGGCGGCGCCTTGGTCTCGGTGTCAGCCATCGGTCGTCGTTCCTCGGCTCAGAGCGGGCCGCTGATCCCGCCGTCCTTCCGGATCCGCCAGAAGTGGACGGCCAGGAAGATCGCGGCGACCAGCGGGAACACCATGATGTGGAGCACGTAGAACCGCAGCAGCGTGTTCTGGCCCACCTCGATGCCGCCCAGCAGGAGCAGCTTGGACGGCGTGTTGAACAGCGGCGCGTAGCCGGCCATGTTGGTGCCGATCGTGATGGCCCAGTACGCGATCTGGTCCCACGGGCAGCAGGTAGCCGGTGAAGCTGAGCATGATCGTCAGGAACAGGAGGACCACCCCGACGACCCAGTTGAACTCGCGCGGCGGCTTGTAGGCCCCGTGGTAGAAGACCCGCATCATGTGCAGGAACACGAAGAACACCATGAGGTGGGCGGCCCACCGGTGGATGTTCCGTGTCAGCAGGCCGAAGACCACGCGGCTCTGGATGTCCAGGATGTTCGAGTAGGCCTGTGTCTCCGACGGGATGTAGAAGAACATCAGGTAGACGCCGGTGACCGTCAGCACGAGGAACAGGAAGAAGCTGAGGCCGCCGAGGCAGAACGTGTAGGCGAACTTGACCGCGTGCTGCCTGACCCGCACCGGGTGCAGGTGCAGGAACACGTTGTTCATGACCGCGTACGCCCGCGACCGCTCGTCGTCGGGGTACGGGTTGCGGAAGATCGACCGCCAGACGGGGCTCCGCCTGATGGTCTGGTCGACCCGCTCGAGGAAACTCACCGGGCTCCTCCTGCCACGCCGGCCGTCCCGGCGAGTTGTGCATCACGATACGACTCCTTGTAGAGCCGCCCGTCGCTCGAGATCTCCTGGAGCTCGAACCTCTCCATGGTGATGGCATCGAAGGGGCACCGCTTCACGCACAGGGCGCAGCGGATGCACCGCTCCTCGTCGAGGATCATGGCCGCACCCTGCGACCAGCCGTAGGCCTCCTCGATCTCGGGCAGCAGGCCCTCGGTCTTGAGCTGGTTCACGTCCACCATGTGGATGACCCCCTCCGGGCACACGTCGGCGCAGGCGCCGCAGAGCACGCACCGGAACGGGTCGAACCAGATGTTGTAGTTGCACATCAGGCAGCGCGTGGACTCGGCCACCGCCGCCGTTGCGTCGTAGCCCAGCTCCACCGGGGTGGTGAAGTTGACCGCCGGGTCCGTGGACGGCATCCGCGCCGGCAGGTCCACCATCGGGATGTGCTGCCGCGGCAGGACGTCGTACAGCTCCGGCATGTCGTGGCGCCAGGAGCTGGTGATCTTCACGTTCGGGGTGACGGTCACGTCCGTCCGGCCGTCGAGGTAGCGGTCGATCGCGTAGGCGGCCTTCTTGCCGTGGCCGGCCGACTCGATCAGGGTGGTGGGGCCGGTCACGAAGTCGCCGCAGGCGAACACGCCGCGGATGTTGGTGGCGTAGGTCGCCGGGTCCACCTTGAGCCGCCCGCGGTTGACCTCGAAGCTCGCCTCCACGGGCAGGAACGAGAGGTCCGCGGCCTGGGAGACGGCCGGGATGACCGTGTCCGCCGGCACGACGAACTCGGAGCCCTCGATGGGCACCGGCGAGCGGCGGCCCGAGGCGTCCGGCTCGCCCAGCTTGTTGCGGATGAACCGCACGCCGGTGAGCCTGCCGTCCTCGCCGATCAGCTCGATCGGGCTGACCAGGAAGTCGAGGGTCACGCCCTCGCGCTCGGTCTCGCCCAGCTCCTCCTCGTCCACGACCAGCTCGGACCGCGTGCGCCGGTAGGCGATCGTGACGTGCTCGGCGCCGTGGCGGAGGCTGGTGCGCGAGCAGTCCATCGCCGTGTAGCCGCCGCCGATGACGACGACGTGCCGGCCGACCGACAGCTCCTGGCCGAGGTTCGCCTTCTTCATGAAGTCGATGCCGTACTGGACGCCCTCGAGGTCCGCGCCGGGCAGGTCCAGGTAGACCGGGTTCATCGCGCCCGCGCGTGATCGCGATCGCGTCGAAGTCCCGCTGCAGGTCCGCGAACGGGATGTCGACGCCGATGGTGGTGTCGAACTGGAACGTGACGCCCAGGCGCTCGACCAGGCGGACGTCCATCTCGATCGCCTCGCGCGGCAGGCGGAACGCCGGCACGCCCGATGAGCATCGTGCCGCCGCCGTACGGCAGGCTGTCGTAGACGGTGACCTGGTAGCCGCGCGTCGCGAGCTCCCGCGAGACGGCGAGACCGGCCGGGCCGGCGCCGACCACCGCGACCCGCTCGGCGCGGGGCGTGATCGCGGGCATGACGTCCGGGATGCCCGACGCCTCGTGCCACTCGACGAGGAACCGCTTCATGGCGCGGATCGCGAGCGGGCGGTCGATGTCGCCGCGGCGGCAGGCGCGCTCGCACGGGGCCGAGCAGACGTAGGAGCACATCGCCGCGACGGGATTGGGCTCGCGGGCGAGGATGTACCCCTCCTCGAACCGGCCTTCGGCGGCGAGGTTGAGGTAGCCCCGGCAGTTGGTGCCGACGGGGCAGGCCTCCTGGCACTCGATGTTGCACTGGAGCCAGGAGGCGTCGACCGGCTGGACGAGGAACTCCTGGGTCTGGTCGAGGGTCACGAAGGGGACACGCCTCTTCTGCGGGGGGCACGGCAGGGCGACGGGAGACCGACGGCGGGATGGCCGCCGACCCGCGGAATGTACCAAGCCCGGGCCACCCGTGCACAGCGATCGGCGCCGATCGACGCCTCGAGGCATGACGAGGGGCCGATCGCCCGCCCCGACCGCCGAATGGCGTCGCCCGGGTCGGCGATACGGCGCCCGGGGCGTCGCCACCGGGCTCGGCAAATCGGATGGCCCGGGCGCGCGCGCCCTGCGCGCGCGACCTGCGCGCGCGAGTTGACGTGGGCAGCGAGCGCAGCTACGCTGGCGGCATCGCCGACCCGGTCCCGGGTCCGCAAGGGAGAACCGTGAACTCGTCCGAGATCGCCTTCCTGGCCCTCGGCCTCGTCCTCGGCGGCGCGCTCGGCGCGGCGTTCCTGGCGGCCGTCCGGACCCGCCCCGCCCGCCCGGCGCGAGGTCCGGATCACGATCACCCCGAACGCGATCGGCGGCCGCAGGTCCGCCACCCTGTCCGACGCGATGGGCGGGCCCGCCTATCGTCGGCCGATCGGGTCGCCGGACGATGACGCCTGGCCGGACCGTCCGGACACGATTCCGGCGGTCGCGGTCGCGGTCGCGGTCCCGTCATCGTCCGCTTCGGCTGACCTCGACATGCGTACACGCGTTCCATTTGCCCCGGCCCATGTGGCCGCCCGTGCCGTGCCGCCGGCGATCGACACGGGTCCGGCCACCGCCGTCGCAGCGGGCGTCACGGTCGACACGTTCCGCAGCCCCGGTCTCGCGACGCTGCCGTCCGCCTCGGCCGACCGCGCGGCGCCGGCCGAGGCCGTGTCGGCCCGGTCGGCGGTCGGGGTGGCCGAACGACCCGCGGCGCGTCGCGGTCGCGGTCGCCGAGCCCCGCACGCCGGCCGCCGTCCTGGACATCGGGGCGTCGTCGGAACGGCTGGTCCGGCCGCGACTCCCGGCGGAGGATGCCCGGCCGACCCTCGCGGAAGCTGCAGTCGCGGTCGCCCTCGCGCAGGACGGTGGCGACGCGGGAGCCGCGCCGGACGCGTCACCGATTGAGCCGGCGACCGGCGCTCCCCGTGCGGCCTCCACGAGCGGGCCGGCGGACCCGTGCGGGGCCTCACGCGCGGCGATGGACGAGCGATGTACGACGGCCACCGGCATGCGCGAACGGTCCCGGGCCGCGGCAACCGCCGCCCGGGACGCCCAGCGGGCGTACGAGGTGCTCGGCGACGAGGTCGACCGGGCACGGGAGCTGTCCGATCCCAGGACGATCGCGGCGACGAAGACGGCCCTGCGGGACCAGTTCCGCGTGGAGGAAGGGGCGGCGAAGACCCCAGACGAATCCGAGTCGGCCGCACGCCGGTGGCTCCAGAGCATCAACGAGGCGAACGAGGCCGTTCGGGCGGCTCGCCGCCTCATGGAGGCGGGTGCGGCGGAGCTGCGCGATCGCGCGCTCGAGGTCGATCGTCTCGCGCTGGATGCCGACGCGGCCCGGATCTCCGCGGAAGGAGCCGACGAGGCGTGCCGGGTGGCGCGCGACGAGCTTGCGCGGTGCGAGGAGGAGGTCGCCGCGAACGCCCCCGCCCCGGTTCCCGCGGAACCGCATCCATTCGCCGGCGTCTGGCCGACCGAGGAGGACCTGACGCCCATCCGGCCGACGCAGGGTGCGCCCGCAGACTCTCTCGCCGGGCAGTCGGCGATCCTGAAGCTGGTGCGCGGTGATCGGGCGGCCCTGGACCATGTCGTCGCCGCCGTGGCCGGCACGGACGCGGCGGCCGTCGCCGACTGGCAGATCCGGATCACGGCGCTCTCGGACGCGATCGTCGCGCGCGCCATCGAGGCGGGCTACCTGACCCTGCCGGACGGCCATCCGTTCTGGGGGCTGTTCTCGGACAAGGAGCAGCGCGAGATCATCGAGGCGCTGTCCGCGCTCGGCTTCCGCTTCGATGGACTGGGCGGGTTCGCCGACGGAAGGGTGCCGGCGACGCGGGACCTGTCGCTCGCGGTCGGCTACGCCGGCCTCGACCGGATGCGGATCCGGACCTGGCCGCGGGATGCGGAGATCACCGCGCTCTACTCGGAAGCGTCCGTGGCCGCGGACGCATGGCTGATCTGGGCGGCGAACGACCTCGAGCTCGGTCCCCTGACCGAGCGCCCTGGGGCCGCGCGCCGTGGAGCTGGGACCGATCTGGGACGCGTGGGGCCGGGTCCGCCCCGCGCTGGTCGCCCCCGTCTGACCCAGCCGTCCCGAGAGGACCCGCCTGGTCAATCTCCCTCGGCCTGCGCGCCGTCGGTGTCCGGTGGGGTCCCGTGCGTCGGGCCTTCCTCGTCGTCGGCCTCGATCACGATCACGCGGAACGCCTCGGCGGCGGCCACGCCGATCGGCTCGCCCTCCTCGCGCGCCCACTCGCGGATCCGTGTCTCGAGACTCTCCGGGTGCCGGATCTGGGAGGCATGCGCACGCAGGGCGTCGAGCTTGCGATCGATCGTCGGGGTGACGTCGACCCACGCGGACGCGTGGTTGGACCAGAAGAGGTACAGCCGGCGGACGACGTGCGGTGCCAGCCCGTCGCGGGCCAGCCAGGGGAACGACATCGCGTTGCGTGCCGCCGGGTAGACCGCATCGACCGCCGCGATGCCGGCGGTCCGGTGGTCGGCGTGGTTCACGCCCCCGTCCCGGTGGAAGATCGTCTCCGGGTCCACGGCCAGGACCGCGTCGGGCCGGAACGTGCGGATCTCCCGGACCAGGTGCTCGCGGAGCGCGAGGTCGTTGGCCAGGGCGCCGTCGGGCTGGTGGAGGTAGGTCACGCCCTCGTAACCGACGATCGTCGCGGCGGCTCGCTGCTCGGTCTCGCGCACGGCGGCGAGCTCGAGCGGGTCCGTCTGCCAGTCATCGGCGCCCGCGTCACCGCTGGTGCAGCAGACGAGCCAGGCCGTCGAGCCGTCGTCGATCCAGCGGGCCGCCGTGGCCGCCGGCCCGAAGTCGGCGTCGTCCGGGTGCGCGACGATGACCATGAATCGTTCTGGGCGCCAGGCGTGAGCGTGACGGCCGGCTGTCTCGGGCAACTTGCTGAACCTCACGGGTCTGGTTTGCGGAGGAGGAAGCGGTGTCCGGCGTTGCCACCGGACTGCAACCTTGTGCTAGATTTCCTGGCGAGGCTTCGCTCGTCTCCCCCCACGGGCGAAGCCTTTTCTGATGCCCGGGTCAGCCTCCCGGCGACGCGAGCCCTCCTGCGGCGTGCGCCTCGCGGATGGCCGCAAGCACGTCTGCAGCGTGTCCCTCCGCCTTCACCTGCGGCCAGGCGGCGGCGACGCGTCCATCGGGCCCCACGAGGAAGCTCGAGCGGACGATCCCCATGAACGTCCTGCCGTCTTTCGTCTTCTCCCGCCACGCCCCGTACGCCTCGGCCACCGCGTGGTCCTCGTCGGACAGGAGCGTGAACGGGAGGCCGAACTTGGCCCGGAAGGCGGCGTGGCTGGTGGAGCCGTCCGGGCTCACGCCCCACACGGCGGCGTCCAGCCCGGTGATGTCGGCATGGAGGTCCCGGAACTCGCAGGCCTCGGTGGTGCAGCCTGGCGTGTCGTCCTCGGGGTAGAAGTAGACGACGGTCCACGCACCGCGGCGCTCGGCCAGGCGATGAATGGTGCCGTGCTCGTCGGGGAGTGCGACCTCGGGAGCCGGGTCGCCGACCATGGGCGTGCTCATGCCCGGGAGGATAACCTCGCCGGCGGAAGCGCGGTCTCAACCACCAGGAGCCGGCCGGACCGGACCGTGACCGAGGCGTCCGAGGCCTCCCGGACGTTGGACAGCCCGCGCGCGGGCCCGGTGGTCAGCGGCTCGTCCCGGAGCGGGTACGCGAGGCCGCGTGTCGTGATCCCGGCGACGTCGCCCCCGAAGGGCAGCAGCGTGATCGTCGCGCCGATCGTGCCCGGCAGGGCACGGGTCACCGGCTCGCCGCCGGGTCCGGGAGCCCGCACGAGGAAGACCCGGGAACCGGCGTCGATCAGGTCGACGGTGGCCGACGCGAGCGCCGGGTGGGCGAGGAGCCACAGGTTGGCGAGAGCATGATCCAGACGCGGGCCGCCGAACGCGCCGAGCACCGTGATCCGCGTCGCGCCCCGGGCGAGCGCTTCGAGCAGGGCCAGCTCGGCGTCCGACTCGTCCTTGTCGGCACGGGCACGCCGCACCGGGATTCCCTCGGTCTCCGCCGCCGCCACGAGGTCCGGGGACAGCGAGTCGAGATCGCCCACCAGGACGTCGGGCCGCAGCCCGAGGATCCGGGCCCTGGCGAGCCCGCCGTCGGCCGCGACCACGTCCACGACGTCCGCGTCCCAGCCGGGCCACGCGGCATCGAGCGCCGCTCGCACGGGCACGTCGCCGTCCGCCACCACGAGGGCATGGCGTCCGGCCGATTCGACGGGGTCGCGGGGTGTCGTCATCGCCATCGGGCAGGATCGTACCGGGTCGCCGGTGCGGTCGGCCGTGCACGCGTCGTGTAGACTCGCAGCCGTGCCCGACACTCCCCTCCCCGCACCGACGCAGCGTGTCGTGGATGCCGCCGCCCGCAAGGGCGTGACGCTCGACGTGCACCTCTTCGCGGAGTCCACCCACACCGCCGAGGACGCGGCGGCGACCGTCGGGGCCGAGCTCGGCCAGATCGTGAAGTCGCTGGTGTTCGTCGCGCCGACCGACGCCGGCGGCCTTGAGCCGATCCTGTGCCTCGTGTCCGGACCGAACCGCGTGGATCTCGCCCGCCTGGCGGCGGTCACGGGCGAGGCCGACATCCGGCGGGCCAACGCGGACGAGGTGAAGGAGCTGACCGGCTTCAGCATCGGCGGGATCCCGCCCATCGGCCACGGACGCTCGATCCGCGTCGTCATGGATCCCGACCTCGGGCGCTTCCAGGTGGTCTGGGCCGCCGCCGGGACACCAACCGCGGTGTTCCCCGTGGCACCGGCAACCCTGCGGATGCTATCCAACGCGCACGTCGCCCCGATCTGCGAGGAGCGCCGCCAGGCCGACGTCCTTGCCGAGAGCGCGGGCTTCGGGGGACCGGCAGCCGCGCCCCAGAACGCCGGCGCCTGATCCGGACCATCCCCGATGACGGTGGAGCCGCGACGGGCGGTCGTCGCATACCCGGGCGGGCTCCGCGCGAGCTTCCGCTGGGCAGGCAGTGGACAGGGTGCCGCGGTCTTCGCCCTGACCGAGCATGGCGGCCCGCTGGTCGACCTCGGCGAGGTCTCCGGCCCGGACCCGGACGCCCGCTGTCGCGCCGAGGCTCGGGTGGAGACGCCGTCGGGCCCGTGGACGGTGCGCCTCGCCTCCACCATCAGCGACGAGCCCGAGGGGCTCCTGTGGGACACGGAGGGCCTGCTCCTGATCGCCTACGGGTTCCACGTCTACGCGATGGAGGCGCGGACAGGCGCGCTGCGGTGGAGCCACCGCTCCGCATCGCCGATCGTCGCGCTCCTCGGCTCATCCCGGCTGCCACACGTCCTGCTGCAGGCGGAGATCGAGACGTTCGCGCTGGAGGCGGACGGCGAGGTGGCGTGGCGGGTCGCCCACTCTGACGTGGTCGCCGGTGCCGAGATCGTCGGCGGGCGCCTGGTCCTGACGAGCTTCTCCGGGCAGGTTCGCGCGCTGGATCCCCGGACCGGGCGCGGCGCCGGCTGACCCGGAGGCATCCTCCCGCGGCCGTCGCCGTGGAAGCAGCGTGGACAAGTCGCACGGGATTGGGCGGTCGGGGGTGGATAAGTGCGTTGACCCCGTCCGGGTCGGCGCGTAGCGTTGAACCCAGCCCGAAGGTGCTGAGCGATGCTAACGGCTGCGATGACATCAAGGCCCACGCGTCGAGTAGGTTCCTTCGGGCGCTTGATTCCCGCGGGCCGCGGACCGGTGGGGTTCCGCGACCGACGGCTATCATCCCGGCGTGACACCCCTCGTCCTCGTCCTCGTCGGCCTCATCGCGCTCGCCGCCGGGTGGCTGCTGATGCGCCGCCTCGGGTCGCGAGCGCGGATCGGGCGCATCCTCGCCGCGACCCCGGTGGTGCCGATGGCCCAGGCGATCGAGATGGCCCAGGCGGGCGCGCCACGCTATGTCGGCGTTGGCGGGCGCATCGACGCCACCGAGGGGTTCGAGGACGATGCCGGCAGGCCGCTGGTCTTCCGCCGAACCCGTCTCGAGCTGCGCCGTGGCTCCGATTGGGCGACGGTCGAGGATCGCCGGGAGGTCGTGCCGTTCACGATCGCTGGCGGACTCGAGTCGATCGCGGTTGACGGCGCGGCGCTGGACGAGGGCCTCATCGTCGTGACCCGTGGATCGGAGGGGACTGCGGGCGAGATCCCGGACAGGCTGCCGTCGGGGACGGACCCGGCCACACCCGTCCGGTTGCGGGTCGAGTACCTGAGCACGATCGACCACGCCCTGGTCCTGGGCGTCCCGGGCACGGACCCGGAACGGGGCCCCATCCTCAGGCCGGGCCTCGGGCGCCCGCTCGTGATCAGCACGCTCGAGCCTGCCGAGGCCATGCGGCTGCTGGCGGGCGGTCGTCGCGGCGCCACGGTCGCGATCACGGCGCTGCTCGCTGGCGGGCTCGCGGCGATCGGGAGTGGCCTGGTCTGGGCCGTTGCGGGCGCGGCGGTGGGCGGGTGAGCCGGCGTGCCTCGTCCGGACGGGGCACCAGGGCAGGGCGACAGGCGCGCTGGGCCCGGTCAGCCCTCGAGACCTGTCTCGCCACCATCTCCGTGACCGTGGGGATGCTCGTCCTCGCCGGTGCGGCGTACGCGGCGTCGCCGTCGCCCGCCGCTGCCGCAGGGGGCGACCCGCGGAGCAGCGGTCAGGGACCCGGACTCGTCGGGGATCCCGTCGCGGCGATCCTGGCAGTGGCCATTCTCGCCCTCGCCAGCCTCGCGGCGACGCTGCTCTACGTCCGGCTCACGGGCGGCCCGAAGGGCTCGCGACCGGGGACCTGAGCAGCCCGGAGCCCGGCGCCGCGGAGCCCGGCGCCGCGGGCCGGATCGGGCCCGGATCGGGCTCGTATCAGGCCCGTATCGGGCCCGCCGGGGCCGCCGGGCCGCCCGAATGAGAACTTCGTCCTATTGGCAATTCCTGTGAAGTCGCGGATAGTCGCCGCAACAGCCAATGCTTGCCAAATCCTCCATGCCTCCGCGGGCCTCCCGGACCCCCCGTCCGGGTGATGCGACGCTCTCGGTGACGAAGGCGGCGCGGGTGCTGGGCGTCCACCCGAACACGGTGCGGGCCTGGAGCGACGCCGGTCGGCTCCGCTACTACCGGATCAACGACCGCGGCGACCGGCGCTACCGCCAGGCCGACCTGCAGCGGTTCCTTGCAGCCGCCGCCTCCGGGCGCAGCTGCGCAGGAGCTCGACCCGTCCGGTTCGCGACCCGGACGGCGTGGCGCCGCGGACGCGCCGACGCTCACCGACACTCCCGCCGGGCTGGACCTCCTCGCCGACCTCGCGGAGATCGCGTCGTTCCCGTCCGGGCTCGACCCCACGCTCGACGAGGCCTGCAGGCGGATCCGCGTCGCGACGGGTGCCGCCCTCGTCGGCATCTGGGAGCGTCGGCCCGGCGGACTCGTGCCGCGGGCCACCGATGTCGAGGGCGCCGCGGCTCACGGCGGCCCGCACGATGATGTCCGGCCGCGGGCTGTTCTCGCTCGCGCTCGAGTCCTCCACCCCGATCCACGCGCGACCCGGGCTCCCGGGACCGGAGCCGGTCCTGGGCCTGGGCACGGACGAGCTGGTGGTCCGTATCCCGGGCGGCGATGCTTCCGTGGGGCCTGCTGGTCCTGGCCGGCGCGGTGCAGCTCGGTCTCGACGACGGCCAGCGCCTGGCGGGCGCGATCGCACGGACGCTGGGGGTCCTCATCCGGGGCGCGGCGACCACCGAGCAGGCGGCCGTGCGCCTCCGCCGGTCGGAGGCGCTGCGGCGCGTCGCCACGGACCTCGCCTCCCGGCTCGACGTCGGCGACGTCGTGCGCGATCTCAGCGACCACGCCCGCGTCCTGTTCGGCGCCGACCGCGTCGCCGTGATCCTCCGCGACCCCGAGGACCGCATCTCGTCGCCGGGCGGCGTCGGGTTCTCCAGCCAGTTCATGGAGCTGGCGCGCGGCATCGAGGAGGCCCGCGTCGGGCAGCGCGACATCCCCCCGCGCCGGCCGGTCGTCCTGCTGGGAGCGGACGCCGGGCGCGCCGGCAGCCCGATCCGGGCGGCCGCCATCCAGGAGGGGATCGAGACGCTGCTCGTGGCGCCGCTGGTGGACGGCCACGACCTGCTCGGCATGCTCTACCTGGCTCACGACCGGGCGTACCGCTGGCGCGAGGCCGACCTCGACGCGGCGGAGGCCCTCGCAGGTGACGCGGCGATCGCGGTGCGCTCGGCCCGCACCTTCGGGCGGATGGCGGCCTGGGCCGCCCAGCTCCAGTCGATCCAGCGCCTGGGCGGCGCGCCTCTCGGGGCATCGGGACGTCGGCGCCATCGGCCACGCGATCGCCACCGAGCTCCGCCAGCTGATCGACTACGAGAACGTGCGCGTCTACCGGGTGCGGGGCGACGGACCTGGTGCCGGTGGCCATGCTCGGGCACGGGGCCGTGTACTCCGACGAGACGGTCGAGAACCTGACCGTCGCCGTGGGCGAGGGGATCACCGGCTGGGTGGCCCGGTTCCGGGTGCCGCAGCTCGTGGACGACACGGCGAACGACCCGCGCGCGATCACGATCCCCGGGCACGCCGCCCGACGCGGACGAGTCGATGCTCCTCGCGCCGATGATCCACGAGGGCGTCTGCCTCGGCGTCGTGGTGCTGTCCAAGCAGGGCCTGCGCCAGTTCACGGAGGACGACCTGCGGCTCCTCGTGATCTACGCGTCGTTCGCCGGCCAGGCGATGGCCAACGCGGACGCGACGGCCCGCCTGCGCGAGCAGTCGAGCGCGCTCGAGCGCCGGCTGCGCGCCCAGCGCGAGCTCCTCCGGGTCACGGAGTCGATCCTGACGACGCTGGACCAGCGGCGCCGTGCTGGAGGGGATCACCGACCGCCTGGGCACCCTGATCCGGTGCGACAACATCGCCATCGAGGTGGTGGAGCGGCCGACCGGGCTCCTCGTGCCGCTCACGGCGCGCGGCGTCCACGCCGAGCGAGTACCTGACGCCGTGGGAACCGGGCGAGACCGGGATCGCGACCTGGGTCGTGGACCACAACGAGCCCGTGCTGATCGAGGACGAGCGCAACGACCCGCGCGTCAACCACTTCCGGTCGACCGGGCGGATCGACGGCAGCCTCATCGTCGTGCCGCTGCTCGGACCCTCGGGCGCGGCCGGCGTGCTGACCCTGGAGCGGCTCGGGACCGCCGCACGCTTCGACGAGGAGGAGTTCGAGCTCGTCAAGCTGTTCGCCGCGCAGGTCTCGATCGCGCTCCGCAACGCCGAGGTCTTCCAGGCGGCCGAGGTCCGGGCCCGGACCGACACCCTGACCGGGCTGCTCAACCACGGCACGTTCAAGGACTGGCTCGGCGCGCAGCGTGGCGGCGCGCGAGCCGTTCGGCCTCGTGATCATCGACCTCGACGAGTTCCGGGACGTCAACGACACGCTGGGCCACCAGGCCGGCGACCGGCTGCTGCGGGAGATCGCGGCCGCCATCCTCGGCGCGGCCCGCGACACCGACGCCGTGTTCCGGTACGGCGGCGACGAGTTCGTCGTGATCCTGCCGCGGAGCGACGCCGACCGGCATCGCCTCTGTCGCCGAGCGCATCCGGGCCGCCGTCGCCGCCGTGGGCGGGCCCGGCACGACGTGGACGGCCGAGGGCATGCACGTCGCGGCCTCGATCGGCACCGCCGCCTTACCCGGCCGACGGCACCGATGCGGAGGAGGTGCTCCTCGCCGCCGACCGCGCGTGCTTCGTCGCCAAGCGCGGCGGCCGCGGGCGCGTCGCGACGGCCGACGAGGGACTTGCGCTCGCCGCGGAGTTCACGCTCTCCGAGCCGACACCGGTCGATCCGCCGCTCGGTACTCCCCGCATAGGCGCGTCTCACCGCGCTTCCGCGCCCGTGCGTCACACTCCGGCCAACGGAGGTTCGCCGTGCACCCGTCAAGTCCGCGCACCTCGCCGTCGCCGCGCATCCGTCGCCGTCGCCGCGCTCGCCTGCCTCGTGGCCGTCGGCCGGGTGCCTGCCCGCGGCCATCCGCCCCACGCCGGTCCCGACGCCCACGCCCACCCTGGCCCCGACGCCCACCCCCGCACCGACGCCGACGCCGGGTCCGCCCACGCCCACGCCCGCGCCGACGTTCCAGCCTGTACACGGTCGTCCGCGGGCGACACGCTGGTGCGGATCGCGCGCCGGTTCAAGACCTCGGGGCGGAGCATCGCGTACTGGAACCGGGCCACGTACCCGTCGCTGGACCCGGAGTCCGCCGCCTACCGGCCGGACCTGCTCAAGGCCGGCTGGGTGCTGCAGATCCTGCAGGGCCAGGAGTACGTGCCGCCGCCCGACGACGGCGAGAGCGGCATCGAGGTCACGCCGGTGCCCAGCGACGACGGCGGAGTTCGACACGGGCAGCCCCTCACCGGCTCCGAGCCCGGGAGGCTGAGGTTGACCGCGTATCCTCCGCGCATGTCGCCCGTCGCGCGGCGCCCGCCCCGGATCGTCGTCACGCTCATGACCGCCGCGCGCCAGACCGAGCCCGGGATCGCCGTCCGCAAGAACGCCCTGTACGTGGACTCGGTCGTGCGGCACGGCGCCGCGGCGATCGCCCTCGACGCGACGTCGCCGGCGTCCGATCGGGCCGCGGCCTTCGCGATCGATGGACGGCCTCCTGCTGACCGGCGGAGCGGACCTCGATCCGGCCCGGTACGGCGCCGCGAACCAGGGCTCCGTGGACGATGGAGCCCGACCGCGACGAGCTGGAGGCCGCTGCGTGGGCCACTCGCCGAGGCGCGCGGGATCCCCGTCCTGGGCATCTGCCGCGGGCTCCAGGCGATGAACGTGTTCGGCGGCGGGACGCTGCTCCAGCACGTGGACGGACACGCCGGAGCCGGCTGGGGCCACGGTGCCGCGCTCACCCACCCGCTGCGCCTGGTGCCCGGCACGCGGCTGGCGCGGATCCTCTCCCCCTCCGGCGTCGGCGGCAGCGTGCTGACGGTCAACAGCTACCACCACCAGGCGGTCCGGGCGTCGGACCTGGCGCCGCGCTACGTCGCGTCCGGCTGCTCGCCCAGCGCGGCCGGGGACCTGGTGGAGGCGTTCGAGGGCCGTGAGGGCCCGTTCCGGATGGCGGTGCAGTGCCACCCGGAACGCACGGAGTCCACGCCCGAAGGCGTTCGAGCGGCTGTTCTCGTTCTTCGTGGATGCGTGCCGGGGGCCGCTGGTCGACCGCTGAGCGACCGCTGATGGCGGGTGGCCACCCGGCCACTGCAAGGCGCGGTGGTCGCCGGATCGGCACCGATTTCCAGTGCGCGGCGCATTCGCCAGCCGCCGCGGGATGCCTCGTGCCCGTACCCGGGAGTGCGCGGCGTCGGTGGTCGCGAAGGACCGCATCCCGTGGGGCCACCTGAATGTCGTCGACCTGGGCACCGCCGGCTACCGCGTCATCGAACCCGGTACCAGGCCGCTCGCCTGTGCCGACATCGCGATCGGCGACCTGGCCGAGATCGACGGCCGCAACACCTACCGGAGTGGAACGGTGGCGGAGAAGGGCGAGAACCTCCACCCGGAGGACGGCTCCTACTTCCCGTGCCTGATCGCCGCGCGGATCGAGGTCGGGACCGGCGACTCCGGCGGCGCGGTCCTGGTCCGGGGGATCCCGGCGGGCGTCACCAGTCGCAGCTTCGACGGGACGCTCGGTTTCACGCCACTGGCCGAGGGGCTGGCGGAGCTTGGGCTGGAGCTCTGCACGACGCCCGACTGCGGGCTCACGAGGCCGGTGGCCAGCCCGACGGGCACCCGCCCCTGAGCACGGCCCAGGCGTCCGTGGTGAAGCGGACAGGGCCCTGTCGCACGGCTTGGAGCCCTCGCCGGCGGAAGCCCCGCTAGACCTGGAGCCGCCCCGCCTCGATGATCCGGTTGAGGAACTGGCGTGTCCGGGCCTCGCGGGGCTCGGCGAAGATCTGCGCCGGCGGTCCCTGCTCCAGGATCCGGCCGGAGTCCAGGAAGCAGACCCGGTTCGCGATGTCGCGGGCGAAGCCCATCTCGTGGGTGGCGATCAGCATCGTCATGCCACCGGCGGCCAGCTCCCGGATGACGTTGAGCACCTCGGCGACGAGCTCCGGGTCCAGGGCGGACGTGACCTCGTCGAGCAGCAGGAGGTCCGGCTGCATCGCGAGCGCCCGCACGATGGCCACGCGCTGCTGCTGCCCGCCGGAGAGCCGGTCGGGGTAGTCGTGCGCCTTGTCGGCGAGGCCGAAGCGGTCGAGCAGCGCCAGGGCGTCGCGTTCGACCTCGGCTCCCTTGCGGCGCGAGGACCTTGCGCGGCGCCGAGCGTGACGTTGTCGAGCACGCGTCATGTGCGGGAACAGGTTGAACGCCTGGAACACGATCCCGACGCGCCGCCGGATCCGGTCCACGTTGACGCCCTTGGCCGTGATCTCCTCGCCCTCGATGAGGATCCGGCCGGCATCGATCGGCTCGATCAGGTTGATGCACCGCAGGAGCGTGGACTTGCCGCTCCCCGAGGCGCCGATGAGCGCGATGACCTCGTGCTCGGCCACCTCGAGGTCGATGCCCTGAGCACCTCGAGCGATCCCGAACGACTTGTGGAGGCCCTGGATCGACAGGGCGGCGACGGTCACCCGCGGAACGCGAGCAGCCGCGGCTTGCGGCTGCCGGTCGGGACGGAGCCTCCACCCTGCCGCCGCCTCTTCTCGCGCGCCAGCAGCCAGTCCGTGAGCCGCGCCAGCGGGATCGTGATCAGGAGGAAGATCAGGGCCGTCGCCAGGAACGGGGTGTAGTTGAACTTGGCGCTCTGGATGATCGCGCTCTCCCGGAAGATCTCGACGACGCCGATGACCGAGACGAGGACCGTGTCCTTCTGGAGCCCGATGAAGTCGTTGAGCAGCGGCGGGATCACCCGCCGGATCGCCTGCGGCACGACCACGAACCGCATCGCCTGGAACTCCGACAGGCCCAGCGACCGGGCGGCGGCCGCCTGGCTGGGGTGGATCGAGTCGATGCCGGCGCGGTAGACCTCGGAGACGTACGCCGAGTAGAGCAGGGTCAGGGCGACGAGGCCCCAGAAGAACGTGTCGTTCGGGACACCGGGGATCCCGAGGGCCGGGATCCCGAAGCCGAGGATGTAGATCACCAGCAGGCCGGGCAGCGCCCGGAACACGTCGACGTAGATCGTCGCGAGCAGGCGCACCGGGAAGAACACCGGACCCGGCAGGCTGCGCATCACGGCCAGCACGAGTCCCCAGGCGAGGATCAGCACCTCGGCGGTGAGGAACAGGCGCACGTTGACCCAGAACTTGCCGGCGACGAGGGGCAGCGAGTACCAGAAGATCTGCGCGTTGAGGAACAGGGCCTGGAACGCCGGCCAGCCGGGCGCGTTGGTGATGACGAGCGCGAGGACGCCGAAGACGACGACCGTGGACACGGCCGCGATGAGGTTCGACCGGCCGCCCGGCCCGAGCGACGGGCGGGGGCCGCGGACGCGGGGCTGCGGGTCGATCCCCGTGTCCGGCGGACCCCCGACGGTCATCCCGGGGTCAGGGCTGGAGGACGGGCGCGCTCGCCTTGTCCGACAGCCACGTCTTGGTCAGGGCGTCGAGCGTGCCGTCGGTCTTGAGGGCGGCGAGCGCCTGGTTGACGCACGCGGTCAGGGCGCTCCCCTTCTCGAGCACGATGCTGAAGTGCTCGGCGTCCGCGCCCGCCGGAGCGGGGAACTGGCCGACGATCACGCCGTTCTTCGCCTCGCCCGAGCCCGTGATGTAGAACGCCGTCGGCAGGTCCACGACGATGCCGTCGATCTGCTTCGCGTCGAGCGCCGCGATCGCTCCCGTGTTGTCGTTGTAGACCGAGGCGTCGGTGGTGGGCTTGATCGTGTCGGTGATGAACTGGTAGCTGGTGGTGCCCTGCTGCGCTCCGAGCTTGAAGTCCTTGAGCCCGCTGATCGTCGTCACCTTGGTGATCGGCGTGCCCGCGTTGGCGACCAGCGCCTGGTTGACCGTGTAGTAGCCGTCGGACATGTCCACCGTCTTGGCGCGGTCCGCCGTGTACGAGACCTGGTTGATGTCCATGTCGAACGCCTTCGGCGCCGGGCGCGTAGGAGCTGTCGAACGGGACGTACGACCCAGGTGACGTCGCCCTTCGCGAAGCCGAGCTTGTCGGCCACGGCGTAGGCGACCGCGCTCTCGAAGCCGCGGCCGTTGGTCGGGTCGCCCGAGCTCCCACGGGTCGGTCTTCGGCTCGCCCGAGGCCGGCCGGATCGAAGTACGGCGGGAAGGCCGGGTTGTCGGTGCCGATGGTCAGCTTGCCGGGCGTCTTGAGCGCGAGGTTCGCCGGGGCGCAGGCGTCGGGCGTGGCGGTCGGGGCCGGCGGTCGGGGCGGTGGTGGGAGCCGCGGTCGGGGCGGGCGTGGCGGCCGCCGGTGCGGGCGACGGGTGACGGCGACGCCGCGCCGCTGGAGCACGCCGCCGCGAACGCGGCGACGAGGACGAGGGCGGTGACGCCCTTCAGGGTGCGCATGGTGCTGGTTCTCCTCCTCGTGTTCGTCTCCGGCGCGAAGTGTACCGGTGGCAGGCCGCCGCGAACACCTCCGCGAACGCCGAAGCGACGCCGGGAGGAGGTCGGCGTCGCTTCGGAGGGTCGACCGGGGCGGAGGGAGGAGGGAGGCCGCCGCCACCGGCGTGGTATTCGGTTGATGGGCGCTGCCCCGCGCGGTGCAGTGAGGCAACGATGGGCGGAGATGGTCCCGCCCGCGATGACCCGGGAGTCCCGTCCTGACCGGGTACTTGCGGGGCCCGGCCGGCCGACCCCGGGTCGCCGCACCGGACGGCGGCGGCTCGCCCGACGGATCGCTAGACTCGGTACCGTGCGCGTACGGACGATCGAGCTGCGGATCCTGGCGGCGGCCCTCGCCGGCCTCTGGCTGGCGGCGTTCGCGCTGATCCTGGTCGGGTATCGCCCGGGCGGCCCGGTGGACATCCTGGTGGGCATCGCGGCGGCCGGCCCGATCCTCATCGCCGTTGCGCGCCCTTGTCTGGCCCCCCGTCGCACGCGGCGATCGCGCCTTCGCGGCGATGGCCTGGCTCGCGCTCGGGGCGATGCTCCTGCTGGTCCCGTCGCTCGGCCGGGCTCCTGAGCCAGCTCGACGGCCGCGGTCCGCAGACGCTCCTGCCCTCGCTCGAGGCCGCCTACCCGTGGCTGCTCGGCGCTCGTCGCCACCGGCGTCTTCGCGGGGCTCGGCATCGCCCGGCGGCGCCTGGGCGACACGGCGCTGCGACGGCGGCGCCTCGTGATGGGCACCGTCCTCGGCCTGCGCGATGGTGCTGGCCGCCGGCGGCGTCTTCTCGACGGTGGCGATCGTCAACGAGCTCGCGCTGGGCGACCGTCCCGCGATCACGTCGCGGTTCGGGCCCACGGACCCGGACCTGGAGCCGCCCCCCTGCGGCGGGGTGATCCTCTACGGCACCACGGCGGTCCTGGACCTGCGGATGGACTCGTCGCTGGACGGCCAGTTCGCCGGGCAGGTCGCGATCCACGGCACCCGGAACGGGACGGACGTCGCAGTGGAACGGCTTCGCGGCCACGCGCCTGACCCTGGGCCAGCACGGGATCACGCGCATCGGCGACCGGACCTGGGAGCTGGCGCCGGGGCGCCCGTGGGCGCCGGCGGAGCCCGGCCGCAGCCTCCAGCGAGGACCTGGACCGGACGATGCTCCTGGTGGCGCTCAACCCGGCCAACCGCGCCGTGGCCGAGGATCGCGGGATCTCCTTCATCGAGGGCGCCCGCGCCCGGCACTGCCGGATCGCCGCCGACGGCACGATGATCCGGGACGCGCTGCCGGAGGTGGAGATGCTCGTCGGCGACACCGACCTCGCGCGCTGGCGCGGCGACCTGGACTTCTGGGTCTTCGCCGACGGGCAGCTGGGCCAGGTGGACGGCCGGATCTCGGGGCCGGCGCTCGACCTCGCGGATGACGCGCTCGTCGCCGGCATCCGCTTCCGGATCACCGCGGTCGACCGCGGCTCGCCCATCACCGTGCTGCCGCCGGGCGGCTGACGAGAAGGGACGTCGGATGACGTACGACACCACCGAGCCGGATCTGCCGGACGACGAGCGGCCTGGAGGGCAAGCGCGACCGGACGGCGCGCCTGCTGAACGTGCTCGCGATTCTCCAGGGCAGCGGCGACAACGGGATCCGGGTGGAGGAGATCGCGCGCCGGACGAACATGGCGAAGCGAAGCGCCTACCGCGACCTGCGCGCCCTCGAGCGGGAGCTGAAGATCCCCCTCTGGAGCGAGGGTGGCCGATGGGGCGTCGGCAAGGGTGCGTTCCTGCCGCCGCTGCAGCTGACGCAGCCCGAGGCAACCGCAGTCTTCCTGGCCGCGCGCGTGATCACGCGCTACTCGGACAAGTACGACCCGGATCTCGCCTCGGCGTTCCAGAAGCTGGCGGCCGCGCTCCCGGACGCGCTGCGCGAGCATGTCGAGCGGACGCTCCGCGACCTTGCCCTCCGCCCGGTGGACCCGGCGTTCAACCGGCACGTCGAGGACCTGACCCGGGCGTGGGCGCAGCGCCGCGTGGTGCGGTTCCGGTACGCCCCGGCGGCGTACGACGGCGGCGAGCGGGAGCCGACCTGGCGCGAGGTCCGCCCGTACCTGCTCGAGCCGTCGCTCCAGACGCATGCGCTGTACCTCATCGGCCTCGACGAGACGCGGGGAGCGATGCGGACGTTCAAGGTGGAGCGGATCCTGGACCTGTCCCTCACCTCCCGGACGTTCGAGGCGCCCGAGGCGGCAGTCTCGGACACGCTCCGCCGAGCCTGGGACATCATCGCCGACCAGCCCGAGGTCCACGTGGTCCTGCGGTTCGCGCCGGCCGTCTCCACGCGGGTCCGCGAGGCGACGTGGCATCCGAGCCAGTCCGTCACGGAGCTGGCGGACGGGTCGCTGGAATGGCGGGCCAGGGTGTCCGGCACCGTGGAGATCCGGCTCTGGATCCTCGCCTGGGGCGACGACGTGGAGGTCCTGGAGCCGGTGCCGCTCCGGTCGACGTGGCCGCGACCCATGCGCGGGCGGCGGCGCGGTACCCCGCGACCTGACAATCCGGGGACGGGTGTGCCCGGATCCCGCATGGGGCAAGCAGCGTCTGTCATGGTTCGGTGAGGTTTGGTAGGGTTGCCGCACCCACCGACGCCGCGCCCCATGCCGGCCTCCTGCCCGCCCCCGGGCACTCGACGGGAGATCAGCCATCGCCTCCGCCTCGACTCTTCATGTCCCGGGCGCCCCGAGCGCCCCCAGGCCGCGAGGGCGTCGCCGGCTCGTCGCCCTCGTCGCCGCCTTCCTGACGCTCGTCACCGTGCTCGGCGGCCTGCCCGGCCCAACCGTCGCAGCCACCATCCCGACCCCGACGGCCACCGCGACCGCCATGGCCGCCTTGGTGCTCGGCCGGCTGAACCGGGATCGCGCGGCGAGGGGCCTGGCCCCTCTCCACAACTGGTCCGTCCTCGCGACCCTGGCGAACGAACGGGCCGCCAGCATGGCCATGATGGGCACCATGTCGCACGATGCCGCGGGTGGGAACGTGACGAGTGTTCTCAGCGTGCGCGGCATCCAGTCCTACGGCTCCGGCGAGATCATCGGCGCCAGCACCTACCCCTGGGGCGGCCGCGCGGCGGGCAACATCTACACCCTCTGGAAGGGGAGCCCGACGCACCGGGCGATCATGTTCAGCTCCAGGTACAACTACGTCGGCGTGGCCTTCGTGTACCGGGCGGCAACGAAGACCACGTACGCCTCGGTGGTGTTCTCGGAGTCGAAGGACCACACAGGTGCCGTCGCTCGCACGGTGTCGCTGCGCCGGAGCGGCACGACGATCGCCGTCGCCTGGACGGGCCACGATCCGCGGCTGCAGACCCACACCGCCGGCCTGCGCTCGTTCGACGTGCAGTATCGGGTCGACGGCGGAGCCTGGCGCACGATCCTGAACGACACGACCCACAGGTCCCTGACGATGCGCAGCCGCCCGCACGGCCACTGGTACTCGTTCCGGGTCCAGGCGGCGGACCGGCGCGGTAACCTCTCACGGTGGACCGGCGCGAGGAGGATCTGGGTTCCGTAGCCGCGGGCGCGACGGGGCGGACGGGGCGCCGCCTGCCCTTCGCCGCCGTCAACCTCATCAGCGACCCCATCCACGGGTACGTCGAGCTCAGCAAGCGCCTGTCGCCGGCGGACGCGCGCGCCGCCGGCCTCCGGGAGGAGGACGTGGCGGAGGACGACCTGCTGGACACGGCCTGGGTCCAGCGCCTGCGCCGGATCAGCCAGCTCCAGAGCGCTCGGTGGGTCTTCCCGACGGCCGAGCATTCCCGGTTCACGCACGGCCTGGGCGTCATGCACGAGGCCGGCCTCTGGGCCCGGTCCCTGTACCCCACCCTCCGGGCGTCCCTGCCGGTCCTTGCGCCGGGCCAGCCCGTCCCGTCCGAGGGCCTCGTCACCGAGACGCTGCGGATCGCCGGGCTCCTCCACGATGTCGGTCACGGCCCGTTCGCCCACTTCTTCGATGACCGGTTCCTGGCCGACTTTCCGGCTCCGGCGGACCCGCGCCGGCCCGACGCCAAGACCCTCTCCCACGAGGACCTCTCGCAGCTGGTCATCGAGCACGAGCTCGGTCCCCTGATCCGCGGTCTCAGGCGTGCGCCCGGCGCCGTGGCCGAGCGGGACGGCTTCGCGGAGGACGAGGCCATCGATCCGCGGTGGGTCTCGTACCTCATCTCGAAGCCCCCGCTTCTCGACGCGTCGATGCCCGGCTGGGTCAGGACGCTCCAGCCGCTCCTGTCGGGCGTGTTCACGGTGGACAACCTGGACTACGTCCGGCGGGACGCGTACCTCACTGGCGTCTCCATGGGCCCGGTTGACGCCGAGCGCCTCCGCCGGTACACGTTCATCTCGGAGCGGGGGTTGACGCTGTACGAGTCCGGCGTCGGGGCGCTGGAGATGTTCCTCACCGCGCGCCTGTTCATGTACCAGCACGTGTACCTGCACCGGACCGTGCGGGCGATCGACCTGGACCTCGCCGAGGTGTTCGCACCCTCGATCCGGGCCGTGTTCGGGGACGGATCGCCTGCGGAGAGGCTCTCAGCGTTCGCGAACCTGGACGAGTACGCGCTGCTCCACCAGGCCGCTCTCTGGGCCCGCGGCGAGCACCTCGCGGCGGCGCCGCTCGCGGGCGACGGCTGCGTGACCGCGGCCGTGGCCGACGGGTGGCGGGCGATCCTGCTCCGCCGTCCGCGCTGGCGCGCAGAGCGCGAAGTCCGCACGGAATCGGCTGTCCCGGACTGGCCGCCGTCCCTGCTGGCGGAGCTGGGCGATGCGGATCCCGGACATGTCGTCCTGGACCTGACCGGCGTGGACGCGCGGCCGGGCGCCTCGAAGCCGGCAACGCTGGCGATCGAGCTGCGGGACGGCGGCCCGGGCCCGTCCCTGGCGGAGGCCCTGGCACGGCTGCCGGCGTGGTCGCTCATCGGGCGGCGGTTCCGGCGGATCGACTGAAGGGGGAGCGTCCCGCCGACCGGTCAGCGCGGGGAGATCAGGCCCGCGTTGGGGGTTCGAGCCGCCGGATGCGATGGCTCGGGCGTGGCACGAGCGTTGATCCCTGCCTTCGGCGGCAGCACCAGCAGCGGGTCAACGCGCGCGATCTCCGCCTTCGGCACCTTCATCCGCTTCACGACGTCCGACCGGATCGCCATCGGCGTGAGCTCCAGGGGCGAGAAGAGGTCGTAGTGGAGGTGGCAGCCCGACGCACGACCCGTCATCCCCTCGTAGCCGATGAGCTGGCCGGCCTTGACCTGCTGGCCCGGCTTGACGGTGACCCGGCTGAAGTGGGCATAGACGCTGCGATAACCGTTCCCGTCGTCGATGACGATCACGATCGGGAGCGTCGGCCAGAGGCCCCTCTGGTCCAGGAGCTTGAGATACGGGCCCAGGTCGCCGAGCCATCCCATGTATGCGTCGTAGTGGCGGCTGGCCGTCAGCACGGTGCCCGAGTGCACCGCGGCGACCCGGTCCCCGCAGAACGTTGCGAGGTCCACGCCGTCATGGAATCGCTCCCCGTTCACCCAGCGGGTTCCCCAGACCGTGGGGCCGAAAGGGAGGGTGAGGCGGGGATGAGCCAGCGGCCAGACATAGCCCACCAGGCTCTCGATCGGCGGGGCGGTGGTGACGGTGTTCGCCCCAAAGGTCAGGCTCAAGAAGCTATCGCTGGGGCCGGGCACAGCCGTGGGCGAGGCCGTGGAAACGGGCGTGGGCAGCGGTGCGGCGGCGCGCGGCAGCGGCGTGGCGGCGGGCGGCAGCGGCGTGGCGGCGGGCGGAAGCGGCGTGGCGGCGGGCGGCACCGGGCTCGCGGCTGCGGGAGGCAACGGCTTCCCGGCGGGGGTCGGCTCCTGGCCGACCACCGCGGCGCCCGTACCCGCATCGCCGACGAGATCCAAGACCTTCCCGGTCGGGTGGATGGTCGGCCAGGCGAGCAGGACGGTGAACGCACTCACGACGGCGATGGCGGCGAAGCGCCAGGGAGGCCGGCGACGGGCGCGGGCGTGCGGGAATTGCTGGTTGCGGGGCACCGATGGAGTGTGCCGCACCGGCGGGCGAGCGGCAAGCCGATTGGGCGGGGCCGACCGGCGGTATCATGCCCGAGCCGCGCGCCCGTAGCTCAGTGGACCAGAGCATCGGTCTTCGGAACCGAGTGTCGGGGGTTCGAATCCCTCCGGGCGCGCCAAATCCCCAAGGCGCCGCCAGTCGTCGCTCTCTCGCCGCTCCTTTATGCTGCGAGCTGGCCTCCCCAGCAGCCGTGAAGATGCAGGTGTGCCACGTGAGCTTCGATGTCGCCGCCGAGGCCTACGACGGCTTCATGGGTCGGTACTCGCGCCTGCTGTCTGGTCAACTCGCAGACCTCGCCTCGGTGCGCAGAGGGCAGCGGGTCCTCGACGTCGGTTGCGGCACGGGCGCGCTCACCGGCGAGCTGGTCGCCCGGCTGGGACCCGACGCGGTAGCGGCCGTCGATCCGTCCGAGCCGTTCGTTGCCGCGACGCGGGCGCGCCACCCTGGCGTCGACGTTCGGCGAGCGTCTGCCGAGCAGGTGCCGTTCCCGGATGGGGCCTTCGACGCCGCCCTCGCGCAGCTCGTCGTCCACTTCATGAAGGATCCGGTCGCGGGGCTGACCGAGATGGCCCGCGTGACCCGGCGGGACGGTGTCGTCGCCGCGTGCGTCTGGGACCACGGCGGCGTCAAGGGACCACTCCGGCTCTTCTGGGACGCTGCCCGTGCGCTCGACCCGGATGTCGACGACGAGTCCGACCTCCCCGGCACCCGCGCGGGCCACCTGGCGGAGCTGTTCGAGGCCGCCGGGCTGCGCGAGATCGAGGCAACCGCCCTCTCCGTGCGCCTCGAGCACCCGACCTTCGACGCCTGGTGGGAGCCGTTCACGCGCGGCGTCGGGCCCGCCGGCGCCTACCTGGCGAGCCTCGATGCGGACCGGCGCGTGGAGCTGCGCGACGAGTGCCGGCGACGGGTGCCCTCGGAGCCGTTCGTGGTCACCGCGGTGGCGTGGGCGGCGCGCGGCCTCGCATAGCGAGGAGTGCGAAGACGTGACGGCGCCCTGCCGGTCGTGGTCTTGCCGGCCGCAGTCGTGCCGCCCTCCGGGCGCGCCAAGGATCGGACGAATACGGCGTGTCGGTCGCCCGCGCGCGTCCCGGCCACATGGCGCCCGGAGTCGTGACGGCGGGCTCGTGTGCGCCCAGGCGACGGGGCGCACCATGGCCGCACTCCCGGGGGTGTGCCGCGATGCCGCGCACCAGGACTGGGCAATTCGGGCGCGCAGGGGTGCACTGGTGAGCCACGAGGAGACGAACACGCCGGCCTCTACGGGACGACTGCCACGCGCGGCCCTCATCGCCGGGACGTTCCTGGTCGCCGCGGTCGCCGTGACCCCCGTCGCGAGCTCGGACGACGCGGGGGCGATCGACGCCTACCTGGGAGGGGCGATGGCGGCATCCGGCATCCCGGGTCTCGCCGCGATCGTGGTCGAGCGCGGGCAGCGCGTATACGAGGGCGCCTTCGGCTCGACCGTCGATGGCTCGCCGATGACCACCACGTCGCGACTCATCGTGGGCTCGGTCGGCAAGTCGATCACCGCCCTCGCTGTCCGCCAGCTCGCGGCGAGCGGCGCCATCGACCTCGACGCGCCGCTCGTGCGCTACCTGCCGTGGTTTACCCTCGACGCGCCGGCGGGGCACCTCGACGCGATGACCGTCGCCACCCTCCTGGCCCACACGAGCGGCCTGTCGACGGCCGATGGCCAGGATCCCCGCTGGTACGAGCCTGGGCTGACACCGGAGGGCATCGCCAGATCACTGTCGTCGGTCCGACCCGACCGGCCAGCCGGCGCCTACGAGTACTCGAACCTCAACTATGTGCTCCTGGGCGTCCTCATCGAGGCGGCGAGCGGCCAGCCGTATGACGCTTACCTCGCCGACCACGTCTTCGGGCCCCTCGGAATGGCGGCGAGCGCGGCGCGTGGCGACGCCGTCCCACCCGGGCCCACGGGCCACCGCTACCTCTTCGGGATGCCCGTTCCCGTCGCGGAACCGTATCCGGACGGTGTCGTGCCCGCCGGATACCACGTCTCGAACGCCGACGACATGGCCCGCTTCGTCGCAGCGCTGGCCGCGGGCGGCGCCGTGAACGGCACCGACATCGTCGGCGGCGACCCTGCCGTCGTGCCGGCGCCCTCGCTGACGACAGACTGGGCGCCGATGGGCGCAGCCGCGGCAGGCGCGGCCAGCGGTCAGAGTGGGTCGACCCTCGGGACGAACGCCGACATCCTCGTCGAGCCCGGTGCCGGGCGCGGCGTCGTCGTGCTCATGAACGCCAACCCTACCCAGCTCCTCGGGCTGCCGCGCGGCGCTGCCGACATCGCCCTTGACGTGCTCCGGCTGAGCAGCGGGTCCGGTCCCCTGCCGGGCTCACCGACCGTGCGCACGGTGTACGCCGTCGTGGACGTCGTGCTGCTGGCGCTGGCGGGCCTCCTCGTCGCCCATGCATGGCGCGCGCGAACATGGAGCCGCCGCTGGCTGACGGCCGACCGGCGCGGCCGCCGCCTGATGACGGCGCGGACTGTCTTGGCCGACCTCGCGCTCCCGCTCGTCGTCCTCCTGGGCTTCCCGCTCCTCATCGGGTTCGCCGGCTCCGCGCGGGAATTCGACATCGTCGGTGGCTGGCGGTTCACCATGTGGACGCTGCCGGACATCGTCGTGACCCTGCTCCTGCTCGCCTCTGTGCCGCTCGTGCTCGGTACGGCGAAGCTCGTCGCGGTCTGGCGGATGGCGGCGCATAGGGCCTGACCGCGTGCACATGCGCGGCGCAGCGTCGTCACCTCTGTGGGCGGCGGTTCACCGGCACCGCGCGTGCAGCCCCGCAAAGCCGAGTGTGCGGTCCCGTCGGGTGCTGTTGTTCGTGCGCGCCCGAGGCCCTCCGGGCGCGCCATTGTCCTGAGTCGCGACATAGGTGACACATGAGTCGCGACATCGGCGACACGTCGGATCAGCCGGTATCCTGGGACCCCGGCCATCGGCCGGGGTCCCGTCGTGTCTTGCGCCAGTAGCCCTTGTCGGGCTCGATCAGGTGGTCGAGAGGAACTCGCCGGTGTCGAGGGCGCCGATCGCGACCTCCCGCTTGTCGAAGATGACGGGAGCGGTCGTCACTGTGGTCGAAGCGCCGCTGGATGACCACATCGCCGCCATCGTTGAGCGCCACCTCGTCCGAGACCGCCCTACGCAATCTGGGCCGCCCGGTGACTGTCGCCTATCTGGCCCCCGCCGACGATCTTGACGGTCGGCTGGGTAGATGTAGACAACCGCATTGCCATGCTGCCGCCCCAGGCGCATGCTCCACTGGCTCGGCGTCCCAGCCACGCGACCCTCGCAGCGAACGCCGCGCCGCGTTCCGAGGTGTTCTCACATGGCAACCAGATATCGGCGTGCCCGGATGGTCATGGCGACCCTGGCGGCCACCTTGATGGTCGTGGCGGTCGCGGCACCGGTGGCGGCGTCGGGACCGCCGCAGTCTCTGACCCTCGTCTCGACGACGATCTTCGACCCATCTGGCAATCACGGCACCTTCACGGCCAGCGGCGCCGCGGTCGACAACAGCCTGATCTGCGCGGCCGGGTCGTTCCTGGACACAGGCATCAAGTTCGCCGGCTTCCAGAGCAACAAGGCGGTCCAGCTCCAAGTCTTCAAGACCTACTCGTGCTCGAACGCCAATTCGTTCTTCGTCAAGATGCAGGTCCACGCCAACTTCGACGGGACGGAGGTCTTCACCTGGGTCGTCCGGGGTGGAACCGGCGCCTTCGCCCAACTTCACGGAAGCGGCTCAGGAACCACGGTGGGCATCTTCGTCTCGACGCCCGACGGCCCTGTGGAGACGGGCAACGTCAACACGTTCGTCGGCTCCCTGCATTGACAAACGCGACGCCCCCCGCCAAGTCCGGCTACGTGACCCGAGATGGATGTCGACTCCGCCAGTACGCATGAAACGGCCGTTGTTGGACCCAACCGGCGTCTCCAGCGGCCTTTTCCCGCCGCCCGGGTGCGGCCTCCACCATCCGGCCGATAGCGAGCACCGTTGCGTTGTGCTTCGCCTGGACTGAGCTGCCGTCACAGACGAGGTCGGTGGGACCGCGACGGTGAACATCCACGGGCGGGTGAGGCGACGTCACGTCGCCGTCGATCCGCCGGGTGTCTGCACGTCCTGAACCGCCCGATGACTGTCGCCCGTCCCGTCCCCGCTACGATCCGCATGGTGGCTGGAGAGTGACGCGGCATTTCCTCTCGCCCGGGCGTCCTACGCCCCTCCCCCTCGTCCGACCGGCCTCTCTGCTACGCGGCTCGAAGGGCCTCCGCAATTTCGTCGACGCCCTCGATCACGAAGGTTGGTGGCGGTGCGTTCGAATCCCTCCGGGCGCGCCATTGTCTTGAGTCGCGACATCGGTGACACATAGTCGAGGCGACGGTTCGGTGTCGCGTTCGCTGTCGAGTCCTACCGCTCCAGACCGATCAGCGAACCATTCTCGTGCGTTTCCGGCTCTGCGACGGCGATCACGCTGGACGCGGAAGTCATTCGCACACCCATCCCGGGCCGTTTCGTCGGGCGCGCGAGTGAGGTCTGCGGCCGTGCTGGCGCTCGGCGGGATCGAGGCGGTGGTGACGTGGCTGCCGCGACGGAGTCACAGCAGCCACGATGCCTGGTCCTCGCGGGACCAGGCCGGCGTCAGGGCTTGGTCCCCACCACGCGGACGCCGTCGACGGCCGGGTAGTTCGAGTAGTACCGCTTCGTCCAGTGGAGCTTGCCGTGGTCGTAGATCGACACCGTGACCCACACCTTGGCGCCGTCCGCCGGGGCGTTGTTGAAGAACGAATACCCCACGGGCTTGGTCGGATCCTTCACGACCGTCGCCGTCGCGCGCGGGCCGTGCTGGATGACCGTGTTGCTGATCTTGTAGGTCCGGCCGTTCGGCACGCTCCAGACCTTGAACGTGATCCAGCGCTTGCTGCCGGCGTGGGTGATGGTCCGCTGGATCAGGATCGGGTAGTTGGTGTCGTTCTTGAAGCTCATGGTCTGCTTGGCCCCGCCGACGATCCACACGGTGGCATCGAGGCCCGGCGGATACCGGGTGATGAACTCGTTGTGGTTCTGTCGGGCGAGCGGCACCATGCCTGCCCGGAACGCCGCGTTGAACAGCGTCGTGGACGTGGTGCAGATGCCGCCGCCGAACGCGCCGGTGACGGTGATCTTCCCGCCCTCGATCGCGTTGCCAGGCCCCTCGCCCGGGAGCTTCCGGAGATCGCCGACGACCTTCCAGAAGTCGAAGATTCCGCCTGCCGGCACGACCGTGCCGTTGATCTTCGTGGCCGGCGCCTCGATGTTCCCGCCCCAGTGGTTGTTGACGATGACCCAGTAGTAGACGCTGTACGAGCTGATGGGGCGCATCTTGGCGGCGAACGCCTTGGCGTCCGTCGTGGTCAGCTTGGGGTCGACGGCCTTGACGACGGCCGCGACCGGCGATGCCGCCGCGCCCGCCTGGCGGGCGCCGACCTCGGTGATGATCGCGGCCTTCATGCCGGCAGCGTCGAGCGTTCGGCCCTCGCGGCTGGTGCCGGTGGCGACGACGTGTCCGCCGACCAGCTTGAGGCCCGCGTCCCTCGCGGTCTGGTTGACATTCTTGGCCAGCGTCTTGAGGATCGGGTCGAGGCCCGACTCGTCAAAGGCCGGGGTGATGCTCCCGTCGGCCGCGGTCGAGAACGTGATCAGCGGCGCGAGGCTCGTGCCGGCGATCGTCCAGCTGTCGCTGCCCCGGGCGACGACCACGTCGGCGGCCATTCGATCCGCAGCCGCCTTCGCCGCCTCGGCCGAGGCGGTGGCGACGTCGGGTGCCAACGACACGACCGGCACGGCCATCGTGATCGACTCCGGCGTGCCGAGCGCCGCGAGCTGCTGGTCCAGCGCGGTGAGAAGGGCCGCCTTGTCCACGGCGCGACCGCCCTTCGCCGGGGAGACGGTGAACGTCCCGCCTTGGCCGGCCGACGCGGAGGCGTCGGTGGGGGTCTGGTCGATCGTCGTGGCGAGGGTCTCGACGGCGGCCCCCAGCTTGTCGCGGTCGTAGGCAACGGCGGAGCCGATGGTCACGCCGCGGATCGCGGCCTGGGGTTCGCCGATGAGGTCCGCGAGGGGCTCGCCCCGGCGGCCTGCCGCGAGTGCCGCGTCGAGCACCACCGCGGTGTCGGGGCCACGGCCGACGTCGGCGTAGCTGATGGTCGTCACCTGGCCATCCGGGCCGGTGAGCGTGATCTGCCCGGTGCCGAGCGACCCGTAGGCGTTCGCGATCGCCGCCTCCGCCTGCTCGCGGGTGAGCCCGCCGAGCTCCGTGCTGCCGACGCGGACGCCGGGCAGGACCCGGTCATCGTATTGCTTGCCCCATGCGTAGAGGACGCCGGTCCCGATGCCGACGGCGAGCAGGACGCCCAGGACGAACGAGACGCCGAAGCGGAGGGCGAGCGACCGTCGGCGCCGAGGCCGTGCCGGGGGCTCGCCGTCGGTCACGGCGGCCGCCACGGGCAAGACCGGCACGGCATCGACGCCGGGCTCGGAAATCGGCGACGTGTCCGCCGGGGCGGTGTCGGTCGCCTCGTCGGTATCGGGCGGGGTCGAGTCCGCCGCGGCTGAGGTGACATCGAGGACGGGCTCGGTGGCATCCGCCAAGGCCTCGGGCGTCGCATCGGCGGTGGTGGGGCCCGCCTCGGACGCCTGGGCTGTCTCGTCGGCGGCAGGTGCGCCAGCGAGGGGCCGCTCCGGGGTACCGGCGGCCGCGGCGGCGGGGACCGCCGAGGACACGGGCCGGGGCCCGAAGTTCACGAGGGCGGCCAGCGACGGGTCGCCGTCGTCCGGCGGTGCGTCACGCCGGACGAGCGCCGCGAGCTCGGGGTCGCCGGCGGGCGTCTCGATGTCGGGTGTGGAGGCGTTGGCAGCCCGGTCGGCTGCGGAGTTGGGCAGGTCGGTCATCAAAGGCTCATGCGGGTCGGCCGGCGCCGGGCCTCGTCCCCGGCAGCCGCGTTATCTTCTCGCGTGCACGCGAATCTATCAGGCGACGGTCGCTTGTCTATCAGGCAACGGCCGTTTGGTCAGGCGACGGTCGCCCGGCGAGCGGGACTGGGACGCGGGACGGCCCCCAGACGTTACGCGGCAGGACCACCACGGGTCGATTCGGCTCCTCGCCGATGGATCAGCGTCGCCACGCCGGGCCTGCGCCGGAGCGCGACGTGGGTCCCCCGCCGCTCCAGCGCCGCCGGAGGGTGAGGTCGGACCGTTCAGCTGGCCCGCGGCTGATGCCGCAACCAGCGGTGGCGGTGACGGACGCCTGCGCTGACAGGACCCTTGTCACCCGTGTCGTGGAGTCAGAGAACTCCGGGCGCCAGACCAACCACGCTGCGCGCAAATCATCCGGCTCGCCGTATGCTGGCCAAGTGGCGAGCCAGATGTCCCGGTCGCGCGCTGCTTCCCTCCCCGTCGGTACGCTGACGTTCCTGTTCACGGATATCGAGGGGTCGACTCGCCTCGTGGCCGCCCTGGGCCCTGCGTTCGGCCCGCTCATCGATCGCCACCACGCCGTCTTGCGCACCGCGATCGGGGCGGCCGGTGGAATCGAGGTCTCGACGGAGGGAGACGCATTCTTCGTCGTCTTCCAGAGCGCCGTCGCGGCAGTGACGGCGGCGGTCGCCGCACAGCGCTCCCTCGCGGCCGAGCCGTGGCCCCCGGGGGTCGGGGCTGATCCGCGTTCGAATGGGACTCCACACGGGCGAGGGCATCCTGGGCGGAGACGACTACGTGGGCCTCGACGTCCATCGGGCGGCGCGGATCGCGGCTGCCGCCCACGGCGGCCAGGTCCTCGTTTCCGCGGCGACGGCGACCATCGTGCGGGGCTCGCTGCCGGGAGATCTGCGATTGCGCGAGCTCGGCGAGTTCCGGCTCAAGGATCTCGACACGCCCGAGCGCCTGGCCCAGCTCTCCGGGCCGGGCCTTGCCGACGACTTCCCGCCGCCGCGCACGCTGGAGACCCCGTCCAACCTGCCAGCCGAGGTGACGAGCTTCGTCGGCCGCGAACGCGAGGTCGACGAGGTCTGCGACCTGGTGCGGCGATCGCGGCTCGTGACGCTGACGGGTGCCGGCGGGTCCGGCAAGACACGGCTCAGCCTTCGCGTGGCCACGCTGCTCCAGCCGGAATTCTCGGGCGGCACGTTCTTCGTGGAGCTCGCTCCGATCAGCGACGCCGGCTTGATCCCGACGACCATCGCCCAGGCCATCGGTCTCCGCGAGGACCCGCAGCGGCCGGTCGTCGAGCTCCTTGAGGCGCACCTGCGCGATCTGCACCTGCTGCTCATCACCGACAACTTCGAGCAGGTCGTGGATGGCGCCCCGATCGTGGGTCGGCTCCTCGGGAACGCGCCCCACCTGACCGTCCTGGCGTCGAGCCGCGAGGTCCTTCACCTCCGGGGCGAGCAGGAGTATCCGGTCCCGCCGCTGGGCGTGCCGGACCCGGGCAACCTGCCGCCGCCCGAATCGCTCGACCGCTTCGATGCCGTCGCGCTCTTCATCCAGCGAGCGCGTGCCGTGCGCCCCGACTTCGAGCTCGACGGGCAGAACGCATCCGCGGTCGCCGCCATCTGCATCCGCCTCGACGGCCTCCCCCTCGCGATCGAGCTGGCTGCGGCCCGCAGCAAGCTCTTCGATCCGATGGCGATCCTCGCCCGGCTCGACCGGAGCCTGACGCTCCTGACGAGCAGCGCTCGCGACGTCCCCGAGCGACAGCGCACCCTGCGCGGGGCGATTGCCTGGAGCCACGACCTGCTCGACTCGCCGGAGCGCGCCCTGTTCAGGCGGCTCGCCGTCTTCGTCGGCGGCTGCACCATCGACGGCGCGCTGGCGGTCTGCGACCCGGACGACGCCCTTGGTCTCGACATGCTCGACGCCCTGGGCTCGCTCGTCGACAAGAGCCTCCTGAAGCGCGTCGGATTGCCGGATGGCGAGCCGCGCTTCCTGATGTTGGAGACCATTCGCGACTACGGCCTGGAGCGGCTCACCGAGAGCGGTGAGGCCGAGATTGTCCTGCGCCGCCACGAGGATCATTTCGTGGCCCTTGCACGGGCGGCCGAGCCCGAGCTCCTCGGCACCCGACCGAAGGAGTGGCTCGACCTCCTCGATGCCGAGCAGGACGACCTACGGGCGGCGATCCAGCGAGCGGCTGACGATGGCCGGATCGAGGTGGCCCTCGACACGGCCGCGGCACTGTGGCGGTTCTGGCAGCAGCGTGGGCACCTGGCCGAGGGCCGCGAGACGCTCCGGGCGCTGCTCGACCTACCCGCGGCGGCGAGCCCGACGAAGGCCCGCGCCCGGGCGCTCGGCGGACTCGGCGGCGTGGCGTACTGGCAGGCTGACACCGCCACTGCCCGGCACGCCTACGCGGAAGCAGTTCTCATCGAGCGCGGTCTCGATGACCCTGCCGGGCTCGCGGAGGCGCTGTACAACGCCGGGTTCGTCGACGCGCTCAGCGGCGATGGCCCCCGCGCTCGGGCCGAGTACGACGAGGCCATCCGCATCTACGAGGCAATCGGTGACCGCCGGGGCCTGCTGAACGTCCGCGAGGCACTCGTCTACATCCTCCTCCACTCCGGGGACCTCGCGGCGGCGCGGACCGTCGAACGGCAGGCGCTGGCGGACTTCCGGATCGCGGGCGAGTCGCTGCGGATCGCCAGCGCCCTGAGCGCCCTCACGGCGATCGAGGTGCTGGACGGAAGGTCCGAGGCGGCCCATGAGAGCCTCGATGAGGCGCTCGCCATGTTCCGCGCGGCGGGCGACATGCAGCGTGTCTCCAGCCTCCTGACAATGGCGGCGGCCCTGGCGCTCGGCGAGGGCGAGCCCGAGCGGGCTGCGCGCCTCATCGGTGCCGCAGCGGTGCTCATGGAACCGCTGGGCCACGTCGCCACGCCGGTCCAGCTCCTGCGGATGGATGACCCCGTGCCAGCGGCCCGAGCGGCCCTGGGTGACGAGGCCTTCGATACCGCGTACGCGGCGGGACGATCGCTGAGCCTCGACGAGGCCCTCGAGCTGGCGCACGCGGGGACGGCACAGTCCTGAGCCGGGGACTGTCGTCGCCGGTCGGCGGCCGGCCGATGGCGAGATCCTCCCTGCACGCTGGGGCCGACCGCCCGGGCGAGCCTCGGTCACGGGGTCACCGCCGCCGCGGTAATCCCGCGGTCGCCGCAGCGGACCGTGGAGGTCCTCGACGCCGTCGTCTCCCGTCGACGCCCGGCCTGTCGGCGATGGGCGGATCGAGCGGGGGCTGCCCGGGACCGGCGAGATGCCGGCCGGCGCGGCCGTCATGGCCGCTTGCTCGGCGCGAGTGGACCCGACGCGCTACTTGACGTCGCTCGTCCGAGCAGGAGAATGCGGGGCATGCAGCCCGCACTGGGTGAGTCGTGACGATCGTGCCCCTGCCCGATCGGCGACGTTCCTCATGACGGACATCGAGCGGAGCACCCGGCTCTGGAAGGAGCCGCGGGCCGCGATGGCCGGCGCGCTCGAGACCCACGACGCGCTGCTCCGGGCGGCCGTGGAGGAGCCCGGCGGGACGGTCGCCAGGACGACGGGTCACGGGCGTCTGGCGGCCCTCGACCGACCGGAGGCGGGCCTCACGGCCGCAATCCTGTCACCCGCGCTCTCGTCACCATCCCGGAGAGGTGGCCCATGATCGAAGACGTGACGCCCGGCCCGCGCGGTCCGCTGGCAAGCGTCCTGGCCGTCCGCAGGGGGCGAGGTGATTCCAATACGGGGGGCCTCGAGCACCGGGAGGCGCTGGTCTACACGTTGGGCAAGGCCGCCGAGCTCGAGCACCTCGTGATGCTCCAGTACCTGTTCGCGGCGTTCTCGCTCAAGCAGAACGTCGACGAGGGGCTCACGCCCGAGACGCTTGCCGCCGTCGTGCGCTGGCGCAAGACTCTCCTCGAGATCAGCGAGCAGGAGATGCTCCACCTGGCGCTCGTCCAGAACCTCCTGACGGCCATCGGCGCTGCCCCGCGCCTTGCGCGGCCGAACTTCCCGATGCCGGCCTACGCCTACCCGGCCGGAGTCCGGATCGAGCTGGTCCGGTTCGGCGAGGCCGCCCTCCGCCACTTCGCCTTCCTCGAGCGGCCGGACGGGATGGACGTCGAGGACGCCGAGGGGTTCGAGGCGATCGCACAGGCGGTCGCGCTGCCCCACGACGAGCACGACGAGATCGTGCCCCACCTTCAGGAGTTCGACACGATCGGCCAGCTCTACCGGTCCATCCAGGCCGGCCTGGAGCACCTCGACGAGCGACTTGGCTCGAAGCGCCTGTTCATCGGGCCGCCGAGCGCCCAGGCGACCGAGGAGCACTTCCGGTGGCCGGAGCTCGTCGCCGTGACAGACCTCGCGTCCGCGCGGCGGGCGATCGGCACGATTGTCGAGCAGGGCGAGGGAGCCAGCGGCGAGTGGCGCGTCGCCCACTTCGGGCGCCTCCTGGGCATCCTCGACGAATACCTCGAGCTCAAGCAGGCGGATCCGGGCTTCGAGCCCGCCCGGCCGGTCGTGGCGGCCAACGTCCGGCCACAGCCCACCGGCGTCGTGGTGCCGTTGATCACGGATGCGGCGACGACGCGCTGCATGGACCTCCTCAACGTCGCGTACGAGGTCCTGCTCCAGCTGCTGTCGCGGTACTTCGCCCACACGGACGAGTCGCCCGAGCAGCTCGAGGTCCTGGCCAACGTCTCGGTCGGGCTGATGTACTCGGCGATCAAGCCGCTCGGCACCGTCATCACGATGCTACCGGTCGGCCCGCACCTGCCGGGCGTGACCGCGGGCCCGGGGTTCGAGCTGTTCTACCAGGTGGACTACCTGCTGCCACACCAGGAGGCGGCCTGGGTGCTGATGGAGGAGCGCCTGCGGGACGCGGCTGCGTTCGCCCGCCGCTGCGGCGATCTCTGCACGCCGGTGCTCATGGAGCCCCTCGCCAAGGTGGCCCGGTCGCTGGAGCGGTCCGCCGACCAGCTGCTGGCCGCGACGTGAGTGGCAGATCGTCAGGAACTCCGTCCGCGCGCAGCTGACGCGTCAGCGCGGCGCCCGCACCATCGACACCATCGGCGGACAGGTCCCGGCCTGGACCCGCCCCGATACGACGAAGCCGTGACGCTCATAGAACGAGACCGCGTGCGGGTTCGGCGTCTCGAGGTACGCCGGCAGGTGGTCCACGTCCACGGACCGAAGACCCGCTTCCAGGACACGCGACCCCAGCCTGAGCCCCTGGAGGCTCGGGTCGACCCCGAGCATCGCGAGATACCAGTGCGGGTACGTCGGCGTCGCGGGACGGTCAGGCCAGCAGTGACGGCTTCGCCAGGACCATCGCCACCACGTCGTCGATGGGGATCGCCTCACCCTCGGCCAGCAGCTCGGCCGCGAGGGTGGCGCCGAACCTGTCCGCCGCCGTGCCGGCCGGGTCCGGCAGGTGGAGCACCTTGACCGGGGCGAGCATCACGCCCTTCTCCCGCACGAGGCGGTAGGTGGCCCCGGCGATCCGGGTGCCCAGCTCCGCGTCACCATCGGCAAGCAGCACGATCGCCGCCATGCCGAGCGCACGGGCGTACCCCGAGGCGTTGTCGGTCTCGCGGAAATACTGGAGCGCCTCCCGCAGGCAGAGCCACGACGTCGCCGGATCGCCCATCCGCCAGTACATCCCGGATTGGAGGGTCATGCTGTCGGCGATGAGGTACGTGGCACCCGTGGCGCGGAATGCCTCCACGTTGAGCTGCTCCAGCTCGAGCGCCGATGCATAGTCGCCGGTGAGGAACACGCCGAGCACGAGGGCCTGACGCGCCCGCAGGACACCGTCATCGCGGTGATTGGCGCTGTACAGGTCGAGGGCCAGCTGCTCCTCCGCCCGAAGGTGATCGGCGTTCCCCTCGATCATCCCCATGAACCCGATGTCGTAGTGGGCATCGGCCAGCAGCACCCCGTCGCCAGTCGTCGAGGCCAGGCCGAGGCGCTCCTCGTACGCCGCCCGGGCGGCCGCGAAGTCGTTCATCCAGTAGGCCAGCCCACCCTCCGCGGCGAGGGCGGCGATCCGGATCCGCACGTCACCCTGCGAGGGGCGGCCAAGCAGGTCCGCCAGGATCGCCCGGGCCTCGCGGATCCGCCCGCGCGCCTGGTACCAGCGCCAGATCGCGCCGACCAGCCGGAGACCGACGCTTGCCTCCCCGCTCGGCGATCGTCCGGTCGATGGCGGCCCGGAGGTTGCGGTCGTCGCGGTCGAGACGGCGCATGCTCGCCTCCCTGGCCGGGCCGAGCATGCCCTGCCCGGCCGCCTCGGCCACGCCGACGCAGACGGCACCGAAACGCGCCTCGGTCAGCGGACCCTCCCCGGTTTCCCGGAGGCGCTCCAGGGCGTATTCGCGGAGCAGGGGATGGAGGCTGAACCTCACCTCCCCGTCGGGACGCGAGGCGTCTCCGTCACCGGGCTCGACCCGGACCAGGCTCTTGTCGGCCAGCGACTCGAGACCGGCGATGAGATCGACGCCGAGGTCGGCGTCGGGGTCGGCGACAGCCGCCGCCATGTCGGGCGTCCAGCTGCCGGCGAACACCGCGAGCCTGGAGAAGAGCCGGCGCTCCTGGACGGGCAGCAGGTCATAGCTCCAGTCGAAGGTGCCGCGCAGCGTGCGTTGGCGTTCGGGTGTGTCCCGCGGTCCGGACCCCAGGTCAAGGCTGCGGCCGAGGCGGTCGAGGATCGAGACGGGACTGAACAGGCGGACCCGGGCAGCCGCGAGCTCGAGCGCGAGGGGAAGGCCGTCCAGGCGCAGGCAGATCTCCCGGATGGCGGCGAGCGACTCTCCTGCGGCGGTGAAGTCCGGCCGCTGCGCTCGCGCGCGATCCAGGAACAGGGCGACGGCCGCATCGCCATCGAGCGGCGGCACCGGGTGGCCACGCTCGCCGTTCACCCGGAGAAGCTCTCGGCTGGTCACCAGCGTCCGCAGGCCGGGGGCCGCCCGGACCAGCCCGGCGACCATCTCCGCCGCCGCGGGGAGCAGCTGTTCGAGGTTGTCCAGGACGAGGAGCACGGTCCGCTCGCGGAGGTGTCCTCGCAATGCCTCGCCCGCCGTCCGGTCGGGCGTCTCCCGGACGCCGAGGGCCACAGCGATCGCCGGCTCCAGGAGCTCTGGATCCCGGAGTGAGGCGAGGTCCACGAACCAGACGCCGTGCGGGAACAGGTCGCGAGCGTCTCCCGCGACGGCGAGCGCAAGCCGGGTCTTGCCGCTACCGCCGGGCCCGACCAGGGTCACGATCCGGCTGGCGTGAAGGTCATCGAGGACCCGCTCGATCTCGTCCGTCCTGCCGACGAGGGTGGTGACCTCCCCGGGCAGGTTCGTCGGGAACTCCATCGTGCGGAGGGAACGCGGATCATCTGCCGCGCCGGGGACGACCAGCCGGTACAGCGGGATCGGGTCCTCGAAGTCCTTGACGGCCCTCGGACCATCGTCCACCAGCTCGACATCGGCCAGGCCGGCGACGCGCCATGGCTCGCGCGGCAGCGTTGCCACGAGAGCGTCCGAGAGGACGATCTGCCCACCGTTTCCCGCGGCCGTGATCCGGGCGGCGTAGTTGACGTCGATCCCGACGTAATCCTCCGGCTCGCCGGCCACACGCCCGGCCCGCAGGCGGCCCTCGCCGAGGTGGAGACCCATCCTGACCCGGACGGCCACGCCGTCCGGCCACGGTTCAGTCGCGATGGTCCGCTGTGCGAGGACGGCTGCGGTGATGGCTGGAAGCGGCGCGTCGAAGGCCGCGAAGAATGCATCCCCCTCGGTCTTGACCACGACTCCACGCTGACCCTCGATCGCCGCCCGGAGGATCTCGTCGTGCCGGCGGACCAGGGCGGCCCACACCGCTGAGCCCACGGCCCGCTCGAGCCGTGTGGACCCTTCGATGTCGGTGAACAGGAACGCGACAGCGGTGCCGGTCGGAAGTGCCATGGCAGGTGCGCATCATGGCAGCGACGCGACCGCTTTGCGACCACGATCCTCGGCTGCAGGCCGTCCGCCCGATCGAGGTTGCCGCCACCTGGGCCAGCGGCCCGACGGAAGACGTACCTGCGCGCCCGGATCCGTCCGTGGGCGCCGGCGGCCTCCCGGGGCACGTGCAGATCACCAGCCGCCCCGGCGCACCAGCTGGAGCTTGGCGGGGTCGGCGATGATGTCGATCTCCCGGATGCGCCCGCCGGCCATGGTCAGCCCCACCACGCCGATGACCCGGCCCGGCCGCCCGACGACGACCCCGGGGCCCCCGTTGACGACAGCCGGCCGGCACAGCGGCGCGAAGATCGGGGCGCCCGACCTCAGGAACTCGGCCACCGGCCGCGACCCGGACACCGGGCCCTGCACCGGGCTCGGGCCAGACCCGACGTCGAGCCGCAGAACGACCTCGGGGTCAAGGAGCTCCAGCAGCGCCGCGAAGTCGCCGTCGCGGGCGGCGGCAAGGAACGGCTCGACAATGCCCCTGTCGGCTGTCGCCCGGTCAGGCGGTTCCGGCGAGGCGTGCCGAACTCGGCGTCTCGCCCGGCTCGCGAGCTGACGAGCCGCCTCGGGCGATCGCCCGACGATCGGGGCGATCTGGTCGAAGGGCACGGCGAACACGTCGTGCAGGACGAAGGCCAGCCGCTCGGCCGGATTCAGGGTCTCGAGCACGACGAGCAGCGCCAGCCCGACCGAGTCGGCGCGGACGGCATCCTCCTCGGGCAACTCGTATGCCGAGACGACAGGCTCGGGCAGCCAGGTGTTGCCGAGGTCCTCGCGACGCGAGCGCCGCGCCCGCAGCTGGTCCAGGCATATCCGCCCGAGCACCGTCGTGAGCCAGGGGCGGATGGTCGCGAGGTCCTCCGGCTGGGCCCGGTCGAGGCGGAGCCAGCACTCCTGGAGCGCGTCCTCCGCGTCCGCGAGCGAGCCCAGCATGCGGTATGCCATGCCGCGGAGGTATGGGCGGTGGCGCTCGAACTCGCGGGCCAGCCCCGCTCGCCGATCCCCGCGAGTGACAGGTGCGCCGTCTTGGTTGCTCATGGTGATACTCACGACTCCCGGGCCCTGATCGTGACAGGCCCTCGTCGCGGGCAGGTTGTCACATCCCTGGCGGGCGTCGCGTGTCCCCTGCAACGGCCGTCACCCTGGTGTCGACGGCGAGCGCAAGGAGATCACCCCAATGGTCAGCTCGAACCAGCCGCCCCCGATGCGCGCGCCGAGGCTCGTCGGCGCCTTCAACCCGATCGTCACGCGACTCATGGGTGCCGGCGTCCGGCTCGGGCCCAACGCGCTCCTGACCGTCCGCGGCAGGTCGACCGGGCTCCCGCGCACCTTTCCCGTCGCGCTCATGGAGGCTCACGGCCGGCTGTACGTGCAGTCGCCGTACGGAGACGTGAACTGGGTGCGGAACCTCCGGGCCGATGGACGCGCCTTCCTGGCGCGCGGCAGCAGCCGGGAGGAGGTCGCCGCGATCGAGGTCGCGCCGGAGACCGCCGAGCCCATTCTGCGCGCGGCACTCGCGCCGTATCTGCGGGGCCGGCTGTCGTCGGTGTTCGCCCGCATGTTCATCCCCCTCCGGGCGGAGGCAACTCGTGCCGAGTACATCGACCACGTGCGCCACCACCCGGTGTTCGAGCTGAGGCCGCGGTCGTCCGCCGACTGAGCCGCGTCCCCGGCTTCTGCGACGGGCCTCCGCCGACCTCGGTCCAATCCCGAAGAGACGTGGGCGCACCGCCCGAGCTCACGACGACGCCCCAGCGTGTGCCCTCGCGATCAGGCTCCTACGCGGTGAGCAGGTAGGGTGTCTGGTTCAGCCGCTCGGCTCCGGTGGCCGTCACGAGGAAGCCGTCCTCCACGCGGAGGCCGCCCCACGGTGCGTTGAAGACCGGGATGTCGACCGAGAGCACCATGCCCTCCTCGAGGGTGGCCGTGCTGCTGGGACCGAAGATCGGCGGTTCGAACTCGATCAGGCCCACGCTGTGGATGCCCGAGTAGAGGAAGTTGGGGCCGAATCCCGCCTGCTCCATCACCCGGCGCCCGGCGGCCTCGACCGTGCGGCCCTCGATCCCCGGCCGGATCAGGGCGGCGCAGGCATCCTGCGCCCGTTGCGCGGCCTCGAGTGCCGCCCGGGCCTCGTGACCGGGCTCACCCACGAGCACCGGTCGCCCGATTGCCCCGTGATAGCCCTGATACCGGGGGGCGACCGTCAGCACGACCAGGTCGTCGCGCTCGATCTGGCGAAACGTGGCCCGCCCGAGGATCGGCCGCGAGTTCGGGCCTGACGCCACGATCGTGTCGATCCCCGTCCCCTCAGCGCCCGCCCGGCGCATCGTCGCCTCGGCCTCCGCCGCCACGGCACTCTCGGTCACGCCCGGGTGGATCGCCGCCACGGCTGCGTCGAGCCCGGCCGCAGCCAGCCCGTACGTGTAGCGGATCACGGCGATCTCCGCGACAGACTTCCGGGCACGCAGGCCGCACACGGCGTGCTCGACATCGACCCAGGTCGCACCCGGCAGCGAGGCCTCAACGGCAGCCGCCGTGGCGACGTCCAGCAGGCCCCAGCCGGCGATGCCGAGCCTGCGCACCGTCCCCGTGGCGCTCGTCAGCCCGGCCACGATCCCGGCCAGGGTCTCGATGCGGCTGAACGGGTAGTCCTCGTCCGGGTGCGTGAGCTCGCGGAGCACCCGCACGTCGCGGACCTTCCCCACCCGCAGCGCGTACTGGTCGCTCTCGGGTCCGCAGACGAGGACGGGCTCGCCGTCGCGCGGCATCAGCACGGCCATCGGCTCGAAATGGACCGGGATGTCGGCCATCCAGCGAATGTGCGCCGGGCCGAACACGGCGCGGTCGTTGCCATAGGCGAGGAGCAGGTCGAGGTCCTCGGCCCGCATCAGCGCCTGGACCTGGCGCCACCGTCGAGGGAATTCCTCGGGCGGGATGATGGGTCTCGCGACGTCCATGATGACCTCCCGACGGCTGTTCGTGGCGACGTCGAGGATGCTATCAGCGGCACCGTGGAGGCCCGGGCTTCGCGCGTCTGCGGTTGCGGCTCGATCCCCGTTGCGCCTCGTCGTGAACACGGCGCATGATCGGCGCCACGCGTCCCGGCGGACGATCCGTGCGGGCATGGCGTGCTGAGCGAGGATCAAGCAGTGGCCCGACTCCAGGCGAAGTCGCTCGACGATCCGGACGAGGTCCGTCCGACGCCATTCGGGCGCGTCGACATCTACAACCTCGACGACCTCGTCATCGGCAGGATGGTGTTCGAGCCCGGCTGGCACTGGATGGAGCACGTCCAGCCGCTGGCCGGCACGAGCCTGTGCCAGTACCACCATGTCGGCATCTGCATCACCGGGCGCCTCGCGAACCGGCTGGCGGACGGCTCGACGAACGAGATCGGTCCCGGGATGGTCTACGAGATCCCACCGGGCCACGACGGCTGGGTCGTGGGTGACGACGCGTTTGTCGCATACGACGTCGCGGGCGTGCGCTCGTTTGCGCGCGCCGACCAGCAGACGCAGCGCGTCCTGGGTGCCGTGCTGTTCACCGACATCGTCGACTCGACAGCGCTCGCGGAATCGCTGGGGCCCGCCCGATGGCTGGAGCTGGTCGGCATGCACAACGAGAGGGTCCAGTTCGAGATCGACCGGTTCCGTGGCCGGCTCGTCAAGACGACGGGCGACGGAGTGCTCGCGCTGTTCGACTCATCCGAGCGTGCCGTTCGGGCGGCGGCGGCGATCTGTCGCGCCGTCATCCCGATGGGGCTGACAGTCCGAGCCGGGATCCACACGGGCGAGGTCGAGGTCGTCGCCGGCGACGTCCGCGGGCTCGCGGTCCACGTGGCGGCCCGCGTGATGGCGCTGGCCGGCCCGGGACAGGTCTACGTGTCGGGCGGGACGCGCGAGCTCGTCGCGGATTCGGGACTCGAGTTCGTGGACGCCGGGGTCCATGACCTGAAGGGGGTCTCCGGGGCGCGACAGCTGTTCCGCCTCGCGGTTCCCGAGGAGATCTGACACGCGCGGGTGCCCGTCTCCCAGCCGGTTGCACGTCCGGCCGCCCGGTGCATGATGCCCCGAACACGACTGGAGACGGTGATGATCCCTGACAGCTCCGCGACCACCCTCTTCATCGACAGCGCTCGAGTCATGGCGCGTGCCGGCACCCGCGATGCGCGCTTCGAGGGGCTCCTCGAGGCGCTCGCCGGGAACCTCGAGATCGCGTCGGCGGCGATCTTCTCTCTTGGGTCGCCGGGCGCAGCTCTCGAGCAGGTCGCGACGCTCCGCCTGGGCGCGGCAGCGGCAGCGGGTCTGGCGGCGGCCGTGAGAAGCCCGGCGCACCCCGTCGCCCGGGCCGCCACCGGCGACTCCTCGTCGTTCGACGTCCGTCCGACGGCGCCTGGGGGACCCGCGCTCCGGAGCCACGTGCCGCTGGTCGCAATGCGAGACGGCACCCTCGCGGTCGTCGGAGTACTCGCGGTCGCGCATGACGTCCCCATGACGCCCTTCGCACGTCTCCTCGAGGCCGTCGGCGATCTCCTGGCCGCGACCATCGAGGGGGCCATCGCCGAACCCCCGGTCGCGGGCTGACGCGGTTCGGGCGGAGCGGGGCGGCCGCCAGTCGGGGTTGTGAGGCGCCAGCCCGGCCGGCGTCCGGCTACTTCTCGATGTAGATCGTCACCGGCGGGATCATCCCGTACCGCTCCATCGCGGCCGCCATCTCGGGAGAGGCGGCGGTCTGGGCCGCCTGGAAGGCTTCCAGGTCAGTGACGTCCCACGTCGTGGCGACGCGTTCGGTTCCATCCATCGCGACGTAGCTGGTCCCGTCCGACGCAACAGCGGACATCCCGGCGACGAGCTCGGGCTTGAACTTGAGCCACGCCTCGACATCCTTGACCGCCGCAGTGACCACGATCTTCGGCATGACGTCTCCGTCGGGCGGCGTGCCTCGAAGCCTGACTGGCGAGGACGCCGACCGAGTACAGGGGCGCGAGTGTGGGCCGCGTTCTGAGCGGCGTCAAGGCATCCGGACCTCGCCATCGTGACCGTCCCAGCCCGTGGTCGAGGGGCGGGTCGCGCGTCGCCGTTCCCTCGCCCAGACGTCCCCGGGGTCCGACCCGGCGGATTGGCCCAGGCGCGCCAATCGCGGCGCCGGCCCCGTGGCGGACGGCCGTGCCGATCCTGGTATCCGTTCAGTGGCGGACGCGCAGGATCACGAGCGACCCGAAGTAGGCGACCGCCATCGTCACCGCCACGAGCGCGTACGGCTGCCAGTCGCCCCCGGTCGCCTCCGCGACGGCGAAGGCAACGACGACGGCGATCGCGGTGACCCCCAGCGCCCAGGCGCACGCCTCGAGGTTGATGTGCTCCCACCGCTCGTCGACCGGGCGGCCGGCGAGCGCGCCCGCTGTCTCGCTCCGGCGGGCCAGCAGGGTGACCACGAGCGCATAGCCCGCCGTGATCGCGAAGGCGAGCAGAGCCTCCGCGGGGCTGCCGCCGCCTGCCAGCCTGGCCAGGCCGAGCCCGGCGCCGATCACGACCCCTGTCACCAGCACGGGGGACCTAGCGATGCTCGTCGTCATGGAACACCTCCTCGACCGGACGCCCGAAGAAGCGGCCGATCGCGATCGCCAGCGGCAGGGACGGGGTATAGCGACCCGTCTCGATGGAGTTCACCGTCTGGCGCGACACGGACAGCCGCGTGGCCAGCTCGCCCTGGCTCAGGCCCCGGAACTCGCGCAGCGCCCTGACCTCGTTCTGCATGCTGTCAAGTTAGCTTGACAGGCGTGCCCTTGTCAAGCATGCTTTACAGCCCGGGCCACGGGGCTGATCTCCGGGGAGACCTCCCGTGCCGCCCGCGACCTCGAGCATCGGCCGGCGGGTCCTCGTGCCCAGGCCGTCGATCGGGTCGCGCTCAGGGCACCACCGCAAAGACCCGCCATCGGTCGGGCACGCCCTTGAGCCTGTGCATGCCCCGGTCGACGAACCGGATCCCCGACCCGGCGACGAGGTCCCGGACCGTGCTGGATGCCAGGACCTCTCCCGCGGTGGCGAGCGCGACGATCCGGGCGCCGATGTGGACTGCCATGCCGCCGGGTTCGCCGGCCGCCCTCACGATTTCGCCGGTATGAAGGCCCGCCCTGATCTCGAGGCCGAGCCCGCGGACGGCGAGGACGCTGCTCAGGGCGCAGCTGACGGCCCGCGCGGGTCCATCGAACACGGCGAGGAACCCATCGCCGGCGGTGTCGACCTCCTCCCCCCGGAACCTGGCGAGCTCGCGGCGGATGGCGGCATGATGCTCGGCGAGCAGGTCCGCCCACTCGCGGTCGCCGAGCTGGGCCAGCCGGGCGGTCGAGCCGACGACATCGGTGAACAGGACGGTCGCGAGGACACGGTCCACCTCGACGACCGGAAGCGCCCCGGTGACGAACTGCTGGATCGCGCTCAGGGCCTCGTCGGGCTCGATCCACGGGATGTGGTCGATGCCGGCGATCTCGACGTACCTCGCGCCCGGGATGTGCTCGGCCAGGTAGCGACCGTTGCCAACGACGACGGCTCGATCGTCACGCCGATGAACGACGAGCGCCGGGACATGGATCGTCGGCAGGATCGCCCTCGTGTCGGTCCCGAAGGACGCGCGGTTGAACGCCTCGATCGATCTGGGGTTGCCTGCGTTGCGCTGGAGCCGGGCCCACCACTCTCGAGCTGCACGAGCGTCGGCATCCGCGAGGCTGGGGGCTCGCTTCGCGACGCCGTCGCCTTCGCCCCAGCGGGACCAGTCGGCCATCACCGCGTCGAACTCGGCGCGCGTGTACTCGCCCCAGGGCCAGGTCGCGTCGCGCTCCTCGCGAACCTCGGAGCCCAGGAGCACGAGTGACTCCGTCCGCTCGGGGTGGGCGGCGGCAAAGAGGGTCGCCAGGAGTCCCCCCTCCGACGCGCCCATCACGACGGCCCGCTCCGAGCCGACGGCATCGAGGACGGCGCGGACGTCGTCCATGCGATCGTCCATCGTGCCGGTCTCGACCCGGTCGGAGAGGCCCATTCCCCGCTTGTCGAAGAGGATCAGCCGGGAGAATGCAGCCAACCGCTCGCAGAACACACGGTATCGGCGGTCATCCCAGTAGATGTCGAGGTTCGTGATGTTGCCCTGGATGAAGACCAGGTCGCGCGGGCCATCGCCGACCACCCTGTAGGCGATGTTGATATCGCCGTTGTGCGCGTACCTGATATCGCTGGTCACGGTGCGAGCGTGGCGGACGTCGGTTCGCCGGTCAAGGCGGCAAATCGGGCGGCGAATCGGGCCGCGACAGCACTGTGTCCATGCGCGCCCGAGGTCCCCGGCGCCCGAATCCCCCGCGGACGCCGGGGATCTACCCGGAGCCGGTCGCGGACCCCGTCGATGGCGACAGCGGCTCCAGGATCACGACCGCGGTCTCCCGTGAGCGCCGCGCGGCGTAGGCGTCCAGCCCCTTGTCGTAGGCGGCCCACCTGGCCCACAGTCGGGGCCGCTCGTCGGGGTCGGCGGCACGCCCACGGACGGCGCAGGTCACAAGGGGCAGATCGACGGTGACGTCGGGATGAGCGAGCAGGTTGAGCCACCAGGCTGGCTCGGGGTCGGCCCAGCCGTTCATGGCCATGGTCACCAGGTTGGGACCGTCCTCGAAGTAGCCGAGGATTGCCGTCCGCTCCGCACCGGTATGGCGGCCGACGGTCCGCAGGCGCATCAGGCCGTACTGCCCGGCGGTCGGCGGACGCAGGCCCTTCCCTCCGCCGGTCACGCGGTACAGGGCACGGTGAGCCACCCACGCGGTGCGGATGAACCAACGGGGCGGGAGGCGTGCTACCGACATCGACTGCGCCCCTGGGACGCGATGGCCGGCCCGTGCATCGTTATTCCTCCGATCTGGTCTGTGCCGGCGCGGAGCCGCATCGGCCGCTCGGCGAACGCGTTGACCCTGGCGGCAGTCCCGGGCCCGGCCAGCGGCAGCCCGTGACCGGTGGCGAGAACGCCGGGTTCGAGGGCAGCGACAGCGACGATCGAGACGATCGCCGCCTGCCGATCCCAGGTGGTGTACCACGGCGGGCCGGACAGGCCCTGGCGCTGCCGCAGGATGCCCGCCACGGTGTTGACCTCGAGGGTCAGGATCGCGTCGCCGGCGAGGACGACCCGGTCGCGGGCCCGGACGTACGCGACGTGCCCCGGGGTGTGGCCGGGCGTGTGGATCCACTCCCAGCCGTCCACGCCCGGGATCGCGCCGCCTGGCTCCAGCGGGCACACGATCCCGGCCAGGCTCGAGCGCTGCGAGTGTCGCCTCGCGGCGACGGCTGCCGATGGCGCGCATGAGGGGCAGGATCAACCAGCGGTCGAGCGGGCCCGCATATCTCCCCATCGCGGCGAAGTCGCCGGTGGCGAGCGGGAGCTCGACCGGATGCACGTAGACGGGGCAGTGCCACGCCTCGGCCAGCTCGCGGGCCGCCCCAGCGTGATCGGGGTGGGCGTGGGTGAGGAGGATCGCCGAGGGGACCAGCTCCGGACCCAGCAGCGACCGCGCGGCCGCCTGGATGCGCGGTCCGTCGCTCCCCCATCCGGCGTCCACCAGGATCCACCGCGAGTCATCACGGACGAGGTAGGCGTTGGTCTGGCTTCGGCCCCACGGCCCGAGGAGGTACACCTCCGGCGCGATCTCCGTGGCGGTGGTGCCGGATACCTCCCGAAACGCGCGGGCCGCCGCGTCGGGCGCACCTTCGGCGGGGGCTGCGGGGCCGGTCCGAAATCCGGCGTCGCGCCAGGCGGGTGATCACGACAATCCCGACCGCCGCCAGCGACCCGGCTCCCGCCAGGACCCCAATCCGCTTCACGCGGGGAGTGTCCCCGGATCGACGACCCGCAACATCAGAGGCGAATGGCCTCTCGGGCGACCCTGGTCACCACCAGGCGTCCTGGCGGCGGCGTCTGCGATGATCCGTCCGTGCCCATTCGCCCGAGCCCCTGCTCGTGACCCGTCGCGGCCTCGTGCTGTTCGCCACAATGTCGATCGTCTGGGGCATCCCCTACCTGCTCATCCGTGTGGCCGTGGCCGAGGTCACGCCACCGGTGCTGGTGTTCGCCCGCACTGCTCTGGCGGCAGCGATCCTGCTGCCCGTCGCTCTCCTTCGGGGCGATCTGCGCACGGTCCTTCGCCACTGGCCGTGGGTCGTCGGGTTCGCGACGATCGAGATCGCGATCCCGTGGGTGCTGCTCGGCTCCGCGGAGCAGAAGATCTCGAGCTCGCTCGCCGGTCTGCTCATCGCCGGCGTTCCCCTGGTCGGAGCGACGATCGCCGCGATCCTCGGGGGCCCCGACCGTGTCGGCCGCCGCCAGCTGCTCGGGCTCCTCATCGGCTTTGCCGGCGTCGCGGCGATCGCGGGCGGCGACCTCGATGCCGGCAACGCGATCGCGATCGTCGAGGTGGCGGTCGTCGTCGTGTGCTACGCGGTGGGGCCGTTCATCCTGTCGCGCCGCCTTGTCGGCGTGTCCTCGCTGGGGATCATGGCGCTGTCACTGGCACTGGTCGCCGTCGTGTACGCGCCGTTCGCGGTTCTTGGTTGGCCGGCGACGACCCCCAGCGACTCGGTGCTCGCCTCGATCCTGATCCTCGCCATCGTCTGCACCGCAGCGGCTTTCCTCGTCTTCGCAGAGCTCATCCGCGAGGTCGGCCCCGTGCGTGCGACCGTCATCACGTATGTCAACCCTGCCGTCGCGGCAGTGCTCGGGGTGCTCGTCCTGAGCGAGACGCTCACGCCGGCGATGCTGCTCGGTTTCGCGCTCGCGATCGCCGGGTCGACGCTCGCGACGCGGCGACCGGAGCCGCCGGAGGCAGAGGCGGCGGCCGTTGGGATGAGCGACGCCTGACTGGGTGCCGGACGCCCACGCGGCCGCTGGACCGCGGCCGCACCGGGTGCGACCGGTTGCATCCCGCCCTGCGTGAGCCCGGGCGACGATAACGGCGCGTCCCTGCACCGGATTCCGTCGCGGCGTGCAGGATTTGGCGCGGTGTGGGCCGGACGTGGCGCGATAATGGGACCTCTGGCCGCGCCGTCGGGGTACTTCAGGCGCGGCTTTGCACTCATCTGGACGAATGAGGACTCCTGTGGATTTGCGCAGGGCGAAGAAGTCAAAGGCGCGGGAGGCGCGGGAATCACGGAAGGCCGCCCACGCCGCTGTTCCCGCCGGCGAGGCTGCAGCACGAGCTCCCGGCGAGACCGGGTCGGAGGCAGGCGCGTCGCTCGAGAGCCCGGAGGCGTCTGCCGAGACCGGGGCCGAACAGCGCGAGGCAGCGGACACCGCGGAGCGCGTGGAGATCGCCGAGGTGATGTACAAGGCCGCCGCCGACCGTGCGGAGATCGCCGAGGCCTTGTACAAGGCCGCCCTGGCGCGTGGCGAGATCGCCGAGGCCAGGGAGAAGGCAGCCGCGGAGCGTGCCGCGGCCGTCGAGGCCAGGGAGCAGGCAGCCGTGGAGCGCGACTCGATCGCGAACTCGAGGGACCGGACCGCCGCGGAGCGCGACTCGATCGCGAACTCCAGGGACCGGACCGCGACGGAGCGCGACTCGATCGCCAAGATGCGCCTCGCCGCCGGGCAGACCGGCGCGGCCGACGAAGGTGACGAGTACGCGCTCGAGTTCGCCCGCCTCGAGGCGGAGCTGCAGCGAGCCCATCTCGACGCCCTGACCGGGGCCTTCCGGCGCGAGATGGGGAGGCTTGCCCTGCGGAACGAGATCGAGCGGGCGCGACGTGCCGATGGCAAGTTCGTCATCGCCTTCATCGACGTCGACGGGCTCAAGGGGGTCAACGACCGGGACGGGCACGCGGCGGGCGATCGCGTGCTGCGCACGCTGGCGGCGACGATGCGCGCCAACCTGCGGTCGTACGACCCGATCGTCCGGTTCGGCGGCGACGAGTTCATCTGCGGGATCGCGTCGATCGATCCCGGCGAGGTGCAGCACCGGATCGGCGTCATCGACCAGTCCCTACGGCATGCCACCGGCGTCGGGATCACGGCCGGGCTGGCCACGCTCACGTCGAACGAGAGCCTGGACGAGCTCACGGCTCGGGCGGACGCGGCCCTGATCGAGGCGAAGAGAAACCGCACCGAGTAGACGGGCCGCCGGGCAGCGCCCACGACCCACGGGCCGGGCTCAGCCGATGGCCGGCTTGGCGACCATCAGCGCGATGACCACCAGGAAGCTCACGAGCTCGAGGCGCGAGACGAGGAACAGCCGGCCCAGCAGCGCGCGGCCGGATACCGATGTCGGGCCATCGGCTTCGAACAGCTGCGCGACACGCTTCGAGTTCGGCCCGAGGTAGAGCGAGCCCATGAGGGCCGAGGCCAGCCACAGGACGATCGCGATCGAGATCCATGTCTGCTGGAAGGCCCAGCGCTGCATGGTCATGATCACGCCCGCGATGAGCAGCAGGACCGAGGCCGGCAGGAAGACGCGCGTCCCGATGACCTCCATGTGCCTGCCCAGCTTCGGCATGTCGGCCGGATCGGCCGACCGCCCCACCTGGATGGCCAGGACCTGGGCGTAGAAGGCGCCGCCCACCCAGACGACCGCACACAGGATGTGGACGTACTTCACGAGCTCGTACACGGCGCTACCCCTCCGCGGTGATGGTGTGATGGGACGCTCGGGCTCCACGATCGGTCGTGGTGGGCGCCGGCCCGGGAAGTATGGCCAGCGCCGGTCAGCCGTCACAGGTGGCGGCCCGGAGGACGGGACGGGGATCGCGTCAGGTGGCGGACCCGTCCTCCAGAAAGTGCCGCAGGCTGCCACGCCAGAGAGCCCGCCCGTGGAACGAGACGTGGGGGCCGATCCCCGGAAGCCCGCCGTACCAGATGAGCGTCTTGATGAGCGGCGTCACCTGCGAGCCGTACGCCTCCATGCAGGCCTCGGGCCGGACGCCCGGCCACGAGTAGCACGAGACGACCGTTCGCCGGTGCCTGGTCGGGATCCCCGGGGGCAGGCGGTCCCAGGCCGGGTCGTCCGGACCGAACTCCCACTGGTCCAGGTTGCCCTGCGGGATCCCCTCGATCCCACGGACGACCGGCGGGTCGTCGTCGAGCAGGTACGGGTCGACCGCGAGGTCACACACGATCGCGTGATCGGGCAGCAGGTCGAGCCAGGCATTGGGGAACAGGGGGCGCGACGTGTCGCGGCGCGCCGTGGCATCGACGAGGATGTCGGTCAGGGCCAGCCGGTGCCGGAAGTAGGCCTCGTTGCCGGCCAGGTTCTGCTCGGCCACCACGACCTCGACCCCGGGCAGGCCCTCGCGCATGAGCCGCTCGTTCCGCGTTTCGTCGCCCGCTTTGGCCGCCCACTCGATGGCGTGCTTGCCGACCCCGCCGGCGCCAAGGATCGTGACACTGACCGGCGGGCGCGCCGTGGAGAGGAACGGCGGCCAGCGCCGTTCCAGGGCGTCGAAGGCGGCGGACAGCCCGTTTCGGGCCACCTCGCGCAGGTTCTGCACCAGGCGCCGGCCGTCGTCGCCGGTGACCATGTCGAGCGCGATCGCCTCGATGCCCAGGCCGCTCAGAAGCTCGACGCGCTCCGGCCGCGTCACGAAGTGGAGCATCGAGAACAGGATCGTGCCGGGCCGGAGCAGCTCGTAGCGCCCCTCGGGCGCCCGGAGCACCACAACGATGTCCTGGCGATAGGCCGTGGCCTCATCGACGATGTGGACCCTCGGTGACATCGCCCGGTAGTCATCGTCGGAGTAGCCCATGCCGGTCCCGCTTCCGGCCTCGACGAAGACGTCGACGCCGGTCTCCGCCAGCAGGCCCATCAACGGTGGCAGGAAGGCTCGCCGCTCCCCAGGTTCGTTGTACATCCGCGGGAACCCGACCGTGAGTCCGCGTTCGATCGTCATCTCCGCCCCTGTCGTCTGGCTCCCGGGAGGTGGGCCGCCGCGCCCAGCATAGGCGCGGGACGGCGCCGGGCGCGTGCCGGGCTCTGTACGGCGGTCTGCGCGTACCTCGTCGACGCCCCCCCTTCGCCGCTCCATGCGCGAGGAGGGGAGCCGCACCCGACGCTCCAGGCCCGAGTCCCAGGCCTGAGTCGCTGCGCTATGGCGCCCGACGTGCAACCGCGCGATGATCACGCAGGAGCGTGCGTCCCCGCTTGTGCCCTGTTCTCGAGCGGTGTGTCGACGCGCGGGGAGAGGCGGCGATGGCGACTCCGGCGATCACGGCATCCGGGAACCTCTCAGCCGGTGATGAGGCGGCCCGGGACGCGCTGGTCGGGCGACTGTTCGAGGCGGCGCTCGGCACCTTCGATCTCGCGGCGCTCCACGTCGGCGAGCGACTTGGGCTGTACGCGGCGCTCGCGGGTGACGGGCTGACCGCACCAGAGCTCGCGACGGCCACGGAAACCGCACCACGGTACGTCCGGGAATGGCTCGAGCAGCAGGCGGTCACCGGCATCCTCGTCGTGGACGATCCGGCCGCCGCCGACGACCATCGACGGTACTCGCTGCCGGCCGGGCACCGCGAGGTCCTGCTCCACCCGGAAAGCCTCGCGTTCATGGCACCCGTCGCCCGGGCGATGATGGGGGTCGCAGCGCAGACGCCTCGCCTGCTCGACGTCTTCCGCTCGGGCGGGGGCCTGCCGTGGGAGGCCTACGGCGCCGACATCCGCGAGTCGCAGGCCTCGATGAACCGGCCCATGTTCGCCAACCTCCTCGGGCCAGAGTGGCTGGCCGCGATCCCCGATATTGACGCCCGCCTGCGGTCCGACCCACCGGCACGGGTGGCGGACATCGCGGTCGGCGGGGGCTGGTCGGCGATCGCCATGGCTCGTGCGTACCCGAAGATCCGCGTCGACGGCCTGGACCTCGACCCGGCCTCGATCGAGCTTGCCCAGGCGAACCTGGCGACGACCGAGGTGGCAGACCGGGTGACGTTCGCCGTTCGCGATGCGGCCGATCCCGGCCTCGCCGGCCGGTACGACCTCGCGACCATCTTCGAGGCCGTCCACGACTTCTCGCAGCCGGTGGCGGTCCTGCGGGCGGTGAGGAACCTGCTTGCTCCCGGCGCCAGCCTCCTTGTGGCCGATGAGCGGGTCGCGGAGCGGTTCACGGCTCCCGGCGACCCGATCGAGCGCTTCATGTACGGCTGGAGCTTCCTCCTGTGCCTGCCGAACGGGCTCGCGGACGACCCTTCGGCTGGGACGGGAGCCGTGATGCGGCCCGACCTGCTCCGCCGGTATGCGGGCCAGGCGGGCTTCGGCCGGGTCGAGGTCCTGCCGATCGAAGCCGACTTCTGGCGCTTCTATCGACTCGCGCCGTAGGGAGGTCGGACGGCCTGCGCCGCCGGCCGAGATCCGCCGCTCGCTTGGGGAGGTAGCCGCCCGTCTAGAAGTCCGCGCTCTGGGGCGTCCGCGGGAACGGGATGACATCCCGGATGTTGGCCATCCCCGTGGCGTAGGCCACGGAGCGGTCGAAGCCCAGGCCGAAGCCCGCGTGCGGGACCGTGCCGTACCGGCGCAGGTCGCGGTACCACCAGTAGGCCGCCGGCTCCAGCCCCGTCTCGCCGATCCGGGCATCGAGCACGTCCAGGCGCTCCTCGCGCTGGCTGCCGCCCACGATCTCGCCGATGCCGGGGGCAAGCACGTCCATCGCCGCGACGGTGCGCCCGTCGTCGTTCAGGCGCATGTAGAACGCCTTGATCTCCTTCGGGTAGTTGATCACCACCACCGGCCGCTTCGCATACTCCTCGCACAGGTACCGCTCGTGCTCCGCCTGGAGGCCGACCCCCCACTCTGACCGGGAACTCCCAGGAGCGGCCGGCCCGCTCCAGGACCGCGATCGCCTCCGTGTACTCCATGCGCGCGAAGCTCGACGTGACGAGGCCCTCGAGCCGGGTGATCGCCTCCTTGTCGATCCGGTCGGCGAAGAACGCCATGTCGTCGCCGCACTCGTCCAGGATCGCGCGGAAGCTGTACCGGAGCAGGTTCTCGGCCAGGTCGGCGTTGTCCGAGATGTCGGCGAACGCGATCTCCGGCTCCACCATCCAGAACTCGGACAGATGCCGGCTGGTGTTCGAGTTCTCGGCCCGGAAGGTGGGCCCGAACGTGTAGACGTTCGTGAGGGCCAGGCAGTACGACTCGATGTTGAGCTGGCCCGAGACCGTGAGGAACGCGGGCTTGCCGAAGAAGTCCTGCGAGTAGTCGACGCCGCCCTCGGGCGTGCGCGGCAGGTTGGCCAGGTCGAGCGTCGAGACGCGGAACAGCTCTCCCGCGCCCTCGGCATCGCTGGCCGTCAGGATCGGCGTGTGCACCCAGTAGAAGCCGTTCTCGTCGAAGTAGCGGTGGATGGCCATGGCGAGGCGGTGCCGGACACGGGCGACCGCGCCGAACGTGTTCGTCCGAACCCGGAGGTGGGCGACGTCGCGCAGGTATTCGAACGAGTGGCGCTTGGGCGAGATGGGATAGGTATCCGGATCGTCCACCCAGCCGACAACCGTGACCGAGTCGGCGAGGATCTCGACGGCCTGGCCCTGGCCCTGCGATGCGGCGACCGTACCGGTGACGGTGACGGCGCAGCCGGCGGTCAGGTGCAGGATCTCGTCGTGGTAGTTGCCGAGGGTCGCCGGGGCCACGACCTGGAGCGCGTCGAAGCAGGACCCGTCGTGGACGGCCAGGAAGGAGAGGCCGGCCTTCGAATCGCGACGGGTCCGGATCCAGCCCTCGACGGTCGCGCTGGCGCCCACGACCGGCGTGCCGGCAAGGATGTCGACGACTCGTTGTGCCTGCGGCATTGGGTTCTCCTTCCGGCCCCGAAGCGGTCACGAGGTCGGGCCGTGATCCCGGAGTCAGCGTTAGCGGGCTTCGTGTCCGGCTCAGGATGCACCATACCGAACGGGCGGTGCCGGGTCGGGGCAGGCGGACCAGTCCCCCCGCACGGTCGGAGTCCTTCCGGCCCTAGGAGTCGCGTCGGCGAGACAGCATTCTCGGGTGCGCTCGTCCAATCGAAGCCCGGACTCGTCCAATCGATGCGCAGAGGCCCGTCATGCCCGTCCTCGTCGCCTATGCCAGCCGCCACGGAGCCACGCGGGGCATCGCGGAGAGGATCGCGGAACGGCTCCGCGAGCGAGGGCTGGACGTGGAGGCTCATCCCGCGAACGAGGTCCGCGACGCGTCCCGGTACGAGGCGTTCGTCGTCGGTGGCGCCGCATATATGTTCCACTGGCTCAAGGACGCCACCCAGTTCGCGCAGCGGAACCGCGCCCTCCTCGCCGTGCGGCCCACGTGGCTGTTCAGCAGCGGCCCCATCGGAACGGACACGGTGGACAAGAAGGGCCGGGACGTCCTGGTGACGACGATCCCGAGGGAGTTCGCCGCGCTCCGCGACGCCGTCCACCCGCGGGGCGAGATGGTGTTCTTCGGGGCGGTGGACCCCGCGGCGAAGCCGATCGGGCTCGCGGAGCGCCTGGTCTCCGTCGTGCCGGCGGGCAAGGACGCGTTCCCGAAGGGGGACTTCCGCGACTGGCCGGCGATCGATGCCTGGGCGGACGAGATCGCGGGCGTGCTGTCCACCACGGCGGCCGGCGCCCGATGAGCGACTCCGGCGTGCGCGGACGCGGGATCTCCGGGAAGGAGCGTGTTGCGCTTGCCGTCCATCGTGGGCTCGACCGGCGCCTGAGCCCCCTCGGCGTCTGGGTCTACCGGCGGACGAGGGGCGAGGTCACGCGGCCATGGAAGGTGGATGCCCTGCTGCTGACCACGCGTGGGCGGCGATCCGGGCGCGAGCGGACGGTGGTGCTCCAGTTCTTCCGGGACGGTGACGCGATGGTGCTCGCGGCGGCCAACGATGGCGGTGCGTCTCATCCCGGCTGGTACCACAACCTGAGCTCGGAGCCCGAGGCGCGGGTGCAGGTGATGGGCCACGACTTCGGCGTCCGCGCCAGCGAGCTGCCACCGGACGAGGCGGCCGCCTTCTGGCCCCGGATCCTCGCGCGAGACCCGAGCTACGAGCGCTACCGGCGGGCGACCGATCGCGCGATCCCGCTCGTGCGTCTCGTGCCGTCCAGGACGACGGCGTGACGACCCACCCGCGCCGGGTGGCGGTGCCGCGCCTGACCGTTCTCGTGGCAGGAATGGTCCGGTAGAATTCGCGGCGACAACGCCGCCATCGACATGGCGCACTCGCATCGGGGAAAGGACACAGCACATGACCGAAGAGACCCCCACCCCGGCCGACGACGACGTCGTGGTCGTCGCGACCCAGGTCGCCGATGAGAAGGGCGTGATCGCCGAGGCTGCGATCGCCGCCGAGGGCGACCATGCCCTGATCGTGGCCCGCTTCGCCGACACGAAGTCGGCCATCGCGATCTACGAGAACCTGCTCCTCGCCGAGATGGACGGCTCGCTCCACATCGACGGCGTGCTGGTGGCCAAGGCCGACCCCGACGGCCGGATCCGCATCCAGGAGATGACCGAGCACAGCACCCGCAAGGGCCTCAAGTGGGGCATCGTGGGCGGCGTGGTGGCGGGCATCTTCCTGCCGGCCACGATCATCGGCGGCGCGGTCGCCCTGGGCGTTGCCGGGGCCGCCGCGGGCAAGGCTCGCAACCTCTACCACCGGGTCGAGGTCGAGAAGGAGCTGGCCGGCGTCATCACGCCCGGCACCTCGGGGATCCTGTGCCTCGTGTCGGCCACCGAGGTCGAGGACGTCCGGCTCAAGATGCCCGACGCCCAGGAGATCAAGACCGTCCCGGTGGACGAGGAGACCGCCGGCGCGATCAAGGAGGCAGCGGCCGCCGCGGACAAGAGCGCACCGGCCGCCGAGGCACCTGCCGAGGGCTGACCCGCACCCCGGAACACGATCCAGAACGTCAGGCCCCGGGTCGATCGTCGGCCCGGGGCCTGACCGCGTCCTCGGCACTGCCGCAGAAGTTCGCCGCGCCCCTCGCGGCGAGTGGCGCTGCACGTATGCTGCGGGGATCATTCCATGCCGCCGGCAGCGCGGGATCAGGCCGTGGACCAGGAAAGGACGTCGTCGATGAGCGATCCGGCGATGGCAGCGCCGCACGCGACCACTGACAAGCCGGTGCTGCGCACGCACGGCAACTCCTACAACATCTTCATCCTCGTCCTGACGATCTTCTCGCTGGCGATCATGGTCCTGCTGCTCCTGCCCATCACGCAGGCGGAGCGCGACCTGCTGACCCTCTACGACAACGCCGTGTGCGTGGTCTTCCTGATCGACTTCGGGCTGAACCTCACCGGCGCGAAGCCGAAGCGGGCGTACTTCATCGGCCAGCGGGGCTGGCTGGACCTGCTGGGATCGATCCCGAGCTTCGGGTTCATCCCGGTCACCGCGCTGTTCCGCCTCGCCCGGCTCAGCCGGCTGACCCGGATCACCCGCCTGCTGCGGGGACAGGCCGGCAAGGACCTCGTCCTCGACGTGCTCAAGAACCGCGGCCAGTACGCGACGTTCATCACCATCCTGCTGGCCGGGATCGTGCTCTCCGTCGGAAGCATCCTCGTGCTCGAGTTCGAGAGCCGGGCGCCTGACGGCAACATCACGACCGGTGGACAGGCCATCTGGTGGGGACTCGTGACGATCACCACGGTCGGCTACGGGGACTTCTACCCGGTGACCCTGGGCGGCCGCCTCACCGGCGTCTTCGTCATGTTCGCGGGCATCGGGATCATCGGCGCCCTCGCCAGCATCCTCGCGAGCCTGCTCGTCTCGCCGTCGACGCCCGCCGAGCCGGCGCCAGATACGGCGGAGCCCGCCGCACCTGCCATGGACGCAACGACGACCAACGCGATCGTCGAGGAGCTGGCCGGGCTCAGGGCCGAGGTGGCCGGCCAGAGGGCCGAGATCGCGGCGCTGCGGGCCACCCTCGACACCGGCGGGGCCTGAACGGGACGACGGCCGGACGACCGGACGGCCGTTCCGTCGACGACGCTACGGGTTCACGTGCTCCAGGAGCTTCACTAGGTAGCGCGACCGCATCTGTTCCGTCGCGAGCACCTGCTTGGTCGGCGGCAGCTGCAGGATCACGCCCAGGATCGCCGCCATCGCCCGATGGCTGAACAGCGCCCGGTTGTCGAAGATGCAGTCCTGCAGCTTCCCCCGCTCGATCGCCATCAGCACCGTCCGGTGGAGCGTGTCCACGGGCGTGATCACGCGCTCCGGGCGCGGCTCCAGCCACAGCGCCGTCGGGTGGGACAGGTGCCCGTGCAGACGCCGCAGCCGAGGCAGATGGCCGGGTCGAGCTCCGCCCGCCGCTTCCGGGGCTTGCTGCGGGTCGTTGGCCGAGACCAGCGTCATCGCCTCGACGGGGCAGGCGTCGACGCACTTCCCGCAGCCGTTGCACGCCGCGGCGTCGACGTGCGGGAGGAAGTTGGTGGTGTGCACCGGGTGCAGGCGGCCGAAGCGCCGCGCCGCGATCATCGCCTCGCAGCAGCAGCCGCAGCAGTTGCAGATGAAGGCGACGTCGCGCTGCACGTTCTCGCCGAACTGGACGAGGCCGGTTGGCGTGCGCCTCTGCCAGCAGGTCCAGGCCCTCCGGCCGCGTCGACGCGCCGCGCGTAGCCGTGGCGGATCAGCGAGTCCGCGGTCCCGCCGAACGTCATGCAGATGTTCTTCGGGGCGCGCGCAGGCCGTCCGACGTGCTCCGTCTTGTGGCGGCAGTAGCAGACGCCGACGCCCATGTGCTCGGCCGTCTGCGATCACCTCGCTGGCCCGCTCGTGGTCCAGGACCCGGAGGACGCCGTCGGCGATCGGCTTCGCCACGCGGGGATCGGCGTGAGCGCGGGCTCGTTGACGAAGACGCGGCCGAGCTGGGTCTCGCCGTTGGTGAACAGCGCGAGGATGAAGTCGTCCTCGACGGTGATGTACTGGTAGAAGAGCTCGCGCGAGCAGCTTCTGGTCGATGTCGTCGCGGACCCGCATCATCGAGAACTCGAAGAAGCCGGCCATCGGCGGCGGCAGGACGTAGACGGTGCCGGCCGGCCCCTCGACGTCGAGCAGGATCGCGCGTGAGGCCAGCCCGTCGAGGACCGTCCTGCGCCTCGGCCTCGCGCATGCCCCAGATCCGTGCCGCCTTGCGGGCGGTGAACGGCCGGATCGGCAGCTGGGCGACGAGCCCCGCCTCGCGCTCGCTGAACAGCATCGCGAGGATGCGGTAGAGGAGCTCCGACGGCGGCGCGCCCTGGGGGAAGCGGTTCAGGCGCTCGCCGAGCGCCTCGTAGGCGCCGCGTGCGGTCGCGTGAGCCATTGCCGCCCTCCCGTGCACTGGTGGTGCGGCCAATGCTCACAGCGGGGACACGGGTTGCACAGGGCGATTCAGGCGGGTGGTGACCGGCCGTCGGTCACAGGTCGGTCGGGCCGCGAGATGGGCGGCCCGGGTGACCCTCAGCCCCTGCCCGGAACCCCGGGCGGCGTGCTAGTAGCGGCGACGGCTGGTCGTCTCTTCCTTCTTGGGCTTCGGCTCGTGGCCCGGGCGCGGCGGCCGCGGGAGGGTGCCGGGGGCCATGTCGGGCTGCGGAGCGATCGGCCCGCGCTCACGGACGGCGCGCACGGCGGCCGCGAAGTCGGCCGCGACGGACGCCGGGATGCTGCCTTCCCACGCGCGCTGGACCTCGACCATCCGGGCCGACTCCGCGGCGCGCCGCTCGCGCTCGCTCTTTGAATGCTTGGTCATGTCGCCTCGATTCGTTCCGCCCGGGCATTGGGGCGTCGCGTGATCGTACGCGGGTTCGCGCGATGACGCGAGCGGGCGGGCGCGCGGATGCGCACCCACGGGCGCGGGATCACGAAGGCCGCCGGCATGGCCGGCGGCCTTCGCGCTCGCTGTCGGTCGCCTGGGGTCAGCCCCGGCCGGGACCGGCAGGCTCGCCCAGGAAGTCCTTGCTGATCATCCCGTGGTCCACCGCGTCCTGGCCCACATAGCAGGTCCAGGCCATGCCGCTGGCGTCCAACGCGATGCAGCCACCGGCCGCCTTGCCGTCGACGACGAGGACCTCGATGGTGCCCGTGTAGTCACCGGCGGCGGCCGCGTCTGTCCCGTCGGGAGCGGTCGCGAGCGAGCAGGCGAAGCTCCCGTCCGCGCTCGCGGTGCAGCTCGGGTGGGTCCCGTTGAAGATCACGCCGCCGGCCGGCATTCCCGCGGCGACCTGCTTCGGGCTGAAGAGACCGGCTGCCGCAGCCGTCCCGGCACCGATGACCAGCAGGACGGCGACGCCGAGGGCGATCCGCTTGACGGGACGCGTCGAACCGCGCCGGAGGTCCCGGGCGGTTGCGCGGCCGAGCTCGTCACCGAGGGTGTCGAGACCGGGTCCGGTGGGGGTGTCGTCACGGGGAGGCTCCTTCGCGTGGTTCGGTGATCGGCGCGGGTGGGTTGCGGCGGCGGTGTGACGGGCCTGGCCGGATCCCGGTCCGGCACGGCCAGGCGGTCACGGATGGCGGCGAGGCCCCGGTGGACCCGGACCCGGGCCGCGCCCGGGCTGATGTCGAGCTCGCGACCCACGTCCTCGTAGGCCCGGTCCGCGATGACGCGCAGCTCGATCGCCCGGCGCTGGCCGTCGGGCAGCTCCGCGAGCGCCGCGCCGAGGTCGGCGTCGAGGCCGTCGAGCCAGGCGTCGTCGACGGTGATCGCCTCGTCCGGGAGGTTCAGCAGCAGGCGATCGGACCGCGCCGCTCCACCGCCTTCCGGCGGACCGAGGAGGCGAGGACGTTGCGGGCGATCCCGAACAGCCAGGGGGCGGCCGAGCCGTCGCCCGGGTCCGCGAACCGGCTCCGCGAGAGCCAGGCCTCCGCGAACGTCTCCGCCGTCAGCTCGAAGGCCGCGCCCGGGTCGCCGGTCCGGCGAAGGTGGAACCCGTGGATCCGGGACGCGTGGCGGTCATAGACCAGCCGGAAGGAGGCGGCATCACGATCGTCCGGCGGAGCAGCTCGCGGTCCGTGGTCTCGTGGTCAGTCGGGGTGTCGGGGATGCCGTCGTTCGCCATCTCGATCCTCGTGCGGGTCATCCTGACCGTACATGGTCGCTGGCGGCGGTCCGCGTTACGGGCGTGCGTGGCATGATGCCGGGGATGCTCCCGTGAACCCCGAGCCCGACCTGGAGGCCGCGCTGCGCGCGATCGGCGTGGTGCCGGTCGCCGCGCTCGCCCGACCCTCTGACGCCGTCCCCATGGCGGAGGCGCTGCTCGCGGGGGGCCTCCCGTGCGTGGAGATCACGTTCCGGACGGACGCGGCCGCGGCGGCGATCTCGGCCGTGCGGAGCCGCTTCCCGGACATGCTCGTCGGCGCCGGGACGGTGCTCACGACGGCCCATGCCGATGCCGCCATGGAGGCCGGTGCGCTGTTCGTCGTGACGCCGGGCTTCAACCCCGCCGTGGTGGATCACTGCCTGGCCCGGGGGGTGTCGATCGCCCCAGGTGTCGCCACGCCCAGCGAGATCGAGCAGGCCCTGTCGCGCGGCCTGCGCCTCGTGAAGCTCTTCCCGGCGGGTCCACTGGGCGGCATCGCGTACCTGAAGGCGGTCGCCGGCCCGTACCCGATGATGCGGTTCCTGCCCACGGGCGGGGTCACTCTCGAGAACCTGCCGGACTACCTGGCGCTCGACACCGTGACGGCCTGCGGCGGAACCTGGCTGTGCAGGCCGGATCTGCTCGCGCGCGGCGACTTCGGTGCGATCGAGCAGCTGGCACGCGATGCGGTGTCCGTCGTGAGCCGGGTCCGCGAGGGGCGGGCCACCTCGGCAGCGGGGGGGCCGGCAAACGGCTGATCCACCAGGGAGGACCGGTTCCCGGGCGTTGACCCGCTGTCCGCTATGCTCACGCCCTCCCGGCGGGTCACATCCCGCCGCGGTCCCCGCACCGTCGATCCGATCCGGCGACTGCGGTCACCCCACGAGAGGCTCCCGTGTCCGCTTCGCCCGCCACCATCAACCTCCCGCCGACGCTGCCCGCGCTGCTCGCGGAGGCGATCGCGAAGGGGGACGGCGCCGTTCCTCGGCGTGCGCACGTCGACGACGCGCGAGGAGTCGCTGACCGTTCGGCGTTCGGCGCGGCGGTGGACAACGCCGCGGCCCGCCTGGCGGCCGCGGTCGGCCCCGGGCGCGCGTGCTCGTCCAGGGGGCGCCCGGCCCGGGCTTCGCCGCGGCGCTGTTCGCGGCCGCGCGGGCGCACGTCATCCTCGTCCCGCTCGACGCGCGCATGACGCCCGACACCGTCGAGCGCATCGCCGCCCTCACCGAGCCGTCCGCGATCCTGCTCGGGTCCGGGGCGACGCTCGAGCCGGTGACGATCCCGACGCTCGCCGGCGCTGCCGGTGCTCGACCTCGACGACCTCGTGGACCCGGCCGCCCCCGAGGCCGTCGCCGCTCTCGCCGCGCGCACGCCCGCGGACCCGGACGAGCCGATCGAGATCCTGTGCACGTCGGGCTCCACGGGCAACCCGAAGGGCGTCACGGTGACGCAGTCGATGCTGCTGGCGTCCACCCGGTCGCTGCCTCGAGACGATCCCGGCCGGCGGCAACCGCTTCGTCTCGATCCTGCCCCTCTCGCACATCATGGAGCAGGTCGCCGGGCTGGTCTACGCGGTGGCGGCCGGCGCGGAGACCGAGTACATCACCACGCTCCGCCCGGACGTCATCGCGGCCGCGATCCGCGGCCACCGCGCGACGGCGCTCGTCGTGGTGCCCGCAGGTCCTGGAGCTGCTCTTCAGCGCGATCCGTCGCGAGGCCGACCGGAGCGGCAGCGGCGCGACGTTCCGGCGGGCGCTCCGGATCGCGCCGTACCTGCCCGATGGCGATGCGGCGGCAGGCTGTTCGCAGAAGGTCCACGCCGCGCTCGGCGGCGAGCTGCGCCTCGTCATGTGCTCGGCGGCGCACCTCTCGCCCGATCCTCCAGCGCGAGCTGGGAGGCGCTCGGCGTCGAGGTGGTCCAGGGCTACGGCTCCACCGAGGCCGGGCTCGTGCCGCCGAACTACCTTGGCCGCACGCCGCCGAGGACCGCGTCGGCTGGGTCCTGCCGCCGATGCGAGCTGCGCCTGGAGCCCGACGGCGAGGTCGTGGTCCGCGGGCCGTCGGTGTTCGCCGGCTACTGGCAGGACCCGGTCGCGACGGCCGCCGCGTTCACGGCGGACGGCTGGTACCGGACCGGCGACTATCGGCGACGTGGACGCGTCCGGCGCGCTGCGCCTGGTCGGCCGCGACGCGCTCGCTGATCGCCCTGCCCAACGGGATGAACGTCCACCCGGAGGACGTCGAGGCGGCGCTGATCGCCGAGGGGCTCGTCGAGCCGGTCGTGTACGAGGCGGCGCCGGGCAGGATCGCGATGGCCTATCGCGACCGGCGCGGCGTTCAGCGATCCGCCCGCGGACGAGGCGGCGGCGCTCGTGGCGGCCGCGGTGCGGGCCGCGAACCGGAAGCTGGCCGCCCACCAGCGCGTGGTCGCGTACGCGCCGCCTATCCCGGAGCCCGACTTCCCGCGGACCCACACCCGCAAGGTCCAGCGCAGCGCGGTCGCGGAGCGGATGAAGGCGATGATCGCGGCCTGACGAGTCCTGGAAGCGAGGCAATGTGAGCACCGATCCCGGCACGATGGCGGCCAACGCGGTGGACGAGGCCACCCGCCGGGCGCGCGAGCTGTTCCTCGACGACCGCAACCTCTACGGCTGTGCGGAGACCGCGTTCGTCGTGCTCAAGGAAGCGTTCGGGTTGCCGGAGGCGGCCGATTCGTCGGCCGCGATGGCGCTCAACGGCGGGATCGCGTACAGCGGCGGGACCTGCGGGGCGGTCACGGGCGCGGCGCTGGCACTGGGGATGCTCGCGGAGCGGCGCATCGCGGACCACGGCGCGGCCAAGCGGGCCGCGCGCCTCGTGACGGCCGATCTCCTCGCCGCGTTCGAGGACCGCGTTCGGCACCTCGGCGTGCCGCGAGCTGGTCGGCTCCGACCTCCGCACGGAGGCCGGTCACCGGGCCTTCATCGAGAGCGGAGCCTGGCGGGACCGGTGCATGCGCCAGCTCGAGATGGCGGTTACGCGGCTGGCGCCGCTCGGCGCCAGGACGGCGTGGGACGCGGCGATCGAAGCGCTCGAGGCGCGGGAGCGCGGGCCCTACTCCCCCATCACGGTGAAGTGGACCGTCCGGTCGCGCTGGCGCATGCCGTCGAAGTCCGCGAAGTAGATCCTCCCGAACTCGCCGAGCTCCGGGCGTCCGTCCACCACGGGGATCGACTCCGACCGTCCGAGCAGCACCGACCGGAGGTGGGCATCGGTGTTCAGGCTCCACCAGCCCTCCTCGCCGTTGCCGGTGGCGTGGGCGAGGTGCTTCGGGCCCGGGTGCAGGTACTGGCCCTCGTGGCGGCATGTCGGGACGAGTCCGGTGAGGTAGTTGACCATGTCCTGGAGGAGGTACTCGACGCCGTCCAGCGTCTGGTCCATCGACTCCTCCTGGATCAGCACCGAGCACGTCGTGTGCTGCGAGTACACGTTCAGGATCCCGGTCGTGATCCCCGCCGCGGTCACGGCCGCGACGGCGTCCGCGGTGACGTCGTGGAAGCCGGGCTTGTGCAGCGGGCTGTGGACCTTGACGGTCGCGTGGTGGACGGTCATCGGTGTCGTTCCTCCCAGGCGCCGGCGAGCGCCTCCAGCATCTCGCGCATGACGCGGACCGGGTCGTCCGCCTTCAGGATCCCGCTGGACGAGCCCGTGCCGTCCAGGCCCAGCCGGATCATGCCGGCGACGTCCGCCGGGGTGTTCACGCCCGCGCCGCTCATGACCAGGATCGCGGGGTCGATCGCCCGCACGGCGGCGACGGTCTCCTCCACGAACTCGGCCATCACGGCGCCGGCCGAGCGCCCGGTGGCGATCAGCTCCGGCGGCTCGGCGAGGATGATGTCGGGGCCCAGCTGGGCGAGGGCCGCCGCCTCGGCGGGCGAGTCGGCGAACACCAGCGTCCCGAGCCCGGTCTCCCGCGCCCGCACGACGGCCGGCGCGATGTCCCCGAGCGTCATCCGCTTCTCGGAGTGGTTGAGCAGCGTGCCGACGGCGCCCGCCGTCGCGCAGCGCCTCGGCCAGGACCCCGCCCACGCCGCGGCCCGGCGGCAGCGGGTCCATGTGCTGGGCGAAGACCAGGAGGTGGCCGCGTGGCGGCCGCGATCGCCGGGATGTCCACGGCCTGGGCGTTGAACACGACGCTCACGCCGAGGCGCCCGGCCAGGCGGTCGGCCTCGACGGCGAGCCGGACCGCCGCGGCGCCCCAGCTGTAGCCCTTGAGGCCGATCTCGAAGACCGGCGGCCGGATCTGCGGCCCGGTGCCCACGGTCAGACGACCACCGCTTCGATGCCGAGCATCCGGGCGAGGTGCAGGAGCTGCGCCGTCCAGCGGCCCCTGCGCGGCGCCCATGTGGTGGGTCGCGCCGGCCCGGAGCCACGCGTCGCACCAGTCGGCGATGCCGGAGGGTGTCGTGCTTGAACAGCGTCTGGGGCGCGGAGATGGAGCGCGGCGGGAACGGCAGCAGCTCGCCCTCGGAGATCACGAACCGCCACTGGCCGTAGCCGGTGGTCACGAGCGCGAGGTTGGTGATCGGCCCGGGCTCGTAGGCGTACTCGAAGCCGGCCCCGAAGCCGTGCACGCCCGTGTAGTAGATCGAGTGCTTGACCTTGACCGCGCCGGGCGTGCCCAGGGCCGGGTTGCCGTGGCCGTCGTGCGAGAACATCACCGCCTGGCTGTCGTAGTCGACGACGTAGTTCTCGAGCGTCGTCGCCTGGCCGGCCAGCTCCTGCAGGATCAGCTGCGCGACGGCGGTGTTGACGTCGCCCTCGGGCGCCGCCGGGATGCCGATCTCGCACAGGCGCCCCGTGCCGTAGCTCGGGATGATGCCGACGCGCGGGTCGGTGAGCCAGACCTGGTCGAAGGCGGTGAAGGCGTCGAAGCCCTGCTCCTTCGTCACCGACTCGAGCGCCAGGGCGAACCGGACGGAGCGCTCGAACAGCGCGGGCTCCATCTCGACCGCGTACTTCGCCCGCTCCGCGGCCATCAGCGCGTCCACGTCCGCCTGCGGGATCTCGGCCGATGCGGACCGCGAACTTCTCGGGCTCCACGCGGCCAGACGACCGGACCGATGTCCTGGCGCATCGACAGGCCGTCGAACATCAGGTCCGTCATGCCCTCGAAGTGGTGGCCGACGAGCGCGACCCGCGCCTCCTTGCAGCCGGCGGCGGACGGCGGCGGCGGCGATGACCTCCTGGACGCGCCGGCGGCCCGTCGGGGTCGTCGAACAGCGACGTGACGAGCGCGAACTCGCGGTCGGTCCGGAGCAGGACCGCGGTCAGCTCGGGCATGCCGGCCATGCCGCTGTTGAGCATCACGACGTCGAAGCCGTCGTCCTCGCCGAGGCGGCGGATCTTCTGCGCGTTCCAGACGAGGACGGGCGCCGTGGTGTCGAGGAGCGCGCGGGCCGGCACGAGGCCCTTGGTGTAGGCCAGCTCCATGGCCACGATGAGGTCGACGTCCGCGGCGTTGAACATCCGCGCGGCGGCCGCGGCCTGCGACTCCTCCTCCACGAGGCCGGCGTGGACCACCTCGCCCCACTGGGCGAACGTGTCCGCGATCTCCTGCGCGGCCGCGGTCGCCGCCGGCCGCATGTGGGCCGTCTTGTTGTAGTCGTCCTCGAGCAGCGCCATCACGAGGACGCCGATCTTCGCCTTCACCGTCACTGGGTGCCTCCTGGTCTCGCCTGTCCGTGTCGCACTGGGTGGATGGATCGGGGATGGCCGGCTGGATCAGCCGGGTGCGCCGACCGCTCGAACACCGGCCGGAGGGCATCGAACAGCCGCACGTAGCGGTCGTACGCGTCGTCGTAGACGGCGCGGTTGGCCGGGTCCGGCTCGAACCGCGCCTGCGGGTGGATCATCGCCGCTCCGGCCGCCGCGAGGTCCGGATACACGCCGATGGCCACGCCGGCCAGCATCGCATCGCCGCGGACGGCCGCGTCCTCGCCCTCGAGGGTGACGACCGGCACCCCGCAGACGTCGGCCTTCACCTGGTTCCAGAGCGCGCTCCGGGCGCCGCCGCCGTGGGACCGGATCTCGGCGGCCGGGGCGCCCGCGCGTCGCCAGCAGCTCCAGGTTGCGCCGGAGCATGAAGGCCACCGACTCCAGCACGGCGCGCACCAAGTGGGCCCGGCCGTGGCGCCAGCGTCAGGCCGGCGAAGACGCCGCGCGCCTCGGGCACGTACTCGGGGCTGAACGCGCCGGCGAGGTGCGGCAGCATCGTCAGGCCGTCGCAGCCCGGCGGGAGCGGTGGCCGCGAGCTCCGTGAGGAGGTCGTAGCGCGCTGCGGCCGGTCACGAAGCGGCCGTCGCCACCTCCGCCCTCGCCGAGGCGGTCCCGGAACCACGTCAGCGCCATGCCGCCGGTGGGGCAGACCGGGCAGTAGAGGTAGCGGCCCGGGCGCGGAGTGGACGTAGACGGGCGTCTGGCGGCTCGGGTCGCCGCCGTGGTGGTCCACCGACGCCTGGACCGTCAGCGCGCCGCCGGTGCTCTCCGAGATCACGCCGCGGGCCGGCGTTGCCCACGCCCACGGCGCCGGCCCCCTGGTCCATGCCGCCGGCCACGACCGGGATCCCGGCCGGCAGTCCGAGCGCCGCGGCCGCGGCCGGCGGTCAGGGTGCCCGACGACCGACCCGGGCGGCGCGATCTCCGGCAGGCGCGACCCGGTCGATGCCGACGGCGTCGAGCATCGGCGGCCCACCAGCCGCCATCCCGGATGTCGAACAGGAGCGTCGTGCACGGGACGCCGACCCTCCGTCACGAACCGGCCGGTCAGCCGGTGGAGCATGAAGTCCTCGGCCAGCAGGAATCGGGCCGCGTCCCGGAACAGCGCCGGCTCGTTGGCGCGCCACCAGAGCAGCTTGGCCGCGGTCCAGGTCGGGTTGACGTCCGGCACGCCGGTCCGGTCGTAGACGAGCGCGTCGTCGAAGCGCTCCGCCGAGCTCGCGCGCCTCGACCGTCGCCCGGTTGTCCAGCCAGACGATCGCCGGGCCGAGCGGGCCGGCCGCGGCCGTCCACGGCGACGACCGTCTCACCCTGGCTCGAGACGGCCATCGCGGCGACGCGACGCGGGGTCCGCGCCGGCGCCGCGCGAGGGCGCTCGCGGACGGCGGTCACGGCCGACGTCCACCACGTCGACGCGTCGATCTCGACGCGGTCCGGGGCGCGGATGGTCGAGCCGGTACTCGCGCCCGGCGGCGGCCAGCTGGCTGCCCGCGCTCGTCGAAGATGCCGGCCTTGACCGAGGTGGTCCCGATGTCGAGGCCGAGCAGGAGCGTCATGGGCGGCACGCCGGGCTGCCCGAGACCGCGCGTCTACTCGAGCCCGTGGTTCGCCGCGGCGACGGCCGGCTCGACACCGTGCTTGACGACCTCGCTGCAGCGCCGCGATGAACCGTTCCGGGTTCTTGCGCCCCGACGAGGTTCCGTCCGAAGACGACGCCGCGGGACGCCGTCGCGGACGGCGGTCGCGGCGAGCTCGAGCGCGTCCAGGTCGCGGGGCAGCTTCTTGGCGCCCAGGGCGAGGACCGGGACCGGCGTCGACGCGGTGATCTCCGCGAAGCGCTCGCCGGTGTGGAACGTCTTCACGAGGTCCACGCCCAGCTCGGCGACGATGCGGCAGCCGATCGAGATGACCTCGTGGCGCTCCTCCGGGGTGACGTCCTCGTGGCCGGCCGGGTAGACCTCGCCGACGATCGGCACGCCGGCATGGCGGGCCTCGGCGACGCACCGGGCGACCATCTCGACGTTCTCGGCGTCGACGGCCTCGGAGCCGGTCTTGATGCACATCCCGACGAGCACGATGTCGGCGCCCAGGGAGATCGCGTCCGCGGCCGAGATCATCGGCACGCTGCGGCTCTCGCGGTAGCCCCACTGGGTGGCGTACTGGGTGCCCCAGTTGAGGCGGACCATCATGGCCGGGGCGCCGCGGCGGCTGAAGACCGGCGCCACGCTGCGGCGCGGCGCCGGGGGCGATCAGGATCGGCGTCCGCGCCGGCGAGCCGGCCGACGATGGCCGACAGGTCCTCGAACCCGGGGCGCGGGCCGTTGTAGAGCCCGTGGTCGATCGCGGCCACGACCGCGTTCGAGCCTCCGTCGAACAGCCGGGCGAGCCGGACCTCTGTGCCTGTGGCCACCTGGATCGCCTCCACGTCGAGCGCGCCCCGCAGACCGTCCGGGTCGCGCGCGGCGCCGGGACTGATGTTCTGGTTGATGCGCACATCGTATGCGACTTGTGTCGAGTGTCAAGGTGATCGACGGTCAGTCGCGCACGATCGACGGCGATTCAGACGTCAACTGCGCAATCATGTGCGATTCTTATTGCGGATGCGGTGCGTTTGGTCGTAGGATCCTGCACAGTCGCTCCCACGTGGAGCGACAGGCTGGCCGCGCCCGACCGGGCGGGCCGGAGTCGCTCTCTGGAGGGTCCGCACCCGGGCCGGGAACGGCGGGCGCGGTCGATCGCCAGGAAAGGAGACGGAGCTTGAATCGAAGGCTGGTCGCGCTCGCGGCGACCCTCATGATCGTCGGGGCCGCGTGCGGAGGCTCGTCATCCACTGCGTCACCGGCGGCGTCCACGGCTGCCACGCAGCCGGCGCCATCGCAGCCGGCCGCCACGTCGCCGCCTCGACGGCCCCGTCGGTGGCGCCGTCGGCGGCCGCCGCGCCGGTCACGCTCACCCTGTGGCACAACTACGGCACCGAGGCCAACGCCACGGTGACCGAGGCCCTCACCAAGGCCTACATGGCCAAGAACCCGAACGTCACGATCGAGCTCGTCAGCCAGCCGGCGGACAACTACTTCGCGCTGCTCAAGGCGGCCGCGGTCGCCGGCTCCGGGCCGGACCTCATGACGATGTGGACCGGCCTGTTCGCCCTCCAGAACCAGACCTACCTCGAGCCGCTCAACCAGTACATCCCGGCCGACACGCTGAAGTCGTTCAACGGCATCGACTGGTGCTCGAAGGGCCTGTCGCTCGACCAGGGCGCCATCTGCGTGCCGCTCGACATGCAGCACTACAACGGCTTCTACAACAAGGACCTGTTCGCGAAGGCCGGGATCACCTCGTTCCCGACCAACTGGACCGAGTTCATGGCGGCCTGCGAGAAGCTCAAGGCCGCGGGCATCCTGCCGCTGGCGTACGGCCCCGGCGGCCAGGCGCTCAACGCAGGCTTCTACCCGTACTACGACCTCAGCTACATGATGATGTACCTGCCGGTCGCCCAGTGGAAGGAGCTCTACAGCGGCAAGCTCCCGTGGACCGACCCGGCGATCGTCGCGCAGCTCACCAAGTGGGCGACGCTCAAGTCCAAGGGCTACACCAACCCCGACGTCCTCAACGGCGACTCGGTCGGGATGTTCGAGGCCGGCAAGGCCGCGATGGTGCTCGAGGGCTCGTGGGACTTCAAGGAGTTCCACGACAAGCTGGGCGACAAGGTTGGCGTGTTCGTCCCGCCGTTCACCGACACGCAGGCCAAGGGCGTCGTCGAGTTCCCCGGTGACGGCTTCGGCGTCACCAGCTACTCGCAGCACAAGGCCGAGGCCGCGGCGTTCCTCGCCTGGATGGCCACCCCCGACGCCCAGAAGATCATCGCCGACGGCGGCCTGATCCCGGTCGCCGGCGGGGTCCCCGCGTCCGAGCCGCTGGCCAACGCGATGCTCGACTTCGCGGCCAACCAGGGCTTCACCCGCTACCCGATGATCGACAACGTCATCCAGCCCGAGGTCACCGACGTGGCGACCAAGGTGCTCAACGCGGTCTTCGCCGGGACGATGTCGCCCGCGGACGCCACCAAGGCGATGTCGGATGCCCTGAGCGCGCTGCCCGCCGACCGGCGCGGCGACACGTACACGGCTCCCGCCGCCGGCGGCTGACCCACCCGCGGCCGGCGGCGGCTCGTCCGCCGCCGGCCGCCTCCACTCCCCCATGACCCCGACCATCGACCCCGCTCGACGGCTCCGCGCCCACGCGCGCCGCGCCCACGCGCGCCCGGCGCAGCCGGCTCCGCCGGTCGCAGCGCCGGGCCGGCATCGCCTTCGCCCTGCCGGTGATCGTCCTCGAGCTGGCCCTGCTCGCGTTCCCGATCGCGCAGGCCGTGTACTTCAGCTTCACGCGCTGGGATGGCCTGCAGTCCACCTGGGTGGGCGTCGCCAACTACCAGCGGCTGTTCGGCGACCCGACGTTCTGGCGGGTCGTCCTCAACAACCTGATCCTGCTGGCCGCCGTCCCGCTCGCGATCTTCATCCCGCTGCTCGTCGCCTACCTGCTCAACGAGCACGTGGTCGGCTGGCGGTTCTTCCGCTCCGCCTACTTCCTGCCCACCGCGATCAGCTGGGTCGTCATCGGCATGGTGGCGATCCGGGTGTTCTCGGTGGACGGCATCCTCAACCACATCCTCCAGGCGGTTCGGGCTGGACGTCCAGACCAACATGCTGGGCGGCGAGTTCACGGCGATGCTCGCGGTGGCGATCACGTTCATCTGGTCGGTGTTCGGCACCAACACGATCATCTTCATCACCGGGATGGCGACCCTCGACCGCGAGGTCTACGAGGCCGCCCGCGTGGACGGCGCCAGCGCCTTCACGACGTTCCGCAAGATCACCGTCCCGATGCTGATGCGGTTCATCCAGTTCGCGTTCATCCTGACGCTGATCACCGCCTTCACCGCCCTGTTCAGCCTCATCTTCATCATGACCGGCGGCGGCCCGGGCTTCGGCTCCACGACGCTCGAGTTCTACGTCTACCAGCAGGGCTTCAAGGTTGGCGCGTTCGGCTACGGCGCCGCGATCGGCATGGTGCTGTTCGTGGTCGTGTTCGCGATCAGCATCGCCCAGCTGCGGCTGTTCCGCAGCCGGCTGGACTAGGGGCGGGCGATGGCGACGCCCGGGCGGCCGAGGCGCCGGATCTCGCGCGCGGCGATGTTCCTCATCCTGTGCGGCGTCGTCGTCGTGATGCTGTTCCCGTTCGTGTTCATGGTCGTGACCGCGTTCCGGTCCAAGGACCAGTACGTGGCGGGCAGCGGCTTCTCGCTGGACTCGTGGCAGTTGCTGTTCTCGGTCCTGCCGGTCGCCCAGGAGCTGTGGAACTCCATGGTCGTGACCGTGGGCGGCGTGGCGCTGATCCTGGTCGTCAGCACCACGGGCGGCTTCGCCTTCGCCAAGCTCGGCTTCAAGGGCTCCTCGATGGTCCTGCTCGCGATCCTGGCCGGGATGATGGTCCCGATGCAGTCGATCATCATCCCGGTCTTCGTGGACATCTCGAGGGTCCACCTCATCAACCAGTTCCCGGGCGCGATCCTGGTGTACGCGGCGCTCGGCGCCCCGTTCGCGACCTACCTGATGACCACCTACTACCGGAGCATCCCGACCGAGCTCGTCGAGGCGTCCGTGATGGACGGCGCCAGCTACTGGCAGATCTTCCGCAAGGTGATGCTGCCGCTGTCGGTCCCGGCGATCACCACGGTCGCGGTGCTCCAGGTCATCCAGATCTGGGACGACCTGCTGGTGGGCCTCCTGTTCCTCCAGACGCCGGCCGTGCGCACGATCACGGTCGGCCTCGCGGTGCTCCAGAACGGCCGCGTGGTCAACATCCCGGTGCTCATGGCGGGCTCGCTGGTGAGCGCCGTCCCCGCGATCATCGTCTACCTGATCTTCCAGCGGAACCTGATCCAGGGCCTGACGATGGGGGTGAACAAGTGAGCCTGCCCGTCGACGTCAGGGCCGATCCGGGCGGCATGTCCGCCCACGAGCGACGCGAGCAGATCGCCCGGCTCGTCGAGGACGACCAGCGGGTCAGCGTCGCGGACCTCACGGTGCGCTTCGGCGTGACCGACGCCTCGATCCGGCGCGACCTGATCCTGCTCGAGGGACGCGGGCCGGCTGCGGCGGGTCCACGGCGGGGCCGTCAGCCACGCGGCGCGGCTCGCCGGCGGCGCCTACGCCACCAAGCTCCGGCTCCGGCGCGACGAGAAGGCGAGGATCGGCGCCGCCGCGGCGCGGCTGATCCAGCCCGGCGAGGTCGTCCTGTTCGACTCGGGCACGACCGTGGCCCAGGTCGCCGTGCAGGTCCCGGCGGCGCTCCGGAGCGCCAGCGCGATCACGGCGGTCACGTACTCGCTGCCGGTGATCGACGAGATCGGCAGCTGGGAGTCACCCCACCTCGTCTGCGTCGGCGGGCTGTACCTCCCCGACTACCGGGCGTTCGCCGGCCCGCAGGCGATCGCCGGCCTGCGGGAGCTGACGGCGGACGTGATCTTCCTCGGCTGCGACGGCCTCACCGTCGAGAGCGGCCTCACGACGCCGCACGTCCTCGTCGCGGAGATCGGCGCGGTCGCGACCGGCCGGGCGCGCCGGGTCATCGCGGTGGCCGATTCCTCCAAGCTGGGGCGCCAGGGCTTCCTGCCGATCGTCCCGCTCGCGGAGGTCGACGTCCTGGTCACGGACGACGCCGCGGATCCCGGAGCGCGTCGCCGAGATCCGCGCGGCCGGCGTGGAGGTGATCCTGGCGTGACCGGTCCGACCGTCCGCCAGGCGCACTGGGCAGGCCTCGAGGCGCGTGACGCTCGAGAACGGGGCGCTGCGCGTCACGGTGGTCCCGTCGCTCGGCGGGCACGTCGCGGAGCTGGTCGACCTCGCCAGCCGGGCGCGACCTCCTGTGGCGGAACCCGCGGCTGACCCCGCGACCGGCCCCGTACGGCGCCTGGTTCGACGACTGGTGGTCCGGCGGCTGGGACGAGATCTTCCCCAGCGGCGACCAGGGCCGGCTCCACGGGGAGCACGCTCCCCTACATGGGCGAGCTGTGGTGCGTGCCGTGGCAGGTCGAGCCGGCACGGGCAGCGGCGGCGGTCGCCGCCTGGATCGACGGGTCGCGTCCAGACGACGATCGCGCCCGCCCGCTTCGAGCGCCGGCTCGAGCTGCGGGCCGACGAGCCCGTGCTCCGCGTGCACTACCGGATCCGGAACCTGGACGTCCGGCCGCTGCCGTTCACCTGGGGCATCCACCCGGCGTTCGCGGTCACGCCGGGGCACCGGATCGACCATCCCGGGACGGGAGATGGTGGTCGGCGTCTCCTCCGATCCGAGCCTCGGCGTGGCGGGGACCGGCTACCGCTGGCCGGACCTGCCGGACCCGTGCGTCGCCCGGCGGGGTCCGGGATGCCTGCGCTCGTGCGCCCGCGCGAGGACGCGGTCTTCGGCGGGCCACTGGGCGACGGACCTCGCCCGAGGGCTGGCTCGCGCTCACCGACACGGCCACCGGAGCGCGGCGTCGCGATCGTCTTCGACCGGGCGGTGTTCCCGCACGCCTGGCTGTGGCAGGTCTACGGCGGCTGGCGTGGCCACCACCACCTCGCGCTGGAGGCCTGGACCAGCCATCCGATGGAGCTCGAGGCGGCGGTCGGCGCCGGACGGGCGCGCGTGCTGCAGCCGGGCGAGGAGCTGGCGACGGAGGTCGCGTTCGTGCTCTTCGGCGGCCTGGACACCGTGACCCACGTGGGCGGCGAGGACGAGGGCTTCGCGGTCCGCTGAAGCCAGGGCTCCGGCGCGCCGCCGAGGAGCATCGTGCGCCTCCGCCCGCCCGGGCGGCCGGAGGGTCGACCATGGACAGGACGGCGCCGGCGTGACCGACGCGCGTCGCCCGATTCCGACGCGCGTTGCCGACACCTGGAGAGTCCGTCACCACCCTGCCCACGAGCATCACCCCGCTGTTGACGCGTCGGATGCGGTCCCGAAGGACCCGGATCTGCCGGGCCGCGGGTCCCGCGCACGGCGGACCGCGCAGGGCCCGCAACGCGACCGATGGCCCCTCCTCGTGGCGTCCGAAAGGGGCCACAGTGGGCACGCGGCCCCTTCGCAGGACTGCGCACGCATGCCACGGGGCAGAGGGACAGGTTGAGGACGAACGGGCAGGGTGCCGGCGGCAAGGTCGCGGTGCTCCTCGCGATCTTCGAGTTCCCGATGCTCGTCGCCGGCTACCGCACGGTCATCGACGGCGAGCTCGACCTCCACGTCGCCGGCGCCGCGCAGGATCGCGAGTCGCTCCCCGAGACACTCGCGCGGCTCCATCCCGACGTCGTCCTCGCCGAGTGCCAGCCGTTCACCACGCCGGGCTCCGGCACGTACGAGGCGATCGAGCAGATCCGCGCCGCCGCACCGGCGGTCCGGATCCTCGCCCTCGAGTGCCGGACCGGCAGCGAGCAGTTCAGCCTGGCGCTGAAGGCGGGCGCCGACGGGTTCCTGACGCGGGAGGCAGAGCCGAGCGACGTGGTCGCGGCCCTCCGGTCGGTCAGCCGGGGCCAGACCTACGTGTCACCGTCGATCGTGACCCGGATGGTGAACACCTACGTCCTCCGCAGCCCGGACGCCCCGATCGAGGACGTGTACGCGACGCTCTCCGATCGCGAGAAGGAGGTCCTGCTCCTCGCCGCGGTCGGGCACACGAACCGCGAGATCGCGAAGGTCTTCCACCTGTCGGAGCAGACGGTCCACAACTACCGCGCGAACATCATGGAGAAGCTCGGCTTCCACGACCGCGTGGAGCTGCTCAAGTTCGCGATCCGCCGCGGCATCATCAGCCCAGCGGACCTGTAGGCGCGGACCGGGGGCGCGACCGGCACCCCGGGCGCGATCACTTCGCCGCGTCGATCGCCGCCAGCACCTTTGCCGTATCGAGCGCACCGGAGAACCGGCCGACCTCGCGATCTGCCGGCCTTGATCACGACGGACGGCCCCGCCGTCAGCCCGAGTGCGGTGCCCTGGGCGGTCTCGGCCCTCACGTCCGCCGCCACGGTGGGATCGGCGAGGCACGTGTCCAGCGCCTTGACGTCAAGGCCGAGTCGGGACCCGAGCCGCAGCAGGTTGTCCGGCGTGTAGATCCCGCCGCCGGCGCCCTGGGCGGAGACCGACAGGATGTCGTGCACGAACCAGGCCGGGCCACCCTGGCGGGCGACGCAGCGGACCATGCTGGAGGCCGACGACGGACTCGTCGCCGAGGAGGGCGAGGTCGCGCTGGACGACGCGGATCGCGCCTGAGGCGATGCGGGTCCGCAGCTCCGGCTCGAGGGTCTGGGCGACCGCGGCCGAGTCCGTTCGACTGGTAGTCCATCCACAGCTCGACCGTGACCGGCGCCGTCGTGCCGCCGGCCTCGCGACCGTTGGTCACCGTCCCGGCCCACGGATCCGACGCCGGCGCCGCCGTGGGGAGCGGGGCGGGCGAGGCCCCCGCGGCCGCGGCGTCGATCGCCGCGAGGAACTTCGCCACGTCCGACACGCCGAGGAAGCGGTTGCCGTTGACGTCGATGGTGGGCGTGGAGACGACGCCGGCCCGGACGCCGGCCGCCGTGTCGTCGAGCACCCCGACGAGCGGCGCCCGCGAGGCGATGCACGCCGCGAACTTCGCCGCGTCCAGGCCCACGGAGGACGCGATCTGGGCGAGCCTCGCAGGCGCAAAGCCGCCCTGGTTCTCGCCGGCCTGGGCGGCGTAGACCGCGTCGTGCATCGGCCAGTACTTGCCCTCCTGTCCGGCGCACCGCACGGCGACCGCCGCATCGATGGACTCCGAGCCGATGAACGCGAAGTCCCGGTGGACGAGCGCGACGGTCCCGTCCGCGATCCGCGATTCCAGCTGCGGGATGATGTCCCGCGCGAACTTGGCGCAGATACGGGCACTGGAAGTCGGCCCAGTAGTCGATGGTGACCTTGGCGTCGGCACGACCGAGACGGGCGCCGTCCGACGGCAGGGCGGAGCCGGTGGAGGGAACGGCGGACGCGACCGGTCCGGACGTCGCGAAGCCGTCACCGGCCGCGGGCGTCGTCCCCCGGCCGATGAGGATGCCGCCACCGATGGCGAGCACGGCGAGCAGGGCCACGGTGCCGAACAGCGCGACGCGGTTCTGGCGGCGCGCACCCCGGGGACGGTCCGGCTCGGCGGCCGGCGCGGCGGCGTGGTCGTCTGGCGGGGCCCACGGCTCGACGGCCCGCTCGACGGCCGGCTCGACGGCCGGCTCGGCGGCCGGGTCGACGGCCGGCTCAGCCGCGCGGTCGGTGACCCGTGCCACCGGGGCAGGTTCGGGCGCAACGCCGGGGGCGGGATCGAGCGGGGGGTTCGCGGGGGGATCGATGCTGGAGTCGTTCACGCGCCCATGGTATGGCCGCGCGGCCGCGGAGGCTTCGCGCATGAAGGCGGGACTGCCGCGTGCCCCGCATACTCGCGCCGTGGGCACCGACCCCTCGCCTCGCCGACGCTCCCGGAGCACGCCGCCGTCCCCACCCGCCTCCGCGTTCGGACCCGGTGGCCCGGCCATGGCCTCCCCGTCCCGCACGGCCCTGGAGCGCCTCGCGGACCAGCGGCTCCGGCTCCAGGTGGTCGCGACCGCCCTGGCCGAGTCGCTCGACCCGGGCGAGGTGGCGGCCCACATCCTCGAGGCCGCCTGCGTGGTCCTCGGCGCGCCCCTCGGCTGGGTGGCGACGACTACCGCGGACGGGGCCGCTGTGGAGATGCTGCGGACGACCGGCTACGACGCTCGGACCGTGACCTCGTGGGCCCATGTCCCGCTGGACCTGCCGGTCCCGCTGACCGAGGTGATCCGCACCGGCCAACCGCTCTTCCATCGCTCGGCGGCCGCTCGCCGGGTCGACTTCCCAGTGCTGACCGACAGCTCCGACGCGACGTCGGTGACCGAGGCCTCGGCCGTCGTGCCCCTGGCCTTCGAGGGCACGGACGATAGGAGCGGTCGCGGTGGCGTTCCTGTCGATCCACGAGTTCGACGCGGACGAGCGCTGGTTCCTCGGGGCGCTCGCCTCCCTCGGGTCACAGGCCCTGGAGCGCGCCCGGCTGTTCGCGGCCCTCCGGGACCGCGACGAGCGGCTGCGGTTCGCGCTGCATGCTTCCGGGACCGGGACGTGGGAGTGGGACCCGGCCACCAACGGCCTGGAATGGTCGCCCGAGGTGTTCCAGCTCCACGGCCTCCCGGAAGGACACGAGCCGGACTTCGGCGCCTGGCTGGCGATGCTGGATCCCGGGGACCGGCCCAGGATCGAGGGAGCGATGGCAGCATGCCTCCGCGACGGCGCCACCTACGACGAGGAGTTCCGGGTCGGCCGCCCCGACGGAACGGTCCGGTGGCTTCACAGCGTCGGCCGGCTGGTCCCCTCTGCCAGCGGCCGGCCGGCCCGGCTCATGGGCACATCGCGCGACATCACCGACCGCAGGCTGGCCGAGGAGCAGCGAGACCGGTACCTGGAGGCGGAGCGGAACGCAGCGCGGTTGCGCGACGCGTTCATCGGGGTGGTGTCGCACGAGCTCCGGACGCCGATCACCACGATCTTCGGGGGGACGCGCGTGCTGGCCCGGCGCTGGCGCGAGATGGATGCACGGGCCCGCGACGACCTCCTGGACGACGTCGTCGGCGAGGCGGACCGCCTCTACCGCCTGGTCGAGGACCTCCTCGTGCTCACCCGCGTGGAACGCGGCAGCCTCGATGTCGGGGACGAGCCCATCCATCTCGGTCACGTGCTGGCCCGGGTGGTCGCATCGGAGGAGGCACGCACGCCCGGCGTCCGGTTCAGCCTCCTCGTGGCGCCGGGCCTGCCCACGGTGATCGGCGAGGATGCGTACCTCGAGCAGATCCTGCGAAACCTGCTCGCAAACGCGGCGAAGTACGGCGGCGAGGGCAGCACGGTCACGGTCGAGGCCAGGCGTGCCGGCGGGGACGGCGGCGTCGAGATCCGGGTGCTCGACGCGGGACCGGGCATCGACGAGGCGGAGACCGAGGCGGTGTTCGACCTGTTCTACCGCTCGCCGCGCACCGCGCGCCGGGTGGCGGGCGCCGGGATCGGCCTGTTCGTGTGCCGGCAGCTCGCCGCCGCGATGGGCGGGCACATCCACGTGGAACGTGCCGAAGGGGGTGGGGCGGCCATCGATCGTGACCTTGCCGCGGTCCGAGGTCGACGACCCTGGCTGAGTGATCTGAGCCGCGCGCCGGCGCACGGACACAGTCCCGTCCCTCGCGGATTCCGCGGCGGCACCGACCCGCAACGTTACGGTCGCAACCCCTCCGCTACACTCGGGCCGTCCACCACGCATGTGTCCCAGAGTGAATGGTGATGCCCATGAAAGTCGGCGTCGCCAGGGAATCCGCGGCCGGAGAGCGCCGCGTTGCCCTGGTGCCCGAGGTGCTCGGCAAGCTGACCGCGGCCGGGCTCGAGATCCTTGTCGAGGCAGGCGCCGGCGCCGGTGCCGCGATCCCGGACCAGGCGTACGCCGACGCCGGGGCGACGGTCGTGAGCATGGACGACATGTACGCGGCCGCCGACGTCGTCCTGCGCGTCCAGAAGCCTTCCGGCACCGAGGCCGCGAGGCTGCGCTCCGGTCAGGCCGTCGTCGGGCTGCTGCAGCCGCTGCTGGATCCGGCGCCTGATGCAGACGCTGGCCGCTGCCGGCGTCACGGCCATCAGCCTCGACGCCATCCCGCGGACCCTGTCACGGGCCCAGACGATGGACGCCCTGTCGTCGCAGGCGAACGTGGGCGGCTACAAGGCCGTCCTGATCGCCGCGACCACCTACGGGCGCTACTTTCCGATGCTGGTGACCGCCGCCGGCACCGCGAAGCCGGCCAGCGTCCTGATCCTCGGGATCGGCGTGGCCGGCCTCCAGGCGATCGGCACGGCGCGCCGCCTCGGGGCCGTGGTGTCCGCGTACGACGTGCGGCCCGAGACGGCCGAGCAGGCCGAGTCCCTCGGCGCGAGGTTCGTCAGGCTCAGGACCTCGATCGACGCGACCGGCGCCGGCGGCTACGCCCGGGAGCTGACCGCCGACGAGCGCGCCGGGCAGCAGGCCGAGCTCAACGAGGTCATCGCCGGCCAGGACGTGGTCATCACCACGGCCCAGGTCCCCGGCCGCAAGCCGCCCGTGCTCGTCACCGCGGACGCGGTCCGCGCCATGCGCCCGGGCTCCGTCATCGTGGACATGGCGGCCAGCGCGCTCGGCGGCAACTGCGAGCTGTCCCAGCCCGGCGAGACGATCACGACCGACAACGGCGTCGTCATCGTGTCCCCGGACAACCTGCCGGCGTCGATGCCGTCCTCGGCGTCGATGTTCTACGCGCAGCAACATCCGGGCCCTGCTCCTCAACATGGTCAAGGACGGGAACCTCGTCCTCGACTTCGAGGAGGAGGTCACGAAGGCCACCGTGATCACCCACGGGGGCGCCGTGGTGTCCGAGGCGGTGCGGAAGCTGCTCGCGCCCGCGGGAGGCAACGCATGAACATCGACCTCGCGTTCACGATCTTCGTGCTCGCGATCCTGTGCGGCGTCGCGGTGATCTCGAAGGTCCCGGCCACGCTCCACACGCCGCTCATGTCGGGTGCGAACTCCATCCACGGGATCGTGCTCGTCGGCGCCATGATCATCGCCGTCACCGCCGACAACCCCCTGTCGTACGTCCTGTCGTTCCTGGCGGTCGCCTTCGCGAGCCTCAACGTCGTCGGCGGCTACGTCGTCACGGACCGGATGCTCCAGATGTTCCGGCGCAAGCCCGCGGCACCCAAGGCCGAGAAGGCGGAGCGGTAGACCGTGGACGCGAGCACCATCGATCCCATCGTCCGCCTCATCTGGCTCGCGAGCGCCGTCGCGTTCGTGATCGGCCTCAGCCGCATGAACTCGCCCGCCACCGCGCGCCGGGGCAACCTGATCTCCGCGGCCGGCATGTCCCTCGCCATCGGCGCCACGGCCGTGTGGCTGCTCGTGCTGCCTCCCGACGGGCTCGTTCAACCCCGTCGGCTGGGCCGTCATCTTCGCCGGCGTCGCGGTCGGCGGCGGCTACGGCCTGTACTCGGCGCGGACCGTGAAGATGACCGCGATGCCGCAGCTGGTGTCGCTGTTCAACGCGGTGGGCGGCGGCGCGGCCGCGCTCATCGCGATCGACGAGTACCTGCGCCACACCAGCGCCCCCGGGCTCCAGGACAACGTCGCCACGGTCCTGGACATCGTCATCGGGTCGGTCACGTTCACCGGCTCGCTGATCGCGTCCGGCAAGCTGATGGGTCTCAAGATCACGCCGTCGCGACCGGTGATGATCCCGGGCGGCCGCCTGGTCACCGCGGCGCTCGCGCTGATCGTGGTCGCCGGCTCCGTCTACCTGTGGACCGGCAACTACTCCGTCGCCGTGATGGTCGCCATCCTCGCGGCCGCGCTGGTGTTCGGCGTCACGATGACGCTGCCGATCGGCGGCGCCGACATGCCGGTCGTCATCAGCCTCCTCAACTCGTTCACGGGCACGGCGGTCGCGATGGCCGGCTTCGTGCTGAACAACCCCCTGCTGATCATCGCGGGCGCCCTCGTCGGCGCTTCGGGCGCGATCCTCACCAAGCTCATGGCGGACGCCATGAACCGCTCCGTCCTGAACATCATGATCGGCGGGTTCGGCGGTGGCGAGAGCACGGTCGGGGCCGTGGCCGGGCCCGGCGGCTCGGTCCGCGAGGTGTCCATGGACGACGCCGCGATCCAGCTCGCGTACGCCTCCTCGGTCATCGTGGTCCCGGGCTACGGCCTGGCGGTCGCGCAGGCCCAGCACAACGTCCGCGAGCTGGCCGAGCTCCTCGAGGCCCGGGGCGTGGACGTGAAGTACGCGATCCACCCCGTGGCCGGCCGGATGCCGGGGCACATGAACGTGCTCCTGGCGGAGGCCAACGTCCCCTACCCGCAGCTGCGCGGAGATGGACGACATCAACCCCGAGTTCGACCGCTGCGACGTGGCCCTGGTCATCGGCGCCAACGACGTCACGAACCCGGCGGCGCGCCGCCCGGGCTCGCCGGTGTCGGGGATGCCGATCCTGGACGTGGACCACGCGAAGAACATCATCGTGATCAAGCGCTCGATGGGTCGCGGCTACGCCGGGATCGACAACGAGCTGTACGTGAACCCGAAGACGGGGATGCTGTTCGCCGACGCGAAGGCCGGCCTGGCCGAGCTGATCACGGCGGTCAAGGCCCTGTAGCGCCCAGTCCAGCGCAACGAGTGGGTGGCCCCGGCGGCAACGTCGGGGCCGGGCAGGTTCCGTGTGGCGCACGCCGTTTCCCGGGCCATTGCCGCGCGCCTGCCCGCTCCATGATCGATGACTCCCCTCGCCGCGCTCGCGAGGAGAGGCAGGTCCAGTTGGCCCGGGGAGGCGGGGGAGCCCTCCGAGCAGCGTTCCGGCCAGTGCTGGCCAAATCGCGCCTCCGGCGACTAGACTCCCATGATGAGCATGGGTGAGGGCGTCCCGCCGAATTCCGCTCGGCGTCCGTCGATTGACCCTCGGTTGCGCAGGCCGCATCGACTCATGGAGTCCACGCGCCCTGGAGTTGTGCTGCGGCAGGCACTCCTCGACCGGCTGACTGCCCCTGGCGGTCCACCCGTCGTGTCGATCACCGCGCCGGCCGGTTACGGGAAGTCGACCCTGCTCGGGCAATGGGCGGAACGCGAGTCCGCGGGTGGCCTACCTTCGGCTCGACGAAGGTGACGACGACCCCGTCGTGCTCCTGTCCGACATCGCCGACGCCATCCGGAGCGTCGAGCCGCTGGAGGCGGAGGTGCTCGCGCGCGTGCCGGCAGCGGGCAGTGCCACGAGCAACATCGGCTTCAAGCGCCTGCTCGATGCGCTCTCCTGCCTGCTGGAGCCGCTCGTGCTGATGTTCGACGACATCCATGACGTGACCTCGCAACAGAGCATCGATGCCATCGATTGGCTCATGGAGCGCGTGCCGCCACCGATGCGGCTCGTGATCTCGGGGCGGGCGGCGGGCGAGCAGCGCGCGGCCCGGCTCGCGGTCCACGACCGAGCTGCTCCGCGTGGACGAGCGTGACCTCAGGTTCGACGCCGGGCAGCATCGGGGAGATGGCGGCTGCGATGGGTGTCGACCTCTCCGAGATCGACCTCGCAGAGCTGCAGGCGCAGACGCGAAGGCTGGCCCGTCGCGGTCTACCTGGTGCTCCTGGCGCGTCGCGGTGGCGGCTCGCAGCCGGCGGCGTGGCGACTCGGCGCGCACGTCCCTCATCGCCGACTTCGTGCGCTCGGAGTTGCTGGACCGCCTCGAACCCGACGACCGGACCTGGCTCCTGCGGTCCTCGGTCCTCACTGGTCCTCTCCGGGCCGCTGTGCGACGCCGCCATGGAGACGACCGGGTCGCTCGCGCGGCTTCGCCGGCTCGAGGGATCGAACCTGCTGATCCACCCGCGCGACCTCGGCGACTCGGTACAGCCTTCACCCGATCCTGCGCGAGGTCCTCCGCGAGGATCTCGAGGTCCACATGCCCGGCGTGGCGGACCAGGTGCTGCGTCGGGCGTCGGCCTGGTGCGCCGCCCACGGTCACGTCGACGAAGCCATCGAATACGCGCGCGCGCGCGGGTGACCTTGCGACGGTCGCGGCACTCGTCGCCCGTCACGCGTGGCCGTTGCACTGGGCCGGCCGCCTCGCGACGATCGAGCGGTGGGTCCGATGGTTCGACGAGGATGGGGTGCGCGACCAGTACCCGGCGGTCGCCGTCGTGGTCGGATTCATGTACGCCCTCGAGGGCCGCCGCCACGAGGCCGACCTCTGGCTGGCGGCCGCCGCGCGGTCCACTGCCGTCCGACCGATGCCCGACGGGTCCCCTGACAAGGAGCCCTGGGTCGCGATGCTGCGCGGGATGACCCTGCCTGCCGGCCCGGCCCAGCTCAAGGATGACGTGCGGACCGCCCTCGCCCGGATGGCCGGCGACAGCCCGTTCCTGCCCGGCGTCCGCCTCCTCGACGCGATCAGCCAGTTCCTTGTCGGGTCGATGGACGAGGCCGACCGGGCCGTCGCGGAGGCAGTCGAGGTGTCGGAAGCCCGCGGCGCCATCCCGGGTCTCTGCCTCGCGCTCGGGCTCCAGGCGTCCCTCTCGCTCCGGGCCGGCGACGCGGGCAGCGCGCGTCGTTCCGTGGAGCGGGGCCTGCGCCGGATCGAGGGGACCGACCTCGAGGACATGGTCACGAGCGGCCTGCTCTACGCGACCGGGGCCCGGACCGCGCTCGCCGCCGGCTCCCTCGGCGAGTCTCGCGCATCGATCGGCAGGGTCAACCGACTGCGTCCCCGGCTCACGGCCTCCCTTCCGTGGCTGTCCGTCCTGGTCCGGCTCGAGACGATCCAGGCGTGTCTCGCCCTTGCCGACGCGGCCTCGGCGCGGACCCTGCTGCTCGAGGTGGACGACATCCTTCGCACGCGGCCGGACCTGGGGATCCTCACCGACGACGTGGCGACCGCACACCGGGCCGTCGAAGCCGCCAGGGCGCCGGGCGCCGGTCACTGGACGCTGACGGCGGCCGAGCTGCGGCTGCTGGCGTTCCTGCCCACCCATCTCTCGTTCGGGGAGATCGCCGAGCGGCTGTACGTCACCAGGTCCACGATCAAGTCACAGGCGAACGCCATCTACGGCAAGCTGGACGCGTCCTCGCGGAGCGAGGCGATCGATCGAGCGGTCGCCGTCGGACTCCTGGACGAGGCGGCGCTGCGCTACCCGCCGACCCTGCGCCTTCCCCGGGACGGTCGGCGCGACGCCCGGACACCTCGGTCGCCCCTGATCCCGGGACACGGGGTTTCGTCTCATCCGGTGGATGACGCTGCGGCGTCGATCGCCGAGTCTGCGGATGACGAGCGGTCGACCCGCCAGCCATGACTCGCGGCGCGCCGGAGGACGAGCATGTTCTCGAGTTCGCAGGCGGAAACGTTCCGGCGACTGAGCATCGGTGAGCCGGCCACCGTGCGCTCGTACGTCGGTGCCGCGCACGACGCGCCCGCGATGATCGATCCGCAATACCTCCCCCTCGTCCGACTGGCGGCACTGGTGATGGCGGACTCTGCCGAGTCCCTGTACCAGCGGGAGGTGAATCGGGCCCTCGACGCCGGGGCCTCGTTCGATCAGGTCGTGGGCGTCCTGCTCGCGGTCGCACCGATCGCGGGATCCGCGCGGGTCGTGTCGGCGGCATCGAAGATCGCGATGGCGCTGGGCTACGACGTTGCGGAAGGTCTCGCCGAGCTCGACGGGAGTCCGGATGACGCTCACTGACCGCCGTTTCGCCATGAGCAGATGACCAAGGAGGAGATCGCACCAATGCCAGGCATCGAACGGAGCCACCTGCCCATCCGCCGTCCGTCGTTCGCGGGAGTCGTCAACCGGACGCTCGCCGGATCGCAGCCGGACTGGAACCTCATCGGGCACCCGACGCCGCCCGAAGGGGCACCAAACGTCCTGCTCGTGCTCATCGACGACGCCGGCTTCGGCAACCCGAGCACGTTCGGCGGCCCGATCCAGACCCCGAACTACACCCGGATGGCCGAGGGTGGCGTCCGGTACAACCGCTTCCACGTGACGGCCATCTGCTCCCCGACGCGGGCCGCCCTGCTCACCGGCCGCAACAGCCATGCCGTCGGCTTCGGCTCGGTCGGCGAGTTCGCCGGCGGCTACCCGGGCTACTCCGCCACGCTGCCCCGCGATTGCGCGCCGCTGCCGCGGATCCTGCGCGACAACGGCTACAGCACGGCCGCCTTCGGCAAGTGGCACCTGACCCCCGACGGTCAGCAGGGTCCGGCTGGACCGTTCGACCGCTGGCCCAGCGGGTGGGGCTTCGAGTACTTCTACGGCTTCCTCGGCGGCGGCGGCAAGCCAGTGGGACACGGTCCTGGCCGAGAACGAGAAGATCATCGGTGTCGATCCGAGCTACGGCGACAAGAACGATCCGTACTACCTGCCCGACGCCATGGCGGACAAGACCATCGAATGGCTTCATGGGATCAGGGCACAGGACGCGAAGAAGCCCTTCTTCGCCTACTTCTGCGACCGGCTGCAGCCACTCACCGCATCATGTCGCCGAGTCCTGGGCGGCCAGGTACAAGGGCAAGTTCGACCAGGGCTGGGACCGGCTGCGCGAAGAGACGTTCGCCCGCCAGAAGGCTCTCGGAGTCGTGCCGCCCGAGGCGGAGCTGACGCCCCGCAATGAGGCCTTCCCTGCCTGGGACGACGTGCCGGACAAGCTCAAGCCGTTCTACGCGCGCCAGATGGAGGTCTACGCCGGCTTCTCCGAGAACGCCGACTACAACGTCGGCCGGGTCATCGACGCCATCGACGAGCTGGGCGAGCTCGAGAACACGCTCGTCATCTGGATCTGGGGCGACAACGGGGCCAGCATGGAGGGCACGGTCACGGGCTCCTTCAACGAGCTGACCATGCAGAACGGCATCCCCCTCACGGACGAGATGCAGCTCCAGCTCTCCGAGCGGTACGGCGGCATGGACGCGTGGGGCGCGGAGATCATGGCGCCGCACTACGGTGCTGCCTGGGCGTGGGCGGGCAACACGCCGTTCCAGTGGGGCAAGCAGGTGGGTTCGCACCTTGGCGGTACCCGCAACCCGATGGTCATCCACTGGCCGGGCCACGTCCCGTCCGGCGGCGAGCTCCGGTCGCAGTTCACGCACGTGATCGACATCGCACCGACGATCCTCGACATCGCCGGCATCCCGGCGCCGGCCTCGGTCGACGGGATCGACCAGCAACCGCTGCACGGGGTCGCCTTCACGGACACCCTGACGGCGGCAGAGGCGCCCGAGCGGCACACGCAGCAGTACTTCGAGTCGGTCGGCAACCGGTCCATGTACAAGGACGGCTGGTGGCTGTCGATGCGGACGGCCCGCATCCCGTGGGTGCTGACGCCGCAGGCGATCATGCCCTACGCGCCGGGCGTCTGGGACCCTGACGCCGATCCGACCGAGCTCTACTACCTGCCCGACGACTTCAGCCAGGCGCACGACCTGGCAGCGGACCACCCGGAGAAGGTGGCCGAGCTCAGGGAGCTCTTCTGGCAGGACGCCGAGCACTACCAGGTGCTGCCGCTCCTTGCCACGCTGTCCTCGTTCTTCGGCCAGCTTCCGCCGCTGCCCGAGAACACCAAGCTCGAGTTCCGGGGCGATGTCCAGAACGTCCTCTCGGGCATGATCCCGCGCATCTACAACCACTCGTACGCGATCAGCGCCGATCTCGTCGTGCCGGCGGGTGGCGCGGAAGGCGTGATCGTCGCGGAGGCCGACCACCTCGGTGGCTTCACGCTGTTCGTCGAGGACGGGAAGCTCACCCACACCTACTCGATGATGGGCGTGTTCATCTTCCGCCAGCAGGCGACCGAGCCGCTGCCGACGGGCGAGGTCACGGTGCGCATGGAGTTCGCAGCCGATGCGCCCAAGCCGGCCACGGGCGGGCAGGTCACGCTGTACGTCAACGACAAGGTGGTCGGCGGCGGCCGGATGGACCACACCGTGCCGATGCGCTTCTCGGGCTACGCCGGCATGGACATCGGCCGCGACAACGGTGGCGTCGTCGACCGCAGCTATGCGGCGAAGGCGCCGTTCCCCTTCAACGGGACGGTCCGCAAGGTCGTCTTCGACGTCAAGCCGCATCTCGAGCATGAAGAAGCCGATCTGCACGAGGCGGCGCAGCGGGCGCATGCCGCGCACGCGCTGAGCGCGTAACCCGGACCAGCGAGGAGAAGACTCCGATGCCCAAGCAGACCGTCGACGTCCTGATGGGTGGCTACCTGTCCAAGGATGCCGCCCGCGAGGATTTCGAGGCCGTCCAGGCGTGCGGCGCCCCGCTTGTGGGGCTGGTCGTCGTCAGCAAGGGCCTGGACGGCTCGATGGAGATCGAACAGCACGACCACATCGTCAAGGAAGGCGCCGTGGCGCTCGGCGGGGCCGGCTTCGTCGTCGGCCTCTTCGCGCCACCGCTCCTGGTGGCGACGGCCGTCGGGGCGATTGTCGGCGCCGGCGTCGGCAAGATCGCCCACCGGAAGGTGGAGAGCGCGCTCGAGGCCCAGGCCGAGGAGACGATCCCGATCGGAGGTGCCGGGTTGATCGTGGTCTACGACCACGATCACGCAGAGGTGGTGGAGGCCTCGGTCACGCGAGCCATCAAGAAGGCGATCGGCGAAGCGACGGACAGCCACGTGAAGGCCGTCAAGGCCGCACTTGCCGACGCCTCGATGAAGATGAAAGCCGAATAGGGAGAGACATGGACCCGCAGCTCGAGGCGGCGCTCGAACAGGAATCGCCGATGTTCGTCCAGACGGCGCGGGGCGCCTCCAGCGCCGGCGGCGTGCTCACCCTGCACGACATCACACCGTCGACCCTGTACTTCTCCGACCGGCCGCAGCGCATCGTGGGCCACCTGACGTCGGTCCAGTTCGTCGACCTGTGGGGGCAGGGCGAGAACAGCTTCGCCGAGGACCCGCCCAACGCCGTCCTGGCGTTCCTGGAGCCTGGTGACGACGCCCCCGAGGACGCGGTCATCGTCATCAGGGAGCCCAGGCTCGGGGCGGATTCGCTCGCGTACACGTTCGACGTCCTGGAGGGCGCGGTCCCGGCGACGCTCGGCCCCGTGACCCTGTTCATCGATCCGCTCGGCAGACCACTCTCGCCGGTGTCGGTGGCCGGCGTCCACCGTCGCGCGCGTCGCAGGGATCGTCGTCGGCTGTGACCCACGGGCCCCTGTCGGGTGGGGGCGTCAGGCAGGGCCCACCTGATCGCGGGGATGCCGGAACCGCGGCGGGCGCGAACGCGCGCCCGCCCGGGAGGAGCGGCTGGAGCCTGACACCACGCGCCGAGGGCGTGAGTGTGCAGGGTCGCCGGGCGGCGACGCGACGTGACTTCGACCAGGCGAGCCCTCGGCCCGCCAGGATGCCAGGATGCCAGGAAGGGAGCATGTGATGGCCGACAGCAGAGCCGCGTCGACACAGGCCGGTGGGCCGCCGAACGCGAAGGCTGTCCTCGGGACGCTCATCCTCGTCGCCGCCGTCGCGAACCTGAACCTCTCGGTGGCCAACGTGGCCCTGCCTTCGATCGGTGCGTCGTTCGACTCGTCGCAGACGGCCCTCGACCTCATCGCCGTGGGCTACTCCCTGGGCCTCGCCGCTTCGGTGCTCTGGTTCGGTGCGCTGGGCGACCGTTACGGGCGCAAGCGGATGATCGTCCTGGGCATGCTCATCACGATCCCCGCCTCGCTGGTCGCCGCTTTCGCGCCCAACGAGACGGTGCTGTTCGTCGCACGCGTTGCCGGAGGGCTCTCGGCGGGCATGGCGTATCCGACGACCCTGGCACTCATCACCGCGCTCTGGTCGGGCCCTGCACGCACGCGCTCGATCGCGATGTGGTCCGCCCTCGGCGGCGGCGTGGCGATGCTGGGACCGCTCATCTCCGGCCTGCTGCTCGAGCACTTCGCGTGGGGCTCCGTGTTCCTCATCACGCTGCCGCTCGCCGTGCTGGCCCTGTTCATGGCCCAGAAGAACGTGCCGGCCCACGTCAACGAGGCGACGGAACCCGTCGACAACCTCGGCGGCGTCCTTTCCGCGGTGATGATCGGGGCGCTGGTCGTCGCACTCAACTTCATCACGGTGCCCAACCTCCAGGCATTCGCGCTCGGGCTGCTCGTCCTCGCGACGATCGGCGTCGTGCTGTTCGTCGTCCGTCAGAGGCGCGCCGCGAACCCGCTCTACGACCTCAGGATCGCGTCGCGGAGCACCTTCTGGGTTGCGGCGGCGGCAGGCATCATCGTGTTCGGCTCGCTGATGGGCGTCGCGTTCATCAACCAGCAGTACCTCCAGAACGTGCTCGGCTACAACACGCTCCAGGCCGGCGCGGCGATCCTGCCCGCGGTCGTGTTCATGGTGCTCGTCGCGCCCCGCTCGGCCAAGCTCGTCCAGGAGCGAGGATCCCGGTTCACGCTTCTGCTGGGCCAGGCGATCCTGGGACTCGCGTTCGTGGGAATGCTGCTCCTGTGGGGCGAAGGCACCAACTACGTGTTCGTGGCCATCCCGCTGGCGCTCATGGGCATGGGGGTCGGGCTCGCCGGCACTCCGTCGTCCAACTCGCTCACGGGCTCGGTCCCTGTTCGCCGCGTGGGCATGGCGTCGGGTACGGCCGACCTGCAGCGCGACCTGGGCGGGGCGTTGATGACGTCGATCTTCGGAGCGCTGCTGACGGCCGGGTACGCGGCGTCCATGGGGATCGCCATCACCGCGTCCGGGCAGGACGTGACCGCCACGACCCAGAGCGAGCTCCAGCTCTCATATGCCAGCGCGGCGGACCTCGCGGCACAGTATCCGCAGTACGCCGACCAGATCACGGCCGCGGCCCAGTCGTCGTTCCTCGATGGCGACCAGCTCGCGTACATCGCGGGCCTGGGCGCCGTACTGATCGGCCTGGGACTGACGTTCTTCCTGTTCCCCAAGAAGGACGAGGAGTTGCGATTGCGGGCGGAGTTCCAGGCCGAGGACGAGGCGCCGACGGCCGGTGACACGCCCAAGCCGGCATCAGCGCCCGCCCCCGCGGCGCAGCCGGTCTGATCGGACGAGCGAAGGGGACACGAGCCATGAGCAGCACGGGCAGGCCGGGCAGGCCGGGCGGCATCGGCAACATCATCGGTGGGTTCGTGGCCGGGCTGTACAGCGTCCCGGAGGGGATCGGATACGCCTCGCTGGCGGGGCTCAATCCCATGCTCGGCATCTACTCCGGGATGGTCCCCGTCGCGGTCGCCGCCACGGCGACGGGGTCGGTGCTCCTGATGAGCACCCTCACGTCGGCCATCGCCCTGACCATGGGCGGCATTCTCGACGGGACCGGCTACACGGGGCAGCAGGTCTCGCAGGCCGTGTTCACGATGTCCCTCCTGGCCGGCGCGATGATGGTGATCCTGGGCGTCCTGAAGCTCGGCAAGGTCGTCAACTACATCTCGAACTCGGTGATGACGGGGTTCGTGATGGGCGTGGCCATCCTGATCATGGTCGGCAAGTTCGACAACATCTTCGGGTACGACCCGACGACGTACACCAACAAGGTGGTCAAGGCCGTCGACATCGTGCTCCACCCCGGTGACTGGGACTACACCACGACGGTGGTCGGCATCGGCACCATCCTCGCCGCGTTCGCGCTCAAGAGGATCCCCAAGCTCGAGCGCTATGCCCTGGTCCTGGTCGTGTTCCTCGGCACGGCCATCGTGTGGGTCTTCAACATCAACACGCTCCTCATCTCCGACGAGGCGACGATCCCCACGGGGCTCGCTGCGCTGCCGATCCCGCACGGGCTCTCGGACCTGCCGGACCTGTCCATGATCCCGACTCTCCTGGTCGGCTCGTTCTCGGTCGCCCTGGTCGCGCTGGCGCAGGGTGCCGGGATTCGCCCGGCCTTCCCCAATCCGGACGGCTCGCGGTCCAGCTCCTCGCGCGACTTCCTGGGCCAGGGCCTCGGCAACGTCGCGGGCGCGTTCTTCCAGTCGACGCCCACCGGCGGTTCGCTATCCCGGACCGCGGTGAGCGCGGATGGCGGATCGACCAGCCGGGTGGCCGGCTATGTCGCGGCAGCCACCGTGGTCCTCCTCGTCGTCGTCTTCGGCACGTTCGTGGGCGCCATCCCGGAGGCCGTCATCGGCGGCCTGCTGTTCGTCATCGGCGTCGAGCTGGTCCTCGGCCGAATGCCGGACGCGCGCCTGGCCTGGCGGACCGGCATGACCTCGAGGGTCCTGTTCGCCACCACGCTCCTGCTCACGCTCACCGTGCCGCTCCAGTGGGCGATCATCGCGGGCGCGTTCCTGTCGCTGCTCGCCTTCGTCGGGTCGAGCGGCAACAGCGTGGAGCTGCAGCTCGCGACCCACGATGGCATCGGGTGGCGGCTGGGCAACGACATTCCCCTGACACTGCCGTCTGACGAGCCCGTCGTCCTGCGGTACGACGGGCCCAACTTCTTCGCGGATGTGGCCGGATTTGCCGATCGGCTGCCCGCCCCTGACGCGAGCGCGCCCGGGGTGCTCGTCATCGACCTCGGCCCCCTGGAGCACTTCTCGAGCACCACCATCAAGGTCCTGGGCAAGATCCATGCCACGTTCGCGGCGGCCCAGAGCGGCCTGGTGCTGACCGGGGTGGGGCCGAACGCCCGCGACGTCCTTGCGCGAACCGGTCTCCTGGCGGGGCTGGGCGAGCAGAACGTCCTGCCGTACGATCCCCACATCGGCGCCAGCCTTGATGCAGGCCTGCAACGCGGCCGCGACCTGCTGGCGGAGCTGAGGCGGTATCACGATGACGTCCGGAGTCCGGCATGACGACGCCCGCTTGGGCGAGATGGAGATGGCATGAACCAGCGCCACGGACCGGGATCACCAGGCCTGGGAGCGCAGGCGCCGCGGTGGCGCCGCGAGCGGCGTCGTTGCGGTCGTCCTCGCGTTCGTTGTCGGCGGTTGTCAGGGTGGCCTCCCGTCGGCGCTGCCGTCGGTCGGCCGCGCTGCCCTCGGTCCCAGCGCTGCCAACCATTCGAGCCCTCCGTGCCGTCGGTCCCGACAGCGCCGCCCAAGCCGACGGAGGCGCCGAAGCCCACTGCGAGGCCGACCGCGAAGCCCACGGAGGCGCCGACCGCGAAGCCGACCGAGGCGCCGACCGCGAAGCCGACCGCCGAGCCGACCGCGAAGCCGACCACCAGTCCGACGGCGAAACCGACCGCAGCGCCGACCGCGAAACCGACTGCAGCGCCGACCGCGAAACCGACCCCGGCGCCGACCCGCGACACCGACCCCTGCGCCGACCCCGACGCCGACAGCTGCACCGACTCCGAAACCGACAGCGCACCGACCCCGACGCCGACGCCGACGACCGTGACCATCACTGGCACGGCGGAGGTCGGGTTCGTCGCCAGCAGCCTGTCCGGGCCCTCGCCCCTGGCCGTACGTTCGGCGGTTTCGCCGTGGTGACCGTGAACGGCGTGACTGCAGACGACCCCGTTGTCGAGCGCCGGGACGGCGAGCCAGCTCTGGACGTTCGGAGACGGCGAGTTCTCGTTCGAGCCGGCACCGACCCATATCTATCCGAACCCCGGCCTGTACACCGTCTCGCTCACGGTCACCGGGTCGAATGGGACCGCCAGCCGGATCAAGCGCGACCTGATCGCCGTGGGCACCGCGGCCCAGCTGCAGGCCACCAGACAGGAACCCGCGTTCGTCGACACGCCCGCGTTCTGGGTGACCATGGCGGTCTCCCCGCCGCTGGCCGCGATCCTCGCATTGCGCGACCGACGTCGAAAGACGGCGGCAGGACGGCCAGGGGCTCCTTGACGCAGGTCATGGGCTGCTCGCCCTCGTCGGCGCTCGTGACGACGGGACCTCGCCCGGCGCCATGGATCTTGCGATCGAGGCCTACCTGGACAAGGCGGGTGCCGCCCGAAGCCGATTCGATGGTCCGGCGCAGGCAAGCCTCGACGGGACGACCGCGACCGCGGTCGACCTGCAGCGACTCCTGATGATCGAGGCCCTGGTTCGCAGGGTGTCGCCGGACGACTCGCGCCTGACGGCGATGAACGAGGCCATCCAGGAGCGGCTGCAGGACTTCGCCACCGCCCTGGAGGGACTCGGCCGTACGACCCAGTGACCTCACCGGGCGCTCTCGCGCGGCACCTCTGGAGCGACCGACGCGCTCGCTGGACGCGAGGCGTCGCGGACTCGGCCACTCGATACCCGGAAGAAGGGAGGCGACGTCACGATGACGCAGGCGAGACCCACGGTGCTCCTCGTCTACTACACGTTCAGCCACCAGACCGAGCGGGTCGCCGACGTGATTGCCGCCGCGCTCGCGGAGCGCGGTGTCGACGTGACCCTGTCGCGCATCGAGCTGACCGACGTGCGCTGGGCAAAGCGCTTCGAACGCATCCCGATGCGCTATCCGCTGCTCAAGCTCGTGGGCATGCTCCCCGCCCAGATCCGCCAGGCGACGGGTGAGATCCGCATCCCCCCAGAGGCCCAGGAGGGCGACTACGACGTCGTCGTCATCGGATCGCCGACGTGGTGGTTCCGGGTGTGCTGTGCCCATCCGCTCGTACCTCCGGTCGCCCGCAGCGGGAAGAGTGCTCGACGGCAAGCCCTTCGCCGGGTACTCGACCTCGCGCCGCTACTGGAAGCGCAACGTGGGCGATATCAGGCGACTCGGCCGGGCCAACGGGGGACAATGGATCGGCCAGACGCACTTCGTCGCCGCCGGCAACCAGGTCCAGTCGATGCTCGCGTGGCTCGGCTACATGTCCGGCTTCACCTACCTCGACCGCCTCCTGCACCTGCCGCCGACGAACCTCCAGGCCGGCTTCGAGTCACAGGCGCAGCAGTTCGCCGATCGTGTTGCCGATCGTGCGCTCGGCATCCCTGGAGGCACGCGGCCCGACGTGGCGGGACGAGGCTGATCGAGAGACCCGAGAGGAGGTCACCGCTTGTCCAGGAACCGGCCCGAGCGTCGGGGCCCGATCGTCATCACCGGCACGTCCACGGGCATCGGAGCCGCCACGGCCCTGTACCTCGCGGAGAAGGGTTTCCAGGTGTTCGCCGGGGTGCGTCGTGAGGCCGATGGAGAGGTGCTGAAGTCGCAGACCACCGGTGATGTCACGGCGCTGCTGGTCGACATCACCGATGCCGCGACGATCTCGCGCGCTGTCGAGCTCGTGACTGCCGCCGTCGGCGAGCGGGGCCTGGCCGGCCTCGTCAACAACGCGGGGATCGTCAAGCCGGGACCGCTCGAGTTCCTGCCACTGGCCGACTTCCGGGAGCAGCTGGAGGTCAACCTCGTCGGCCAGCTGGCCGTCATCCAGGCGTTCCTGCCGCTGATCCGGCAAGGCCACGGCCGGATCGTCAACGTCGGGTCGATCGGCGGGCGCCTGGTCCTGCCCGATCCACGGTGCCTACAGCGCGTCCAAGTTCGGCATGGAGGCGCTCAGCGATGCCCTGCGCCTCGAGCTGCGCCAGTGGCGGATCCCCGTCTCGCTCGTCGATCCCGGTGCGACGCAGACCGCCATCTTCGGCAAGACGCTCGCGGCCCTCGATGGCATGCAGCAGACGCTCGGGGAGGCTGGCCACCACCAGTACGACGGGCAGATGGCGGCCATCCGCCGGACGGTCGAGAAGACGGCCGCCGACGCTGCGCCCCCGATCGAGCTGGCGAAGGCCATCGCCGAGGCCCTGACGTCGGACAAGCCGAAGGCTCGCTACCTCGCCGGGAAGGGGGCACGGGAGGCCGTCGCCCTGGCGCGGACGCCCTCCGACCGCGTCAAGGACCTTGCGATCGCCAGGGACGTCGGGCTGCCGGACCCCGAGTAGCCGTCGGGTGGTCCGGCCCGACGGGGCCCCAACCTCCTACAGCTGGGCGATCCCCTGGCCGATCAGCGTGCATCGCCGAACACGAGCAACAGCACGGCCATGATCACCGGGTTGTTGGCGACGAGGAACACCTTCCAGCCGGCGAGCACGGCGGCGGCCCGGTCGCCACCGGCGAAGTAGACGATGACGGGAACGAGGATCGCGACGCTGCCGAGGAGCACGAAGGCGAGCAGCGCGACCAGCTGCGATGACGCCGCGAGTCCGGACGACGCGATGATCGACATCGCCGCGAGGTTGAGGGCCAGGTTCTTGGGGTTGATCCCGGACAGCAGCGCCGCGAGGCCGGCGGACCTCGGCGGAGCGATCGTGTCGAGCGATGCCATCCACTTCGGGAGCGGCGGCTCCTCCCCCGGCTGCGGCCTTGACCGCCACCCCCTGGCGGCGAGCACGAGGAGCAGGACGCCGAGCACCAGGTTGATGAGGCCGACCGCGCGCGAGGTCGAGTCCGTCGACGTGGAGAGCCCGGCCGCGCTCGCGAGGACGAGGGCGATGCCACCGACGACGAACAGGCCCGACCATCCAGCCGACGAGGAAGGCCAGTCCGTTGGAGCGCGCCTTCGCGGTGCCGAGCATCAGGATGACGGCAGCGATCGGGAGGGCGCTGATGTCGATGCCCACCGCGAGCGATGATCAACCTCGGCGGCGACTACACGCTCTACGATCAGCAGGACAAGCCGGTTGGCACGCTCGACGGCAAGATCTTCTCCATCGGCGGCAAGTGGAAGTGCAAGGTGCGCCAGGACCACGCCGACCGGCGCCTCTTGACGGTGCTGCAGATGTTCGCGGCGATGCAGATCTTCAACCGCGATTGCCGCCGGCACCTGCGGCGCCTGTGGAAGGACATCCGCCGCGGCAAGGTCAAGCCGCAGATCGAGCGCCAGGAAGCCGATCTCTACATGAACCCGCGCCGCATCCGCTGAGCGGCTTGTCCGGCCTCACGATCTAGCAGCCGCGGCTCACGTCGCCCGCGCGGGGCTGGCGGGTTTGCGCGTCTTCGCCTCCTTGGCGGGCTCGGCTTTGTCCTCCGCCGCACGGTCGTCCGCTAGCCCTGACAGCAATGCCTTCGCGCGCGCCTCGATCGCTTCGCACGCCTGCTCCATCAGCGGATGCGGTCCCGCAGGCATGGCGGCGACTTCGGCAGCGGCCGCGCGCGTCTCCGTGAGTGCCGCTTTCGCCAGGGCCTCCACGCGCGCGACGAGGCGCGGCGCGTTGAGCCCGCAGTCGGCAGCGAACCGCTGCCAATGCCGGCGCTTCAGATGCTCGCCTCGATTCTTGCCGGCGATCTTCTGCGCCATGTTGCGCGTGACGTGCTCCCACACGGCTCCGCACATGACGTCGTAGATCGGCGCCAACTTGAACCCCTGGCCTGAGATCATCGCTGAGTAGTTCTTGGCGTGCGCATCCGTGTTGCACGCGATGACGTTAAAGATGACGTAGTCGAGCAGGTCGACGACGTCCGGCGCGCGCATGGCGTTGCGCGTCAGCGCGAACATCTCCGGCAGTGTCGGCCCCGGGATGCCGGTCTGGTTTGATTCGTACTTGGCCGACGGCGGCTTGCCGAGCGCCTGGCAGAAATCCTCCTGATGCAGGCGGCGCCAGCGACCCTGCTGCTCAAGGCGATCATAGCGCGTGACGAGCAGGTAGGAGCGCTTGCCGGCCGAGCCGGTGGTCACGGCGGGGGCGTTGAGGGTGAGGCGGCGCGCGAGCACGAGGCACATTGCCTCGTTTTGCACGCCGCCGAACAGGCGCTCGGCATCGGGCTTGAGGATCATGGTCGATGGCGCGCCGTTGATCGGGATGCAGATCTGCTTCTTGGCGTTGATCGCCACGCCGAGCTTGCTCTGCACGCCGGCGAGCGACATCGACACGCCGTCCTCGCCGACGAGGAACGGCTTGCTTGGCAGCTCCTCGATGATGCGCTCGAGCGCCTTTACGCTCGGCACCGCGCGCCAGTCTGCGGCGCTCGTAGAGCCTGGCTTGCCGATCGACAGTGCGCCCGCGGTGTCGCGGCCCAGCTCGGCGAGGATGCCGATCACATCCTCCGGCGCGGCGCCAAGCTTCAAGCCGATGGCGCGGAGCTGTGTCGCCTCGGGCAGTAGGTTCGCGGCCCAGGGCAGGAAAATTTTCGCCGGCACGCGGCGCGGCGACAGCGGCATCAGCAGCGACAGCGGGAAGGCGCCGCGCGTGCGCAGCCACTCGGGCGCGTAGACGAAGGCGGGACCCTCGGCGTGCAACTCGATTGTGCCGACGACGCGCGCCTCGTAGTAGACGGTGAGTTCGCTCACGGCGCCTCATCCTCGGGGATGTCAGGGAGGTCGTCGGTGAGGTCGGGGAGCAGCGCGTTGTCGTCGTCGCTGTTGGCCGACATCAGGTCGAAGGGGCGCAGTCCCACCGCGGCGGCGACAACGAGCGCGCGGCCGAGCTGGCAGGAGGGCTTGCCGGCCTCCAGCTCGAGGATGAAGCGTCGGCCGACGCCGGTTGCGAGCGCCAGGTCGTCCTGGCGCATCTTCAGGGCTTCGCGCCGCTCGCGCACCAGCGCGCCGAAGTGGCGGGCTTGGGCGCGGGCGCCGGCATCGATGTCGGAGAGGGTTTGGTGGGCCATGGATATTTGTGTCGATGTTCCCGATCGGGAAGTTATGGGGAGATTCGGGGCGGAAGTCCACAAAATGTTCCCGAACGGGAACTTAATATAGGAAGCCCGGCCAAGAAGGCCGAAATGTTCCCGAACGGGAACAATACACCATGACACGCCTGGCCGAGGCCGCCATGCTCCCGAACGTGAGCACGCGTCAGATTGTCGTGGAAACTGTTGAGACGACTATATTTTTTCCCATCAACCCAACCTT
>CAWBMD010000003.1:0-358260 GCA_963789865.1 uncultured Chloroflexia bacterium
GATATCCTCACCGTTCGTGTGTCGGCCCATCCAGGCCGGCACTCGTGCTGAGAAGGACCAGGGAGCAAGGTTGGCGAAGAAGGACGCGATCGAAGTCGAAGGAACCGTCATCGAGCCGCTGCCGAACACGATGTTCGCGGTGGAGCTCGAGAACGGCCATCGCGTCCTCGCGCACATCAGCGGAAAGCTCCGGATGAACTTCATCCGGATCCTGCCCGGCGACCGGGTCCGCGTCGAACTGTCTCCCTACGACCTCACTCGGGGTCGAATCACCTACCGTTTGAAGTAGTCGAGGGACCCGGTGAAGGTCAGAGCGTCCGTCAAGACGCGGTGTGACAACTGCAAGGTCATCCGGCGCCACGGCACCGTGATGGTCATCTGCGCGAATCCGAAGCACAAGCAGCGGCAGGGCTGACGCGATGGCACGTATTGCGGGCATCGACATCCCGCGCGAGAAGCGCGTTGAGATTGCCCTCACCTATATCTACGGGATCGGGCTGTCCTCCAGCCAGAAGATCCTGAAGCAGACGAGCATCAACCCGGACACGCGCGTTCGGGACCTCACCGAGGACCAGGTCAACCGGCTCCGGGAGGTCATCGACCGCACGCACAAGGTCGAGGGCGACCTCCGTCGAGAGGTGGCGCTGAACATCAAGCGTCTCATCGAGATCGGGTCGTACCGCGGCATGCGGCACCGCCGCAACCTCCCCGTCCGGGGGCAGCGCACGAAGACCAACGCCCGCCAGCGCCGAGGGCCGAAGAAGACGGTTGGCGCCCGGAAGAAGACAAAGTGACGAGGAACCGCTAAGGCATGGCCGATCGAAAGCGCGCCGTCAAGCAGCGGCGCCGGGAGCGAAAGAACGTTCCGCAAGGACACGTCCACATTCTGGCGAGCTTCAACAACACGATCGTGACGATCACGGACCTGACCGGGAACGTCATCTCGTGGGGTTCGGCTGGCATCGCCGGGTTCAAGGGCTCCCGGAAGAGCACGCCGTATGCCGCCGCGCTGGCCGCGGACGGCGCGGCGCGCCGCGCCATGGAGCACGGCATGCGCCAGGTCGAGGTCTACGTCAAGGGACCCGGCGCCGGTCGCGAGCAGGCAATCCGGTCGCTCCAGGCCGCTGGCCTCGAAGTGAGCGCGATCACCGACGTCACGCCCATCCCTCATAACGGATGCCGCCCGCCCAAGCGGCGCCGCGTCTGAGCACCGAGAGACCATGGCCCGTTACACCGACCCCGTCTGCCGGCTCTGCCGCCGCGAAGGGCTGAAGCTCTTCCTCAAGGGCAGCCGCTGCTACACCAAGAAGTGCTCGTTCGAGCGGCGTCCGACGCCGCCCGGACAGCATGGCGTCCGCCGCCGCAAGGTCGGCGATTACGGCCTGCAGCTTCGCGAGAAGCAGAAGGTCCGCCGCGTCTACGGCGTTCTCGAGAAGCAGTTCCGCAACTACTTCGTCGAGGCGACGCAGCAGTCCGGCATCACCGGCGAGGCCCTGCTCCGCTCCCTGGAGCAGCGCCTGGACAACGTCGTCTTCCGCCTCGGGTTCGCCCCGTCGCGGCCGGCCGCGCGGCAGATGGTCAACCACGGCCATTTCGCCGTCAACGGCGTACCGACGGACATCGCCTCCTATCGCGTCAAGATCGGCGACAAGGTCGAGGTGCGCGTGTCGCATCGCGAGCGTGAGCTGTTCAAGGTCGCGAAGGAGACGCTCCGCAACCACCAGGCACCCGACTGGCTGAGCCTGGACGCGGCGAACCTCGCCGGGTCCGTGCTGGCAATGCCGCGTCGCGACCAGATGCCGCTCGACTTCAACGAGCAGCTCGTGGTCGAGTACTACTCGAGGTAGCCGCCCTCCATGATCGAACTCGAGTCCCCGCAGATCGAGCCCGTCGCGGAGGACGGAACCTACGCGAAGTACGAGGCCAGCCCGCTCCAGGCCGGGTATGGCGTCACCCTGGGCAACGCGCTCCGGCGCGTGCTCCTGTCGTCCCTCGAGGGCGCGGCCGTGACGTCCATCCAGGTCCGTGACGTGTACCAGGAGTTCTCGACGATCCCCGGCGTCAAGGAAGACGTGACCCAGATCGTCCTGAACGTGAAGAAGCTCCGACTCAAGAGCTTCGCCGCCCACCCGGTCCAGCTCCGGCTGATCAAGAGCGGCGCCGGGCCGGTCATCGCCGCCGACATCGCCGAATTCGCCGACATCGAGATCGTCAGCCCCGAGCTGGTCCTCATGACGATCGACTCGGACGACGTGACCATCGAGATGGACCTGACCGTCGAGCGCGGCGTGGGCTACCTTGCCGCCGAGCGGTCCGAGGCGCTGCCGATCGGCGTCATCGCCGTCGATGCGATCTTCACGCCGGTCCGGAAGGTCAACTACTGGGTCGAGAGCACCCGCGTTGGCCAGATGACCAACTTCGACAAGCTCACGCTCGAGATCGAGACCGATGGCACGATCACTCCCGAGGAGGCGCTCTCGCGCTCCGCGGACATCCTCGTGCGCCAGTTCCAGCCGTTCGTGACGGTCGGTATCCAGGCGGCAGCGCCGGACCGTGCCGTCGCCGGCGTCCCGCAGCTCCCTCCGAACATGCTCGACATGCCGATCGAGGAGCTCGACCTGCCGATGCGGGCGTACAACTCGCTGAAGCGGAACAACATCGTCAAGGTCGGCCAGCTGCTGCAGCTCAAGGACGACGATCTCCTCCGGATGCGCAACTTCGGCAAGAAGTCGCTGGACGAGATGAAGGAGCGCCTCCGGATGCGCGGGTTCATCCTGCCGGAGACGGAGTCCGACGGCGCCCTGGACGACGAGGATGCCGCCGACGCGCCGTTCGATGGCGACGAGGAGGCCTGAGCCATGTCTTCCCATCGGATCGACGGGCGCAAGCTCTCGCGCAAGCGTGGCCCGCGTCTCGCCCTCTACAAGAACCTGACGGTCTCCGTGCTCCGCTACGAGCGGGTGCAGACGACCGAGGCCAAGGCCAAGGAGATCCGCGGCTACGTCGAGCGCATGATCACGCTCGCGAAGCGCGGTGACCTGGCGGCCCGACGGACGGTCGTCTCGGAGCTCCCGAACGAGCCGCTCGTCGTGAGCAAGCTGTTCGACGTCATCGCCCCCAAGTACGCCGATCGCCAGTCCGGGTTCACCCGCCTGGTCCACATCGGTCAGCGCAGGGGCGACGCCGCCGAGATCGTGCAGATCGAGCTGGTCTGACGGACTCGCCGGTCCCCGAGCGCCCGAGAGGGCGCGCCGTGCGCTACCGCGCCCGGTGTGAATACGATGGAACGGACTTCGCGGGCTTCCAGTACCAACTGAACGCCCGCTCGGTCCAGGGAGAACTCGAGACCGCGCTGGCCCACCTCTCCGGAGGAGAGCGGGTGACGGTCGACGGGGCAGGACGCACCGATACCGGTGTCCATGCCACGGACCAGGTGATCGCTTTCACCTTCCGGGGCCGGCTCACCGGGGAGGAGCTCCAGCGGGCGGTCAACGCCCGGCTGCCGAGGGATGTCGCGATCCGCGACCTCCGTCGTGCACCGAACGGGTTCAGTCCCCGCTACGCGGCGCGGTACCGGGAGTACCGCTACACCGTCTGGAACGGGCCGCGAAGCCCACTGCACGAGCGGACGGCGCTCTGGCTGCGGGACCCGCTGAACATCGACGCCATGGCGAGCGCCGGGTCGGCCTTCGTTGGCCGGCACGACTTCTCGGCCTTCGGCAGAACGGACCGGTCGCCGGTCCGGACCGTCTATGCGGTCCGGGTCCGGAGGGTGGGATGCCTGGTGACGATCGACGTCAGGGCAGACGCCTTCCTCCGGGGGCAGGTCCGCAGGATGGTGGCAGGCCTGCTGGAGGTCGGCCTCGGCAAGATGGATGAAGACGGCATTCGGGCGGCACTGGCCGCACGGGAGCCGGCCCTCAATGGGGCAGCCGCCCCGGCCAGGGGACTCTGCCTCCGGCGCGTCGTCCTCGGGCGACGACCGATGGACGACAAGGAAGACGAGGAATGAGCGCGAACGCGAAGACCTATACGCCTCGAGAGAGCGAGATCGAGCGACGCTGGTACGTCGTCGACGCGACGGACGAGACGCTCGGCCGCCTCGCGACGCGGATCGCGCGCGTCCTCGAGGGCAAGAACAAGCCCACCTACGCCGCGCACATGGACACGGGCGACCACGTCATCGTGCTCAATGCCTCCCGGATCACCGTGACCCGCGACAAGCTCGAGTCGAAGGTCTACGCCCGCCACAGCGGCTATCCCGGCGGGTTCAAGGAGGAGACCCTGGGCCACCTCCTCAACCGCCGCCCGGAGGAGGTCATCCGACGGACCGTCAAGGGGATGCTGCCGCACAACCGGCTCGGAACCCAGATGCTTCGGAAGCTCAAGGTCTATGCGGGCAACGACCATCCGCACCAGGCCCAGAAGCCCGAGCCGCTCGCCTGATCGAGGAGCCCTGATGTCGACGCCCGCGTTCTACTGGGGCACCGGCCGCCGCAAGACGGCGGTGGCCCGCGTACGCCTCATCCCCGGTGAGGGCCAGATGGTCATCAACGGGCGCACCCCGGAGGAGCACTTCGGTGGGATCCTCGGCGAGGCCGAGCTCTTCCTCCCGTTCCGTGTGACCGGGACGGAAGGCCGCTACAACACGCTGATCAAGGTGGAAGGAGGCGGCACGACCGGTCAGTCCGGCGCGATCCGTCACGGCATCGCTCGAGCGCTGCTGCAGTCCGACCCTGACTCGTTCCGGCTCCCGCTGCGCCAGGCCGGCCTCCTCACCCGCGATCCGCGGATGAAGGAGCGGAAGAAGTACGGCCTCAAGCGCGCCCGCAAGGCCCCGCAGTACACCAAGCGCTGACCGCCGCCGCCTGACGGCCGATGCGTGCGTTGCGAGCCCCGCTCGTCCATGCACGCACGCCGGGCTGCGCTTGTTCGCGTGCTCGCCCGCGCACACGCCTCGACCGCCATCCGGCGGCTCGGGCAGACCTGACTCGATCGCCCGTGTCCTGGCCTCGATCGCCGGCGCGGGCGCTCGTCTTCCCTGTGCAGGAGCACTGACGTCATGAGCACATCCTCGCTTCGCGGACGGGACCTGGTCAGCGCCGCCGACCTGTCGGCAGACGAGATCGGCGCGCTGTTCACGCGTGCAGCCACGCTCAAGTCCGAGTACGCGCTCGAACGGCGACATGCACACCCGCCGCTCGAGCGTCGGACGCTGGCGATGCTGTTCCAGAAGCCGAGCCTGAGGACACGGGTCACCTTCGAGGCCGGCATGACGCAGCTCGGCGGCCACGCGATCTACCTCACCGAGGGCGTCGTTCTCGGTGGGCGCGAGACCGTCGCCGACGTCGCCCGGAACCTTGAGCAATTCGTCGACGGCATCATGGCCCGGACGGGTCCCCACGAGGTGGTGGCCGAGCTGGCGGCTCGCGCCTCGATCCCGGTCATCAACGGGCTGACGATCCGCGAGCATCCGTGCCAGGCTCTCGCGGACCTGTTCACGCTCCATGAGCGCCTCGGCGACCTGCGGGCCGTCGTGCTCGCGTTCGTCGGCGACGGGAACAACGTCTACCACTCGCTGGCGCTGATGGGCGCAACCCTCGGCATGGAGGTCCGACTCGCCCATCCGGCCGGATACGGCCCGAACGACCGGATCGTCGCACGGGCGATGGAGATCGCAGCGCTGTCCGGCGGGAGCCTCCACTTCACGGATGACCCGCGGGCGGCCGTCGAGGGCGCAGCAGTCGTGTACACGGACGCGTGGACGTCCATGGGCCAGGAGGCCGAGGCCGAGGAGCGCCGCGACGCCTTCGCGCCGTTCCAGCTGAACGATCGCCTGCTGGCGATCGCACCCGCCGCGCTCGTGATGCATTGCCTGCCGGCGCACCGGGGAGAGGAGATCACGTCCGACGTGATGGACGGCCCGAGGAGCATCATCTTCGATCAGTCGGAGAACCGGCTGCACGCCCAGAAGGCACTCCTGGTGGAGCTGCTGGGCGGCTGACGGTTCGGGAGACGGGCGGAGGCGACGGTGGGATGAGCAGCGAGGCCCTCTACGAGCGTTACAAGGACGCCCTCAAGCGCGGCCACGTGGCGGCGCTGCATGGACGCACCGAGGAGGCGATCGCCGCGTACGCGGAGGCGGCCGCCCTCGCGCCCGAGCGATCCACCCCGCACACCAGTGCCGGGACGGCGCTCCTGCGACGCGATCTCCCGGCCGACGCGCTCCGCCACTACGAGGTGGCCCTGCAGATGTCGCCTCGGGACGAGGCCGCGCTGCTCGGTCGGGCGCAGGCGCTCACGGCGCTGGACCGGCGGCTCGAGGCCGCCGACGCCTTCGACGCGCTGGCGGAGGCGCGGGCCGGGGCCGGCAAGCTTGCCGACGCGGTGGACGCCGCGCGCCGTGGCCTGGAGCTTGCGGAGGGCCGGGACCGCCGGCGCACCCTGGAGCGCCTCATCAAGCGGCTTCGGGCAACGGAACCGGGCGAACCCGGGCGGATCGCCCTGGAACGAGCGCTCCTGGTGCTGGACGGGCAGGCCGTCCCTCCCGTGGACATGGTGGAGCCCGAGCCCGACGTCGAACCCGGACCGGCGCCCGAACCCGAACCCGGACCGGCGCCAGAACCCGAACCCGGAGCCGAACCGGCGCCCGAACCCGGACCGGCACCCGAACCCGAACCGGTCCACCGTCGTGCCCTCGACCGGGACCTCGCCCCGGGAGTGCAGGCGCCGGCGCTCGCCGTGGAGGCCGAGGCAGCGCTTGAGGCCGGGATCCCGGGGCCCGCGCTCGACCGGTTGCTGGATCTCGCCGCAGCCTACCGCCGCGATGGGCTGCTCGACGCCGCCCTCGACGCCTGCTATCTCGCGCTGTCCGTCGAGCCCGACGGCGTGGACCTCCACCTCGCGCTGGTGGAGCTGTACGACGAGCGTGGCTGGGGGACGCTGGCGGCGGACAAGCTGGGCCTGATGACCGAACTGGCGGCACTGGACGGGGACGCGGCCACCACGGCGCGGATCGCGGCCTCGAGGAGCGACCGGGACTGACCCGCGCCGATGCCCCGATCGCGTCGCGGCGGCCGGGGGCGGCTCGGGAACCCGGTGTTACACTCGCCAGAAGATGCCCCCGTTCGTCAATTCACTCGTCCGGCAGATCACGCCGGCGGTTGTCCTCGACATCTCGATCACCGCGCTGTTCATCTACTGGGTGTTCAGCCTGATCCGTGGCACCCGCGCCGTGACCCTGGTGATTGGCGTCACGATCCTGTTCGGCATCTATGCCCTCGCCCAGTTCCTTGAGCTCCGCCTGTTCACGCAGATCCTCCAGGCGGGCGCTGTCGTCGGCCTGTTCGCGCTCGTGGTGGTGTTCCAGCCCGAGCTGCGCCGTGCCCTGGAGCGGATCGGCCGGGTCGGCACGCTCGGGTGGCTGTTCGCTCCCGCGGCGGAGCGGCGCATCGAGCACGTGGCGGGCGAGGTCTCGAAGGCTGCCGGCATGATGTCACGCGCAGGTCACGGTGCCCTGATCGTGCTCGAGCGCGAGACCGGGCTGGAGGAGATTGCCGAGACCGGCGTGATGATCCACGCCGACCTGTCGCATGAGCTGCTGTGCACGATCTTCATGCCGCGCACCGAGCTCCACGATGGTGCCGTGATCATCCGCGGCAATTCCGTCCTCGCAGCGGCGGCCCTCCTGCCGCTGACCGAGATGACGCTCTCCGAGCGGTTCGGCACGCGTCACCGCGCCGCCCTGGGGATCACCGAGGACACCGACGCCGTGGCGATCGTCGTCTCCGAGGAGAACGGCCAGATGAGCGTCGTCGAGCGCGCGCGGATCGTGCGCGTGCCGACCGAAGCCCAGCTGTCCCGGGCACTCGCCGCGCTCCTGGAGGCGCCCGCGCCCGCGGCCGGCCTGCGCCGACGTGGCTCGAGAGTGCGAACCAGCCGCTCGATCAGGCGCCTGCGCATCGCGCGCCACCGGACCGGCCGCGCGGACGCGGCATCGGCGGGCGGGCCGGCGCGCCCGGTTGACGGCGTGCCGGCCACCGGTGCGCCACGCACCGATCCGCTGCCCGCCACCGACGACGAGGGCGCCGCGGCGCCCGTGGTCGCACCCCGGTGAACATCGGACGCACCACCCGGCGCATCCTCGGGTTCGTCATCCACAACTGGCCGCTCAAGCTGGCCGCCATCGGCCTCGCCACCCTGCTCTACGCCGGCCTCGTCGCCTCCCAGGACAGCAACACCTACCCGGGGCCCATCACCGTCCTGCCCGTCAACCAGCCGACCGGGACCGTGATCACCAACCAGTTGCGCGACGTCGAGCAGATCCAGTACATCGCCCCGGCCGACCTGGGTCGTCTCCGCGCCGAGGACTTCCGGGCGACGGTGGACCTTGCGAACGTCACGCCGGATGGCAACCCGGTGATCCTGCGCGTCAACGTCACGGCCGTGGATCCGCGGGTGACCATCCTCGATGTCCGGCCGCGGACAATCCAGGTGGTCCTGGACACGAGGGTGAGCAAGACGGTCAAGGTCATCGTGACCCAGTCGGAGCCTCCGCCAGGCCTGCAGGTGGGCGAGACCACGGTCACGCCTGCGGTGGTCGTGGTCACCGGTCCCTCGGCCGCCGTCAACCGCGTGGTCAATGCCCGAGTCACCGCCACGATCGATGGCAGCGGCGTCAACGTTGACCGGGACGTCACGCCCGATGCCGTGGATGCGGCCGGCGAGATCGTCACGGGCGTGAACCTCGATCCCTCGAGTGTCCACGTGAAGATCCCGGTGTACACCAACCTCGAGAACCGGACGTTGCCGGTCAATCCCATCGTCACGGGAACACCCGCGGCGGGGTTCCGGATCGGGTCCGTGGACGTCGTCCCGCTTGTGGTGTCGGTCGAAGGCGACCAGGCCCAGCTCCAGGACCTCGTGGCGGCAGATACCGCCCCCGTGCCGGTCTCGGGGGCCACGAGGGACGTCACGAGCAAGGTCACGTTCTCGCTCCCGACCGGCGTGACCGTCATCGGGGATCAGACCGCGACCGTGACGGTGCATATCCAGGCCGTGACGGAGACACGCACATTCGTGGCAGGGATCCGCCTGGACGGTCGCGACGCCGCGCTGCAGTACGACGCGTCCGAGACTCGCGTGCTCCTGACGCTGTTCGGCTCGACCGCAGACCTCGATCGACTCGCCGGGTCACCGCTCGTCGTCGCGCTCAACGTCGCCGGCCTGGGCCCCGGGGCTCACGACATCCCGGTGGTCCCGTCGCTGCCCTCGGCGGTGACCGTGGCTGCCACCTCACCCGAGACCGTCATCGTGACGGTCTCGGAGCGCCCCACGCCCGCGCCACTGCCGACGGCGACCCCCGTCGAGTCCGCGGCGCCGTCACCGTCGGTCGGACCGTCGGCCTCGCCCTGACCCATTCCGGCTCAAGCCCAAGCGCACGAGGACCCTTCATGACCCGCCTCTTTGGCACGGACGGCATCCGCGGTGTGGCGAACGTCGACCTCCGCCCCTCGCTGGCTTTCGCCCTGGGCCGGGCGACCGCGTATCGCGTGGTCGGCGCCGGCGGATCGCTCGTCGTGGGTCAGGACACGCGCCGCTCCGGCGACATGTTCGTGGCCGCCATCACGGCCGGCGCAACGAGCATGGGCGTGGACGTTCACACGGTCGGCGTGGTGCCGACGCCCGCGCTCGCCTACCTCGCGGGCATCGGCGCGTTCGGCGCGGGGATCATGGTGTCGGCCTCGCACAACCCGGCGGAGGACAACGGTCTCAAGGTCCTCGATCCCGGCGGCCTGAAGCTGGATGATGACCTGGAGAACGAGCTCGAGAGCCTGGTCCTGCGTGCCGACGAGCTGCCCGGGGTCGCCCCCGCGGCGATCGGGCGAACCGTGGACGCCGCCGCGCTCGTCGATCGGTACGTGGCGCACCGGACGGCGCTCGCCCAGGCCGTGCCGGCCTCAGGGCTCCACGTCGTTCTCGACACGGCCAACGGGTCGGCCTGCGGCGTGGGACCGGCGATCCTGCGAGCGACTGGCGCCCGGGTGACGGTGATCCACGATGCGCCAGACGGCGACAACATCAACGCCGGCTGCGGTGCGACCCAGCCCGCCTCCCTGATGGCGGCGGTCGCGGCCCACGGTGCGGACGTGGGCTTCGCCCTCGACGGGGACGCGGACCGGTGTGTCGCGGTCGATGCGGCGGGTCGGCTCGTGGACGGCGACCAGGTCCTGGGCCTCCTCGCCCTTGAACGGCTCGCCCGCGGCGCGCTCGACAACGCGAGCCTCGTGGTGTCCGTCCTGTCGAACGGGGGCCTGCAGCAGGCGATGGAGACGGCGGGCGGCCGCCTCATCCGGACCCCCGTCGGCGACAAGCACATCCTGGCGGCCATGCTGGTGTCGGGCGCCGGCCTCGGAGGTGAGAAGAGCGGTCACGTGATCGTGCGCGAGCACACGATGTCCGGTGACGGGATCCTGACCGCGATCGAGCTGCTGCGGGTGATGACCCAGGCCGGGACGGGCCTGGACGACCTCGCGGCAGCGATCCCGCTCCTCCCCCAGCAGCAGCGAGCGATCCGCGTGCGGCAGCGCGACCAGTGGGAGGCCGACGACGTCCTCCAGCGGGCCATCGCCGACGCCGAGGCCAGGCTGGCACCCCACGGCCGCATCCTCGTGCGTCCCTCGGGCACCGAACCCGTGCTGCGGGTGATGGTCGAGGGCGCCGACGCCGCCGACGTCGCCGCGATCGCCGACGCGATCACGACCCTCGCGGGCGAGCGTCTACACTAGGCCGGCCGCGGCGGGCCGCGGACTTCCGTCAAGGAGCACCCAGCGGCATGTGCGGCATCGTCGGCTACACGGGTCCCCGCGAGGCCGGACCCATCCTCATCGAGTGCCTGGCGCGGCTCGAATACCGTGGCTACAATTCGGCAGGCATCGCGCTGGTCGGCGAGGATGGCGAGCTGTTCGTGGCGAAGAAGGCCGGCAAGCTGGTCAACCTCCAGGCGGCCATCGCGGATCGCACGCCGCACGCGGCGATCGGTCTCGCCCATACCCGCTGGGCCACCCACGGGCGGCCGAACGACCTCAACGCCCACCCGCACCAGGATTGCACCGGTGAGATCACGGTGATCCACAACGGGATCATCGAGAACTTCCGCGAGCTCCGGGACGAGCTGGAGGCCCGCGGCCACACGCTCGCGTCGGAGACCGACACGGAGGCCATCGCCCACCTGGTCGAGGACGCCTACGAGGGCGATCTTGCCGACGCGGTCCGGGCCGCGCTCCGGCGCGTGGAGGGGGCGTACGCGCTCGTGGTGATGCACCGGCGCGAGATCAGCCGCCTGGTCGGGGCGCGCCTGAACGTGCCGCTGATCGTGGGTCTGAACGGCGAGGAGAGCTTCATCGCGAGTGACGTCGCGGCGATCCTCGCCCACACCAACCGGGTGGTCTTCCTGGAGGAGGGCGACATCGCCGACGTCCGCCCCACGGGTGTGGTGGTGACCGATCTCGCCGGGGTCGAGCAGCAGCGGGTGGAGACGCTGATCGACTGGACGCCAGAGGCTGCCGAGAAGGGTGGCTATGACCACTTCATGCTCAAGGAGATCCACGAGCAGCCCGTCGCCCTGCGCCAGTCGCTTGCCGGCCGGGTGACGCCCAGGGGACACATCCATGCCCATGAGGTCGACGCCCTCGCCGACGTGTTCCGGCGGGTGACGCGCGTGGAGCTCGTCGCCTGCGGGACCGCCTCGTACGCGGCCCTCGTGGGCGCCGCCGCGATCCAGGAATGGACGGGGATCCCGGCGCGGGTCACGGTTGGCTCCGAGTTCCGCTACTCGCCTCCGCCGCTCGACGCGGACACGCTGGTCATCGCCGTGACCCAGTCCGGCGAGACCGCGGACACGATCGCCCCCACGCGCTGGGCGCGCGAGCAGGGTTGTCCGATCGTGGCCGTGACCAACACCGTCGGCTCCGCGATCACCCGCGAGGCGGACGCCGTGATGTTCCTCCAGGCCGGCCCGGAGATCGCCGTCGCCGCGTCCAAGACCTTCGTGACCCAGGTCACGACGCTCGTGGTGCTCGCCGCCGCGATCGCGAAGGCGCGCGGAGCCCTGGACATCGCGCAGGAGCTGCACCTTGGTCGCGCGCTGCGCGCTCTCCCGGAGGCAGCCGCGCGGACGCTTGACCTGTCGTCCGGCGTGGCGGACGTGGCCCGGCGGTACGTCAACTCCCGGGGCTTCATGTTCATCGGCCGCGGCTACGGTCTTCCGGGCGCGCTCGAAGGCGCGCTCAAGCTCAAGGAGATCAGCTACATCCACGCCGAGGGGTACGCCGCCGGCGAGCTCAAGCACGGACCGATCTCGCTGCTGGACGCGGAGTGCCCGCTGGTCGTCGTCGCGACCCGGTCGCGGATCTACGACAAGCTGATCAGCAACGTCATGGAGGGCAGGGCCCGCGACGCGCAGGTGATCGCGGTCGCCACCGAGGGCGACCCGTCCATCGAGCGCTTCGCGGACGACGTGCTCTGGGTGCCCGATACCCACGAGGCGCTGTCGCCGGTTCTGGCGGTGATCCCGCTCCAGCTGTTCGCGTACCACACGGCGGTCGCGCGAGGCACGGACGTGGACCAGCCGCGGAACCTGGCCAAGTCGGTGACGGTGGAGTAGGGGATGACGCCCGCCGGTCGGGACGCGGGCCCGGGCCTCCCCGCGGGCCTCGTGCCCGAGGGCACCACGGAATTGGGCATCGACATCATCAAGGTCGAGCGGATCCGGACCGCCATCGAGAGGTTCGGCGATCGGTTCTCGCGGCGGGTGCTCACGGACCGAGAACGCCGCTACGTCCGGGACCGACCGGAGACCTTCGCCGGGCGGTGGGCGGCCAAGGAGGCTGTGTCCAAGGTTCTTGGCCTCGGTGTCCGCGGCATCGGGTGGAAGGACATCGAGGTCGAGCGGTTGCCGACCGGCCAGCCGGCCGTGCGCCTCCACGGGCGGGCGGCCCAGCGGGCCGAGCAGCTGGGGATGGGCAGGATCGCCCTCTCGATCACCCACGAGTCCGACTATGCCGTGGCGATCGCCTTCGGTGTCCGGACGGTCGGAGGGCGCTACGTCTTTCCGCTGGACATCGACGAGCGCCTCGATGATCGGGAGCGGGTCCTGCTGCGCAGGCTCGAGCGCCTGCGCGAGCTCCACGCCTCGACCGTGGCGCCGCCGCCGAGCGCGCACTGGGTGGACGGCTCGGACGAGCCCGGAGACAACGGGCTGGAGGACGGAGATGGCTGACCGGCAGGTCGGGTTCGGGAGGCGGGGGGAGGACGCATCGGGCGGCTCGCAGCTTCCCGATGGCACGGCCCGTCTCGACGACGAGTCGATGGCGCGCCTGTTGCCAGAGCGCCCCAAGCGCGGCCACAAGGGAACGTTCGGCAAGCTCCTCGTCATCGCCGGGTCGCTGGACTATGCGGGAGCGGCGCTCCTGGTCTGTCGTGCGGCGGGTCGCGCGGGCGCCGGGCTCGTGACGCTCGCCGTGCCGGAGTCGCTGCAGCCGCTGTTCGCGGCGAAGGTCGTCGAGGCGACCACCATGGCCCTGCCCGAGGACGACGTCGAGGAGGTGGACCCCGAACCCGCCCTCGCCAAGGTGCTGGACCACGAGCACGACGCCCTGGTCATCGGGCCGGGGCTTCGGCCGGGCCTCGCGACGGCCGACCTGCTGCGCCTGATTCTGACCGTGCCCGAGGAGCCGGCCGGTGCGCCTGCCGTGCTCGACGCCGAGGCCCTGCGGACGCTGGCGGCCGTGGACGAGTGGTGGACGCTGGTCACGCGCCCCTGCGTGCTGACGCCCCACGCCGGCGAATTCGCACGCCTTCGCACCGGGAGCGAGCACGATCCGGGCGCCGACGGGGACCTGAACGAGGACGATGGGGCGCGGGTCCGGTCGGCTGCGGCCGCGGCGGTCGAGTGGCGGCAGGTGGTGGTGCTCAAAGGGGCGAACACCGTGATCGCCGCGCCGGACGGCTCGGTGGCGGTCGCGCCCTTCGAGAACCCGGCGATGGCATCCGGCGGAACGGGCGACGTCCTGGCGGGGACGATCGGCGCGCTGCTTGCCCAGGGCCTTGCCCCGTACGACGCGGCCCGCCTCGGCGTCTATCTCCACGGTCTTGCCGGTGACGCCGTCCGCGATCGGATCGGCGACGCCGGGCTCCTCGCGTCCGACCTGACGGAGGCCCTGCCGTTTGGCCGCCGGCGGCTGGCCCGCCTTGCCGAGCGGCAGCGATCGGGCCGCCGGCTCGGATTCGGTGCTCGCGAGGCGGAAGCCCCCGCCATGTCGGGCACGCCGGCGGGGCCGGGGGATGACTGACCCGGAGACGCTGACGCCGCGGCCGACACCCATCGAGGACCGCCTGCGGGACGCGGGCCTCGCGCCACTGCCCAGGACCGCGTGGCTGGAGATCGACCTGGACGCGCTCCGCGGCAACCTGGCCGCGATCCGCGCGGCCGTCGGTGCCGGCGTGCGCGTGGAGCCCGTCATCAAGGCCGACGCCTATGGTCACGGCGCCGTTCCCATCGCCCGTGCCCTCGAGGCGGCGGGTGCGGACGCCCTGTCCGTGGCCGCGCTGGAGGAGGCGTACGAGCTGCGCGATGCCGGGATCACGCTGCCCCTGCTGGTCATCTATCCCGTGCCCCCGGAGCACGCGGCCGCGGCCGCGCGCGCCGGTATCGCGGTGAGCATCGGCGCAGGGCTCCTCCTGGACCGCATCCTGGCGGTGGCTGCGCGGACGATCGCGGCGGATCCGGCGTCACCGCCGCTCGAGATCCACGTTGAGATCGAGACGGGACTCGGTCGTGGCGGCGTGCTGGCGGACGAGGCGTCGGCGGCGATCCGCAGCGTCGTCTCGGCTCCGGGCGTCCGGTTGGGCGGCGTCTTTACCCACCTGGCGGCGGCGGACGACAGCTCCAACGCCATGGCGCAGGACGAGCAGTTCCGACGCGCCCTGGATTCGGTCGGCGATTCGGTGCGCTTCGGGGCGGAACCGGGAGCAGTCCGACGCCACCTGGCCGGGAGCGGCGGCGTCCTCGGTGATGACGTCGGGCGCTGGGACTCGGTTCGCGCCGGTCTCGCGGTCTACGGGCTGGTCCCGGATGCGCTCGAGCCGCCAGCCTCGACCGCATGGGCCGCCGGCCGGCTCAAGCCCGTCATGGCGCTGAAGGCGCGTCCGGTGCGGGTGGCGGACCTGCCGGCCGATCATGGCGTCTCGTACGGCCCGACATTCGTGACGGAGCGTCGGTCGCGGATCGCCACGCTGCCGGTCGGCTACGCCGACGGCTGGCGGCGCTTCCTCTCCGATCGCTCGGAGGGCCTGGTGCGCGGGGTCCGTGTGCCCGTGGTCGGCCGCGTCGCGATGGATGCCGTCATGCTGGACGTGACGGACGTGCCCGGCCCGCCCGTCGACGAGGACGACGAGTTCGTCCTGCTGGGCGAGCAGGACGGGGAGCGGATCACCGCGTTCATGCTCGCGGCGGCAGGTGGAACGATCAGCTACGAGGTCCTCGCGGGCATGTCCCGCCGGCTGCCCCGGGTGTACCATGCCGCCGGTTTGCCCGTTGAGGTCCGGACGCTCGCGGGAGGGAGATCCGAATGGCACGCATCGAGCTCTGGAACGGCGACATCTGCGACCTCGAGGTCGATGCCATCGTGAGCCCCGCGTCGACATCCCTGTGGATGTCGACGGGGGTTGCCGGCGAGCTGAAGCGCAAGGGCGGCGACTCGATCGAGTTCGCAGCCATCCGGCTCGCGCCGGTGAGCCTCGGCGACGCGGTCGTCACGCCCGCGGGCATGCTCGCCGCCCGTTTCATCATCCACGCCGTCTCCCTCGAGCGCGGTCGCCGCACCAGCGGCCTGGCGATCGATCGCGCCGCGCGCAGCGCGATGGCCCGCGCCCGCGAGCTCGGCCTGGCCAGCGTCGCGTTCCCGGCGCTTGGGACGGGGATCGGCGGGTTTCCGCTCCGCGATGGCGCCGCGATCGCGGTCGACGCCGTGCGGGACGAGCTGGCCACGCCGTCGTCGATCGAGCACGTGATCTTTGCCCTTCGGGGAGCCACGGCGTACGAGGCGTTCGCCGCTGCGCTGGCGGCAGGTGATCCCGCCCCATCACGGTCCCTGCTGACGCCCGCTCCTGAGCCCTCCACCGGACCCGATGCGGTCCCCTCCGCGGACCCGCTCGCGCCGACGGGCGCCCGTGAGGAGCTCGCGTGAGCTTCCCGGTCGAACCGTTCGACGAGCGCCGCGACGCCCTGGTCGAGGCGGTGGCACGCGAGATCCGGCTGCGTGGCCTGACCGGTCCCGCCGTCCACTTCCTCGAGGCCAGCCGTCCGTACCGTCCGCTCGGGGCGCCGGCGATGCTGTTCTTCGACCCCGTCCTGGGGGAGCTGTTCGGCGGGGAGACCCCGTCCGCCAGCGAGATCCTGCGCGACGACGCCGGGATCGAGGCACTGATCGACCGGCTCGAGGAGCTGGACGAGTCCGACGGCTGGGACGCCTGAACCCGGAGCGGTCAGCTCCCACGCGTGAGCACCGCCGCCCACCGCTGGTAGCATCGGCCGCGTGAGCAGCAAGCAGCCGGCCTTTGCCGCCATCGACCGCGGGACTGCAACCGTTGCCGTCGCCCTCGTCGGGCGGGTCGGTGCACGCTGGCGGCTGCTGGGCGGCACTGCCGCCCCCGCCGGGGTTCCCGAGGGGGCCCTGCTCGAGCGCCTCCGCGGGCGGCTGGCTGCGGCGGACCCGGCGCTCGCCGCGGACCTCGGCCTCGTGTCCGCGGGCAGCGCCGCCGGCATCCCGAGCCTCACCTGCTCCACGACCGCGGCCCCGGAGCTCGCCGTCGTGGCCGCCACCGAGCGGGTTCTGGGCCCCCTGGTTGCCGCGGCCTCGGCTGCCGGGTGGCGGGTCCGGCCGCTGGTCCTCGACGGCGCCGAGATCCTGGCCGTGGCGACCGCCCTCGCCGATCCCCGGGTCGGGGCTGTCCTTGCGGGCGCGTCCGACCCTCCCGGAGCCGACGAGCGCCCACTGGTCGGGGACCTCGGAGCGCTCGTTGCCGCCACCACCGAACGCCGCCCCGACCTCGTCGCGGTGCTCGCGGGCGGCCTGGCCGAGCCGGGCGGCCCGATCGAGGGCCTGTTCCGGCCGGACCGGCCCGGGCCGACGGTGCTGGCCCCCTCGCCTGCGGTCGGCGGTGGTGAGCCGCTGCGCGCTCTCCTCGACGACCTGCGCGGCGGCGCCAACGATGGCCGGCGTGCCCTGGTCGCGGCGACCGGCACCCTTGCCGACGTCCTCCAGCGGCGGATCGAGGTGGTCGAGATCGGCCGTTCGGGCGCGACCCGGGTGGCGGCCGCGTGGACGGCGGGCTCCGTTGCGGTTCCTCGCGCCGCGATCGTGCCGGAGGCCGCGCTGCTGCCCCGCTCCTTCTCGGATGCCCACCTGGATGCGGTGATGGGCTGGCTCACGGTCCCGCTCGACAGGCTCCGCGTTCGGGACCGGTTGCGCGAGCTCGCGCTGGCTCCCTGGGGCGATGCGGCGGGGGACGGGGCCCAGCTCCGGATCGCGGCGGCCAGGGCCGCGCTGGAGCGGCTGGTGGCGGCGACTCCGGGCTTCGACGCCCTCCCCGGCCCGGATCTCGTCATCGCGTCCGGCGGGGCGTGGCTGGTCGCGCCGGGGCCTGCGGTCGCGCTGGCGCTGGCCGACGTCCTGCGGCGCCCGGGGGCACGTGCGGCCGGGCTCGACCATGCGCGTCTGCTTGCACCTCTGGGGACCATCGAGGACCCGGAGGAGCGGTACGCGGTCATGGCCGACCTCCGGGACGACCTGGTCGTCCCCCTCGGCACTGTCGTGATGCCCGCCGGGTTGCGCGCCGGTCGCTCGATGGGCCGCCTGGTGATCCGCGGCGAGGGTGGCCCTGTGGAGCTGGACCTGGTGCCGGGCGGCCTGGAGCTGGTGGACCTGCCGCCGGGGGAGCGCGCGGTCGTGGAGCTCGATCTCCGCGATCCGGTCCGCATGGGACCGCGGACCCGCCACGTGGCGATGGAGGTCGCCGGGGGGCTCGGGGGTCTGCTGGTGGACCTGCGCGACATCCCGCTGCCACTCCCGGCGCGCCTGGAGCGCCGCCGTGAGCTGCTGGCCTCGTGGCAGGCCGCACTGTGGCCGGAGCTCGAGCCGTGATCCGCGAGGACGCCGTCGTGACCGAGGGCTGGCTCGACGAGATTCCGATCCGCCACCTCCTGGACCCCGGCCTCGAGACGCGGTTCGCGCTCCCCCCGGGTGACCGCCCGCTCGTCGAGCCCGGAGCCGCGGTCCTGCCCGGCGACCCGCTGCTGGAGCACCTCCGCGACCGGCGGATCGACGAGGTCACGGTCCATGCCGGCGACGGCGGGCGACCGGTGCCCGGCAGCCGTTGGGCGCCCTCTCCCGGCCGGCGCCGCCGGGACCACGAGGTCGAGGGGGAGCTGCTGGCGCCCCTGCCGGGCAAGGGTGACCGCTGGCGCCTGGTCACGGGCGACCACCGTGTCACCATGCCGTCGCCGGTGGCCGGCGTCGTGACCGAGGTCCGACCGGGAGCGGAGATCCGGCTGCGTCCCGACGGGCTGGTGCTCCGCGCCGCATTCGCTGCCGGGTCGTCGGCCCGTGGGCGGCTCGAGCTCGCAACGGATCCGTTCGGAGACCTGCGGCCCGGCGGGATCGACGTCGGGCGGGCGGGGAGCATCCTCGTGGTGGGTTCCCGGATCGACGCGGAGGCGCTCACGCGAGCCCGGGCCATGGGGGTCCGGGGGATCGTGGTCGCAACGCTGCCCGGCAAGGAGCTGCGCGACTTTCAGGCCTCGGAGCGCCGCCAGCGGGCGGCCCTCCACGCGCCGCCGCCCTTTGGTGTCCTGGCGCTCGAGGGCGCGCTCCGGCGATCGATCCCGGGACCGATCATGGCGCTGCTCGAGCGTTTCGCCGGGCGGGACGTGGCGCTCCTCGTGGACCCTCCGGCGCTCGTCTTCGAGGGTGGGGATCCGGAGCCCACGACGGTCGACGCGACGTGGGTCCGGATCCGGAGCGGACCCAACGCGGGTGCCGAGGGTCGCCTCATCGGCCCGGCAGGACTGCGGCGGTTCGCGGCCGGTGTCCACCTTGAGGCTGCGTTCGTGGAGGTCGAGGACGAGGGGCTCCTGGCCGTTCCGGTCGGTGATCTCGAGCGCTACGGCTGATCGCGCCAACCGCTGGCGCTGCCGGCAGCCACGTGGGTCCGCGGCTTCGGCTACCCTCGGACGGATGTCCACGTCCCTGCGCAGCGAGCGCGTCGTCGTCACGAATGAACCGGCTGCCACCCGGGCGCTTGCCGAGCGGCTTGCGGCGGCGGCCCGGCCCGGCGACCTCCTGTGCCTCGTCGGCGACCTTGGAGCGGGCAAGACGCAGTTTGCCAAGGGCTTCGCCGTCGGCCTCGGGATCGCGGACGTCGTGAGCTCCCCGACGTTCGTGCTGATGACCGAGTACGAGGGACGGCTGCCGCTGTTCCACCTCGACCTCTACCGGCTGGACGACGCCGCGGACGCCCTGGCGGGCGGGCTCCTCGACGATCGGCAGGCCGAGGGCGTGGTCCTCGTGGAGTGGGCGGAGCGCCTCGGGCCGGCGCTGCCCGTCGCGAGGCTTGACGTGGTGATCGACGGCACCGGCGATGAGGCCCGGCACATCACCCTCCGAACGGAAGACCATGATTACGCCCGGTACGTGGAGGCGGCCGAGTGAGCGCCACCGGTCGGATCCTCGCCATCGACACCGCCACGACGCGGGCCGTGATCGCCCTCGGCGACGCCGACGGCACGATCCTCGAGCAGGACGCCTGGGTGGCCGGCTACCGGCACGGCGAGGAGCTGCTGGGCAGGATCGAGGCATTGCTCGTGTTCACCGACCAGGCGCCGGCCGCGCTGGGTGGCATCGTCGTCGGCACGGGCCCCGGTGCCTTCACCGGCCTGCGGGTCGGTATCGCCACCGCGAAGGGTCTCGCTCACGCGCTGAAGCTGCCCATCGCCGGCGTGACGACCGCGTCCGCGCTCCTGGCGGCCGCCGCGTCCGTCGCCGGCATCGCTCCGGAGCCCGGCGCAATCGCCCTCCTCCAGCCCGCCGGCCCCAGCGACCGGGTGCTGAGCCGGCCCGGGTCGACGCCCGTGATCCTGCCCGGCGGCACGGACCCTGAGCTCGGTCCCGCGGAGCGGCTGGTGGCCGTGGACCTGGACGGCCGGGCCCCGGTGACGGCGTCCGCGCTCGGGGCGTGGGCCCATGAAGGACTGGCAACAGCCCTCCTCGCGGCCGGCGCCGCCCGTTTCGCCGCCGGGGACCCGGACGACCTGGCCGAGCTCGTGCCTGAGTACGTGACGCTGCCACGCGGCGTGCGCGCGGCCCTGCCCGACAGCGCCGTGGACGTGACCGGCGGAGGATCCCGTCCATGACCGAGGCGCCCGGTCCGCGCGTCCTGCTTGTCCGGCCCATGACGGCGGGGGATCTGCCGGCGGTCCAGCTGATCGAGCGCGCGTCGTTCACCACCCCCTGGCCGCCGCAGGCGTACCGCCAGGAGCTCGAGACGAACCGCCTGGCCCACTATCTCGTCGCGCTGATCGGCGACCAGATCGTGGGATACGGCGGCATCTGGCTGATGGTGGACGAGGCGCACGTGACCACGTTCGCCGTCCACCCGGCCTACCGTCGCCGCCGCATCGGCGAGCGGATGCTCATCGCGCTCCTGGACATGGCCCGGGACCGGCAGGCCCGCGAGGCAACGCTCGAGGTTCGGCTGTCCAATCTTGCCGCCCGCCGCCTCTACGAGAAGTACGGGTTCCGGCCCGTGGGAATCCGGCCCCGCTACTACAGCGACAACCAGGAAGACGCCCTGATCATGACGACCGAGCCCCTCGCCACCCCGGAGATGCGCGAGCGGATCTCCCGCCTGCGCGCGGCCGTCGATGCCGCCCCGCCTCCATCTGCGGATCCGGACGCGAACCCGGAGACCCGGCTGGACGGGGCGAAACCATCGGGCGCGCCGGCCCGTGGGGGGTCCCACGTGAGCGCCCCCGGCCGAGGAGGTGCGCCGTGAGCGGCCCGCTCCTCCTCGCATTCGAATCCAGCTGCGACGAGACCGCCGTCGCCGTCGTGGAGGACGGGCGCCGGATCCACGCGAACGTGGTCGCGAGCCAGGTGTCGCTCCATGCCCCGACCGGCGGCATCGTGCCCGAGGTCGCGGCTCGCGCCCACCTGCGGTGGATCGTGCCGGTGCTGGACGAGGCGCTCGCGACGGCCGGCGTCACGGTGCGGGACGTGGATGCACTCGCGGTGACCTACGGACCGGGTCTCGCAGGCTCGCTGCTCGTGGGCATCAACTTCGCCAAGACAATCGCCTGGGCGCACGGCAAGCCGCTGGTTCCCGTCAACCACCTGGAGGGCCACGCCTACGCGGGCTGGCTGCTGGACCCGGGCGAGGCGGAGCGTGACCTGCCGCCGTTCCCGCTGGTGGCGCTGGTCGTCTCGGGCGGGCACACGCTCCTGGTGGAGATGCGCGGCCACCTCGATTACCGGTACCTGGGCGGCACGATCGACGACGCGGCGGGCGAGGCGTTCGACAAGGTCGGGCGCCTGCTGGGCCTGGGCTACCCGGGCGGACCGGCGATCTCGCAGGCGGCCGAGGCCGCCGTGGCGAAGGACCGCGTCTTCCCGCGGGCGTGGCTGCGCGACACGTACGACCTGAGCTTCTCGGGCCTCAAGACGGCGGCGCGGCGGATCATCGCCGAGGCACGTGCCGAGGCCGGGCTGCCGGCGGACGAGAGGGACGCCCCGTTACCGGCCGCCGTGATCGCGGAGCTCGCCTGGGGGTTCCAGGACTCCGTGGTGGACGTCCTGACGAGGAAGACGATCCGGGCGGCCGAGGAGGTCGGGGCGCACGGCGTCGTGATGGGTGGCGGGGTCGCGGCCAACGCCGCACTGCGGGCACGCATCAGCGGGGAGGCGGCGGCCCGTGGCATGGCGACGGTCATTCCGCGCCCGGGGCTGTGCACGGACAACGGCGCGATGATCGGTGCAGCGGGGGCGCGGCGGTTCGCAGCCGGCGTCCGGGCGGACCTCGACCTCGACGCGCGGCCGTCGCTGCCGCTCGCGCGATGAGCGCGGAGCGCCGCGGCGGTGAGCTCCAGCTGGACCCACAGTTCGTCCAGCGGACCCTGAAGCAGGCCGGCCTCCGTGCCCGCCACAACCTGTCGCAGAACTTCCTCGCGGACGTCGACGTCCTCGAGGGGATCCTCCGCGAGGCGGACCCGGCTCCCGGGCACGGCGTGCTGGAGATCGGGCCGGGCCTCGGGTTCCTCACGGGCGGCCTGCTTGCGGCCGGGGCGAACGTGACGGCCGTGGAGCTTGACCGCGGGCTCGCCTCGGTCCTGCGGGAGCGGTTCGCGGCCGAGGAAGAGGCCGGCGCCTTCCGGCTCATCGAGGACGACGCCCTGGACCAGGACCTGGTCAACCTCGTCCCGCCCCCGTACGACGTCGTGGCCAACCTGCCCTACCACATCACGAGCCCCATCCTGCACCGGCTCCTCGGTAGCGCCCCGCGCGCGGATCGCCTGGTGCTGATGGTCCAGCGCGAGGTCGCGGAGCGGGTCGCGGCGCCACCCGGCGGCATGTCGTATCTCTCCGTCTTCGTCCAGTATCACGCCCGCGCCCGGGTGGCGTTCCGCGTCCCGCGCGACGCCTTCGAGCCCGCCCCCAAGGTGGAGTCGGCGGTGCTCATCCTCGAGCCGTACGCCCTGGACGACCGGCTGGATGCAGCGGCGGAGGATCACCTCTGGCGCATCGTCCAGGCCGGTTTCCGCGAGCGTCGCAAGATGCTCCACAATGTCCTGTCCCGCCAGCTGCCGATCCCGGGGGAGCGCGTGGAGGGCGCCCTCGAGGCCTGCGGGATCGACGGCGACCGCCGGCCGCAGACCCTGGCGGTGGGGGAATGGCTCGCGCTCGCCGAGGCTATCGGCCCCATCCCCGAAGCGCTGTGACGGACCAGTGACCGAGCGCACTGATCCCTCGCGCCGGTTGACGCCTGCGGTCCGGCTGGCGCCTGCGAAGCTCAACCTGACGCTGGCGGTGCTTGGCACCCGCCCGGACGGGTACCACGAGCTCCACAGCGTCATGGTGCCGCTGGACCTCGCGGACCGGCTTGCCGTGTCGGTCCTGCCGCCCGGCGGCACGGACTCGCTCCACGTGGACGGGTTCGACCCAGGCCCGGTGGCGGACAACCTGGTCCTGCGCGCATTCGCCGTCGCGCGCCGCCACGCCCGCCCGACGTGGGGACGGCCGGAGCCACCCCCGGCCCTCGCGGCCCGCCTCGAGAAGCGGATCCCCGTCGCGGCCGGGCTGGCCGGTGGCTCGTCCGACGCCGCCGCGGCCGTGGACGCCGCCCTGGAGGCGTGGGGCGTGGATCTGGACGCCGACGCCCGGCACCGTCTCGCCGCGGAGCTGGGCTCGGACGTGCCCTTCTTCCTGGCCGGAGGCCCGGCCCTGGTCGAGGGTCGCGGGGAGCGGCTGACGCCGCTTGGCTGGATCCGTGATGGGCCGGGGACCGATGGACGGGAGCGAGCGGCAGATCGAGAGGGAGCGGCGGGTCGAGACGGCCCGGCCCTGCTGCTCGTGACCCCGGACGTCGCCATCTCGACGCCTGCCGTGTTCCGGGCCTGGGACGACGGCGCGCGCGTTGCCGGAGGCGCCGCACGCCTGGCCTCGACCCACCTGGCTGACGAGCTCCGGCGCGGGATCCGGGCCCCGGACCTGATGGCCCGGGCCTCCGTGCTGGCCGCCGCCAACGACCTGGCGCCGGCCGCGAACGTCGTGGAGCCGGCCCTGGTGCCGTTCAAGCGGGCCCTGCTGCGGCTCCTCGGGAAGCCCGTCGGCCTGTCGGGCTCCGGCCCGACGCACTGGGCTCTCTATGCGTCCCCGGCCGAGGCGGCCGAGGCCGCAGACCGGGTCCGCGCGGCGATCGACGCCGGCGACCTCATCGCCCCGGGACCGCGGCCGCCGTTCGTCGCCGCGGCCCGCATCCTTGCCAGGACAACCGAGCCACCGAGCTCCCGGAGGGAACCATGAACCGCCACGCCATCGCGACAGCCGGTGCGCCGGCCGCCATCGGCCCGTACAGCCAGGCCATCGCCATCGACGACCTCGTCTTCTGCAGCGGCCAGCTGGGCCTGGATCCCGCCACGGGGGCACTGGTCGAGGGCGTCGAGGCCCAGGCGGAGCGATCGATGCGGAACCTTGTGGCCGTCCTCGAGGCCGCTGGCCTGGCGATGGCCGCTGTCGTGAAGACGACGGTCTTCCTCGTGGACATGGCCGACTTCGCCGCCGTCAACGCTGTGTACGCCCGGTTCATGCCGGATCCGCCGCCCGCCCGCTCGACCGTGGCCGTGGCCGCGCTGCCCAAGGGTGGCCTCGTGGAGATCGAGGCCATCGCACGCCGGGCGACGGCGGACTGACTGGGAGCGCGAACGAAGGCGGAGGAGCGTCAGCCGGCCGGCGGGACGATGGGATCCGCCGCCGACGGCCGCAGCGTGGTCCTGGACACCGTGCTGTGTCCGGCCGTGGTCGCTGCGTACCTGAACGTCACGCCCTTCGCATCGGCTGTGATGGTCACGGTGAGAGGGTCGCCTGCGAGGCCGAGCGCCGCGGCCGGATACGTGGCGGTGAAGGTCGTGGTACCAGCGTCCGACGCGACCAGCAGGAGCGTCGCCGGCCGGGACAGGGCGTCGATGGGACCGGCCGGCGCGGTGGCCGCGTCCACGAGCACCCAGGAGCCACCCTGCTCGCGGGCCCAGGCACGCGGCGGCACGCGGATGTAGTCAACGGTGCGGTTCGCGGTGGTCACGGTCGCCTTGCTGGCGGGACCGACGGATCGACCGGTGGCGGAGACCACGACCGCATCATCCACCGTGACGCTCGTCTCGAACGCCGAGGCGCCGCGGAGAGGTTCCAGCGCGGTGGCCAGGAGACCGGCCGCCGGAGCAGGGGAGGTTGTGCCGGCAGGTCCCTGCGCGGCGGTGCCGGCCGTCGGGGACGCGACATCGGCCGATCGGGTCGGGTCGACCGAGGTGGCCGGGCTGCCCGCGGACGATCCGCAGGCAGCTGCGGCGAGAGACAGGGCGAGGAGGGCTCCGCCGAAGCGGAGCCCTCCTCGGGACGCGTGCCCCTCAGAGGCGAGGGTCAATGCTTGCCGCCGTGATGCGAGCCGCCACCCTTGTGGCCGTTCGACGCACCGGAGCCGTTGCCCTTGTGGTCGGACGGCTGGTCGGCGCCCGGCTTGACCGGGGCGTTGACCTTCGGCAGCGGCACACCCTGGTGCGGGCAGCCGCCGCGGCTGGCGGAGGTCCGGAGGGCGTAGGTCCCGTCCTTGGCCTGCGTGAGGCTGACCTGGACCTTGAGCTTCAGGCTGTCGAACCGGGCGGAGAACCCGTGGTCGGCTGACTTGACCGTCGCAGTCCCGCCGGTGGCGGAGCCGTAGGCCAGGGTGCCGTTTGCGAGGACGTCGTAGGTGATGCCCACGGCGGTGCCGTCACAGGCCTTGCCGGACCAGGTATGGGACCCGACGAGGTCCGCGAGCGCGCCGGACATCTTCTGGCGGTCCTTGCCGGACAGCGTGAGCTGCAGGCTGGCGTGTCGGGCGCCCCTGGCAGCGACCGAGACCGTGATCGACAGGGTCTTCGTGTAGCCGTTGAGGTTGAACGCCACCTTGACCGAGGCGCCAGCGGCCTTCCTGTCAGAGCCTGTCTTCGGGGTGCCCGCCACGACCGTGATCCCGGACGCGGCGTTCACCGCACCGAGCGTCAGGGTCGGGGAGCCGTCGGCCGCCTTGCCGACCGTGTAGGCGACCGTCGACTTCGCGCCGGTCCCGAACACGTCGGCGGACCAGGAACCCGGGCCGACGAGGGCGTCGAGCGAGCCGGCCGAGGCCTTGATCGCAAGCCTGGCACCCCCAGCCTTGATCTTCACCTGGGTGGTGCCGTCAGCGCTGTCGAAGGTGACCGCATGCGCGCTCAGCTTCGTGGCCGAATAGGTGCCGACGGGGTCGAGGGTGACCTGGCTCAGGTTCCCCGTGCCGTCGAGGGTGACCGCCACGGTCAGCGACGAGCCGAGCATGGGGAGGGTGGCGGTCATGCCGCCGGTCTGCGCAATCGCGTTGGTCGTTGTCGCGAGGACCGCCACTGGAAGGGCCAGCAGGGCCACCAGGGAGATGGCGACGGTCGCCATGATTGGGCGCGGGACGCGGTTTTGCTTCAGCAAATCGCCCGATCCTTTCGAGGAGGAACGGAATCGGCCTGGTGGACGCCGCTGCGCCGACCCACGATCCGCGTTCCGATAGTGTCCGCGGCCGTGGCTGGCGTGCCTGACCGGAACGCGCGTCCGCGCGTTCACCCCTACTGAGGCACAGCGCACCGGTTTGGTGTCACCTACGATCTGGTCCGGCGGCGGGCCGATGGTCCCGGCCCGGGGCGCCGCCGGGCACGATCATGTTTGACACGGGTTCCGGGCGCCCGCAGAATTCGAACGGCTTCCTATGACCACCACGCTCCTCCCCACGGGCGCCGCCGCCGCTCCACCTGCGGTCGATCGGACGCGATCCGCGCGGCATCCGGTCCCGTGACCGCGCCAAGCCCCGGCAAACCCGCGCGCGGCACCGTCGCGGTCGTGCTCGCGGCCGGCCTCGGCACGCGCATGAAGTCCCGGCTGCCGAAGGTCCTTCACACGCTGTGCGGTCGCCCGATGATCGAGTACGTGCTCGACGCCGCCGTCGCCGCCACAGGCACGCGACCGCTCGTCGTCTACTCCCCGGCGACCGAGCAGGTCCGGGACGCGGTCGGGCAGACGGCGGACACGGCCCTCCAGGACGTCCCGCGCGGGACGGGCGACGCGCTCCGGGCCGCCCTCGCGGTTCTCGCAGACGACGTCGAGGAGATCCTGGTCCTGTCCGGCGACGTGCCGCTGGTGGAGGCGGACCTCTTGTCGTCCCTGCTGGAGGCGCGGTCCATGGACCATGCCGCGATTGCCCTGGTGTCCGTCGCCGCCATCGACCCGACCGGCCTGGGCCGCGTGGTTCGCAACGACGGTGGGACGGTGGAGCGGATCGTCGAGGAGAAGGACGCCTCCGATGACGAGCTCCAGATCGGGGAGATCAACGCCGGGCTGTACGCCATCGACGCCGCCTGGCTCCGCCGCCGGATCGGCGACCTGCGCCCTTCCGAGGCCACCGGCGAGCTCTACCTGACGCACCTGGTTGCGCTGGCGCGCGTCGACGGGCGCCTCGTGGCGGCGCTGGACGTGGACGACGACGGACGCCTGACGGGGATCAACGATCGAGCGCAGCTTGCGCGGGCCGAATGGGACATGCGGGTCGAGACGAACGACCGCTGGATGAGGTCCGGTGTCACCATGGCCGACCCGTCCACGGTGTACCTGGACCACGCCGTGGTCCTGGCCGAGGACGTGGTGCTGGAGCCCAACGTGACCCTGCGCGGCCGAACAACGGTGGGTGCCGGGACCCGCATCGCCAGCGGGTCGCAGATCCACGACTCCGTCATCGGGGAGCGGTGCACGGTCTGGGCCAGCATCCTCGAGCGGTCCACCGTCGAGGACGACGTCACGATCGGGCCGTTCTCGCACCTCCGGCCCGGGGCGCACGTGGGGACGCGATCCGAGATCGGCAACTACGCGGAGATCAAGAACAGCAGGCTGGGGGTGCACGTCCGACAGCACCACGGCAGCTACCTCGGTGACGCGGACGTCGGCGCCGACACCAATGTCGGCGCGGGCACGATCACCGCGAACTACGACGGCGTGCGCAAGCACCGGACGACGATCGGGGAGCGCGTCTTCCTGGGCGTCGACACGATGCTGCGGGCGCCGGTCACGCTGGGCGACGATTCCAAGACCGGCGCCGGAGCCGTGGTGACGAAGGACGTGCCGGCCGGGAAGCTCGCGGTGGGCGTCCCTGCGCGGATCCGCGAGATCCGGCCTGCCGGGTCCGTTACACCCGTCGAGTCCCCGCCTGAGCCGGAGGCCGCGCTCGATCCGCAGCCTCCGCTCGAGCCGGAGGGCGACGCCGGGTGACCCTGCCCATAGGCGAGATCCTGTTCCTGGTCGTCCTGACCATGCTGGAGGCGTTCTTCGTCGCCGCCGAGATTGCCCTGGTCTCGATCCGGCGCAGCCGCGTCGAGCAGCTCGTGGACGAAGGGCGACCGGGCGCGCGGCGCGTGCAGCGCCTCCTGGCGGACCCGGGCCGCTTCCTGGCGGTCAGCCAGGTCGGCCTGACGTTCATCGGCTTCCTCGCGTCCGCCTTTGCCGCGGTGAGCCTCACCGACGGGCTGGCCCACATGCTCGAAGGGGCGGGTGTCAGCGCCTCCACGGCGCACGGCGTCGCACTGCTGACCGTCACCATCCTGCTGGCCCTGTTCACGATCGTGTTCGCGGAGCTGGTTCCGAAGACGCTGGCGCTGGCCTATCCGGAACGCTTCGCCCTCACGCTCTCGGCGCCGCTGGATCTGCTCGGTCGCCTGCTGCGCCCCCTCGTGGCGCTCCTGACGACCATCACCCGCGCGATCACCCGGCCGCTCGGTGCCGACGTGAGCTCCGAGGCCCAGATCACCGCGGAGGAGCTGCGCCTGATCGTGGAGCGCGGCGGCGAGCAGGGGATCCTGGAGGCCGAGGAGGAGCAGATGATCAACGCGGTCATCGAGCTCGGCAGCCGGCGCGTCCACGAGGTCATGGTCCCGCGCACGGCGATCGCCGGCCTGCCCGCGTCGGCGACGTTCGACGAGGCCATCGACACCATCATCGCGGAGGGTCACTCGCGTGTACCCGTCTACGAATCCTCGGTGGACGAGATCGTCGGCATCCTCTACGCGAAGGACCTGCTCCCGTTCCTCAAGTCCGATGCGGCCGCCCGGTCGAGCCTCGGCGACATGCTGCGGACCCCGGTGTTCGTGCCCGAGTCGATGTCCATCGACGACCTGCTCCACGAGTTCCAGCGGCGCAAGGTCCACATCGCGATCGTGCTGGACGAGTACGGCGGGACCGCCGGCCTGGTCACGATCGAGGACCTCCTGGAGGAGATCGTCGGCGAGATCCAGGACGAATACGACGAGGAGGAACCGCTCGTCGAGCACGTGGACGAGGACCGGGTCCGCATGGACGGGCGCGCCTCGATTGACGACCTGCTGGACCTCTGGGACCTCAAGCTGCAGCTCGAGGACGAGGAGGAGTACGACACGGTCGGCGGCTTCGTCTACCACCGGATCGGCGGCGTGCCGGTCCCGGGGGACGAGATCCGCCTCGACGGCCTGCGCCTGACGGTCGAGACGACCGACGGACGGCGCGTCGGGAAGGTGCTCGTGGTGCGCGAGCGCCCCGTTGACGACGAGTCCGACGAGGGGGACCAGTAGGGCTCTGCCTCTCGCTGCAACAAGACCGGCCCCGGTGCGTCATCTGGTCATGCGGCGGCCGTCTGTCCGCGGATGCCGCGGTCGAGGGTGGTCCATCGACAGGCGTCAGGCGACCACCCGTGTGACCAGGACGCCGGGGCGGCGCGTCCCCGGTCTGCTGTCCGGCAGCTGAGGGTGGTGGCAGATGGCGCGCAACGACACGGAGCACCCCGACCAGGACGAGGACCGTCCGGCGAACGGGTCACCCGGGCGGCAGATCGTCGTGGTCCCCAGGACGCCCGGCCCCCTCCGCGTCCTCGAACCTACCGGTGCGGGCAAAGGCGACGATCTCGACGTGATGATCGACGAGGTGTTCGGCCCGAGCACGGACGAGGGCCCAGGGCTGTTCGACGTGGTGCTCGTGCTGGGCGGCGTCGCCCTCATCGTCTGGTCGTGGGTGAGCGGCGGGACGGGTCCCTGGTTCATCATCGGCATCACAGCGATTGTGCTGGGTGTCGCTCTCCCGGCGCGCAGCATCGTCCGGGCAACCCGCGAGCAGCGGTTCGTGCAGCGCCAGCGCCGGGTCCTGCGAACGGGCCGGGCGCTCGACGCCTCGGACGCGACGGTCGGGGCGCTCGTGGGGTCGTACGACTCGCTCCAGCACGCCGCCAGCCTGCCAGGGGTTCCCGTGAGCTCCGCCGCTGTCGAGGCAGGGCACGCCGCGCTGCTCGAGGTCGCCTCGTTGCTCGATGGGCGCCCCCCGTTGAACGGCGAGGAGCGCGACTACGTCGAACGTCGCACCCGGGCGATCCGTGATCTCACGGCGCAGATCATCCGCGGCAGCCGCGCCTGGCAGCGCGCGCGGCTGAGCGATGACGCGGACGTCACGGCGGGCGCCCGAGAACGTGCGGTAGCGGTGGCGAGGGCACGCGAGGAGTTGGAGACGGGGACCGGCGTCGGCGCAGTGGACGAGTTGATCCGGCTCAAGGAGCACCTGCGGGACGTGGATCCCGACGCGAGCCCGGGATCCTGACGATGCTGCGCGAGGATCGAACGCCGGCACGGGATCCACGCTCGCGGGGAGGCCTGCTTGTCTGGCTGATGGTGCCGTTCGTCGCCGGCTACTTGTCGGTCCGGTGGCTCGTCCGTGCGACTGTGCACGGGACCGGCCGGGCGATGGGGGCCCTGGCGAACGCCGTCGTCAGGGCGGGACGGGGCCTGGCCACTGGTCTGCGCTCGGTCGGCCACGTCATCGCCGAGCTTGGGACGACGTCTGGGTGCCGTCCTGCGCGCCGTCGGCCATGCGCTCGCGGACGTTCTCCGCGCTGCGGGCCACGTGCTGGCCGAGCTCGGCCGCCGCCTGGTGGTCGTGGTCAAGGCAGTCGCCCACCAGGTCGCCCGGCCGATCCACGCCGTCGGCAGGACCCTCGCCGAATTCGGGTGGCGGGTCGCCGCTGTCCTGCGCGCCGCGGGCCATGTCACGGCCCAACTGCTCCGCGCCCTGGGCCACGTCATCGCCGGGCTGGGACAACGACTGGGTGCCGTCCTGCGCGCCGTCGGCCATGCGCTCGCGGACGTTCTCCGCGCTGCGGGCCACGTGCTGGCCGAGCTCGGCCGCCGCCTGGTGGTCGTGGTCAAGGCAGTCGCCCACCAGGTCGCCCGGCCGATCCACGCCGTCGGCAGGACCCTCGCCGAATTCGGGTGGCGGGTCGCCGCTGTCCTGCGCGCCGCGGGCCATGTCACGGCCCAACTGCTCCGCGCCCTGGGCCACGTCATCGCGGAAGCCTTCCGCTTGGCCGGACGGGGCGCGGCCCGCCTGCTCGTCGCGCTGCGCCCAGTCGCGCTCGTGTCCGGGCGCACCGCCAGCCGCCTCCTCGCTCGCGCTCTTGTCGCCTTCCTGGTCGGGGTACTGGCGGTCCGCTTCGTCTTCCACCTCGTGGGGATCCCCCTCCGGGTGATGGTCGTCGTCATCGGGCGAGCCGTCGCGACCGTGACCCGCACGATCACCGCAGTCCTTGGCCCGACGCTCCGCTTCGTCGCCCGGGGGCTGATGGCTGCGTCCCGAGCTGTCGGCCGTGGGCTGGCTGGCGCGCTCCGCGTTGCGGATGGGGTGATGCACCTGGTCGCTTCCGCGATCGACGCCGTCGCCGCCGCCGTGGACGCCGTGGTCTCCGGACTGGCGTCAGCCGCCACCGGTATCGTCCGACTGTTCGTGACGGCAGCACGCCTGGTCGAAGATCGGCTGATGGCTCCGGCCGTGCGGGGGGCGCGGGCGATGCTCCTCGCCTTCGCCGTCGTGATCGGGGTCGTGGGCCGCGCGGCCAGGCGCGTCCTGGGCTCGGCCCTCGCGATCGTCCGGCCGCCGGCCGCGGCCGCGGCGAGGGCGCTGGCCGCGTCGATCTCGAACGCGACGCGGTCGATCCGCCTGTCGCTGTCGGACGCGAAGCAGCGAGTCCGTGTCAGGCTGGCGGGTGCCTCTGATGGCGTCCGGCTTGCGATCCACGGTGCTCGCGAGGGCATGCAACGGCTGTTGGGCCACCGCCCCGATCAGACGGGATCCGGGCACCGGCGGATCCGGCCATGATTCCCATGGACGGACGGCGACATGGAGGACCGGTTCGATGCTGAAGGCGATTCGCCGATGGTGGCGCTATCTCGGGACCAAGCTGGGCATGCAGCTGGAGCAGGTTGCCGACCCGAAGGTGCAGTTGGAGCAGGCCATCGGGGAGGCACGCGACCAGCACCGGCTCCTCACCGAGCAGGCGGCGAACGTGATCGCCAACCAGGCCCAGCTCCAGGTTCGCCTGGACCGGTCGATCGAGGAGTACGGGCGAGTGACCGCATCGGCCCGGCAGGCGGTCCTGCTCGCCGACCAGGCGGCAAGGGCCGGCGACCCCGCGAAGGCCGCGAACTTCACCCAGGCTGCCGAGGCCTTCGTCGCCCGCCAGATCGCACTCGAGCGCGAGATCGAAGGGCTCAAGAGGTCCCTGCTCGATGCCACCGCTGCATCGGACCGCGCGAGACAGGCCGTGAGGACGAGCTCGCTGGCGCTGCAGAAGAAGCTCGCGGAGCGGGAAGCGCTGCTGAGCCGGCTGGACCAGGCGGAGATGCAGGAGCAGATGAATGCAGCGATTGGTCAGCTCACGGCCTCCGTCGGTGGCGACTCGCCGACGCTGGAGGAGGTGAGCGACAAGATCGACCGACGGCTGGCCGCCGCCCAGGCCATGACGGAGATCGGCGGCGCGAGCATCGACATGCAGATGCTGGAGGTCGAGGAGGCCAAGCGACAGGGCGAGACGGACGTGCGGCTTGACGCGCTCCGCAGCGAGATGGGGATCCGGGTCACAAGGGTCGATCTTCCCGCGCTCGCGGCAACGTCCTCGTCGCCACCGTCATCCGCGGAGGTGTCGCCGGTGGAGGTGTCGCCGGAGAGCGTGGCCTGAGCCTATGCGCTGATGACCGAGTGGATGATCGCGCGGAGGCGCTCGCGCGCCGCGTCGCCCACGACATCGAGCCCGTCGAGCTCCGCGAGGCACGCGTCGCGGTAGCACTGCGCCTCCCTGCGGGTGAAGTCCCGGGCACCGGAGCGCTCCAGGATCGCGACGATCTCGTCGATCTCGGCCGGCTCCGGCTCCGCCTTCGCGTACAGGAGCACCAGGCGCTCACGGTCCACGGGCGTGGCGTTCTCGAACGCATAGAGCACCGGCAGCGTCTTCTTGTGGCGCGCGACGTCTGTCGGCACCTTGCCGGTCATCTGCTCCCGGCCCCAGATTCCCAGCAGGTCGTCGTTGAGCTGGAACGCGAGACCCAGCGACCAGCCGAACCTGCGGTATCCCGTGATGACGGTCTCGTCCTCGGTCGCCAGCAGGGCGCCGGCCTCGATCGACGCGGAGATCAACGCGGCGGTCTTGCGCCCGATCATGTCGAAGTAGAGCTCGACAGTCATCGGCTCGTCGGACGCCGATGTCGCGATGTCGATGTACTGCCCCTCGCAGAGCATCACGCAGGTCTCGTCGTAGAGGCGCATGAGCCGGAGGACCCGGGCATCGCTGAAGCCCAGGTCCGTGAGGCGGTGCAGGGCGACGCGCGAGAGGCTGAAGATCAGGTCCCCGGTGTTGATCGCCTGGGGCACGCCGTGGAGCGCCCAGAGCGTGGCACGGTGTCGCCGCTCGACGTCCCCGTCCTCGATGTCGTCGTGGACGAGGCTGAAGTTGTGCCCCAGCTCCACGGCTGCGGCGCCCGGCAGGGCCGCGCGGTGGTCCCCGGTGATCGACGCGTAGGCGAGGAGGCCCAGGAGGGGGCGCATCCGCTTGCCACGCGGCCCGGCGGACCCGTCCAGCCCGAGGTGGTAGCGGATCATCGCGTACACGCCGGCGGTGGAGGCATCCCGGTCGCTGACGACCCGGAGGATCTCCGTCTCGGTGTCGGCGAGGAGCTGGGCGAGGTCGATGTCGTTCGAGACGGTCATGTTGATGGAGTGTAGCGGCTTCCGCCGCAAACGTGTTCGCGAAAGGTAGCCTGTTGACGAATCGCCGCCGATGACTCACCGCGGCCCGCGCCGGACGCCGCCCGCCGGACGCCGGCGGCGCCGACGCCACCAGCCTCCCTCCACGTCGCCCGCCGCGGTGCTACCGTCGGGCCGTGCCCGCCCCGCGCCGCTACGTCACCGATGGCATCGTCCTCACCCGGTTCGACCTGGGTGAGGCCGACCGCGTGCTGACGATGATCACCCCGGAGCTCGGCAAGATCCGGATCATCGCCAAAGGCGTCCGCCGCCCGACATCGCGTCTCGGCGGCTCGCTGGAGCCGTTCGCCGAGCTCAACGTGGGTCTCGCGCGCGGCCGCACCTTCGACGTGGTGACCGAGGTCCGCGTGGGCCATGCGTGGCTGCGCCTCCGGGACAGCCTCGAGAGTGCGGCGACGGCCTGGTATATCGCGGAGCTGGCGGACCGAAGCCTGGAGGAGCGCCACGAGGCAGAGCCCCTGTACGCGCTCCTGCGCCGGGCCTACGAGCTGCTGGACGCGGGCATGGCCCCCGGCCGCGTCGCGCGCTGGTACGAGATCCACCTTGCCGACGAGCTCGGACAACGGCCCGAGGTCGACCGCTGCGTCGAATGCGACCGGATGCTGGAGGCCACGGGCTCGTTCCGCTGGGTCCCGCCCCTCGGCGGCGTCCTGTGCGACCGCTGCCCGGGTCCGCCGGCCGATCGCGCGGGCCTGTCGCTGGACGCCCTCAAGCTGCTCAAGGCGTACCAGCGCCTGGACATCGAGGCCATCGCAGCGCTGCGCCTGACCGAGGCCACCGAGCGCGAGGTGGAGGGTGCGATGCGCGAGTTCATGCGCGTCTCGCTGGAGCGGGACGCGCGGTCGCTCGCGTTCCTGGACGAGGTCCGGTCCAGACCGGCCGCCGACCCGGCGGCCCGCCCCGCACCTGCCAGCAGCCCGGTACCTGTCACTCGCACCAGTTCGACCTGACGAGGAGGGGAGACGCCCGTGGTCTTCGATACCGGCAGCGACAGCGACGCCCGAGCCCTCGAGCGCCTGGCGACCGACATGATCGGCTGGCTCACGACCGTGACGCCCGAGGGCCAGCCCCAGACGTTCCCGATCTGGTTCCTCTGGGAGGACGGCGAGGCGTTGATCTTCTCCGACCGCCGGGCGAAACGGAACGTGAACATCGCCGCCAACCCGCGCGTCAGCCTCCACCTCAACGACGACGGGCGTGGTGGCGACGTGGTGATCGTCGAGGGCGAGGCGCGCGTGGACGAGGCGACGCCGGCCGTACCCGAGCACCGCGCCTACCTCGCCAAGTACGGCGACTGGATCTCGGAGTACCTCACGTCGCCCGAGGAGATGGCCACCATCTACAACGTCCCGATCCGGGTCAGGCCCAGCCGGGGCCGGGCGTTCGGGGCATGAGCGCGCGACGTCGGACTGCACTCGCGGCCGGGATCGCATCGGCCGGAATCCTCACGGTCGGGGCGCTGGCGGCCGCCAGGCCGGCACTGGACGCCCTCGTGGGACGCGTGGAGCGGGGTATGAACCCGGTGGGCCCGACGCCGGCCGAGGCGGCCTCCGGTCGGGCGCTGGCGCTCCACGCCACCCTCCGCGTCGCCGACCTTCACGCGGACAGCCTGCTGTGGGGACGGGACCTCCTGGTCCGGGGGGATCGCGGGCACGTGGACGTCCCGCGGCTCATCGAGGGCGGGGTCGCGCTCCAGGTCCTGTCGATGCCGGTCAAGACGCCGCGCGGCCTCAACATCGAGCGCAACACGGGCGCCAGCGACCAGGTCCTGGCGATCGCGCTGGCCAAACGCTGGCCGCCCGCGACCTGGGGCCGCCTCCTTCCGCGGGTCCGCCACCTGGCCGACCGGGCGTACCGGTTCGCGGACGAGTCCGGGGGCGCGTTCCGGATCCTCGTGTCGCAGGCGGACCTCGCCGCCTACCTGGCGGACCGCGAGGCCACCCCTGCCATGACCGCCGGCCTGCTCTCGATCGAGGGCGCCCACGCACTGGACGACGATCCCGCGAACGTGGACGTCGTCGCGGATGCCGGCATCCGCATGATCTCCCCGGCGCACTTCTTCGACACGGCGTTCGGAGGTTCGGCGCACGGCGTCGAGCAGGGAGGCCTCACGGAGAAGGGCCGCGACATGGTGCGCCGGATGGAGGTGCGCGGCGTGATCCTGGACGTCGCCCACGCCTCGGCCCGGACGATCGACGACGCGCTCGCGATCGCAACCCGGCCGGTCGTGGCGTCGCATACCGGGGTTCGGGGCGTGTGCGACAACGCGCGCAACCTCTCCGACGAGCACCTCGACGGGATCGCGGCGACGGGAGGCCTGGTCGGGATCGGCTTCTGGGAGACGGCCACTGGCGGCCCGCATCCGGCCGACATCGCCAGGTCCATCGCCTACGCCATCGACCGGATCGGCGTCGACCATGTCGGCCTCGGATCGGATTGGGACGGCGCGGTGCCGGTGCCGTTCGACGCCGCCAACGTGGTTCGCCTCACCGACGCGCTCCTGGCCGCCGGTCTCGACGACGCGTCGATCCGGGCCGTGATGGGCGAGAACGTGCTCCGTGTCCTGGCGACGGCATTGCCGACGGCCTGAGACCGCGCCGCGGCCGTCGGGTACCCTGACGGCATGCGCACCACCGAACGAACCGTCCTGAACCCGAGCGGGCTGCACGCCCGGCCGGCCGCCATGTTCGTCAGGACCGCGGCGGGCTTCACGTCGAAGGTCACGCTCGAGAACCTCGAGCGGGGCACCGCGGCCGTGGACGCCAAGTCCATCCTCATGGTGATGGGCGCCGGTGTGAGCAAGGGCCACCGCATCCGCGTGACCGCGGACGGGGCGGACGAGGACGACGCGATCACCACGATCGAGACGTTCATCGACGGCGGGATGGGGGAGCCCATCCCCGGTTGATCGCGGCGTGCCGGCCTTGCCGGCCGCGGGTCACCCGTCCGTCCGCGGGGTTCCGATCTTGCGCTCGGTGCCGGCCAGGAGCCGTTGCAGGTTGTCCAGGTGGAACACCCAGATGAGGACCGTGCCGCCGACCGCGTACAGGTAGAGCCAGGGGTCGAGCGGGATGACCGTCGTTGCGATCGTCAGCAGGATCCCGGCCGTCGCAGACGCCACGAGCGAGCCCACCGACGAGTACCGCGTGATCGCGATCACGATCAGGAACAGCGGCAGGATGATCGCTGCGATCAGCGGCGCGAGCGCGAGGAGCGCCCCGAACGACGGTGCCACCCCCCGTCCCCCGCCGAGGCCCAGGAACGGCGAGCGGCTGTGCCCGATGATCGCGGCCAGTGCCGCGGCGACCGCGACCCCCGTCCCGGCTCCCAGGACGAACGCCAGCACCACCACCGCGGTTCCCTTGAGCATGTCGAGGAGCCCCGACACGAGGGCCAGGCGTGGTCCGAGGGCCCGCATCACGTTGGCGCCGCCGGTCCTGCCGCTGCCCATCGTGCGCGGGTCCGGGCCACCCGTGACCCTGGCAACGATCACGCCCCACGGAATCCCGCCGATGAAGTAGGCGGCCACGACGATCAGGACCGCCCGGATGATCTCGAAGGGTTCCATTGGTGGGCGAGTATAGGACGGGCCGGGTCCGCGGCTACGGCGCTGCCCGCCAGCCGGCCACCGCATCCGCGAGGCGATCCGGTCGCCCCGCGAACCACGCGGCGCGATCTCCGTCCGCCACCACCTCGTCCACCAGGGAGGCGAGGCACGCGTTGACGGGCGTCGGCACGCCGGCTTCCGCCCCCATCCGCGCCACGGCGCCGTTGAGCCACCACGATTCCGTGGGCCCCGTGGCGCCACCGGTGACGTGGAGGCGGAGGGACGGGGACTTGCCGCCCCGCGCGCCGGCGACCGCGCGCGCGACGATCGGTCGGCCGACGACCTCCGGCAGGGCGAGCCCCCAGAGCAGGGCTCGAACGTGCGCGCCGGGCAGCGCGATCGGCCGCAGGCCGACGGCGCGCATCACCGCGACCGCCTCGTGGAGCTGGCGGCGCTCGACGTGGAAGGTCCGGCGGTCTGCATAGACCTCGCCGGGGCTCATGTCCAGGATCGCGCTGGCCGCGTTGCCCACGATGTTGGCGAGCAGCTTGGACCACTTCATGGCGGCAGCATCCGGGTAGACGCGGGTGGGGAGGCCCGCCGACGTCCATGACCCGGCCAGCGATGCAGCAAGCGCGTCGGCCGCCGCCGCTGCCCCGCCCGGGACGACGGCAATGCCGAGGCCGCCGGTGCGGAGCCGCCGGACACCGCCCGGGATCGGCTCCACGGCGGTTGTCAACGAACCGGCGAGGAGCGCCGACGAGCGGGCGGCCCGGGCGGCCTCCTCGGCCCCGATCCCGTTCTGTGCGGTCATGAGGGAGGCGTCGGGCCAGCGCGCGGCGGCCACGAGCGCCGCATCGAGGTCGAAGATTTCTCGTCGCGATGATGATGAGGTCCGGCGTGCCGGCCTCGGCCGGGTCCGCCACGCGACGGACGGGCACGGTCCGGGACCCGTCCGGCCCCTCGACGACCACGACCGACGCGTCCGCGTCCGCGGTGGGGCGGCGGCCCAGGAGCGTGACGTCGTGGCCGGCCGCCGCGAGCATCCCACCCAGGAACGAACCGACGGCGCCGGGGCCCACGACGAGCACCCGTGCGCGTCCGCCTGACGAGCTCAAGATGGGGATCCCTCGCACAGCGGGCCAGGCTCGATGGGCACGTCGCTCCTCCTCGCTGCGGCCGGCGGGTTCCGGTTCCCGATCACCGTCGAGAGCCCGAGACGATACCCGACCGGTCGCGTGCGATCACGGCCCGCGACCCTCAGCTGGTCCCGACGGTGCCCTTGGCCTTGTCCGCGGCGCGGTACGCCTGCGCGAGGATCTCCACCGGGTGCCGGGTGCGCACGCCGGTCGCGGTCTCGATCTGCCAGCGGCAGGTCTCGGAGTCACAGGCCGCCATCGTGGCGCCCGAGTCCTTGACCTTCCTGAACAGCGGCTCGCCGACCTTCATCGCGATCGGATACTTCTCCTTCTTCATCCCGTACGTGCCCGCGATCCCGCAGCAGTCATGGTCCATGTCCTTCGCCCGCAGGCCCGGGACGAGCGCGAACAGGTCCAGCGCCGGCAGCCCGATGCCGTGGCTCCGGAGCTGGCAGGGGGCGTGGTAGGGGAGGTCCTCGTCGAGGCGGCCGAAGTTGGTATCGAGACGGCCCTCCTCGTGGAGGTCGAGGAGGAACTCGCAGATGTCCCACGTGGCGTGCGACACGGCCTTCGTGTCGTCGTCCCGCATGTCGAGCATCTCCTCGTACTCGGCCTTGAGCGTGTGCGTGCAGGATGTCGACGTGCCGACGATGCGGTACCCGGCGCGCGCGTACTCCGCGAGGACCGCGTTGTTCTTGCACGCGCGCTCGCGGGCGTCGTCGTAGAGGCCGTTGCTGATCAGCGGCAGGCCGCAGCAGACCTGCTCGGGGACGATCGTCTCGAAGCCGTTGCGCTTGAGCACCCAGATCGCGGCCTCGGCCACGTGGGCCTCGTAGTAGTTCACCGAGCAGCCGTGGAAGTACACGACAGCGTTGTCGGGTCCGGGCCGGTTCTTGAGCGTGCCGCCGTCGGGCCGCCGTGCCTGGCGCCTCTTCCAGGTCGACTGGAACGTGCGCTTGGAGAACTTCGGGAAGGGGGCGTTGCGGTGGACGCCGAGCACCACCTCGAACGCCGTCCGCACGACTCCGTTGTGGAAGGCGAAGTTGGCGAAGGGGGAGAACAGGACGCCCAGCGACCCGACGAGGTCGGTCTGGCCGAGGCCCCAGTCGCGAAGCTTGGGGATCTTTCCCTCGCGCAGCCGGCCGCGGGCCTGGTTGTTCATCTCGGCGATCTTCACGCCGGCGGGGCAGACGGTGGTGCACCAGCCGCAGCCCGAGCAGTAGTCCACGGAGTGGTCGGGGGACTTGGGGTTGACCGAATGCGGACCCTGGATCTGCTGGAGGCCTGCGAGACGGAAGCGCTGCCCCTGCGGCCCAGAGTACTTGGGTCCCGGGAACAGGTCCGTGACCCTCATGACGGGGCAGACGGTGTTGCAGACGTTGCACTTGAGGCATTCATCCGCCGATGCCGACACATGCCGGTCCTCGGACGCCTCGCGGACGAGATCGGCGATGGTCACTGGTCGGTCCTCACGGCGATCGGCTCACGTTCGATCGGCGTCCCGGTGGAGTTCCTGGCCAACTCCTCGGCGGCACGCCAGCCGCTTGCGACGGCGATCCCGTCGCCGCACCGCTCCCGGAGCGACCGTTGGCCGGCGAGGAGCGCTCCCGCGACGCGGACGTTGGCGTATGGCGGCCGCCCGTCCTGGGCCAGCGGCCGGAGGCCTGCGTCCGTGGGGACCCCGGCCGCCTCGATCGGGTGGCCTGCGGGGTCCAGCGCGTCGGCGACGAGCCACTCCTCGTGTTCGGGGGCGTCCACGTGCAGGCCGAGCAGCGGCTCGACGATGCGACCGTCGTGCGTGGCCACGAGCCCGCCCCCCGCGATGCCGCCGGTGGCGAGCACCAGGGCCTCCGTGCGGATGATGTGCGACCGTGCCGCGGCCTCCATCTCAACGGCCGTCACCCGGCCGTCCTCGATGTCGATCCGGGCGACGGACTCGCCGACCTGGACGCGCCCCCCCGCTGCCCGGATGATCTCCCGGAGGACGCGCCAGAGGCGGATGCCCGGGATGCTGGGCGGGACGAGCGGGATCTCGAAGGGCTCCAGCGGCAGCCTCGCCCTGAGCTCGGCCCAGGCCTCGGCGTGCTGTGAAAGACCCACGATCGCCGGCACGCCCACGCGGCCCGGCCGCCCGGCAGCTGCCTTCCTGATCGCGGCCGCGAACCGGCCGATGTCGGCGGCCCGCTGCGCGGGATCGTCGAAGCGGCGCGCAAGGTGCAGGGCATTGAGGTTGTGGCGGTCCGTGACGCCGTCAAGCTCCACGGTGATTCCGGTGACGCTGTCCGGGCGGTCGGCGCCCATCCAGACCGCCTCGCGCCCGAGGCTGTCGGCGATGGCCGCGGGCCAGAAGTCCTTGTACCCGGCAGGACCGGCGATCACCAGGATCTCGTCCTGCTCCCACGGCCGCAGGGCCGCGGCCTGGGCCTCGGGGACGATCGCCACGCGCCGTGTCCCGCCGATGGCGGTGGGCACACGACGGATCGGCGTGTCGAGGGTCCCGGCATACGGCAGGCCGCCTGCCTCGAGGCTCGCGAGGAGCCACGCGATCGACGGTGCCACGTCCGGGGCGAGGAAGCTGTACGGGTGGTCCAGCCCCGCGAGGTGGGCCACGCCCGCGGCGGAGGTTGCGGCTCCGGCCGGTCCCGCGACGTCCAGGCCACCGGAGCCCCAATGGGTGCTCGCGTGGCCCTTGGCGACGAGCGTGACGGTGGCGCCGGCCTCGGCGATTCGGGCGGCTGCGACCAGTCCGGCGAGGCCGGCACCGACGACGACGACGTCAGCGTGCGGCATCGAGGCTCTCCTCGCTCAGCTTGGGGGCGGGCGCCGAGGTCATCGACTCGAGCCCGAGGACGCCCAGGTAGACACCGTTGGTCATCATCAGCTCCTGGAGCTGGCGGCCTTCGGCGATCGGCCGGGTGCCCTTGAAGCGCTCCTGGAAGAAGCTCGTCAGCGCACGGTCGGCGATGGCGGCGTGGAGGGCGGGCGTCCCGGGACCGTGCCCCTCCGTCCCGATCGCGCCCGGTACCCGTTGGCCGGTCGCAGATGAACGGGCGTCCAGTCGCTCGGCGAGCAGCCCCGCGACCCGGAACATGCAGAACGCACCCTGGCAGGGGCCCATTCCCACGCGGCTGCCGCGCCGGACGTCGTCGATGCTGCAGGGCCAGTGCCTGTCGAGGTACGCGTCGACCGCCTTGCGCGTGACGAGCTCGCACTCGCACAGGAGGTCCGCGTCGCCGCCACCCTCCTCCTCGTGGTCTGCCAGGCGGTGGCCCAGCCAGTAGGTGTGGCCGGCCTCCTGGTCGGGGAGCATCTCGTCCGCCGTCGTGCACGGCGTCGTGACGCCCATCTTGGCCGCGACAACGTCCACGGTCTGCTCGGCCATCAGCCGGTGGGTCGTGAGCTTGCCGCCCACGATCGACACGAAGTTGTCCACGCCCTGGTCGGCGTGATCCAGGATCGCGTGGGCCCGGGAGATCGAGCGGTTGCCCACGCCCGGGACCGCGTCCGCGGGAGGCTGGTACAGCGGCCGCACGCCCGCGTAGGCGCGCAGGATGCGCATCCGCGGCAGGTCCGGGAACATCTTGGCGCCCTCGCTCACGAGGCGCTCGACCTCCGCACGGGTGACCTCGAAGTCGTCCGGGTCGGGGACCTTGATGTCGGTCGTGCCGAGGATGGCGACGGTGTGGACCGGGACCATGATGTCGCCATCGGACGAGCGATGGCAGCGGTTGATCACCGCGTCGGTCATGCGGTGGTTGTAGATCAGCATCGTGCCCTTGCCGGGCGTCATCTCCACGCCGACGTTGGCGAACGCCGCGATCTGGCCCGCCCACGCGCCGGCCGCGGAGACCACGAACCTGGTCGAGACCCGCGAGACCGTGCCGGTCTGCTCATCGCGCAGGGTCACCTCGGTGATCCGGTCTGCCCGGACCTCCATGCCGATGACGCGGTGGTAGGTCAGCGCCTCGCTGCCGTGCCTGCGAGCGTCCGCGATGATCGAATCGATCAGCATCCAGGGCTCGATGGAGCCGTCGGGCACACGGAACGCACGCCGGGTCTTGGGGTTGAGCGCAGGCTCCCGGGCCAGGAGGTCCGCGACCTTGACCTCGTCGCAGTCCACGCCGCTGGCGTTGCAGTTGTCGGCGAAGGCCTCGACGTAGTCGTCGGGGTCATCGGGCGTCGCGACGAAGTAGCCGCCGGTGTCCTCGATGCTCGCGGGCGCGATCCGCCGCAGCACCCGGTTCTCCTCGATGCACTCCCGTGCCGCCAACTGGTCCTTGGCGACGTAGCGGCCGCCGGAGTGGAGGAGGCCGTGGTAGCGGCCGGTGGTACCGGTGCCGAAGTCGCTCCGGTCCACGAGCAGGGACTTCAGCCCGCGTCGCGCCAGGTCCCGGAGAACGGCCGCGCCGGTGGCGCCACCTCCGATGACCAGGACGTCGACGGTGTGCGGCACCGCCATGGTGATCACCTCGCTGCGTGCCCGCGGGTCAAGCGCCCACGGGCTGCATCATTCACCGGTCCAGCCGCCTCGGCGACGGGCCCGGTCACACTCTAACCCTTGGGGAGGGAAGCGGCGCCCTCGGCGGCTTCCAGGACCTCGTCCAGCCCCGAGCCCGTGCTCGCCTGGACGGCCGCGATGACGGCACCTTCCACGATGGGTCCGCGGCTCAGGCGTACGTTCCCCGGATTGCCGAGAAGCTCCAGCGCCGTCCGCGTGGCCAGCACGGCGCTCCCGAGGTCGGCGAGCACGACGACGCCCGCCCCCGCGTCCGCCTCGCCGATCGAGACGGCGATTCGCGCCGCGTCCGTACCGATCGACCCGTCCTCGAGGCCACCCGCGGGCACGATGCGGACATCCGGCCCGGCCATCTGGCCGGCCAGCTCGGCAGTGCCCTCGGCGATGCGGCTGGAGTGTGAGACGACGACGAGCCCGACGCAGGCGCCAGGTTCTGCGGCCACGGCATCTCCCTGTCAAGTGACAGCCCCGACGCCCGCGATGGGCGCCGGGGCTGTCCGTTCAGGCTGGTTCGAGGATCAGTCGACCCAGGCGAAGGTCCGCGTGACGGCCTTCTTCCACTGGGCGTACTCCTTCTCGCGGAGGTCGGCATCCATCTTCGGAGCCCACTCCGCGTCGCGCGCCCAGTTGATGCGCAGGTCCTCGATCTCGGCCCAGTAGCCGACCGCGAGGCCGGCGGCGTAGGCCGCACCGAGCGCCGTCGTCTCGGCGACGACCGGCCGGATGACCGGGACGCCCAGGACGTCGGCCTGGAACTGCATGAGGAGGTTGTTGAACACCATGCCGCCGTCGACCTTGAGGGCCGTGAGCGGAACGCCGGAGTCGGCGTTCATGGCGTCGAGGACTTCGCGGGTCTGCCAGGCGGTCGCCTCGAGGACGGCGCGCGCGATGTGGCCCTTGGTCACGTAGCGGGTCAGGCCGGCGATGACGCCGCGGGCGTCATTCTTCCAGTACGGTGCGAAGAGGCCGGAGAACGCCGGGACGAAGTACACGCCGCCGTTGTCCTCGACCGTCGCCGCGAGGGCCTCGATGTCCGGGGACTTCTCGATCATGCCGAGGTTGTCGCGGAGCCACTGGACGAGCGCGCCGGTGATGGCGATGGAGCCCTCGAGGGCGTACACGGCCGGCTGGTTGCCGATCTTGTAGCCGAGGGTCGTGAGCAGGCCGTTCTTGGACGGGACGACCTTCTCGCCCGTGTTCATGAGCATGAAGCAGCCGGTGCCGTAGGTGTTCTTCGCCTCGCCGGGGGAGAAGCAGGTCTGGCCGAAGAGGGCCGCCTGCTGGTCGCCCAGGTCACCTGCGACGGGCACGCCGGCGAGGTCGCCGACGCACGTGCCGTAGACCTCGGAGGAGGCCTTGATCTCCGGGAGCATGGACTTCGGCACGCCCATGATGCCCAGGATCTCGTCGTCCCAGGCCAGGGTCTCGAGGTTCATGAGCATGGTGCGGCTGGCGTTGGTGACGTCGGTGACGTGCACGCCGCCGTTGACGCCGCCGGTGAGGTTCCAGATGCACCAGGTGTCCATGTTGCCGAACACCAGGTCGCCGGCCGCGGCCGACTCGCGGGCGCCGGGGACGTTGTCCAGGATCCAGCGGACCTTGGGGCCGGAGAAGTAGGTCGCCAGCGGGAGGCCGACCTTGGCCCGGAAGCGGTCCTGGCCGCCGTCCTTGGCGAACTCGTTGACGAGGAGGTCCGTGCGGGTGTCCTGCCAGACGATGGCGTTGAAGACCGGCTTGCCCGTCTTCTTGTTCCAGACGAGGGCGGTCTCGCGCTGGTTGGTGATGCCCACGGCGGCGAGGTCGGCGGCGGTGATGCCGGCCTTGGCCAGCGCGCCCTTGATGACCTCCTGGCAGCGGGTCCAGATCTCGTTCGCGTCGTGCTCGACCCACCCGGGCTTCGGGTAGATCTGCTCGTGCTCCTTCTGGTCGATCGCGACGACTGCGCCGGCGTGGTCGAAGATCATGAAGCGGGTGCTCGTGGTGCCCTGGTCGAGGGCCCCGACGTACTTGCTCATAGAGTCTGTGCTCCCGTGTGCGTTGTTCGTGTGCGTGGATGCCTACGCCTGGAACCAGGCGTCGGCGGCAGCCTTGAGCAGGAGATGCGAGGACGTCGCGCCCGGGTCCTGGTGACCCGCGCTGCGCTCTCCGAGGTAGCTCGCGCGACCCTTGCGGGCGACGAGCGGGATCGTGGCGAGCATGCCCTGCTCGGCCGCCGCGACGGCGGCGACAGGGCGTCGACGGGGGCATCCCCCCGGTCGAGGCCCGCCCGCAGCGCGTCACGCGCCGGCAGCAGTGCATCCAGCATGGTCTTGTCGCCCGGCTCGGCCTTGCCCAGGCGCTGGATACCGGCGATGCCGGCGTCCAGCCCCGTCGCGAACTCGCTGAGCTCGATCTCGGCCTTGCCGGCCGTCCCTCCCCCGAGCTGGAGGAAGAACGTGCCGTAGAGCGGACCGCTCGCCCCACCGACGGTGGAGATGAGGGTCATGCCGACGCCCTTGAAGAACGCCCCGACGTCTCCGACGGGGAGCGCCGGGAGCTTGGCCAGCACGGCCTGGAAGCCGCGATCCATGTTGATGCCGTGGTCGGCATCGCCGATCGCGGAGTCGAGCTCCGTGAGGTATGTCTTCTCGGTGCGCACCCGGTCGGCGACCAGCTGGACCCATGCAACCACGTCGTCATAGCTGATGCGTGACGCGGTGCTCATTGCTTCTCCCGCAATTCCGAGTGGGCGCTCGGTCAGACGCCCCAGCGCAGGCCGGGGGTGTTGACCGGGGCATCCCAGTACTTGGTCAGCTCGTCGTCGAGCCTCAGCAGGGTGATCGAGCAGCCGGCCATCTCGAGCGACGTGATGTAGTTGCCGACCAGGTTGCGGGTGATCGTGACGCCGCGCTCGGCGCACATCTTGGCGAGCTTGTTGTAGACGATGTACAGCTCGACGAGCGGGGTGCCGCCGAGGCCGTTCACGAACGCGAGGACGTTGTCGCCGCGCTGGAAGGGCAGGTCGTCCAGGATCGGCGTGGCGAGCATCTCGGTGATCTCGTCCGCCGTCGCGAGCTTCATGCGGGACCGTCCCGGCTCCCCGTGGATGCCGACACCGATCTCCATCTCGTCGTCCGCGATCTCGAAGGTCGGCTTGCCGGCCGCGGGCACCGTGCAGCTCGTCAGGGCCATGCCCATCGAGCGGACGTTGTCCTGGACCTTCTGGCAGAGCGCCGTGACGGTCGCGAGATCCGCGCCCGCCTCGGCGGCCGCGCCGACGATCTTCTCCGCGAGCACCGTGCCGCCGACGCCGCGCCGGCCGGCCGTGTACAGCGAGTCCTTCACCGCGACGTCGTCCGCGATGACGACCGCCGTGACCTCGAGCCCCTCGGCCCGCGCCATCTCGGCCGCGAGCTCGAAGTTCATGATGTCGCCGGTGTAGTTCTTCACGATGTGGAGCACGCCGGCGCCGCCGTCGACGGCCTTGGTGGCCGCGAGCATCTGGTCCGGTACGGGCGAGGTGAAGACCGCGCCCGGGCACGCCGCATCGAGCATGCCCATGCCGACGAATCCGCCGTGCATCGGCTCGTGGCCCGACCCGCCACCCGAGATCACGCCGACCTTGCCGGCGCGGGGAGCGTCCTTGCGGACGACGATGTTCGGCTCCTCGACGCGGATGTAGTCCGCGTGGGCGGCGAGCATCCCCGCGAGGGCCTCGTCGACGACGTCGTCGGGTGCGTTGATGAGCTTCTTCATGAGCTCTCCCGCTGCTTTTGGAGGGGCTCGCCGCCGGAGCCCGGAGGGACCCCGGCGGCGAGCGGACGGTGCGTCAGTCGCGGGGTCTGGCTACAGCCCCCACGCCGCCTTCGTCATGTAGTTGACCCAGACGGCGTTGTAGACCAAGGCCGCCAGGACGCCGCCGACGAGCGGGCCGACGACCGGGACCCAGGAGTAACCCCAGTCCGACTGGCCCTTGCCCGGGACGGGCAGGATCGCGTGGATGATGCGCGGGCCCAGGTCACGGGCCGGGTTGATCGCGTACCCGGTGGTGCCGCCGAGCGACATGCCGATCGAGAACACGAGGAGCGCGACGGGCAGGGCGCCGAGGGCCGCGAGGCCACCCTTGCCGATCTGCACGCCTTCGCCGCTGCCGTTGGTCGAGAAGCACAGGACCACGAACACCAGCACGAAGGTGCCGATGACCTCGGAGATGAAGTTGAGCGAGTAGTTGCGGATGGCCGGGCCGGTGCTGTAGACCGCGAGCTTGAGGCCCTGGTCCTCGGTCGCCTTGAAGTGATCCCAGTAGTGGATCGTGACGAGGGTCGCGCCGATGAACGCGCCGATGAACTCGGCGATCACGTACTCGGGGACCTGGCCCCAGGTGATCCCGCCGCTGACCGCGAGGCCGACCGTGACCGCCGGGTTCAGGTGCGCGCCGCTGATCGGGCCAGCGACGACGACGCCCACGAACACGGCGAACGCCCATGCCGCGGTGATGACGATCCAGCCCGCGTTGTTGGACTTGGACTTTGCGAGCAGCACGCCTGCGACCACACCGTCGCCGAGGAGGATCAGGAGCATCGTCCCGAAGATCTCCGCGATCATGATGTTGGTGTTGAACTCCATGCCAAGCACTCCATCTAGTGGACAAACCCCGATCAGGGGTTCCAGCATCCCTCAGGCCATCCTGCGGCCGAGCGGCGAGCGGGATCGCGCGTCGCGGGTGGGCCGCGTCGGGCTCAACCTCCTCCGGTGGCTCCTCCTTTCGCAACCCAGCGGTCGGTGGGTCACTGCGACCAGGCCGCGCAACGACTCACCGCTGCAAGCGCGGATACCCCGACTCTAGGGGTCCCGGGCGGCGCGAAATCTCAAGACAAAGTGAATCCGTCCCGCATCCTTTCCGACACCGGGCCGCATGCCCCGTCGGGGCGCAGGGCTACCGTCTCCTGCGCGGCTCCGAGGGAGGCGCATCGTCACGGCCTGCCGCTGCGACGACATCGGCCAGGCAGCGAACCAGGATCGCGCTCGAGGCCGCGCCGGGGTCCAGGTGTCCGGCGGATCGCTCGCCGAGATAGCTCGCACGTCCCTTTCTGGCCACCAGGGGGACCGTGGCGGCCGCCCCCGCCTCGGCGGCCTCCGCCGCCCTCGCCAGCGCTGCATGGACGGGCTCGCCGGGGGGTGCGGCCCGGAGCGCGAGGAGCGCCGGCACCAGGGCGTCGAGCATCGTCTTGTCCCCCGGGGCCGCATGGCCGAGCGCCGCGATCCCGTCGATGGCCGCCGCCAGCGCATCCTCCGCCAGGCGGCGCGTGCCCGTGGGGCCGGCGGTCGTGCCCGCCGAGACCCTGTTCCCGGCCGCCATCAGGCCGCGACCGTAGAGCGCCCCGCTCGCGCCCCCGACGAGGCCCAGCAGCCGGCGACCGGCGGCCGTGAGCAGCGGGCCGACGCCATCGGAGGCGAGCCCGCCGGTCTCGAGGTCCGCCGCGACCGCCGCGAAACCCCGGTCGAGGTTGATGCCATGGTCCCCGTCCCCGATCGCTGCGTCGAGGTCCGTCAGCCAGGCGCGACGCTCGTGGATGACGGCCGCGACGTGCCGGAGCCACGCGACGGTGACCGTTGCGCCGCGCGCCGGCGGACCGGGCGCCGGGGTTCCGGGGGCCACCTCAATCCCTGGGCAGCTTGGGCATCGTGCCGGCGCGTTCGGCGGCGGCCGCGACCGCACCGAGGTCGGCTCCACCCGAGGACGCGACGGCGGCGAGGATCGCGCCCTCGACGAACGGGGCCTCTGTCACCCGCACGAGGCCGCGTGCGACGGGATCGAGCTCGTCCAGCGCGACGTCCAGCGCGAGTGACGCGCTCCCCAGGTCCAGCAGCACCAGGACGCCGTCGCCCGCGGCTGCCGCGAGCACGCGTCGGAGCGCGTCCGCGACCTCCAGGCCGTTGGTGCCGAGCCGGCCGCCGCCCAGGCCGCCTGCACCGGCGACCGCTACGGCCGGCGCTGCCTGGCCGATCATGGCGGCAAGGCCGCGGACAAGCTCCTCGCTGTGCGCCACCAGCACGAGACCGACCACCCACACGCTCCGTCCGATCGGCGCCGTGGCCATGCGGCGGCGCTCCGGCCCGCCCCGGGTCGGACCGGCGAGGGGTCCCGGGGGCGGCGCTGGGCCATACACTACGCTCGCGCATGAGCAACCGTATCGGCGATGACCGTACCGCGGACGACTTCACCAGCGCCGCGCGACCGGGACCGGGCACCCTTCCCGGTCGCGACTACCGGGTCGTGTCCAGGACATTCACTGGCGCGGACCTCGTCGCCGTCCTGTTCCGTGCCGAGCGACTCCTCGTCCGCCACAGGACGCTCCTGGACCGGCTCGACGCAGAGCTGGGCGACGGTGACCACGGGGAGAACATGAGCGTGGGGTTCGGCGACGCCGTTCGTGCCGTGAGACCCGAGGACTCTGGGGCCGACGTCGGCGACCTGATGCGGCGGCTCGGCCACCTGTTGGTGGCTGGTGTCGGCGGGGCCGGCGGCTCGCTGTACGGGACGGCCTTCATCGAGGCTGGGATCACCGTCGCCGGGCTCACGGCCCTGCGCCCGGAGGATTCGGCCCGAGCGTTCAACGCGGCAGCCGAGGGTCTCGCCCGGCGAGGCCGGTGCCGACTGGGCGACAAGACGATCTACGACGCGCTCCGGCCGGCGGCGGATGCCTATGCGGCGACCGTGGCTGGCGGAGGGGGCCAGGATGCCGCGGCGCTCGCGGCCGCCCGTGCCGCCCGGGCCGGCATGCGGGCAACCGTGCCGCTCGTCGCCCGACGCGGGCTGGCCCTCCGGCTTGGTGAGCGTTCCCGCGGCCACCAGGACCCCGGGGCCACGTCCTGCTACCTGCTGGTGCGCTCCCTCCTCGCCGCCGGCGGGCGTGCCTGATGACCACCGCATCGGGTCCGGCGACCCTCACCACGGCGGAGCTCGAGCAGATCCTCGAGGACGCCCAGCGGCAGGCGGACACCGTCTTCGCGCAATACCAGCTGAGCCAGCTGGTCGCGCTCGGGGGAAACCTGCCGCTGATGGCGGCGAGCGTCATCGGGGAGCTGGTCCGCGCCAGCGACGCCGTTATCGGCGCCCTGTGGCTCGCGGCCCCCTCTGTCCGCGAGCTCCGGCTGGTCGCGACCGAGCCCGATGTGGAGGTGGCCGACGCGGGCGCCGGGGCGTGGGTGCGTGGCGACAGCGTGCAGGAGGACGCCGCGGGTGACGACGCGGCGAGTCGCGTCGTCCCGGTCGGTTTCCCGACGCCGGCCGTCGCCGAGGCCTGGGCCCGCCACCATGGCTGGCACGGTGTCGCGCTCGACGAGCGTCGTGATCTCGGCTCGGCCGAGCTCGGCAGCCGGGTCGTCGGGTTCCTGGCCCTGCGGCCGGCCGACGGGGAGCAGCTGCCGCCTGACCGGGTCCGACTGCTGGGCCTCGTCCGGCACGAGCTGGCGATCGCCTTCCACGCGGGCCAGCTGCGCGAGGCGCTCGCCGGTGAGCAGGCACTGCTCGCGGCGATCCTGGACGGGGCCAACGAGGGAATCCTTGCCGTGGACGAGCGACGGCGCATGGTCCGGCTCAACCGCGCCGCGGTGTCGCTGCTGGGGGGCCACGCGCCGGCAGGCGCGGCCACGTGCGAGACGGTCCTCGGCTGCGCCCAGGGGGACCTCCTCCGTTGCGGGCCACGATGCCGGTTCGAGGAGGTGCTGGTCGGCCCGACGCGGCTCGTCGACACGGAGCTGCGTCTCCGCGCACCGGACGGGACCGAGATCCCGGTCGCTGCCTCGTTCTCCGCGATGCCGGGGCCAGAGGCTGGTGCCGTGGTCGTGCTCCGGGATCTCCGGGCGGAGCGGGCCGCGGAGGAGCTCCGGGCGAGCTTCCTGGCCGCGGTCTCCCACGAGCTCCGTACGCCGCTCGCGCTGATCTCCGCCCATGTCGACAGCCTGCTCGACCTCGGACTGGATCCGGCGGCGCAGCGCCATTCCGTGGAGCGCATCGGGTTCGCGACCGCCCGCCTCAAGCAGCTCGTCGACGAGCTGCTTGACCTCACCCAGGTGGAACACGCGAGCCTCGCCCTTCACCGCTCCAGTGTCGAGGTCGGCGAGCTGCTGGAGACCGTCGTCGGGGGTCTCGGCGAATGGCCGGGGATGCTGCCCATTCACGTCGACCTCCCGCCCGACCTCCCGGAGGTGGACGTGGACGACGTCCGGATCGGGCACGTCCTGGTCAACCTGGTGGATAACGCGCGCAGGTATGGCGGACCGGGGTCGATCGTGATCCGCGCCCGACCGCAGCCGGGAACCGTCGTGATCAGCGTCGAGGACCATGGTCCGGGCATCCCCGTCGAGGACCGGGCGCGCGTGTTCGACCGGCTCTACCGGGGCCGTCACGCACGCGAGGCCCACCCCGATGGCAGCGGGCTCGGGCTCCACGTGTGTCGCCGTCTCGTGGAGGCGCACGGGGGACGCATCTGGATCGAGCCAGATTCGGAACGCAGCGCGGTCTCGTTCAGCGTCCCCGTCGCGGTGGGCAGGATGGCGCCTGACCGGGAGCCGGCGTGAAGGCGGGCGGATCGGGCTCCCGGCCCCCCGACGCCCGTCGCGTGATCCCTCCCGCGACCCTGGCACGGCCCCAGCTGGGCCACGGCGAGCTGGTGCTGATCGTCGAGGATGAGCCCGAGTTCCGTGAGCTGGTCGAGATGTGGGTGGGCAGGCACGGCTGGCGGACGGCCGTCGCCGCCGACGGCCTGGAGGTGATGCGCAGGTTCGAGGAGGAGGAGCCCGACCTCGTTCTCCTCGACCTCAACCTCCCGGGCATGGACGGCTGGGAGGTGACCGAGTGGATCCGCCAGGTCAGCGTCGTGCCCGTCCTGATCGTGACGGCCATGGGTTCGGAGGCCGACGTCGTGCGCGGCCTCGTCTCGGGCGCCGACGACTACCTCACGAAGCCGGTGCGGATGCCGGAGCTGGTCGCCAGGATCGCCGCGGCGCTGCGTCGCGTCCGCCTCGTGAGCCAGGGGAGCGGCGACGATCCCATCGTGGTCCCGGGGCTGCGCATCGAGCCCGCGACGCACCGGGTCGCGGGAGAGGCGACGGAGGTCCACCTCACGCCGACCGAGTTCCGGCTGCTGGCCACGCTGGCTCGCCACCCGGGGATCCTGAGGAGCCACGCGGAGCTGCTGCGCGGGGTCTGGGGCCCGACGTACGGTGGCGAGACGCAGCTCCTGCGGGTGACGATGCGCAACCTGCGGGCCAAGCTGGCCGCAGCGTCACCGGGCCGCACGTTCGTCCAGACCGAATACGGGTTGGGTTACCGCTTCGTGACCGGCGGCTGATCCGCCACGGCCGACCTTGCCGGGCCTCACTGATGCCTCGATACCCCGGCGCCGGCCGGAGACGATGCCCCGTCTGCTAGGATCGCCCGCGTCCCCGATCCAGCATCGCCCACCCGTGTCCATGCCAAGGCCGCGGGCCCTCGGAGCATCCCTGTGACAGACTCTGTCTCTGATCCCAACGCCGTCGCGCCCGCCGTCGCGAACCTCGAGACCATCGTCAGCCTCTCGAAGCGCCGCGGCTTCATCTTCCCGTCGTCCGAGATCTACGGCGGCATCAACGCCGTCTGGGACTACGGGCCCCTCGGCGTGGAGCTCAAGAACAACGTGAAGCGCGCCTGGTGGCGCGCGATGGTCCAGGACCGCAACGACATCGTGGGCCTGGACGCCGGCATCCTGATGCACCCGCAGGTCTGGGTGACGTCCGGCCACGTCGGCTCCTTCAGCGACCCGCTGGTCGAGTGCGCCACGTGCCGCCGCCGGTATCGCCTGGACGAGCTGCCGGGCGCCGAGGACCTCTCCGCCACGGACCTGCGCGACGACACCGTCGTGGCGCGGCTCGGCCTCGTCTGCCCCAACGACGGGGGCCCGCTGTCGGCGCCGCGCCGGTTCAACCTCATGTTCACGTCCCACATGGGACCGGTGGAGGACGACGGCTCGATCGTCTACTTCCGGCCCGAGACGGCCCAGGGCTCGTACGTCAACTTCAAGAACGTCCAGCAGAGCTCGCGCAAGAAGATCCCGTTCGGCATCGCGCAGGTCGGCAAGTCGTTCCGCAACGAGATCTCGCCCGGCAACTTCGTGTTCCGGATGCGCGAGTTCGAGCAGATGGAGATGCAGTACTTCGTCCGTCCGGAGGACGGAGCGGCCGAGGCGTTCGAGTACTGGCTGCCCAGGCGCAAGGCCTGGTACGAGGCCTACGGCGTGACCGCCGTCCCGGCTCCGGTTCCGCGAGCACGCCCCGGACGAGCTGGCGCACTACGCGAAGAAGGCGATCGACGTCGAGTACCGCTTCCCGTTCGGCTGGAAGGAGCTCGAGGGCATCCACAACCGCGGCGACTTCGACCTGGGCAACCACGCGAAGGCGTCCGGCGAGAACCTCGAGTACTTCGACCAGGCCACGGGCGAGCACTTCATCCCGTGGATCGTCGAGACGGCGGCCGGCGCCGACCGGGCGGCGTTCACGTTCCTCATCGACGCCTACCGGGAGGAGGAGGTCCGCGGCGAGACGCGCGTGGTCCTCGGCCTGCACCCGGACCTCGCGCCGTACAAGGTGGCCGTGCTGCCGCTGCTCAAGAAGCGGCCCGAGATCGTGGACCTGTGCCACCGGCTCCTCGGCGACCTCAAGCGCGACATGATGGCGGTCTACGACGACACCGCAGCGATCGGCAAGCTCTACCGGCGCCAGGACGAGATCGGCACGCCGTGGTGCGTGACGGTGGACGTCGACTCGCTCGAGGACGGCGCCGTGACGATCCGCGATCGCGACACGATGACCCAGGAGCGGGTGCCGCTCGAGGGCGTCAAGCGCCTGCTCCTGGACCGGATGGCGGCCGTCCGACCGTAACCGCCCGCGCCAGACGACGGTCCGGTGCCGCGGCGGCACCGGGAGGGACGGACGGGCCATGGCGCGCGCCCGGCCGGGCCCGTCGAGCATTCGGGACAAGGACGCGGTCGCTGCGCTCAGGGACGCAGGCGGCCGCGCCCATCCATGTCCGGGCGGACGAGGCAGGTGATCCGGCGGCTGCATGGCCCCGGGCTGCCGGACTGCGAACAGGCGTCAGCCCGCGGCGGCCGGCTCCTTCGCCTTGGTCTCCTGTCGGCCCCGACGGGCGGCCACACGCCGCGCAGCCAGGAGTCGATCGCGAACGCGGACCGCTTGCCGTCGCCCATGGCGAGGATCACGGTGGCCGCACCGCGCACGATGTCGCCGCCGGCGAAGACGCCGGGCATGCTCGTCATGCCGTACTCGTCCGCGATCAGGTAGCCGTACTCGTTGACCGTCAGCTCCGGCGCGCTGCCGGTGAGCAGCGGGTTGGCCTTCGTCCCGATCGCCACGACCACGAGGTCGCAGTCGATCGACGAACTCGGAGCCCGCGATCTTGATCGGCCGGCGCCGGCCGCTCTGGTCGGGCTCGCCCAGCTCCATCTTCGACGCACCTGAGGCCGGTGACCCAGCGGTTCTCGTCCGCGAGGACCTCGACCGGGGCCGTCAGGTAGCTCGAACCGGACGCCCTCGTCCATCGCGTGGTGGACCTCCTCCTTGCGGGCGGGGAGCTCGTCCGCGGACCGGCGGTAGACGATGGTCGCCTCGGCGGCGCCCAGGCGCTTGCGCGGTCCGGACGGAGTCCATCGCCACGTTGCCGCCGCCGACCACCACGACCCGCTGGCCGTGGAGGATCGGCGTCTTGGAGTCCGCGTTCCAGGCGCCCATCAGGTTGACGCGGGTCAGGTACTCGTTGGCCGAGTAGACGCCCTTGAAGTTCTCGCCGGGGACGTTCATGAACACCGGCAGGCCCGCGCCGACGGCCAGGAACAGCGCGTCGAACTCCTCGCGCAGCTCCGGGACGGTGTAGGTGCGGCCGATGATCGCGTCGACCTCGATCTTCACGCCCTCGCGGACGAGCCGGTCCACCTCGGCCTGGACGATGTCCTTGGGCAGGCGGAACTCCGGGATGCCGTAGATCAGGACGCCGCCCGGGGCGTGGAACGCCTCGAAGACCGTGACGTCGTGGCCCTTCTGGGCGAGCTCGCCGGCGGCGGTGAGGCCGGCCGGGCCGGAGCCCACGATGCCGATCCTCTTGCCGGTCTGCCCGGGCTTGAGCGTTGGGCAGCACGTCGGGGTTCTGCTGCGCCCAGTCGGCGACGAATCGCTCGAGGTAGCCGATGGCGACCGAGTCGCCCTTCTTGGTCCGGATGCAGACGCCCTCGCACTGGGTCTCCTGCGGGCAGACGCGGCCGGTCACGCAGGGCAGGGCGTTGTCGTCGAGGAGGCTCTCCGCGGCGGACGGCAGGTCGCCGTCGCGCAGGAACTTGATGAACCGCGGGATGTTGACCCGGACCGGGCAGCCGTCGACGCAGAAGGGCTTGGGGCACTGGATGCAGCGCTCCGCCTCCAGCATCGCCAGCTGGTAGGTGAGGCCGAGGTTGACCTCGCCGAAGTTGTGGGCGCGGACCTCGCCCTCCTGCTCGGGCATGGAGACCCGGCCGATGGTCATCCGCTCCTTGTTGCTGAGCTGCGGGCTTGGCGGGCGTCGTCATCTGACTGCTCCGCCGGCACCGGGGACGCGGGCTCGGTCATGCCTGTCACCTCTGTGGTCGCGCAGGCGCCCTTCGCCTCGTCGTCCTTCTGGCGCTCGAGGGCCTGCTGCTCGAAGGAGCGGTAGGTGGTCAGGCGGTCCGCCAGCTCCTGGAAGTTCACCTTGTGGGCGTCGAACTCCGGGCCGTCCACGCAGGCGTACTTGGTCTCGCCGCCGATGGTGACGCGGCAGCCGCCGCACATCCCGGTGCCGTCCACCATGATCGCGTTGAGCGAGACGGTGGTCTCGACGTCGTAGGGCAGCGTCATCTCGGACACGGCCCTCATCATCGGCACCGGGCCGACCGCGTAGACGGCGTCGACGCCGCCCGCGTCCAGCAGGTCCTTGAGGGCCTGGGTCACGAAGCCGTGGCGGCCGTAGCTGCCGTCGTCCGTGCAGACGACCACGTCGCCGCAGGCGCGGAGCTCGGGCTCCAGGATGACCCACTCCCTGCGAGCGGCCGCCGATGACGCTGGTCACGTGCACGCCGCGCCGCGACGAGCTCGCGGGCGATCGGCAGGATGACCGCGGTGCCGACGCCGCCGCCGACGCACACCGCATGACCGGAGGCGATGAGCTCCGTCTCCTGGCCGAGGGGGCCGGCGACGTCCGGTGATGGCGTCACCGACCTGGAGGCTGGTGAGCTCGGTCGTGCTGACGCCGACGGCCTGGATCATCAGGGTGATGGTCCCGGCCTCGGCATCGTTGTCGGCGATCGTCAGCGGGATGCGCTCCGCGCCCGGACCGGTCCGGACGATGACGAACTGGCCGGGACGCCGGACCTTCGCGATCCGAGGGGCCTCGACGACGAGGCGGACGACGTTCGGGGAGAGCTGCTCGCGCTCGACGACAGGATGCAATGGAACCTCGCTGGTGCTGTGTGACCGCCGGATCGTCGCCTACATGGTCCCGCCCGCGTTACCTGCCCATGGCCCCGCGCCATGGTCCGAAGGTCACGTCAGGCGCGGGCCGACCGGCGTCATGCGTTCGCGCAAGGGTACGCCAGTCCGCGTCGCGGGTCGTCGGGAGCAGGATCGCGCGCGAGGGCACCGCCGGGGACGTGGGCGCGCCCGGGACGGGCCGGCGGCGAACGGCGCCGCGCGGGGTCTGCCGCCTCGAGCACTCCGTCCCGCACAGGCCGGGGCCCCAGGGTCAGCCCGCCGGCGCCGCCACGCCCGGCTTGCCCTTCGGCCAGTAGAGCTCCTTCTTGACGTGGAACTCGGGGAAGCCGCGGTCCATCAGGACGCGCTCCACGTTGAGGATCATCTCGGGGTTGCCGCAGATGTAGACCACCGTCTTGTCGGCCTTGAGCCCGAGCTCACTTGCAGGTGTCCGTGATCACCTGCTCGGCGCGGCCCGACCGGCCGGTCCAGCCCGCGTTCCGCGGGTCGCCGGGCCGGGAGACCGTCGGCACGTAGGTCAGCCGGTAGGCCGGGTCCTGCTCCCACGCCTCGAGCTCCGGGCGGTAGCCCAGCTCGTCCGCGAACGAGACAGCCGTTGAGGAGCACGGTCCTGCGCGGCTTGCCCTGGGCCATCGTCTCGCGGATCATCGACGATGAACGGCGCGATGCCCGGTGCCGGTGGACACGTACAGGTGGGTCCGCGTGTCGTCCGGCTCGAGCATGAACTTGCCCTTGGGGCCGATCATCCGCATCCGGTGGCCCACCCGGAGCCGCCACAGCGCGGTCGTGAACCGGACGACCGGCACGTGGCGGACGAAGAGCTCGTAGCCATGCGTGTCCGAGACCGACGGGCGCCGAGGCGACCGAGTACGGTCGCTGGAGCATCTTGCCGTCCGCGACGACGCCGGCGGTCATGTACTGGCCGGGCTCGAACGGCGACGGCGGGGCCGTCCATCTTGACGCGGAAGTAGCCGAGGTCCGGGTCGAGGTCCTCGCGGTGCGACGAGCGTGGCGTTGTAGACATCGGCGACGATGTCGATGACGCGGCTGTCCTCGGTGACGGGCTCGGTCACGGGGTGCTCCTGGGGCTCGAACGGCTGCGGACTTCCGGGGCGCGGGACGGTGCGCCGTGAGTGTAGCGCCGGGCGTGGCACGCGCTGCCGGGCCGGGCGGCGGCCGCCCCGCTCGGCCCCCGGCGGCCGCCGAACGGCCCGTTCGCGAGGGCACACCGGCCCATGCGTTCGCAACCCCCTCGAAGCCCGGACGCCGGCAGCGCCCGGCGTACAATCGCCCCGATACCCAAGAGGTGAATTCCGCGGGCCGCGCGCCACCCGACGCGCCGCGTCCGCCACGTCAAGGAGCCCTGCCACGATGGCCGCAGAGCCCAGACCACGTCCGACCGCCCGCACGTCGCCGCCAAGCGCTACATCTACGCCTGGGGCGCCGGCACGGCCGAAGGCAACGGCAAGATGAAGGACCTGCTCGGCGGCAAGGGCGCGGGCCTCGCCGAGATGACCCTCGCCGGCCTGCCGACCCCTCCGGGCTTCACGATCACGACCGAGGCCTGCAACGACTACTTCGCCAGCGGCAAGCAGCTGCCGGCCGGCCTCTGGGACGACGTCCTGGGCGCCATGAAGCAGGTCGAGGAGCGCTCCGGCAAGGGCTTCGGCGACCCGAAGAACCCGCTGCTCGTCTCCGTCCGCTCGGGCGCCAAGTTCTCGATGCCGGGCATGATGGACACGGTCCTCAACCTCGGCCTCAACGAGGAGACCCTCCAGGGCCTCATCGCGCTGACCGGCAACGAGCGCTTCGGCTGGGACGCCTACCGCCGGTTCATCGCGCATGTTCGGCCGGATCGTCATGGACGTGGACGCCGCGCGCTTCGACGAGCCGCTCGAGCACGCAAGCACGCGCACGGCGCCGACGCCAAGGACACCGACCTCGACGGTCGACGGACCTGCAAGGCGCCTGGTCGTGGACGCTTCAAGGCGGTCGTCCGCGAGGACACCGGCCGCGAGTTCCCGACCGACGTCGTACGAGCAGCTCGACCTCGCCATCAAGGCGGTCTTCGCCTCCTGGTTCGGCAAGCGCGCCAACGACTACCGCAACAGCCAGAAGATCGCCCACGACCTCGGCACCGCCGTCAACGTCGTGACGATGGTCTTCGGCAACATGGGCGACGACTCCGGCACCGGCGTCGCGTTCACGCGCAACACCGAACGACGGCGACCAAGGAGCTCTACGGCGAGTACCTCGTCAACGCCCAGGGCGAGGACGTGGTCGCCGGCATCCGGACGCCCCAGAAGATCGCGCAGCTCAGGCGACGAGATGCCCGCGGCGTACGACGGAGTTCGTGCGAGATCGGCCAGCAGCTCGAGCAGCACTACCGAGACGTCCAGGACCTCGAGTTCACGATCGAGCGCGGCAAGCTCTACATGCTCCAGACGCGCGATCGCGAAGCGGACCGCCGCGGCGGCCGTGAAGATCGCCGTCGACATGGTCGACGAGGGCGTCATCACCGAGCGCGAGGCCGTCGAGCGGATCGAGCCGGCCCAGGTGGACCAGCTCCTCCGCGCCCAGTTCGACCCCAACGCCCGCAAGGGCGCGGCGAGCGCGTCGCCAAGGGCCTCAACGCCTCCCCCGGCGCGGCCGTCGGGCGGGCCGTCTTCAACGCCGACGTCGCGGTCGAGTGGGTCGGCGCGGGGCGAGAAGGTCGTCCTCGTGCGCGTCGAGACCAGCCCGGACGACTTCCACGGCATGGCCGTCGCCGAGGGCATCCTGACCGCCCGCGGCGGCGCCACGTCGCACGCGGCGGTCGTCGCCCGCCAGATCGGCAAGCCCTGCGTCGCGGGCTGCGCCGAGCTGGTCGTCGACTACGGCACCAAGACGGCCCGCAGTCGCCGCTGTCGGGCGCCAGCTTCGCCGAGGGCGACTGGATCAGCGTCGACGGCTCGACCGGCGAGGTCTTCGTCGGCGCGCTGCCGACGGTCGAGGCCCGCTTCGAGGACCAGCCCGAGCTCCAGCAGATCCTGGGCTGGGCCGACAAGATCCGCCGGATGCAGGTCTGGACCAACGCCGACAAGCCCGAGGAGGCCGCCCAGGCCCGTCAGCTACGGCGCCCAGGGCATCGGCCTCTGCCGCACCGAGCACATGTTCCGCGAGGGCGAGCGCCTGGAGATCGTGCGCGGCGCGATCCTCGTGGCCAACGTCGCCACCCGCGCCAAGGCGAAGACCGCGGCCGGCGAGGCGCTCACGGCCGACGAGGCCGAGGCGCTCGCCACGTTCGACGCGGCGATGGCCAAGCTCGAGGTCCTCCAGCAGGGCGACTTCGAGGGGATCCTCGCGGCGATGAGCGGCCTGCCGGTCGTCATCCGCCTGATCGACCCGCCGCTCCACGAGTTCCTCCCCAACCTCGAGGAGCAGCTCGTCAAGGTGACGAAGGCGGGCGACGCGGCGCGACCGATGAGGACAAGGAGCTCCTCGCGACCATCAAGTCGATGCACGAGCAGAACCCGATGCTGGGTCTCCGCGGCTGCCGCCTGGGCCTGATGATCCCGGACTTCGTGAAGATCCAGACCCGCGCCATCCTCAACGCCGCCGTGGCGGTGAAGAAGGCGGGCAAGGACCCGCGACCCGAGATCATGATCCCGCTCGTGGGCCACGTGAACGAGCTGATCGCCACCCGTGCGCTGCTCGACGCCGAGGCCCATGCCGTCGTCGCGGCGGCCGGCGAGGAGATCGACTTCAAGTTCGGCACCATGATCGAGATCCCGCGCGCCGTGTGGGTCGCGGACGAGATCGCCGAGCACGCCGAGTTCTTCAGCTTCGGCACCAACGACCTCACCCAGATGACGTTCGGCTACAGCCGCGACGACGCCGAGGGCGGCTTCCTCCTCAAGTACGTCGAGGGCGTGATGCTGCCGGGCGAGGACAAGCCGTACCCGATCCTCGCCGAGAACCCGTTCCAGACCCTCGACGACGTGATCGCCGACGAGATGCAGATGGCCGTGGACAAGGGCCGCTCGACGCGCCCGGACCTCAAGGTCGGCATCTGCGGCGAGCACGGCGGCGACCCCGCGTCGATCCACAAGTGCGAGCAAGATCGGCCTCAACTACGTCTCCTGCTCGCCGTTCCGCGTCCCGGTGGCCCGCCTCGCGGCGGCGCAGGCCGTGCTCGCGACGCTCGCACGACAAGTAGGATCTTCCGGGCGTCCCGCGCTCGGCCGCAGCTCGATCCGCACGGAACGGTCCCCCGCCTGGGGGACCGTTTCCTTGTTCGCGGCACCGGCCCGTTCCTGTGACATTGCGAGCCGACGGACCGGGGTCCGGCTGCGATCGTCGCGGTCCGCGCATGGCGCACGGCGTCACCACCGGAACCTGCGCCGCCACCAGCTACCCCTCGAACATCACCATCTGGCGCGCGGCATCGCCCGAGCGCGGAGGCGGTCGAACGCGTCCTCGAGGTCCTCGAGCGGAAGACGCCGGTCGATCAGCCGGTCGATCGGGAGGCGGCCGGCCAGGTACGCCTCCGCGTATCGCGGGAAGTCGATCGCCGCCACGGCGGACCCGTAGTTGGAGCCGAGGATCCGGCGCCCGCCGTCCACGAACGGGAACGCCTCGAACGTGGCGTCCTGGCCGAACCGCGTCAGCCCGACCAGGACCGCGGTGCCACCGGGTGGCAGCGCCGCGATCGCCTGGGAGATCGTGGCCGGGAGGCCGATCGCCTCGAACACGAAGTCCGGACCGCCCGGACCCGCCGCGTTCCGGATCCCCTCCACCGTGGCCGCGGGGTTCGACGGGTCCGCCTGGACCGCGTGCGTGGCGCCGAGCAGGCCGGCGAGGTCGACCTTCGCCCGGTTGACGTCCACGGCGATGATCCTGGCCGCGCCCGCAAGCACCGCGCCCATCACGCACGAGAGCCCCACGCCGCCCAGCCCGAGGACGGCGACGGTCGACCCGGCGGGAACCTCGGCGGTCTTCACGACGGCCCCGACCCCGGTCGAGACGCAGCACCCGATGAGCGCCGCGACCTCAGGCGGAACGCCGTCGGGCATCGGCACCACCGCCGTCGCCGGCACGATCTCGGCAGAGGCCATCGTCCCGATCGAGAGATAGGCGAGGACGGGCGATCCGTCGGGCCGGGCGAGGCGGGTGGTGCCGTCGGCCTGCGCGTGGCGCAGCGACGGAGACCCCGAACAGAGCCACTGGCGGCCCCGCTGGCACTCGCGGCAGCGCAGGCACGGGGCGTACCAGGACAGCGCCGCCGGCCGCCCGACGACCGACGGGTCCAGCCCCGGACCGACGGCCTCGACGACGCCCGCACCCTCGTGGCCCATCACGATCGGTCCCGGGCGTACCCAGTGCCCGTCGCGCACGTGGAGGTCGGAGTGGCAGACGCCGGCCGAGGTCATCCGCACGAGCACCTCGCCGGGACCCGGGTCGGCGAGCGAGAGCGTCTCGATGGACACCGGCATGCCCGCCCGTTCGATGACCGCCGCCCGGATCTCGCGCATCGTGCCCTCCGTGAGCTCTGTCGTCGGCCTGGTGCCCTCGCTCGCCCCTGCTCGCGCTAGCCGGTGTTCTGGAGGCCCGCGGCGATCCCGTTGATGGTCGCACCGATGACGGCCCGGATGGCGGCCTCCTCACGCGGGTCGAGCTCTGGATCGCGAAGGCGGCCGAGCAGCTCCACCTGGACGGCCGACAGCGCGTCGATGTACGGGTTCCGCAGCTCGATCGATCGGGCGAGCCTGGGGTGGCCGGCCAGCAGCCGGTCCTGGCCCGTCACCAGGAGGAGCATCCGCACCGAGCGCGAGTACTCCGCGTCGATCATCCCGCGGATCGCGGTCGCCTCGGCGCCCCCGGCGAGATCCGCGTACTGCCGGAACGTGCCGAGGTCCGCCTTCGCGAGCGACAGCTCCGCGTTGTCGATGACCGAGGCGAAGAACGGCCAGCTCTGGTAGAGGTGGGACAGGTGTTCCACGACGGTGCGCCCGCCCCGGTCGGCGAGCGCCTCGAGGGCCGTGCCCAGCCCGTACCAGCCCGGCAGGTTCGCGCGGGCCTGCGACCAGGCGAAGACCCACGGGATCGCACGCAGCGACGCGATATCCCAGCCGGGGGCCTGGGCCGAAGCGGAGGCCTGGGACGACGCTGGGGTCGAACCCGACGCCGAGAGGCAGAATCCGGCGCTCGTGTCGCCGCCTTTTCGGCACCCGGACGCGCGGCCGGCCGGGACCCGAGGCCAAGCCCGGCGATCAGGTCGATGGGCGTCGCCGCGCGGAAGAAGCCGCCGAACGCCGGCCGCTCCACCAGCGAGCGATAGGCGGTACGCGAGATCGCGGTCAGCTCCGCCATCGTTGCCGCACCTGCCGCGGCGGCCACGGCCACCTCCTTCTCGTGCTCCGGGGTGGACGCGAGCAGCGTGGCTGCCGTGACCTGCTCGAGGTGGCGCTGCGCGATCGTCGGGTCCGCGTAATGGGCGGCGATCACCTCGCCCTGCTCCGTGAACTTGAGGCGCCCGTTCACCGAGCCAGGCGCCTGGGCGAGGATCGCGCGGTTCGCAGGCCCGCCGCCTCGCCCGATCGCCCCGCCCCTCCCGTGGAACAGCGTGAGCGTCACGCCGTGCCGCCGTGCCGTGGCCACGAGCGCCTCCTGCGCCCGGAAGAGGAGCCAGTTGGCCGCCAGGAACCCGCTCTCCTTGGACGAGTCCGAGTAGCCCAGCATCACCTCCTGGGCATCACCGCGCTCTCGCAGGTGAGCCCGATACGCCGGGTCCGAGAGCAGCACATCCAGCAGGGGGCCGGCCCCGGCGAGAGCCTCGGCGGACTCGAGGAGCGGCACGACGTCAAGGCGAGGGATCGCCGGCGGCAGGTCCGCCAGGACGGGCGCGGGCGTTCCGAACGGCTCCGGCTCTGCGGCCAGGCGCGCGAGGTCGAGGACGTTCGTGACGTCCAGGGGACTCGTCGTGAACGAGATGACATACCGCCGGCAGGCCTCGACGCCGTAGCGTCCCTGGAGGCGCGCGACGGAACGGAACGTGGCCAGCACCTCGCCCAGCGCCACGCCGGGCGCAACCTCGGTGTCCGGGCCTGACCCATGCCGCAGCGCCTCGACGGCGGCCCGATGGACCTCAGCGTGCTGGCGGACCTCGAGCGAGGCGAGGTGGAATCCGAACGTCGCGACCTGCCAGCGCAGGTCGGTGAGCTCGCCGAACGCGACGCGCCGCAGGCCGTCCGACGCGAGCGCGTCCTGGATCACGGCGAGCTCCGCGTCCAGGGCCGCCGCATCGGTATAACCGCCCGACCGCGGGGCCGTCTCGCCGGTGAGCGCCGCCCGCGTGCGGCGCAGCCGTTCGGCGATGGCGCCCAGCCGCTGCCGGTAGGGTTCCTCTGGGAAGCGGTTCCGGAGATGGCGCATGGTCTCCGGGAGCTCCTCGGCATCGCGGGCGAGGCGGCTGCCGAGCGCGCGATCGAGGCGCTCCGCCGGTACCCTGGCCGCCACGGTCTGCATCAGGCGCAAGGCCACGGCCTCGTAGCCACGCAGCAGGTGCTCGGCCTGGAGCCGCGCGGCCTGGAGCGTCACGTCCGATGTCACGCCCGGGTGTCCGTCCCGGTCCGCGCCGATCCACGACCCGAACCGCAGGAGTGCCGGCGCCATCGGTGCGCGCGTCCCGGTCCGTCCGCTATCGCCGGCGTAGGCCGGCTCCGGCGGCGCGTCTCGCGTCCCCCGGGCACTGCCAGCCTCCCCGGCACCACCCATCCCGGCCGTGCCACGTGCGACGTCCAGCGCGCGGTCGACGGCCCGCTGGAACCGGGGCACCACGGTGAACAGCGTTTCGTCGAAGATCGCCAACGCGGACCGCACCTCGTCCAGCGGCGTGGGGGCGACCGCCCGCAGGTCGCCCGTGTGCCAGAGGAGGGAGATCTCCTCGCGCACCAGGCGCCGAAGGTCGGCATCCTCGTCGGGGGTCGTGAGCGGCTCGTCGAGCGAGTCGAGCAGCCGCCTGATCCGGCGCAGCGCCACGAGCAGCGTCCGACGCCGCGCCTCGGTGGGGTGGGCCGTGAGCACGGAGTGGACGATCACCCGTTCCAGGATGGCCTGGACGCCGGCGGCGTCGCGAGTTGCGGCGAGCAGGTTGACGGCCTCGCCGATGGAATCGTCGATCGCCCCGCCGGGTGCGCTGCGGGCGCGGGTGCGGAGCACGCGGATCCGTTCCCGCTCCTCCGCGAGGTTGACCAGCTGGAAGTAGAGCGTGAACGCCTTGGCGACGGCGGCCGCCTGCCCGAGGTCCAGGGCCGCGATCTCGGACGTCAGGCCCTCGCGCTCGAGATCCCGTTCCCCGAACGCGCCGGGATCCCCGCGGCGCATCGCGATCGTGCGGTGGCGGACCCGTTCCACGAGGGCGAACAGCTCCGGCCCGCCCTGCTCGGCGATCACCTGCCCGAGGAGCGCTCCGAGGAGGCGGACCTCCCGGGCGATCGGATCCCGGGCGCGGCCGATCCCGGGTCCCGGTGGCTCCGCGGCGACGGCGGGAAAACGGTCGTGCGTGTCCCGCCGGTGCGCCGCCGATGCCGGGTCCCCGGTGAGCGAGTCGCGGCGGGGGCGAGGAGCGCGGGAAGCCATGCGGGAGATGATGGAGGGTCCGTGAGCGCGTCGCCAGCCACCGTGGGTTACGGTTCGACTGCAAGGGCACCGTCCCGGCACCTCACCGCAACCGACGAAGGTAGCGGCGCGGTCTAGGCTTGCACGGTGATCCCCACGTCGAAAGAGGATGGCGAGCCAGTCGCCCGGCACCCCGGTCCCGAGGCCCGGCTCGTCGACGCCCCGGACACCCTCGCCGAGAGCGCTGCCGAGAGCGGTCCTCCCCTTGTCCCGCGGAACGACGACCCGGTGGCGCAGCTCAGGTTCCTCCACGAGATCCTGCGGCTCGCGACGACCGCCCGCACCTGGGAGGAGCTCCTCGAGTCCGTCGTCGACGGCACGCGTGACGCTCTCCACGCGGGCGTCTCGTCGCTGTACCTGCTCGAACGCAGCGGCCTCCAGCTCACGCTGGCCGCGACCACCGGCCTCGACCGCCACCACATCGGGCGCGTCACGGTCCCGTTCGGTGAGGGCATCACCGGGCGCGTGGCGGCCACCCGGGAGCCCATCGCGGTCCCCGACATCGCGGCCGACCCTCGGTTCCTGTGGGTCCGTGGCCTGGACCAGCGGCGGTTCATCGTGTCGATGCTCTCCGTCCCTCTGACCTGGAGGGACCAGGTCGTTGGCGTCCTCAACGTCCAGACCGAGATGCGCCGCGCGTTCAGCCAGGCCGACGTCGCCCAGCTCTCGGCCATCGCGGACCTGCTCGCGGGGATCGTGGAGAAGGGCCGGCTGCAGCGCGAGGCCGAGGCCCAGGTCGCCCAGCTCCGTACCCTGGACCAGGGGCGGACCGAGCTGATCGCCCTGGTCACGCACGAGCTCCGGACGCCGCTCGCCGTTGTCCGCGCATACACGGACCTGCTCTCGGAGGAGCCATCGCTGGATGGACGGGCCTCGCGCGACCCCAACCGCCGCGCAACGCGCGCGGCGTGGCGCCAGGGGACACTGGACCAGATCGAGCGGCTGGACCGCCTCGTGGATTCCATCCTTGAGTCCGTGCGAGTCGTGCCGGACCAGCCGGCGCAGCTCGCTCCCCTTGACCTGCAGGCAGTCGTCACCGAGGTCGTGCGGGAGCTGAAGCCGCTGCTGCAGCGGCACCCGGCGGCGATCGCGCGCTCGCGGCGGCTGTACGTGCTGGCCGACCCGGCCCGTCTCCGGCAGGTCCTCGAGCATCTCCTGGAGAACGCCGTCAAGTACGCCCCGCCCGAGACACGGGTGGACCTGGCGTGGAAGCTCGTCGAGGGCGTCGTCCATCTTGCGATCACGGATGGAGGCCCCGGGATCCCGCCCGAGTGGCGCGAGCAGATCTTCGAACCATATGCACGGCGCCAGACGCAGACCGCGCGAGGGTCCGGCATCGGGCTCTACGCGGCGCGACGGCTGGCCAAATCGATGGGCGGGCGACTCTGGTGCGAGCCTGCACCCACGGGAGGGGCGCGGTTCGTGCTCGCTCTTCCCGCGGCAGTCGCCGTCTGACCAGCAGCGAGTGAGGAGGAACAGGTGATCGGAACGCGACCGTTGCGGATTCTCGTGGTGGACGACGACCCTGCGATGGTCGGGGCCATCACGGCCCTGGTGGGCACGGAGGGCCACCAGGTCATCACGGCGTACGACGGGCTGACGGCCGTCAAGCGCTTCCGTGAGGAGCGGCCCGACCTCGTCCTGCTCGATCTCGCCATGCCGGGTCCCGACGGGTTCACGGTGATCGGGCAGCTCCGGGCGTCGGGGAATGTTCCCGTGCTCGTCGTCTCGGGCGAGAGCGCGGAGGCGGCGAAGGTCAGGGCCCTGGGCATCGGCGCGGACGACTACCTGGTCAAGCCGTTCGGCAAGCAGGAGCTGCTCGCCCGGATCACGGCGGTCATGCGCCGGGTGGACCTGGCCGGGACCGGGCGGGGAGGTGGGGCCGGTGAGGGTGCCCAGGGCGTCCTCACCGCCGGCTCGCTGACACTGGAGCCCGCGCGTCACGAAGCGAGGGTCGGCGCGATCAGCCTGAGCCTCACGCCCACCGAGTTCCGACTGCTGGAGGCGCTTGTCCGCGCCGGTGGAGACCTCGTGGCGCACCACCGGCTCGCCCGTGCCGGCTGGCCCGCGGAGCCGGACCCCGACCTCCTCTGGCTGAAGCCCCATCTCGCGCGGCTGCGCTCGAAGCTCGAGGCCGTGGGAGGGCCGCGCATCGTCGCCGTCCGCTCCGTCGGGTACCGGATCGAGGCGGACGAGAGCGCCTGAGCCCATTGCGTGGCGAGGGGCCCTGCCCGACGACCCTCGCGCACACCTCGCGGAATCGAAACGACCCCGGGGGCTGGCCCGAGGTCGCGTCGGTGTGGTGGGGCGTGGCCGCCCCGGCGGGTGGCTAGCGGGAGAGGGCGTGGCCCCGTGCGTCGTGCACCTCGTCGGCGCAGGCGACGCTGCAGCCGCGGGCATCGCGGCCGGCCATCGGGCGAGAAGTGGAGCCACCCGTTGAGGTCGGCGGCGTGCTCGAGGCGACATCCGCACGCGGAGCAGGTCACGGGACCGCTCCGCGGTCTCCGTGCTGCCGGAGACTCCATCGGCGTTGAAGGCGGGGAACGTCATGTTCGTGTCCTCCCGTTCGAGGCTGGCCCGGCAGGGCAGCCGGGTGAGGGACCGGCGGCGGCCGGAGAGACGAGCGGACCGGGACCGGATCCGTTGGGAAGTCGGGTTGGGCAGATACGCTTCACCGAGCATGGATCGTGCGCCAGGCCCGTCCGGCCGACGACACCGGCGCGGCGCCGAGGCGGTTGCAGTTGGGTTGCGGGCTGCAGGCGCCCCCCGGTCGCCCGGCCTGCAGCCCGCGGTATCGGTGCCGTCAGGCCTGGTAGGCCACCTCGCCGTGCACCGAGAGGTCCAGGCCCATCTCCTCCTCGCGCGCCCCGACGCGCATCCCCAGGAGGAAGTCGACGAGCTTGACGATGAGGAACGTCGCGCCCACCGCGTAGGTGATCGTGGCGCAGGACGGCGACGGTCTGGATCAGGACCTGGGCGGGGTTGCCGTCGATGAGGCCCGGCACCGGCCGCGTTGATCGCGGTGGTGGCGAAGACGCCCGTGGCGATCGCGCCGAACATGCCGCCGACGCCGTGGACCGCGAACACGTCGAGCGCGTCGTCGACGTGGACGCGCTCGCGCAGGAGCGTGGCGCTGTAGCACAGGCCGCCGGCGACGAGGCCGATGGCGAGCGCGCCGCCCGCCGTCACGAAGCCGGACGCCGGGGTGATGGCCACGAGGCCGGCGACGGCACCCGCCGCCGCGCCCACGACGCTGACCTTCCTCTTGTGGAGGTAGCTGGCGAGCACCCACGTGATCGTCGCGGCCGCGGCCGCTGTGTTGGTGACCAGGAGGGCGTTGGCGGCGAGGCCGTTGGCGCCCAGGGCGGAGCCGGCGTTGAAGCCGAACCAGCCGAACCACAGGAGGCCCGCGCCGAGGACGGTCATCGGGATGTCGTGGGGCTCGATACCCTCGCCGTTGAGCACGCGGCGCCCGATCAGGATGGCGACGAGCAGGGCCGACACGCCCGAGGTGGCGTGGACGACGGTGCCGCCGGCGAAGTCGAGGGCGCCCAGCTTGTACAGCCAGCCGTCGGTGGCCCAGACCCAGTGCGCCACGGGGGAGTAGACGAGCACCGACCACAGGATGGTGAACAGCACGAACGCGCCGAAGCGCTTGCGCTCGGCGAACGCGCCCGTGATCAGGGCCGGCGTGATGGCCGCGAACATCAGCTGGAAGGCGGCGAACAGGATGAACGGGATCGTCGGGCCGTAGGTCGCGTTGGGCGTGAGACCGACGGAGATGAAGCCCGACGTACTGGAAGCGGGTTGCCGATGAGGCCGAGCCCGCCGACGTCCGTGCCGAACGCCAGCGAGAAGCCGACGACGACCCAGACGATGCTGACCAGGGCCAGGCCGAAGAAGCTGTGCATGATCGTCGACAGGACGTTCTTGCGCCGGACGAGGCCGCCGTAGAACAGGGCGAGGCCCGGCAGCATCACCATGACCAGGGCGGTCGCGATGAGGAGCCAGGCCGTGTCGCCGTGTCGATCGTGCCCGCGTCCGCCGCCGCTGCGACTCCGGGCACCGCCGCCAGGAGCATGGCGGCCGCCGTGCCGCCGAAGAGGAGTCTTCGTCCGAAGCGCATCGCGCAATCCACCTCCCTGTAGGCCGGTCCGGGCGAGACCGGGTGCGTCATGGGGCGAGGTTGGCGGCGTGACGCCGCGACGGTCAGCGCGTCGCCGACGGGTCGGGGCGGGGCCGATTTGGTGGCGCCCGGTTGCGGACAGCGTTGCGCGTCGTCCGGTGGTCCGCGAGCGCGCTGCGGCGGCCGGGGCGTATCGGCGATCATGGGGCGATGACCCGCCAGGCCCCGCCGATCGACCGGATCCTGGCGCCGCTGCGGGCGTTCACCGACGGCAGCGCGTCGGGCGGGGTGTTGCTGATCCTCGCGACGGTCGTCGCCCTCGTCTGGGTGAACTCGCCGTGGGCCTCCGGCTACGACAGGCTGTGGCACACGGAGGCCGGCGTCAGCGTCGGGCAGGTCAGCCTTCGTCCGTGACCTCCACTTCTGGGTCAACGACGCCCTGATGGCGCTCTTCTTCCTGGTCATCGGGCTCGAGATCAAGCGCGAGGTGCTGGTCGGCGAGCTCGACTCGGTCCGGCGCGCGGTCCTCCCGGTCATCGCCGCCATCGGTGGCGCCATCGTCCCGGCGCTGGTCTACGTCCTGCTGGTTGGGTTGGGCACGCCCGCGACGCGCGGCTGGGGCGTGCCGATGGCCACCGACATCGCGTTCGCCCTGGGCGTGCTCGCGCTCATGGGGCGTTGGGCGCCCCTCGGGTTGAGGATCTTCCTCACCGCCCTCGCCATCGTGGACGACCTCCTGGCCGTCGTCGTGATCGCCGTCTTCTACTCGGAGGGGATCAACGTCACGGCGCTGGCCGCAACGGGTGGCGTGCTCGCCTTCCTGGTCGGGATGAACGCGCTGGGGGTCCGCCGCCTGGCCGCGTACATGATCCCCGGCGTGGTGCTCTGGTTTGCCGTGTACCAGACGGGCATCCACCCGACGATCGCCGGGGTGCTGCTGGCGCTCACGATCCCCGCCCGCACCCGCCTCGATGGGCCGTCGTACGTGCAGCGCGCCGGCGCCCAGCTCAGGGAGGTGGCCGCGCGGTTCCGCGACGAGGCGGGCATCGAGGAGCGGCACGCGGCGCTGTGGGAGCTGGAGGACATCACACAGGGTGCCCAGGCCCCGATGCTGCGGATGGAGCATGGGCTGCACCCATGGGTCGCCTTCGTCATCGTGCCCCTGTTCGCGCTCGCGAACGCGGGCATCCGCTTCCCGCAGGACGTCGGGGCCGCCCTGTCGCAGCCGGTGGTGATCGGCGTCGTGCTCGGCCTCGTGCTGGGCAAGCAGCTGGGGATCTCTGCGGCAGCCTGGGTCGCCGTGCGGTCCGGCTTCGCCGCACTGCCCGCGGGCGTCGCCTGGAGGCACATGTACGGCGCCGCGTGGCTGGGCGGGATCGGGTTCACCATGTCGCTGTTCGTCGCCGAGCTCGCATTCCCGGACCCGGCGCTGGAGGATGCGGCCAAGCTCGGGATCCTGCTGGCGTCCGTGATCGCGGGGCTCGGCGGCTTCGCGGTCCTGTTCCTCGCCGACCGACGCGGCCGCGTGGCGCCCGAGCCCGTGGCCGCCTGAGGTGGACGTCTACCTCGCCGGCGGGATCTTCCTGGTCGCCTACGCGCTGATCGCCTCCGAGCGCTGGGACCGGACGCTGGTCGCGCTCCTCGGCGCCATGCTCGTCATCGTCCTCGGGATCGTCGACCAGCAGGAGGCCTTCGCTGCGATCGACTTCAACGTCATCTTCCTGCTCGTCGGGATGATGATCATGGCCGGGGCCCTCCGCAAGACGGGCTTCTTCGAGTTCGTGGCCGGCCACGCGATCCGGCTCTCGCGCGGGGAGCCGTTCCGCCTGCTCGTGTCGCTCACCGTCTTCACGGCCGTCCTGTCGGCCTTCCTGGACAACGTGACCACCGTCGTCCTGATCACCCCGATCACGCTCGCCGTCACCCGTGCTCTCCGGGTCAACCCGTTCCCGTACCTCCTGAGCATGATGTCTTCGCCTCGAACATCGGCGGGACGGCGACCGCTCATCGGCGACGACCGCCCAACACCAGGTTCGGCGGCGAACCTGAGCTTCGTCGACTTCCTGGGCAACCTGGCCCCGGTCGTGAGCCTGATCCTCCTGGCCTACGTCGTGATGATCCGCGTGGTGCTTCTCCCGCCACAGTGGACGAGGGACTCCGACCGCCTCGAGGCGCTGGCCCTGGTGGATCCCGCCGCGGCGATCAAGGACCGGCCGATGATGATCCGGTCGCTGCTCATCCTGGCCCTGACGATGATCGGGTTCCTGCTGCACTCGCGCTCGGCCTGGAGGTCGCGACGATCGCGATGCTGGGGGCGACGACGTCCTGATGCTCGTGGGCGGGATCAAGCCCCACGAGGCCTTCGAGGACGTCGAGTGGAACACCCCTTGGTTGCTTCTTCGTCGACCTGTTCATCCTGATCGAGGCGATCGTCCAGGTCGGGATCATCAGCGGCATCGCCGATGCGGTGGCGACGACGGCGGCCGGGCGCCAGGGCGGTCACGACCATCGGGATCCTCTGTTCTCGGCCGCCGATCTCCGCCGAGTCGTCGACGACATCCCGTAGCACGGCCACCGCGATCCCGGTCATCCAGCGCCTGGCCCAGAGCGACCTCGAGGCGGCTCCGATGTGGTGGGCACTGTCCCTCGGTGCCGGCCTGGGCGGGAACATGACGATCGTCGGCGCGTCGGCGAACGTCGGTGGTCGCCAACATGGCCGCCCGGGAGGGGCACCCGATCACGTTCTGGCAGTTCCTCCGCTACGGGACCGCGGTGGTCGTCATCTCGATGGTGATCTCGACCGTGTACCTGTACGTCCGCTACCTCGCCTAGGAGCCGCACCGGGGTCGCGGCGCACGGCCGGGGCACGCGGCTCGCGTCAAGCGGGCTACGCTGGCCGCGCACGGATCGGAGGGATCGATGGACCTGGGGTTGCACGGCCGGCGGGCACTCGTCGGCGGCGGGGGATCGGGGATCGGCGGCGGGATCGCCACGGTCCTCGCGGGTGAGGGCGCCCGCGTGGCGCTCATCGGCCGGACGCGTGAGCGGATCGAGGCCGAGGCCGCCCGTCTCGGCGGCGTGGGCGTGGTCGCGGACCTCTCGGCGCCGGACGGACCGCGCGGCGCCGTCGAGGACGCCGTGGCCGCGCTCGGTGGCCTGGACCTCGTCGTCGTCAACACCGGCGGACCTCCCGGCGGCACGTTCGAGACCCTCGGCGAGGCGGAGTGGGAGGCGGCGATCGCGGGCACGCTCCAGTCCACGCTGCGCCTGATCCGGGCGTCGCTGCCGCACCTGCGCGCCGGCGTGGATCCCGCGATCCTGATCGTCCTCTCGTCGTCCGTGCGCGAGCCGATCCCCGCCCTCACCACGTCCAACGTGCTGCGGCCCGGCCTGGCGGGGCTCGATCAAGACGCTGACGGCGGAGATCGCCCCGATCCGGATCAACGGGCTCGCCCCGGGCCGCATCGCCACGGACCGGATCGCATTCCTGGACGGGAAGCGGGCCGAGGCCGCCGGCGTCACCCGCGGAGGAGATCGCCCGGCGGACCCAGGCGACGATCCCGCTCGGCCGCTACGGCGACGTCGCGGAGATCGGGCGGGTGGGGGCGTTCCTGCTCTCGCCCGCCGCGTCGTTCGTCACCGGCGCGATCGTCCCGGTGGACGGGGGCATGATCCGGGCCCTGCCGTAGCGCCGGCGGCTGCCCCGGCGCGGTGAGTGGCGGCTGGCCGGGGCGCGGTGCCGGCGCCCGGTCGGGCCTGACTAGCCCAGGAGCTCAGGCAGCACCGACCCGGCGGCAAGGTGCCGGTCCAGGCCCGTCCGCCGCAGCACGTCGTCCAGGTCTGCCACGGTCTCGGGATCCGGCCCGGCGCCCGGCGCCCGGACCGTCGCATGGGCGATCGCCCCGCGCCGCTGGTAGACCAGCTTGCGGATCGGCAGGTTGAGCAGCGCCTGGTTCTCGAACCGGATCAGCGTCGCGTAGCGGTCGAAGACGGCCGCGGCGCCCTCGCGATCGCCCGCAAACCATCGCCGCACGACCGCGACGAGCACCTCAGGGAAGCCAAAGCCCGTCATCGTCCCGTGAGTGCCGCGGCCCAGCTCCTCGATCAGCATCTCGCCGCCGAGCCCACCCAGCACCAGCACGTCCGCCGAGCCCGAGACGAGGCGTCCCGCTTTCGGCGGCGTCGGCTCCTCCTCCAGCTTGATGGCGCGACACTGCGGCGCCTCCGCTGCGAGCGCCAGGAGGAATTCCGACGTCATCTGGACGCCGGAGCTGGCGGGGTGGTCCTGGACGACGATCGGGATGGAGACCGCCTCGGCGACCGACAGGTAGTGGCGGCGCAGCGTGGCATCGGTTGCGCGGGCGAGGGGCGGCGGCGCGAGCATGACCGAGTGGGCGCCGACGGCCTCGGCCTCCCGGGCGAACGCGATCACGCGATCGGTCGACGGGTGCGAGACCCCGACGCAGATCGGGATCGTCCCGTCGGCCGCCTCCAGGGCGGTCTGCATCACCAGTGAGCGCTCCGCGTCGCCCAGGCGCCCGGCCTCGCCCAGGACCCCCAGGATCGTGATGCCGTCCACGCCGGTTGCCCGCACGAACGCGACCAGCCCGGGGATCGAGGCGTCGTCCACCGCCCCGTCGGGAGCGAACGGCGTCGGGACGATGTTCCAGACCCCGCGCAGCGCTCCGATATCGCCCATGCTGCCTCCGTGACCGGTCCTCGCCGCTCAATGGCCCGGCACGAGGCTACACGACACCGCTCCGCGGCGACCGGTTTGGATGCGGGACGACGAGAGCCGGATCCTGGCGTCGTCCACGGCCCATTCCACGAGAGTGTCCGGCTCGCCGTTCATGGCGGCGAACACGAGCCTGATCACCTGGCCTGCCCACGGAGCGAGCGAGACCCTCCCCGTATCCGAACGAGGAAGGGTGTCTTCTGGGGCGGGAATGTGATCTTGACACTGGACCGTAGTGGTGTCACAATCAGTCCATGCCCGACGACCCGTACAGCCTCGCAGACCTCGCCCGCCTCGCGGACGTGACCACGCGCACGATCCGCTACTACGTGGCGCAGGGCCTGCTGCCCTCCCCGGAGGCGGCCGGCCCTGCGACGCGCTATGGCGAGGGTCACCTCGCCCGGCTGCGGCTGATCAAGCGCCTCCAGCGGGACCACCTGCCGCTGGCGGAGATCCGGGGCCGCCTGGAGCGGATGGGGGACGAGGAGGTCCGGGACCATCCTGGACGTCACGGACAGCGTCGCCCCGGAGCCGTCGCAGTCCGGCGAGGACACGCTCTCCTACGTCCGGGCGCTGATGGCGAAGTCCGGGGTGTCGCCGCGGACCCACGAACGGGCGGCCGCGACCGCGGCTGCCTACCCGCATCGCGCCGCGCCGTTCCCATCCGGGCGATCCCGGGGGCCGCAGCCCTCCAGGCGCTCAAGCCGCTCGCACGGGCGAGCCGCCCGCCGGCTTCTTCATGGACCCCGCGGCCGACGGCGCAGCTCGACGCGCTCACGGACCCGGCGGCCGCCGACGGTGCCGCCGCGACTGGTCGTCCCGGTCCGTCGCCGGTGATCGCAGCACGTGGGAGCGTCTCGCCCTCAGCGCGGACGTGGAGCTGCACGTCCGCCGGCCCCTGGACCGCGCTGCCAACAAGCGAGTCGACCAGCTGACCCGGATCGCCCGGGAGCTGTTCGGCGAGGAGCCATAGCCGAACGCGCGGGGCTCGCGGCCCCTCCCCACCCGGCGGATCCGGGCGCCTGTCGAGCGTCCGACCCGCCCATCGTGAGACCCGCCCCATCCGGGCCTCGAAGCCGTTTCGAGAAGGAGGCCCTTCCATGTCCACGCCCCAGACACCGGACCACGGTCCGGCTCCGCCTCACCGATCCCCGCCTCGTGGTCCGCCCCGACCGCCGGCTCATCCGGGCCAACGGCCGCAGCGAGCGGTTCCTGCTCGTGGATGTCGTCGCGCCCACGGTCGCCCCGGACCCGGCCCGCCGCCGGCCGCGCGGTGAACCTCGCGCTTCGTCCTCGACCGGTCCGGCTCGATGGGCGGGAACAACAAGCTCGGCCTCGCCAAGCAGGCCGTCCTCGAGGCGGTTCGACCGCCTCGATCCGGAGGACCGCTTCTCGGTGGTCACCTACGACGACCAGGGTGGACGTCGTCGTGGCCGGCACGCCTGCCACACCGGCGGCCCGGCAGATCGCCGCCGAGCGCCTGCGCATCGTCGACGCTCGCAACAGCACGGACCTGCATGCCGGCTGGCTCACGCGGCTGCGAGCAGGTGGCGCAGGGAATCGTGGCCGAGGGCGTCAACCGCGTCCTCCTGCTCACGGACGGGCTCGCCAATCGTCGGCGTCACCGACCACGGACGAGCTCGGCCGGGCTCGCCTACGACCTGCGCCGCCGCGGCGTCACCACGAGCACGTTCGGCGTCGGCACGGACTTCGACGAGTCGCTGCTCCAGGCCATGGCCGACAGCGGTGGCGGGCACTTCTACTTCATCGGCGACGTGGCCCAGATGCGCGACCACATCACCAGCGAGGTGGGGGAGACCCTGGAGGTCGTCGCCCGCGAGGTCGTCCTCGAGCTCACGCTGCCGGAGTCCGTGCGCGTCGAGCCGCTCTCGCCGTTCCGCGTGGAGCAGAGCCCCGGTCGGGCGCGGGTCTACCTGGGCGACATGCTCTCGGGCCAGGTGCTCTCGATCGTGCTGCGGATCACGTTCGACTTCGGCGAGGTCGGCCGCGAGGTGGGCGTCGTCGTCCGGGTCGACGGACCGGGACGACGCGTTCGAGGCGGCTCAGCCCGCCGCGGTGCCCGGTGACGCTCGCCTGGACGTACGCGGATCACGCCGCGAACGACGCCCAGCCGCGGGACCGCGAGGTGGACCGCGTCGTCGCGCGACTCTTCGCCGAGCGCGCCCGCCAGGAGGCCGTGATGCTCAACCGCCAGGGCCGCTACCAGGAAGTCGGCGGACCGCCTCGCCGGCGTCCGGCACCGGGTGGAGGCGTACGCGGGCTCCGACCCGGAGCTGCGCGAGGTCGCGCAGAGCCTCGCCGCGGAGGCCCCCGCCTACGGTGCGGCGATGCCGGAGATGGACCTGCAAGCAGCCGCCACTTCGCGGCGAGCAACGCGTCCCGGATGCGGACGGAGGATGGCAGAGTCGATGCGGCAGCCCTGAGCGAGGTCGCATCGGGCCAGCGTGGCCCGCAGCTCCGGCCGTGGCCGCGCTGCGGGCCGGGCTGCGGGCCGCTCCCGCGGGCCGGTGCGCCGCGCACGCGACGCCCGAAAGGCACATCGCCGGGCAATCCGGGACGACTCCTGGAAGCAGGACAGCCAGGGTCGAGAGGCGAGCGCGGATTGCGCCGTGGGGCGCACCGAAATCGGCGTCACCCTTGACGGTCGGGCCGCCTCGGGGCAAGATACCCATGTAATCGATTGCTGGTGCGTGCGGCGCGCCGGCAGGACCGGCGACGACCCGGTTGACCTCGGGTACCAGTCGGGCCGGTATTCTCGATAATCGATTGTTCAGTCGGCGACCCGATGCGCGACGGCGGGGTGCCACGATTGCAGGTCCGGTCGAGAACGGCTCACCAACGGGCGTCGCTCCCGGACCACGGTTCGAACCGCGGAGGCGACGATGAGGCAGCGAGACGGCCGGCTCCGCCCGGAAGCCCGGTCGGCCCGACACGGGCGGGACCCGCCATGAGCACTGACCGACCGGGGGCCGCGCGGGGCCTCCTCCACCGCGCGGCCGCCCCCGGCCCGGACGGTCTCGTCGTCGGGATCGATCCCGCAGTCGGCAGGGTGGGACTACACCACCTGTCACGCCTACCGGCTCGGCCCGGCCAGTCGGTCGACCGGCCCGCCGACGACCAGGAGCGACTCGTCCTGGTGCTCGAGGGCCGCGCCGCCGTCAGGGCGGGGGACCACGACTTCGGCGTCGTGGGTTCGCGGGCCACCGTGTTCGACGGCCCGCCCTGCCCGGTGATCCTGCTCGAGCCCGGCCTGTCCAGTCAGGATCGTCGCGGAGACGGACGCCCTGGTGGTCGTCGCGGGCGCCCCGGGCGGGCCCGTCCGGCGGACCGCCCTCGTGCCGCCCGAGGACATCCTCGTCGAGACCCGCGGCTCCGGGCAGACCGAGCGCACGCATCCACCACCTGCTGCCGCCGTCGGCCGAGGCCGGCCGCCTGATCGCGTTCGAGGTCGTTCACGCCGGGCGGCAACTGGTCCAGCTACCCGCCGCACAAGCACGACACGGAGAACCCGCCGGTCGAGGCACGCCTCGAGGAGCTCTACTTCTACCGCTTCGCCAAGCCCCAGGGCTTCGCGTTCGCCCGCGTCTACACCCCGGATCGCTCGCTCGACGAGGCCATGACGCCCGGGGACTGCGACCTCATCGTCGTGCCCGAGGGCTACCACCCGGTCGGCGCACCGCACGGCTACGACTGCTACTACCTCAACGTGATGGCCGGCCCGAACCGGGCCTGGTACTTCACGCTCGACCCCGACCACGCCTGGTTGATGAACTGGGATCCGGCCGCGCCCGTCGCGACCACGGAGGACGCACCCCGATGAACCTGATCACGGTCGACAGCCCGCTGTCCCGCATGGTGCAGCAGACACCCACCGACTTCTGGAACGACTCCTGCGCGGTCGCGGAGCTGGCCTACGCGGTCGAGCGCGGCGGGACCGGCGCGACGTCCAACCCCGTCATCGTCCTCGAGGTCATGAAGAAGGAGAAGGACCACTGGATCCCGCGGGCCAAGGCGATGATCGCCGACAACCCGACCTGGTCCGAGGTGGAGCTCACCTGGGCACTGATCGAGGAGATGGGCGTCCGGGGAGCCGGCATCCTGGCGCCGGTGTTCGAAGCTGAGGACGGGCGCAAGGGCCGGCTCTCGCTCCAGACGAACCCCGCCAACTACCGCGACCCGGTCCGGATGGCGGACCAGGCCGTCCACTTCAGCACCCTGGCCCCCAACATCCAGGTCAAGTTCCCGTGCACCGCTGCCGGGCTCCAGGCCGTCGAGGAAGCGACCGCGCGCGGCGTCGTCGCCAACATCACGGTCGTGTTCACGGTTGCCCAGTGCATCGCGGCGGCCGAGGCCGTCGAGCGGGGCCTGGCGCGCTTCGAGGCGGCCGGTGGCGACACCAGCAGGTTCAGCCCGGTCTGCTCGCTGATGATCGGGCGCCTGGACGACTGGATCAAGGTCCTGGTCGAGAAGGACAACATCGCCCTGGACCCGGACGCCGCCAACTGGGCGGGCGTCGCGGCGTTCAAGCGCGCCTACGGCATCTTCACGGAACGCGGCTACCGCACGCGTCTGCTGGCGGCGGCGTACCGCCACCGGCTGCACTGGACCGAGCTCGTCGGCGCGGATGTCGTCCTCACGATGCCGTACCCGTGGCAGGTGCGGTTCAACGCCTCGGGCATCGACGCGGAGTCGCGGATCGACGTCCCGGTGGACCCGCGCCTGGTGGACGACCTGCTCGCTCGCGTGCCAGACTTCCACCGCGCCTATGAGCCGGACGGCATGTCGCCGGGTGACTTCGAGACCTTCGGTGCGACCGCCCGGACCTTGCGTGGCTTTGTACAGTCCTACCACGATCTACAGGGCGTCGTGCGCGACATCATGATGCCCAACCCGGACGTCAAGTCCGCCTGAATACCGACCACAGCATCCAGCACCCGTTTCCGCGGAGGAGCACGAACATGGCCATCGAGACTCCCGACAAGACGGCGGTCCTGCCGATCATGTCCCACTACATCAACGGCACGGCCGTCGAGGTCCTGCCCGAGAACACCGGTCCCATCACCAACCCGGCGACCGGTGAGGTGTTCGCGCGCGTGCCGCGCGGCGGGCTGGCCGAGATCGACGCGGCCGTCGTCGCCGCGAAGGCGGCCTTCCCGGCCTGGCGCGACATGCCGCTCATCGCGCGGAGCAACATCTTCTTCGCCTTCCGCGGCCTCATGTTCGAGCACCGCGAGGAGCTGGCCGCGCTGATCACGCGCGACCACGGCAAGACCTTCCCGGATGCCCTGGCCGAGGTCATGCGCGGCATCGAGACGATCGACTTCGCGTGCGGCCTGCCGGTCCACCTCGCCGGCATGATGACGCCCAACGTGTCGTCCAAGGTCGATGCGTTCACGCTGCGCGCACCCCTCGGCGTCGTGGCGGCGATCACGCCGTTCAACTTCCCGGTGATGGTCCCGGCCTGGATCTACCCGATCGCGCTGATGTGCGGGAACACGGTCATCCTCAAGCCGTCCTCCCACACGCCGGGCGCCACGCAGCTCCAGGCCGAGCTGTGGACGCAGGCGGGCGGGCCCGACGGCACGTTCAACATCGTCTACGGAGGCCGCGAGGCGGTCAAGGCGATCGTCGAGCACAAGGACATCAGGGCCATCCAGTTCGTCGGCTCGACGGCCGTCGGGCGGTACGTCTACGAGGAGGGCACCAAGCGCGGCAAGCGCGTCGGCTCGTACACCTCGGCCAAGAACGCCATGCTCGTCCTGCCGGACGCGGACATGGACCTCGTCGCGGACGCGGCGGTCGCGGCAGGCTTCGGCTCCGCCGGCGAGCGCTGCATGGCCCAGACGCTGATGGTCGCCGTGGGCGACACCGGCGAGCGTCTCCGCCCCAAGATCCTGGACCGGATCGAGAAGCTCAAGATCGGCAACGGCATGGAGCCGGGCACCGACATGGGCCCGATCTACACCGACGAGCACCGCCAGTCGGTCATCAACTGGATCGGCATCGGCGAGGCCGAGGGCGCGGAGCTCGTCGTCGACGGCCGCACGTTCGAGGGCCCGAACCCGGACGGCTTCTGGCTGGGCGTCACGCTGTTCGACAACGTCACCCCGGACATGAAGATCTACCAGGAGGAGATCTTCGGCCCGGTCTTCGGCATCGTGCACGCCAAGACGTTCGACGAGGGCCTCAAGCTCATCAACGACCACAAGTACGCGAACGGGACGGCTGTCTTCACGACCGACGGTGGCGCCGCGCGGCGCTTCAAGCTCGAGGTCGAGGTCCCGATGATCGGCGTCAACGTGCCGATCCCGGTGCCGGCCGGCTACATGTCCTTCTCCGGCTCCAAGGAGTCGGCGATCGGCGACCTGGCGATGCGCGGCGAGGACGGCGTCCGCTTCTTCACCCAGCAGAAGATGGTCACCGAGCGGTGGCCCGAGCCCGGCAAGCAGGGCCCCCTGAGCCTCGTCTTCCCCGGCAACTCCTAGGCGTTTCGAACCCGACCGGCCCCGTCGCTTCGGCGCGGGGCCGGTCCGTTTGTGTCCATCCCCTCAGGCGTCCCGGCAGGAGGACCAGGAATGAAGATCGCGCTCCTGGGAGCGGGCCGCATCGGCCAGCTCCATGGCCGCCTGGTCGCGGAGCAGGCTGACGTTGACGAGGTCATCGTCTACGACGTCATCGCCGACAACGCCGCGACGGCCGCAGCCGCGATCGGCGGGCGGGTTGCCGCAACGGTGGGGGAGGCCATCGCCGCCGCGGACGGCGTGCTCATCGCCGCGTCAACGAACATGCACGCCACGCTCGTCGCCCAGGCCATCGAGGCCGGCAAGACGATCTTCGTCGAGAAGCCGCTCGCGTTCGACCTCGAGGAGACCGTCGCCCTGGTCGACAAGGCCGAGGCCGCCGGCGCTGTCGTCCAGGTCGGCTTCCAGCGCCGCTTCGACCCGGCCTACGTGGAGGCGAAGCGCCTGCTCGATACCGGCGAGCTGGGGACCCTGTACATGGTCCGGCTCATCGCCCACGACCACACGCCGCCGCCCGACGCGTATATTCCGGTCTCCGGCGGCCTGTTCCGGGACTCGTCCATCCACGACTTCGACGCCCTGCGCTGGCTCACGGGCCAGGAGGTCGTGGAGGTCTACGCCACCGGCGCCGTGCGCAACTTCCCGGTCTTCGCCCGCTACGACGACGTGGACACCGGCGCCTGCGTCTTCACGCTCGCAGACGGCACGATCGGCTCGCACGCCCAGACGCGGCACAACCCGCTGGGCTACGACGTGCGCATGGAGGTGATCGGCTCCAAGGACGTGGTCTGCGTGGGCCTCGACGGCCGGACCCCGATCCGGTCACTCGAGAAGGGCGCGCCCGTGCTGGCGAACCCGCCGTGGGACTCATTCCTGGACCGGTTCGAGGAGGCGTACCGCCTGGAGCTCCTCGCGTTCCTGCGCGTCGTCCGCGGCGAGATCCCGAGCCCCTGCACCGCGCGTGACGCGATGCAGGCGATGCGGATCGCGGTTGCATCGACGAAGTCGCGCCTGGAGCATCGGCCCGTCCGTCTGGACGAGGTGCCCTGAGGGGCCGCAGGCCCGGTGAGAAGCCGCAGCCCCGGCGACCCGGGCCGCTGTCGGTGACATCCGGAAGCGGCCCATCCCGATCCAGCACCGGCGCCACTCCCGGTGGCCTGACCTGTGGGCGAGCGGCGCCAGTGCCCGGCTCACGAGCAGGAAAGGAGGGCGCGCCGGGCGGCAGGGGTGTCGCCCGGCGCGCAGGGGAAAGCGTGGAACTAGTTCACACGCCGATGGCGCGCAGGTATTCGCGGTTGCGGCGGGCGCTCTCGCAAGGGTTGCCCATGCCGGGCAGGATGTCCTGCTCCACGACGATCCAGCCGTCGTAGCCGATCTCGCCGAGCGCGCTCAGCACGCCCGGGAAGTCCACGCATCCCTTGCCCAGCTCGCAGAACACGCCGTGCCCGGTAGAGGTGAGGCCGTCCCACTCCAGGACGCGCGACTCCTCGACAACGGCAGGGTCGCAGTCCTTGAAGTGGACGTGCCAGATGCGCTCCCCGAGCTCGCGGACCGCCGCCGCGGGATCGCCCTTGGTCCCGAAGGTCCAGTGGCCGGTGTCGAGGCACACGCCGAGCAGCGAAGGATCGGTCAGGTCGAGGAGACGGCGGACCTCGTCGCCGGTCTCGATCAGCGTCCCCATGTGCTGGTGGATGACCGTGCGGATGCCGGCCTCGTCCCTGACCCGTCGGGCGAGCTCGTTGGCGCCCTCGGCGAAGACCTTCCACTGGTCGTCGTTCATGCCCTGTTCGGCGGTGATCCGGCCCGCCATCTTCCCGCGTACCGGGTCCCCGTACGGATCGTTGCCCAGGACGATGAGGGTGTCGGGTCCGCCGACCGCGGCCAGCAGCTTCGCGATCCGGACGGCGTCGTCCTCTCCCTGCCGGTGGCGGGCGGGGTCCTGGAGCCAGGGGGTTGAGAAGGATGCGACAAGGGCCAGGCCGCGGGCGTCGAGCTCGGACCGGAGCGCCCGGGGATCGGTGGGCATGAAGCCCCAGTCGCCAAGCTCGGTCCCGACGTAGCCGGTCTCGGCCATTTCGTCGAGGAGCTGCCGGTAGCCGCCCGTCTCACCCGCGACGTTTTCGATGACGCCCCACGAGCAGGGGGCGTTCGCGACCCGAATCATGCGGTTACTCCTCGTAGGCCACGGGTTCCCACGGTTCGGAATCCCATGACAGGATGGCGGCTTCCTGGACGCGGGCGACCGCGAGGGCTTCCGGGAATCCGGGCTCGCCCTGCACGCCCGCGACGACCGAGGCCAGGAACTGGCAGGCCTCGAGGGCCTTCGTGTGGTAGCGGTCGGCACCGCCGACGCCGACCCCGATCGTCCAGGTCACGCGGGCGCGCCCCCGCCACGCTCCGGCGCTGGGCCGGTGGACTCGCGCTCGCGGAGGATCATCGGGATGCGGATCGTCTCGGCCTCGGCAGGGGGGTCAGGGTCGTCGAGGGCGGCGGCGAGCCGTTCCACGGCCATCCGGCCCATCTCCGCCTTCTGCTGGGCGACGGTCGTGAGCGAGGGCACGACCCACGAGGCGGCGGCGATGTCGTCGCAGCCCACGACGCTGATGTCCTGCGGCACGCGGCGCCGAGCGGTCCGCAGGGCACGCAGCGCGCCGATCGCCGTCACGTCGTTGTGGCACATGATCGCGGTGACGTCGCGGTCCTGCGCAAGCAGCTCCGTCGCGGCGCGCTCGCCTCCGTCGAACTGCCCGTCACCGCGCACCTCGACCGTGTCCTCGGCGCGGATGCCGGCCTTGGTACAGGCGGCGCGGAAGCCCTCGATTCGAGGCAGGTCCGCGGTGAAGCCCTCATAACCCCGGATATACGCGATGCGGCGATGCCCCAGGCCAACGAGATGCTCCACCGCGAGTCGGGCACCACCCGCGTTGTCACTGGTGATCACCGGGACGGGCAGGCCGCTGGGCTCCGCGTTCACGACCACGACCGGGACTGGCGAGGCGATCAGCCACTGCCAGCTCTCGTCGGACAGCTGGCTGGACGCGATGATCAGCCCGTCCACCCGGCGGTCGACCATCAGGTCCAGATAGTGCATCGCCCGTCGCTCGTCGTACGCGGCGCTGCCCAGGATGATCGAGTAGTTGAGGCTCCGCGCCGCGAGGTCGGCGGCCTGGACGAGCTCGGGGAAGAACGGGTTCTGGATGTCGGTGACGATCAGGCCGAGCGTCCGCGTCCGCTTCATCCGAAGGGATCGCGCGACGCCGGACGGCCGGTAGCCGAGCTCCTCGACCGCTCCCATCACCGCGGCCGCCGTGTCCGGCTTGGGGTTGCCGATGCCGGCCAGGACGCGGCTGACCGTGGCGGTGGAGACACCGGCGCGGAGGGCAACGTCCCTGATGGTGGCCGGGGCGGCGCGTTCGGTCATGGCCGGACCAGCGCGCATCGGGTCACGGGACGGCCCCGACCAGCGACGGCGGGGCCTGCCACGACGGCAAGCCCCGCGACGCCCGACCGGTCATGCATGCTGGCCTCCGCCTGTGGCTGATCATTGCGGCTCATTGCGGTCGGGCCCGCGAGGCCGGATCGCGTAATCGATTTCTCAGCCTAATCTGACCGCGATCCGGAAGTCAAGCCGATCCCCTCGGCGCCCGGGATGCGGCGCCCGCCGCGGCCACTTTGCCCGGCGGCCGGCCCCTCGCACCGCGGCCGCTTCGGCCGGCCCCTCGCCCGGCGGCCACTTGCCCGGCGGCCGGCGCCTCGCCCGGCGGCCGGCCGCCGCTCGGTGAACGTCTGGATGAGGTCGTCATCCCGAGACTCGGACCGCGAGGGAGTCCATGAAGCGCGGCCCAGCCGCTCGTGGATCGGTTCGCCGGAGTGGCGCGACGATGAGCGGCCCATCGGAAGACGCGGCGGGCGAGCGGGGAACGCGAGCGCGACAGAGCGCGGGACGGACGAGACGGGGACGGCGCGCCGAGCGCAGGCGCGCGCGCGGTAGTCCACCGGGCACCAGGGCGAACGATGCGGCCGGGAGCCAGGACAGCTCGACGCCGTCATGCTCCACCGCCAGAACCGCGCCCGAACAACGGGTCTGCACGGGGCGCGGGCCACGCTATTTCGCGCCGGGACCCTTGTAATCGATTGCACGCTGTGGCACGATGGAGGTCCGGGCACGGGAGCCCCGGAGGCGCGCGCGAGTCGAGAGGAGCGATCTGTGGGCACCGTTCGGCTGACCGTCGGGCAGGCGATCGTCCGCTTCATGGCGGAGCAGTACGTGGAGCGCGACGGCGTCCAGACGCGCTTCATCGCCGGCGTCTGGGGCATCTTCGGCCACGGCAACGTCGCGGGCCTCGGCCAGGCGCTCGAGGAGCTCGGGCGACGAGTGCGAGATGCCGTACTACCGCCCGCAGAACGAGCAGGCGCAGGTCCACCTCGCGGCGGCCTACGCGAAGCACAAGAACCGGCTCCAGACGTTCGCGTGCATGTCGCTCGATCGGGCCCGGCGCCACCAACATGATCACCGGCGCCGCGCGGGCCACGGTCAACCGGCTGCCGGTGCTGCTGTTCCCCAGCGACTACTTCGCGAACCGCCTGCCGGACCCGGTGCTCCAGCAGGTCGAGCATCCCGTCGAGCACGACGTCTCCGCGTCGGACGCCTTCCGGCCCGTCTCGCGCTACTTCGACCGCATCTCCCGCCCCGAGCAGCTCCTCTCCAGCCTCCCGGAGGCCTTCCGCGTCCTGACCGACCCGGCCGAGACCGGCGCCGTCACGATCTCCCTGCCGGAGGACGTCCAGGCCGAGGTCTACGACTGGCCCGAGCGCTTCTTCGAGCGCCGCGTCTGGCGTGTCCGCCGGCCGCGCCCGGACGCCGAGGCCGTGCAGGAGGTCGTCGGACCTGATCCGCGCGGCGAAGCGGCCGCATCATCGTCGCCGGCGGCGGCGCCATCTACTCCGGGGCCGAGGCGGCGCTCGACGAGCTCGCGACCCGCTTCGGCATCCCGGTCACGGAGTCGCAGGCCGGCAAGGGCGTCCTGCCCTGGAACCACCCGCTGAACGCCGGACCGATCGGCGCCGCGGGCGGCCTCGCCGCCAACCGGCTTGCCAGGGACGCGGACCTCGTCATCGCGCGTCGGCACCCGGCTCGGCGACTTCGTCACTGCGTCCAAGACGCCAGTTCCAGGACCCGGACGCGGTCTTCGTCGGCATCAACGTCAACGGGTTCGACGCCGCCAAGCTCCGCTCCGTCCCGCGTCGTCGCGGACGCGCGCGAGGCGCTGACGGCGATCGCGGCGCGCTCGCCGAGGCCGGCCATCCGGGCACCAGCGCCGGCGTACCGGCGAGCGGATCGCGCGACCTCAAGGCCGAGTGGGACGCGCGCGTCGACTATCCACCGCACGCCCAACGGCGAGACCGAGGAGCTGGCCCAGCCGGAGGTCATCGGCATCGTCAACGACGCGGTCGGCGGCCACGCCACGGTCGTCTGCGCCGCGGGCAGCCTGCCGGGCGACCTGCTCAAGCTGTGGCGGCCCGAGGACTCGCAAGGCCTACCACCTCGAGTACGGCTACTCCTGCATGGGCTACGAGATCCCGGCCGGCATCGGCGTGAAGCTCGCCGAGCCGGAGCGCGAGGTGGTGGTCGCCATCGGCGACGGCACCTACCTGATGCTCAACTCGGAGATCGTGACCGCGGTCGCCGAGGGCATCCGGATCACGGTCGTCGTCTTCGACAACCACGGCTACCAGTGCATCAAGGACCTCGCCTGCGAGCGTCGGCATCGCCGCAGTTCGGCAACGAGCTGCGGTTCCGCGACCCGGAGCGCGAACCGCCTGACCGGCGGCTACGTCCCGGTGGACTTCAAGAAGCACGCCGAGTCGATGGGTGCCCTCGCGCATGTACGCCCGCACCGAGGACGAGATCCGCGCGCGCTCGCCGCGGCCCGCGACCGCGGACCGGATCACGGTGATCCACGTCGCCGTGTCGCCCGGACAAGCGCGCCCCGGGCTACGAGGGCTGGTGGGACGTGCCGCCCGCCGCAGGTCAGCACGCGCGAGCACCGTCAACGCGGCCCGCGCGCGGTACGAGACGGCCGTCGGCGAACCAGCGGAGGGAGCTGCCGTGAGGATCGCGACCGCACCCGTCAACTGGAACAACCCCGACGTCCCCGAGTACCGCGCCTGGCTGCCGTACCGGCAGATGATGGACGAGTTCGTGGAGGCGGGGTACGACGCCACCGAGTGGGGACCCGGGATGCCCGAGGACCCCGTCGAGCTCAAGCGAGGCGCTCGACGCGCGCGGCCTCGACATGGTGGGCGCCTTCGTGGGCCTCGGCTTCCGCGACGCCGACCGCTACGACGCGGAGATGGCCAGGGCGATCGGCGATCGCCCGCCGCCTGCACGCCACCGGCGGCACGCTGCTGATCGCGGCCGAGGCCGGCGACGACCGGCGTCGCGGCGAGGCCGGGCCACGTGGACGAGTCGGGCGGCCTCACCGACGAGCAGTGGCGCGAACCTCGCGCGGGGCCTCCACGACCTCGCGGACAACATCGCGCCGCTGGGCATGAAGGTCGTGTTCCACAACCACGTCGGCACGTACGTCGAGACGCCGGCGGAGACCGCCCGGCTCCTGGACGAGACCGACCCGGCGAAGGTCGGCTGGTGCCTCGACATCGGCCACCTCGCGTACGGCGGCGGCAACAGCCTCGAGATGCTGGGCGCCTACGGCGACCGGGTCGCGCCACATCCACCTCAAGGACGTGGACGGCGACGTCCTCGCGCGGGCGAAGGCCGAGGCCTGGAGCTTCGGCCAGGCGCTCAAGGCCTACATCTTCCCGCCCCTGGGCGAGGGGATCGCGCAGGTCCCGGAGGTGGTCGCGGACGCTGCTCGCGCGCGGCTACGACGGCTGGTTCGTGCTGGAGCAGGACACCTGCGCCGGCGACCCGACGGACGTCGCGCGCGTGAACCGCGAGTACCTCGAGGCGCTGCTGGCCGAGGCCGGGACGGCCGATGGGCGCGAGCGCCGGCACTGCCGACGTCCGCCGAGCCGCCGACGCACGCCGACCTGGAGGCGCTCGCCCGGCGCGGACGCCTCCTCGTCATCGAGACGCGTCGCGCACAGCGGCGCCGGCCACGTGGGTGGGCCGCTGTCGGCGATGGACCTGCTGGTGGCGCTCTACTTCCGCGTCCTGCGGATCCGCCCGGACGAGCCGGACTGGCCGGAGCGCGACCGGTTCGTCCTGTCCAAGGGCCACAGCTCCATCGCGCCTGTACGCGGTGATGGCGATGCGCGGCTACTTCCCGGTGGAGGAGCTGCTGACGTTCGACACCGGCCGGCAGCCGGCTCCAGGGCCACCCGGACATGCTCCGGCTGCCCGGGTCTCGACGCGTCCACCGGGCTCGCTCGGCCAGGGGCTCGCCGATCGGCGCTCGGGATCGCCATGGGCACGCGCCGCCGCGGGCCTCGGCGCCCACACCTTCGTGATGCTCGGCGACGGCGAGGTCCAGGAGGGCCAGGTCTGGGAGACCGTCCACGTGGCGCCACGCTACGGCGCCGGCAACCTGACCGCGATCGTCGACCGCAACGGCCTGCAGCAGTACGGCTGGGCGCTGCGAGCCGGGCGAGGAGCATCGCGGCAACCGGCGGGACCCCTGGGCCGGCGCCGACCTGCGGGGCGCCTTCGAGGCGCTTCGGCTGGCGGGTGCTCGAGATCGACGGGCACGACTTCGGCGAGATCCTCGCGGCCTGCGAGGACGTCCGGGCGGGCTCGGGCCGGCGACGTGCCGACGGCGATCCTCGCCCGCACGATCAAGGGCCGCGGCCTGTCGCTTCACCGAGGGTCGCTCGGAGTGGCACGCGCGGGTGGCCACGGCCGCCGAGGCGGAGGTCGCGCGCCTGGAGCTGGCGCCGACGCCTGCTGCGGAGGGGCGACGCGCCATGACGAGGCCGCAGCGCGACGTCTGGGCCGACACGCTGATCGAGCTCGCCAGCGAGAACCCCGACGTCCTGGTGTTCGACGCCGACCTCGCCACGTCGACGAAGGCGGACAGGTTCGCCGACGCGCACCCGGACCGGTTCTTCGAGATGGGGATCGCGGAGCAGGGGATGGTCGGCACGGCGGCCGGCATCTCGCGTGCTGGGCTACGTCCCGTGGCTCTCGTCGTTCGGCATCTTCTTCACGCAACCGGGCGCTCGACCAGGTGCGCATGGCGGTGGCCCAGACCCACGCCAACGTGAAGATCGGCGCGGCCTACACGGGCCTGCATGGCCGGGCTCTCGGGCAAGACGCACATCGACATCTCGGACATCGCGACGATGCGGGCGATGCCCGGGATGACCATCCTGTCGCCCGTGCGACGCGGCGGAGACGGCCGCCATGACGCGCTGGGCCACGGCGACTCCCGGGCCCGTCTACCTGCGCCTGGGCCGCGAGGGCGGGCCCGACGTCGTTCGGACCGGACGTACGTCTTCGAGCCGCGACGCGTGCGTCCGGCTCCGCGAGGGCACCGACGTCCTGCTGGTCTCCACCGGCCAGCAGACGGCCCGCACCCTGGCGGCGGCGGAGCTCCTGGCGCACGGGGGGATCTCGGCGGGCGTGCTCCACGTCCCGTCGATCAAGCCCGTGGACGAGGCGGCCATCGCCGCGGCTGCGGCCGCCGTCCCGCTGGTGGTGACGGTGGAGGAGCACACCGTGATCGGCGGCCTGGGAGGGCTGGTGGCGGAGATCGTGACCGCCCACGAGCCCGCGGCCCGTGATCCGGATCGGCATCGAGGACACCTGGGGCGAGTCGGCCCCGAACGCCTGGCTCCTGGAGCGCCACGGGCTGACGCCCGAGCGCGTCGCGGAGCGCGTGCGGAGGGTGTGGAACCAGGAGTGATGGGCCACCAGGCCCCGCAAGGAGTTCAGATGGGCAGCTTCACGCTCAGGGATCCCGAACAACATCGGCGTCGCCGTGCTCGGCGCCGGCCGCATGGGCCGGGTCCACGTCCGCAACCTGGGCGGCGATCCCCAACGCGAACGTGATCGTCGTCGCCGACCCGGACGCCGCAGCGGCGGAGCGCGGGCGCGACCTGGCCCGGGCGACGCGCGCCTCCACGGACCCGATGGAGGCGATCCACGATCCCGACGTCGACGCCGTCGTCATCGTCACGCCGACCACCACGCACGCCACGCTGATCGAGGCCGCGCTGCGCGCCGGCAAGGCGGTCTGGACCGAGAAGCCGATCGCCCAGGAGCTGTCCGACACGGCCCGGATCGTGGACCTCTGGCGCGAGACTCGACATCCCGGTCCAGGTCGGGCTTCATGCGCCGCTTCGACCCCGGCTACGTCCGGGCCAAGCAGCTGATCGACACCGGCGAGCTCGGCCGGATCGAGCAGTTCCGCGCCCTGTCGCGGGACACCAACCCGCCGCCGCTCGAGTTCCTGCTGACCTGCGGCGGGTCGTTCCTGGACATGTCCGTCCACGACCTCGACGTCGCCCGCTTCCTCGTCGGCGAGGTGGAGGAGGTCCACGCCTGGGCGTCGGTCCTGTTCGACGACCGCTTCGCGAAGGCGGACGACTGGGACACGTCCGTGATCATGATGAAGTTCCGCAACGGGGCCCTGGGCGTCGTGGAGACGGCCCGCCACTCGCACGTGGGGCTACGACATCCGGACCGAGGTCGCGGGCGCCGTGGGCAAGGTCGTCGTGGATGGCGAGCGCAAGACGCCGGCGACGCACTTCCGGGACGTGGCCGACGGAGAGCGACCTGTACGGGGACTTCATGGACCGCTTCGAGGTCGCCTACCGGCGCGAGCTGGAGGTGTTCTTCGAGGACCTGGGCGCCGGCCGACCGGTGGGCCCGGGCCCCGACGACGCCTACGAGACGCTGCGTCTGGCCGTGGCCTGCACGCGGAGCTGGCGCGAGAACCGGCCCATCCGCCTGGACGAGGTGGGGAGCCAGGGCTGACCCAGGGTTCTGCCAGGTCGCGACACGGGTCTTACCGTTGCGGGCCTGCGGTACTGTGCACGATGTGTCCGGGTGCCGGATGCGGCCATGCCCCAGGGACGACGAGGAGACAGCCGGTGAGGAGACAGCCGGTGTCGAAAAAGGGGTTGACGCGGGATCGGCACTTCGGATAGCGTTGCAATCGATTACGTGGACGTAATCGTTTCCACAAGGCGGAGGCAGGGAACCTCCGGCCACGATGGACGACCACGTGATCACGTCCACCTCACACGGTGGAGGAGAAGAGAGAACATGGATCTCAAGTACACGGGACGGCTTGCTGGCCTCATGGTCGCCGGCGCCCTCATCCTGAGCGCCTGCGGCGGCAGCACGGCCACGACGGCTCCGGCGACGGCCGCGGCACCGGTCGCCTCTGCGGTCGCTTCTGCGGTCGCCTCGGCGGCCACCGGTCGCCTCAGCGGTCGCCTCGGCGGCCGCGGGCGGCGGCACCGATCGGCGTCGCCTTCCCGAACAGCGACACCTTCCTGAGCCGCGTCCAGGACGGCATGAAGGCCGAGGCGGCCGTCAAGGGCGTCACGGTCAACATCACCGACGCCAAGGACGACACCGCGGCCCAGCTGAGCCAGGTCGAGAACTTCGTCTCGCAGAAGGTCGACGCGATCATCGTGGTCCCGGTCGACACCAGCGCCGCGCAGCCGATGGCTGACGCCGCCAAGGCCGCGAGCATCCCGATCGTGTTCGTCAACCGCAACCCGTCGATCAAGGGCGTCCCGTACGTGGGCTCCGACTCCCTCTACGCGGGCACCGTCGAGATGGAGCAGCTGGCCAAGGACGCCGGCGGCAAGGGTGACGTCGTCATCCTCCAGGGCCAGGTCTCCAACGAGGCCGCCGTCCTGCGGACCAAGGGCTGCAACGACGTCGTCGCCAAGAACCCCGGCATGAAGGTCGTCGCGACCCAGGCCGGTGACTGGGACCGCGCCAAGGGCCAGTCCATCACCGAGAACTGGATCCAGTCCGGCACCCTCAAGGCCGGCGACGTCGTCTGCGCGAACAACGACGAGATGGCGCTGGGCGCGATCAACGCCCTCAAGGCCGGCAAGCTCCTCGACACCGTCTTCGTCGGCGGCGTCGACGCCACCTCCGAGGCCCTCGCCGCCATGCAGGCCGGCGACCTCGAGGTCACCGTGTTCCAGGATGCCAAGGGCCAGGGCAAGGGCGGCGTCGACGCCGCCGTCGACCTGATCGCCGGCAAGACCGTCGCCGACTACGTGGACATCCCCTACCAGCTCGTCACGCCGGACAACATCGCGAAGTTCCTGGGCGCCAACTAGGAACCGCGTCGGCCGGCTCCGCCGGCCAGCGCGATCACCCCGAGTGGTACCGTTCGGAGGCCCGGTTCGCTGGGCCTCCGAACGTCGTTTCCGGCCCCGGTGCACCGCCCCGTGGTGCGACGACGGGACCGGCTGGCAGGGAGCAGCGTGAGGCAGGGGATGGGTGACGAAGTTCTCCTCCGGATGACGGGAATCTCGAAGGCGTTCCCCGGCGTCCAGGCGCTCGACGACGTCCACCTGGACGTCGAGGCCGGCACGGTGCACGCGCTGATGGGCGAGAACGGTGCGGGCAAGTCCACGCTGATGAAGGTGCTCGCCGGGATCTACCGCGCGGACTCGGGCACGCATCGAGCTCAACGGCAGCGAGGTGCACGTCCCGGACAGCGCGACGGCGCTCGGTCTCGGGATCGCGATGATCCACCAGGAGCTCTCGCCGGTTCCCGCGATGACCGTCGCCGAGAACATCTTCCTCGGCCGCGAGCCGCTGAACCGGTTCAAGCTGGTCGACAAGGGCGCAGATGGTGGCGAACGCGAGGGCGGTCTTCGCGCGCTGGCAGATCGACATCGACCCGCGCCGGTCATGAAGACCCTCAGCGTCGCCCAGATGCAGATGGTCGAGATCGCGAAGGCCATCTCGACCGACGCCCGCCTGATCATCATGGACGAGCCCACCTCGGCCATCACCGAGCGCGAGGTCGAGCACCTCCACCGGATGATCCGCTCGCTCCGCGAGAGCGGCGTGGCGATCATCTACATCACCCACAAGATGGACGAGGTGTTCAAGATCGCGGACAAGGTCACGGTGTTCCGCGATGGCCGGCACGTCGCGACGCTGCCGGCCGCCGAGCTCGACCGCCAGAAGCTGATCACCCTCATGGTCGGGCGGGAGCTGACCCACCTGTTCCCCAAGGAGGAGGTGGAGATCGGCGAGGTGGTGATGTCGGTCCGCGGCCTGACCCGCCAGGGCGTGATCAGCGACATCAGCTTCGATCTCCGTCGCGGCGAGATCCTCGGCCTCGCGGGCCTCATGGGCGCCGGCCGGACCGAGGTCCTCGAGGCGATCTTCGGGGTGACGAAGCTGGACGCGGGCGAGATCGTGATCAACGGCCAGGCCGTCCAGATCAAGTCGCCGGCCGACGCGATCGAAGCCGGGATGGGCCTGCTCACCGAGGACCGCAAGCTGACCGGCATCATGGGCGTGCTGTCCGTTCGCGACAACATGACGATCGCCAACCTCAACCGGTTCAGCCCGGGCGGCATCCTCCGCAAGCGCCAGATGGAGGCCGCCTGCCAGGGCCAGCGCGAGGCGCTCGCGATCAAGACCCCGTCGCTCGCGCAGCTGATCAAGAACCTGTCCGGCGGCAACCAGCAGAAGGTCCTCGTCTCGCGCTGGCTGCTGACGCTGCCGGACGTCCTGATGATCGACGAGCCGACGCGAGGGATCGACGTCGGCGCCAAGTCCGAGATCCACCGGCTGATGTCGGGGCTTGCCAAGGAGGGCAAGGCGATCCTGATGGTCTCGTCCGAGATGCCCGAGATCCTCGGCATGAGCGACCGCGTCCTCGTGATGGCGGGCGGCAGGATCACCGCGGAGTTCAGCCGCGCCGAAGTCACGCAGGAGAAGGTCCTCGAGGCGGCGACGCTCGTCGCGCCGGCGGCCTGAGGCAGGAGAGACCGATGACCGCAGCAGCCCCGCACGCGAGCGGGCTCCTCACCCGCGACACGGCTCATGGCCTTCGTTCGGAAGTACCTGATCGTCTTCATCTTCCTCGGGATGTGCGTCCTCCTGGCGATCTTCTCCCCGAACAACTCGTTCGTCAAGCCGCAGAACCTGATCAACGTCGTCCGCCAGATCTCGGTCATCGGCCTGCTGGCCCTCGGCGTGATGCTGTGCATCATCGCGCATGGGCATCGACCTCTCGCTGGGGTCGGTGCTGGGGCTGTCGGCGCGTCGTGACCGCGAGCCTCGTCCAGCAGCTCGGCTGGAAGGAGGCGCTCTATCCCGGCTTCTCAGCGCCGGTCTTCGTCGCCGTCCTGGCCGGTCTCGCCGTCGGCATCGTCCTCGGTGCCGTCAACGGGAGCCTGATCGCCGTCTTCCGGATCCCACCGTTCATCGCGACGCTGGGCATGATGACCATCGCCCGCGGCTTCGCCTACATCTACTCGAACGGGCGACCGGTCAGCACCCTGGTCCCCGACTTCCTGTTTCTCGGCGGCGGGGACATCCTCGGCATCCCGGTCCCGATCATCGTCTTCGGCATCGGTGATCGTCCTCACCCACCTGATGCTCAACTTCACCCGGTTCGGTCGCCACGTCTATGCGATCGGCGGCAACGAGACCGCGGCCCGCGTCTCGGGCGTCAACATCGGCCGGACGAAGGTCCTGATCTACACGTTCTCGGGCCTCATGGCGGGCCTCGGCGGCGTCGTGCTCACGGCCCGCGTCCAGTCCGCGACGCCGGCCCTGGGCATCGGCTACGAGCTCGACGCGATCGCCGCGGCCGTCATCGGCGGGACCAGCTTCGCGGGCGGCATCGGCACGGTGTGGGGCACCGTCGTCGGCGCCCTGATCATCGGCGTCATGAACAACGGCCTCGACCTGCTGAACGTCTCGCCGTTCTACCAGCAGGTCGTCAAGGGCGTGATCATCATCGTCGCGATCATCATCGACGAGCGCAAGAACCGCTGACCTTCCGGGGTCCCGCAGGACCCGCACCCGACCGGCCGGGGCTCCGCAAGGGCCCCGGTTGCGTTTCCAGCCGGGGCGCTGGCGGATCGGGTGCGTGCGGGCGGCGGGTGGGACGGACGCTCTACGCGACGGGCGAGCATCTACGGGGGAACGTCCCCGAGAAACCCGGGATGCGCTGCTGGTTGTGCGGTCCAAACCGTCGTGCCGGTGGCCCATCGCCCCAGGCCCGAGTGGACCAGCAGTCCAGCCTTTCGGGATCGACGCGGCGTAACTGGACTGCTGATCCGGACCCGGGCGGGAATTCGCGCCGCTGGATGTGCCTTGGGCCGCACAGCTGGACCGGGGGTCCAGTTATGCCGGGGTCTGGACCGCCCGACTGGACCAGCGGTCCGACACGGTCCGACTGGCCCAGCGGTCCGACACGGTCCGACTGGACCAGCGGTCCGACACGGCTCCGACTGGCCCAGCGGTCCGACACCGTCCGACCAGCGGTCCGACTGGCCCAGCGGTCCGACACGGTCCGACCACGGTCCGACACGGTCCGACCAGTGGTCCGACACGGTCCGACTGGCCCAGCGGTCCGACACGGTCCGACTGGCCCAGCGGTCCGACACGGTCCGACACGCGGCCGGGTGCCGACCGGGTGGCGAAACAGGCCGGCGCCGATCCGCCCTCAGCCCCCTTTGGCCACGATCTCCGCGACCCGGACCCGCCGCCCCTCGCGGGCGCTGAGGCCCGCCGCGTCCAGCACCCGCTGCACGGCCAGGCCGTCGCGGAAGTCGGGCGAGGCGGGAGTACCCGCCGCGATCGCCGTGACGAACCCGCGGGCCATGTTGTCCTGCTCGCGGAAGATGTCCTTGTAGGTGTTGCCCACGGTGTCCCGCCGGGCGCTCCCGAACAGGCGGTCGGGGACCGGCAGCTCGTGGGTCGCGGGCTCGCCGACCCGGCAGCCATCCACCCGCTGCACCGTCTCCCAGTCCGTGAACGCGTGCAGGCTGCCGGCGCTGCCGTGCAGCTCCACCGCGTGGGTCTGCCCGAAGGGGCCCGGCTCGTACGCGACGGACGACACGTGGAGCGACCCCATCGCTCCGTTCGCGAACTCCAGGATGACCATCGCGGAGTCCTCGGCGGGACGGAACGCGGCGCCATCGGGGCGCGGCGCCCGCGACACCGCGTGGCCGGTCACCGCGGTGACGGCGTCGATCTCGCCGAAGAACCAACGCGCGAGGTACGCCCAGTGAGACCCGAGGTCCCCGATCACGCCGGCCCCGGCCTGGTCCAGGTCGAAGCGCCAGCTGTACTCACCCGACAGCCCGTAGCCCGTGTAGTAGCGCATGTTGAGGTGGTGTGGGCGGCCGATGAAGCCCTCCTCGACGAGCTCCTTGAGGTACCGATTCACCGGCATGAAGCGATACGTGAACGGGACCATGGTGATCACGCCCGCACGCCCCGCGGCCTCGGCCATCTCCTGGGCCTGCGCGGAGGTCATGGCCAGCGGCTTCTCGCATAGGACGTGGAGCCCGCGCTCGATGGCCGCCATCGCATAGTGGTGGTGGTGGATGTTCGGGGTCAGGATCACGAGCGCATCCAGGGGTTCGGCCGCGAACAGGTCCTCGACCGTGTCGTACGCACCCGGGATGCCCCACCCGTCCGCGAACTCGCGGGTGCGCGCCCGGTTGGCGCCGCCCACCACGCCCCGCACGTCCGCGAGGGGATGCTTCGTGAGGGCGGGCAGGTACATGGCGTCGGCCCACCAGCTGGTGCCGACCACGCCGATGCGGACCTTGTCGCTCACTGCTTCTCCTTCGGGACCTGCCTGTCGGGATCTGGGAGCACGAAATCGCGGACCTGTGCCTGCAGGTCGTGGTAGGCGGTGATGAACTGCCGCAGCGTCCGGACGGCGGCCCCGTAGCCCTCGAGCTCATCGGGCGGCGAGCCCGCCCGGCTCGTACGCCCGCCGGAAGTCGGGAATGCGGTCCAGCAGCTCCGACGAGGATGGCCTCATCCACCGGCTCGTCGATCCGTGACCGCACCTCCAGCGTGGAGGCGTTCAGCAGCCGCTGCCAGGCCGGGGGGATCGTCAGGATGATGTCGCCGCCGATGAGCTGCGACCAGGGCAGGTGGTTGCGGAACGCGCCGCCCAGGAGCCGCGTCCGGTAGCCGCGCTCCCGGTAGAGGACGTACGCACGCTTGAACACGGCGACGCCCGCCCATTCGGCGACGCCGGGCGCGATGAGGATGCCATCGCGCTGCGCACGACGACCTTCATCCAGTCCTCGAGCCGGCCCGCCATCAGGGTGCAGACCGGGTGCATGCCGGTCGTGTCGTGCCGCGTCCGCCTGCCGGCGCGACAGCCCCCGCTCCACGGCCTCGGCCACGGCGAGCGCGCCCGCCACCGTGAAGTTCACGGTGGCGTTGATGCTGATGCCCCGCGCCGTCGCCTCCTCGATGGCCACAAGGCCGGCGCGGTGACGGGCAGCTTGACCTGGAGGTTGGGCGCAAGGCCGGCGAAATGGACCGCCTGCTCGACCATGGCCGGGGCGTCCCGGTAGAGGACCGGGTTCACCTGGATCGACAGGCGGCCCGCCGTCCCCGCGGTCCGCTCGAAGACCGGCTCGAGGAGCTTCGCCCCGCGGACGGCGATCTCCTCGGCGATCCGCCAGCTGACATCGGCCTCGGTCAGGCCAGGGTCGGCGCGCGTACAGCTCCCGGGCCAGCTGGCGCCAGGGCTCCGGCTCCTTCCGGAGCACCTCGAGCACCAGCGACGGGTTCGAGGTGGCGCCGGTGGCGCCGTTGGCGATCGCGTACTCGAGCTCGTCGACCGCGCACGAGTCGTTCCAGAGCTCGGTCGGCAGGGTCGTCGCGACCTGGAGCAGCGGGCTCGGCCGGTTCGGCCCGCTGGCCTCGCGGGGTCGCGACCATCGGACTGCGCGCTCATCACGCCTCACCGCGTCCGGTCGACGGGCGCCTGCTGGAACGGGGCGCCCGGGATCATCAGGTACCGCTGGCGACCCTTGTTGCGGTCGAACTCCTCGCGGGCCACGTTGACGGCCGGCATCTCGGACACCTGCGGCGTCGCCATCTCCCACCAGGAGTTGGCGTAGCCGCGCGACGCGCTCGTCCCAGTCGGTCTGGACGACGATGCAGATCGTCTCCGTGCCGGCGCGGGCGTCCGGCAGCGCGGCGCGGAGCTCGTCGAGGGTCCTGACCTCGAGTGACGCGCGCCCCCAGGCCCTCGCAGATCTTGACGAAGTCGATCTGTGATCTCGTCGCCGTCGTAGGCACCGGACGGCCCGCGGAGCCGGTAGTGGCAGCCGAACCCCTCGGCGCCCACCTGCTCGGACACGCGGCCCACGCTGCGAGAAGCCCTTGTTGTCCACGACGACGATGATGAGCTTGAGGCCCTCCTGGACGGCCGTCGTGATCTCGGAGCTCATCATCAGGAACGAGCCGTCGCCGACCATCACGTAGACCTCGCGGTCGGGTGCCGCCAGCTTCGCCCCCAGGCCGCCGGCGATCTCGTAGCCCATCGTGGAGTAGCCGTACTCCACCTGGTAGCTGGACACGTCGCGCGACCGCCAGAGCTTGAGCAGGTCGCCCGGCAGGCTGCCGGCGGAGGTGACCACCACGTCGCGCGGGTCGGCCGACGCCTCGACGGCACCGATGACCTCGCCCTGCGTCAGGATCTCGCCGACGCTGTGGGCGTAGACGCGCTCGACCTCGGCGTTCCAGGCGCGGTTGAGCTCCAGGACGCGGGCCCGGTACTCGGGCGACGGTGCTGAAGTCGCCGACGGCGACGGACAGCTCCTCGAGCGTCGCGCGCGCGTCGCCGACCAGCGGCATGGCGGCGTGCTTGAAGGCGTCGAACTCGGCGACGTTGATGTTGATGAACCGGACGCCCGGGTCCTGGAACGCCGTCTTGGACGCGGTCGGGAAGTCGGTGAACCGCGTGCCGATGCCGATCACGAGGTCGGCCTCGGGCGCGATCACGTTCGCGGCGAGCGTCCCGGACACGCCGGCCCCGCCGAGGCTCAGCGGGTGGTCGTAGGGCATCGAGCCCTTGCCGGCGTGGGTCTCGGCGACCGGGATGCCCGGTCTGCTCGGCGAACGCGCGCAGCGCCTCGGTCGCCTCGCTGTAGCGGACGCCACCGCCGGCGAAGATGACCGGGCGCCGGCTCGCGCGGATCCACGCGGCCGCCGTCGGCGACGGCGTCGCGGTCCGGACGGTTGCGCGGGATCGACCAGACGCGCTTCTCGAACATCTCGACCGGGTAGTCGAACGCGTAGGTCTGGATGTCCTGCGGCAGGCCGAGGAAGACGGCGCCGGTCTCGGCGGGCGAGGTCAGGACGCGCATGACCTCGGGCAGCGCCGTGATCACCTGCTCGGGCCGGTTGATGCGGTCCCAGTAGCGGACGACGGGGCGGAACGCGTCGTTCGCGCTCGTGTCCTGCGAGCCCTGGCACTCGAGCTGCTGGAGGACGGGCGACTGGACGCGCTCGGCGAACGCGTCGCCGGCCAGGAGCAGCACCGGGACGTGGTTGATGGTCGCCGAGGCCGCGCCGGTGACCATGTTCGTGGCGCCCGGGCCGATCGACGACAGGCAGGCGAAGGCCCCGAGCCGGTTCGCCAGCTTCGCGTAGCCAACGGCGGCGTGGACCATCGCCTGCTCGTTGCGGCGACAGGTAGTAGGGGAACTCCGGCCCGGCCTGCTGGACGGCCTGCGCGACGCCGCCGATGTTGCCGTGCCCGAAGATGCCCCACAGGCCGGCGAAGAAGCGGTGCTCGACGCCGTCCCGCTCGACGTGCTGGTTGGCGAGGTAGTTGATGATCGCCTGGCCGGTGGTGAGTCGAACCGATGCCATTCCCGAACCTCCAGCAGCTTGCCCGCGCGGGGCGATATCCGTGATTGCTCAGGTCCGTCGAGCGCCCAGCGCGGCGGACAGCCGGCCGCCGCGTCCACGACGGCCGCCGCAGCGTCCGGGATGCGCTCCGCCGGTGAGGCGCACGCTGGGTGCGTCGATGCCGATGCAGCCGATCGGAACCCCGTTGGTCCCGTACACGGGGGCCGAGATGCACCGCGTGTGCGGGTCGTTCTCCTCGTCGTCCAGCGCGTAGCCGCGGTCACGGATCCCGGCCAGGTGCGCCACCAGCGCATCCGCGCCCGTGATCGTCCGGGCCGTCCGCTGGGGGAGGGACGCCGGCAGGTCGGCCGGCCCGAACGCCAGCAGGCACTTGCCGGCCGACGTGCAGTGGAGCGGCACGTGCCGCCCCGGCGCCGGCACCACGCGCAGCGGCTGGTCCGTCTCGACGTCGTCGATCACCAGCGCCCGGTCGCCGTCCGCGACCGCGGCGTGGGAGCATTCGCCGGTGCGTGCCACCAGTTCCACGAGAAACGGCCGGGCGGCTCGCTTGAAGCGCTCGGTCTCCGCGGCGAGGCCGCCGTCCCGGCGCATGGCGGGCCCCAGCCTGTAGCCGCCGCGGCCCTCTGCGGGCGCGGCATAGCCGCACGCCACGAGGGTCTGGACCAGGCGCAGCGCGGTGGTCTTGTGGACGTCCAGCTCGGCGGTCAGGACCGCCAGCGGCACGCCGTGCCCGCGCCGCACGGGGTCCGCATCGGCCTCCGCCAGGGTGTCCAGGATGCGGAGCCCACGCTCGAGCGACTGGATCTGCGACATGTTCCGGAGCGTACTGCGCACCATCAACGGACGTCAATGAGCGTTATACGCAACCAAACCCGCGCTTCGGAACCATGATCGGGACGAGCCTCCCGAAGTGGCACGGCTTGGGCGCCGGGTCTGCATTCTGGAAATCGCCCATTGCGCTTCCTGCGTAATCGATTACAATTCGACCGCAGCCCTCCCGCCAGGCCAGAGCGCAACCCCCGAGTTCCCGTCCCAGAGGAGCCATCGCCGTGACCACCGCCGCCGAGTACCCGAAGCTCCACCTCGGTACCGCGCCCGACTCCTGGGGCGTCTGGATGCCCGGGCTGGACCCGCTCCAGACCCCGTGGCAGCGCTACCTCGACGAGGTCCAGGCGGCCGGCTACGCGTACAGCGAGCTGGGGCCCTTCGGCTACCTGCCCACGGACCCCGGGATCATCCGCGAGGAGTACGCGAAGCGCGGCCTGACCCTCACCGGCGGCACGGTGTTCGTCGCGCTCCACAAGGGCAAGGACGCGCTCGAGCAGGCCAAGAAGGACTGCGACGCCGAGATGGCCGTCATCGGCCCGCTGGGCGCGAAGCACGTGATCATCCTGCCCGAGGGCTACACGGACCTCGACGGCAACCTGACCGCGAGCCCGACCCTCACCGACGACGAGTGGGACAGCCTCAACACCGGCATGTCGCGAGCTCGGCAGGTACCTCGCCGACACGCACGGCGCCGTGCTCGTGTTCCACACCCACGCCGACAGCCACGTGGGCACCCAGGAGGAGATCGAGCGCTTCCTCGACGGCACCGATCCGGAGACCGTCCAGCTCTGCCTGGACACCGGGCACGTGGCCTACTGCGGCGCCGACAACCTCAAGCTCATCGCGGACTACCCGGACCGGGTGCAGTACGTCCACCTCAAGCAGGTCGACACCGCGATCCGCGCCCGCGTCCGGAGGAGAAGCTCGGCTTCGCCCCGGCCGTCCGCCTGGGCGCCATGGTGGAGCCGCCGCTGGGCGAGCCGGACATGCCGTCGCTGCATCGACGCGCTCGCCGCGCTGGACCGCGAGCTGTACTGCATCGTCGAGCAGGACATGTACCCCTGCGACTTCGACCGCCCGTTCCCGATCGCGGTGCGGACGCAGCAGTACTTCAAGACCTGCGGCCTCGGCGCCGGGCGCCCGCTCGGCGCCTGACCTCGCACCCGACCCGCGTCCCACGCACCACACGAAGGAAGGGCCACCACCATGACCATCCGGGTCGGCATCATCGGCACCGGCCTCATCGGCGAGGACCACGGCCGCAAGCTCGTCAACGTCATCAACGGCTCCACGGTCATCGCCGTGACGGACGTCAACCGCGCCCGCGCGGAGGAGGTCGCGACCGAGCTGCGACGGTGCCGCGGTCTTCGACAACGGGCTCGACCTCATCACGACTCCGACCAGGTCGATGCCGTCCTCGTCACGCTCCATCGGCCCCACGCACGCCGAGTACGTGCTCGCCTGCATCGCGGCCGGCAAGCCGGTCATGTGCGAGAAGCCGCTGGCGCCCACCGTTCCCGAGTGCGAGGCAGATCCTCGCGGCCGAGGTCGCCTACGGGCAGGCGCCTGGTCATCGTGGGCTACATGCGCCGCTACGACCCGGGCTACCGGCAGGTCAAGGCCACCGCTCGACGCCGGGACGATCGGCGACGCGCTGATCCTCCACAACGTGCACCGCAACGCCACCGTCGGCGAGGCGTACACGAGCTTCATGACGATGACCGACTCGATGATCCACGAGGTGGACACCACCCGCTGGCTCCTGGGCGAGGAGATCACCGCCGTCCAGGTGGTGCCGCCGAAGCGGACCCCGCTCGCGTTCCCGCACCTCCAGGACCCGCAGTTCGCCATCTTCACCACCGAGACCGGGATCCTGTCCACCGTCGAGTTCTTCGCCAACTGCCAGTACGGCTACGACGTCCGCTGCGAGCTCGTCGGGTCGCTCGGCACGTCGTCCATGGTCAACCCGAGCGTCGCCTCCACGATCGCCGGCGGCCACGTCGCGGAGCCGGTCCCGGCCGACTGGCGCGCAGCGCTTCGGCGCCGGCCTACACCGCCGAGCTCCAGGCCTGGATCACCGGCCTCCAGCACGGCGAGTGCGTCGGGCCGAGCGCCTGGGAGGGCTACGCGGCCACCAAGGTGGTCGAGGTCGGCGTCGAGGCCGTGAAGACGGGCGAGCGCATGACCATCGACTACATCGAGAAGCCCGCGCTGTACCGCTAGGACCGACCAGGTCCCGGCCCGGGCCGGCGGCCATGCCGACCGACGAGGAGACACCGATGAAGATCGCGCTCGACCCGTACATGTTCCGGACCACGCCCCTGCTGGAGCTGCCGGGGCTGGTCGCCGACCTGGGCTACGAGTACATCGAGCTGTCGCCGCGGGAGGACTTCATCCCGTTCTTCCGCCACCCGCGCGTGGACACGGCGACGATCCGGGCGTTCAAGGGCGCCCTCGCGGGCGCGGGCGTGCAAGTGTCAGCTCGCTCCTGCCGCTCTTCCGCTGGTCCGGCCCGGACGAGGACGAGCGGCAGGCCGCCGTCCGCTACTGGAAGCGCTCCATCGAGATCGCGGTCGAGCTGGGCGTCACGGTGATGAACTCGGAGTTCAACGGCCGCCCCGAGAACCCCTCCATCTCCGAGGCCCAGTTCTGGAAGTCGATGGAGGAGCTGCTCCCGGTCTTCGAGCGGGAGGGGATCCACCTGGCGCTGGAGCCGCATCCCGACGACTTCATCGAGGACGGCGTGGCCGCGGTCAACATGATCCACGGCATCAACTCACCCAACGTGAGCTTCCTCTATTGCGCGCCCCACACGTTCCACCAGGGCGGCAACATGGCCGAGATCATGCGGTCGGCCGGTGACCTCCTGACGCACGCTCCACGTGGCCGACTGCTTCGACCACCGCGCGTCGTCGGGCCTGCGCTACATCACCAACCCGCCCGGCAACAGCGTCCGCGTCCACCAGCACCTCGACATCGGCCAGGGCGAGGTTCCGTGGGACACGTTCTTCGGCACCCTCGGCGAGCTCGAGTTCGACGGGATCATGACCGTCTGCGTCTTCGCGTGGGAGGAACGGGCGCGGGAATCCAGCCAGCACAACCTGGCCGAGATCAGGCGGCGTACGGCAGACTGGTCCCACCTGCGCTAGGCCCCCGCGATCACCTCGAGGAGACCCCGATCATGGCCGATCTCGCCGCCCTCACCGCCGCCGTCGAGGCCGGCAACCGGACCAACGCCGTCGCGGAGACCCGCGCCGCCCTCGACGCCGGCGTGGACCCGCGCGAGGTCCTGGGCGCGATGACCGCGGCGATGGACGTCGTCGGCCGCAAGTTCCAGGACGGCGAGCTGTACGTCCCCGAGATGCTCATCGCCGCCCGGGCGATGAAGGCCGGGATCGCGATCCTCGAGCCGGTCCTCGCTCGCGGCCGGCGTGACGCCCGAGCTCCGCGCGGTGGTCGGCACGGTCGAGGGCGACCTCCACGACATCGGCAAGAACCTGGTCGGGATGATGTGGAAGGGCGGCGGGATCGAGGTCATCGACCTCGGCGTCAACGTCTCGCCGGCGAGGTTCGTGGACGCCGCGCGGGAGCACGACGCCCACCTCATCGGCGTGTCCGCGCTGCTCACCACGACGATGCCCAACATGCGCGCCGTGGTGGAGGCGGTCCGCGCGGCCGACCTGCGGGCCAAGGTCGTCATCGGCGGCGCGCCGGTCACCCCCGAGTTCGCGGCCCAGATCGGCGCCGACGGGTACGCCCCCGACGCCGGGCGCCGCCGTGGACCTCGCGCGCGGCCTGCTGGCCGGCTGAGACGGAGCCAGCGGGATGGCCGATCCGACCACCAGCACCGGCCTGCCCGCGACGGACGTCGCCGTCGTGCGCGAGCTCGCCGCGAGGGTCGCCGAGCTCGCCGCCCTGCCCGTCCAGCAGGAGACGCATCCGCGCAGTGGCGAGGCACTCAACGGCCTGCGGCCCGAGCGGCCCATGGCGATGATCGACGAGATCCCGTGGCACGAGCTGGGGAACGTGGAGCGACGAGCTGACCGTGCTCTCATCGCACCCGTTCACCCGGGAGCTCGAGACCACGCTCCGCCGCGAGCTCTACCGCTGGAACCACCTGCGGGTCGACATGGTCGTCGAGCCGTACGTCGACATCAGGAAGGTCATCAACCGCCCGGGCTGGGGCATCCGGATCGCCGAGGACACCATCGACCAGGACGGCGGCGTGGTCCAGAGCCACCACTACGAGGACCAGCTCGCGAACCCCGAGGACGTCGAGAAGCTCCGCGTCCTGGAGCCCAGCCTCGACGTCGAGCGGACGGCCGAGCGCGAGGCGTGGGCCCACGAGTGCCTCGACGGGCTGCTCGAGGTCCGCATGCAGGGCCTCACCGGCTACAACGGCGACGACCTCGCGTTCGCGCTGTGGGACGACATCGAGCAGTTCCGGGGCACCGAGCCGATCCTGCTCGACTTCATGGACCGCCCGGAGCATCTCCACGCGATCGCGGACCGCCTCACCGACGGTCCGCCTCGCCGAGCTCGACATCCTCGAGGACAAGGGCCTGCTGGGCTACGGCAACGACCGGATCCACTGCACGGGCGCCCAGACCACCGAGCTGCCGAAGGACGGGTTCGACCCGGCCCGGCCGCGCCCGATCGACACCTGGACCGTGGGCCGCTCGCAGCTCTTCGTCTCGGTCGGCGACGCGACCTTCGACGAGTTCGTGCCCGCCGTACTACGCCCGCTGGTACGCGCGGTTCGGCCTCGGCTACTTCGGCTGCTGCGACCCGCTCCACAACCGGATCGACTCGGTCCGCAGGATCCCCAACGTCCGCAAGGTCTCGATCAGCGCCTGGGCGAAGGTCCGGAAGGCCGCCGAGGCGATCGGGCCGGACTTCGTCTTCAGCCGCAAGCCGAACCCGGCGATGGTGGCGATGGACGAGTGGGTGCCCGAGATCGCGGAGAAGGACTTCGCCGACGTGCTCGAGGCAACCCGCGCGAACGGCTGCCCGGTCGAGTTCACGCTCAAGGACATCAGCACCTGCCGGAGCGACCCGCGGCGCCTCTGGGAGTGGTGCCGACATCGCCATGCGCATGGTCCGGGGGTAGGGGACCGCAAAGCCCTGTTCTCCCGCGCGGTGGGTCTGGGTCCTACCCGGCGGCCTACCCCGCGGCCGGCCCTGTGGGCGGCCTCATGTGGATCGGCTCCACGGGCGGCGGCGCGACGAACGGGAGCGTCCACTCCTGGGTCGGTGAGTCGTCCACGCTCGGGCCCGCCCTGCCGATCGCGACCGGCGGCCACGCCGTCTCGCTCGGGGTCTCGCTGGTCGTCGTGCCGACAGCCGCCCCTGCCCCACCGGTCGGGGCCCCGGGAACCGGCGCGGCGGGAGCTTGGGGCGTCGCCCGGAATGTCGTCCCGGCCTGCGCGGCGCGGCGCCGGCGCGACCCTGCCTGCACCCGCCACGTCATCAACACGATCAACAGCCCCAGCGCCGTGACGACAACCGCGATGGCGACGCCGATCCGCACCTGGCCGACGTTCCTGAGCCCGGCGATCGCGTCCCGCACAGACGCGCTCAACCGCGCCGCTCCACCCGTGTCCCCGCTGCGGACCGCCGCGACGGCCGGGTCCAGCGACGGGACCCGTGCCCCGAGCAGGCCAACCTCCTGCGCGAAGTCCAGCGGCTGGCCGACCATCGCCGCCGTGCCGGCGACGTCCTTCGCGGCCTCGAGCTGGGACTCGGCCAGCGCCGCGGCCGCGTCCAGGTCCTTGACCGTCCTGGCGGCCGCCCAGGCGTCCGCCGCCGGCCCGTGCCGCGCGTCGACCCCGTCGAGGGTCTCGTCGGTCTCACCGGTGAGGGTCCATGCCGCCTCGGCGGCCGCGACCGCCGACGACGCTGTCCCGAAGTCCCATGCCGCCAGGGGGTTCCGGACCGCTGCCGGAACGACCCAGTCCCCGACCGCGGCCGCGAGCGCGTGGTACGCCGTTCGGGCCGCCGCCCGTTGTGCGAGCGTCGCCCGGTCCGTCGTGGCGCCGTACGCCAGCAGCAGGTTCGAGGCCAGGTCCACCCCGGCGCCGGCCGGCGCCAGCGCCAGCTCATCGACGGCGTCCAGCCAGTCCTTCCAGGTGGCGACCTTCGTCCTGCGCGTCGCCGTCGGGTCCACAGGGTCGGCGGCGTACGGGTCGCGCCGTTCCAGCAGGGCAGTGAGGGCGGCGGTCATCCGATCGGTGCCCGCCGCGTCGACCACCTGCGTCACCACGTAGCAGGCCGCGTCGTACTCGGCCTGGACCGCCTGCCGTTCCTGGTCGGTGGCGCGCGGCGAGACGTACTGCCACGTCGCGAGGCTGATCGTGGAGGCGTCGCCGGCCGGGCGATCGCAGCCCGCCTCGTGGCTGGCGACGCGGCCTGCCCATTCCGCCTGGCCCTCGTTCAGCCACGTCTCGCTGAAGGCCGAGCCGTTGAACCACACGTGTGCCAGCTCGTGCTGGACGAGGGAGGGCTGCTGGAAGTCCTCGTCAACCGTGATCGTGCCGGTCTGCTCGTCGTAGGAGCCGGCGTACTCGTTGCCGGTGATGGCCTCCTTGATCACGAGCGGCGCGGTGCCGGACATCGGGCGGCCGGTGAGCTTGACCAGGGCGGGCAGCCCGGATGCCAGGTCCGCGCGGATCCCCGTGGCCCACGCTGTGTCCTCGGGCCAGGACTTCAGCGTGATGTCGCGCCCGCCCGCGGCGGCCAGGTGCTCGGTCCTGTAACCGGACTCGTTGGTGCCGTCGAAGCACACCCAGAAATCCGTCGTGTTCGCGATCTTGCCGCTGGAGTAGATCCGCTCCTTGCCGCTGGTCCGCACGGACATCTTCCTGCCGCTGGTCTCGAAGGTGAAACCCTTCGGGACGCGGACGCTCAGGGTGGCCGAATCGGCGCCATTGGCCATGGCGCAGAAGCTCGAGTAGGCCCGCATCGCGCGCACCGCGGTGGTCGTACGGGGGCCTCCGCCCTTCACCACGTACGTGACCGTGAGCGTCCGCGTCTGGCCGTTGTAGAGGTTCGGGAAGTTCACGGTCACCTGCCGCGACAGCTGGCCCTCGGCAGCGGGGGTCACGGTCAGCTTCGAGCCGGCGGAGGTCGCCTTGATAGAGGCCGCGTCCTTCTCCACCTGGACCTGGGCGGAATTGTAGAAGTAGCGTGTCGTCCGGTAGCACGTGGAGAGCGTCGGGATCCAGCCGAACCATGGGTCGGAGGTGTTCTGGAGGCAGGTGTACGGCTCACGCCCGTCCGGGGTCCTGTTCGTGAGCTTGAGCGCGACCGTGACCCGGACCAGCCCCTTCGCCGGGTCGAGCTGGTAGGTCGTGGCGCCCGTCTCGCTGAAGCCGTCGGCCGCCGCGACCGCCGCCGGCTGCACGCCGAGAAGCCCGGCCGCCGTGAAGGCAGCGATCGCGAGCGCGGCGGCCGTCCGGCGCATGGGTGGTGGCTCCTCCGGGTCCCCGGGCGTCTTCTCCACCCGGTCGCGGGGCGGGTTGTTGCCCGTGCCGGCGATCGTAGGCCCCGGGGGCCCGGAACGGAATACCCGTTGGTCACCATGCCTGAGGCCGATCGCCAGCGCGCCCGGCGATCATGCCGATCGCGCACCTTGCCCAGGCGCTGGAGGGTAGGGGGACTAGAACCGGAGCAGCCGGCGACGGGCCGGCGACCACCCTACGGGATCAGGAAAGCAACCTGCACCGTGATCACGACATCCGTCGAGCCCGGGAGCACCGGGGTCTGGGCGGCCTTGTCGCCGACGGCGGCGCCGGCCGCGTAGTTGGGCTGGTACCAGACCGGGGTGGAGACGGACTCGGCCACGGACGCGACACCCGTGACGCGGACGCCCAAGCCGTTTGCCAGCGTGTCGGCGGTCGCACGGGCGTCCTTGACGGCGGCCTCGCGCGCCTGGGTCTCGGCGGCAGTGCGATCGGCCACGTCGAAGCTGACGCCGTCGACGGTCGTGGCCCCGGCGGCCACGCTGTTGTCGAGCACGTCGCTGAGCTTGGTGAGATCGCGGACCGTGATCGAGATGGAGTTCTGCATCTGGTAGCCGCGGACCTTGGGAGTGGCGTTGGTCGGGTAGTCGTAGACGGGGCTGAGCGACACGTTCGCGGTGGTGATGTCCTTGTCGGCGATGCCGAGCTTGCGGACGGCGTCCACGACGCCGGTCATCGTTACTGCAGCGCCCTCACGAGCTGCCTTGGCGGTGGGGCGCTCGACGAGGACGCCCAGGCGGATGGTGGCGAGGTCGGGGATGACCGTGACCGTCCCGGTGCCCGTGACGGATATCGTGTGCTCGGCCGGCTGATCCGTGGCAGCGCCCTGGATGACCGGATTGCTCCGCGGGTTGACGACGGATGCGAGCGCCGGCCCGGCGAGGAGTCCGACGGCGAGCGCGGCCACGGCCGCGATCGACATCCATCCGGCGGTGGAACGAGCGCGGACGGGGTTGGGGTTGGTGTCCATGGTGGCGTCCCGATCCGGGCCCGAGGAGCTGGGTGAGGACCGGCGGAGCCCATCGTCCGGTCGTGCTGGGGTGCAGACGCCGCCGGGGGCCGTCCGGTTGCCAACGGCCTCGCGGGGGCGTGTCGACCCACTCCTGCCCTCCAACTTCCTGTCCGGTCCCGTGCCGGTCGCATGTCAGAACGGGCTGCATGGCTCTGGAATTCGTTCGTCCTCTGGCCGCCGGTTGGGCGAGATCGACGCACTCGCCGTCCAGGGCCTCCTGTCCCGCCAGCGCGGGGCGCGCCCCGGACGAGATCAGCCCGTTGCTGCGTGCGCGCCGCGATACGTTTGGTCCGAGGGGCACTCGATATTGACGAGCGGCGCGAGCAGGATCCACGTGCCTGAATAGGAGTGCCGCGAGGCCCTGCGATGACCATGCCGTCGATCACCGAACGAGTCGTGCCGCCGCCGGGTCGCCGTGTGCGCCGCTCTCGACCATGGCTGCTGCTGGGGGCGATCTTCCTCGGCATCGACCTCCTTGTCGCCGGCGGAGTCCTCGGCGGGCTCGGCATACGGTTCGATGCCGGGACAGCGTTCGCGGGGAACGCCGTCGACAACCCGGTCCTCCTCCTGGGCTCGACGTTCGACCAGTCCGGCTGCCGGACGGCGCCACTCGCGATCGGTGCCGGCGACAGCGTCTTCTGCGACCACTGGTCCGCCACGACATCGGTCGACAAGAAGGCGGAGGTCGTCTCCCTGTACGCCGCAGGAAACGACGTCGTGGACGAGTACACGGGTCCCATGCCGCAATCGCTCCACTGGGGGGAGACGATCGAGCAGGTCATGGCCACGCTCGGCGATCCTCGCCGGATCACGGCCGCCTACCGGACCCCGACGCTCGTGTACATGTACGCGAACCAGCCCTACGGCTCGCTCGAGCTGCGGTTCGACACCAACGACCATCTGGTGCGGATCAACGCCTGCCTGACCCACTGAGGCGAGGCGGGCCGGCGGCTGGGCGGCGCGCCCGTTCCGGGACCCTCCGCATGCGTACCACGTCTAGCGGACCCCGAATCGGAGTGGGATCAGCGCGCTGATGGCGCGGTCATGCGTGACACGCATCCCGTGACGCGTGGCCGCTTGCCCGGGAGCCGATCCGACCAGGCCGAACCCCACTCGATGCCGGTGGACGCGCTGGATGCGACCCGCTAAACGTGTCACGCATACGGGTGGGGCCGCGGCAGAGGAGGACCGCCGAACGCCATCCGCCGCGCGCCCAGCGCCGCGCCCACCGTCGCGCCCGCCGACGCGCGCACGCCTCTCGGCCGCGCACGCCGACGCTCGCACGCTACCCGTTGCGCACGCCGTCCGCGCGTCACCGTGACCGCCGGACCCCGCGCGAGGGCCGTCCGGACTGCGCCCGCCGGCTCAGGCGCTGTTAGGGTCGGGCCGAGGGCGCAGCACGGAGGCAGGTTTGGGGGACCTCGGGGATCGGGCGGAGCGAATCGCCGAAGAGCGGATCCGTGCGGCGCTGCCCGCGGAAGCGCGCTGCTACGCCAACGTGCGCTTCGTCGCCCGCACGCGCCCCACCGGTCCCGCCCACGACGGCGAGGCGGACCTCGTCATCGTCCACCCGGAGCACGGCCTGCTCGTGATCGAGGTGAAGTCCGGCGAGCCGTCGCGCGACGCCCGGAACCGGTGGTTCATCGGCGGGCACCCGCTGACGCGCAGCCCCTTCGAGCAGGCCGAGGACGCCAAGCACGACCTGGTCGGCGCGATCGGCGAGGTCCTGGGTGTGTCGGGCGACGACCGCCCGAGGGCCGGCCACGCGGTCGCCTTCCCTGACGCAGACCTCGCCAGCCTCCCCGCGGGCCACGCGCTCCTCGGTCCGGACGCCACCAACGAGATCATCCTGGACGCTGCGGCCCTCGCGGACGTCGAGAGCACGAGGAAGGCGCTTGACCGCGCCTGGGACTGGTGGACCGGCGACGGCACCCGCGGCCGCCCGCTGACGTCCTCCCAGCAGGAGCGCATCCACGAGTATCTCGCCCCGACCGTCGCCCTCCACCGCCTCATCCGCCGGGACGTCGAGGACGGGCGGACCCGACTCGTCGAGGCCTCGCGCGCCCAGATGATCGTCCTCAACCAGAACCGCTCCCGGCGGCGGCTGGAGATCGTCGGGCCGGCCGGCAGCGGCAAGAGCCTCGTGGCCGTGGAGCGGGCCCGCCGCCTCGCCCGCGACGGCTTCCGGACCCTCTTCGTCTGCTTCAACCAGCCGCTGGCCACGGCGGTCGGGCGCGAGATCGACGAGGACGGCGAGCCGGCCGAACGGCGTCCCGTCGTGACCACGTTCCACGGGCTGTGCGAACGCCTCGGCAACGCAGGCCGGCACGCTGCGCGCCCAAGCCGGCCGCGAACCTCCCGCGGGACTGGTGGGACGTCACGCTCCCCGGCGCGCTGGATGCGGCCATCGACGCGCTTCCCGACGAGCGGTTCCACGCCGTCGTCATCGACGAGGGCCAGGACTTCGAGCCCGCCTGGCTGACCTCGCTGGAGTTCCTCCTCCACGACCCGGTCGACGGCGTCCTGTGGGTCTTCCACGATCCCGGCCAGGCCCTGTACCGCGACGATCGCGTGGCGGAGCTTGGCCTCGAGCGCCTGGAGCTGTTCGAGGACTACCGCTCGCCGGCGCCCGTCGCGGAGCTGGCCGCCCGCTTCTACCACGGCCCCACGGAGCCGTACGCCGATGACGGAGGCGGGGCACAAGCCGGTGATCGTGGAGGCGAACCGGGGCGCGACACCGTCGAGGCGGTGCGCAAGCAGCTCCACCGGCTGCTCGAGGAGGAGCAGATCCGGCCGTGGCACGTCGCCGTGCTGTCGGGCGCATCGGCCACGAGGAGCGAGGTCTGGGAGAGGCACCGCTTCGGCAACGTGGAGCTGTGGAACGGGGCGATCGACGACGACGGCGCCTCCCTGGGCCTGCCGGCCGAGGAGATCCCGGACGCGCCGCCCGACGCCGGCATCGTCCTGTTCGAGACCATCCGCCGGTTCAAGGGCCTGGAGCGGCCGGTGATCGTCCTGTGCGAGCTGCCCGAGACGGGCGAGCGGCTGGACCAGCTCCTCTACACGGCGTTCACGCGCGCGACGGCGCACCTCGTGGTCATCGCGCCGCCGGCACTGGCCGCCAGGCTGCGTGAGGGATCGCCGTCGTGACGGCCAACCTGTCACAGCCGTGCCGCACGATGGGCAGCGCATGAACCCATCGACGCCGAACGGGCTCCAGCCGCCGCCAGGCCGGTCCAGCTGCCGCCGAGCCCGACCGGGCCGCCGGTGGGCCCGCTCCCGCAGACTCCGGGCGAGGTCCAGCGCGGGCCGGGATTCCTGGTGCGCGCCGTGTGGTTCGTGCTCGTCGGGTGGTGGCTCACGGCATTCGTGTCCACCGTCGCATGGTTCGCGATGGTCACGATCATCGGGCTGCCCCTGGGCATCTACCTCATCAACCACGTGCCCACGTACCTGACGCTGCGGCCGCGGACGAAGACGATGTCCTGGGTCCCGGACCCGGCCGGCGGCTACGCGCTGATGGAGACGGGAGTCCGGCAGGTCGAGTGGTGGATCCGGTTCATCTGGTTCCTGTTCGTCGGCTGGTGGGCGTCGGCGGCGGCGATGGCCATCGGCTACGCGCTCATCGTGTTCATCATCACGATCCCGATCGGGCTCTGGATCTACAACCGGGTGCCCTTCGTGGCCTCGCTGTACCGGTATTGAGGGCCGCAGCCGATGACGCCCGCCACATCAGGACAGGCCGCTGGCCCGGCCGCGACGAGCATGGAGCTGACGCCGGAACAGCGCGCCATCGTGGAGGCGGACGACGGCCCCGTCGTGGTCATCGCGGGCGCCGGCACCGGCAAGACGCGCGTCATCGTGGAGCGCGTGCGGTGGCTGCTGGAGACGAAGGGTGAGACCGGGCCGGGCATCGGCGGCCTCGTCCCCGCGGAGCCCACGCCGCGCCACGGCAACCCGTTCGAGGGACCGCTCGTCCCGGAGCAGCTCCTGGTCCTCACCTACAACGTCAAGGCCGCCAAGGAGCTCCAGGACCGCCTGGACCAGGCGGTCGGCCCGGCCGTCCGCGCCCGGATGACCGTCAGCAACTTCCACAGCTTCTGCCAGCACGATCCTCACCGAGAGCAGCGCCGACGCCGGCCTGCCCGGCCGCCCGGAGGTCCTCGACGGCGTCGGCCAGCTGCTCCTGCTCCGCGGCATGCACGAGGCGCTGGACCTGCGCTACCACTCGGAGTACGCCTACGCGGACTTCGTCAACTTCATCAACCGTGCCAAGGACGAGCTCGTCACCCCCGACGACTTCGAGGCTTGGGTGGACACCGAGCGCGCCATCTTCGAGGAGCGCTACGGCTCCTACGCGACGATTGAAGAACGCCTCCGGATGACCGGCACCGTGCGCGGCACCAAGGAGACCCGCGGCGCAGTACGCCGAGCCTCCGCGCCTGGGAGCGCGCCCGCGACAACGGCACGCTGGCGCCAACGCCCCCCGGCAAGAAGCCCAGGAAGCCGCCGCGTCCGCGAGGCCACGCGGACCGGGAGGCCCGCCGCGTGACCGCCGGCGACGGCTACGCCCACGCCCCGAAGGACTTCGACGCAGACCAGCACGCCCGGATCGCCGAGCTCGCCGCGGACTACGAGCGCGACGGCGCCGCCTTCGAGATCCTCCGCCTCGACGAGCTCGCCCACGTCTACCGCGCCTACGAGGAGGCCCTCGCCGCGCGCGGCGCCCTCGACTTCGGGGAGCAGATCGCCCTCGTCACGCGCCTGTTCAAGGAGCGCCCCAACGTCCTGCGCAGCTGGCAGCGCCGCTACCGCTACATCCTGGTGGACGAGTTCCAGGACGCCAACGTCGCCCAGATCGAGCTCATCGAGCTCCTCGGCCGCACGCCGGATCGCCCCGACAACGTGATGGTGGTGGGGGACGACGACCAGTCCATCTACCGCTTCCGCGGCGCCAGCTTCGCCGCCTTCGCCGAGTTCGATGCCCGCTTCAGCCGCCCGCCCGCGCACGACCCCGACGGCCCCGCGCCCGGCCGGCCGCACCACCTCGCCATCGAGCAGAACTTCCGATCCGTCCGCAATGTCCTCGACGGCGCCAACCGGTTGATCGCGTGCAACGACACCCGCTTTGCGCCGGACAAGGTCCTGCGAACCGATCGAGAGGCCGGCGCTCCGATCGAGCTCCTCGTCTGCGCGGGCCCCGAGGACGAGGCCGTCGCCATCGTGGACGCCATCCGCGCCGCCACCGGCAACGGCTCGGCGAGACCCTGGAGCAGCGTCGCCATCCTGTACCGCAAGCACAAGCACCGCGACGCCATCGTCGAGCGCCTCCGCGCCGAGGACATCCCGTACACCGTCGTCGGCGGCCTCTCCCTCTTCGAGGCCCCCGAGATCCGGGACCTCGACCAGGCCCTGCGCGCCATCGCCGATCCCACCAATGACCCGGCCCTCGTGCGGATGATGACCGCCGGGCCGTGGCGCCTCGACGCCCTCGAGGTGCTCGCCGTCATGCGCGACGCGCGCACGGACCGCAGCCACGCGATCGCTGCCATCAAGCGGATCGTGGAGCGCGGGGAACGCACCGAGACCGAGGCGGGCGACGACAAGGACCGGCGCACCCGCACCACCACCGTCCCCGCGGAGACGCGCGCGAGGCTGCGCCAGCTGCTGGCCGCCATCGAGGAGCTCAACCCGCTCACCTGGCGCGAGGGCCCGTACACCATCCTCGAGCGGTACGTGGAGCTGACCGGCACCGTGCTCTCGCTGCTCGCGGCAGGCACGCTCGAGGCCAAGCGCTCCGTCGTCAACGTCGCGAGCTTCATGCGCTTCGCCGCGGACTGGCAGGGCGCCAACCCGGCGGGGACGCTCGCGGACTTCGTGGACTACCTCGACGCCTACAAGGCCGCCGGCGGCGAGCTGCCCACCTCGGTGGAGCTGTCCGAGGACGTCGAGGGCGTGCGCCTCATGACCCTCTACCAGGCGAAGGGCCTCGAGTTCCCGGTGGTCGTGGTGCCCAACCTGCTCGAGGGCGAGTGGCCCACCAAGGAGATGGGCTCAGGCTGGTTCCCGCGCGAGCTCCTGCGCGAGCAGGTCCCCGGCGGCGACCTCCACACCGACGAGGAGCGCCGCCTCCTGTACGTGGCGATGACCCGGGCGCAGGAGCGCCTGCTGCTCTCCACGCACGCGGGCGCCGCGGCGAAGAAGGGCCAGTCCGTCTTCATCGGGGAGCTGCTCGAGGAGCACGGGGCCGAGCTGGTGGTGACCGATCGGACGGTGGCCGCGGCAGATGCGGTGGACGTGACGGCCGAAGCGGTGACCGATGCCGGCGATGCGGCCGATGACCTGACGACGCGGGGGAGGACGACGACGCCGAGGCCCGCGCCACCAGCGCCGCGCTCGCAGCTGCCCGCCGTGTCATGCCCCTGCCCACCGCGCGCGAGCGCCGCCTGGTCCTCCGCCTGCGGGCCGCGGAGCTCGTGGGCCTCATGGAGGCTTCGGCAGCCACGGATCCCGAAGCCGCCGATGCCCGCGCCGCCTACGAGGCGCGGCTCCTCGCGACCGGCCGGGCTGCCGCCATGTCCGCCGACGAGGCTCGAGCGGCAGGACTGGACCCGCTCACCTTCCGCACCGTCGCGCTGGACACCGGCGCCGGCGCCAACCTCCTGCGCGTCGCCCCCGCCCCGTCCGGGTTCTCGTACACCAGCCTCAGCACCTACACCAAGTGTCCGCTCCAGTTCGCCCTGCGGTACGTCTACAAGATCCCGGGGCCGGACAAGCCCAAGGCGTTCTTCTCCTTCGGCAACACGGCGCATGCGGCGTTCGAGGAGTTCACGCGGATGCGCCGGGAGCGGATCGCGCGCGGTGAGGCACCGCCCACCCGCGAGGAGCTCGGGGCGCTGTTCGCGGCCCAGTGGAAGCCCGCCGACTTCGGCGACGTCGCTGCCGAGGCCGGCTACAAGCGCCGCGCCCAGGGCCTGCTCGACAACTTCTGGAATGCCGAGCTCAGCACGGTGGGGGAGGCCCTCCACGAGGAGCTCGACTTCGAGCTCGTCCTGGTGCCCGATGACGGCTCCGCCCCAGTGCGCATCTACGGCGCCATCGACCGCATCGACCGGCTGCCGTCCGGCGGCATCGAGGTCATGGACTACAAGACCGGCAACCCCAAGAACCAGCCGAAGCCGGCCGAGAACCTCCAGCTCACCATCTACGCCCTGGCCTGCCGCGATGCGCTGGGCCTGGGCACGCCCGAGCGCGTCACCCTGTACTTCACCGAGAGCGCCCAGCGGATGTCCACGGTGCGCTCCGAGGAGGAGCTCGATGCGGCCCGCGAGGTGATCACCGGGATCGTGGGGCGGATCCGCGCCGGCGAGTTCACGGCCTCGCCGGGCTTCAGGACCTGCGGGTACTGCGACTATCGGGCGATGTGCCCGGAGCGGGCTTAGCTCAGTACCCGGCTCAAGATCACACTCCGAGTGGGCGGAATCCGGATGCAACGAGGTAGCCGTAAGTCTCGTCCATAGCGGCCATCTCGGGCACGAAGACGACGGTCCCGTCGCGACCGCGAGTCAAGAGCACTCGGTAGGCATTCTGTCGGAGCTGATACGCATCCTGAATGCGTTTCGCATCTCGGTACCCCTTCGCGAGCCGGTTGGTCCAAATACTCGACTCGCGGAAGAAGTCGGTGCCCCAGGCGAGGAGGGTCGCGTCGAGCTCAAGTCCCTGGGCGCCGAATTCGGTTACGCAGTCTCGTAGCGCGCGGCAGGATAGGCTGCGATAGCCGCCGTCGCCTTCCACATACCATGGACCGTACGGGAACCACTTCTGTCGCTCTTGGTTGGGCACGCCAAACCGCCGGAGGTCCTTGTCGCGTGCGCTTGCCATCATCCCGTACCGCGCGTCGGGGTCATCCTCGTAGCGGTCCCGCAGGTACTGCTTGGCCTCGTCGAGATCCCTCGTGATCCTGAGATGAAAGCCCGCGCGCTCGAGATCGGCCGTTTCGCCTGACAGGCTCGTGGGTGGGTCTCCATCCACGAGCCTCGCGGCCAACCTCTCGACGCTGCCGGCGAAGTGAAAGCGCAACGCGCCACTGAGGTGGAGCCGGCCGTCTGTGGTTCGGTTTGGAAGGGAGTTGAACTCCGCCAAGAGATCAGGCGGTCCGAACACCGACCAAGATCCCGGGTCCGCCGACTGCTCGATTGCCCGTCGCCATTGTGCGATACCCGCCTCCTCCCCGACGTGGATCTCCTGTCCTTGACCGATCAGGCCGATGACCACACACCATCCGGGGATCCGCTCGGCGAACTCGATGAATAACTCGGGTTCGGACTTCCCGCGGGCATTGGCATCGTGGCGAGTGGCAACCTGCTCCGCATCCCAGGCGCGCTGCGCCTCGTCGTAGATGAGCACGTGTTCGGACGGAGTGGCGTTCGGGTGTTTGGTGGTGTACCAACTCACGTATTCCTTCACCAGCCGCACGAACGTCTTGCTGTTGCCCTCAACATCCCTGAGCTGGTACTGGAGCACTTGAACCAAAGGACCGTTCCCAGACAGGAACACGGCGGCGGGTCGGTACTTGCCATCCGGGCGAGGAACCGCAAGATCATCGAGGTACTTCTCGTGGGCGACCTTGATCCCGACGAGTGTCTTACCTGCGCCGGGGGCACCCGACACCAGAATCAGGCGACGCTGGTTGCGTTTGGCGGCTTCGTGGATGATCTCGGTGATCGCATCGATCGCTGGACCAGTACTCGGCTGTGCCTTCGCAACCCAACGCAACTCGTACGTTTTGGCGATCTCCCGAGCCGCCTCTATGAGCGTTGGTGCGGGGCAATAAGAGCCGTCCGCCAAGAACGCAGCGGCTGAGATCGCTGGCGGGTCCTGTGGTTCATCGAGCTCATTGACAAGGTCGTCAACGGCATCGATCCCGATGATGTGGACACCCGAGTCGAACCCTATCCGTCCACTGGCCCTCGTCAGGACGAGCGCCGAGTAGACAGGCCGTTCGTGGCACTCGAGGTGGTAAGCGCGCAAATCGCGGCCGTATGCACTCGCCTGGTCGATATCTGCCCGTTCTGGTCGCTGCTTGCCCTTGAGCTCGAGCACGAAGAGACCACGACCGGCCAGGAATATGACGTCCGGCCGTCGAAGCTCGTATGGCAACTGGTATTCGAGAAGGGCCGTATATCGGCGCGATGAGTTCTCGCGACGGAGGACCTCACCGACCTCGTTCTGCAATGGCGGGATGGAGTCCCGCCAGGCATCCAGCTGGGCTCGCCCTACGTCGCCAGCGTACGAAGCAAGGGCGTCCCTGATCGTCGTTGACGGGATCGATCGGAAGTCTGGGAAGCTCGAAAGCCATCCGAACGCTGCCTCGCTGCTGCGGGCGTAGTGGCTAGGTGTCTCCGGCATCAGACCCTCAACTTGGGATCTGACCAGGATCACGCATCGAGGGACTGGTCTATCCTCGACAAGCGCAAGGAACACATGAAGCTGGTTTGATGACCGCCCTCAGCGAGGCTTCGCCAACCTCAGCAGGGGCCTCAGGCTCTTCTCGACGTACTCAGCCGCGTCGCCCCGGCGGATGAGCGGCCGCTCCGCGCCGAAGTAGCGGCGCGTGACGTCCGGCTCGATCCCCAGCAGGTCCTGGAACGCGCCCAGCTCGTGGGGGAGCGCCAGGGCCGGCACGCCGCGCTCGGGCACGATCCAGAACAGGACGCGCGCTTGCTTGCCGGCATCGGGCACGCCAACCTTGGCCCACTTCGCCTTGCCGTCGCGGTGGTAGTCCACGATGCGCAGGTTGGCCTCCTCGATGGCCCGTAGGAGGATCTCGAATTCCTCGCCCAGGCCCATCTCGTGCGCCATAGCCTGCGTGCCCCACGCGGGCGTCGGCGTCACGGTGGTCTTGCCGGCTGACGGTGCCCTGAGGCCGAGGCTCCCGGAGAGGACCGCGGCGTCCGCCCGCGGCGTGGGGATCTCCTCGGGCTGCTCGATCTTCTCGCCGAACCCAGCGACGCCTGGGTAGCGGTCCAGGACGGCCCTGGCGAGCCGCCCGCCGCGTCGGGCGACGAGCTCCGCGAACATCTCCGCGCCCTTCGCGGGGTCCTGCTTGACCCCGCCCTCGCCGCGGACGGTCTGCTCGGCGGCCCTGAGCAGGGCCTCCTCGTCGGCGTCGAGGAAAGCCGCGTCTGCCGTGGGCCAGCGGCGAGGGAGCGATGCGTTCCGGGCCTTGGGGTCCGCGAGGAAGGTGAGCTTGTCCGTGGGCCAGGCGTCGCTCGCCGACGTGTTCAGCGGCCGGTCGAGCGCCCACAGGTTGCCGGCCCGCCAGACGCTCCGGGAACCCTCGGTGGGTGCCCGCTTGATCCGCATCGACCCGGCCCTCGCCTGCGGCCAGATGTGGTCCCACTCGACCTGCACGCGCGCGTTCGGGTAGGCAGGGTCCACGGGCTGCCGTAGCGGGAGCTCGAACGGCAGGCCCTGCGCGATGCACAGGAGGAGCTCCTTGTGCCGGTTGGTGATCGAGTCGGCCTCGGGCACGGTCCTCCGACCTTGACGGAGCCCCTGCCAGCGCTCGTTGACCTTGGCCAGGATCGTATCGATTGGGAACGGCTCGCCATGGAGCCCAGCGTCCATCGCAATCTGGAAGGACCGGGTGGCGTACGTCTCGCCGAAGATCGGCCAGTACTCGTGGACGGCGGCGCCAAGGAGGTAGGTGGAGAGGCGCGCGACGGTCTCGTCGCTGATGGCCGTCTCACCGGTGATCGCCGGATTGGTGGCGGCCCAGCCCAGGACGTCGTCCCAGAGCGGGCCAGGGATCATGCGCAGCGCGTGGCCCGGGCCGGCATCGCCGATCAGCCGTGCGGCCACGGCTTCCATGCGGGCGACGGCCGGGCTTTCGGCCCCGGTGAGCGCAGCGAGACGGGCCACGATCTCGTCGCCGGTGGTGCCGTTGAGGCGCTCGACGCGGAGAGGGATCAGGTCGCCCTGTCCGGCCGACAGTGCGGCGAGGCGGGCGAGGACGCGCAGCGCACCCATTCGGTTGATGACGGGGACACGTCCCACCACTTCATGGAGGCCACGGTCGGCGTTGCTCCAGGCGGTCTTGACGGCGGCGAAGAAGACGTCGTCGCCGGCGACCTGGACGCCCTCGAGGTTGACCCGCTCGAAAGCTTCGAGGATGTCCAGCTTGTCGGCGAACTCGTGGCGCTCCAAGGGGATCTCGCGAAGCCACGCGCGCACGAGACGGCTCGCCTGCTCGGCGGACCGGCGCAGATCGTCGAGGCCAATGGGGCCGACGTACTCGTCGTCGATCTCGGCCAGGAAGGCCGTGGCCTCGCGAAGTGCGGCCTCGTCGGCGGCGGGTTCGTCCAGCGTACGCTCCAGCGTTGCCAGCGCCGCCTTCGGCCGGGTGTCATCCGGGTCACCGTCACCCGCCCATTCGGCGAACCCGGCGAGATCCAGGAACTTGCCGCGGTCCTTGATCGGGCGGAACTGGAGCTCCTGCTCGTCGTTGCGCCACTTGATGTAGTCGGTGACCTGGTCCTTCTGCCGCCGGCTGACTGCCACCTGGCCTCGCCTTCGGACCGCCGTCATGTCGAGGTAGAAGCGGTAGCTCTCGCCCGACGCTGCGAACAGGCTGGCCATCGCCGCGATGCGCTGCTGGCCGTCGAGCAGCTGGTCGCCACCGGCCTCCACCTTCGTCACGCCGCGGTCCTTGGGGTCCATGCCCTCGGCCGCCTGTGGTACAGCGCAGATGAGAAGGCTGCCGATGGGGTAGCCCGCAAGCAGCGAGTCCAGGAGGCGCCGGATCCGGACCTGGTCCCACACGCGGTCGCGTTGGACGAGCGCGAGGTTCCAGTCGTCCTCGCCGTAGCCCAGTCGCTGGCGGACCAGCGAGCCCACGGTTCGGCTCCCGACGCGTGCCTCTGTCATGTGGCTTGCCCTCAGGTGTGTGCACGATGGCGTTCGAGTCGACGCATTCTGCTTGGACTCTAGTCCACCGCGTGCCACCTGGGCTGGCACCGCGGTGCACCTTCGCATTGGCGCTTCAGGCCCCACATCGAGCCCGGCCCCGCGACGAAGACCGGTGGCGGCCGGCGTCTGGCCTCCGGTTGGAATGCGCTGCTCGATCGCACGACGTGGCACGACGTCCACCCCTGGCGCGAATGGCCGGCGGAGGAGGCGATCGCGATGGGGCAGCCATTCGCGCTCCGGGAGGCGCGCCGGTGCTGGTGGATCTCGCGTGGGCGTACTTGGACACGATGTGGCCACGCGGACGGCAGTCCACCTGAGGGAACAGCGCAGGAAGTCCGCCGTCTGCCGATTGAGCGCTCGTCCGTTACCGCGCCGATACGACCGGCACAAGCGCGGGCAAAGTGCAGGCCGTTCGCGTCCGGCGAATGCCCGAGGTCTCGCGCTTCTACGGGATCGTCATCGCGCTCAACTACAACGACCACGCTCCGCCGCACTTCCACGCGCGCTACGGTGGAGATTCGGCGGTGATCACAATGGACGGCATCGTGCTGGCCGGCTCACTGCTGGCCCGGGCGTTGGCCCTGGTCTGCGTGTGGGCCGCGCGACACGAGGACGAGCTGCTCGAGGATTGGGCACGGGCGCGCGCGCAGCTTCCGCTGGCCTCGATCGATCCCCTCGACGAGCATGGCCGCGATGATCGAGCTCGCCGCCGTCGAGACGCTGGAAGGACGAGCCGTCCGCCTCACGTTGTCGGACGGGGAGGTGGTTGTTCGCGACCTGGGCGACCTGCTGCACGGGCCGCTGTTCGAGCCCATCGCCGCCGACGACAGCGTCTTCCGACAGGTGCGCGTCGACTACGGGACGCTCGTGTGGCCGGGCGCGATCGACATCGCCCCCGAGACCCTGATCTGGGACGGCCCCGCCCCGTTCGACGAGTCCAGCCGGCGCCCGGCGCCCTTCCTCCGGCCCCGGCCGCCCGCCTGATCCGCCCGCGCTCGATCGCGGCTCACCGTCGCGGGCTGCCGGGATCTGCACGATTCCCCCAGTCAGTCCCTCACGTAAGCCGCCGTTGAGGGAGACTTCTCATCCTGTGCAACGCCGCCGTCATCGAGGCGGTGCATGGAAGAGCTCGAGTTCGAGTGGGATGCCGAGAAGGCCAAGTCGAATGCCCGGAAGCACGGGGTCACGTTCGCCGAGGGCGCGACGGTGTTCGGCGACCGACTTGCCCGGCTCATGGCCGAGCGCCAATTCCACGGTGAAGACCGCCAGGTGATGGTGGGGTTGTCGGCCCTCGGTAGACTGCTGGTTGTCGTCTTCGTCGATCGAGGGCGGATCCGCATCATCAGCACGCGGCGAGCAACGCCGTTTGAGCGCCATGAGCACGAAGCCGGTCGCTGATCCGGACATCGAGCCGGAGTACGACTTCCGCGCCTCGGTGCCCAACCCGTACGCTGAGCGTTACCGGGAGGGCCGCGCCCCGCTGGTCTCGCGTTCCGGCGAGTCCCCGGGGTCCGCGACGCGTTCCCGTTCCATCCTCCTCGAGTACGACGAAGCCGTCGACGCCGCATACCTGATCCTGAGCGACGCGCCGTGGGATCACCAGGTTCGCCTCGATGACGCCCGCGCCATCAACTACGCCGCCGACGGCTCTGTTATCGGGATCGAGATCCTGTCACCGCGGCGCCACGGTGTTCGCCTTGCGGGCTTGCCCTACCCGGACGACGTCACCCGGGTCCTCCGCTCGGTCGGCTTCCGCATCCTTGACCGGCCTCGCGAGCGGAGCGCTACCCGATAAGTCGGTCCATGAACGGCCGCCGGCCGCCCACGGGGCGGGCCGCCTGGGTCAACCGCCCGTCGCCGGTGCCTCCGCCGTGATCGTCCCGAGGCTCGCATACAACCGGGCGAGCGATGCGTTGGCGCGCTTGATCACGGCGTGCACCCGCGGGGTGTCGTCGATCGCGGTCACGATGATCCGATCGTCGAGGATGACGACCTTCCCACCGGGCCCCAGGTAGCCGCCGAACCCGAAGGAGGCGGGCTCGGTCGACCCCGCGGCCGCCGCGGCGAGTTGCCGCTCGATGCTCTGGACGAACGCATACCTCGTCTCGGGGGCGGCGCCGCAGGTCTCGACCAGCGTGTCGAACAGGGTGTCGATCTCGGCGCTCGTCATCGGGTGCATCGCCGGTCCTCCTGCCCTGGGGTGCGGATGCGGAGCATGCCCTGATCTTGGACGCCCCCGTCAAGGGCGCGTGGTCTCGCGATGCCGATGGCGATGGCGAGCATCATCCGGCCGTTCGCGGCCATCGCCGATCCTTCGACCACTTCGGGCACGTGCTGCCGAGGGAGTTGCTCTCGAGGCGGCGACGAGGCGCTGACCGGCCAAGTCGCCCGAATCACCGCCCGAGCTTGATCCGGGCCAGCTCCATCGCCACGACGAGGTCCTCGTCCGTCTCGACCGGGAACCGGATCCCGCGCCCCTCGGCGTACCTGGGCGCCGCGTCCGCGACCTCCAGGGTCCGCGCCGACGCGAGACCCGCGGCCTCGGCCCTCGCGATCGCCTTCTCGCCGAGCACGACGCCCACCAGCATCCGCGCCGGCCTGCGGGGTCATGTGGACGAGGTTCCGCTCCTTCTGCACGAGGCGCATGGACCAGCCGGACTTCGCGCCGAAGGCCCACGTCTCGGTCAGCTCGCCGGTGTCGCGATGAACGGCAGCGATGAGCTCCGCCCACAGGCGCGCGGCGTGGCCGAGGGCGGCGTCCAGCTCGTCCGGGGTGGGCGCGCGGGTCGGGTCGTCGAACGCGCTGAGGGCCACGGGTCAACCTCCATCCTGGTGCCGCCAATTCTAGGGACGGTGGCTGCCGGCCACGCGGTTGAGCCGCAGACAAGTAGCCGTCGGTAGGGTGGGCCGGGAACCCGGAGCCGAGGCGCAACGCCGTGAACGAGACCCGACGGCTCCTTGACAGGCGAGTTGTGTCGGACATAATCCGAGGATGCGATGGCCATCGTCTTCCGGCGCTCAGCGGGGAGGCACGGGATCAGCGAGGAGCGAACGAGGTACGTGATCTCGACCTGCCGGTGTCCGCTGTACGCCCCCGACGATGAGCGTGACGCGCGTGACAGGGTGGTTTTCCTCGGACCGGATGCCGGGGGCGTGCCACTGGAAGTGGTCGGGATCGAGCTTGACAACGGGGACCTCGTCGTCATCCACGCGATGCGGTTGCGACGGGCCTATGCGGTTGCCTACGAGCAGGTGATGCGATGCCGGTGACAACCAGGGGCGGCAGGCGTCTCTCGGACGAGGACCTCGATCGACTCGCCGACGAGGCAGAGCAGGGGTTCGACCTGGCCACGTGGCGCCCGCGCCGGGGGAGACCCTTCCTTGACGAACGTGCCGGCGGACGCGCGCCGAAGGTCTCCGTGCGCGTCCCGGTCGCACTCAGGGATCGGGTGGCGGCACGGGCCGCGAGCGAGGGGCGCAGCATGAGCGAGGTCCTTCGGAGCCTGCTCGAGGACTACGCACCCGAACCTGCGCACGCCGGGGTCACCCGAGGGCGCCGTACCTAGGCTTTCGGTCGATTCCCGATCGGGCACGCCAGTTGCCCGTTTGTCGGCCCTGAGCACCGCGGCCTGCGCGCACCGCGCGACGCACGATCCGCACATGCACCTGCGCTCTGCAGCAGCTCGCCGTGCCTGATCGCGCCCGGCTCGCCGATCGTCAAGTCGGGCGAGAGCGCCACCGCGACGCCGTCTCTGCTCGCGGGCGCGGGCTCGGCGTCCAACGTCAAGTCGGGCGAGAGCGCCAGCGCCGGACAGGCGTCCCTCGGCAGCGCTGTTGCGGGCTCGGCGTCCAACGTCAAGTCGGGCGAGAGCGCCACCGCCGGGCAGGCGCCTCTCGGCAGCGCCGGTGCATCCAACATCAAGTCCGGCGAGAGCGCCACCGCCGGGCAGGCCTCGATCGGCAGCGCCGTTGCGGGCGCGGCGTCCAGCGTCAAGTCCGGCGAGACCGCCACCGCCCGGACCGATCGGCTCCTCAGCACCGACGCGGCCACCACGAAGGCCGGCGAGACGGCCACCGCCGTGCCGCGATCGCTGACTGGAGCGACCACCGGCGCACCACGGCCAAGCGCGTGACCGCGGGCGCGGCCGGCACCGGGCCGAGTCCGGCCGGCCAGGCGGGCCCCGCGGAAGCCCCCGCACCGGCACTCGCACCAGCGCCGGCACCAGCGCCCCTCCCCGTGAACCCGGTCGCGACCGGGCCGGGCGGTCTTCCGGACCCCGAGACCGCGAGCACCGGGATCGACTGGAACCAGATGCTCTCGGACGGGGCCCACCGGCGCGGACCGTCCTGGAGGTCTCGCGCCTCATCCCGGGCTGGGGGCTGATCGGCGGGCTGGCGTCGGACTCCATCAACTTCGCGAGCGACATCGCCGCGATCCCGAACTCGCAGAACGCCGAGCTCGTGACCGGCCTGATCGTGTTCCGGAACTTCACCAACATCGGGAACAACGCGCTCGGGCATGTGCTGTACGTGGACCAGCTGATCCAGGACGGCCTGGCGGGCTCGGTGGTCGCCGCGGAGTTCACGCCCGTCACGGCCGCGATCAACGAGGTGTTAGCCGGGGTCAAGGTGGGGCTCGACGAAGTCCAGATGGGGACGGACATCATCGTCGAGGTCGAGTCGCTCTACGAGTCGAACCACGCGCCGAACTCGGCCGAGGCCGAGCGGTGGGAGGCGCTGGCCGACGGCTACGCCGCGAACATCCTGGGTGACGTCGTCAAGTCGTCCTCGACGTCATCAGCCTCTCGAGCGCGGGCGCCGCAACACCGGTCCGGTCGAGCAGGCGAGGCAGCCGCTGACGCTGGCGGGCGCCTTCATGAAGAACGCGGTGCCGATCATCATCTCGGCGGTCAACGGCGTCCTGGGCGTCTGGCTCGGCAGCCTGGTCACCAAGGAACGGCACGAGCTGGAGGGTTCGCCGACCGACCTCCGTGACCAATCCCTTGCCCTCGACGCGGCGGGCCTCATCGTCGACGGCGAGGGAGCGCAGGCCCGCGCCACGTACGACGGGATCAACGTCGCGGTCGACGTCCTGTCGGCGTACGCCGAGGACCAGGTCGCGCAGATCAACGCGGTCGCCGAGGCGCTGTCCGGCGGCAAGTCGGCCTTCCAGCTCATCCGCGATTCGGTACAGGCGGGCCTGAACGACATGAACCGCAAGCTCGGCATGGTCCAGCAGCTCGCGGCCTCGGCGACCAGCGCGCAGGCCAACGCGGCGGCGATCTCGGCGGCGTGCGCCTCCGTCCTGGGGTCGATCGATGCCCTGGTCATGCCGAACGTCACGCTTCCCAGCGTTGACCTCGGCGAAGGGGTCGTGGCCGACGCCGCCGCGGCCGTCGCCAACACGGCCGCCCAGGCGGCGAACGGGGCCATCGAGGCCGCGATGTCGGGCGTGTCGGCGGCCCTCGAGACGGCGAAGGACGGGATCCGCGCCCCGGTCGTGGCGCTGCAGGAGCGGGCGGACGGTCTCGGCGAGTGGCTCGCCCTTCTCGCCACCCCAGTGCACGACGATGGTGGGCACGCTCACCGGCCAGATCGCGGCGTTCAGCGAGGGTCTCGGGCGCTGCACCAACGTCGAGCAGGTGATCGACCTGATCATCGGCCAGGTCAGCGACCTGACCGGCCTGCCCAGGGTCACGGTCCAGGAGATCCGCGATGCCTGGAACAGCGTCGGGCCGTACATCGACCAGTTCGTCGCCCTCGGCCCGCGGATGCACCAGCGCGCCAGCGACCTGCGCGCCCCATTGCGCGTTGCCTCTATCCGCCGCGGAGTAAGATCACGCCGCGATGAACGCACCTGACGCGGGGGGCGTCCAGTGAGCGGGCCGGGGACCGATCCCCATCGTGGCGGCCGCAGACGGAAGCAGCCGGCCGCGACTCCGGCGAGCGCAGGCCGGGCGCCGGCGCCGCGCGATGTCGTACCTTCGCCTCCGGCGCCTTCGGCGGAGTTTGCTCGCGCCCTCGCGGTCCTCCGGGCGGCGCAGCGCGCCTTGCTCGGGGCGGCCGACGAGACGGAGCTGCTCCACGAGATCTGCAGGATCGCCGTCGACGAGGCGGGCTACAGGCTTGCCTGGGTCGGCTATGCGGAGGATGACCCGGAGCGGACCGTCCGCCCCGTCGCAGAGGTCGGCTACGACGCGGGGTACGTTGCCTCGATCATGATCACGTGGGCCGACACCCGGCTGGGCCGCGGCCCTACGGGGACGGCCATCCGCACGGGACGCCCCTCGGTCGGCCGGAGCTTCTTCGCGGACCCGGAGCTCGCCCCGTGGCGGGATGAGGCGACGCGGCACGGCTACGCCTCATCGGTGGCCCTGCCCCTGCGGGCCGACGATCGGACGTTCGGCGCGATCTCCATCTACGCGACCATGCCCGACGCATTCTCCCCGGACGATATCGAGTTGCTCGCCGGCCTCGCCGCCGACCTCGCGTTCGGCATCACGACCCTGCGAACACGGATAGCTGCCGAGGAGGGCCTGCGGGTCAGCGAGCGCAACCTCGCCGAGGCGCAGCGGATCGCCCACATCGGCAGCTGGGAATGGGACACCGCGACCGGCGCCGCCCTGCGATCCGCGGAGACGTACCGGATCTTCGGGATCGAGGCAGCTGCCGTGGCCGCGACGAACGCGGCCATCCACGCGTCCATCCACCCCGAGGATCGGGCCAAGGTGGATGCTGCCGAGCGGGCGGCCATCGCTGGCACGGCGGAATATGACGTGGAGTTCCGGATCCTCCGGCCCGACGGCGTTGTCCGGATCGTCCACGAGCGGGGCGAGGTACTGCGCGACGAGGAGCGCGCGTCCGTCCGCCTGGTCGGCACCATCGAGGACGTCACGGACCGCGTTCGCTCGCGGGAGGAGCGGGCGCAGCTTGTTGCGGCCGTCGAGCAGGCGGCCGACATGATCTGGACTTCTGACGCTGAACTCACGGTCACCTATGTCAACAGGTCGTTCTCCCGAGCCTACGGCTACGCTGCGAGCGAGATCGTCGGCCGCCACGCGAGGATGCTCCAGAGCGGCTGGCACGAGCCGGGCTTCTTCCGGGAGATCCTGGCCTGGGTGGCGTCGGGCAGGACGTGGTCGGGTCCGGTTGTCAACAGGCGCAAGGACGGCTCGCAGCTCCAGGTCGTATCGGTCATCTCCGGGATCAGAGATGCCTCGGGAGTCCTCGTCGGCTTTCTGCAGTCGGAGCGGGACATCACCCGGGAGCGCCAGCTCGAGAGCGCCCTGGAGCGCGACGCCCGCGAGCGCGAGATGATCGAGGCCGCCATGGCACAGATCGATCCGGACGACACTCCCGAGGAGATCGCTGCCGCGGCGTGTGTCCAGATCATCCGCCTCCCAGGGATCGAATTGGCCTGGGCGATGGGCGTCGGGCCTAATCACGGGCGGATCCTGGCCGCCGCGGGACGCGTGAGCATCGGTCTCGCCGCCGGGAATATCGTTCCCGGCGCCCGGGCACTCGAGGTCCGTGCGCGGGCCGTATCGGGACTGTGGTCCGAGAAATGGCAGGCGCGACCCGAGGATGGCGCCTACGGTCAGGCGATCAGCGCGTCCGGCCTTCACACCGCCGTCTTCGTACCGCTCAAGGGTCCCCAGGGCGTCATCGGCGCGCTCGCGTTCGGCGTTCACGATCAGGTGAACGCGGAACGGATCCTGGAGCGTCTCCCGGCCCTGGCCACCTTCGGCTCCATCGTCGGCGCGCTCGTCGCGCCCGGGATCGCGACACGCCATCGCGAGGATGACGCCCGGGTGAGCGTCTACGGGATCCTGGATGGGTCGGCGTTCACCCCGTTCTTCCAGCCCATCGTCGATCTCCACACGTGGGAGGTCGTCGGTTACGAGGCCCTCTGCCGCTTTGACAACGGCATCCCGCCCGACATCGTGTTTCGGATGGCCGTCCTGGCCGGCCTCGGGATCGAGCTTGAGGTGGCGACCATGCGTGCCGCGCTCGAGGCGGCCGTCATCCTCCCTGCCGGCGCGTACCTCAGCCTGAACGCCTCGCCCGAGCTCATCGGCTCCGGTGAGCTCCCGGCGCTCCTGGGTGCCTGCCAGCGAGCGCTGGTCCTCGAGGTCACCGAGCATGTCCTCGTCGACGATTACACGGCCCTGCGCGAGCGGCTCTCGGCGATCGGAGTGAAGGTCCGGCTCGCGGTTGACGACGCGGGTGCCGGGTACGCCAGCCTCCGCCACATCCTGGAGCTGGCGCCCGATTTCGTGAAGCTCGACATCGGGCTGATCCGCGGGATCGACGCCGATCCTGCCCGCCAGGCTCTCCTCGCCGGGATGGGCTACTTCGCAGTCAAGCGCAAGCTCCGACTGATTGCCGAGGGGATCGAGACCACCGCCGAGCTGAAGGCGCTCCAGGCGCTCGCGATCGGGTACGGCCAGGGCTACCTCCTGGGCAGACCCGCGGACGGTCGGGGTCCAGGACCGTGGCCCTCGAAGATCGACCTTCCGGCTTCGCGACCCTGATCTCTTTCACCAGATCCCGCTTCAAGTCGCCGTCTTGCCACTGCCGACGATGGCGGAGGAATTTGGATAGGCTCCCGTCGCCGAGCGCGACCGCCCGGGAACAGGAACCGGGGCCCGGCCTTCCGGCGCGGGCCCCGATCGTTGCGCGGGTGCGAGGGTCAGTGGACGGTGACGGTTCCCGCCATGCCCGCGTGGATCTGGCACACGTAGGTGTAGGTGCCGGGCGTGGCGCCGGTGAACTTCACCGCCCACGAGTTCAGCACCGCGTTCTTCGGGACGCCGTACGAGTGGGTCAGCTGGCGTGAACCCATGACGCCCGAGTCCGAGACGGTTGCCGGCGAGCTCACGGTCGAGACGCCGTTGCCGCCACCGAACTCGATCTCAAGGGGTCCCTGCCCGGGGTTGCAGGCGAAGTCGAAGGGCCCCGTGGGCGGAATGACGGTTGGGTGAGCCGGACTGTCCGGCGCCCCGCCTGCGGTGTCGCAGAGCGGTACCTGGTCCGTGCAGAGGTCCGTGGGGAAGGTGACGGTGTGCGGTTCGTTGGACTCCTTCATCTTCCAGACGACGCGGTCGCCGGACTTGATCGAGATGTTCTGGGGCAGGAACTCGAGCACGGCGACCCTGCGGTCGGGGCTCTGGGCGCCCGGGAGAGACGTACCACGTGGTGGTGCCGTCATGGTTGTCGTGGCGGGCATCCTTGGTGGCCTTCCACTCGGCGCGGTAACCGGCCTTGACGTCCGCCTTCACCTGGTACGCGACGGCGTCCGCGACGTGAGCGGCGCTCGTTGCCGACCCACCAGGGCCGACGACCGTGATGTGGCCGGTCATGCCGGGATGGATCCGGCACAGGAACGCGTAGGTCCCGGGAGCCGCATTGATGGTGACCATGAACGGGCCGGCCGGCGGCGGGCCGAGGGGAGCCCCGGAGCTCACGACGCCCGTGCCGTCAAACGAGCAGGGGCTCGCGGTGGTGCCGCACGTGGTGGACGTCGGCATGACGCCGGGGAGGTTGAACTCGATGTGCGAGGTGCCGTTGACGTTGGCTGCCAGGTCTTCGTCGGCCTTCGCGATGCCGTTGTGGCGGAGGTCGGTTTTCGCCGAGACGCCCTTCGGCAGCAGGGTTGCCGTGTGGAAGCCCTCGATCGCGAAGCCGATCGTCTGACCCTGCACGACGCGCAGGCTTCTCGGGAAGAAGTCGTTGAACGCCCACATGTGGCCCGCGGGTACTGCGGCGGGCATGTCGGCCGTGATGACGATCGGGCCGGTGGTGGCCGCGGCTGGCGGTGCCAAGGCGAGGGCCTGGCCGACGACCAGGACCGCCGCGGCACCAAGGGGTTTCCATGCGGGGACGCGCATCCGGAACCTCCGTTCTCGCTCTGCCATCCGCGATGCGCGCGACCATCGGCCAACGCCGGAGTGCGGTGAGCCGGCGAACCGGCGGGCCGAGTCCGAATCAGCGGGGCAGGCAGCGATTCTGTGGCGATTTCTAGTCGATAGCGAGCGCGGGGTCAACCCCTTCGTCAATTCGCACCAAGATTCGCCTAGGTTCACCCAGATCTCCGTGCGCCTGACGGGACGCGACGCGGGGGTGGCGTATGGGCCGTCGGGGGACGACGTCCGCGGTGGTCGTCGCCAGCAGTCCTCCGCCCGCATACTCCCTTCATGCCCGTCGTCCCCGCGGCCCAGCTCCAGGCCCACCTCCAGGCCATGCTCGGACCCGCCGCCGTGTTCCGGGAGGGCCAGCGCGAGGCCATCGAAGCCGTGGTCCGCGACGGTTCCCGGACGCTCGTCGTACAGAGGACCGGATGGGGCAAGAGCCTCGTGTACTGGATCGCCACGCGTGTGCGCCGGGACCAGGGACATGGGCCCACGCTGATCGTCAGCCCGTTGCTCAGCCTCATGAGGAACCAGATCGAGGCGGCGGACCGCCTCGGCCTCCGCGCCGTGACCATCAACTCCGCCAACCGTGACGACTGGGACGCGATCGAGCAGGACCTGGCTGCCGATCGAAATCGACGTCCTGTTCGTGTCCGCGCAGCGGTTCGCCAACGAGGACTTCAACGCGCGCCTCCTGCCCTCGATCCAGCGCACCATCGGCATGTTCGTCGTCGACGAGGCGCACTGCATCAGCGACTGGGGCCACGAGTTCGTCCCGGACTACCGTCGCATCGGGCGCCTGCTGCCGCTGCTGGGTGCCTCCGTCCCCGTGCTGGGCACGACGGCAACCGCGAACGACCGCGTCGTTGAGGACGTGGCCAAGCAGCTGGGCGACGACGTGGCCCTGATCCGTGGGCCCCTCGCACGGGACACGCTGGACCTCGACGCGATCCCGCTGCGCGACCAGGCAGAGCGCCTCGCCTGGCTTGCAGAGCACCTGCCGGGCATGCCGGGCGCCGGGATCGTCTACTGCCTCACGGTCGCGGACACGCAGCGCGTCTCGGGCTGGCTGCAGGGCCGGGGCATCGACGCTCGCCCGTACAGCGCGGACATCGCTCCAGAAGAGCGCGAGGCCCTGGAGGCGGACCTGCTGGCGAACCGGCTGAAGGCGCTGGTGGCCACCGTGGCGCTCGGGATGGGGTTCGACAAGCCGGACCTCGGCTTCGTGGTCCACTACCAGCGGCCACCGTCACCGATCGCCTACTACCAGCAGGTGGGCCGCGCGGGCCGCGCCGTCGAGCGGGCCTACGGGATCCTGCTCTCGGGTCGCGAGGACGACGCGATCGCCGAGTACTTCCTGTCCACGGCCTTCCCGCCGGCGGCACGGATGAAGGAGATCCTGGCTGCGCTGGAGAAGGTGGAGTCCGCGACGATCCGCGGCCTCCAGGCGCAGGTGAACCTGCCCTACGGGCAGATCGAGAAGGCGCTCAAGCTGCTCGAGGTGGACGGCGCGGTCACGCGGGAGCGCGGGCGCTTCGTGCGGACGGCGATGCCCTGGGAGCAGGACGAGGCGTGGGTTGCCGCGGTGCTGGAGGCGCGACGGCGGGAGCTGGCGTCGATGCAGGCGTACGTGGACACGACCGGCTGCCGGATGGAGTTCCTGGGCCGGCAGCTCAACGACCCCGTTGCGGGGCCGTGCGGTCACTGTGCGAACGACGGCGGGCTGCGCTGGCCGCGATCCGTCTCGCCTGCCCTGGTCCAGGAGGCCGTGACCTTCCTCCGGCGGGACGTGCGCGGGATCGAGCCGCGGCGCCAGTGGCCGGACGCGACCCGCATCGCGAGGCCGAACGAGATCGGTCGCGCGCTGTGCATGCTCGGCGACCCGGGGTGGGGGAGGGACGTGGCGCGGGGCCGCTCGCCCGAGGGCGCGGGCCGCTTCGACGATCACCTGGTCGGCGCCGCGATGGAGGTCATCCGCGGTCGGTGGCGCCCGAGCCCGGCGCCCGAGTGGGTGACGTCGGTGCCCTCGGCGTCGCGTCCAGGGCTGGTGGAGGCGTTCGCGGAGCGACTGGCCTCGGCGCTCGCGCTCCCGTACGTGCCGTGCCTCGTGTCGCTCGCGGACGGGCCGCCGCAGGCCGCGGATGGCGAACAGCGCGCAGCAGGCCGCGAACGCGCGGCGGCGGCTCGGGGTGGTCTCTGCCGGCGTCCGGTCCGGGCCCGTCCTGGTGGTGGACGACATCGTGGACTCGCGCTGGACGCTGACGGTGGCCGGGTCCCTGCTCCGCGAGCACGGCTCCGGGCCCGTGCTGCCGTTCGCGCTCGCCGTTGCGGTACCCCGGGGCGAGTGACCGTAGCCGACATCCGGGCGATGGCGCTCGCCCGTTGTCGGGACGGCCGGCGGCGCGGGCGCCGTATGCGTACCAGGTTTGGGAGGACGCCGTTCGTGGCGAGGAATGGCGTCTGGACGGTTTCCGAGCGCACGCGATGCGTAGCAGGCATATCCCGCCCAGGAGGGTAGCTCGAACGCCTCGGGCGTTCGGAGAGTGCGGGCCCGTAAACGTGGTGCGCATACGCGGCGCCGCCACGGAAACCGGCGACGATCGCCGCACCGGCGCCGCCACGGGACCGGCCCTCTCGAACCCGGCTACCCGAGCCGGTAGGTGCTCTCGTTGCGGCGCGCCACGCGCAGGATGACGACGAGCTTCCGGGTGTCGTCGATGGCATAGACGAGACGGAGGTCCCCGACCCGCAGCCGCCACCAGTCGCTGTCCACGAGTCGGGTCGCACCGGGCAGCCTGGGTTCCAGGCCGAGCGCAAGGATCGGGCCCCGCAGCCGGGCCGCATCTCCGGGTGGCAGACGCCGAAGCTGGCGCTTCGCCGCCGGGGCCAGGTCAACCCGGTACGGGACGCCGGGCATCAGCCGCCCGACCCGTACTCCGCGCGTGCCTCTGCTGCCAGGTGCTCGAAGAACTCGGCCGCTGCGGTGCCCCCGTCGCGCGTGTATTCGTCCAGGGCTTCGGCTGCGGAGGCGCGGTCTTCGTCTTCCTCCCGTCGCTCCAGCCACGCGGCGATCGCATCCGCCACGACGTCACGCAGGCTCCGGTCCGCGCGCGCAGCCTCCACCTTGAGGGAACGGTACAGGTCCGGGTCGAGATCGAAGGTCACCTTCATGGCGACCAGCATACCAGCATGCTGGACTACCAGCCGTGATCGGAGCCCTCGTTCGCGGCCATCTCCGCCTGGATGGCGTCGTCGTTGATGGCTGCGTCGCACTCCTGGCAGATGGGCGGATCCCAGTCACCGGCCTCCGGCAGGTCGGAGCGGCCGCACGTCGTGCAGGCGAAGACCGGGTCGACCGGATCCTCGCGCGTCGGCGGATAGGCATGCGGCTGCCGGACGGGAACCGGGGGATTGGGCTTGCGGGTGAACCAGCTCATGGACGCAGTCTGGGCGGATGGCGTGCCACCTGTCCGTCACGGGAACGGAGGCCTTCGGGCATAGACTCATGAGCATGCGCACCATCGAGATCGACGGCCTCCGGACCTCGCGGATCGGCCTTGGCACCTGGCAGTTCGGTAGCCGCGAGTGGGGCTACGGCGACACGTACGCACGCGAGACCGCGCCGGCCCTTCTCCGCCGGGCGCTGGAGCTCGGCATCACGATGATCGACACCGCCGAGATGTACGGGCCCGGCCCGCTCGGAGCGGATCATCGGCGAGACACTCGCCAGCATCCCCGAGCAGGACCGCGCAGGTCTGACGGTCGCCACCAAGTTCATGCCGATCGCGCCCACGGAGCGGATCCTGGACTGGCAGGCCGGGCGCAGCCTGCGACGCCTGCAGACCGACACCCTGGACCTCTACTACGCCCACTGGCCGAACCCGCTCGTCTCGGTCCGCCGCGTCATGCAGTCTCTGCGGCCGCTGGTCGCCGAGGGCCTCGTCAGCCGCGTCGGCGTCAGCAACTACTCCGTCGCCCAGTGGGAGGAGGCGGAGCGAGCGCTCCGTGCCCCGATCGTCGCGAACCAGGTGCAGTTCAGCCTGGCCGATCCGGCGCCGCTGCGGGACCTGGTGCCGTTCGCGGTCGAGCACGACCGCCTCGTGGTCGCCTACTCTCCGCTGGCGCAGGGGATGCTGGACGTGGACCGTGACTGGACCGCTGTGACGGGCTTCCGCCGCGCTTCACGCAGGGGCCGGAAGATGAGGGCCTTCGAGCCCCTGGCCGCCGCCGTCCGCGAGATCGCGGCCGCCCACGACGCCACGCCGTCGCAGGTCGCCCTCGCCTGGGTCCTGGCGCACCCGAACACGATCGCGATCCCCGGTGCCCGCACGCTCGAGCAGCTGGAGTCCAACGCGGCCGCCGCGGACCTGGTCCTGGCCGACGACGAGGTGGAGCGCCTGACCCTTGAGGCGGGGACATACTCCGGGCGCTGACGCGCTGGAGGGAGAGAGAGGGGACGATGGCCCACGTCGCTCACCGGCGATTCCTGGCGCCGTCGCAGGCGAAGGCTCGACGGCGCGTTGGCCCGGCGCAGCGCCTCGGACCGGTGGGCTGGGTCTTCACCGCTGCTGGCCGTCGGGTGGGCGGTGGTGGCGCTGCGGCCTCTCACGGAGTTCAGCGCGTTCGACTCCGTGGACAAGGACGCACTGCTGATCGTGCGGACGCTGGGCGACGTGGCGATCGTGGCTCTCCCGGCCGGGCTGCTCCTGGGGTTCCCGGGGGCGCGTCGCCGGAACCCGTGGCTGTTCCGCGGGGTGGTGCTCCTCGCCCTCGTCTCGCTCGTCCAACCCGCGCTCCGGGCCCTCCAGGGCTGGGTCCTCGACCAGGTGGACCCCGCCGCGGGTGGCTTCAGCCCGCTGTACGCGGCCACGGCGATGGTGTCCATGGCAGTCGGGATCGTCGCGCTGGCCGCGGTGTGGGCAGTCTCGGACGGGCTGTTCGATGCGGGAGCGCGGCCACGGCGCCTGGTGCTCGCCCTGGTCGCGGCAGCCGCGGTGGTCCTGGAGCTCTGGTTCGTCGTCCCGCTCATCGTGGACAACGGGCTCGCCATCTTCCGCAACGGGATCCTCGACATCGCCTCGCTCGCGATCTCGGTCGCCTTCTCTGCGGCCTGGTACGTGGTGTCGGCCCGGCTGGTGGTCGGGTTCACGGTCGGGCTGGTGCCGCGGCGCGCATGGGCGGCCGGCGCCCTGGCCGGGGCGCTGTTCATCATCGGGAGGCTGGCCATGACCCTGCAGCTGTGGGCCGTCCAGCTCTCCGGTGGGACCCCGGTCAACCTCGGCCCCGCGTTGCAGGTGGCATCCTCTGCGGTCTGGGTCCTTCTCCTGGTGGCGCTCTGCCTGGGGCTGGGCCGCGGCACGAACCGCGGGGCGGGGGAGCGGCGCAGGCTCCCCCGGTACGAGGTTGGCCGGCCCGCCTCGCAGGAGTCCGCGGCGTAGGTTCCGCCGGGGTGATCGATCTCGGCGGCATTCGGCGAGGACGCCGTCAGAGGGGTCTTCACGCGATGCCCGATACCATCGGCTCATGCCGAACGTGAACTGGTGACGGGCGCTTTGACCCGCCCGAACGCCCGAACGCCGTCGTGACCATCCCCGAGCGACGCGCGTCGGTCGTGCTCGTGGCGCGCGATGGGACCGTCCTCGGGCGCCTGCCGGAGTTCCCGGTGCCGACGCCGTGGTGGCAGGAGGCGCAGCCCGTTGTCCAGGGCGCGCGCGACCGTTTCGGGCTGGAGATCGTGGTCCTGCGGCTGCTCGACACGGAGCTGCCCCATCCCCAGGGCGGAGGCGTGACGTACGTCGCGGAGCCGCGCGGTCGTGTGCCGGTCGACGTGGCCGCGCGCCTGCTCCCGTTCGACGGCCGCCTGGACGAGCAGCCGCTGCGCCTCCGGTGGGCGACCCCCGGTGGGCCGGCCGAGGACCTCGCCTGGGCCGAGGGGGTGCTCCGCCGCCGCCGGCTGGAACGCGTTGGGCACGCGGAGCAGCTCCGCAGCTGGAACCTGTCGAGCATCTGGCGGCTGCCGCTCCGCGACGGGGCCGCATGGCTGAAGGTCGTGCCGCCGTTCTTCGCGCACGAGGGCGACATCCTGCGCCGCCTGCAGGGCGGGCCGGTCCCGCGCCTCCTGGGCCACGACCGGGACCGGATCCTGCTCGCCGACATCGCGGGCTCGGACCGGTACGACGCCGCGCCGGACGAGCTGCCCGAGATGGTCACGCTGCTGGTCGATCTCCAGGCGGCCTGGATGGGGCGCATCGGCCAGCTGCGCTCGATCGGCCTGCCGGACTGGCGGGGCCCGTCGCTGATTGCCGGTATTGGCGAGGTGGTCGAGCGGCATGGCGCGACGCTCCCGGCGGACGTGCTGGCCGGCCTTGACTCCTTCATCGCCGGGCTGCCGGCGCGCTTCGACGCGATCGACGCCTGCGGCCTCCCGGACACAATCGTCCACGGCGACTTCCACCCGGGCAACGTGCGCGGCGGCGGCGACCTGCGGGGCGAGGACGGCGCCGGCGCTGGGAACCACGCGCTGACGCTCCTGGACTGGGGCGATTGCGGGATCGGCAACCCCCTCCTGGACCTGTCGGCGTTCCTGGACCGCGTCCCCGCGGAGTCCAGGACGACGGTCCGCGACCACTGGGCCGAAGAATGGCGACGCCATCTCCCCGGGTCTGATCCCGTCGAGGCGGGGCGGCTGATCGGGCCCGTGGCCGCCGCCCGGCAGGCGCTGATCTACCAGCACTTCCTGGACCGCATCGAGCCCACCGAGCGCCGCTACCACGATGCCGACGTCCCGGATTGGCTGCTCCGGACGGCGGCCCTGGTCGCCGGAAGGGCGTGACGCAGGTCGCGCCTCGCACGCCGGTGGATCCCGGCTGATCGACCCCTGCTAGGCTCGGTGCGTGCCACGCCTCGATCCCGACGCCCTCCTCGCTGATCTCGATCCCGAGCAGCGCGAGGCCGTTCTCGCGACCAGCGGTCCGGTGGCGATCCTCGCGGGCGCCGGGTCCGGCAAGACGCGGGTCATCAGCCGGCGGACCGCCTACGCGATCGCCACGGACGCGGTGTCGCCGGACCAGGTCCTGGTCGTGACCTTCACGGAGAAGGCAGCAACCGAGATGGTCGAGCGGCTGCGGCTCCTCGGCCTGCCCGGCGTCACGGCCCGCACGTTCCACGCACACGCGTTGAGCCAGCTGCGCCACTTCTGGCCCGGCCGCCACGACGGCGCACCCGTCCCGGAGCTCCTGGACTCCAAGCTGCCGATCATCGGCCGGCTGGCCCGGCAGCTCCCGGGACACTATCGCTTCACGCCGTCCAAGGACCTGGCGGACGAGATCGAGTGGGCGAAGACGCGCCGGATCGCTCCGGAGGATTACGCGGCCGCCGGTGCGGCGGCGCACCGGGAGCCGCCCGTCCCGGTGGACCTGTTCGTGCGTACGTACGAGGGTTACGAGCGAGCGAAGACGCGGGCGGGCCGGATCGACTTCGACGACCTGCTGGTCGAGACCGTCGCGCTGCTGGAGTCCGACGAGGAGGCCGCGGCCACGGTGCGCGCGCGCAAGTCCTGGTTCAGCGTCGACGAGTACCAGGACACGAACCAGCTCCAGGAGCGCCTCCTGGAGCTGTGGCTGGGCGACCGCCGGGACGTCTGCGTGGTGGGTGACGAGGACCAGACGATCTACACCTTCACCGGGGCCTCGTCGGAGTTCCTGACCACGTTCGCCGCTCGCTGGCCGGGGGCGCGCGAGATCGCGCTGGTCCGCAACTACCGGTCCACGCCCCAGGTCCTGGAGCTCGCGAACCGGCTGATCGCCGCGGACGGGCGCGCCAAGGGTCTCGTGGCCACGCGCCCGGATGGGCCGGCCCCGGTCGTCGCGAAGCACCCCACGGCGGAGGCGGAGCTCGCCGCGCTGGCCGGCTGGATCCGGGTTCGGCTGGGGGAGGGGATCGCAGCCTCCGAGATCGCCGTGCTGGTGCGGATGAATGCGCAGCTGGCCGCGATCGAGGAGGCGCTCACGCGCGCCGGGATCGCCTACCAGGTTCGCGGCGTCCGCTTCTACGACCGGCCCGAGGTGCGCTCGGCGGTGGAGACCATGCGCCGGCGGCCACGGCTGGAGGCTGTCGGGGCGGACCTGGTCGCCGCGATCCTCGCGCGATGGGTCGAGGCGGTGGGGTACGAGGAGGAGCCCGCCGCGTCCGAGGGCGACGAGGGCCGGGAGCGGCAGGCATCGCTGGAGACGCTGCTGGCGATCGTTGAGGCGGTGGTGGACGAGGACCCGGCCGCCGACGTGACGACCGTGGTGACGGAGCTGGAGGGACGCGCCGCCCACGAGCGGGAGGGCGCGGCCGACGGCGTCAACCTCCTGACCTACCACCGGGCGAAGGGCCTCGAATGGGACGCCGTGTTCCTCCCGGCGCTGGAGGAGGGGACCCTGCCCATCCGCCAGGCCGTGGACGACGAGGCCGCCCTGGAGGAGGAGCGGCGCCTGCTGTACGTGGGCATCACCCGCGCGAGGCTCCATCTCGTGCTCTCCTGGGCCGAGCGGCGGGACACCCGCGGCCGCGAGAGCAAGCGCCGCCCGAGCCGGTTCCTCGCGGATGTCCGGCCGCGCCCGGCACGGCCCGGGACCCGCGTGAAGCAGCTGCCGGGTCCACCCGTCCAGGTCCGTCCGCCGCGCCCCGGGGCCTCGGACGACCCGCTGTTCGCCGCCCTGCGGGAGTGGCGGACGGGACGCGCGAGGAGCGACGCGGTGCCCCCGTACGTGATCGCCCACGACGACACGCTCAAGGCGATCGCGGACGTGCGGCCCCGGACGCTGTCCGGGCTGGCACGCGTGAAGGGCATGGGCCCCGCGCGAATCGAGAAGTACGGGGACGAGATCCTCGAGGTGCTGGCGCGAGTCCTCGCCGGCGGCGCCTGACGAACCCGGGCGTGCGGAGTAAAGGCCGACGGTCCGCGCGACGTCAGGCGGCGAGGTCCCGTCGCCGGAACGCCCACACGGCAGCCAGCCAGCCTCCGAGGGCGATGGCCGTGAACAGCGCGAGGTCGCCGATCGGGAACGTGCCCCTGTCGATCACCTCCGTCGTCCGGAGGTGGTTCCACGCCGAGATCGGCGCGAGCCACGCCCAGTCCCTCGACAGCTGGGCGACCACGAAGATCGCGTACATCACGAGCAGGACGCCACCGACGATGCCCGCGGCCATGCCGCGACTCAGCGTCAGGACGGACAGGAGCGTGGTCGGTCCCGCGATCGCGCAGCCGAACGCGAAGCAGAGCACGCCCGCGAGCGCGAACCCCCCGAGGTCGAAGTCGGCGCCGACGAGCCGCGCGGTGATCCACAGCCCGAGGACGGCGCACGTCGCGAGAAGGGCCATGATGGAGACCTGGCCCAGGATCGACGCGGCCAGGTAGCCCACCCGGGTGATCCGGGTGGACAGTGGCAGGTCGAGGAACCCGCGGTCCAGGTCGGCGGCCACGGCCCGCGTCCCGATCAGCATGCTGGCGGCGGCGGCGATCACGGGCCAGATCATGCTGGCGATGTAGGTGCTGAACAGCACGCCCGGGTCGGCGAGGCTGCCCGTCATTCCGAACGCGGCCATGAACCCCTTCGGGAACGCCGCCATGTACTGCTGGACGAGTGCGTCGTTCTCCTTGAGGAACGGGTACATGAGGCCCATGATCGCGGCGTACCCGGCCAGGGCGGTGCCGAGCCAGGCCGCCAGGACGCGATTGCGTCGGAGCTCGAGGCGGAAGGCAGTCATGCCGGCACCTCCTCGGCGGTGGTGGCGGGGATCTCGTCGCGGTAGTAGTGGAGGAACAGGTCCTCCACGTCCGGCGTGGTGATGGCGATGTCCTGGATGACGTGGCCGGCGATCCGTTCGAGGAGCGGGTTCACGTCGCCGCGGACCATGAGGTGGACCTCGCGCCCGGTCATCGCCGCGACCTCCACGTTCGGGAGATCGAACGCATCCGGCGCGGGTGGCTCGGCCAGGACCAGGTTGATCGACCGCCAGTGCGACCCGAGCAGCTCGCCCACCGTGCTCACGTCCACGATCCGGCCGTCCCGGATGATCGCCACCCGGTCGCACGTCCGCTCCACCTCCACGAGGTTGTGACTGGAGAGGAACACCGTGCGGCCGTCGGTTCGCGCCTCGGCGACCAGCGCCAGGAACTCGCGCTGCATCAGCGGGTCCAGGCCGCTCGTGGGCTCGTCCAGGACGAGGAGCGGTTCGCGGCCCATGAACGCGGCGACGACCCCGATCTTCTGCCGGTTGCCACGCGACAGCCGGCGGATTCGGACGCTGGTGTCCAGCTCCAGGCGCTGCGCGACGGCGGACCAGGCGCGGCGCGGGAGACCGCGGAGCTCGGCCAGGTAGTCCAGCTGCTCGGCGCCGGTCAGCTCTCCCAGGTAGCCCGGGTCACTGCCGAGGTAGGCGACGCGGGCGTGGAGCGAGGCCGCGTCCCGGAATGCATCGCCGCCGAACAGCCTGGCCTCGCCACCGGTCGCCCGCAGGAAGCCGAGCAGGAGACGGATCGTGGTGGTCTTGCCCGCGCCGTTCGGGCCCAGGAAGCCGAATGCCTCGCCTTCGGGGACGCCGAAGGTCACGCCCTCGACGCCGCGCCGCTTGCCGTAGAACTTGGTGAGGCCCGCGGCCTCGATGACGAGATCGGTCATGGGATCGTCCGTGCATGTCACGGCGCCGCGCTGCGCCGCTCCGCCGCGCCCGTCGTCCGGCGCGCGCCGCTCCGGCGGGACGCCGTGGGGCCCCGTCGTGGATCCGGGACATCGTCGGGCGAGCGGTGTGACGGATGAAGTGGCCTCTGGCCCGATCCCGTGGCCCCGGAGTCCCGAAGGCTCATCCGCCGATTGGCCGGTCCCTCTCGGGTCGCACTCACCGGTGAGGTGGATACGATCCCGATCTCTCGCGGCCCCGGCCGTTGCGAACGCCCTCCCTCGTGCACGCGGATCGCGCCCGCGCTGCGCAAGGCCCCGCCAGGCGGGTGGAAGCGCACGTGCGGGGGCGTGGACCTGCGGCGCGGCGCCCCCGCGGTGGCCCGCGCGGCGCCCCGGCGACCCTCTCGTCGGGCGCTGGACTTGCGACGGGGGCCGGCCGCCTCGCGGCGACCGGCCCCTCGTCCCTGAGCCCTAGGCCACGGAGTCGAGCGCCTCCTCGAACTGGCTCGAGTAGAGCTCGTAGTAGAAGCCCCGCCTCGCCAGCAGCTGCTCGTGCGAGCCCTGCTCCAGGATCCGGCCCTCGTTCATGACCAGGATCACGTCCGCGTCGCGGATCGTGGACAGCCGGTGCGCGATCACGAACGACGTCCGGCCGTGCATCAGCCTGGCCATCGCGCGCTGGATCAGCACCTCGGTCCGCGTGTCCACCGACGACGTGGCCTCGTCGAGGATCAGGATCGGCGGGTCGGCGAGGAATGCACGGGCGATCGTCAGGAGCTGCTTCTCGCCCGCCGAGACGTTGGCGGCATCGTCGTCGAGCACCGTCTCGTAGCCGTCAGGCAGGGTCCGCACGAAGTGGTCCACGTGAGCGGCCTCGACGGCCTCCTGGAACACCGCGTCGGGCACGTCGCCCTCCGCGCCGTAGATGACGTTCTCCCGGATCGTGCCCTTGAACAGCCACGCGTCCTGGAGGACCATCCCGAAGGTCCGGCGCAGGCTGTCCCGCGTCAGCTCCCGGGTGTCGATCCCGTCGACGGTGATCCGGCCCTGGTCCACGTCGTAGAACCGCATCAGCAGATTCACGAGCGTGGTCTTGCCCGCGCCCGTGGGCCCGACGATGGCCACGGTCTGTCCGGGCTCCACGACCAGGTCCAGGTCCTCGATGAGCGGCTTGTCCGCCAGGTAGCGGAACGCGACGTTCTCGAACGTGACCCGGCCGTCGGCCAGCTCCGCGAGCTTCGCGGGGGAGACGGGGTCGGGGATCTCCTCGGCCTCGTCCAGCAGCTCGAACACCCGCTCGGCCGACGCCACCGCGCTCTGGAGCACGTTGGCGATCGACGCGGCCTGGATGATCGGCATCGTGAACTGCCGCGAGTACTGGATGAAGGCCTGGACATCGCCCAGCGACATCTGGCCGTTGGCCACCTGGACGCCGCCGATGACGGCGATCGCGACGTAGTTCAGGTTCGAGATGAATGTCATCGCCGGCTGGATCATCCCGGAGATGAACTGGGCCCGATAGGACGCCTGGTAGAGCTGCTCGTTCTCGACGTCGAACTGGGCGATGGCCTCTTCCTGGCGACCGAACAGCTTCACGATCGCGTGCCCGGTGTGCATCTCCTCGACGTGCCCGTTGAGGGTCCCCGTCCGCTCCCACTGCCGGGCGAACTGCTTCTGCGAGCGGGACGCGATGAGCACGGTCACCACCAGCGACGCTGGCACCGCGAGCACCGAGATCATGGCCAGGAGGGGGCTGATCGTGAACATCATGAACAGGACGCCGACGACGGTCAGCACCGACGTGATCAGCACGGTGAGGCTCTGCTGCATGGTCTGGCTGATGTTGTCGATGTCGTTGGTCACGCGCGACAGGATGTCGCCGCGGGGGTGGCCGTCGAAGTAGGCGAGCGGGAGCCGCCCGAGCTTCGTGTCCACGCGCTGGCGGAGCCGGTAGACGGTTCGCTGCGTGACGCCGGCCATGATGTAGCTCTGGGCCCACGCGAACAGCGAGCTCAGCGTGTAGATGATCGCGACCCTCACCAGGATCGTCGCGAGTGCTTCGAAGTCGATCCCCTGGCCGGGCACGACGCCGGGCATGTTCGCAAGCATCTCGGCCTGGTTCGTCTGGCCGGCGGCGTTGAGCCCCGCGATGATCTGGTCCATCGGGACGCCGGTCAGGCCCGCCGCGCCGAGCTGGTTGCCGACCGCGCCGTCGAAGATGATGTTGGTGGCGTTGCCCAGCATCTTCGGTCCGAGGATGGCGAAGAAGACGCTGACCGCGCCGAGCACGATGACGGCGAACACCTTGAACCGCTCGGGTCCCAGCTCCGCGGCCAGCCGCCGGAACGAGGCCTTGAAGTTCCGGGGCTTCTCGACCGGCATCATCATGCCCATGTGCGGCGGACCGCCGCCCGCACCCGGTCCGCGGCGTGCTCCCGGGCCCCCGCCGGGGCGTCCCATCGGGCCGCTCATGCCGCCTCCTCCTCGGTGACCTGGGACAGCACGATCTCGCGGTAGGTTTCGCAGGTCCGCATCAGCTCCTCGTGGGTGCCGATGCCGGCGATGCCGCCATCCTCGAGCACGACGATCCGGTCCGCGTGCAGGATCGTCCCCACCCGCTGGGCCACGATGAGCACCGTGGCGCCGCCCAGCTCCCGGGCCAGCGCGGCCCGGAGGCGCGCGTCGGTGCGGAAGTCCAGCGCCGAGAAGCTGTCATCGAACACGTAGATGTCGGGCTTCCTCACGAGGGCCCGGGCGATGGCGAGACGTTGCCGCTGGCCGCCCGAGACGTTCGTCCCACCCTGCGTGATGGGCGCCTCCAGCTGCCCGTCCATCTCCTCGACGAACTCGCGCGCCTGTGCGATGTCGAGGGCGCGCCACAGGTCCTCGTCGGTCGCCGACTCGTCGCCGTAGCGGAGGTTCGAGGCCACGGTGCCGGCGAACAGGAACGCCCGCTGGGGCACGACGCCGATCCGTCGCCACAGGTCCTGGCGGTCCATGGCCCGGACGTCGACCCCATCGACCTCGACCGTCCCCCCGGTCGCGTCGTAGAAGCGTGGCAGCAGGTTGATCAGCGTGGTCTTGCCGCTGCCCGTGGAGCCAACGATGGCGGTCGTCTGGCCCGGATTGGCCTCGAACGACACCTCGCACAGGACGGGCTCCTCGGCGCCCGGGTAGCCGAACGTCAGGTCGCGGAACGCCACGTGCCCGGTCCGCCTGGGCGACACGGGGTTCTCCGGGTCGTGGATCGCGGGCGCGACCTCCAGGACCGCCTGGATCCGGCCCGCCGAGACCGCGGCGCGCGGGACCATGATGAACATGATGACCGCGGTCATGATCGCGAACAGGATCTGCATGATGTACTGCAGGAAGGCGGTCAGGTTGCCGATCGACATGGCGCCGCTGTCGACGCGATAGGCGCCCAGCCACAGGACGGCGACCGTGCTCAGGTTCATGATCAGCATCAGGCTGGGCATCGTGATCGCGAACAGCCGGTTGACCCGCAGGCCGGTATCCATCAGGTCCCGGCTGGCGACGTCGAAGCGCTCCTCCTCGTGCTCCGTGCGCACGAAGGCCCGGATCACGCGCACGCCCGACAGCGTCTCGCGCATCAGGAGGTTGATCCGGTCGATCTTGACCTGCATCGCCTGGAACAGGGGGATCGCCCTGGTCATCACGAAGGCGATGAGCGCGACCATGATCGGGATGATCACGAGCAGGATCAGCGTGAGCGGCCCGTCCTGGCGGGAGGCCATGATCACGCCGCCGATCGCCATGATGGGTGCCGTGATCATCATGGTCAGCGCCAGCAGCACCACCTGCTGGACCTGCTGCACGTCGTTGGTGTTGCGGGTGATGAGGCTGGCGGGGCCGAACAGGTTGATCTCGACCTGGCTGAACGTCTCGACCTTGCGGAAGATCCCGCTGCGCAGGTCACGCCCGAAGCCCATGGCGATCCTGGCGCTCCAGTAGACGCCCACGATCGCCGCGATCATGAGCGCGAACGTGACCAGGAGCATGAACCCGCCGGTGCGGATGATGTAGTCCACGTTCCCCTTGGCCACGCCGTTGTTGATGATGTCGGCGTTGAGCTCCGGGAGGTACAGGTTGGCGATCGCCTGGACCATCAGGAGGATCATCACGAACACGATCGCCCATCGGTAGGGCGGCAGGTAGCGGCGCAGGATCGGGATCAACGGCCGGCCTCCGGTTGTGGGATGGGGTGGTCCTGGTGGTAGCGCTCGCGGGCGCGGTGGAGGGCGCGGGCGCCCTTGAGGAAGCCTTCGAGCTCGTCGTCGTCCAGCTGCTCGAGCATCATCGCCATGCGGTCGCGACGTTCGTTCGCCATGCCCGTGATGAGGTTCCGGCCCCCGTCGGTGAGCGCCACGCGAACCACGCGGCGGTCGTCGTCACCGCGGTGGCGCTCCACGAGGCCCCGCTGCTCCATCCGGTCGACGATGCCGGTGGCGCTCGCCTGGGATACGTCGAGGATCTCGGCGAGGCCGCTCATCGGGAGCGGGCCGTCGATGTCGAGGACGGCAAGGACGTTGAGATGGATGAGGCTCAGCGCGCCACCCGGCCAGTTGCGCATGTGGCGCATGGCCGAGGCGGGGCTGCGGGTGGCGAACTCGTCGAGAAGCTCGCCCAGGACGGCCTGGCGGTTCACGGGTCGGGCAGAGCCCTTAGCGGCAGATAGATGATCAAGATGACGTGAAGCATATTCCGGTCGGCGCGGGTTGTCCAACGCGGTCCCGGTGACCCGGACGCGGGGCCCTGCCGTTTCCTACCCCGCGATGGCCTTGCGGAACCGCCAGGTGGCGACGACCAGCACCACGGCGGCGAACCCGGCCAGCACCGCGAGGTTCTGGGCCACCGATTTCGATCCCTCCCCCGTCCCGCACCAGTGACTGCAACCCCTGCAGCGCCCAGGAGTGGGGGATCAGTCGCGCGAACGACTGCATCGCCGCCGGCATGACCTGGATCGGGACCATGCATCCGCCAAGGGCGGCCAGCGCAAGCCCGAGGAAGACTCCCATCGACGATGCCTGGTCCGCGTTCCGCGACACGGCTCCCACCAGCATGGCGGCGCCTGCCGCCACGAGCCCGAACAGCGCGATGAGGGCCGTCACCGCCACGGGATCGCCCCAGGACACCTTGAACGCGACGCTCGTGACCAGCACGATGTAGGCACCCTGGAGCATCGCGACGCCGAAGCGCCCGAGGGTCTCGCCCGCGATGATCGTGCCGGTCGACGTCGGGGTCGAGACCATCCGCCGCGACACGCCGAGCTGCTTGGTGTTGACCAGCCGGGCAGCGGCGGTCATCGAGGTCAGGAACATGAACAGGACCAGCTGGGTGGATGCCCCGAACGTGAACTGGGAGAACCCCGCGAACAGCCCCGGGACTCCCGCCCGCGTCACGTCCACGGCCACCCCGGGGACGGCCGCGTAGGTCCGCCCGGCCGCGGCCTGGGCTGCCGCCCAATCGCCCGATCCCTCCGCCACGGCCACCCGGGCCGCCGTGGTCATCGCAGCGACCTTCGCGATCGCCGCCTCGACCGGCGCCCGGAGGCCCAGCGTCAGCGCGTCGGTGGTGCCGAGGTATTGCACCTGGACCGTCCCGGTGCCCTGGAGCCCCGCCCCGAAGCCGTCGGGGATCACGACGCCGGCCTCGAGCTGTCCGCGCTCGACCTGGGAACGGAGGGTCGCCTCGTCCGGGATGCGGCGGACCTCGAACCGCGACCCGCCCGCCAGCTCTGCCACGAGGGCTTCGGCGGCGGCATCGCCCGGCGGCACCAGGACCCCCAGCCGGGCCTGGGACGTGCCGCCGAACTGGAGGCCCAGCGCCACGATGATGATCGTGGGCAGCACGAACACGAAGAACAGGTCGCTGCGGTCCCGCACCTGTCGGAGCAGGTTGACCCGGGCGATCTCGACGACCTTCCGCAGGTCGATCATCGCGGTGTCAGCAGGCGGCGCGCACGGAGCATGCCGATCGCGCCGGTGACCAGGCCCATCGTCAGCAGCACGGCCACGGAGGGGAGCGCATCCGCGGCGGTGGCCCCGATCCCGTGCATGTCGCCGAGACCGCGCAGGAACCAGCCGTGCGGGGTCGCGAGCGCGAGGGTCGAGAGCAGCTGTGGCGCCTGGCTGGTGGGCGTGAACGTGCCGCCCAGGACCCCCAGCGTGATCGCGACCGCGGAGCTGGCTGCGCCGGCGGCCTCGGCCGTCTTCGTGAACGAGATCACCAGGGAGGAGATTCCGATCGCGGCGACGATGGCGCTCACGATCAGGGCGGCGACCCCGACGGGCGCGCCCCAGTCGGCGCCGATCAGCGCGCTCGTGGCGAGCACCAGGACCGTCATCGCGACCACGCTCATCGCGAACCCGCCGAGGATCTTGCCCAGGAGGATCGTCGAGGGCCGGACGGGTCCCGCGAGGATGCGCCCGAGGGTTCCCTGGCGGCGCTCGTCGAACAGGCTGACCAGGCCGTTCTGCGCCGAGAAGAACAGGAACAGGATCGCCATCGACGCCGAGAAGTAGGTGGCCATGGTCAGCTGCCGCAGGCCCGCCTGCACGTCCACGAGCGCGACCGGCGGCGGCGCCGAGGATGCCACCGCCGCGATCCGGGCCTGGTCCGCCGGGCTCACCGGAGCGCCGGAGAGGTTCGCGACCGTGGCGAGCGACAGCTGCACCGCGACGACGCCGTCCCCGAACCGCTGGGCGAGCGAACGTGCGATCTCGGTGCCCAGGTCGCTGCCCTGCGCCCCGATGATCGCGACGGTCGCCGGCTGGCCCGCCCGGATCGCGGCGGTGAGGCCGGCGGGGATCACGAACGCGGCGGTGGTGCCGCCGGCGTCCACGGCGGCGCGCGCCTCCGCCTCGCTCGCGACGTCGGTGATCTCGGCGACGCCGGCGGTCTGGAGCGAGCCGATGACATCCTGCCTGAGCACATGTGCGAGCTCGCCACCGTCGAGGTCGGCCACGACGTAGGTGGCGTGGAACGTGGCGGCGCTCCCGATCAGGGTGCTGAAGATGACCGCGAGGCCCAGCGGCGCCACCACGGCGACCAGCAGGGCCGAGCGGTCCCGGAACCGCTGGCGCAGGTCCTTGACCGCGATCAGGACCGCGACGCGCATGGCGCCTACTCCGCGCTGTCGCGGAGCGCGCGACCGGTCAGGTGCAGGAACACCGCCTCGAGGTCCGGCTGGACGACGTCAACCCCGCGGATGGTCACGCCGGCACCCTCGACCGTGTCCAGCAGGCGCGGCAGCAGGCCCCGGGCATCGTCGACCAGGATCTCCAGCTCGCCGTCCTTGGCGGCGGCCGATGCCACGCCGTCGAGGGCCGAGACCGCGGCCACGGCCGCCGCGACATCGCCGACCACCGTGAGACGCACCTGGTCCTGCTTGCCCATCAGGGCGACCAGGTCCCGCGGCGTCCCCTCGGCGCGGATGAGGCCGCCGTCGATGATCCCGATGCGGTCACACAGGCGCTCGGCCTCTTCCATGTAGTGCGTTGTGTAGAGGATTGCCATCCCGTGCCGGCCCAGCGCGGCGATGGACTCCAGGATCGCGTTGCGGCTCTGCGGATCGACGCCCACCGTCGGCTCGTCGAGGAGCAGAAGGCGGGGCCCGTGCAGCAGGCCGATGCCGATGTTGAGCCGGCGCTGCATCCCGCCGCTGTACTTGTCGGTCCGGTCGTTGGCTCGTTCGGTCAGCCCGATGAGGGCCAGCACCTCCACCACGCGGGACTTCAGTCGGGCGCCACCCAGGCCGTAGAGGCGACCGAAGAACTCGAGGTTCTCCCTGGCCGTGAGGTCAGGGTAGATCGCCAGCTCCTGGGGCACGTACCCGATACCGGCCTTGGCCGCGACCGCCCCGACGTCGACCGGGGCACCGTCCAGGGTCACTTCTCCGCCGTCGCGGGCCAGCAGCCCGCAGACCATCGAGATCGTGGTGGTCTTGCCGGCGCCGTTCGGGCCCAGCAGGCCGTACGTCTCCCCCTCGTGGATCTCGAAGCTCACGCCCTGGACGGCCTCGATGGCACCGTAGCGCTTGCGCAGGTCGCGCGCCGCGAGGACGACCGGCGCGTCAGGGGCCTCCGATGCCCCGGGGGTGACCGGCGTCTCAGCGGCGGCGGGCGCCGGATCTTCCTCGGACATGCAGATCGAACCTCCCGGGACACCGACGACACGTACACCGGAGATGGTGCCCGCGCCCGCCATCGCCCGCAAGTCCGAACAGACCGAACCGCGCCGGCCGTGGCTGTCATCCGACCACCCAGCGGCCCCGGACGCCGGGCTTCATCGGCCGCGTGGTCGCGGGGAGGAGTGGCGCTCCTGGGCTGCGAGCGCCCCGATCGTGGCGTCCACTGCCCGGTGACCGCGGCCCGGACGCTCGTCCCGTCCTCATCCCCCACAATGGCCGCGTGACAACCGCCGCAGCCCGCCGCGCCTCCGGCCTCGGCCTGCGCCACGTGGTCGGGATCGCGATCGCCGTCGCGTTCTGGGCGCTGACCATCGCCCTGTCGGACCCGACCGTCAACGTCAGCCAGCCAGGCGCGGGATGGGTCACAGCCCAGGACGCCCGCTCCTACTTCGGGCTGAACCTCTCCGACCTGTACACCGGCCGCTCGGACTGGAACTCGATCGGCGCGTATCCCTATTCGCCCGCATTCGCCCAGCTGGTGTCGCCGCTCGGGCTGCTCCCGTGGCCGGGCTTCGTCGCCGCGTGGACGGCCCTCCTGATCGGTGCCGTGTATCTCCTCACGGGTCCCGAGCTGTTCCTGGTCGGCCTCGTCGTGGGCGCGATGGAGATCGCGGGCGGGAACATCTCGCTGCTGCTCACCCTGGCGATCGTGGCTGGCTTCCGCCGGCCCTGGACGTGGGCCTTCGTGCTGCTGACGAAGATCACGCCCGGGGTCGGGCTCCTGTGGTTCGTCCTGCGGCGCGAGTGGCGGAACCTCGCGATCGCGCTCGGGGCGACGGCGGGCGTCGTGGCGGTCTCGTTCCTGCTGGTGCCCGACGCCTGGCGCGACTGGATCGACCTGCTGCGGGCGAACACCGGCAAGGGGGGGACCTGGGCGGCCGTGCCGATCCCGTTGCTGATCCGGGGCCCGATCGGCGTTGCGCTGATCGCCTGGGGCGCTCTGCGCAACCAGCGCTGGACGGTGCCCGTGGGCACGATGCTCTGTCTGCCCGCCCTGTGGTACGGGTCGCTGTCGATGATGCTGGGCGTGATCCCGTTGACGACCGCCGAGGAGCGGGCGCGCGCGTGGGCGCGGGTGACGCGCCGGTTCCGGCCTCGCTCGAGGCGCGCCGCCCCGTAGGCTGAGCCCTGACGAGGTGGCGATCACGGGGTGGCGATCACCGCCGCGAGCGCGTCCGCGAACGGGTCCAGGTTGGCGGACGTGAAGCCGGCCACGTTGATGCGGCCCTTGCCCACGACGTAGACGCCGTGCTCATCCCGCAGGCGCGCCACCTGTGCGAGCGAGAGGCCGAGGAGCGCGAACATGCCGCGCTGGGTCGCGATGCCGCCCCAGTCACCGGGAATGCTCCGCGCCTCGAGCGCCGCGACCAGCGCGCGCCGGTTGTCCCTGATCCGGTTGCGCATCACGGCGAGCTCCAGCTCCCAGCGAGGCCGGAGCTCCGTGTCGGCCAGGATCGGTGCGGACGATGTCGGCACCGTGCGCGGGCGGGTTGGAGTAGTTGACCCGGATCGCGATCTTGACGTGGCTCTGGATCGCGGCGGCGTCTGCGGCGGTGCGCGCGATCACCAGCATCGCGCCGACCCGCTCCGAGTAGAGCGAGAACGTCTTGCTGAACGACGTGGAGACGAGCAGCTCCGCGCCGGGTCGGACGAGCTCCATCAGCCCGGCGGCGTCCTCGCGCAGGCCGTCGCCGAAGCCCTGGTACGCGAGGTCGACCAGCGGCGAGCAGCCGCCGGTCGTCGACCAGGTCGCCGATCTTCTTCCACAGCTCGGGAGAGGGGTCCACGCCGGTCGGGTTGTGGCACGCGCCGTGGAGGAGGACGATGTCGCCCGGCGACGCCTGGCCCAGCGCCTCGAGCATCGCGGCCTCGTCGATCCTGCCGGCCCGTCGCATCCGTGTACGGGATAGGTCCGGATCTTGAAACCGGCGGCCGGGAACATCTGCGGATGGTTGGGCCAGGTGGGCTCGCTCATCCAGAGCGTCGCTCCGGATCCCGTCTGACGGAGCAGGTCCGCGGCGACACGCAGGCCGCCGGTGCCGCCCGGGGTCTGGGTGGCCAGCGCTCGCCCGGAGGAGACGGCCTCGTGGCCGGCGCCAAGGACCAGGTTCCGCACGAGGTCCCGGTAGGCCTGGTCGCCGTCGATGGGGCGGTAGAGCTTGGTCCCGGCGGCCGCAGCGAGCCGGCGCTCCGCCTCGATGACGGTATCGAGCACCGGCGTCTTGCCTGTCTCGTCCACGAAGACGCCCGAGGAGAGGTTGATCTTGCCGTCGCGGGTGTCGTTCCGGAACGCCTCGGCCAGGCCGAGGATCGGATCGGGCGGGGCGGCGATGCGGGCGAGAGACGGGAGCGACACGGGATGGGACCTCGTCGATGGGCAGTGTGGGGCGCCACCGCGACTCTACACGGCAGACCGGGTTGCGCGCCGGTAGCGACGCTCGGGTCGGGCGGCGGATCGCGAGCGACTACTCGGCGAGCACGCTCTCCCACGGTCGCAGCAGGGCGGCCCGGTGACCCTCGGAGATCATCGGCCCGAGGAGGAAAGCGACCGCGGCGTCGAGCACCGCGGGGGCGGCCTCGCGTCGGGCCTCGGCCAGCAGCTGGTCGCTGAGGCCGGCTCCCAGCTGCTGCACGGTGAGGGCGCTGAGGTGGGTCGCCCAGGTCCCGACCCTGACGCGGACCTCGTCGAGCTCAGGCTCGAGGCGGTTGGCGGAGACGACCTCGCGGACGGCCTCCCACGCCTCCTCGCGCACCGGATCGGCTTCGGCGTGTTCGGCAGCCAGCGCCAGCAGGTCTCCTCGATCGAGGCGCGGGAGGCGGGCGAACAGCGCGTCGAGCTCGGCGTCGCGTCCGATGGTCATGCGAGTCTTCCCCTTCCGGCTGCCGCCAAGGACCTGTGCGTCGCCCCAATCGTTCGTTCGGGCCCGCCGTTCGTCAAGGGCAGCGGCACTCCGTGTCCCGGCGGGTCGGGCATCCTCTCGGAGCGGCGGCACGGGACGTCCGAGCCTGGGCGCGACGCAATGTCGCTGCATGGACTCCGGACCTGCCCGAGAATAGGCCCATGCCCGACCCCGCCACGCTCCCCGTCGTCGACCGGCTCACCGTCTATGGTGCGGACTGGTGTGGCGACTGCCGCCGGACCAGGCGTTTCCTCGAGGAAACCGGCACGCCCCACACCTGGATCGACACCGCGGCGGACAAGGCTGCCAGGGCCATGCTGCACGCGGCCGGCTACCTGGCGATCCCGGTCGTGCTGTTCCCGGGCGGGACCGTGCTCGTGGAGCCGACGAACGACGACCTGGCGTCTGCCATCGGCGTCCCGGCCTGAGGCGCCCGACCAGGACAGAACCTGCGCGGACCGCCCCGGGGTTACTCCAGCCCTTCGGCGTCCAGCCGGAGCAGGGTCTCGTAGGCCTCGTCGCCCAGGAAGCCCCGGGCCGCGGCCTCGGTGTCGGCCAGCGCGGCCTCCTCGTCGCCGTCCTCGCCGTCCTCGATCTCCGCGTCCCCACCGGCGAGCACGCTCAGGACCCGCGACGGGGTGGGCTCGACGATCCACTCCTCACCCGTGTCGGGGTCGACGTCGAAGAACGAGACGGACTCGATCTCGTGCGTCGCGCCGTCCGGCCGCGTCAGCGTGCAGGCCCACGCCTCGTCCTCGTCGTCGATCGCGCGGACGGTGAGTGACAGCCCGAGCGAACGGAACAGCTCGGCGAGGGTGGTCGGGGTATCGGACATTGGGGCGTACCTCGGTCTGGATGATCGCCACAACCGTACCTCCGGTGATGGCATCGCGTCGCGATCTCCCGCCGCCTGCCGTTGCCTCGCCCGCAACATGACCGCCGGCGGCCGCGGCCGGCGCGTACGATCCGCCGGTGAGCAATCGTGAATCCGTCTCCTACTGGCTCGAGACCGCCGGCGACGACCTCACTCCCCGTCCCGGCATCGACGGCACCACGGACGCCGACGTGGCGATCCTGGGCGCCGGCATGACCGGGCTGTGGACGGCGTTCTACCTGAAGCGCCGGGACCCGTCGCGCAGGATCGTCGTGGTGGAGCGGGAGATCGCCGGTTTCGGGGCGTCCGGCCGGAACGGCGCCTGGTGCGCCCCGGACCTCAACATCTCGATGGGCCGGCTGGCGACGTTGCACGGGATGGACGCTGCGACGCGGACCCAGCAGGCGACGTACGACGCGGTGGACGAGGTCGGGCGCGTCTGCGCGGAGGCGGGGATCGACGCCGGCTTCCACAAGGGCGGCGAGCTCATCCTGGCACGCGGACCGCAGGGCATCCCGGCACTGGAGTCCTCGCTCAGGGAGTACGAGGCGTTCGGCTTCGGGGACCGCTACCGCCTCCTGGACGCCGCGCAGCTCTCGGAGCGGATCCGCGTCGCCGGTGCCGTCCGGGCGCTCGCGTCGGACGATGCGGCCGTCATCCACCCGGGGCGCCTCGTCCGCGGGCTCGCGCGCCGCGTCGAGCAGGACGGGGTGCGCATCGCCGAGGAGACGACCGTCACGGACTTCCGGCCGAGGGACGCGAGCGGCCGCGCGACGCTCGTGACCCCGCGCGGCGAGGTCCGGGCGCCGGTGATCGTCCTGGCCGGGGAGGCCTACCTCTCGGAGCTGCCGCGCCTGCATCGCCAGCTGGTTCCGCTGTGGTCGTTGATCGTGCTGACGGAGCCGGTGACGGACGACCAGTGGGCGGAGATCGGCTGGACGAACCGGGAGGTCGTGGCATCCACGCGGTTGTCGATCGACTACCTCTCGCGGACCGAGGACGGCCGGATCCTGTTCGGCGGACGCGGGGCGCCGTACCGGTTCGGGTCGCCCATCCGCGCGCCTACGACCGCCACGGGCCCACCCATGAGAAGCTCAAGGCCTTCCTCCGCGAGTGGTTTCCCGTGCTGCGCGACGTCCGGTTCACGCATGAGTGGGGCGGGCCGCTCGGCATGCCGCGGGACTGGCACCCGACGATGTCGTTCGACGAGGCGTCGGGCATCGCGACGTCTCGCGGGTACATCGGCCACGGCGTGTCCACGACGAACCTTGGTGGTCGCGTGCTGGCGGACCTCATCACCGGGACGCGCAGCCCCCTCACGCAGCTGCCGCTGGTCGGACACCGGTCGCGGGACTGGGAGATCGAGCCGTTCCGCTGGATGGGGGTGCGGTACTCGCAGTGGGCGATCGAGCGCCTGGACGAGAAGGCCGCGCGCACCGGACAGCCCCCGTCGGGGCGGAGCCTCGCGGAGCGCCTCGCGTCGCACTGACGGTCTCGCACGCCGCTCGCCGCGCCGGTCTCGGCGTCCGCGTCAACTGCCCGCGTCAACCGCTCGGCGACGGCGCCCGCGTCAACCGCTGGCGACGGCGCCCGCGTCAACCGCTGGGCGCCGGCGCCCGCGTCAACCGCTGGGCGACGGCGCCCGCGTCAACGCTGGGCGACTGAACGGTGTGCTCGAGGTCCCGGATCGCCGCCGGGCGATCGGAACCGTGTGCCGTGCCTCTCATTGGGTCGAATCCACGCCGCCGGGCGACGATTCGCGTCGTCCGCCGCACCGTTCGGTCTCCCAGCGGCTGACGAGAAGGTGGCGAGCCCCGTGGCTCGCCCTGGAGCTCGCGCGCCGCTTGCGTGGGCCTGGAGCTCGCGCGCCGCTTGCGTGGGCCTGGAGCTCGCGCGCCGCTTGCGTGGGCCTGGAGCTCGCGCGCCGCGTGGCGTCGCGGCCTGGAGCTCGCGCGCCGCTTGCGTGGGCCTGGAGCTCGCGCGCCGCTGTCGCGGCGGCGCTCGGCTTCGTCCCGCGGCCTACCGGTTCGATCAGCTCCTGCATCAGGCGCTCGTCGGCGCGCAGCACCAGCGAATCGGCCGACTCGCCCGCCTTCGGGCTCGCCCAGCCGAACGCCAGCCGGATCCCGTCGCCGGAGCGCGGCAGCACGCGCGGCACCTCGATGCGGGCCCGTTCCACGAAGTTGATCGCCTCGATCTCGTTCGTCTCGGTCAGCACCACCCCGAACCGCGTCAGCCCGATCCGCGTGCAGTAGTCGCTCGTCCGGGTGAGGCGTCGCAGGCACTGGGCGATCTCGCGCAGCGAGTGCCGGGCGATCTCGATGCCCCACTGGTCGCCCATCTCGAGGATGCCGTCGACCTCCGCCACGACGACCGTGAGCGCGCGGCCATACCGGACCGCGCGCGTGACCTCGGTCACCAGCACGCGCTGCCAGAGGTCGGGACCCTCGAGGCCGGTGAGGGGATCCTCCCAGCCCTCGGGCTCGGGGATGCCAGGGGCGTTCACGGTGATGCGGTCTCCGAGCAGGCGAGCCGCCGGTCGTGCCGGCACCCCAATCATCGTGAACCGCGGTGCGCCGCGGCATCGCCCGGTTGGCAGGGGTCCGGCCCCGAAGGTCCGGGTCTCGCGGGCCGGATCCTCCGAGGCCCGACCATCCGGGCCCAGTCCCCTGGACCCGCCGCGCGACGTCGCCCATCGCGAACGTCGGCGAAGCCGGCCCCGCCCATGGGGCGAGACCGGCTTCGACCTGCTGGATCTACCCGAAGAGCGCCTCGATCGGAGAGGTACCGCTCGCCCGTGTCGTAGCTGAAGGTCAGGATCCGCGACCCGTCCGCGACCTGCGGGATCAGCTGCGCGACGGCCGCGAGCGACGCCCCCGAGGACACGCCGATCAGCAGCCCCTCCTCGCGGGCCGCCCGCCGGGCGTACGCCATCGCGTCCTCCGGCGCCACCTGCAGGATCCCGTCGAGCAGCTCCGGGCGCATGACGCCCGGGGATGAACCCGGCGCCGATGCCCTGGATCGGGTGCGGCGAGTGCGTCCCACCGGAGAGGACCGGCGACAGCGTGGGCTCCACCGCGTACACCTTGAGGTCCGGCCAGCGGGGCTTGAGGACCTCGGCGACGCCCGTGATGTGGCCGCCGGTGCCGACGCCGGTGACGATGTAGTCCAGGCCGTCCGGGAAGTCGCGCGCGATCTCCTCGGCGGTGGTGCGGCGGTGGACGTCCACGTTGGCCGGGTTGTCGAACTGCATCGGGATCCAGGCGTCCGGCGTCTGGTCCGCGATCTCGCGGGCGCGGGCGATGGCGCCCTTCATGCCGAGCTCGCGCGGCGTGAGGTCCAGCTCCGCGCCGTAGCGCAGCATCAGCTTGCGCCGCTCGACGCGACATCGACTCCGGCATGACCAGGATGACCCGGTAGCCCTTGACCGCGGCGACGAGGGCGAGGCCGATGCCGGTGTTGCCGGACGTCGGCTCGACGATCACGGAGCCAGGGCCGATGATCCCGCGGGCCTCCGCGTCCTCGATCATCGCGAGGCCGATGCGGTCCTTGATGCTGCCGCCCGGGTTCTGCGCGCTCCAGCTTGGCCCAGACGCTGACGCGCGGGTCGAACAGAGCGGTTGATGCGGACGTGCGGGGTGTTGCCGATGGTCTCGAGGACGGACGAGTAGATCACGGGGACGCTCCTCTAGATGACGAAGTCGAGGGGTTCGAACGCGTCCGCGACGCTGCGGACGCGCACCTGGCTCTGGTGGTACACGAGGGAGTAGGGCTGGACCGAGTTGGTCAGCCAGACGTTGCCGCCGATGACGGAGTCGTGGCCGACCTCGGTGTCGCCGCCGAGGACCGTGGCGTTCGCGTAGATCACGACCCGGTCGCCGATCGTGGGATGGCGCTTGCTGCCGGCGCCTTCCTTGCTGACGGACAGCGCGCCGAGGGTGACGCCCTGGTAGAGCTTCACGTCGTCGCCGATGATGGCGGTCTCGCCGATGACGAGACCGGTGCCGTGGTCGATGCAGCACGAGCGCCCGATCGTGGCGCCCGGGTGGATGTCGATCCCCGTCCGGCCGTGGGCGATCTCCGAGATCATCCGCGGGACGAGGGGGATCCCCTCCAGGTGGAGGGCGTGGGCGATCCGGTGGAACGCCAGCGCGGCGAACCCGGGGTAGGCGAGCACGACCTCGGCGGGGCCGCGAGCCGCGGGATCCCCGGCCTCGATCGCGGCGGCGTCGAGGCTCAGGGCGTTGTGGATCGCCGGAAGCTGTGCCAGGAACCGGTCACACATCGCGTGCGGCGTGTCGGGCAGGTCGCCCTCGAGCGGGCGGAGCACGGGCACGAACGCCGCGTGCAGGGCGTCGAACTCGTCGGCCACCTGGGCCGCGGTCCGCGGTCGGCCCCGGCCGTCGGGGAAGAGCAGCGAGACGACCCGGTCCATCAGGCCCGAGACGAGGTCGCGGTCGGGGAGCGTGTCGAAGGCGACCGCCTCGTCGGCGGCGATGTGGGCGGCGAGCTCCGGCAGGGTGCTGACGGGCGGGCCGGCGTTGGCGTGGGTGCGGGAGGACATGGGCGACACCGGGGTGGGGGACAGGGCGAGGGTCGACGAGGACGTCCGGAGGGGTAGCGGCGACAGGCGCAGGGTGGCCCGGAGGCTCACGGACGAGCAGGTCCGGGACGCCGGGCGTGGGCTCGAGCGGGCCTCAGGCGCGCGGGGCGCGGGGCGCGGCGAGCACCGGCGGCGTCATCGCCGCCAGGGACACGCGCAGGAGAGCCGACTGGACGCCATGTGCGAACGATGCCCGTGATCGGGCGAGCCGTCAAACGTGACCGTCGTCGGTCGCCGGATGGTGCGCCGGAGCGGGCCGCGAGTCCGTCAGGCGAGGACGACCACCATCGCCAGCCACGGCTCGTCGCCGACGACGCGGGTGCGGTGGCCCGTCTGCCAGCGGTGTCCTCGAGCAGCACCGCGGCCCCGGGCCCGAAACGCCGGGTCGCGCCGTCGCTGGTGGACGCCTCGACCGTTCCCTGGAGCATCACCACCCACTGGCGGCGGGCGCGCGGTGGGGCGGGGAGTCCCAGCCGGCCGCCGCACCGATGAACCGGACGCCGTCGGACGCGGCCACCGCCGAGAGGTCGAGCGGCGGGGCCGGTGGCGCGAAGTCACCGGGGGCGAGGTCCGCGCCCGAATCCACGAAGCGCGTCCCGCCGGCGTCGTCGGAGACGATGCGCACGTACGGCACCCGCATCAACCCGCCTCCCTGCCCGGACGTCTCCGCACGACCGCTGCGCGGGAGCATATCGCCCGCCCGGGTCGGCACGCCCGGACGGGCCGGTGGTCCCGTGGTTTCCGGGCCGGGTGGCTCAGGGACTCTATATGTCTGAAGCATATAAAGGTGCAGAGATATCCATGGTTCGATCCGCCGTCGCGGCCGGCCCCGGATATCGCCCTCGCCGTCAACGGGAGCCAAGCGCGTGCCCCACCGGGTCGCCGAGATCGACGTCATCCAGGCAGCAGTGATCAAGGTTCTCGCCAACCCGTACCGCCTCCGGGTGATCGAGGTGCTCGGTCGCGGCCCGCTCGGCGTGAACGCGCTCGCCCGTGAGCTCGGCCTCGCGCCGGCGGCCACGTCCCAGCACCTCGCGACGATGCGCGGCGTGGGCCTCGTCACCGCAGAGCGCGAGGGCCGCGTCGTCCGCTATGCCGTCGCCGACCCCGAGGTCCTCGTCGCATGCGAGCTGATGCGCGGCGTCATCGTCCGGCGTGTTCCCACCGTCCCGTCCAGTCTCGAGACCCCCCGCAGCCAGGTGATCCACGCATGAGCGACACCCTCTCGATCGTCCTGTTCTCCGGGACGGCCGACAAGCTCCACGCCGCCGCGACCCTCGCCGCCGGCGCCGCGGCCATGGACCGGCCGGTCAACATCCTGCTCCAGTACTGGGCGCTGGACGCGTTCCGGGCGGAGCGGATCGACGCCGACCTGGGCCTGGCCTTCGATGGCGGCGCCCCGGGGACCACCGCGCCGGTCAAGGGTGCCGCCTCCATCCCCTGGCTGGACACGTTCCGCATGGCCAAGGAGCTGGGCGAGGTCTCGATCCTCGCGTGCTCCGGCTCGCTCGACGTGCTGGGCCTGGACGTCACCACGCTGGACCCGCTCGTGGACGACTCGGGCGGCATCGCCACGTTCCTGCTGGCGGCCGAGGGCGGCCAGCTCCTGTTCATCTAGGGCTCCCGACGGAGCGCACGGAGGAGACTCGATGGCGAACACCGAGAAGCTCGTGTTCATGGTCACGCACGGCCCGGCCGATCCCGGAGCACGCGACGATCCCGTTCGTGATGGCGGCCGCCGCCCTCGCCTCCGACGTGGAGGTCGTGATGGGCTTCCAGGGCGACGGCGTCGAGCTGGTCGCACGCGGCGTCGCCGAGACCGTCGAGGCGCCCCGGAGTTCCCGCCGCTCGCCAAGCTCTTGCGCGACGTCCTCGAGCTGGGCGGCAAGCTCCTCGTCTGCGGCCCGTGCCTCAAGAGCCGCGGCATCGCGCCCCGACGACCTCGTCGAGGGCGCCGAGGTCGTGGCCGCCGGCCGGTTCATCGCCGAGATCACCTCGGCCACCAACAGCCTCGTCTACTAGGAAGGAACACACCGTCATGACCGCAACCGCCACCGAGCTCGAGGCGCTGACCGCCACCAAGGTCATCGACGCCCGCGGCGCCGCCTGCCCCGGCCCTCTCCTCGAGGCCAAGAAGGGCATGGGCACCGTTCCCGTCGGCTCCCTGATCGAGATCTGGTCGACCGACCCCGGCACGAAGTCCGACATCGGCGCCTGGTCCGGCAAGGTCGGCCACGAGTTTCTCGGCACGCTCGCCGCCGACGGCTACGACCGCGTCTTCGTCGTCCGCCGCAAGTAGCAGCGAGCAGCAGGAGCAGCCGTCCGATGACCGCCCCCGTCGCGACCGAGCCGCGGGCTCCGGGCGACACGTTCGTCCCCCGGATCCTCGTGTTCTCGACGAACAACATCTCCGACCCGGGGATCGACCTGGCCGGCAGCGCCCACATGCACTACTCGCCGGGCGTCAAGGTCATCGGACTGCCCTGCACCAGCGGCATCCGGCCGTCCTGGATCCTGCACGCGCTCGAGATCCGGCTTCGACGGCGTGTTCGTCGCCTCCGACGGCGACGAGTGCGCCTACCTCCCGGACTGCTCCGAGCGCTCGTCCCACATCGTGGGCAAGGCGCAGGCCGCCATGCGGGAGCGCGGGATCGACGCCAACCGCCTCCGCCTGGCGGCGATCTGCTCGGTCTGCTCCGAGCCGTTCACCAAGCACGTCCAGCAGTTCTCGGTCGCGCTGGCCGCCCTCGGCCCGGCGACGGCGAGGTGAACGAGATGATCGACATGATCGAGACGGACGCCACTCCCGGCGCAAGCAGGACCGACTACGACGTCCTCGTCGTCGGCAGCGGCATCGGCGGCATGGAGTCCGCCCTCAAGCTCGGCGACATGGGCTACAAGGTCCTGCTGGTCGAGAAGGAGGCCAGCGTCGGCGGGAAGATGATCCTGCTGTCCAAGGTCTTCCCCACGCTCGACTGCGCCAGCTGCATCTCGACGCCCAAGATGGCGTCCACGATCCACCACCCGAACATCACGGCGATGACCTACAGCCGGGTGGACGGGATCCGCACGTCCGCCGACGGCACGTTCCACGCGAAGGTCACGCGCAAGGCGCGGTTCGTGGACGAGGACACCTGCACCGGCTGCCAGAAGTGCGAGACCGCCTGCACCGTGGCGGTCCCGGACCAGTTCAACGCGGACCTGGTGGCCCGGCGCGCCGCGCACATCACGTTCCCCCAGGCCGTGCCCAAGAAGGCGGTCATCGACCGCGCCGGCAGCTCGCCGTGCTCGTACGCCTGCCCGGCCGGGATCCAGGCGCACGGCTACGTGTCGCTCGTCCGGAGCGGCGAGGACGAGAAGGCCTTCCACCTGGTGCTCGACGCCACGCCGCTCGTCGGCACGCTCGGGCGCGCCTGCTACGCGCCGTGCGAGGGCGAGTGCACGCGCGGGTCGCTGGAGGGCACGCTGCCGATCCGGCGCATCAAGCGCTTCATCGCGGACGCCCACGACGCCTCGGGCGCGGGCGTCGGCATCGAGACCGCCCCGTCCAACGGCCGGCGCGTCGCCATCGTCGGCTCCGGGCCGACGGGCCTGACCGCGGCCTGGCAGCTCGCCCGCCTCGGCTACGCCGTGAAGATCTTCGAGGCGGCACCGGTCGCCGGCGGCTTCCTCCGCCTGGGCATCCCGTCCTACCGCCTGCCCGACGCGGTGGTGGAGCGGGACATCGACAACCTCCGGGCGCTGGGCGTCGAGATCGCGGTGAACAGCCCGGTCGGCGACCCCGCGGCCCTCCGCGCGGACGGCTTCGACGCCGTGCTCGTCGCCATCGGCACCCACCGGTCCCTGGGGCTGGGCGTCCCGGGCGAGGACCGCCTGGGCGTGCTCGGCGGGACGGACTTCCTGCGCAAGGTCAAGCTCGAACCAGCCGATGGACGTCGCGGGCAAGCACGTCGTCGTGGTCGGCGGCGGCAACGTGGCGATGGACGCCGCGCGGACCGCCCGCCGCCTCGGCGCCGCGTCGGTGACGGTGGCCTACCGCCGCGGTCGCGACGAGATGCCCGCCCACCACGTGGAGGTCGGCGACACCGAGAAGGAAGGCGTGACCTTCAGCCTCCAGGTCGCGCCGCTCGAGGTGCTCGGCGACGAGCAGGGCGAGGTCAACGGCCTGCGCTGCACCCGGATGCGCCTCGGCGAGCCCGACGCGTCCGGCCGCCGCCGGCCCGGAGCCCGTGCCCGGCAGCGAGGTCGTCATCCCGGCCGACCTCGTGATCGCCGCCATCGGCATGCGCCCGGACACCACGGCCTTCGCCGGCCGCATGGCCACGGACGACCGCGGCCTCCTCCGCGCGGACGCGGTCGTCGCGCCTGACCGGACACGCCGTTCGTGTTCGCCGCGGGCGACGCGGTCAACGGGCCCACGGACATCACCCGGGCCGTCGGCGAGGGCCGGCTGGCCGCGCACATGATCGACCGCGCGCTCACCGGCGGGACCCTGGACGGCTTCGACGACCGGCTGCCGGTCGTGGACAAGGCCGCGGTCCTCGCCCGCCAGAAGGCGTACGCGTTCCACGCCCCGACGGCGGACGGCATGCGCCTGGAGCCCGCCCCGGCCGACTTCCGCGAGGTGGAGGCCCCGCTCACCGAGGTCGAGGCCCGCCAGGGCGCCGGCCGGTGCATCGACTGCGCGGTCTGCTCCGAGTGCAACGAGTGCGTGGAGGCCTGCCCGGTCGACGGGTGCATCGACCTGCAGGCCCGCGACCAGCAGTTCGAGGCCACGGTCGGCGCGGTCGTCGTCTCCACCGGCTTCAAGCTCTTCCCGGCGGACCTCAAGCCGGAGTACGGCTTCGGGCGCTTCACGAACGTCATCACCGGCATGCAGATGGACCGCCTCCTGGCGCCGACCCGCCCGTTCAACACGATCCTGCGGCCGGGCGACGGCAAGGTCCCCGAGCGGATCGCCTACATCCTGTGCACCGGCTCGCGCGACGAGACCGTGGGCAATCCGCTCTGCTCGCGGTTCTGCTGCATGTACTCGATCAAGCAGAACCAGCTGCTGATGGGCGCGCTGCCGCTGGCCGACGTGACCGTCCACTACATGGACATCCGGGCCCCCGGCAAGCGCTACGACGAGTTCTACGAGCAGGCGAAGTCCATGGGCGCCAACTACGTCAAGGGGCGCGTCGCCGACGTCCGCGAGCAGCCGAACGGGGACCTCGTCCTGAGGTACGAGGACATCGAGAACGGCGGCGGGATCGTCGAGGCCGAGTACGACATCGTCGTGCTGGCGGTCGGCGTCCAGCCGAACCAGGACGCCGAGCAGCTGTTCGAGGTGGGGGAGCTGGCCACGGACGAGTGGGGCTACGTCGGGGAGCCGGAGGAGGACCTCAACCCGGGCGCGACGAGCATCCCGGGCGTCTTCGTGGCCGGGGCGGCCTCGGGCGCCAAGGACATCGCGGACTCGATCCTGCACGCGGGTGCGGCGGCGGCGCAGGTCGCGGCCCACCTGGAGCGGACGAAGGCCGAGCCCGAGAAGGCGATGGTGCCGGCATGAGCGAGCAGCTGATTCCCGAGCCGGGCGCGGGCCCGGACGATGCCCGCGCCGCGCCGCATCGGCGTCTACGTCTGCCACTGCGGCGGCAACATCAGCGACTACGTCGATGTCGACAAGGTCATCGCGGACATCGCCGACGCCGGCGACGTCGTCGTCGCCAAGACCGCGATGTTCACCTGCTCCGAGGCGACCCAGCAGGAGATGGTGGCCGACATCACGGCCCAGGAGCTCGACGGCCTCGTGGTCGCGTCCTGCTCGCCCAAGCTCCACACGTACACGTTCCGGGGCGTGGCGGCGCGCGCGGGCCTGAACCCGTACGAGTACACGCAGGTCAACATCCGGGAGCAGTGCTCCTGGGTCCACACCGACGACTGGGACGGGGCGACCGAGAAGGCGACCGACCTCGTCCGGGCCGGCATCGCGCGGACGCGGCTCACGACGCCGCTCGTGCCGCTGGTCGTCGAGACGCTGCCGCACACCCTGGTGATCGGCGGCGGGATCGCGGGCCTCCGGGCCGCGGTCGGCCTCGCCGACATCGGGCTGCGGGTCACGCTCGTCGAGCGCGAGCTCGAGCCTCGGCGGCTGGGTGCGGCGCTTCGGCCCGATGTACCCGCACGACCGGGTCGGCCGGGAGCTCGTCGAGACGCCTCGTCGCCGAGGTCAAGCGCCGCCCGGCCATCACCGTCCTCACCGGGGCCGAGGTGGTCGGCAAGGCCGGCAGCTTCGGCAACTACCGGGTGAGCGTCCGGATCGGCGACCCGGGCTCGGCCGCGATCGAGGTCGCGGTGGGGTCCATCGTCGTCGCCACCGGCTTCGACACCTACCAGCCCGGACGACGGCGAGATCGGCTTCGGCACCGAGGGCGTCGTCACCCTGCCCGAGTTCAAGGAGCTCGTCGACGGCGCGACGGGGCCGCTCGCCTGGAACGGGCGGCCGGTCCGCAGCGTCGCCTACGTCTACTGCGTCGGCAGCCGCGGCACCGCCGGGACGGCCAACCAGTCCTGCTCGCGCTACTGCTGCGCGGCCACGACCCAGACGGCCGTCCAGGTCTCCGGGCTCGACCCGTCGATCCGCCAGTTCCACCTCTACCGGGACATGCGGACCTACGGCAAGTTCGAGCCGCTCTACACGGAGGCCCGCAAGGCCGGGTCGGTGTTCCTCAAGTTCGACGGCGAGGCGCCGCCGACCGTGGAGCCCGCCGGGGGCGGCGGCCTGACCGTGACCGTCCGGGACATGCTCACCGAGAACGTCGAGCTGGCGATCCCGGTGGACCTCGTGGTGCTCGTCACCGCGCATGGTCCCGCGCGCCAACGAGGAGCTGGTCGGCGTGCTCAAGCTCCCCGCCGGCAGCGACGGCTTCTTCAACGAGATCCACCCCAAGCTCCGCCCGGTCGAGACCGTGGTGGACGGCGTGCTCATCGCCGGCGCCTGCCAGGGGCCCAAGACGTCCGCCGAGAGCGTGGCGTCCGGGCTGGCGGCGGTCACCCAGAGCGCGGCGGTCCTCAAGAAGGGCTACACGGAGCTCGACCCGCTGGTCGCCATCGTCCACCAGGACGCGTGCACGGCCTGCGGCGACTGCCTCACGGCCTGCCCGTACGACGCGATCTCGATGACCGAGGAGGGCGACCGCCACTGGGCGGCCATCAGCCCCACGGGCTGCAAGGGCTGCGGCGGCTGCGTGCCGATCTGCCCGGAGAACGCCATCGACCTGCTCGGCTACACCGACGCGCAGATCACCGCGATGATCGAGAGCCTCGTGGAGGTACCGGCCTGATGACCACGCCCATCCGGGACGTGCGCGAGGTGATCCGCGAGGAGCCCGTCATGCGCGTCCGCATCCTGGAGGCGCTCCGCGAGGGGCCCCTCACGGTTCCCGAGATCGCCACCGCGATCGGTGCCCCCGCCCACGAGGTCGTCTTCTGGGTCATGGGCATGCGCCGCTACGGCTGGCTGGCCGAGATCAAGGGCAACACCGTCGACGGCTACTTCCAGTACGAGCCCACCGGGCGGGTGTCCTGATGACCGCGACCACCGCCGTCCCGGCCGCGTCGACCGCCCTGCCGGTCGACCTCGGCCTCTACCCCGACATCCGGCGCTTCGGCGCCACGGACGTCAGCGCCTGCTTCTCGTGCGGGACCTGCACGGCCAGCTGCCCGCTCTCGCAGGACGACGGGACGTTCCCGCGCCGGATCATCCGCTACGCCCAGCTGGGGATGAAGGATGCGCTGCTCTCCAGCAAGGAGCTGTGGTCCTGCTACCAGTGCGGCGAGTGCGCCGAGACCTGCCCGACGCAGGCCGACCCGTCCGAGTTCATGGCCGCCACGCGCCGCTACGCCATCGCGAGCTACGACAGGACCCACATCGCCCGGACGATGTACACGCGGCCGATCGTGGCCACCGTGATCGCCGTGGCCCTGGCCGTGCTGTTCGCCCTGTTCATGCTGACGCGCGCGCGGCCCGCAGGACAGCGCGACCCTCGCGATCTTCGAGTTCATCCCCTCGGCGCATGATCCACAACCTGGGCATCGGCGTGATGATCGTCGTCGTCGCCGCCGGGCTCGCCGGGGTCGTCGAGCATGTCCCGCCGGATCGCGAGGCGCGAGGGCGTCGGCCCCGCCGACGTGCTCGGTGGGCGCAGCGGCGCTCGCACGGTCCGGGCGCGCTGCCTGGGCCGCTGTCGGGCGCGAGGCCGTCGGCCAGGTGCAGTTCCGCAAGGAGTGCGACGCGGACACGACCTCCGTCGCCGCGGTACCGGCGGCGTGGCCTCGTCCACGCCCTGGTGGTCTGGGGCTTCCTGGGCCTGCTCGCGGCGACCGGCCTGGACTACGGCCTGGAGCTGCTCGGGATCAAGGCGACCGGGACCCCCGTGCCGATCTGGTATCCCGGTGCGTCTCCTGGGCACCGTGGCCGGGTTCGCCCTCGTCTACGGGACGACGGTCCTGATCGTCGACCGGTACCGGGCCGCGAACCGGTCCGTCCGCGTCGTCCACGACCGCCGACTGGATGCTCCTGGGCCTGCTCTGGGTCACCGGCGTGACCGGCTTCGCCATCGAGCTCGCCCTGTACCTGCCCGGGCGTCCCGGCCTGGGGCTACTGGCTGTTCCTGCGTCCACGTCGCCGTCGCCATGGAGCTCGTCCTGCTGGCGCCGTTCATGAAGCTGGCGCACGCCGTGTACCGGCCCGTCGCGCTGTTCTTCGTCGAGCTGACCCGCGAGCAGGGGAGGGAGGCCGCCCAGTGACCGTCCGCCACGCCCACCCACGTCCGCGCCCTGCGACCCGTAGCCGGCGACAACCGCCCAGGAGAACCGAGGAGTCCCGACCATGACCCAGTCCCTGCCCCAGGTGGCGCACGAGCACCACGAGCGCCTGCTCCACCACGTCGACCAGATGCCGGCGCTCGCAGATGCGCTCCTCACCGCCACGGACCGAGGAGGTCAAGGCCGGCCTCGCGGAGATGAGCGCATTCCTGACCGGCACCCTCGCTCCCGCACGTCGACGCCGCCGAGCGGACGCTCTACCCGGAGCTGGAGCGGATGTTCCAGAACCGCCACTCGATGGCTCCGATGCGCCGCGAGCACGACGAGATCCGCAAGCTCGTGACCGACCTCGGCGGCCTCACCCGGCAGCTGGGCGCGGGCCAGGTGACGATCGGCCGGACGCTCGGCGTGCGGCGGGTCATGTTCCAGCTGTACGCGCTGCTCAAGGTCCACCTCGCCGAGGAGGAGGCGTACCTGCGGATCGTGGACCATGGCGTGACGACGGACGTTGCAGACGTCATGGCCGCCGCGATGGAGCACCCGGTCGGCGTCGCCTGACCGTGAGGGCCGCGCGACAGGCGCCCGGGCGAGGCCGTATGCTCGGGGCACATGTGTGCCCAGCGTGCCAGGCCTCGCCGGCGATGCCGATGACGCGCCCGACCCGCCCGGTGGCGAGACCCCGATCGATGCTGCCTTCGAGCCGCCGGCGGTCATCGTGAATGGCGCGCCGGTCCTGGCCATCGCGTCCGACCGCGACGCCGGCGGCGTGCCGATCCACCGCGGCTGGGCGCCCCTCGGCGCCCATCACCGCTGGATGGAGCCGTTCGTGCTGGCGCTGCTCGCCGGCGGGGCCGCGCATGGCTACGGCATCGTGGGCGAGCTCTCGCAGCTGGGCATCACGACCGGCGCCGTGGACGTGGGCCAGGTCTACCGGACGCTCCGGGACCTCGAGGAGGCCGGCCAGGTCCGATCCTCGTGGATGACCGGGCACGGGGCCGGCGCGACGCGACTACGAGCTGACCGAGGCGGGGCTCGCCGCGCTCGACGAGTGGGCGGCGGTGATGAAGGAGCGGGCGCGACTGGTGGCGGAGTTCGAGGCGCGGTATCTCGAGTGGGTCGCCGCTGCCCCGGCGTCCGGAGGGCTAGAGCGGCTCCCTGCCGGCGTGGTCGAGGCTCCGCGCGAGGAGGTCCTTCTCCTCGTCCGTGAGGTTCCGCTCGAGCACGCCGAGGTAGAGCTCCTCCTCGGCGAGGTGCACCTTGAGGATCGCGTGGAGCCGGTACAGGGCCCGCCGCAGCGCCATCCCCTCGACGGCGCCCCAGGTGCAGCCGTCGACGTGGCGCCGGTACCGGCCGAGCTCCTCGACCAGGCGCTCGACGGCCCGGTGCTCCGCGCGCATCGGCGCCATCGAGTGGCGGTCGTCCATGAGCTGCTCCAGCGGCTCGTACAGCGCCCGTTCGATCGTCTCCATGTGGGGCAGGAGCTGGCCGACGATGAACGCGTACTCGTCCTCGAACAGCGAGGTGGATGGACGCGCAATCGACGTGGCCGACCATCTCGGCCAGCGTGAGCAGCCGGTCGACGTGCGGCACCAGCCGGGCGTGGTGCTCCTCGCTGGTGGTGCGCAAGGAGAGCAGAGGCGAATCCATGCCGGTCAGGATGCCACGTTCGGGGCCGCGGCAGCCGGTCGGGCGGGTGCCGCGACACGACGCAGCACGTTCGGCACCCCCGGCGAACCTCCATGGGGCGCAGCCTCGCCCGTGATGGTGCGCGGATCGGCCCGACCGGCGGCGGTCGTGGTGCGGACGCGCGTCGCGACCGCGTGACCCACACCCGTCGTCGGCGCCCCCGTCGGGTCGTGGGCCGACGTCCGTGGGCAGGGTGGTCGTGACACGCTCCGGGATTCAGGAGGGGGCACGGCTCGACGGCCACCGGGTCATACTGCCCGCATGGCCCCGACCGGGGTCAGGACGGTGTGACCAGAGGGAGGTCCAGGCGAATGGCGGACAAGGACAAGGACAAGGACAAGTACAGCTTCCTCGTCATCATGTACCCGAAGGCCGACACGGCGATGGAGGCCCTCGGGGTGCTCAAGGAGCTCTCCGACGACAAGACCGTCAAGCTCCGTGATGCGGCCGTGATCACCAAGACCGAGAAGGGCAAGATCAAGCTCCACCAGACGAAGGACGACTCCATCGGCAAGGGCTTCGTCAAGGGTGGGGCGATCGGCGTCCTGTTCGCGGTGCTGTTCGGGCCCGTCGGGTGGATCGCCATGGGCGCCGCGGCCGGCGGCCTGTTCGCGAGCTTCGACCGAGGGATCAAGAACAAGCTGCTCAAGGAGCTCGGGGACAACATGACGCCCTCCGAGTCGGCCGTCGCGATCCTGGTCGAGCAGGCCGACTGGGAGACGGCGGTCGCGCGGATGAAGTCGCACGGCTTCGGCGGTCACCTCGTCGTTTCCGAGATCGTCCCCGCGGACATCGCCGAGGTCGAGAAGCTGCTCGCAGGACCCGGTGACGGTCGCCGCGGTTCCGGAGGAGCTCGAGGTCTCAGCCCCCGCGGAGCCGGCTGAGGCCGACGAATTGGCCGCGGGCTACGACTTGACGATCATCGACGGAATCGGCCCGGTGACGGCCGAGGTCCTCCAGCGGTCGGGCGTGACCACGTTCGCCCAGCTCGGCGCGATGACGCCCGAGGCCATCGAGGAGCTGCTGACCGAGGCCGGCTCGCCGCTCATCGGCGGCCATAACGCCGATTCCTGGCCCCGGCAGGCGCGGCTCGCCGCAGCGCAGGACTGGGCCGGGCTGAACCGCTACATCGCGTCCACGAAGAGCTAGATCAGGCGGGTGGCCGGGGCCCATGCCCCGGCCATGCTTCCGTCCCGCGCGATCGCACGACCTCCGGCCCAGACACCGGGGGTCGTGCCAGGTCTACGGTCAGACCGCGATCTGCCCCGGCTGTCGCCAGCTGTCCCGACGCGCGGGCGTCCCCTCGCGATCGATCGGGGCGACGCCGACGGATCCGGGCGCCGCTGGCCCCGATGCCGCATTCATCGCCCCTGGACGACGCACGGACGAGGGCGAGCGGCTCCGTGCCTCGTGGCTCCTACCGCGCCGCCATCCCCAGCGCGGTCCGCCGCGCCAGCGCCATCAGCGAGAGCACCGGGTTGACGCCGGTCGCCGTGGGCAGGGCGGAGGCGTCCGTGACGTACAGGCCCGGCACGCCGTGCACCTGCCCGTCCGGCCCGGCCACGCTCGCCTGCGGGTCCTTCCCGATCCGGCAGGACGACATCTGGTGAGCCGTGAACAGCAGGATCCGGTTCGCCGAGATCGAGCGGGCGGCCAGCGACGTCCAGCCACGGCTCGAACGGCTGCCCGTCGCGCCAGTCGTGCGGCGGGGTGACCAGCGGGATGAGCCGCCTCGCGCCCGCTGCGCGGTGGATCTTCGCCATCTCCAGCGACGCCCGCCGCAGCAGGGCCCGGTCCGGCCCTGCCCGGTGCGTAGCGGATGGAGACGCCGCCGTCCCGGGCGAGCGAGATCCGCCCCTCGGTGCGGTCCCGGACCAGCGCCAGGAACGCCGCGATCCCGTCGCACCGCGTCATCGTCTCGCGGTGGTCCCGGCTGCTCCACCACGGGAAGCCCGTGGCGATCAGCCCGGGATGCGTCGGGGCGGCCTCCATGCGGAAGCCCCAGCGGCCGTCGATCTCGCCGAACACGTCGCTCATGACGCTCTGCGGCACGCCTGACCAGGGCGCCAGCGACTCGTCGTAGACGCCCGCGACCGCGGCCACCGGGTGGATGTGCAGGCCGCGGCCGGCGGTGTCCGTGGCGATCCCCGACCGGAGCAGGACGGCAGGGGAGAGGATCGAGCCGCCCGCCAGGGCCACCATCGGCGCGCGGACCGTGATCTCGCCGCCGGGGACGCGTGGCGACGACGCCCGCCGCGCGCCCGCCCTCGAGCAGGATCCGGCGGACCTCGGACCGGTCGAGGATCTCGGCGCCGTTCGCGCAGGCCGCGGCGAGCGTCGTGCGCAGCGAGGACTGCTTGGCGCCGATCCGGCAGCCCACCGCGCACGGCCCGCAGTCCGTGCAGCCGCGGACACCGCGCGGGATCACCGCGTGCGGCAGGCCGAGCGCGTCCAGCCCGGCCGCCAGCTTCGTGTTCGGCCCGTTGCGGACGCTCTCCTCGCTGGTGACGCCGATCTCCGCCTCGATCGCCGCGTAGTGCTCGTCGAGGTCGTCGTCGATGCCGGCCTCGCGCCACTCCTCCCGGACCGCGTCGGGGGCACGCAACGACGAGCTCCAGTTGACGACCGTCCCGCCGCCGACGGCCGACCCCGCCCGGATCGAGATCCAGCGGTCCGTGGTCGCCGCGAGCCCGCGGTCCAGGAACAGTGCCCCCAGCCCGTCCAGCTCCGGCCCGCCGAAGCCCGCCTCGGTCACCATCGCGGCCCGCTCCAGGACCACCACGCGCCTGCCCGGCCGCGGCCAGGATCGATGCCGCGACGCCGCCGCCGGCGCCGGACCCGATCACGACCACGTCGGCATCGATCACCTCGCCGGCGCGCGGCGTGCGGACAGTGACCCGGCTGGGGCTCGGCTCGTCGGGCACCGGCGCCACGAACCCCGTCCGCGCCCGCCAGGGCGAGCCCTCGATGCCGTAGGCCAGCAGCAGCGTCAGGCGCTTGAGGTCCTGGAATGCGGTCCGCTTGAGCGCGATCGGGCTGTCCGCGAGGCGGCGCATCGCGGCCTCGCGCTCCGCCTGGCCCAGGGCGGCGAAGCCCCTCGGCCGGCCCGGCGAGGACCAGGCCGCCGAGCGGCGTGCCGGCGAACCGCAGCAGCAGGTCCAGCTGGCCCTGCAGCGACGGACGGCCGAGCGCCGCCACCTCCTCCAGGAGGCGGGTATGGACGCCCAGCTCGCTCGCCGAGGGGAGTCCCTCGGCGGCGGGCACGAACGTGTCGACGATCGCGGCGAGCGTGCGTTCGCGGGAGGTCACGTCAGGTTCCACTCGCATTCATGGGAACGTGGTGATCTCGACCTGCCCCGAGTCCACGACGATCGAGATCCGGAGGCCGCGCGGTGCGTCGCCGGTGGTGTCGGAGTACTCGACCACCCAGTGCTCGATGCCGAAGTCGGTCGCCTTGGTCACGGTCCGCGTCGTCCCGGCGAAGGTCGGGAACTGCAGGCGCACGATCGTGGCGGCGGCGGCTTCGGCGGCCTCCTGGGTGACCGGGGTGGCGGGGTGCATGGCCGCGGCGAGCTCGTCCTCGGCGGTGGCGACCGGCGCCCCGAGCACCAGGACGGCGGCGAACCCCACGACCAGGAGCGCGGCCCAGGCCGCGGCGAGGATCGGAAAGCGTTTCACGTCAGGGGCGCCCCAGGTAGACCATGTAGTGGAGGGTCTTGAGGTTGGTCTTGGCGGCGTCGATCTCGCCTGCCGCGACCAGCGTGTCGATGGCTGCGCGATGCCCACCTTGGCCGCCTGGAAGGCGTCGATCGGGGCCATGCCCCGGCCGATGCCCTGCCAGAACAGGTACTCGAAGCCGGTCCGGCCGCGGGGCGTGTCGCCGGGCCCCATCACCGTGCTGTACGAGAGGTGGGTGTCGGCGATGTACGCCCGCGTGCCTCCCTTGAGGTAGTGGAGCGCGAGGTTGTTGTCGGCCGTCTTGTGGACGGGCTCCTGGATGGTGTCCAGGGTCCACGCCCCGTAGCACGCGCCGATCTGGACCACGCCCCGGCTCACCGGGTTCGCCTCGGTCGTGACCGCGTCCACCTGGCTCGACTCGTAGACGGTCCACTCGTCGTCGAGCGGCTTGTCGGTGCTGGACGGCTTCCAGGCGACCGTGTTGGCGGACCACGCGTTGGTGAGGACGCCGATGCCGTGGAGCAGGACGTACAGGTAGCGGGCGTTGGCGGCGTCCGCGTTGCCGCCGAACGACGACGGCGATCGTCGGCGGCGCGTACGCGAGCCGGACCTGGGCGAAGCTGGCGATGGTGCCCGTGACCAGTCCTGCCTGGCTTCGTCGCTCCTGGTTGATGAGGGCGAACGCCCCGCCGTCCGGCGGCACGATCTCGCCCAGCTGGGTGAGCAGCAGGTCCGCGTCGTCGCTGCTCGGGATGCGGGCGACGGGCAGGTCCGGGACCGCGTACTTGTCGGCGTCGAGATCCGTGTAGAAGTTGTCCGACGGGAGCCAGTCGGCCGGCAGCTGCCAGTCGGCCGAGGGCCGCCTTCTCCGAGTCGCCCAGCGGGTTGTCGACGTGGAAGTACGGGACGGCGTCGTCGTTGCCGACGATCAGCAGGTACTTGTACGGGCCGGCCCTGAGCAGCCGCTGGACCTCGGCCGCCGCCTCGTCCGGCGTGACGCGGGTGACCCCGTCCGCCTCGAGGTCGTGCAGGTCGCCGACGCGCGCCGCGGCCGCCAGGACCTCGTCGGCCCGGGAGCCCAGCTTCGCGCGCAGGACCGACTCCCGGGTGACCACCAGGACCTCCGACGGGTCCTTGTACGGGATCGGGCCCGTCTGTCCGCCGCTGCCGAGGACCGCGTCGTACTGCGCCCCATCGCCGACCGTGAACGGGACGACCTCGTCGGGGACGCCGTTGTAGTCGACCTCGATGGAGTAGTCGCCGGCGGCGAAGCCGGCCTTGACGTAGAACGGGAACACGAACCCGGCGTTCTTGCCGTCCGGGCCGGACTCGTTCTTGACGACGTGCGCGGCCTCGTAGACGAACCGGTCGCCCTGGAACAGGCGGACACGGAGCTCGGTGCCGGCCGGGACGTACCCCCAGCCGAGGAGGCCGAAGATCGACCTTCGTCCCGGTCGGGAAGCTGCGTGCCCTGGCCGATCGGGTTGCCGGACGTGTCGATGTCGGTGGCCAGCTGGAGGTGGAAGAGGACGGCGTTGCCGACCGACGGCGGCGATCGCGGGTGCGGCCGACGTCCGGCTGCCGAAGCCTGCGGGAGCGCTCGCGAGCAGGACCAGGGCCAGCGTCGCGGCGGCCAGCCGGCGGACGCGGGCGCGGCGCGGACGGTGCCGGCCGCGGTGGTCCGACGGGTCATGCGGCACCTCCCGGGAGCCCGTCGGCCAGGCGGCGGATCTCGGCCCGCAGCGCGTCTCCACGCTCGGCGGGAGGCGGCCTCCGCGTCCGGACCGTGCAGGTGCCACTTGTGGAACGCGAGCTCGCCCTCGGCCGCGTACCGGCGCCGGAGGCGCACGACCGCCGGCGAGGCCGCCCGTCCGCAGGAGCGTGGCCTCGCGGCCGAGGCGCCCGCCGAAGGAGGTGATCGTCGCGTAGTCGGCCTCGCTGACGACGCCCGCCGTCGACCTCGTCCTGCAGCTGGACGCGCAGGATCCGCGCCTCGCGCCGCCAGGCGACGACGACCACGACCGCGAGCGTCAGCAGGCCGAGCCAGTTGACGACGTCGGCGAGCAGCCGGCTCGATCGCGCCGACCGCCGCGTCGGGCTGGCCGAGCACGCGGGAGAGGATCAGCGGGCAGGGTGTCGTGGAAGGCGTGCAGCCAGGCCGCCGTGGCCAGGCCGAGGACGATGACGATCCAGCGCTGGACGGTCGGGAGCGGCTGCGCCCAGCCGAGGATCGCGCCGAACACCGCCATGTAGAACGCGTGGTTGAGGCCGGCGACCACGAGCGACGACGACCGTCCCGCTCGACAGCAGGTCGCGTGCCGCCCAGGACGTACAGGAAGCTCTCGGCCGCGCCGAACCCGGCGCCGATCGCCGCGCCGTAGATGACGCCGTCGAGGACGTCGTCGAACTCGTCGCGCACGAAGCGGACGAGCACGATGAGCAGGACGCCCATCGTCGACCGTCCTCGACGATCGCCGTGAACGCGTCCGGGCGCAGGCCGGGCGCGAACGCCGGCGGCAGGGTGGCGCTCGCCGCCCGGTGAGCACGAAGATCGCCGATGACGATCAGCGGGGCCACGACCGCGCCCAGCCCGAGGCAGGCCAGCAGGATGGTCCAGGGCTCCTTCTCGTACCGGTCGATCGCGTTGAGCACGAGCGAGGTAGATGAGCGACGGGACGACGGCGACGAGGAGCGCCGGCAGGACGACGGAGGCCTCGGGCATTGGGCGGTGGCTCCCGGGACGGTGGCGATGGGCGTTGCGGGAGAGTAACCGTGCGAATGGACGGCGCGCACGGCCTCCACGCAGGATCCGGGGCCAGGACGCCGATCCGGGACCAACGGCTGCGGCGGGCGGTGCGTTGGTCATGTGGCATGATCCGCGGCGGATGCCCGACGCTTGGCGCATCCGACCGCGGGACGGATCCCGCACGTTCGGGCACCCCCATCCTGGGAGCCGCATGCCGCGTCACCGCCCCTTCTCGATCGCCCTGATCCCGGCCGCACTCCTGGTGCTCCTCGGCCTGCCGGCCGCACCGGTCGCCGTCGGCTCGGCGCCGGGACGGGTGGCGACGTCCACGATCGGGAGTGGGCCGGCCGAGCGGATCGTCGTGCGCTGGTCGAGCACTGCAACCACCGATCGAGGGCTGTCGCGGTCCACGCGCATGGCCACGGCACTCCATGGCACGCGGCGGGCCGCCGCGGTCTCGGGTGATACCGAGGCCTGGTGGCTGCCCGCACCGGTCTCGGGCGACGCTCTTCGGGCCACACTCGCTGAGATCGCCGCCACGCCGGGTATCGCGGAGGTGGCGGTGGACCACCGCGTGACCGCGGACCTCGTGCCGAACGACACGTATTTCGCCGGCTACCAGTGGGACATGGGCGGGGGCTACGGCGTCCACGCGACCACCGCCTGGGACACGACCACAGGCAGTGCCGGCACCGTGGTCGCGGTCATCGACACCGGGATCACGACGCACAGCGAGCTGGCGGGGCGCGTCGTGGCCGGCTACGACTTCATCTCGGACGTGGTGCAGGCGAACGACGGGAACGGCCGTGACGCCGACCCGTCCGATCCTGGAGACTGGGTCACGCAGGCCGAGAGCGACGCCGGCTACCTGGCCGGCTGTCCGGTGGGGAGCTCGTCCTGGCACGGCACCCACGTGGCCGGCACGATCGCCGCCCGCGGCAACAACGGCGTCGGAATCGCGGGTATCGCGTGGGGCGCGCGGATCCAGCCCGTCCGCGTGCTGGGCAAGTGCGGCGGCTGGACGAGCGACATCGCGGCCGCGATCCGGTGGGCGGCGGGCGGCAGCGTGGACGGCGTCCCGGACAACGCCACGCCGGCCCGGATCCTCAACCTCTCGCTCGGCGGGTCGGCGGCCTGTGACGCCACCACGCAGGCTGCGATCACCGAGGCGGTCAGCCGCGGCGCCCTGGTGGTTGTGGCAGCGGGGAACTCCGGTGCCAACGTCTCCGCATCGTCGCCGGCCAACTGCACCGGGGTCGTGGCGGTCGGGTCGACCGACAAGCTGGGCAAACGGTCGTCGTTCAGCAACTACGGGCCGGGCGTGACCATCTCGGCTCCAGGGTCGGCGATCATCTCCACCCTGAACGCCGGCACCCAGGGGCCGGGCGCGGAGGCCTACGCGGTCTACGACGGGACCAGCATGGCAACCCCGCACGTGGCGGGTGTGGCGGCCCTCGCCCTCGCGGTCGATCCTTCGCTGACGGTCCCGGCCCTTCGCACGCTGCTCACCGGGACCGCCACCCCGTTCGCGCCGGACGCCTCGACCCTCGGCTGCCCGACGGTCCACTGCGGGGCCGGGATCGTGAACGCCGCCGCCGTGGTTGCTGCCGCGGCGCCTGCGCCGACGCCCGACGCCGACCCCGCGCCCCGACCCCGACTGCGCGCGACCCCGACGCCGACCCCCAGCGCCGCGCCGACCCCGACCCCGCCCCCGGCGCCGACCCCGACGCCGACCCCCAGCGCCGCGCCGACCCCGACCCCGCCCCCGGCGGCGACCCCGACCCCGCTCCCCGGCGCCGACCCCGACCCCGCCCCCGGCGGCGACCCCGACCCCGCTCCCGGCACCGACGCCGACGCCGACCCCGCGCCCGGCGGCGACCCCGACCCCGCTCCCGGTACCGGCGCCGACCGCCATGTTCACGACGCCCGGCGGGGGGACCACGACGACCGTGACGGCCGGAGCCACGGTCACCGCCGCGTGGCGCGAGAGCCTTGCGCCCGGGCGAACCGTGGCCAACCGGGCGCTCATCCTTGACGAGGCCGCGGCGCCATCGGCCACGGCGTGTGCCTCGGTCGTCTCCTGGCAGACGAGCACTGCGCTGACGACGAGCGGAGCCAGCCGGGCGGTTGGCGCGGGGGCGGGCGGACGGTGCCTGCGCTTCCGCGTGACCATCACGGACTCCGACGGGGCGTCGGGCACGGCCGCGTCGGGCCGCCTGTTCGTGTTCCGCCCGGGCGCCATCCGCGTCAACTCGGGCGCGTCCGCCACCCGCCGGCGCCTGGTGAGCCTCGCGATCACGGCGCCGACCGGCGCCGGGTGGATGCGGATCGCCAACACCGCGGCCGGGCTGGCCACGGCGACCAGCCGCAGTCCCCGGAGCTCGGTCACCTGGACGTTGCAGAGTGGCAACGGCACGAGGCGGGTGTACGTCCGGTTCGGTGGCGGTTCCCTGGGTGCGACGCGCACCTACAGTGACGCGATCGTGCTCGACGCGAAGGCGCCGACGGTGGCGATCGGGAGCAGGGTCGTCCTGGCCCGATACGCTGACGGGAGCCGCAACGTCAGGATCCGCGCTGCCGCGTCGGGGACCGGGACGGCGGTCACCGGCTACCAGCTCACGACCAGGACGTCCGCACCCGGTGCGACGAAGTCATGGCGAAGCCCGTTGTTCGTGAGGACGACGGCGGCCACGCTGTACCTGCGGGTCCGTGACGCGGCGGGCAACTGGTCGCGCTGGATCTCGTTCCGGCCGCCGCGATAGGGGACCGGGCGGCCGCGCGTGCGCCCGGCACCGCCGCGCACGTCACGACGACCGGGCGTGCAGGCGCCTACCGCTGGGCGTCGAGCGGCTCGGTGTCGTCCGGGCCGATCGAGATGCCCGTCCGCTCCCACCCCGCGTACGCGGTCACCATGCCCTCGTCGTCCACGCTCAGCTCTGCCTGGAACTCGCCGCTGGAGTAGCGATATGTGAACTCGTCGAGGCGCGAGTAGGACTGCTGGGCCCGGACGACGGTGAGTTCCGGGAACCGGATCCACGCGGCACGGATCGTCTGGGTCGTCCCGACTGCCAGCCGGAGGCGACGAATCGGGAGCGTGTTCGTGGCCGGGCTGCAGCCGAGATCAACGTCCGTGCACCCCTTGAGCTCGCGGGCCGGGGCGCCGTCGACCGTCCAGTTGCCGGCATGGTCGCGGGAGATGGTCAGCGTCCGCTGCTCGAACCCGCGGTAGTCACGGACGTGGGCCGCGTTGGTGACCCCGGTGCCGTCCGCGAAGACGCGGTATTCGGTCCGTACGGGGAGGCCGCCCGCCGCCCCGATGACGGTGCCCACGAGCGAGAGGCCGCCGTCCCGGAGCCCCATCGTGCACACCTCGTCCGAGGGGAGCTCGTCCGAGCGCCGCCATGCCACCCGTCGCATTGTCATGACGGGATGCTACGCCTCACGCCCCGGCCGCCACGTCGCCAGCCGCCCAATCGGTGGACGCATCGCCCGGCTGCCACGGGGATCAGCCGCCGCCGCCACCCACGCCGCCCTGGGGGGTCGTCGGCGGCCCGGGGGTGGCCGAAGGGCAGGGCGACGCCGGATCGCCCGGGACGCAGACGCTCGGTGGTGGCGCGGTCGGACAGGTCCTGGTCGGAGCGAGGCCGCCGCCCCAGGAACGTCCGAACGGGAAGAACCCGCCGCCGTAGAAGTAGGCGGTTCGCGTGTTCTTCGGCCCACCGCGGGCGCCCGCGCCACGCGCGGCACGCGCCTGCCACAACCTGTCGGCGGCCTGCCAGCGCTTGAACGAAGGTTCGGCCCTGGACAGGTCGACGAAGGTCCTGGTGACCCTCGGCCCTGCGCAGCCGGCCTGCCAGAGCAGGCCGCTTGCCTGGTCGATGGCCACGGCGATGGTGATGGCGGACGCCTTCGTCGGGACGGTGCCGGGCAGGAAGAGCTCCTGGACGGTCTTCCGCGTCGCCGATCCCGGAAGCATGCCGGTGAACGCGTCGACGGTCGCCGTCACCAGGCCCTTGGGCTTCACCCGGGCGAAGCCCTCGATCGGCATGCCCTTGGAGACGTCGGACAGGATGGCGCTCCAGAGGGGTGCCGAGGTGTCCAGGGACAGCTTGCCGTCGTTGGGCGAGTTGTCCGAGTTGCCCATCCAGACGCCTGCCACGAGGGCCGGCAGCTTCGGGTCGGAGGGCGGCGCCAGGAAGCCGTACGCGTGCACGTCGCGGTTGTCGCTGGTCGTGCCCGTCTTGTAGGCGGCCGGCCGCACCTTGGACCCCGTGACCCCGTCCGTGATCCGCCACTTGCCCCAGAAGGGGTTGACGCGTGGATCCGTGTTCCCGGCGAGGATGTCGGTCATGATGTAGGCCGCCTGGCTCGAGACGACCCGCGTTCCCTTTGCGGTGGCGGGCTGACGGCCAGACCTGCGTGCCGCCGGCGTCGAGGATCTTGAGGATCGTGTGGTGCGGCATGAGGACGCCGCCGTTCGCGATCGTGCCGAAGGCGCTGATCATGTCGATCGGGTGCGTCACGAGGGTCCCGATGCTCTCGGACGGGACCGCGATCGTGCCCTTCGGGTAGCTGAGGCCGAAGTCCTTCGTCCGCTGGAGCTGGTGGTCGAGCCCGTTGATGAACCCGGCCTTGATCGCGGGGATGTTGAGCGAGAACTGCAGGGCGTTCCGGAGCCGCACGGGACCGCGCTCGAGGCCGTCCGCCTGGGTCGGATACCACGCCCGGCCGCCGGTCGCGGCGAAGTTGGTGACCACGTCCATGAACATGGTGGCCGCGGTCATCGTCTTGTCGTCGATCCCGGTGAGGTACCCGAGCGGCTTGATCGAGGAGCCGGGCTGCCGCCAGCCGTCGGACAGGACGTCGAACTGGGGCTGGAACTTCTTGTTGCCCGTGCCGGTGTACGACGCGGACCCCGCGTAGGCGAGGATCTCGCCGGTCCGGTAGTCGACCACGCCGGCGGCGGCGTTGTGGATGTTGTGGCCTCTCAGCGCCTTGATCCAGGACCACTCGCTGCGCGGGACCGCCCGATCCCTGAGCTGCCTGTCCGGGTTCCTGGAGTTCGGGATGATCGCGGCCGCGTAGACCCACTTCTCCACGATGCGCTGCATCCGGTAGTCCAGGGTCGTGATCACCCGGTAGCCACCCGTGTCGATCTGCTCGCAGGTGTCGGCGCTGGAACCGCACAGGACCTGGCCCAGCTCCGAGCGGACCTGCCACGCGAACTGTGGGGCGCGCCACAGGTCCGTCGCCTGGGGTGCCAGGATCACCGGCTCCTGCTTGGCAGCCTCGTAGTCGGCATCGGTGTACCGGGCCGCCGTCAGCGGGGACCGGGTCTTCATGAGATCGAGGATGAAGTTGCGGCGGATCACGATCTCGCTGTCCATCGGCACCACCAGCCGCGTCCGCTGGACGCCCTTGGCGTCGGCGTAGGCCTCCTGGGCGGCGTTCTTGACCAGGTCGAACCTGGTGGGCGACTGGGGGATCCCGGCCAGCAGCGCGCACTCCGCCAGCGTCAGGTCCTTGAGGTCCTTGCCGAAGTAGCTCCGTGCCGCGGCCGCCACGCCGTAGCTCCGGTTGCCGTAGAAGTTGTTGTTGAGATACGCCTCGATGATGGCCTGCTTCCCGGAGCCCCCCGGGTATGCCTCGGTGAGGCGGATCGACTGGATGATCTCGGCGACCTTGCGCTGGTAGACGCCGTTCGCGAAAGCGCTCGCCGGGAGCAGACGCTGCCTCACCAGCTGCTGCGTGATCGTGGATCCACCACGATCCTTGCCATTGAGGGTGTCGATCGCGGCCGAGACGAAGCCGCCGGGGTCGAAGCCCGGGTTGTCCCAGAACGTGTGGTCCTCGATCGCGGTCGTCGCGTCCACCAGCTCCCCGGGGATCTGGTCGAACGTCACCGGCACGCGGCGGTCGGTGCCGAGCGTCGCGAGGAGGACGGCGCCGGTCCGGTCGTACACCTTCGTCTGCTGTGTGAAGACGAGCGCTTCAAGCGCCTGGCGGGGATCCGGGAGGTCCTTGGCGAAGTACGCGTAGCCGGCGATGGCGACCGTCGCCACCGCTGCGCCGGTGAGGAGAATGGCTCCCAGCAGCCCGAACGCCACGAGCGCGAACGCCAGGCCTGCCTGCCTGGCGCCGATGCCTCGGGGCCGCCGTCCCGCGCGGAGCCGGCGACGCTGCCGGAGTGCACGGGCGGCGTGCATACCGAGCGCAGGAGACGTCGACGACGGCGAGTCCAGGTCGGCGTGCGCGGCAACGCGAGTCACGGCACGGCCGCGCCAGTGGTCGCGAGGGGCGCGTCCCCGGTCTCCCGGTCGGCGCCCGGTGAAACGTGCGGCATCTCGATGCCCGCCCCAGGACGCTCTTGGCGAGGCGATCCACCAATGGCTCCGCGAGGTGCGCGGCGGCCAGCGTTCAGAGGATGCGGCCGCACTTCCCGCGGGGCGTGAGCGTAACACCGCGTCCCAATCACGAATAGGGCCGATCGCCTCCATCGTGCGTCACCCCCTTGCCATCTGTCGATCTATACGTATACTGCTGCGTGTACCAGCTCGAGACGAAGGAGGCTAGGATGTGGCCGTGCCGAACAAGACCATCTACGTGTCCGACGGGGACCTGCCGCTGTTCCAGCGCGCGCAGGAGCTGGCCGGCGGCAACCTCTCCGCGGCGATCGCGAAGGCGCTCCGCCGGTGGGTCGACGCGACCGAGGGCCTCAACGAGGGCTTCGACGACATCACCGTCCGCGTCGGGCTGGGCGGCGGGCGCAAGGTGCGCTTCACCGGCGTCCTGGTGGGCGAGTGGATGGACACCGCGGCCGAGCCGCGTCGAGCGCTTCCGGGTCTTCCGCGGCCGCACCGGCAAGTACGTGGTCCACGTCGAGCGCAGCCCGGAGTACTGGATGGTCGACGCCGAGGGGAAGCCGGCCGGCTGGCGCGGCTACCTGGGCATCGGGAACATCAAGTACGGCGAGGCGCCCGGCGAGTCGACGCTCGAGGTCGTCGAGACCCTCGACGAGCTCCGCGACAAGGTGCCGCCCGAGCTGTTCGAGATGGTCGCGCGCTCCGCGCGCCAGCCGACCGTGGAGGAGCTGGACATCTGAGCCGCTGCGCCGGGCGCGCGTCCTCGCGCCGGAGCGGCGCGATGACGGCGCAGCCGGCCGCCGCGATCCAGGTCCGCGGCCTCCGCAAGTCGTACGGCTCGCAGGTCGTCCTCGACGGCATCGACCTCGACGTCCCCGAGGGCACGGTCTTCGCGCTCCTCGGGCCGAACGGGGCCGGCAAGACCACCGCGATCCACATCCTCTCGACGCTCATCTCGGCCGACGCGGGCGAGATCCGGGTCGCGGGCTTCGACGCGGTCCGCGAGCCCGATGCGGTCCGGCGCCTGATCGGCCTGACCGGCCAGGTCTCGGCGGTGGACGGGCAGTTCACCGGCGAGGAGAACCTGCGCCTGATGGCCGACCTCCACCACCTCGGGCGCGAGCGCGGCCGGCGGCGCGTGGCGGAGCTGCTCGAGCGGTTCGACCTGGTCGACGCGGCCGCCAAGCCCGCGATGACCTGGTCGGGCGGGATGCGCCGGCGTCTCGACCTCGCGATGACGCTCGTCGGCGAGCCGCGGATCATCTTCCTCGACGAGCCCACGACGGGCCTCGATCCGCGAAGCCGGCGGGTGATGTGGGACATCGTCCGCGACCTCGTCGCGCGACGGCGTCACGATCCTGCTGACGACGCAGTACCTCGAGGAGGCGGACCGGCTCGCGACCGGGATCGCGCTGCTCGACGGCGGCCGCATCGTCGCGCGGGGCACCCCGGCCGAGCTGAAGCGGCTCGTGCCCGGGGGCAGCGTCCGGCTCGAGTTCGCCGACCTGGCGGCCCTCGACCGCGCCGAGCGGGTGCTCGTCGGGCGGGTCGCGCGACGACCAGGGGCTCGCGCTCCAGCTCCCGGGCGACGGCGGCGTCCGGTCGCTGCGCGGCGCTGCTCGACCGGCTCGACGCGGCGTCGATCGAGGTCGAGGGCCTGTCCGTCCGGTCCGCCGACCTCGACGACGTCTTCCTCTCGCTCACCGGCCGCCGCGACGGCCCGGAGGTGCCGACCCCATGAACGCCCGCACGCTCACCGACTCGGCCACGATGCTCCGGCGCAGCCTGCGCCGGATGCGCCGCTACCCGTCCCTGACGCTGTTCATCGCCGGGATCCCGGTGGTGCTCCTGCTGCTGTTCGTCTACGTGTTCGGCGGCACGCTGGGCGCGGGGCTGGGCGGCCCGGGCGCGCCGCTCGGCCCCGGGGTGCCCGCCGCCGCGTCGATGGGCCGCGACGCGTACGTCGCCTACGTGGTGCCCGGGATCCTGCTCATCACCGTCGCCGGCGCGGCGCAGGGGACCGCGATCTCGGTGGCCATGGACATGACCGCGGGGATCATCGCCCGCTTCCGGACGATGGCGATCGCGCGGGTCTCCGTCCTGGCCGGGCACGTCATCGGCAGCGTCATCCAGACCCTGCTCGCCACCGCGCTCGTCCTCGTGGTCGCCGTGCTCGATCGGCTTCCGGCCGACGACCGGTCCCGGCGCCTGGCTGGCGGCGGGCGGGCTGCTCGTGCTGGCGGCCGTCGGCGTGAGCTGGCTGTCGGTGGCGCTCGGGCTCGTGTCGGACAGCGTCGAGACGGCGAGCAACCTGCCGATGTTCCTGATCCTGCTGCCGTTCCTCGGCTCGGGGTTCGTGCCGACCGCGTCGATGCCCGGCCCGCTCCAGTGGTTCGCGGAGCACCAGCCGTTCACGCCGATCATCGAGACGCTGCGGGGCCTGCTCCTCGGCACGCCGATCGGCGACGACGGGTGGATCGCCGTGGCCTGGTGCCTGGTGCTGTCGCTCGCCGGGTACCTCTGGGCGCGGCGGCTCTACGAGCGCGTGCCCGCGCGTGCGGCCCCTTGACAACGGTTCTTGTCAAGCCCCCTGACCCGCGATAACCTCGCCTCGTGGCGGCCTGTCAAGACTTGACAGGCCCGCACTCATGTCCGCCGGAGACCCCGATCGCGATCGGGGACAGGAGCAGCATTGGCCGTCGGCGTCGTTGCCGAGATCAAGGGCCGCCTCCCCGTCGCTGACGTGGTGGGGGAGACGGTCCAGCTGAAGAAGGCCGGCACCACCCTCAAGGGGCTGTGCCCGTTCCACGGCGAGAAGACCCCGTCCTTCGTCGTCACGCCCGCGCGCGACACGTGGCACTGCTTCGGCTGCGGCAAGCACGGCGACATCTTCACGTTCGTGATGGAGCGCGACTCGCTCGCGTTCCCCGAGGCGCTCAAGCAGCTGGCCGGGCGCGCGGGCGTGGAGCTGGACGAGCGGACGAAGCGCGAGGACGCGCACAACGCCCGGCTGCGCGAGGTCCTGGAGGGCGCGATCGCCTTCTACCACGCGGTCCTCGTGGGCTCGAAGACCGGCGAGCCGGCCCTCGCCTACCTGCGCGGCCGCGGCTTCACGGACGACACGATCGCGAAGCACCAGCTCGGCTGGGCGCCGGCAGGCTGGGACCAGCTGGTGCGCCAGCTCGCCAGCAAGCGCCAGGTCGGCCCGCAGGAGCTCCTGGAGGTCGGCCTCGCGAGCCCGCGCCAGCGCGGCGGCGGCGTCTACGATCGCTTCCGCGAGCGCGTGATCTTCCCGATCCGGGACGCGAACGGCCACCCGGTCGGCCTGGGCGGCCGGATCCTGGGCAAGGAGGGCGAGGGCGGCGTCGACCGCGGCCCCAAGTACCTGAACTCGCCGGCGACCCCACTGTTCGACAAGAGCCGGACGCTGTACCTCATCGATCGGGCCAAGACGGCGATCCGCAAGACCGGCCAGGCCGTGATCGTCGAGGGGTACACCGACGCGCTGATGGCGCACCAGGCGGGCTTCGAGAACGTCGTCGCGAGCCTCGGGACGGCGCTCTGACACCGTGGCAGGTGGCGCTGATCACCCGGTACGCGAAGCGGATCGCGCTGGCGTACGACGTCGACGCGGCCGGCGAGAAGGCGGGGACCTTCGGGGCGACGGCGCTCGAGGAGCTGATCCGCCAGATGGCGGGGGACGAGTCCGGCGTGGAGCTGGATGACGTCCGCGTGGTCGCCTGCCCGAGGGCCGCGACCCCGACGAGGTCATGCGCGACGAGCCGGACCGCTGGCGGGAGGAGGTCCGCACGGCACGGCCGATCGTGGACCACCTGATCGACGTCCACGCGCGCGCCCACGACCTGCGCACGCCCGGCGGCCAGGCCCGCTTCGTGGACGCGGTCCTGCCGATCATCCGCAACCTGCCGAACCCGGTGCTGCGCGACGCCTATCTCGGGCGCGTCCGCCAGGTCAGCGGGGTGGAGGAGCGGACGCTGCTCGAGGCGATGCACCGGCGCGACGGACGTCCGGGAGACGGCCGGGACGGGCGCGGCGGCCGGGCGGGCAGCGACCGGTTCACCGCCGCCGCCGTGACGAACGCCCCCGACGCGCTCCCGGTGACCGAGATCCTGCGCGCCGTCTCGCGCACGGAGCAGGAGCTGCTGCGCCTGGTGCTGCTGGTCCCCGAGACCCACGACGACGTGCTGGAGGCGCTCGGCCCGGACCGGCTGCCGTCCCAGGTGGCCCGGGAGCTGTACCGGGCGGTGGTGCTGGCCCGCGCGCACGACGACCACGGTGTGCGGCCGCCCTTCTCGCTCACGGGGATCCTGGACTCGCTCGACGACGAGAGCCGCGCGCTGGGCCAGGCGCTGATCTCGCGTCCCGGTCCGAACCCGCGGGACCTCGGCGATCGCGCGCATCGCGTACGAGATCGAGCGCCTGATGCTTGAGCTCGACGATGCCGAATGGCACGACCGGAGCGGCTACAACCGGGACGCCACCGCGGAGGCGGAGCGCGACGGGGACCGCGACCTCGTGGAGCGGCTGACGCTCGAGCGACGTCTCCTCAACGAGCAGCGGCGGTCGCTCGACCGCCGGCGTGACCAGACCCGGCTCCTGTCCAGGTCAGGTTCGACCTGATGTCCGTCCTTCACTCCCGCCTTCGTGACCATCACCGACCCATCCAGCGTCCCGATCGCATCGCCCGATCCGCCCGGAGGACCCGCGACCATGACCAATCCCGAGGACAAGCTCCTGATCGACGCCGTGCTCTCGCCGCGCACGCGTCGCAGCAAGCGCGACCTGGAGGATGCGAAGCTGGCCACGATGCGGCCGAAGAAGGGCACCCCCGTGCCCGCCGTCCCCGCGGCGGACCCGGACGAGGACCCGGATCCCGACGACGAGGACCTGGACCTCGAGGACGAGGACGCCGAGCCGGACACGACCGTCCTGTCCATCGAGATCATCGGCGAGGAGGCCATCGAGGGCGTGCCGGTCCCCGCCGACATGGACGTCCCGGCGAAGCTGTCGGCCTCGTCGGTCGAGGAGCCCTCCACCGAGGAGCTGGAGGCCGAGGCGCTCTCCGCGGACATGATCGGGATCGACGACCCGGTCCGCATGTACCTCAAGGAGATCGGCAAGGTCGCCCTGCTCACCGCGGAGGAGGAGGTCGTCCTGGCCAAGGCGATCGAGCTCGGCGAGCAGATCATCGTGGAGCCGTGGAAGGCGGTCATCTCGCTCCACGAGTGGACCCTCCACGACACCGAGCGCAAGACCCGGACGAGCGAAGCCGCAGCACCGGCTGCCGTTCGGCCCCGAGACGCACAAGATGGTCGCCGACGCCATCGCCTGGGAGGGTGCGGCGGACCTCCTGGCGGCGTCGCCGGACTTCCACCTCGTCAAGGCCGGCAAGGACGCGCAGACGGAGGGGACCACGGCGCTGCTCAAGGTGGCCAGGGCCCTGGTCGCCGGCTACAACGCCGCGCCCGACGCCGGACGCCTTCCTCGAGATCCTCGACTGGTCGTACCTCTCCGTGCACAACGGGGACCTCGACTCGCGCGACAACGTGGGACTCCGGGCGATCTACGACTGGTCGCGGGACGTGGTCGGGTTCCCGGCGCTCCAGCGCTGGATCGAGGCCGGCAACGACTCCGACCTGCTGCGGCGGATGGGCTTCGACCCCGAGGTCCCGCCCCAGACCAAGATGCGCGACCGCAAGGGCGACGTCGTCAAGATCGGACGCGACGCGCGCGAGCAGCTGACGTCGGCCAACCTGCGTCTCGTCGTCTCGATCGCGAAGAAGTACATCGGCCGCGGGATGTCGTTCCTGGACCTGATCCAGGAGGGGAACATCGGCCTCATCCGGGCGGTCGAGAAGTTCGACTTCGAGAAGGGCTTCAAGTTCTCCACGTACGCCACGTGGTGGATCCGGCAGGCGATCACGCGGGCCATCGCGGACCAGGCGCGGACGATCCGCATCCCGGTCCACATGGTGGAGACGATCAACCGGCTGATCCGCGTCTCGCGCCAGCTTCTCCAGGAGCTCGGCCGCGAGCCCGACGGTCGAGGAGATCGCCGAGGCGATGTCGAAGGGCCAGGAGGTGGTGGTCACGCCCGAGAAGGTCCGCGAGATCATCAAGGTCGCGCAGGAGCCGGTCTCGCTGGAGACGCCGATCGGCGAGGAGGAGGACTCCCACCTCGGCGACTTCATCGAGGACCGCGGCGCGCTGGCCCCGGCCGAGGCGGCGTCGCACCAGCTGCTCAAGGAGCAGGTGGAGGCGGTGCTGGACTCGCTCACCGGCCGCGAGCGGCGCGTGCTCCAGCTCCGGTTCGGCCTCGAGGACGGGCGCGCCCGGACGCTCGAGGAGGTGGGCAAGGAGTTCAACGTCACCCGCGAGCGGATCCGCCAGATCGAGGCGAAGGCGCTCCGCAAGCTGCGCCACCCGTCCCGCAGCCGCAAGCTGAAGGATTACCTGGAGTAGGCACCAGCGTTCCGCTTCCCGTGCTCAGCGCCCGGTGCTCCGCGCGCCCGTGTCTCCTGTCGGGGTAGTCGTCCCGCAGCGACTGCCAGGCGAGATCGTTCCACGCATGCGGAACGACCGGAGGCCCGCGCCTGGGGCGGGCGAGACGTCGGCGCCGGGCCTCACTGCAGACCATCGAGCCCGACCTCGGTGCCGGCGAGCCAGGCGGTGATTCGGCCGTGAGACCCGGGATTGATGGCGTACAAGGTTGCGCGACCATCGAACGCCACGGGGATGGCTCGGATGAGCCCTGCCTGGGCGAGCAGGCGCAGCTGGCGGCTCGTGGCAGGGCGACTGCGTCCGATCTCCCGGGCGATCGTGGACGGTCGTCGTGGATGCACGGCTAACAACGCGACGATCCTTCGGCGGGTCGGATCCGCGAGCAGGGCGATCCCGGTCCCATTTCGCTTTGGCATGGCGGTTCAGATCGTGGCGCTCGCGGCTTCATTGGCGCTCATCCCAGGCGGATCGTTCCGCTTGCCCGAAACCATCCGCGTTGTCCGTCGGTGGGGAACCCGCCGGCCGCCCCGCAGGCCGCGAGCCACGACGTCGCGCCGGACGCTGAGCCCGTACCCGGAGCCGCGGGCTATCCTCCTGCCATGCCGCCCCAGGCCTATGCGCTCGTCACCACGTTCGCGCTCTGCTCCGTCGCGCTCGGCGCGCTGGCCGTGCGGATCGCCGCGCGAGTCGGCGGACCGCGGGGTCGGGCGGCCCACGTGCTGCCGGTCGCCGCCGGGTTCGGGGCGTTCTACCTGATCGGGCACCGCCTCGGGATCAGCGTCGGTCCCGAGATCTCGCTGTTCGGGTTCCAGGTGGCGCTGCTCGGCGACCTCACCATCGGGTTCGCGGCGGCTCTCGCGGCGGCTCTCGTCCAGGCAGCCGTCTTCCAGGTCACCCGCCGGCCGGCATGACCCCCGGCTCGTCACCGGTCGCGATCGGCATCCCCGTCCCCGCCCAGTCGCTGTACGACCCGGGATAGAGGAGCGGGTCGGGGAGCCCGGCGACCCGCATCGCGAGCGCGTTGTGGCATGCATTGACCCCGCTCCCGCAGGACGTCACGACCTCACCACCCAGGTGCGCGAACCGCGCCAGGAGGACCTCCGGGCCCAGGAATCGTCCGTCGGGTCCCAGGTTGCCCGCGGTCGGCCGGCTGACCGCGGTGGGAATGTGGCCGGGGACAGCGTCCACGGGCTCCATGTCGCCGCGGTACCGCTCCGGCGCCCGGGCGTCGATCAGGGCGACGGTTCCCAGCCGCGCGACGAGGCCGTCGCGATCGATCGTCCGCGTCCACCGGTCGCGGAGGGTCGAGCCGGCCGGCGGGATAGGAGGCGACCTCCGCCGTCAGGGGGCCGCCGATCGCGGTCCAGGCGGCGATACCGCCGTCCAGCACGCTGACACGGGGATGCCCCAGGTCGTCGAGCATCCACCACAGCCGCGCCGCGACGGCTCCGCCGGCATCGTCGTAGACGACCACGTCGCTCGCGTCATCGAAGCCGAGCTCCGCCATGCGTGCGGCGAACGCGGCCGGGGAGGGGAGCGGGTGCCGACCCGGCCCGACAGGTGCGGACAGGTCCGCGTCCAGGTCCACGAACACGGACCCCGGCAGGTGGGACGCGGCGTAGTCGCGGCGGCCCTTCGCGGGATCGGTCAGCCACCAGCGGACGTCGGCGAGGCGCAGGTCAGGGTCGCCAAGGCGGTCGAGCAGGATCTCGGGGGCGATGAGGCTCACGGCCCGAGTCTATCGGCCGAAGGCCCCGGTCGCAGAGGCTGCCACCGTGCCCCTCGCGGCCCTCGGGTCGCGCACGGTCGCCCCGGGCCTCGCGGGCTCCTGCTATTCTCTCCCGCGGCGCCGCGACGGCGCACCTGGTGCGAGGGCGGCAACGTTCCGCGCACCGCCGCTCCGGCGTAGCTCAGTGGTAGAGCGGGTGACTGTTAATCACTTGGTCGTAGGTTCGAATCCTACCGCCGGAGCCACAGATCTGCTGCATAGTATGACATCTGTGTTATACTTCGCAGCATGCCGAGTCCACTGAGTCGCCTCCGCGACGTTGCCGAAGGGCAGTGGGGCCTCGTCACGCTCCAGCAGGCCCGTGCAGCCGACGTAGCCTGGCGGTCCCTGACGAGACTGGTCGAGGCCGGCCTCCTCGAGCGAGTGGCACACGGCGTCTACCGCGTGAGGGGAGCTCCCGAGCCTGATCACCTCGAGCTCCGCGCCGCCTGGCTCCAGCTCGATCCGTCCTCGCCGGCCTGGCAGCGCCTCGACGATCCCGACGTGGCCGTTGTCTCCCACGCCTCGGCCGCGAGCCTTCACGGGGTCGGCGACCTGCGTGCCGACGTCCACGAGTTCACCGTCCCGGAGCGGCGCCAGACGCGGCGTCCCGATGTCCGCATCCACCGGGGCCGAGTTCAGCCTGATCGGCGGATCCTGCTCGGCGGGCTGCCGGCGACGCGAGCCGGCTGGATGATCGGACAGCTGCTGGCCGACCACGTCGACCCCGACGCCGTGGCCCAGATCGCCCGCGAGGTCCTCGATCGCATCCACGATGATCCGCGCGTCGTTGCAGAGGCCGTGGCCCCGTACGCTCAGCGGTTCGGGCTGGAGCGAGGCGATGGCCCCGGGCTTCTCGACGAACTGATGAGCCGGGCCGGTTCATCGGAGCGAGAGGCACTCGTTGCCGAGGCGCGGCGTCGATGACCGAGCGCCGCTACGCGGATCCCGCGGCGCTCCGCCAAGCGGTCACCGATCGGCTCCGCCAACTGGCACGGGACCGGCCCGGTTTGCAGCCCGCCGACCTCCATCGCCAGTTCGCATACGACCGGCTGCTCGCTCGGGTGTTCGGCGCCGAACCTGAGGCCTGGGTGCTCAAGGGCGCGGCCGCCCTCCTTGCTCGCCTGGACGGCTCAGCCCGGCATACGCTCGACATCGACCTCTACCGACGCGACGCCAGACTCGAGGAGGCCGAGGCCGCCCTGCGAGCCGCTGCGTCGGTCGACCTCGGCGACTTCTTCCAATTCACGCTCGAACCAGGCCGTCGCATCGCCGAAGGTCGGGCGACGCGGCGCGTCCCAGTCACGGCGTACCTCGGCGCGGTCCTGTTCGCCCGCTTCCACGTCGACCTGGTTTCCGGCGTCGTCATGACTGGCGAGCCAAGCGAAGTCTCGTCGCTGGTGCCGATCGAGCTGCCCGGCATCGTGAGCGTCCGCTACCGAGCCTACCCGGTCGTCGACCACATCGCCGACAAGGTCTGCGCGCTCATCGAGGTCCACCCACGGGTTGGTCGCCCTGCACAGGTCAGCACTCGCTACCGCGACGTGGCCGACCTGGTCGTCATCGCCCATACGCAGTCGGTCGATGCCTCGGCGCTCGGACGCGCCCTTGCGTCGGAGTCAGACCGCCGTGGCATCGCACTGCCGACCATGTTCGCCGCGCCTGACGCTCCGGGTTGGCGGACCGGCTACGCCCGCGTGGCGCGGGACGTCCCGGTCCTGGCCGAGCGCGACCTCGATGCGGCCACGCTGACGGTCAAGCGGTTCCTCGACCCGGTCCTCGGCGGAGACGCCAGCGGCACCTGGAGCCCGGATCGCCAGCGGTGGACATGACCGGTGCGCGCGGCCACCACCGAGTGGCTCGGCCGGCGGCTGTCACCCGGTCAGTCCCTCCATTTCGGTGGATCCGATCAGGCCTAGGCTCGCTCGCGGGTTCGCCTCGCGTTTGCAGGAGGCGGGAGACTCCCGCCCGGGATCCCCAGGAGAGCTCGTAGGCGTGAGGGATCCATGAGCCCGCCGCCACCGTCCTGGCGCCGCTGCCAGGCCATATCGTCGAGGAGCGCCTCGAGCTCGGGACGAGCGGCGCGGTCGGCTGCAGCCTCGTGTGGCGTGAGGCCGCCGAGAGCAGGGATCGCCTCGTTCACCCAGTTCAGCTCGGCCCTGCGGATGAACTCCTCCATCGCCTGCGCCAGCTCCGGGTGGACGGCCACGTCGATCGGCTCCGCCGCGGGCCCCTTCCCGCGCTCCTCGTCGAGTGCCTCCTCGATGCCTCGCTCCTCGCGGCGGATGAGCCGGGCGCCAGGGGCCGCCCGTAGGAGCGTCCGCTCGAGCCGGGCCGCACGTTTCGCCGAGTTGGCGTCGATCGTCGCCCGGTCGCCCTCGAGCGTGATGGATCCACGGATCCACTCCTGGCCATGCCGGACGACCATCTCGTCGAACCGACCGTCGCCCGCGACCCGGAGCTTCCGTCCCAGGGCGACCGCCGTGGCAGCGGGATCGGCCACGCGATAGGCCACCGTGATCAGCCGCAGGGGTTCGCCCTCCGTGTTGCTGAGCCGTGGCAGGGGAGTGGGCGTGACGATCCAGCGCAGGAGGTCGAGGCTGTCCCCCGAGTCCAGCAGGTCGAGGACGTGTCGCCGCTGGGGCCGCGGGACGAGGAGGCCGTCGAAGGCCACGAATCCGCCGTCGCCGTCGGGCAGGAGCCGCAGGCAGAGCAGGTCGAGCTGCTGGACCTGCCCGGACATCGAGCGGTCGGCGACCTCGACGATGTCATCGTGGGAGCGCAGGTCCCTGAGCGTCAGGCTCCTTCCCGGCCGCACCGCCTGGACCTCGTGGAGCGAGCGACGGCTCAGGAGCCAGGACCGCCCGAGCGCCCGCTCGGCGGCGGGGAGCAGGCCGCCGCGGACGTCGAGGAACTGGCGCAGGCCGCCCCGGTCGAAGAGGACGACGTCCGCGACCATCGGATCGACAGCCTCGGTGCGATCGCCACCGGCCGGTGCCTGAACCCCGATCTCGAGCAGCACCGCCCCGCCGGCGCGCTGCATGTTCGGCTGCGAGAGCCAGGCGTCCAGCTTGTGGAGGAGCGCCTTCGCGGGCGCGACCGACCCGATATCCGCGGGTCCGTCGAGGTGACACAGCTTGTACTTGCGACCCGATCCGCACGGGCATGGCTCGTTCCGCCCGACCTTGGGCACCGCCGGTCCGACGAGTCCTTCGAGCCAGGCGCGCTCGGAGTCCTCGGCCGCGACGCGCGCTGCTCGGAGGTGCTGGAGGGCCGCGGCGTACTCGCCACGGTCGGTCTCGCATCGCGCAACCTCCACGAGCGCAAGCGGGTGGTCGGCGTCGGCATCGAGCGCGGACCTGTAGAGGAGCTCGGCGACGACCACGTCGTCGCGGGCCTCCGCGCACGCCCCGAGGACGAACCGCGGGCCCGCAGCGTCGCGGCCGACAGCGGCTGCCGCGATCGCGGCCACGAAGGGCTCGAAGGCCGGATCGGACCAGGCCTTGATGGCGATGACGCGGGCGATCCCTGGCCAGGCGAGCATCTGGGCCAGGCGGGCGTTGGTCTCGGTGTCGTCGATGCCGCCGAGGCGCTGGCTGAGGTCGTACGCGCCGAGCAGGATCCCGAGCCCATCGGCCTCGCCAGGCTGGAGGTCGAAGCGCTCGATCATCTCCTGGTCAAGCTCATGCCCGGACCGTCCGTCATCGGCCTCGCTCTCGCCGCCGCCGTACTCGTCAAGGTCGGCTGCGTCGAACGACATGAACTCGTCCACGCCCTCCCAGTCGGTTCCCGGCAGGCCCACGAAGCTCCGGTGCACCTCGAAACCGGCGTCCGCGAACGCCTCGCCGAGCGGCGGGAGCGGACGCTCGAGCAGACCGGGATCGTCCGCCAGGCGATCGAGCACGAGCGCCTCGAGTGAGACCGCCGGAGGCAGGAGCGGGAAGTCCGAGGCCTCCTGCTCGGAGAGACGGGTCCGGGCACCCTCAACGAGGCGGCGGACGGCGAGCCGGGACTCCGTCCTGGGTTCCGAGCCGGATTCCACACGGAGGAGCGCGCCGGTCAGTCGCACGTGAACGACGTGTCCCGCCAGGCCGGCCAGCCAGCCGGGCAGGCCTCGGAGCGCAGCGTCAGTGTCGGTCCCGCTGGCATCACGGGCGTCCTCGTCCCACAGGACCGCGAGTGGCCGTCCGTCCGGCAGCAGCAAGCCGTCTGAGGCGAGCGCGGCGAGCGGAGCGAGGTCCGGGGTCAGGGCGAGGACGTCGCCCGTCTCTTCCTCCACGGTGAGGCGGTGGGTCAGGGTCATCCCGCGCAGCAGCTGGCCGGGAACGGCCCACCGCCCATCGCTGAGTCGGCGGAATCGCCGATCGACATCCAGCGCACGCGAGACCGCCCGGGTGGGCTGCGTCGAGCGCGTCAGCCCTCGCGCGGAGACCAGCCGGCCGAGCTCCTGCGCGCTGAGCGCGCGGTGCTCTGCTAGCAGCGCGGCCGCCGCATCGGCGATCGTCGTTCGGGGCATCAGCCAATCCTATTGGGTCCGGGTGCGCACGTCGCCCCCGGCGCGCGGAGGAACCTGGCCCTCGGCGGCACCGCGGGCTCTCACGATCGACCGTCCCGCCGCCGGGCCATGGCCTCGCGGCTGTGCTCGCGCACGCGGGCATCGGCGCAGTCATCGCAGTACCGCTGAGCCGGCGAGCGCCGCTCGACGACTCGCTTGCAGCCCTTGCACTCGGTTGGCGTAACCTTCAGCCATGCACGTGAGCGGCGAGGGTGGGGGAGTGCCAGCTCGGTCGTGGACTCGCCTCGCGTTTGCAGCAGACGGGAGGCTCCTGCCCGCCGGAGCCAACCTCCCAAGCACGAAACAGCCCCTCCAGGCGATCCCGGAAAGGCTGCCGTGTGGAGGGCCGACAGTCGGCCTGACCCCTTCGAGGCGCCACGCGACTGCTGGATGGTAGATCCGGACGCGCGCCGCGGCCTCGGCCTCAACAGGTGGTCGGTCGCGGCGTGGCTCCCCGTCGTCGCCTGGGCCGGACTGATCTTCGCGTTCTCCGCCCAGCCGAACCTGCGGTTCTTCCCGGACGAAGGCCTCGACTTCGTCGTTCGCAAGCTCGGCCACATGGCGATCTTCGGAGTCCTGGCGCTCTTCCTCTGGCGGTCGCTCGCCACGACGACGAGCCTGCGCCGCACCTGGGCCTGGGCGCTCGCGCTGGCCGTCCTGTATGCGTTCTCCGACGAGCTTCACCAGGCGTTCGTGCCCGGACGCAATGCATCGCTCCGCGACGTCGGCATCGATGCCACCGGGGCGTTCATCGCCGTCGCGATCGGGGGCCTCATCCTGGCCAGATGGACGCGTCGCCGCCCGAGGGCGTGAGCCGTCCCGGTTCCTCGGCGACCGGAAGAGCGTCTCGAGATCGCCTGGAGAGCCAGGGCCCCCACCAGCGGGTCGGCACTCAACTGTCCGACAGCGCCGGCGGTGGATGCTGCCAACGCCTCCCGGCCCGGCGGCGTACGACGGATGTGGATTTCCTGGTAGCCGGGTGACCGTCGGGAGGTCAGAATGGCCGGGAACCCGGCTGAACCTGTTCCGAAGCCGGCCCGAGGATCCATGCTCAGATGGGACGACACCGTGCCCCGGGGTACCTTTCGGATCAGACCGCCGACCACGGGATCGTTGGCACGAATGCTGACGCCGGAGCGAACCCCTCCCGCAGAGATCGGGACACGTGATGCCAGTCCACAGCGGGACCCCGACGCTCGTCGGCCTGATCGGGCACCCGGTGGCGGGCAACCCCACCGGCACCATGCTGGAGGCGGCGTTCGAGCAGGCCGGCCTTGACTGGCGCTACGTCTCGATGGACGTGGCACCGGACGGGCTCGCGGCCGCCGTCGCGGGCCTGGGGGCGCTCGGTTTCCGCGGCTTCAACGTCACGATGCCGTACAAGGTCGCCATCCTTCCGTTCCTCGCGCGCCTGAGTCCGGCCGTCGAGTTGATCGGCGCCTCGAACACCGTCGTCCGTGAGGGTGAAGGCTGGACCGGCGAGAACACCGACGGCAAGGGGTTCCTCGCGGCGGTGTCCGAGGTGCTCGATCCCCGCGGGCTGCGTGTCTGCCTGCTGGGTGCCGGCGGAGCGGCGCGTGCCGTGGCCGTGGAGCTGGCGCTCGCGGGGGCGGCGTCGGTCGAGGTCGTCAACCGCGACGAGGGCCGCGGTCGCTCGCTGGCCGAGCTGCTCGCGACGCGCACCGCGACCACCGCGGGATGGCGGCCGTGGACGGAGCCGATCGTTGTCGAGCCCGGCGTGGACCTCGTCGTCAACGCCACGTCCATCGGGCTGCACGACCCCGAAGCCGCGCCGGACATGGACCTGCGGCGGGCGGGCCGGCCGCTCGTCGCCGACGTCGTCTTCAGCCCGCCGCAGACGAAGCTGCTCCGAGCCGCCGAGGCCGCGGGCTGCCGGACGCTCGACGGCCTCGGGATGCTGGCGAACCAGGGCGTGATCGGGTTCCGGCTGTGGACCGGCGTCGAGCCGGATGCCGCCCTGATGCGGGCGGTCCTCGCAGGGGCCTGACGACCAGCGACCCCCTGCATGGCCGGGAAGCCGAAGCGGCTACCCCGGCTTCGCGGTCCCCAGGAGCGCCTCGAGGTACTCCGCGATCGACGGCACCTCGCGCAGCCGCCGCTCGAAGTACTCGTTGACGGACCGCAGCGCCTCGTCCTTGACCCGGACCACGTCCGCGGCTGCGGCCAGCCGCGCCGCCGCCCTCCAGCAGGTTCGTCGCGCACCGCGGTCAGGCTGCGGACCATGTCGGCCTCCGCGCGGACCGTCCAGCGCCGCGATCGCGGACATGATCAGCGTGTCCGCCTGGGCGACCAGCATCTCGGTGTCGAAGTCGGCGCCGGGCCGGTCCGCCTCGTCCAGCGTCCGGACCAGCGCGGCGATCTGGTACAGGACGGTCGTCGGCTCGTCGAACAGCTCGCGCAGGTAGGCGGCCTCGGAGTAGCGGCCGGTCAGCCGGAAGATGTTGTACAGGCGCCGCGCCACCTTGCCGTAGTTCGACGTCCTTCGTGCAGTACTTGACCACCTCGTGCTCGAGCTGGTCCACGTAGTCGTCCACGGAGTCGGCCGCCAGCTCGTGGACGATCTTCTGGAACACCGGCAGCGAGTCCGCCTCGAGGTAGATCTCCTGGAAGTACGGGTCGATGAACGCCGTCCAGGGCCGTGATCGATGCCGTCGGGCGCCTCCCACGTCACGTCGAGCATGTTGCTGGCGTTGGCCAGCGTCGCGTCGCGCCGGGTCCGCCACGATCCAGTCGAGCTTGCACCAGCCCGGGTCGGCCGTGGCGTCCGTCCCAGGTCAGCTCGACGGGCGTCCCGTCGCGGACCACGGAGATGTGGCCGGCCGCGATCTCGTCGCCGGTCCACGAGATCGGGGCGCCCGCCGGCATCGCGCGCCCGCCGCGCTCGCAGGCGTACGGGTAGCTGCCGAACTTGACCTCCCACAGCCGGTGCGTCGGCCCCACCCGGCTGGCGAGCGCCTTGGCCCGCATCTCGCCGGCGAGGATCGCGCACGCCTCCGCGCGGGTCGGCGCCGTGATGTGGATCCGCTCGAAGAAGTCGCAGTCGCCGGGGAACGACTGGACCTTGCTCTGGGCCGCCGAGCCCGAGAGGGCGAGCGCGGTGCGGACCACCGGCGGCCGGTCCGGGAACCCGACGATCTCGCCGATGGCGCGGAAGCGGGCGAGGTCGCGGGGCGTGAAGTCGAGCATCGAGACGCGGTGGCCGTAGATGCCGCTGTCCACGTCCACCACGACGTCCCCGCCCAGCGACTCCGTCTCGAGGGCGGCCACCCAGGTCGCGGCCTCGACCTCGTCCAGCTCCACCCCGAGCCGTCGCGCGGACTCGATGACGCCGTCGAGCGCGGACCGATCGTCCTCGTCTGATGCCCCATCGCGTGTACCTCTGGTGCGCGGTCGCCCCGGGTCCCGGCCGGTCGTTCGCTAGTATCCGGCTGCGGCGTCCCGCGAGTTTCGCCCGCACCGCAGGAGTCCCGTGACCGCCGAGACCTGGATCAGCGTGGACGTCGAGACGTCCGGCCCGACGCCCGCCGACCGGGAGCCTCATCGCGCTCGGCGCCTGCCTCGTCGAACGGCCGGAGCAGGGGATCGAGCTGCTGCTGCGCCCGGACCCCGCGCTCCCGTGGGAGCGACGGAGGCCGCGGCGGTCCACGGGCTGGACCGCGACGACGCTGCTGCGCGAGGGCCTGGAGCCGGCGGCGGCGATGGAGGCCTTCGAGACGTGGCTGGCGCAGGTGGTGCCCGACGGCTCGCGGCCGGTCTTCGTCGCGCTCAACGCCCCGTTCGACTGGATGTTCGTGGCCGACGCCGCGTGGCGCCACCTCGGACGCAACCCGTTCGGGACCAGCGCCCTCGACCTGAAGGCCCTGTACCTCGGCCGGCACCTGGAGACGGTGGACCGCTGGCGCGACACGTCGCGCCTCCACATGCGGGAGCGCTACCCGGTCGAGCTGCCGCACACGCACCATGCGCTCGACGACGCCCGCGAGCAGGCCGCGATCTGCCGCGCGATCCTCGCCGGCGCACGGGACGTCGACCCGCCGGGCTGACGGCGCGGTTTCCCCGGCCCGGCCCGGCCACAGGCGGCGGGGTCAGATGCCCGCGGTCAGCCCGTTCAGCCACGCGAAGGCCAGGTAGCCGAGGGCGCCGAGGGCGAGGGCCGGGATCGCGGCGACGTACGCCGCGACCCTGTCATCGCGCGACCGGCCCATGACCAGGGGCACGGCCAGGCCGGCGAGGACGAACCCGGCCCCGACCGCCGGATGCTCGAGGACGACCGCGTTGTAGATCCCCTCGGCAACGGCGACCGCCACGAGCAGCCCCAGGGCTGCGGCTCGCTGGCGATGCGGCCCCGCGCGCCAGGCATGCCCGGCGACCCCGAAGACCGGGCCCCCGACGAGGGCGCCCAGCCCCCAGAACACCAGGGGCCCGAGCGACGGGCCGTAGCCGTACCGGACCTGGATCATCGCGTCGTAGCCCACGAGGGCAAGGAGGAGCGTCCCGATCCCGGCGATCGCGGCCCGGGGCGCATGCCGGCATGACCGAGCCGACGAGGAACGCGACCAGCAGCCACGGCGAGATCGCGTTGGCGGCCTGCGACCAGCCGTCGGGCAGGACGCCCTGGCCGATCTGCGTCAGGATGCCCGTCGCGAGGCCTGCCACGAGCACGAGGCCGACTTGGCGCCACGCGTTGCCACGGGTTCCGGCATCGGTTCGCACGGTGCGATTGTCGCAGGAGGGCCGCGGGGTCCGCTGTGAGCGTGAGATCCTTCCGGGACGGCGCGCCGTCGCCATCAGTTGGGAGGTCGCATGGGAGCATCGGACGTCGCCTCGTGGCCCACCGGCATCGGGGCGATCACGCTGTTCGTGGAGGACCTCGCGGCCGCCCGCCAGTTCTACCTGGACGTCTTCGGCCTGCCGGTCAGGTTCGAGGACGACGACTCGGTCGTCTTCGATTTCGGGCCGACGATGATCAACCTGCTGAAGACCACCGCCGCGCGCGAGCTCATCGGCCCCGCCGCGGTGGCCCCTCGCGAGGCCGGCTCCCGCCTCGAGCTCACCATCGACGTGGATGACGTGGACGCCATGTGCGCCGAGCTGGCCGTGCGCGGCGTGGTCCTGCTGAACGGCCCGATGGACCGGCCCTGGGGCGTTCGAACAGCCAGCTTCATGGATCCCGGCGGCCACATCTGGGAGATCGCGAAGTAGCACGCCGGGCGAGGGGGTGGCTGTGACTCGACCGTCGCGGTCATGGTTGATGCACGCGGGCGCGACGTCTCGATCCCTCGACTACCATGCTCGGACCGCGGGACAGCCCGCCGTGCGAGAGGACGAACTTGAAGACCTCGGAACAGGCAGTGCGATCCGGGTCGCCGACATGGGCTGATGCGCCGGCAGGCGAGCGGTACCTGCTGCTCGCCGACATCTCCGGCTACACGGGCTTCATGGCCGGCGTCGAGCTGGAGCACGGGGTGGACTTCAGCGCGGGAGTCCCGGCGGCATACTCGGTGCTCGGCGCGCTGCTGGACGCCGTCATCGATGGCCTGGAGCCCGACTTCGGCCTCGTCAAGCTCGAGGGCGATGCCGTCTTCGCGGCCGCGCCGGCGGCGGGTCTCGATGGCCAGGGCGACCGGGTCCTCGAGAGGCTCGGGGCGACGTACCGGGCGTTCATCGATGAGTCGCACGCGGGCGATCCCCGTCGACCGACCACGTCTGCACGGCCTGCCCGGCCGTCGCGCACCTCGACCTCAAGGTCGGTGCTCCATCGGGGTCAGGCCGTGCGCCAGGCGGTCGGGTCCGGCAGCGACCTGCTCGGCTCGGCCGTGACGGTCGCGCACCGGCTGCTCAAGAACACCGTTCGAGAGCGGATCGGCTTCCGCCCCTACCTGTTCCTGACCGACGCGGCGGCAACCGCGCTCGGCCTGTCCGAGGCGGGCGTCGCGCACCGCGAGGAGTACGCCGACGCGGGATGATCCAGGCCCGCTCGTCGAGCTCGGCGGAACGGCGCGCGGGGGCGTCTCGACTAGGCCGTCGGGAACGCTGATCCATTCAGGCTGCGACCCGCTGGCACGGCGGTCGCCTGAGCTGTCACGTACTCGGCGTCGTAGGTCGTCGCCCAGCCAGGGCCGGAGGTCAGGCGCGGCACGCCATCGCCGAGGAGCCGGATGTGCATCCGCCCGATCCTGCCAGGGCGAGGAGCACGTGCTCGCCGGCCGTCGCGCGCGGTGGAGGACGGCGCCGGCGTCGACGACGATGGCTCGGTGCCCGATGACCCTCAGGCGAAGAACGCGACGATCGCGGCGGTGTCGTCCGAGAAGGCCCAGCGCTCGACGGCCCTGCCCGTCGCGGATGTGGAAGATCTCCGCTGTCCGGTACACGAGGGTCCGGTCACCACGGGTGGCGGTCGCGGTGCCGAGCGCGATCGCGTGCTCGTCGTTGGCGATGACGTCGTGGACCTCGTACGCGATCGTCCCGTCGCGCGGGCCCTCCATCATGGCCGCGCGAAGCTCGGCCTTGCCTCGGCGCGGCTCGGCGCGGCCGATCTCGTGCCAGACGATGTCGTCGGCCATGAAGGCGTCCACGATCGCCATCTCCTGGTCGGCCTTCGACATGTCCTGCTCGTTCATCGCCTGCATCGCGCGGCGGACCAGGGCCACGTTCGGGTGCTCGGCCATGGTGTCCTCCTCCGGTTCGCGCCCACGGCGGGAGCTACCGTGGCGCTGCCGGGCCCCAGCGTATCGCCCGGCACAAGTGGCAACTCGTCCTGTGCCGAGCACGGGAGCGTGATGGTCGAGAGGCGGTGCTGCCCGCCAGGAGCTATGTCAGGCGATCTGAAGTCGAGGACGTGTTGCCGGCGCGCGCGGCGACCCCGAGCCCGATCGGGCAGCTCACCCCGGTCGAGTGGTCGGGGCAGTAGCCGTTCGGATTCTTGGCGAGGTACCCCTGGTGATAGTCCTCCGCGAAGTAGAACGCCGGCGCCTCGCGGATCTCGGTCGTGATCGGCCCGTGGCCCGCCTGCGCGAGCTCGACCGCGTACACGTCGCGTGACGCGAGCGCCGCCGCCAGCTGCGCCCCACCGTGCGCGAAGATCGCCGAGCGGTACTGCGTGCCGATGTCGTTGCCCTGGCGGAAGCCCTGGGTGGGGTCGTGTGACTCCCAGAACACCTTGAGCAGCCGCTCGTAGGTCACGACGGCCGGGTCGAAGACGACGCGGACCGCCTCGGCGTGGCCCGTCCTGCCGGTGCAGGTCTCGCGGTAGGACGGGTTGGGCGTCTCGCCGCCCTGGTAGCCCACGGCCGTGACCCAGACCCCCGGGATCTGCCAGAAGCCCTTCTCGGCGCCCCAGAAGCAGCCCATCGCGACGTCGGCTATCTCGAAGCCCTCGGGGTAGGGCCCTGCCAGCGGATGGCCGCTCACCACGTGGAGGCCAGGTGTCTCGAGGGGCTCCGCCCGGCCGGGAAGGATCTCGGTGGGGCGCGGCAGGGACGGCTTGAAGAACGGGAACTGCATGGGACGACCTCCGTTGTGTCCCAACAGTCTAGGCCGACTGGGTGCGAGGACCCGTGACGCGTGGTCAGGAGTTTCGCTCGTCCAGCATGATGCTTCCCGCGTAGACGGCGATGGGCACCGCGAATGCCGTCGCCAGGTACCACCACAGCATGTCGCCGGCCAGCGCTGGGACGTTGCCGTTGCTCGCATACGAGACCCACATGAGGGCGATCCAGACGAAGACCGCCGACACGATCCAGGCCCGGTTGCCGGCGCGCGTCCGGATCTGCACCTTTCGTTCGTCGCGTTCGTCCGCGATGATCCGCCTGGCGGATGCCTCGTCGCGCAGCGCGGGGCGGTAACGCAGCACCTGGCCGACGCCGAACCCTGCCGCCAGGATCCCCAGGCCGCCGATGATGCCGTAGTTCCAGCCAGACCCGGCATTGAGCGCACCGAGGAAGCCGCCGGCGACGAGCAGAGCGAGCCCCAGCACGATGAGGCCCCATCCGAGCCGCACCCGGTTCGCGATCCATGCCTTCCGTTCATACATCTCGATCTTCCTCCGGCGAGTACAGGAACAGGTCTTCGATCTGCGTGTCGAACAGGCGGGCGAGCCGGAACGCGAGCAGGATCGACGGGTTGTACCGGCCGCGCTCCAGAGAGATGATCGTCTGGCGGGAGACCTCGACCCGCTCGGCGAGCTCCTGCTGCGTCCAGCCGCAGCGCGAGCGCATGTCCTCCAGCCGGTTTCGCATCGGACCTCCGATGTACAGGTTGCTTTACATCATCCTAGTAAAGCGACCTTGACATGTCAAGCGCAGCGGCGCAGGGTCATGAGCGGCGCAGGGTTCTGACACGAACCAGCCTGGGTGGCCCCACCCGGTCGCGGACCCGATCGTCTGTCAGGCACCAGCCCAGCTGGCAATCGGAAGCAGTTGTTTCGGCCGCCGGGCCTTCGAGCCCGGACATCGGTCCCATCGTGCATGGCAGCGCCGCCACGGACGGTCCGTTTCGGGCCGAACGGAGCGGCGCCCTGCCGAGCTCGAGCACGCCGGCGGGTGACCGCGCCCGACCACCCACCACGTCCATCGTCCGATCACAAGCTCCCGGCTCGTCAGGCCGTGTTCAGCTCCACCGAGGGCCTCGCATGCTCGTCGTCGTCCGCCTTGAAGAACGGTGCCGGCGTCCAGCTCATGGGCCCGGCGATCATGCTCGCGGGCACCTGCGCGATCCGCGTGTTGTAGCGGAAGACCTGGTCGTTGTAGAGCTCGCGCCGGTCGGCGATGACACCCTCCAGCCGGCTGATCTCCTCCTGGAGCGCACGCACGTTCTCGGCCGACCGCAGCACCGGGTAGTTCTCGACGACCGCGAACAGGGCCCGGATCGCCTCGCTGGTCGCCTCGCTGGTCGCGGCCTGGCGGGGGACCGGTTCGCTGTCGGAGTAGGCCGCCCGCAGCCGGGCGATCTGCTCGAACGTGTCCTTCTCGAACTGCATTTCGCCGCGGACAGCCTCCACGAGGTTCGGCAGCTCGTTGTAGCGCTGCTTGAGGGAGACGTCGATGTTGGCCCACGCCTTCGCGATGCGCAGCTTGGCGGCGACGATGGCGTTGTACGTGGTGACGAACAGGAAGCCGACGACGACGGCGAACACCACGAGCGCGAACATGGCGGCGGCGGTACTCGGGTTCATCGTCGCGCCATCATCGGGCACCGGGCGCCGCTTCGCACGGCGACCGCGGGCCGGCGCGCCCCGACCTCACGCGAGCGAGGAGAGGGCAATCGCCGCGACGATCGCGGACCCGATCGCAAGGACGGCACCCAGCAGACCCAGGAGGAAGCGACCCTGCTCGCGCGCCACCGCCTCGGTCGGTGTCCCGATGCCGATCATCAGCGGCGTGCCGGGCTCTGCGGCCAGCACCAGCAGGTCCGGCTCGAGGTCGAAGGTCCGCTCGATCTGGGCCGCTTCCGCGGGCGTGGCGAGCACCGGCGCCGTCACCCCCGGATCCAGCTCCGGTGCACGGACGGGCCGCCCGATCCCGAACCCCTCGATGGCGGCGTTGCCCCACGCCTGCTCGGGCGTGAGCAGCGTGCCCGCGGCCCGCGCATCCGCGATCTCCGCGGCGAGGATCGGATCGTCCAGCGCCGTCAGCGGGTCACCGACCCGGTCGAGGCGGTCCGCACCCTCCGGGTCCGGTAGCTGGCCGAACGGCAGGGCGGTCCCGATGATCGTCACGAGGTCGCCCGGCTCGAGGCGCGCCTCGCGATAGCGGCGGCCCCCGGAGCCCCCGCGCTGGTCCAGGAGCCCGCTGCCGAGGGACGGCTCCGGCTGGTGCACGGTGAGCAGCTCGGCGATCGCGGCCTCGCGATTGACCATCGCGGTCGGGGCGGAGGCGGGGCCATCGCGGAGGTCGAGGCCGGGCGGCGTCTCGCCGAACATGCCTGTGTCTTCATCGAAGCGGTCCGCAACGTCAAGCCGCGCGCCGCGGGGAAAGACACGGATGGAGCCGCTGGTGTCCCGCACGCGGAACCCGATCCCGCGCTCCTCCACGAACTCGGCGCGGTGGTCGTCGCCGCCGGACCGGATGCTCGAGCGGTACCAGACGCACGTCCGTGACTGGAGCGGCGAGAGGAGCGTGACCTCGGCCGGCTCGATCGTCCCCGTGACGCGGACCTCGCCGGCGGCCAGGGACGAGATCCGGGACGTGGCCGTGTCACCGATCCACACACCGGTCCGGTACCCCGACAGGCCACGCCGCAGCAGCACCAGGCCCGCGACGATGCCGAAGGCGGCCAGCGCGACGGCGACGCCGGTGTCGGTCACGGAACGTATCGCGTGGGGTACGGGGTCGCCGGCCTCACCGGCCCCGCCCGACCGCGCCCGCGATCAGCAGGCAGCCCGCCCCGATGACGGCGACCGGCCAGAGCAGGCTCCAGTCGACGTGGACGTACTCGTCGATGAGGAACCATGCGCCCAGCAGCACGAGCACCGCGCCGGCCACGAGCCTGCCGTTCCTGGCGACCTGCGGGCTGGACCAGCCCGACGGGGGAGCGGGCCACGAGGGCGGGGGCGTGTTCCAGCCGGCGGAGGGGGCGGGGTCAGGGGCAGGCGGGCGATCGGCCCCGGGACCCGCCGCAGGGCTCGTGGGAGGACCTGAGCCCGGACCCGTGGGGGGACCCGATCCCGGCCCGGGGCCACCGCCGGGCGCCCAGCCCTCCACCGGAGCCGCGCCCGGCGGGGGAGCCCAAGCACCGGCGTCGCGCGGCCGGGGGATCCAGCCGGCGGGTGGCAGCGGCACCACGATCATCATCACGAAGTAGACGAGGAGGAAGATCCCGCCCGAGAAGATCGCCAGCAGGACCCACGCGATGCGGACCAGCGACGGGTCGACGTTCAGCCACGTCGCGAGCCCGCCCGCGACTCCCGCGATCACGCGGTCGGACGGGGATCGATAGAGCCGTTCAGTCACAGCCGGCCTCCGGGTTGAGGGTGATGCTGCCGAGGTTCGCGTCGGTGTCCAGCTCGATCCGCAGCGCCGCCGTCTCGAAGCCCGCCCGGGTCCAGGTGTCGCCGGACCGGGTCAGCCCCCGGTCCGCGTAGTTGTTGGTGCCCAGTGCCTGCTGTCCCGCGTGGATCTGCAGGCCGACGCCTTCGGGGACACAGACGTCGATCGACCCCGCATTCACGGACAGGCTGCCTCGGAGCGTGGGCGAGGGCGCCGGAAGCGAGATCGCGAGGGAACCGGCATTGACGCTCGCGTCGACCGAGCCCGTCTCGACCAGCCGGGACGCGTCGATCGTCGCGTCACCAGCGTTGACGGACACGGTGAGTCGCGGGACCCGCATCGCGGCAAGGTCCATGCGCGCGGACCCCGCGTTCAGCGAAAGGCCCAGGTCCAGGCCGACCTGCCGGGGCAGGGTGACGTCCCAGCGCGATCCGCGGATGCCGGGGTTGAAGCCACCCTGCGAGGGCGACCGGACCTGGAGCTGTTCCGCGGACGCCGTGACGTCGGGCCGCCGTCCGCCGTCGGCCGTCCCCGTCACGGTCCACCCCGTGCCGTCCGCACCCGTCGACGCCAGCTCGCCACAGGTGAGCTCGAGGTCGACCCTGGCCGTCGGGCCGAACGACCCCGCCATGTCCGGGAACGCGGACCCATCCGCGGTGCCCGTCCCGAACCCGCAGGCGGAGATCCCGCCCGTCGAGGGCAGGCCGCCCGCGAGCAGGCTGCCGACGATCAGCCCGATCGTGATCGCCCCAACCAGCGTGCCGAGGGCAGCCGCCCTGGTGTTGCGCAGGATCAGGCCCAACCCGATCCCGACGAGGATCAGCGGCCACAGCTCCCACGCCCGGGCCACCACCGCCGGGTCCAGGTAGCCCGCTCGCACGGCCAGCGGCACACAGCCGAGCGTGATGAAGAAGACGCCCCAGCCCAGGAGCCCGCGATTCACATGCAAGGTTCACCTCCCGGCCGCCTGCAACCGCCCGTATCCGCCGACAGCCGCCGGACCATCATTGCGCAGACCGGTGTCGGGCGACAGGACCGACGTCACCGGCCACCGCGCCGAGCGGCCCCCGCCGGGGGGACAATCCGGACCGCGTCGCGCGGGACGACATGCACCCCGACCACGCGCACCGGGCGGAACCGCTAGCCTCATGGGCAGCCGGGACGCATGTCGAGTCGAGCCCGGCACCGGGAGAGCCCATGCGCCTCAGCGAGTTCGTCGCCGCCTCGAAGCAGCCCGTCGCGGTGGCGCCCGGAGGTGCTCGATACCCTGATCCCCGTGCTGACCGCACTCGGCGCGGGTGCGGACCCTGAGGGCTGGCTCGCCTGGGGAGAGGATGCGGCCAACCGCTGGCTCTTCGTCGCCCCGACGACGGCCGGCCTGGTGACCTGCCACGTCCGCGCGCATGTCCCTGGCGAGGGCCCGCGGGTCTCCGCGAAGGTCAGCCGCTGGGGTCGCGTGCAGGTCGGCGAACTGTCCATGGAGACGACGCCCGGTGGTCACCGGGTCGCGTCGTTCCAGCTGGACAGCCTGGTGCTGCGAGGCGGCGATGCCGATGCCGACGCGGTGGCCACCTTTGCCCGGTCGGTGCTCGGCGCGATGGACGGGCGCCCGCCCGGCGCCGCGTGAGCCGGCCCCAGGCCCGGTTCGACGCCGTCCTGTTCGATCTCGACGGGGTCCTCGTTGACACCGAGCCGTGGTGGGACGTCGTCCGGTTCGAGTTCGCCCGCGCGCACGGGCGGCAGTGGGGCATCGACGACCAGCATGCGGTGATGGGTGGCAACTCCCGCGAGTGGGCTGCCGTCATGCGGGAGCGCCTGGACCTCACGGAGCTCTCGGAGGACGCGATCCAGAGAGCGATCGTCGCGGGCGTCGTGGGGAGGTACCGAACGGAGGCGGTGCTCCCGGTGATCCCCGGCGCAGCGGACACCGTGCGCCGCGTGGCGGCGACCCATCCCGTCGCGATCGCGTCGTCGGCGCACCGGGCGATCATCGAGGCCGCCGTGGACGCGCTCGGCCTGCGCGACGTGTTGGATGGGGTCACCTCGTCGGACGACGTGGCCGCCGGCAAGCCGGACCCGGGCGTGTACCTGCTCGCCGCCGCGCGTCTCGGCGTCGAGCCGGCTCGATGCCTGGTGGTGGAAGACTCCGTCAACGGTGTGCGCGCCGGCAAGGCCGCTGGGATGACGGTCGTCCTGGTACCGAACGCGAGCGTTCCCGGCGCGGCCGGCGCCATCGAGCTCGCCGACCTCGTGCTGGGCCGCATCACCGACCTGGATCCCGGTCCGCCCGCGAGGACCGCTCGGACCTGACGCGGCCCCGGCACCCTGCGCATACTCGGTCCGTGGTCCAGCCCCTCACCTCAGGCCCGGTCCATCGGTCGGCGCGCGTCCGCCTCGTGCGGTGGCTCGCCAAGGCTGCCGTCGGGCTCGCCCTCGGCCTGCGCGTGGAGGGTCGCGGACACTTCGCGGCCGGGCCTGCCATCTACTGCTTCAATCACCTCAACTGGGCGGACCCGATCGTGTTGCTTGCGGCACTCCCGCCACGGCCGCGGTACGCCATGTTCGGGCCGATGGAGGCCGACATGTCGACGGGCGGCCGGAACCGGCTGATGTCGTGGGCCGGCTTCGGGATCCCGTACCGGCCCGAGAAGACGGACCTCCGCGAGACTCTGCGTCGGGTTGAGCGAGCCCTCGATGACGGCTGGGTGATCGTGATTGCAGGGGAGGGGAGGATCCACCGCGGCGAGCACGAGCTCACGCCCCTGGCGGACGGCCCAGCGTACTTCGCGCTCCGCTCGCGGGTGCCGGTGATCCCGCTTGCCGTCAACGGGACGAGCTGGCTCGGGTTCCGGCGCCGGGTCCGCATCCGCGTTGGCGAGCCGCTCCAGGGCGAGGGCCCCGCGACCCGGGAGGCCGTGGCCGCCCTGACTGCCCGCACGGAGGACGCCCTGCTCGCGCTGACCGCCGACTTCCCGGACCGGCCCGCCCCGGGGCGTCTCGGCCGCTGGCTGACCGAGCTCTTCAACGACTGGCCGGAGGGTGCGCGGCCGGCTCTCGGCCGGGGCGACGGCGCCGCCACCGCCAGGGAGCGAGCCTCGACGGGGCGAGGGGACGCGGGCTGACCTCGGGTGTGGCATCCTGCGGACGACCACCGCACGCTCAGGAGATCCCGTGGGAGCCACCGGCCTCTCAGCCGACAGGACCGAGTACCGCGCGCGTCTCGCAGAGCAGACCGACGCACAGGTCGACACCTGGGCGGCCGAGATGATGCGTGACACGGCCATCCGCCGGGGCGTGGTGCGCGTCGTGGAGGACTTCCGCCGCGCCGCCCGGCTCGACCCGCAGGAATTCGAACGGGTGTTCGCTTCCGGCGGCGGGCCGCCCGCCACGGTCGGCAAGGACGCCCAGGGGCGCCTGATGGTCCCGGCGGTGGCGCTGTGGGCTCTCGTTCCCGGTATCCGCGCGCAGGTCCCCGACGGCCGCGACCGGCTCATCGAGTACCTGGTCGCGAGCTTCGACGAGCTCGTCTACGTCTGACGACGGCAGCGCCGCGGGCTCCGGCCCCGGCCCGACGGCTGCGACCGACCCCGATCGATCGCCGACCGCACCGCTCTCCGTGCGGCTCCGCCGCATCGCTGGCGCCGTCCGGCTGGTCCACCCGTTCCCGTCGATCCTCGATGGCCTCGTGGTCGGCCTGGTGGCCCTCGTCGGTGGGGGAGATCCAGGGACGGCGGCGGCGCTCGGCGTGTCGATGACCCTTCTCCAGTTCTCGATCGGCACGCTCAACGACATCGTTGATGCCCCACGGGACGCCGGCCGCAAGCCTGCCAAGCCAATTCCGGCCGGATACGTCGGGGTGCGGACGGCATGGGTCGTCGCGGTCGTCACGGCGGCCTGCGGCCTGGTCCTCTCGTTCGCCGGCGGGCCGGGCCTGGTCCTGCTGGCCGTCGTCGGGCTCGCCATCGGGGCCTGGTACGACCTGCGGGCGAAGGGCACGACGCTCTCGTGGCTGCCCCTGGCGGTCGGGATCCCGCTGCTGCCCGTGTACGGCTGGTACGGGGCGACCGGCGAGCTCCCCGTCATGTTCCTTGTCATCATCCCGGCTGCCGCCATCGCCGGGACGGGCCTCGCGGTTGCGAACGCGGTTGTGGACATGGACCGCGACCAGGCGGCGGGGATCACCTCGATTGCCCTCGCCCTGGGTGCCGGGCGCGCAGCAGCGCTCGTGACGGTCCTGCACCTCGTCGTGGCCGTCCTGGCACTCGTCACGGCCGTGTGGGTGGGCGCCCCGATCGGGTGGGCTGCGGCCGTGCTCGTTGCCGCCGCGGTTCCTGTCGCCGGGGCAGTCCTCGGGCTGGCCACGGCCCACCGGGCAGGAGCTGGGTGGCGCGAGCTGGCGTGGGAGATCCAGGCGGTGGGCACGGGCCTCCTGGCCGTCGCATGGCTCGGAGCCCTGAGCGCCGCGGGAGCCCCCTCGCTCGCCGGCTGAGCCATCCCAGGCGGTCTCGACCGCGACTCCCGGCGTTGGCGATCGCGCTGCCAGCTCCCTGACACGAAGAAGCCGGCGCCCTGGGCGCCGGCTTCGTGGTCGCGGGGGGAGACCTACCTGTCGGCGTCTCCCGTGCGCACCACCGCGATCGCGTTCTCAAGGCGGAGCTTGGCGATCGTGAGGTACTTCGCCAGGTTCGTGCGGTCCACGGGAGCGATGGCGCCCAGGACCTCCGGATTCCGGATGACGTCGAGCAGATCCTCGACCGCCTCGTTGAGCTGCTGCTTGGCGGCGACCAGGCTGTCGTCGCGGATTGGCTCGGCCTGCCCCCGGTGCTGGGACCAATCGGCCGTCCCGGCCTCGTCGGGGCGCCGTCCCCGTGTCCGTCTCGTCCTCCTCGCCGTCCGTGACGGTGCGGGCCGGACGACCCTCGATCCGCTCGCGCAGCTTGACGAGGGACAGCTCGTTCCGGGCGACCTGCCCGGCCAGCTTCTTCCGCTTCTTCGGGTCGGTGACCTTCATGAGCTCGTAGGCATGGGACAGGGTGTCCTTGCGCAAAGACACCAGCTCCCGGACCTCGGGCGGGGCATCGGCCAAACGGAGCCGGTTCTCGAGGTACCCCTTGTCCTTGCCCAGCTTGTCAGCGAGCCTGCGGATGCTATAGCCATGCTCCCGGATCATGCGGTCGTACATCGCGGCCTCATCGAGGACCGAGATGTCCTCGCGCTGGAGGTTCTCGATGATCGAGATCTCCAGGGCGGTGTCGTCGTCGATGTCCTCGACAAGGGCGGGGATCGTCGCCATGCCGGCGATCCTCGAGGCTCGCCAGCGGCGCTCCCCGGCGATCAGCTGGTAGCGACCGTCGTCCCGCGGTCGGACGAGAATCGGCTGGAGGACACCGTGCTCGAGGATCGACGCGGCCAGCTCCTCGAGCGTCGCCTCGTCGAATGCGAGGCGAGGCTGCTCCGGGTTGGAGTCGATGTGGTCGACCTCGATCACCTTCACCCCCGTCGATCGTCGGTTCATGTCCGGCGACAGGAGGCTCACGATCGCGGGCGGAAGCTCCCGATCCTCGGAGAGGCGTCGGGCGGCGGCTGCGCGGAAATCAGGCCTGGCCAAGTTCGATCACCTCCCTGGCGAGCTCACGATAGGTCCGAGCGGCATCCGAGGAGCTGGCATATGTGGTGATTGGCCTTCCGGCCAGCGGGGCCTCGCCCAGCTTGACGCTGACGCGGACGATGGTGTGGAACACGTGGTGGTCGCCGACGACGCGCAACTCGTCCAGCATGTCCTTCGCGAGGTTGGTACGGCCATCGAAGAACGTCGGCAGGAGCCCCAGGATCCGCAGGTCGCGATTGAGCTTGAGCCGGATCGCGTTGATGACCTTCACCAGGTTGTTGAGGCCCTTCATCGCATAGAACTGCGTCTGGACGGGGATGATCACGCTGTCGGCCGCCACGAGCCCGTTGACCGTGAGGAGGCCAAGGTTCGGCGGGCAGTCGATGAGGACGTAGTCGTAGACATCGATGCAGTCTCTCATCGCCTCGCGCAGGATCTGCTCTCGACCGAGGGCGGTGAAGAGCTCGCCCTCGGTGCTGGCGAGATCGATGTGCGCGGGCGCCACGTCGAGACCGGCAGTGTCCGTCGGGAGAATGGCCTCGGTGAGCGTCGAGCGTCCGTCGGCCAGGACGTCGGCCATGGACCGCTGCACCGTGTTGAGGTTGATCCCGACCCCGGCCGTGAGGTTTGCCTGCGGGTCCATGTCGATGAGGAGGACCCTGCGCCCCTCCTCTGCGAGCGCGCCCGCCAGGTTGATCGCGGTCGTCGTCTTGCCAACGCCGCCCTTCTGGTTGGCGATGGCGATCACGTGGGTCAAGGGCTTCACCTCGGGAACGGAACTGCTGGGCTGGGACCGACGGCTGGTCCGAGTGGAGGAATGCTACCTCGCGACTCCGTACAGCGCGTTGCGAGGTTGTCCACACAATGCCGGGGTTGTGCACCAGAATGTGGATATCGCGACGGATTCCGCGTATCGACCGCACGCCGGGAAACCCGAGTTCACGATCCGTTCATCGCTTGTTCACATGTGCGCGGAGCCACCCCGAGGCGCTCTGGCAATCCACCGGCGTCCGCCGGGATCGTTCCGCCCGTGCAGTAGCGGCGGCATGTGCGCCTATGATGGCGCGGTCCCGACGTCTTTGCACAAAGACGACAGCCCGCGACCGGAGGAAACCCCCGACGTGACGAAGAACGCCGAGCGGATCGCGCGTCTCGAGCGCATGAGGGCCGAAGCCCTCCTGGGCGGAGGACCGGTGCGGATGGAGCGCCAGCATGCCTGGGGCAAGCTGACGGCACGCGAACGCCTCGATCTCCTGCTTGACCCCGGATCCTTCGTGGAGCTGGATGCGTTCGTCACGCATCGGGCGACGGAGTTCGGCCTCGACCGGCAGCACTTCCTCGGCGACGGCGTGGTCACGGGTCACGGGACGGTTGACGGCCGGCTGGTGTTCGTCTTCAGCCAGGACTTCACCGTCTTCGGTGGATCGCTGTCCGAGGCATATGCCGAGAAGATCTGCAAGGTCATGGACCTGGCGATGAAGGTCGGTGCCCCCGTGATCGGCCTCAATGACTCCGGCGGCGCGAGGATCCAGGAGGGAGTGGCCTCGCTGGGCGGCTACGCCGAGATCTTCCTGCGCAACGTCATGGCGTCTGGCGTCGTCCCCCAGATCTCGGTCATCCTGGGACCGTGCGCCGGTGGCGCCGTCTACTCGCCGGCGATCACGGACTTCACCGTCATGGTCGAGGGGACGAGCTACATGTTCGTCACCGGGCCGAACGTCGTGAAGGCCGTGACCCACGAGGAGGTCGATTCTGAGGCGCTGGGCGGCGCCGCCGTCCACACCGGCCGGAGCGGTGTCGCGCACCTTGCGGCGGGCGACGAAGCCGAGGCCCTCGACCACGTGCGCCGGCTGCTGGCCCACCTGCCGCAGAACAACCTGGGTGACCCGCCCCGGATCCCGACGGCGGACGCGGCGGCGCGGATGGACCCGGAGCTGGACGCGATCGTCCCGGACGAGCCGTCGCGACCCTACGACATGCATGACGTCCTGCGACGCGTCGTGGACGACGGAGCGTTCTTCGAGCTGCAGCCTGCATGGGCGGGCAACATCCTGATCGGGTTCGCAGGCCTCGGCGGACGGTCGGTCGGAATCGTCGCGCAGCAGCCGGCGATCCTCGCCGGCGCGCTCGACATCGACGCGTCGGTGAAGGCGGCCCGTTTCGTGCGGACGTGCGATGCATTCAACGTGCCCATCGTGACGTTCGTCGACGTGCCCGGATTCCTGCCCGGAGTTGCGCAGGAACATGGCGGGATCATCAAGCACGGCGCGAAGCTGCTGTATGCCTATTGCGAGGCCACCGTCCCGAAGGTGACGGTCATCACACGCAAGGCGTACGGCGGCGCCTACGACGTCATGAGCAGCAAGCACATCCGCGGTGACATGAACTTCGCGTGGCCCACCGCAGAGATCGCCGTCATGGGCGCGGAGGGTGCGGTCAACATCATCTTCAAGGACGTGATCGCCGCGGCTGATGATGAAGAAGGGGAGCGAACCCGGCTGGTGACCGAATACGAGGCCGAGTTCTCGAACCCGTACGTCGCGTCTGCGCGCGGCTACATCGACGAGGTCATCCTTCCACGCGAGACACGGCCGCGACTGATCCGGTCGCTGGAGATCCTCGCGGACAAGCGGGACATGAATCCGAGGAAGAAGCATGGCAACATCCCGCTCTGACCGTCTCCGGGCGTCTTTGCGCAAGGACATGCGTCCGGGGAGATCACGATGACCCGCGAGGCGCCGCCGTTCGGGCGCGTCCTGATCGCCAACCGGGGGGAGATCGCGGTGCGGATCATCCGGGCGTGCCACGAGATGGGCATGGAGGCGGTTGCGGTCTACAGCGATGCCGATGCCACGGCGGCTCACGTTCGCCTTGCGGATGCCTCTGTCAGGCTCGGTCCGGCGGCGCCGTCCGAGAGCTACCTGCGGATCGAAGCGGTCGTCGAGGCGGCCCTCCGTTCCGGGGCTGAGGCGATCCATCCGGGGTATGGCTTCCTGGCCGAGCGTGCCTCGTTCGCGCGAGCCGTTGAGTCCGCAGGGCTCGTCTTCGTCGGACCGTCGTCGGAGACGATCGAGGCGCTCGGGGACAAGCTGCATGCGCGTCGGCTCGCGGCCCGTATCGGCGTGCCCTCGGTGCCGGGCACGCTGGAGCCGGCCCCGGTGGATCGCCCGGACCAGGTGGCAGAGATCGTGGCGACGGCGCGGGAGATCGGCTTCCCGCTGCTGGTCAAGGCTGCGGCCGGCGGTGGCGGCCGCGGCATGCGGCGTGTCGACCGCGCGGAGCTTCTCGCCGCGGCGCTGGTCTCGGGTTCGCGAGAGGCGGCGTCGGCCTTCGGCGATGGCTCCGTGTACCTGGAACGGGAGATCCTGCCGGCGCGCCATATCGAGGTGCAACTGCTTGCCGACGCCCACGGCCATGTGGTCGCCCTTGGAGAGCGGGACTGCTCGCTGCAGCGTCGTCACCAGAAGCTCGTCGAGGAGGCGCCGGCACCCGGCCTGACCCGGGACCAGCGACGGTACCTGCACGGCATCGCGGTCCGGCTGGGCGAGGCGGCATCTCTCCGCAACGCCGCGACCTGCGAGTTCCTCCACGACCCGGACGGCAACTTCTGGTTCCTCGAGGTCAACACGCGGCTCCAGGTCGAGCACGGCGTCACGGAGCTCGTGGCCGGAGTGGACATCGTCCGGGAGCAGCTCCGGATCGCCGGCGGCCGGCCGCTATCCGCCGAGGTCATCGGGGCGGGGGAGAGGGCGGCGATGCCGACGAGCCATGCCATCGAGGTGCGCATCACCGCCGAGGATCCGTCTCGCGCCTTCGCGCCCGCGCCGGGGCGTGTCGGACGCTGGGTCATGCCGGGCGGTCCGGGGATCCGGATCGACACGCACATCGAGACAGGCGATCGTCTTCCCGCGGACTACGACAACCTGATGGCGAAGCTGTTGGTCCACGCCCACGACCGAGATGCCGCCATCGACCGGTTGCGGCGGGCGCTCGACGAGATGGAGATCGGCGGCGTCCAGACGAGCCTGCCTTTCCATCGAGCGGTGGCACGCAGCGACGCGTTCCGTGGTGGCGAGCTGTCGACCGGCTGGGTGGAGGCCAACTGGGACGGGGCGGGAGCCCGCCGGGACGCGGTCCGCAGGGCGCTCCTGGCCGCGGGTCTCGATGCGATGGACGCGGCTTCGGACGGCGGTGGGGTGCGGATGGCCGCCAGCATGCCCGGCGTCGGTGATGTCCGGGGGGAGGACGCCCGCGGGAGCGCATGGCGACGTTCCGGGCGCGGGCAGGGAGTCGACCGATGGCCGAGCTGAGCGGTCCGGACGACTCCGGCAAGGACGGTGGCCCGGACGCGTCGCCGGTCACGATCAATCCCCGCGCCATACGCGTCCGGATTGCGGCGGCCAGCAGCGCCGGCGCCGAACCTGCGCTCCGAGTCTCCCCGGTGGGCCAGCCGTTGCGGATGACAAACCCGACCATCGGCCGGGGTCCTCTCGGCGGGGTTGCAGTCCCACCGGAGCCGCTCGACCCTGATGAGACGGCTGTCCTTGCACAAAGACAGCCGGTTGAGGTGGACGGCTTGCCCGCCGACATCGTCCTGCATTCCTCGGGCGGTGGCCGCTTCGTCCTTGACGACGCCGGTGTCGCCACGCGCGTCGTCCTCGAGCCCGCGACAACGTCGGGTGGCGGCTCGCAGCGGCGCGAGGTCATCGTGGACGGCTTCCGCTTCGAGGTGGAGACGGAGTCCGAGCGGACCGCGTCGCTCCGGGAGCGAGCCAGCCGCGGACGTGCCGCGAGCGCCCACAGTGGCCCGCTGGAGGTCCGGGCGATCATCCCCGGCAAGGTCGTGACGGTGTCCGTCGCCCAGGGTGACGCTGTCACCGCTGGCCAGCAGCTGCTGGTTGTCGAGGCAATGAAGATGCAGAACGAGCTTCGGGCACCGAGAGATGGCACCATCTCCCGTGTCGATGTCGTCCCCGGCGTCAAGATCGAGGTGGGCGACGTACTCGTGGTGATCAGCTAGCGGAGGTCCGGGTGAGCGACGAGGCGAAGGCGCAGGGAGGTGTGGGAGACGGCCGGGACGCGGGGGACGGCTCGGGCATCGGATCCGCCCCGGCGAGCGACCCCGACGTGAAGCGGTGGCGGGCCACCACCCGGGCAAGGGCCGTCGCATCGTCGGCGGAACGCAACCCTGTCTTTGTCACGACCTCCGAGATCCCCGTCGCCGACGTCTATACCACGGCCGATCTTCCAGGCTTCGATCCGGCCTCGGATCTCGGGCTCCCCGGGGAGTACCCGTTCACCAGGGGCGTCCAGGCCACGATGTACCGGTCCCGGTTCTGGACCATGCGCCAGTACGCTGGTTTCGCCACTGCCGCCGAGACGAACGAGCGGTTCCGATACCTCCTCGGGCAGGGCCAGACGGGCCTCTCGGTGGCCTTCGACCTGCCCACCCAGATGGGCTTCGACGCCGATGCTCCCGAGGCGGAAGGGGAGGTCGGCCGGGTCGGGGTGCCCATCTCGTCGCTCGCCGACATGGAGACCCTGTTCGCTGGGATCCCGCTGGGCACGGTCAGCACCTCGATGACCATCAATGCCACGGCGCCGATCCTCCTGGCCCTGTATGTGGCGGCCGCGGAGAAGCAGGGGGTCGCCCGGAGCGCCGTCTCCGGGACCACCCAGAACGACATCCTCAAGGAGTACGTCGCCCGCGGGACGTGGATCTACCCGCCGCGGGCGTCGATGCGCCTGGTCACCGACGTGTTCGAGTTTGCCGCGCGCGAGCTGCCGAGTTGGAACACGATCAGCATCTCCGGCTACCACATGCGGGAGGCCGGGGCCACGGCCGCGCAGGAGCTCGCCTTCACCCTGGCCGACGGGATCGCCTATGTCGAGGCCGCCGTCGCCCGTGGCCTGGACGTGGACGACTTCGCCCCGCGGCTCTCGTTCTTCTTCGCCGCCTGGTCCGAGCTGTTCGAGGAGGTCGCCAAGTTCCGCGCGGCCCGCCGCATGTGGGCGCGGATCATGAAGGAGCGCTTCGGGGCCAAGAACCCCAGGTCCATGATGTGCCGGTTCCACACCCAGACGGCGGGCTCGTCCCTGACGGCGCAGTCCATCGACAACAACGTGGTCCGGACCACCCTCCAGGCCCTGGCGGCCATCCTGGGGGGGACCCAGAGCCTCCACACCAACTCCCGCGACGAGGCCCTGGCACTCCCGACGATGGAATCCGCGCGGCTGGCCCTCCGCACGCAGCAGATCATCGCCCACGAGGCCGGGGTCACCGAGACTCCCGACCCGCTGGCCGGCAGCTGGTTCGTGGAGTCGCTGACCAACGACCTCGAGGCGGCCGCCATGGCCTATCTTGCCGAGATCGACGGGATGGGCGGCACGCTCGCTGCGATCGAGGGGGGCTTCCAGCAGCGCCAGATCCAGGAGTCCGCCTACCGTGTCCAGCGCGAGATCGAGCGTGGCGACCGGATCGTTGTCGGTGTCAACAAGTTCCGCGACGAGGGTCCCGGAACCCGGCCGGCGCTCCTCCGCATCGATCCGGAGGGCGAGTGGCGGCAGGTGGCGGGTCTTCGGCGCGTCCGGGCCGACCGTGACCCTGCCGCCTGGGAAGCCTCCCTCCGGCGCCTGGATGACGAGGCACGCGGGACCGGCAACCTGCTCCCGCCGATCATCGAGGCCGTGGCGGCCTATGCCACCGTGGGGGAGATCGCCGACCGGCTCCGCGGGTCGTTCGGCGTCCACCGCGAGCTGATCACGGTCTGAGGAGGATGGACATGCCGGACGCGACCGGGCACGTCTCGTACCTGCCGGAGCACATCCGGGGGCTTGGGCGGATCCACCACGTGGCGCTGGTCGTCGCCGACATCGAGTCGTCCCTGCGGTTCTGGCGGGACATCCTGGGCCTCGGGGTGGACCTCGTCCTGAACATGGAGCACGACCGGAGCATGATCGCGTTCCTGCCGGTGGGGGAGTCCAAGGTGGAGCTGGTCCAGCCCACCGACGACACGACGGGCGTCGCGCGGTTCCTGGCCGCAAAGGGCGAGGGATTCCACCACGTCTGCTTCGAGGTGGACAACATCGCCGAGACGCTGATCCGGCTCGAGGTCGACGGGATCGAGCTCATCGACAGCGCTCCGCGGAAGGGCGGCGAAGGACCCGTCGCGTTCCTGCATCCACGGTCGTGCCATGGGGTGCTGGTGGAGCTGATCGAGGCTCCGGGTGGCCCCGCCTGGGCGACGCTCGGCTATCCGCCCGGAGCCTGACTGCCCGGGGCTCCAGCCGGAGCCTGACTGCCCGGGGCTCCGGCGCGGGTCGCCACGAGCAGGAACAGGGGATAGTCCCGCCCGTTCTTGGCGATCTGGTGAGCGGTCGAGAAGACCACATCGCGGAACCCGGCCGCCTCGGCGGTGGCGGCCAGGCTCTGCCGCTCCAGGCCGTGGTGGACCCGTGCGTCCGGGTCCGTATGGAACGACCCGTCCTCGGCATCCAGGTCCACGATCGCGATGTGCCCACCGGGCTCCAGGAGCGCACTGAGGGCCTGCATGGCCTCGGCCGTGCTCGCGACGTGATGGAGCGCAAGCAGGCTCACAGCGACATCAAATCGCTCGGGGGGCAGTGGGTCAACCGTGAGCTCCAGGAGCACGGTCCGCACGTGCCGCAGGCCAGCGGCCGCGATCTTCGTCTCGGCGACGGCGAGCATGCCCGGGGAGGCGTCCGCGAGCACGAGCTCCCCGACATCGCCGGCAAGTGCCAGGCCGAGGAGGCCGGTACCGGCACCAAGCTCCAGGACGCGCGACGTCGGGGTCAGCGGGACCGCACGACGGATGGCGTCGGCGATGAGATGGGCACGTTCGATGCGTTCGGGGCTGTCCCAGTCGGGCGCCTGCTCGTCGAAGCTCTGCATGTCCTGATGTTGCCGGATCAGGCGAACACGCGCCTGATCGCTCGCCGGACCCCGCGCCACGTGAGCCACGAGAGTCCGATCGCCAGGGACTGGCGCCAGACCCAGGCGTGCCCGCCCGGGTCGTCCGGGCCGGCCTCCAGCGGGCCGTCGTCCGGCGCGATCCGGATCAGGGGCACCCATGCGAGTGCGGCCACGATCGCCTCATCCGCCGAGGTCCACGGGTTGAGACCGATCAGGAGCGCGGGTGCACCGGTGGCCCTCACGAGGACCGGCAGGATCCGGGCGCGGACCACCGGATCGAGCGCCTCGGTGGCGACCCCTGCGTGTCGGCCGCCGGCCATCCAGACCTCCACGTGGGGGTCGGCGAGCAGGTTCCGATACCACTCCGTCCGCGGCCCGAACCCGGCGACCACCCATGCGGCCCCCTCGAGGACGGCGTAGCTGAGCGGAATCTCCCGCATCACCCCGCTGTTCCGGCCGCGGACCCGGAGGAGCAGCATGTAGCCCGTGACCGGGCTGGAGAGCCAGGCTCCGAGGCCCGCCCGATGGACCGGGACCATGCACCAACGGTTGAGGGCCTTGAACCCGGCCCTGAGCCACTGCTCCGCGATCGCTCGGGCAGCATCGGCGGACGGCGGTGCCCCCAGTGGGGGGAATGGGGTGCGGGCCGGGTCGGCGGAGCTCATGCGGGCAGGATGGGCGGTCGCGGGCCGCCCGGGGAGAGCCGGAGGTTCTGTGGCCACGGGAGGTTCGGACCGCGCGCGGACCGGCTCAGAAGGCCCAGGCGAATACGACGTCGCGGGCGCCGGTCGACGCGCGGCAGAAGGCGACGATCCGGCCGGCGAGATCCCGGATCCACGGCTTCTCCTCCCGCGGGAGGGTGCCCAGCTCCTCCTCCAGCAGGTCGATCCAGCAGCCGGCGAGGGCGCCCAGCCGCTCCTCGGGCACCTGCGCCACGGTCTCGACCCACGCCGGATCCACGCGCTCGACGATGCGCTCGACCTGGGTGGCGGCACCGTCGAGCTCGATCCGAGCGTCGAGGAAGTCGGTGAGCTCCTCGAACCCGGTCACGGAGCGCACAGCCTCCGCGAAGAGGTCCAGCCACGTCGGGTCGAGGCCGCCGCCGAGTGGCAGGTGCGCGACGAACCGGTCGGGGTCCTCGAAAGCGTTCACGTCGTCGATCGAGAGGGCAAGAACGATGTCGCGGACGTCGCCCGCGACGAGGTCCATCAGGCTTCCCATGGGCGCCGGGCGCCGATCCTCCCTCCATCTCGCGGCACGACCGGTGCCCGATCGCGGGACGTCAGTCTACGGGTCACCCGCTCGAGTCCGGCGCGATCTCCTGGGCGAAGAAGATCATGTCCACGTCGCCCGGAGACCGGCCCGCCTGGGTCAACAGGGACGCCGCCTCGGATCGATGCTGTGTCCCATGGTTGGCCAGGTGGGCGAGCATCTGCCAGAACGGGATGTTGTTCTCGTCGGTGGCGTCCAGCCACTGATCGGAGAGGCCGGCGAGCCAGGCGTCCATGGCGTCCCACTCCGCCGGCCAGGCCGCGGCGAGGGCGTCCGGCGTCGGCAGCGGCTCCCGTTCGGGTCGGGGCGTCTGCCCGCTGCCGGAGAGGCCGTGCCGCCAGCGCTGGTAGGCGCCGAGCTGGTGGACGAGGATCGCCCCGAGGCCGCGGTCGCCGACCACGCCAGTCGCGCCCCAGACCGCGTCGTCCGCGCCACCGATCATGCCGAGGATCCGCCGGGTTGCCCAGCGGTCGTATGCGAACAGGAACCGGATGTCGTCCAGCCGCATCGTCAGCCCCGGTAGCCGGCCTCGCGCAGGAGCGCAGGCAGCTCGGTGGGGGAGCTCGCGACGCGGAAGCCCGCCGCCTCCAGGGCCGTGACCTTGGATGCGGCCGTCCCCCGGCCGCCCGAGATGATCGCGCCGGCGTGACCCATACGCTTCCCCTCGGGGGCCGTCCGGCCCGCGATGAACGCCACCTTCGGGACGTCGGCCATGTGCTCGGCCGCCCAGGCCGCGGCCTCCTCCTCGGCCGCCCCGCCGATCTCGCCGATCAGGACCAGGGCCTCCGTCTCGGGATCAGCGGCGAACAGCTGCAGGACGTCCAGGAACTGGGTCCCGATGACCGGGTCGCCGCCGATGCCGACGCACGTCGACTGGCCAAGGCCGGCGTCGGTCATCGCCTGGACCGCCTCGTAGGTGAGGGTGCCGGAGCGCGAGACGACACCGACCCGCCCCTCGCGGTGGATGGAGCCCGGGATGATGCCGACCTTCGCGCGACCGGGCGAGGTGGCGCCGGGGCAATTGGGGCCGATGAGGCGCGCGCCGGCGCGTCGGACGACCTCGACGATCGGGACCATGTCCAGTGCCGGAATGCCCTCGGTGATGCAGAAGACGGTCGCAATCCCGGCGTCCACCGCCTCGAGCACGGCATCCGGAGCCCCACCGGCGGGCACGAAGATGCAGGACGTGTTGGCGCCGGTCTCGCGGACGGCCTCGATCACGGTGTTGAAGACGGGAACCCGGCCGTCGAGGGCGGTCTGGCCGCCCTTGCCCGGCGTCATGCCGGCCACGAGGGGCGTGCCGTACTCCAGCATCGCCCGACTGTGGAACTCGCCCTCGCGCCCGGTGATGCCCTGGACCACGAGCCGCGTGTCGCGCCCGATCAGGATGCTCACGCCGCCGCTCCCTTCGCCGCCGCGACCGCCTTCGCCGCCGCCTCGTCCAGGCTGGCTGCCGTCACGAACTGCGCGGCCTCCAGCAGCTCTGCCGCCTCTGCGGCGTTCGTCCCGACGATCCGAACGACCATCGGCACGTCCCGGACCTGCTGGGCTCGGGCCTCGATCAGCCCCCGGGCGACCTCGTCTCCTCGCGTGATCCCGCCGAAGATGTTGACGAGGATCGCCTTGACGTTCGGGTCCTCCAGGATCAGCCGCATGGCCGCCGCCACGCGGTCCGACTTGGCGCCGCCGCCGATGTCGAGGAAGTTGGCCGGCTCGCCCCCGGCGCGCTTCACGAGGTCCATGGTGGTCATCGCGAGCCCCGCGCCGTTGACCATGCAGCCGATGTCGCCGTCGAGCTTGATGAAGGTCAGGTCGTAGCGGCGCGCCTCGATGTCGGTCGGGTCCTCCGCGTCGAGGTCCCGGAGCTCCTCGAGCTGCGGGTGGCGGGTCAGGGCCGAATCGTCGAGGGTGATCTTGGCGTCCAGGCAGACCAGCCGCTCGACCGGTGTCCCGTCGGCCCCGTGCTCCCGGATCACCGCCAGTGGGTTGATCTCGACGAGGTCCGCGTCGTACGCGAGCATCGTGCGCAGCAGGCCCTTGGCAATCGCGGCTCCCGCCTTCCAGTGCCCGCCGAAGCCGATCGAGAAGGCGAGGTCGCGCGCCGCGAAGTCCGGCATGCCGAGCAGCGGGTCCGTGTGCTGGTAGACGATCGCGTCCGGGTTGTCGACCGCCACCTGCTCGATCTCGACACCGCCCTCCGCGGAACCGATGAACATCAGGCGACGGGTCGCACGGTCGAGCACGACCGACAGGTAGTACTCCTTGATGATCTCGGCCGCCGGGCCCACCAGCACGCGCCGGACGGGGAGTCCCTTGATCTCGAGCGCGAGTATCTGCGCGGCGACGTCCTCCGCCTCGTCGGCAGTGGCGGCGAGCTTCACGCCGCCGGCCTTGCCGCGGCCGCCGACGAGGACCTGCGCCTTGATCACGACCTTCCCGGTCGCGTTGGCGGGGTCGGCGAGGAACCGCACGGCGGCGGCGCGGGCCTGCGAGGGGGTCCTGGCGACCTCCCACGGCGGGACGGGGAGCCCCTGGGCGGCGAGCAGCGACTTCGCGTCGGCTTCGTGGATCTTCACGCGACGGGCGAGACCTCCGGCGGGGGTACCTGGACGGAGACCGATGATAGCCGCCGGGCGCGGCGCTCCCGGGTCCCGGTGGTCAACCGAACGGGGGCCTTCCGGCCCGTTGGAGATGGCGCCGATCGACGGCTCGCGCCGCCGGGTGGAATCGAGAGGGCGGGCGCCGTGTGGCGCTCGCCCTCTCCAGCCGCGGTGCGGGCGCGGCCTCAGCTGGCCATCGGCGTGAAGCTGGCCGGCGCCTCGACGGTGTTGTTGGGCGAATCGAGGTCGGTGATGTTCACGGTCATCGTGAACTTGCCATCAGTGGCCTCGCCGACGAGGGCGCTCGACACGAGGTACCCGCCGTCCTTGGCGACCCACGCCTCCATGGTCCAGGTGCCGGTCGGCAGCCCGAACATGGATCCGACGGACGTCGGCGCACTGCCCTTGTAGTGCGTCGTGGCGACGCCGTTCTTCGTCTCGTCCCCGACTGCCTGCATCTGGTCCAGGCTGCCGAAGCCCGCCATGAAGTTCTCGGGCTTGAACGAGTCCACCGTGCTCTGGGCGTCAGCCGCCGAGGTCTCCATCCACGCGTCGGGGCCGAGGCTGATGTACGCCTTGTCACCGATGATCCGGTAGCCGAAGGCGGTCTGGGTCCCGCTCGCGTCCTTCGTGGACATCGTCATGTCCATGGCGACCGCCGGCTTGACGATCACGGTCCCGCCGATCGTCATGCTGCCGCCGGACTGGACCAGCGAGAAGTTCGCCTTGCCCTCGGCGGCCATGGTGATCGCGAACTTGTAGGAGGAGAGGTTCTCGAGGGCCGTCACGGACCCCCCGATCCCGCCCGCGCCCGAGCCTGCCGGGGCCGCCGTCGCTGCCCCGGTCGTGGCGGCCGGGCTCGCGGCGCCCGGGGCCGCGGTCGCGCCAGGTGCCGCGGTCGCGCTGCTGCCTCCGCCGCAGGCGGCGACGAGGAGCGTGGCCGCGAGTCCTGCGACGATCGTCCAGCGGGTCCGTGTCATCGGGTCACCTCCTGTGCCGCCCGCCCGGGCGGAGCGACGGATGCCAGCCTCGCAGTTCGGGGCGCACCAGAATGACGGCCCCGCCCGGGCCGCAGGCTACACGAGTATCACCGCAGGGACCGCGAACGATTCTCATGGCCGGACGGCCCCTCGTTGCCCCCCGTCCGGCCTACCGAGCGCAGGACGGGCGCAATGGCCCGTCTGCACGGGCCCGGTTGTCCACCTCCGGGCGGGATTCGCGCGGCTACAATCCCGCAATGCCCTACAACGTCACTCTCATTCCCGGCGACGGCATCGGGCCGGAGCTGGCGGCCGCCGCCCGCCGTGTCCTCGACGCCTCGGGCGTCTCGTTCGACTGGGAGGTCCAGGATGCCGGCGAGGGCGTCATGGCCAGGTACGGGACGCCGCTGCCGGAGCACGTCCTCGAGTCGATCCGCCGCAACAAGGTCGCCCTGAAGGGACCGATCACGACGCCCGTCGGCTCTGGCTTCCGGAGCGTCAACGTCACGCTCCGCCAGGTGCTCGGTCTCTACGCCAACCTGCGTCCGGCCCGGTCGATGGTGGGCCTGGACACGCGCTACCAGGACGTCGATCTCGTGATCGTGCGCGAGAACACCGAGGACCTGTACGCCGGAATCGAGCACATGGTCGGTCCCGACGCGGCCGAGAGCATCAAGATCATCACCAGAGCCGCCTCGGAGCGGATCGCGCGCTTCGCCTTCGAGTACGCCGTCGCGAACGATCGGAGGAAGGTGACGGCGGTCCACAAGGCCAACATCATGAAGCTCTCGGACGGGCTGTTCCTGGAGAGCTGCCGCACGATCGCGGCCGATTACGCTGGCCGGATCGAGTTCGAGGACCGGATCGTCGACAACATGTGCATGCAGCTCGTGCAGAAGCCCGAGCTGTACGACGTGATGGTGCTGCCGAACCTGTACGGCGACATCGTGAGCGACCTGTGTGCCGGTCTGGTCGGCGGGCTGGGCGTCGCGCCCGGTGCCAACATCGGGATCGAGGCGTCGGTGTTCGAGCCGGTGCACGGCTCGGCGCCCAAGTACGCGGGCCTCGACAAGGCGAACCCCACCGCCCTCATCCTGTCGGGTGTCCTGATGCTGCGCCACCTCGGTGAGCAGGCAGCGGCCGAGCGGGTGGAGACGGCCCTCCGCGAGGTGATCGCCGAGGGCAAGCACGTGACCTACGACCTCGGCGGCGATGCGGGCACCAGCGCCTTCGCCGACGCCATCATCGCGCGCCTCGGCTGACGGCCGAAGCCGCGTCCTGACGACCCGCCGCGGCGGATCGGGGAGACACGGAGGCTCCATGCTTCTGCGGTATCGGGGCAGCGAGGGGATGCTCGCGTGGGCGTTCCACCGCATCTCGGGTGTCGCCATCTGGGCGTTCATCCTGCTTCACGTCCTCGACATCTGGCTGGCGAACGTCAACGCCAAGCTGTACGACGATCTCCTGACGCTGTACGGGAGCCCGATCGGGCGGCTGCTGGAGACCGCGCTGTTCGCCGCGGTCCTGTACCACGCGCTCAATGGACTGCGGATCATCGTCATGGACTTCTGGCCGTCCATGACCCGCTACCACAGGCAACTGTGGTACGCGAACTGGGTCCTGTTCGTCCTGGTCGGCGCGGTGTTCGCGGTCCAGATCATGGCGCCGGCCTTCGGGCTCGAAGCGCCGTTCCGCTTCGGAGGCTGATGCGATGGCCCGGATCACCCGTGCCGGCAGCGCCCGGCCCATGAGCGGCGGCTTCGAGCTTGCCGTGTGGTACCTGATGCGCCTCACGGCGCTCGGGCTGTTCGTGCTGGTGCTCGCTCACTTCACGATCGTTCACCTGATCTACGACCCCGCCATCCAGAATGCCGACTGGATCGCCGCGCGCTGGTCGGGCGCGGCCTGGCGGACCGTGGACTGGCTGATGCTCTCCTTCGTCGTGTTCCACGGGTTCATGGGAATGCGGACGGTCGTCCAGGACTACACCAGGGGCTCGACGCGCATGGCCCTGACGATGGTTCTCTACCTGCTGGCCTTCCTCATCTTCGCGATGGGAACGATCGGCCTCGTGACATTCCCCGATGCAGTCAAGGTGGCGTCATGATCCGCGACCACGACGCGCTCATCGTCGGCGCCGGCGGCGCGGGCCTCTGGGCCGCCCTCGAGCTCGCCAAGGCGGGCGTGGACTCCGCGGTCATCACCAAGCTGTACCCGACCCGTTCCCACACCGGTGCCGCGCAGGGTGGCGTGTGCGCCGCCCTGGGGAACCAGGAGGAGGACAGCTGGGAATGGCACATGTTCGACACCATCAAGGGTGGCGACTACCTGGTTGACCAGGACGCGGCCGAGGTGCTCGCCCGCGAGGCCATCGAGACGGTGATCGAGCTCGAGCACATGGGCCTGCCGTTCAACCGGACGCCGGACGGCAAGATCGACCAGCGCCGGTTCGGCGGCCACACGCGGAACTACGGCGAGGGGCCGGTCAAGCGGGCGTGCTTCGCCGCGGACCGCACCGGCCACATGATCCTCCAGACCCTGTACCAGCAGTGCCTGAAGCACGGCGTGAAGTTCTACGACGAGTACCACGTGGTGGACCTCGTGACCGAGGGCGGAGACCTGGGCTCGGGCGGACGCGCCGCGGGCGTCGTGGCCTACCGGATCGCCGACGGCGAGCTGGTTGTGCTGCGCTCCAAGGCCGTGCTGCTGGCGACCGGCGGCTTCGGGCGGATGTTCCGGGTCACGTCCAATGCCTGGAGCCTGACGGGGGACGGCGCCTCGCTTGCGTACCGCCACGGCGTGCCCCTGGAGGACATGGAGTTCTACCAGTTCCATCCGACCGGGATCGTGGGCATCGGCATCCTGCTGTCCGAGGCGGCCCGCGGCGAGGGCGCCTACCTCCTGGACAACGACGGCTTCCGGTTCATGGAGCGCTATGCGCCCAAGCTCATGGAGCTCGCGCCGCGGGACATGGTCAGCCGGGCCATCGTCCAGGAGATCCGCGCCGGGCGCGGCATCGACGGCAAGGACTACGTCTACCTCGACGTCCGCCATCTCGGCCGCAAGGTGATCGACGAGAAGCTGCCTGACATCACCGACTTCGTCCGGGTCTACCAGGGCATCGAACCCTACACCGACCCGATCCCGATCCAGCCGACCGCGCACTACGCGATGGGTGGCGTGCCGACCAACCTGCTGACGCAAGTGACGCGCGACGCCGCCAACACCGTGATCCAGGGGCTGTATGCAGCGGGCGAGGTCGCCTGCGTGTCCGTCCATGGCGCCAACCGGCTGGGCACGAACTCGCTCGTGGACCTGCTCGTCTTCGGCAGGCGGGCCGGCCGCCAGATGGCCATCGACCTCGCGGGCGTCGCGATGCCCTCGGTCGACACCTCCGTGACCGAGCCGGTCCGGGCCGAGATCGAGGGCATCCGGACCCGCGCGGGTGGGGAGAGGGCGGCCGCGATCCGCAGCGACCTCGCCGACGTGATGATGGACGAGGTCGGGGTCTACCGTGACGCGACGGCGCTGACCCGCGCCCGGGACGGCGTCTCGGCCCTCAAGGAGCGATACGCGAACGTCGGCGTTCACGACAAGGGCACCGTGTTCAACACGGACCTGCTCGAGGCGCGCGAGCTGGGCTACCTGCTCGACTGCGCCGAGACGACGGTCGCCGCCGCGCTGTCCCGGAAGGAGAGCCGCGGCGCCCACAGCAGGGAGGACTTCCCGGATCGGGACGACGTGAACTTCCTGGCCCACTCGCTCGCGACGAAGGGTGAGAACGGGATCGAGCTGGCCTACAAGCCGGTGACGATCACCAGGTTCCAGCCCAAGCCGCGCATCTACTGAGCGGGGAGAGACGATGCAGATCGAGCTGCGCATCCTCCGTTTCGACCCGGAGAAGGACGTCAAGCCCCACGTGGAGACCTACCAGGTCGAGGCCGGCCCGATGGACCGCGTCCTGGACCTGCTGCACAAGGTGAAGTTCGAGCAGGACGGCACGCTGACGTTTCGGCGATCGTGCGCCCATGGCGTCTGTGGCTCCGACGCCATGCTCATCAACGGGCGCAACCGCCTCGCCTGCAAGATCCGCGTCGACCAGCTGGGCGGCAGGAAGATCACCGTCGCTCCGCTGCCCGGCCTGCCGGTGATGAAGGACCTCGTGGTCGACATGGACGCCTTCTTCGCGAAGTTTCGGAGCGTCCAGCCATATCTCCAGAACGACGAACCCGAGCCCGAGCGTGAGCGCCGCCAGTCGGCGGCGGACCGGGCGAAGTTCGACGACACCACCAAGTGCATCCTGTGCGCCTCGTGCACCTCGTCCTGCCCGTCGTTCTGGGCCCAGCCCGACTACATCGGGCCGGCCGCGATCGTGAACGCGCACCGGTTCATCTTCGACTCGCGCGACGATGCGGCCGAGGAGCGGCTGGAGATTCTGGCCGACCGGGACGGGGTGTGGCGCTGCCGCACGATCTTCAACTGCACGGACGCCTGCCCGCGAGGCATCCACATCACCCAGGCGATCCTCGAGGTGTCCTCGGCGATCGTGCGGCGGCACGCCTGAGCGCGCACGTCGAGGGGACGCTGCCGGTCATCCTGCACCTCGTCATCCGGACGGACGGCGCGGCGCGGGGCAATCCCGGGCCGGCGTCCCTGGGCGCCGCGCTCATCGACGGGTCGCGCTCCGACGCGCTTGACCCCGCCGCGCCACCGGACGCGACGATCTCGGAGGCGCTCGGCCACCAGACGAACAACGTCGCCGAGTGGACCGGGGTCGTGGAGGCCCTCAAGCTCGCGCAGCGCCTGGGCGCCGAGAAGGTGGACCTGTTCCTCGACTCCAAGCTGATCGTGGAACAGCTCCACGGCCGGTGGCGGGTGAAGGACGCGAAGCTCCAGCCGCTGTGGGCCGAGGCAAAGGTGATGCTTGCCGGCTTCAGGCGCTGGTCGGCGACGCACGTGCCGAGGGCCCAGAACTCCACCGCGGACCGCCTCGCGAACGAGGCCCTCGACCGGGTCGCCGCGGGCGGGCCGATGCGTGTCGCCCGGGCGCGTCGGGTCGTGCCCGAGGGCTGACCCGCGATTCGAGGAGGGGATGCCGTGATGGCCACGGTGGTCTGCTACGGGGACTCGAACACCCATGGGCGCCGACCCCGTCACCCTTGACCGCTTCCCGCGCGATGTCAGGTGGCCGGGCGTCCTGCGGGCGGAGCTCGGCGGTGTCGCGGAGGTGATCGAGGAGGGCCTCAACGGCCGCATCACCATCTGGGACGACCCATTCCTGGACGGGCGCAACGGCCGGCCCTACCTGGTGCCGTGCCTCCGGTCGCACGCTCCTGTTGCGTGCTGGTTCTGATGCTGGGCACGAACGACCTCAAGACGATCTTCGGGCGACAGGCGAACGAGATCGCGTCCGCCGTGGGGGCTCGTGGACTTCGTCCAGGCGTCGGGGACGGGTCCCGACGGCGCGGCACCGCGCGCGCGATCAATCAGGATCTGCCGCGCCTCTACCGGCTTGCGGCGGACCTTCGGGGGAACGGCGTTCCTGGACGCGTCCGCCCTGGTCTGCGGGGACCCCGCGGATGGCGTGCCCATCAACCGTGCCGGCCACGCGATCCTGGGTCGGGCGATCGCACGCGATGCGCGACCTGATGGGGTGGAACAGAGGCTCCTGACGGGACCTGCGACCCGCAGGTCCCGCGGGCCGGGTCGCCTACACTGTGCGGGCCAGCGAGGCGGCCGGATGGTCGCGCGTCGGCCGGGCAACCGGCCGGCGTGAGGAAAGTCCGAGCTCCCCAGCGCAGGGTGGCGGGTAACGCCCGTCCGCCGTGAGGCGAGGACCAGTGCCACAGTGACGATGCCGGCCCCTTGGGGTCGGAGTGAAACGCGGCAAACTCCACCCGGAGCAAGGCCAAATAGGAGGGCGCAACCCCGGTTCGCCGGGGGGAGAGGCGCGCTGCCCAGCCCTCGGGTCGGCCGCATGAGCCGTCGGGCAACCGGCGGCCCCAGATGGATGACCGTCACCGCGGCGCAAGCCGCGGTACAGAACTCGGCTTACAGGCCGCCTCGCTGGCGCCTCACCCGATTCCACGCACGAATCAGCCCCGGAGGCGGCCCGGCGTCGAGCGGCTGCACTCAGTTCGGCACACGTTTGGGGCCTTCGACGCCCGCCTGGTCAGCGCGCCGACCTTGCGCCCCGCGCCGCGCCGGCGACCCCCTCCTCGTACGCCGCGAGCAAGTCGAACAGCTCGGTCGCGGCGTACTGGCGGTCGTAGGTCCCCGCGCTCAACTGGCGGATGACGCCGGCCGCGGCCAGTGCCTTGAGCGCCTGGAGCGTCTGCTGCTGGCTGACGCCGATCGCCGCGCGGGCGGTCGGCGCCGAGAGCGCGGGCAGCGCGGGCAGCAGCGCGATGAGCTTGCTCGCCGCGGACCCGGCCCGCGGCCGGCCGGCGCGTTCGCGCCACTCCGACTGCAACGCAGCCACCCGGTCGGCGAGCTCGATCGACATGAGGGCCGCCCTGGAGGCGGCGCCCGCGAACGAGGCGATCCATTCGCCGACGCGCCCCTCCCGGAACGCGACCAGCCCCTCGACGTAAACGGCAGGGCGGGCCGCCAGGACGATGCTGACCGGCGGAACGAAGCGTGCGGCGACGCCCCGGCGCCGGAGAACGACGTGCACGAGCGCCCGGCCCACGCGGCCGTTGCCGTCGACGAACGGGTGGACGGTCTCGAACTGCGCGTGGGCGACCGCCGCCTGGGGTACCGCGGGCAGGTCCTCGCGGGCGATGAACGCGACGAGGTCCTCGAGCAGCGGGAGGACGAGGTCCTCCGGCGGCGGCACGAAGGCGGCGTCGGACGGGTTCCCGAGCCGGCCGCCGATCCAGTTCTGCTGCTCGCGCACGTGGCCGGGCCGCGCCCGCTCGTCCGCCGCCATGAGCACCGCGTGGATCGCCAGCAGATCGTCCACAGTGACGGGTGCCTCGCGGTCGCCGATCGCGATCGCCTCCTCGATCGCGGACACGTTCGCGGCGACCGTCCTGGCGCTGCCCCGGGCCGCCCGGGGGTCGACGAGCGCACGGGCGAGGTTGAGGGAGGAGACGTCGTAGCCCTCGATCCGGGACGACGCCACAGCCTCCGACCGCAGGAGCAGCGGCCCGATCGCCTCCAGGCCGCCCACGGACGCCCGCTCGTTGAGCGCCCTGATCGCCGCCTCGGCATCCGCCGCGAGGTCGGCAACCTCGAAGGGGACCACGGGGCTGATCGCGGCGATCTCGTCGGGAACGAACGCTCGGTACCGGAACGAGGCACGCGCCCGGCGCCCGCCCATCGCGCCAGGGTCTCCCTCCCAGGTCCGCTCGATGGTCCTCGGCACGCGGCCTCCGGCTGCAACCCTTCAATGTCGACACGAGAATGAAGGGATGGGGCCAGATTGACCCACTAATCCTTCAATGTCAACCGAGGATCCAAGGGAAGAGAGCGCCCGGCTCCCGCGTGCTGATGCTCGCATTGGCGGTCCCGTCCGCCGCCTGGCTTAGCTGTCCGCCCATCAGGATCCGCCGATCGCCGGCCGGGACTAGTCCTCGTCCGGCCGGAAGATGTGTGCCGCCGTGCAGGCGTTGCAGATCGGCATGCTGCTGTCCAGGTCCCCCAGGGGAACCGGCACCTTGCGGTCCGGGAAGAGACACTCGACCTCGTACACCCGCTCGTGGGGTCGATCGAGCGAGATCAGGCGCCGGTAGGTGCAGCGCTTGATGCGGTGCGGCGCGAGGCGCGACGGATCATGCTCCGGGGTCTGCAGGCTGACCGGCGTTGCTAGTTCGAGCACCATGGGATGCGGTTGACTCCGTCAGGAGAGTTGGGCGATCTCGACCGTCACCGCGCCGCCACCGATTCTGGGCGGCGGAGGCGGAGCCTATCACCTGCGAATCCGAGTCGGCAATGTGCCGGAGGTACTAGACTCGCCGCGGTCGGGGGATCGTTTCCAGGTGACCGGAGGGTTCGGAGCTGAGCGAGGAGCACACCGGAGCCGCCGACGGCGCCGCGATCGTGCCCCCGGAGGGTGTCGAGGGGACCACGGGGATGCCCGCCACGCCGCCGGTCCCGGACCTGGCTGTGCGCACTCCGGACGCCCCCGTCTGCCCCTTCTTGCGGCGCGAGCTCGATGGCGCTCTGGTGCCCCCGGTGCTCGGGCCGGACGATGCCAACCGCTGCGTCGCGATCGGTGAACCGCGTCGGCAGTCCGCTCGCCACCAGGAGCTGGTCTGCCTCCGCGCGGCTCACGCGGACTGCCCGCGGTATCCACGACCGGCCGTCGTCGCGGCGGCGCGGCCCACCTCCGGACGCACCCCCGCCGTTCCGCGCGCGACTCTCGTCGCGCTCATCATCCTGGCGATGAGCGCCGCGATCTCGTTCGGGTTCGTGCTTGAGCGAGGGGGGATCGACCTGCCGGTCGGGGTGGTGAGTCCATCATCCACGGCCGCCGCAGTGATCAAGGCCGCCAGCCCCATGCCGACCGGGGCTCCGGTGGCGACGTCCATCGCGGGCGCGACCTCCGCGCCCACCCCAGGGCCAACACGGGCGGCGGCTCCCACCGCCGCACCGACGCCCGCACCGACGCCCGCACCGACGCCGTCGCCTGCACCGACGCCATCGTTTGCCCCGACGCCCGATCCCACAGGGACCCCGGCTCGCCACGCCGGCCAGTGACCGCTACAGGCTCCTGAAGCCCTGTCCCGGTCGGGCCGGCTGCTGGATCTACACCGTCCATGCCGGCGACAACCTGTTCAGCATCGCCCACTACTTCGGGCATCCGCTCAGCACGATCTACGCCTGGAACCCGCGGTACCCGGCAGCCTCGTTGCGGGCGGGGGACCCAGTAAGGATGCCGCCGCCGACTCGCTAGACCTGCGGTCGCGCCGCGCGTCTGCGGCCCCGCGTCATGGCACGGCCGCCCCGCGCTCGGGTCCACAACCCCTGCCAACCCCAGCGCACGCTCGAGCCGGGCTGTCCGCTGTGACATTCCCAGTCGAAACCGTCTTCGCCGTGCGAAATCGTCGTTGACGGGCCTGCTTCGCGCGCTAGAATGCCCACAAGTGGCGCGAAGTGGTTGGAAGTGGGGAATGACCCGAGTCCACGGGTCCCTCGCGGGTTGAACCGACCACCGGCGCCCACGACGTCAGGAGAGCGGATCGGTGTTCACCGGCGAGTACAGGCACGCGGTCGACGTGAAGGGGCGGATCGCCGTCCCGTCGCGCTTCCGAGCGCAGCTCGACGGCGGCGCGGTGGTCGCGAGATGGCTCGACACCTGTCTCGCGATCTTCCCGATGGCGGCCTGGGAGGAGCTCGCGGCGAAGGTCGGGAGCCTGCCCATGACCGACCCGAATGCCCGCCTGCTGCAGCGCCAGCTGTTCGCCGGCGCCTTCGAGACGGAGCTCGACCGCCAGGGTCGGGTTCTGGTCCCGCAGGGGCTGCGCGCGTTCGCCGGTCTCGAGGACGAGGCGATGGTCCTGGGCTCCCGGGAGCACGCCGAGATCTGGGCACCGGCCCGCTGGGACAGCTACAGCCAGAGCCTGAACGACCCGGATGCGTTCGCCTCGGCGATCGCCGGGCTGGGGATCTGACGTCGAACCACATGCGCTTCCAGGGTCCGCTCGGGATCCGCAACCAGACCGTGGAGGAGTGATGGAGGCAGGGCACCTGCCGGTCATGCCGGACGAGGTCATCGCGACGCTCGCCCCGGCCGCCGGCGGCCTCCAGATCGACGCGACGGTCGGCGGCGGTGGGCACACCGAGCGGATCCTGGAGGCCGCCAGCCCCGACGGCCGCGTCCTCGGGCTGGACGCGGACCAGGCCGCGATCGACCGGGTCGGGCTGCGCCTGGCGCGTTTCGGCGACCGCCTGGTCCTCCGCAGGGCGAACTTCCGCGAGCTCGCGTCGGTCGCCCCGGCCGCCGGGTTCGGCGCGGTGGACGGACTCTTCTTCGACCTCGGCCTGTCCTCGTTCCAGCTCGGGGAGCGGGATCGCGGTTTCGGCTTCCGCGCCGGCGGGCCGCTTGACATGCGCTTCGACACGGGTCGCGGCGTCCCCGCCTCCGAACTGGTGGAGACGCTTGACGCTGACGCGCTCGCGGCCCTCTTCCGTCGCTACGGCGAGGAACCGGCCGCGTGGAGGATCGCCAAGGCCATCGTGGCAGCACGCGCCGTCGCGCCGGTGGGGACCGCCGAGGACCTGGCATCCCTCGTCGAGCGGGTCGTCCCCGTCAACCCGCGCGTCCGCCGGCGGACGCACCCGGCCACCCGGGTGTTCCAGGCGTTGCGCATCGCGGTCAACGAGGAGCTCGACGCGCTGGAGGAGGGCCTGGTCGCCGCCGTGGACCTGCTGCGGCCGGGCGGCCGCCTCGTCGTGCTCTCGTACCACTCGCTCGAGGACCGGATCGTCAAGCGCTTCCTGGCCGCGGAACGGCGCGGCTGCGTCTGCCCGCCCTGGGCACCGGTCTGCGTGTGTGGCAGGGCTCCGCGCCTTCGCCTCGTCACGCGGCCGTCGCTGACCCCGACGGACGCCGAGGTCGACGGGAACCCCAGGGCCCGGAGCGCGCGCCTGCGCGCTGCCGAGCGGCTCGCCGCATGACCACCGGATGAGGAGAGGAGGAACCCGAACCGCAGGCTGTCCCGACCCCGCGACCCGTCGATACCGGCCCAAGGCCGGCCCCCCCGCCCACGGAGGAGGAGTCCCGTGAGCAAGCGTCACCAGTCAAATCGCCGCAAGAGCTATGGCCGCCGCCAGCACGAGGTTGCCGAGCGCCGGGACCGCAACAACCAGCCCGGCCCGGCAGAGATCGGCTTCGATGACCTCGCCCCGGCCGCCCTCGCGGACCAGTTCTCGTTCCTCGATCCGCAGCTATCGCGGCTGCAGTTCGTTCAGGGCGAATAGGCGATGGCCGTCTACCAGGGTGCGCGGCAGCACACCATCGTCCTGCCGCGCCGGCCGCGGATGGAGCTGGCTGCGCCTGCCCTGCCGCGGCGCCGGATGCGCGCGGCCGTCCGGGCACGCCGCGGCCCGTCGCGGATGGCATTCCTGCTCGCCGCGATCGTGATCGCCTTCGCGGCGGCGTTCTTCTCGCTGTCCCAGGACATCCGCGTGTCCGCCACCGGTTACGAGGTGGATCGCCTCGCGACGCAGCAGATGCGCCTCGAGGCCCGGGCGCAGGACCTGCGCAACGAGCTCAATCGCCTGGGCAAGGCGCCGGCGATCCGCAAGCTGGCGATCGGCGCCGGCCTCGGGCCGCTGCCAGAGCCCGTCGTGATTCCCGCCAGGTAGGCGGGGCCGAACGCTGATGCTTGGCCGGACCGACTCCCGCAGGCGCGCGCTGCTGGTCCTCGTCGTCTTCGTGCTGGTGGCAGGGACGCTCGGCGTCCGCCTCACGTACTGGCAGGTGGTCCGGCACGACGAGCTCGCCGCGAGGGCTGTGGCGCAGTCGTCGACCACGTACCCGATCCCGTCCCACCGCGGGTCGATCTACGACCGGACGGGCACGGTGACCCTGGCGACCAGCATCTCGCGGGACCGGCTCGCGGCCAACCCGAAGGACATCACGCCGGCGCGCAGGGCCCTGACCGCAACCAACCTGGTCGAGCTGCTGGGCCTGACAGGCGCGGCTGCTGCAAACATGACCGCGCGCATGACCGGCGAGAAGGCGTACGTCGTGCTCGCCCGGAACCTCGAGCCCGAGATGTCGGACAAGATCCGGGAGCTGAGCAACGGGGACAAGCCGAGGCTGTGGGGTCTCCTCCTGGAGCCCGAGCAGGTCAGGATCTATCCCCAGGCGGGCGGTGCGCCGCAGACATCCCTGGCAGCCCACGTCCTGGGCTTCGTGAACCGCGACGGCGTTGGCCAGTACGGCATCGAGCAGTACTACCAGGACGCGCTCGCGGGTATGCCAACGAAGGTCGCCGCCCAGAGGGACACGAGCGGCAACGTCGTGCCGGACACATCGACGACCCTCCAGACCGGGTACCCGGGGCAGGACCTCACCCTCACGATCGACGCCTCGCTGCAGGTCGCCGTGGAGCAGGAGCTGCTGTCCGCGTGGATCGCGGATCGTGCCAAGCGGGTGTCCGCCGTGGTCCTCGATCCGTACTCCGGCGAGGTGTACGCCTACGCGAGCTACCCGTCCTACGACGCCAACGACTACCAGGCCATCGCATCGACGAGCCCGGGCCGGTTCATCGACCCGATCGTCTCCACCGTGTACGAGCCCGGATCCGTGTTCAAGATGATGACCGTCGCGGCCGCCGTGGGCGACGGCGTCGTGACCATGAAGACCAGGATCAAGGACACGGGCACCCTCAAGGTCGACAACGGCCGGGCGCGCGTCGACGATGCGGACCACAAGGCGATGGGCGTGATGGCGCTCGAGGACGCGATCGCGTACTCGCGCAACGTCGTCGCGGCCAAGGTTGCCATCAAGCTGGGCAAGACGACGGCAGCGGCCTCGAAGCGCCTGTACCAGGAGTGGCGCACCCTCGGGTTCGGGACGGCAACCGGGATCGACGTCGCGAACGAGGTTCCCGGCCTCGTGAATGATCCCGCGGTGACGCCGTGGCGCCAGATCGACCTCGCGAACGGCGCCTTCGGCCAGGGCGTGGCGGTGACGCCGATCCAGCTGGCGCAGGCATACGCGGCGATGGTCAACGGTGGCACCCTCGTCCAGCCCCGCGTGGTCAGGCCGTCGGCGAGCACCGAGACGGTGCCGGTCAGCCGCGGCCGGGTGATGACCGCGAAGGTGTCCACCGTGCTCCAGAAGCTGATGCAGCACGTCGTCACGACGGTGGACTTCTACCGCTCGCGGCACGCTGATCCCCGGGTTCGAGGTCGGCGGCAAGACCGGCACGGCCCAGATCTGGGACGCCGCAGAAGCACGCCTGGAAGGTCAACCTCTTCAACTACTCGTTCATCGGCTACATCGGCGCGAACGCCCGGTCACCCGGACCTGGTCGTGGCCGTGCGGATCGAGGAGGGAACCCCGACGGTCGTCCGGCTGGGCCACCTCGAGATGCCGGTGATGTCGTTCGAGCTGTTCCGGCGGGTCGCCCATGACGCGATCAGCACGCCCTACCTCGTCTCGGACGAGCCGGCAGCAGGACCGTTGGCAACAAACGCCCCGGCGGCCACGGCAGCCCCGTGAGCTCCGCCTGTGCGACACTCGGCGCCGTGACGGATCCCGGACGGTCGATCGTTCCCGACTCGCCCGATCGCGACCTCGGCGACGCCCGCGCGACGGCCTTCACGGCCGCCGGCACGACCGACCTCGCCGGGGCGCCTGACCCCGCGGGACCCTTCATCACGGCGGACGATCTCGCCGCCATGACGGGAGGGACGCTCCTCCGCCGGAGCGACCGCCGTGTCCGCCACGGGGCCGTCGACTCCCGTCTCGTCGTGCCCGGGTCGCTGTTCGTCGCGCTGGCCGGCGAGCGCACGGACGGCCACCGCTACCTGGCTGCGGCCGCCGACGCCGGGCGCGGCGGCGTTCCTCGTGGGCCGCCATCCCGGATCCGGCCGCCGGCGAGGCGCCGCTGGACGCCCTCGGCGACGTCACGGTCGTGCTCGTGGCCGACCCCCTGCGAGCGCTCCACGCGGTGGCAGCGTCGTGGCGCCGCCGCTTCGACCCGCTCGTGGTGGGCGTCACCGGCAGCATCGCCAAGACCTCCACCAAGGAGGCGGTCGCGGGCGTCCTGGCGTGTCGCTACGAGACGCTGCGGACCGAGGGCAACCAGAACAACGAGGTGGGCATGCCGCTCACCGTGCTCCGCCTCGGGCCCGAGCACGGGGCGGCCGTCCTCGAGATGGGCATGTACACGGGCGGCGAGATCCGCGACCTGGCCGTCGATCGGTCTGCCGTCGATCGGGATCGTGACCGCGATCCAGCCGGTCCACCTGTCCCGGATCGGCTCGGTCGACGCGATCGTGGATGCCAAGGCCGAGCTGCTGGAGGCCCTGCCGGCGCGCCGCCGAGGGCGGGGTCGCGATCCTCAACGCGGACGACCGCGAGAGTGCGGGGGATGGCGGCGCGAACGCGCGCACGCGTGTCCACCTACGGGTTCGCTCCCGACGCCGACGTCCGGGCGACGAACGTGGCCTCCGCCGGGTTCGAGGGCATGCGGTTCCGCCTCGTGACGCCCGCCGGGGAGCGGGACGTGGCGATCCGCGCCCTGGGCCGTCTCGCCGTCCACAACGCGCTCGCCGGCCGCCGCCGCGGGGCTCGCGGCCGGCCTGGACCTGGACGAGCTCCTGCCGGGACTGGACGCCGGCTCGACGGCGCCGCACCGCTCCGTGGTGATCCGCGCCGGCGGCGTCGTGATCGTCGACGACAGCTACAACGCCGCGCCGGGCTCGGTGCGCGCCGCCCTGGAGCTGCTGGCCGGGCTGCCCGGCCGCCGCGTGGCGGTGCTGGGCGAGATGCGCGAGCTCGGAGCCGCCCACGCCACCGGCCACCGCGAGGTGGGCGAGGCCGCGGGCGACACGCTGGACCTCCTGGTCGTCGTGGACGGCGGGCCGGGCGGCGCCGCGGAGGGGATCGCCCAGGGCGCCCTCGCCGCGGGCCTCGCACCGGACCGCGTGATCGTCGCGGCCGACGCCGTCGCGGCCGTCGGGTCCTGCAGGACCGAGCTCGCGCCGGGCGACGTGGTGCTGGTCAAGGCATCCCGGGGCGTGGCGCTCGAGCGCGTGGTGGACGGCCTCGTCGCAGGCCCTCGGCGGGGCGGAGGCGCGGGGCGTGACCCTCGAGCTGATCCAGGGCCTGCTGCTGGCGTTCGCGCTGGTCGTGATCCTGATGCCGCCCTACATCCGGCTGCTGCGGCACTTCGGCTTCGCGAAGCAGATCCGCGAGGAGGGCCCGCAGAGCCACATGGTCAAGTGGGGGACACCCACGATGGGCGGCCTGCTGCTGATCGCGGTGGTCCTCGCGATCTTCGTGCTCCTCCGCTGGCCGGTCCAGGGCGGCATCATCGCGCCGCTGGCGACGCTCGCGCTCGTCGGCCTGCTGGGCGCGGCCGACGACTACCTCAACGCGCGCACCGGCGAGGGGATCCGGGCCCGCCAGAAGCTCCTGTGGCAGACGGTCGTCGCGCTCGTCGTGCGCGTTCCAGATCCAGAGCACCTACCAGATCACCGAGATCCGGGTCCCGTTCGTCGGCGACGTGGCGATCGACCCGGTCGTCTACATCTTCTTCGCGGCCTTCGCGATCGTGGCGGCCTCGAACGGCGTGAACATCACCGACGGCCTCGACGGGCTCGCGGGCGGCACGCTCGTGTTCGCGTTCGTCTCGTTCCTGATCATCGCCCTGCTCAACGTGCCGGCCCAGCCCAACATCGCCCTCCTGTGCGCCCTGATCATCGGCGCGCTGCTCGGGTTCCTGTGGTTCAACGTCCACCCGGCGCAGGTCTTCATGGGGGACTCGGGCTCGCTCTCGCTGGGGGCGACGCTGGCCGTGATCGCGCTGATCACGGGCCAGATCCTCGTGCTGCCCCTGATCGGGCTGATCTTCGTGGTGGAGACGATGTCGGACATCATCCAGATCGGGTACTTCAAGCTCTCCGGCGGCAAGCGCGTCTTCCGCATGGCGCCGCTCCACCACCACTTCGAGCTGGGCGGCTGGGACGAGGAGAAGATCACGCTCCGGTTCTGGATCGTGGGCATCCTCGCGGGCCTCCTGGGCGTCACCCTGTTCCTGGCCTCGATCAACGCGCTCGACGTGAGCATGACGCGTGCGCCCGATCGACCTCGACGCCCTCACCCTGGACGACGTGCGCGCCGGCGCCTTCGACGGGCGGCCCGGTGACCGTGCTGGGCCTGGCCCGGAGCGGCGTCGCGCTGGCGCGGTTCCTTCGCGGACGCGGGCGCCCGCGTCACGGTCTACGACGGCCGGCCGGCGTCGGCGCTGGAGCGGTCGATCGCGCTGCTCGGAGACCGGGACGTGACGCTGCGCCTCGGACCCGACGTCGACCCGCGAGCGACCTGGGCCGGCGCGGCGCTCGTCGCGACCTCGCCGTCGATCACGCCCGACTTCCCGACGACCGAGCCGCGCCTCCGGGCGCAGCTCCAGGCCCTCGTGGCGGCGCGCGCCGCCGGCGACCCGGACGCCCCGGCGCTGGTCAGCGAGTCGGACCTGTTCCTCCGCCTGTGCCCGGCCCCGACGATCGGCGTGACCGGGACCAAGGGCAAGACGACGACGTCGTCGCTGGCATACGCGATCCTCGCGGCGGACCCGCTCCACCCGGCGCTGCTGGGCGGCAACATCGGGACGCCGCTCGTGGAGCGGCTGCCCGAGCTCACCGCCGAGCCACCGCGTCGTCGTGGAGCTGTCGGAGCTGCAGCTGCCGGCGCTCTCGCGCGGCACGACCGTGGCGGTCTACACCAACGTCACCTCGGACCACCTCGACCGCCACGGCAGCGTCGACGCGTACCGGCGGGTCAAGCGCCGCCTCGCCGAGCTGGTCGACCCGGACGGGGCGCTGGTCCTCAACATCGAGGACCCGGTGGTGGGCGGCTACGCCGGGCTCGGCACGGCGCCGGTGGTGCTGTACCGGAACGACCGGCCGCTGCCGGGGGGCCTGGGCGTCGTGGACGGCTGGATCGTGTCCGCGGCCGTGGAGCGGCTGCCGCTGGCCGGCGGCGGGACGGCCGCCGCGGGCCCGGGCGGCGGGATCATGCCCGTCGACGAGCTGGGCATCCCCGGGCGCCACAACGTGTCCAACGCCCTGGCGGCGATCGCGGTGGGGCTGCTGTTCGGCGTCGCGCCCGACGCCATCCGCCGCGCCGCGGCGGCCTTCACGGGCGTCGAGCACCGCCTCCAGTCCGTGGGCCTGGTGGACGGCGTCCGGTTCGTCAACGACTCCCAGGGCACCCAGCCGGACGCGGTGATCGCCGCGCTGCGCGCCTTCCCGGCGCCGGTCGTGCTCATCGCCGGCGGCCGCGACAAGGGCGTGGACCTCGACGGAGCTGGCGCGCGTCGCCGCCGCGACCGCCTACGCGCGCGGTGCTGATCGGCGAGAGCGGCCCGATGCTCGAGCGCCTCTTCCGCGACGCCGGCCTCGCCCGGACCCGGCGCGCCGCGACGATGGACGAGGCCGTCGACGGTCGCGGCCGGGCTCGCCCGCGAGGCGCTCGCCACGCGGCCCGCCGGCACGGTGGCCACCGTGGTGCTGAGCCCGGCCGCCGCGTCGTTCGACATGTTCGAGGACTACGCGGCCCGCGGCCGCGCGTTCATCGGCGCCGTGGCCCGCCTCGGCGGGCCGCGATCCCGGCACCGGAGGGCCCGCATGAGCACGACAGCCCCTGTCGATCCCGCGCCCGGCCGTCCGGTCCGCGCGTCGACGACCGACGCTCCAGCGCGAGCGGCACGAGCCCGAGTACGGGATCCTGGTCGCGATCGTCGCCCTCGCGGCCATCGGCATCCTGATGGTCTACTCGTCGTCGGCGATGAAGGCCTTCCTCGCGAGGCGACGACACCTTCGCGATCGTCGGGCCGCAGATCCAGTGGGCGGCCCTGGGCATCGTGGCGATGATCGTGATGATGCGCGTGGACTACCGCTGGCTCCGGGTCGTCTCGGTGCCGCTGTTCCTGGTCGGCATCGTCGCCCTGGTCCTCGTGTTCGTGCCCGGGCTCAACGTCGTCGTCGGCGGCTCGGCCCGCTGGCTCAAGATCGGGCCGCTGCCCGCCGTCCACCCGGCCGAGTTCATGAAGCTCGCCCTCGTCATCTACCTCGCCCACTGGTTCGCCAAGCGGGGGAGCGCCGTCCGCGGGTTCTGGACGGGGACGGTGCCGTTCCTGGTGATCGCGGGCCCGGTCGTCGTCTTGGTGCTCCTGGAGCCCGACATGGGCACGTCGATCGTGCTCGCGGCTCACGGCCTTCACGATGTTCTTCCTCGCGGGCGCCAACGTGCTCCACCTGGTCGCGCTGGCCGTCGTCGCCGTGCCCGCCGTGGTCGCGCCTGTTCATGCGCGGCTACCAGGTGGACCGGATCACGGCCTGGCTGAACCCCTGGGACGACCGGTCCGGCCTCGGGTTCCACAGCGTCCAGGGGTTCCTCGCCCTCGCCCTCGGCGGCGTGCTCGGCGCGGGGCTCGGCGAGAGCCGGCTGGCGGGCGGCCTGTTCCTGCCCAACGCGTCGAACGACTTCATCTTCGCCATCATCGGCGAGGAGTTCGGCCTGCATCGGTGCCGGGCTCGTGATCGTGCTGTTCCTCGCCTTCGCCTACCTCGGCATCCGCACGTCGCTCGGCGCGCCGGACACGTTCGGCGCGCTGCTGGCGGCGGGGCATCACCGCCTGGATCTGCATCCAGGCGTTCATCAACATCGGCGTCGTGGTGGGGCTGATCCCCGTCACGGGCATCCCGCTGCCGTTCGTCTCGGCGGGCGGGTCGTCGCTGATCATCAGCTTTGCCGCGGTGGGCATCCTGCTCTCGGTGTCGCGAGAAACGGTCGAGAAAGGAACCTGGAACGATGCGCCTGCTGATCGCGGGCGGGGGAACGGGCGGGCACATCTACCCGGCCCTCGCCGTCGCCCGATCGCTTCGCGCGCCCGAGCCGGCGCACCTGACCTCGCCTGGCTCGGCGGGCACCGCGGCCTCGAAGCGGACGATCGTGCCCGCGGCCGGGATCCCGCTCCGGCGGCTCCTGCTGCGCTCGCTCCGGTCCGCGGGTCGCGACGTCCACCTCGTGCTCGACCCGGTCCGTCTCGGCCTGTCGATCCCGCAGGCACTGATCCTGCTCGCTGCCCGCCGTCCGGCCGCGATCTTCACGACGGGCGGGTACGTGGCCATCCCGACGCTGCTCGTCGCCCGGCTGCTGCGCATCCCGAGCGTGCTGTGGGACGGCAACGTGGTGCCGGGACGCAGCGTCCGCTTCGTCGCGCGCTGGGCGAGCCTCGGTCGCCGTCAGCCACCCGGACACGGCCGGGATCCTGGGCCATCCCCGGACCTACGTCACCGGAACGCCGATCCGCGCCCTGGCCGGCGTGGACGTGGACGCTGGCGCGGGCCCGGTTCGGCGGCGGGCCCGGCGAGCGCATCCTGCTCGTGTTCGGCGGGTCGCAGGCGGTACGCCGGATCAACGATGCCGTCATCGGAGCGCTGCCGCGGCTCGTCGAGCGCGTGCGCGTGGTGCACGTCACGGGCGACGCGGGCTACGGTCCGGCGATCGCCGCCCGGGAGACGCTGCCGGCGGACCTCCGGGACCGCTACCGGCCGTTCCCGTTCCTTCACGACGAGATGACCGACGCGCTTGCCGCCGCCGACCTGCTGGTGGGGAGGGCGGGTGCCTCGACGCTGGCGGAGGCCGCCGCATTCGCGCTCCCCGTGGCGATCGTCCCGTACCCGCACGCCTCGGGGCACCAGCGGCGCAACGCCGAGGCATACGCCGATGCCGGAGCGGCCGTGCTGATCGAGGACGAGGCCCTCGATGCCGACCGGCTGGTCGAGGTGGCCGGCCTCCTCGCCGATCCCGCCCGCCACGCCCGGATGTCGGCTGCGGCGCGCGACCAGGCTCGCCCGGGTGCCGCCGCGGCGGTGGGAGACCTGGTCGTCGCTGTGGCCCTGCGCGAGGAGCTCCCGTCCGCGGCCGAGATCGAGGCGGTCGCTCGGGGGAACCGTCCGTGACCGGCACGGGCTTCGACGCCTTCGCCATCGGCGCCGAGATCCAGCGCCGGATCGGCGTCAAGACCGTTCGCGACGAGCCCCTGGCACGCTTCACCACGATGCGGGTGGGCGGGCCCGCGGACCTGTTCGCCACCGCCCACAATGCATTCGAGCTCCGCGCCCTGGTCCGGCTCGCCCGCGGGCGGGCCATCCCGTTCGTGATCCTCGGCAGGGGAAGCAACCTGGTGATCGCCGACGCGGGCATCCGGGGCCTCGTCATCCAGGCACGGGCGGAAGGGTCGCGCGTCGAGGGCGACCGGTACCACGCCGAGGCGGGCGTCCCGATGGCCCGGGCCGCCACGGAGACGCAGCAGGCGGGCCTGACGGGCCTCGAGTACGGCCTGGCGATCCCGGGCACCGTGGGCGGTGCCGTCTGGGCCAACGCCGGCGCGCACGGCAGCGACACGGCCGGCGTGCTCGAGTCCGCGCTGATCCTCACAGCGGACGGCTCGCAGCAGGAGATGCCGGCGGCCGATCTCGGCTTCTCGTACCGTCACAGCCGCTTCAAGGACCATGGTGCCACCGAGACGCTCGGCCCCGCGGAGATCGTCGTGGCGGCTGTGTTCCGGCTGCGCGCCGCGGATCCGGCCGAGATCCGGGCGCGCCTCGACGAGATCCGGGGCTGGCGGCGGGAGCACCAGCCGCTCGGCATTCCGTCTGCCGGCAGCGTCTTCCGGAACCCGCCCGGGGACTCCGCGGGTCGCCTGATCGACGAGCTGGGCCTCAAGGGCTTCCGGATCGGCGGAGCCGTCGTTTCCGAGAAGCACGCTAACTTCATCGTCAACGACCGCAAGGGGACGGCGGCCGATGTCCGCGCCCTCGCCGACCACGTGCGCCGCGAGGTCCGCGAGCACCACGGGATCGACCTCATGTTCGAGGTCGAGTTCGTGGGCGACTGGCCCGCCCGATCACCGCTGGAGAACGCCTGATGCCCATCCCGCCGCTCGGTCACGCTCCCTCCGACACCCCGGTGGCCGTCGTCTACGGCGGACCGTCGGCGGAGCACGACGTGTCGATCGTGTCGGGCACGGCGATCGCCGACGCCCTGGCGGGATCCGGCTATCCGGTGGCGCAGTGGCTCATCGATCTCGGCGGCGACTGGTGGCGGCTGCCCGCCGGCCACCATCGCGAGGGGCGACCGCAGGCAGCCTACGACGATCCCCTCGCGCTCGGGGCAACCGGGCCACGGCCCGCCGCGGACGCGCTGGCCGAGATGGCATCCTCGCCCGCCGGCCGTCCCGGTCGTGTTCCTGGCGCTGCATGGGCCGTTCGGCGAGGACGGGACGGTGCAGGCCCTGTGCCAGGCCGAGGATCTTGCCTACACCGGGTCGGGTGTCACGGCCAGCGCCATCGGCATGGACAAGGCGATCTTCAAGCGCCTGGTGCGCGGCCTCGGCGTCCCGGTCGTGGACTGGATCGAGGTCCGCGCCGCGCGCTGGGCCCGCGATCGCGACGGGGTGCTGGCGGAGCTCGAGGCATTCGCGGCCGGGACCGGCGACCGGCGGCTGATGGTCAAGCCCGCGCGCCTCGGCAGCTCGCTGGGCATGACCCTCGCTCATGCGCCTGGCGAGCGGCCCGGCGCTCTGGACGAGGCGTTCCGGTTCGACGACCTGGCCCTCGTCGAGCGGTACCTCGCCGGGGCACGCGACCTCGAGGTCGCCGTCATGGGCAACCAGCCGGATGCCCTCGAGCTGTACGGCCCCGGGGAGATCCTCTCCGGGCACGAGTTCTACGACTACACGGCGAAGTACACGCCGGGCATGTCGGAGACGAGCCAGGCCGCGGAGGTGACGGCGGCACAGCGGGCGGCGATCCTCAAGCTGGCACGGGACGCATATCGCGCGATCGGCTGCGAGGGCTTTGCCAGGATCGACTTCCTCCTCGCCGGCGAGGCGCTGGTCGTGTCCGAGATCAACACGATCCCGGGGTTCACGCCGATCAGCCTGTTTCCGACCCTGCCGGCCGTCGCCGGCTACGACTTCGCTGCCGTGTGCCGACGCGTGGTGGACCTTGCGCTCGAGCGCGACGCCGCCCGCATCCGGCACCGCCTGCGCCCGGCCGACCTCCCGCGATGACCGGTCGCCAGCCGGGACGCCGCTCCGCCCCCGCCGCGCGGCCGGGCCGCCCGATCGGGCTCAGGCCGGGTGGACGCTCGGGTGCAGGCTTCCGGAGGAGGGCCCGGGTGCGCCGCGCCTCGGCCGGCCTGACGCCGATCCGTGCGGGCGCCCTGCTGGTCCTGCTGGCTGCGATCGCCGCTCTCTACGGCGTGTCGACGACGGGCGCGTTCACCGTGCGCCGGACCGTCATCGACGGCGCCACCTGGACGCCGGAGGGGGACATCGTCGCGGCGCTCGCCCTCCCGGCGGACCAGAACGCCTTCGCTCTTCCCGCGACAGCCCTCGCGACGAGGCTGCTCGCGATCCCGTCCGTGCGCTCTGCGACGGTGACGGTCGCGCTTCCCGACGAGGTGCGGGTCGCGATCACGGAACGAGAACCGGTCATGGCCTGGCAGGTGGGGACGCGGCGCTACCTCGTTGACGCGTCGGGCCTCCTGTTCGGCGAGCTGGACGGCGCGGCCGCAGGCGCCTCACTGCCGGTCGTCACGGACCGCCGGACGGCCGCCGCGAACCTCGGCGTCGGCTCGATCCTGGACGCCGTCACCCTCGATGCCGCGCTCCGTCTCGGTTCGCTGGTCCCGGCCGACCTCGGGAGCGCCGCGACCGGCCTCGAGCTCTCGGTCGACGACCAGGAGGGGTTCGTGATCCGCGGCCAGCCGGCAGCCTGGACGGCCGTGTTCGGGTTCTACACGCCGACGCTCCGGACCACGGACCTGATCCCCGGTCAGGTCCGCCTGTTCCGGAGCCTGATCCTGGACCGCGAGGCGTCGGTCCTCTCGGTGATCCTCGCCGATGACCGGAACGCCACCTACATCCCGCGCGCGACGCCGAAGCCATCTGCGACGCCGAAGCCCTCAACGCCGCCGAAGCCAGCGCCGACGCGGAAGCCAGCCGCGACCCCGAAGCCATCGGCGACCCACAGGCCATGAGGGCCGCGACCGATCCCGTGCCGACGCCGCGCCGGGCGTCTGGTAGCGTATCGGGGACGTTCATCCGGCCGGAGGCTGCCCGCCCGTGTTCCTGCCCTTCGCGGGTCTCATCATCGGCGTGCTGGCGGGTCTCATCCTCAATGTCAATGTCAGCTACGAGTTCTCCCGCTACTCGGCCGTGGCGATCCTCGCCGCGCTCGACTCCGTTCTCGGGGCCGTGCGTGCCGAGCTGGATGGCGTGTACGACAATCGCATCTTCATCAGCGGGTTCGTCACCAACGCCCTGGTGGCGGTTCTCCTCACGTTCATCGGCGACCGGCTGAGCATCGACCTCTACCTCGTCGCCCTCATCAACTTCGGCTTCCGCATCTTCAACAACGTCGCGCTCATCCGGCGCCATTTCATCTAGCAACGAGGGGACGACAGGCACGTGGAACGGGAAGCGGTCCTCGTCGGCATTGACGTCGGCACATCGAAGGTCTGTGCGCTCATCGGCGAGGTCAGTCGGGACGGGCGCCTGACGATCATGGGCCACGGGACCGTGCCGACGACCGGGCTCAAGAAGGGCGTCGTCGTCAACATCGACCAGTCCGTCCGCTCCATCGCGGATGCGGTCGAGAAAGCCGAGCGACTCTCCGGCTGGAAGATCGACCGGGCCTTTGTGGGCGTCGGCGGGCAGCACGTGGAGAGCCTCAACTCGACGGGGCAGGTCGCGGTCACCGCGCACCACCGCGAGGTCACCCGCGAGGACATCAACCGTGCCATCGAGGTGGCCCGAGCCGTCTCGATCCCGAACAACCGCGACGTCCTCCACGTGGAGCGTCGGGGGTTCACCGTCGACGGCCAGGAGGGCGTCAAGGATCCGCTGGGCATGAGCGCGCTGCGGCTCGAGGTGGAGGCCCACATCGTCACCGCTTCGGCGACCGCGGTGCAGAACCTCACCAAGTGCGTGGGCCTGGCCGGGGTCAAGATCGACGAGCTCGTCGTCAACGGCCTGGCCTCGGCCGAGGCGGTCGTGAGCGAGACCGAGAAGGAGCTCGGGGTCGCCGTCGCCGACATCGGGGCCGGGACCATCGACCTCACGCTGTTCGCCGATGGCTCGCCGTTCCACACGGCCGTGCTGCCGGTGGGCGGCAACAACGTGACCAACGACGTGGCGATCGGGATCAAGACCACCCTCCAGGTGGCCGAGGAGCTCAAGGTCAGCCACGGCACCTGCGACCTGCGCAACGTCGAGGACGAGGAGATCGCGGTCTCCGTGCTCGGCGAGGAAGAGGGCCGCACGGTGAGCCGCGAGGAGCTGTGCCGGATCATCGAGGCCCGGATGCGGGAGACCTTCGAGATGCTCAAGGCCGAGATGGCCAGGAGCGGCCACGGCATGCTCCCGGCCGGGATCATCCTCACCGGCGGTGCCTCCCAGCTCGCGGGGACGGCGGAGCTCGGGCGCGAGGTGCTCCAGATGCCCGTCCGCATCAGCGGCCCGACCGGGATCGGCGGACTCGTTGACACGATCCAGCTCCCGCCCTATGCGACCGCCGTCGGCCTGCTGCGCTGGGGCGCCGCGCAGATCGCCCTCGGAGAGCCGCTGCGCTACGAGTCCGCGCCGGGCGGTGGGGGCTTCGGCCGCATCCGTGACGCGATCCGCAACATCTTCCCGTAGGGCGCCGAGCCCGTGCGCTCCCTCGAGCTCGAGGTCCGGACCGGGCGCGACCGCGGCTTCACGGACCTGACCCCGGCCTGCGCCCGGTTCGCCGCGGAGGCATCCGGGGGCGGCGACGGCCTCCTCTCGGTCTTCGTGCCGCACGCGACCGCGGGGATCGTGGTGCTGGAGCTGGGCGCGGGGTCGGAGAAGGACGCGATGCACGCGCTGGACCGTCTCCTGCCGCGTGACGACCGCTGGTCGCACCGGCACGGCTCGCCCGGGCACGGCGCCGATCACGTTCTCCCGCTCCTCGTTTCACCGTCCCTGACGGTGCCCGTGATCGGCGGCCGGCTGGCGCTGGGGACGTGGCAGTCGATCACCCTGGTGGACCCCAACGAGGACAACGCCACGCGACGCGTCCGACTCAGCTTCCTGCCGGGGTAGGCCGGGACAGCCGAGGGCGAGGTCGCGTTGCCCGATTTCCGTGGGACCGCAGTCGGGTTGCGCGGGTATACTCCCCTTCCGCCCGGCGGACCCGCGGTGGAACCGACCCGCTCCGGGCCGGCCCCGAGGGCACCAACGGCCACCAAACCTGACGCCCCACTATCGTCGCCACCCGATCGAGGAGAGCGCTGATGCCGTTGCGTTCCGATTCCGAGAACTTCGCCCTCATCCGTGTCATCGGGGTTGGCGGTGGCGGCAGCAATGCGGTGAACCGGATGATCCGGGCCGAGATGATGGGCGTCGAGTTCATCGCCTGCAACACGGACGCACAGGCGCTCCTGCAGTCGGACGCGCCCCACAAGATCCGGATCGGCGACAAGATCACGAAGGGCCTCGGGGCCGGCGGAGACGCCTCGATCGGCCAGCGGGCGGCGGAAGAGGACCGCGACAAGATCGCGGAGGCCATCGCGGACTCCGACATGGTGTTCATCACGGCGGGCCTCGGCGGCGGGACGGGCTCGGGCGCCGCCCCGGTGGTCGCCGAGATCGCCAAGGAGCAGGGCGCGCTCACGATCGGCGTCGTGACCAAGCCGTTCAGCTTCGAGGGCAGCCGGCGCAAGCTCATCGCGGAGAAGGCGGCCGAGGAGCTCAAGGCCAAGGTCGACACCCTGATCACGATCCCGAACGATCGCCTCCGGGACGTCGTCCAGAAGAACACCTCGATCGTGGACGCGTTCCGCGTCGTGGACGACGTGCTCCGCCAGGGCGTCGCCGGCATCAGCGACATCATCACGGTGCCCGGGCTCATCAACCTGGACTTCGCCGACGTGCGCACGATCATGAAGGACGCGGGCTCCGCGCTCATGGGCATCGGACGCGCGACCGGGGACAACCGGGCGCTCGAGGCGGCGCGCCAGGCGGTTGCCAGCCCGCTCCTCGAGGTCAACATCTCGGGCGCGCAGGGCATCCTGTTCAACATCACCGGCTCCTCGAACCTGACCCTGTGGGAGGTCACGGAGGCCGCCGAGGAGATCCGCGCCGCGGCCGATCCCGAGGCGAACATCATCTTCGGGACGAGCTTCAACGAGCGCCTGGGCGAAGAGGTGATGATCACAGTCATCGCCACGGGCTTCGACGGCCGCCGCCGGACGGACAGCGTCCGCGCCGCCGCGAGCGAGCGCGTCTCGGGCGCTCCGGGCTCCCGGTCGGCCACCAACCCCGCCGGCGCGGCGACCATCCCGGCCCGTGACTTCCTCGAGGAGCTCGAGCGCCAGCGCACCGAGACCGACAGCGGCGCCCGTGCCCGCGAGGAGGCTGTCGCCGTGCCGGTCCGCCCGGAGCGTTCCGTGGGGGAGCCGTCCGTCCGTCGCGCCCCCGCCTACGACGCGGACGACCTGGAGATCCCGAGCTTCCTCCGCCGCAAGTAGAGTCGTGCGGCCGGGCCCAGGTTGGGCCGCCGCTCGCGCGACCGACAGCCGCATGACCGCCGCGTCGCCCGACCCGGTCGAGGTCGAGGCGTTCGCGCGCGCTCGCGGCGAGGTCGTCGGCAGGATCGCGGCGGCAGCCGCCCGGTCGGGGCGTGAACCCGCGGCCGTGACCCTCGTCGCCGTGTGCAAGACGGTGGCCGCCGATCGGGTCCGCGCCGCGGTGGCCGCCGGCCTCGTGGTCCTGGGCGAGAACCGCGTCCAGGAGGCGGCCGGCAAGATTCCCGCGGTCCCCGGCGCCTCGTGGCATCTCATCGGACCGCTCCAGTCGAACAAGGCTCGCCGGGCGATCGAGCTGTTCGACGTGATCGAGTCCGTCCACGACGAGGAACTGGCCCGCCGGCTGGACGGGATGTCCAGGGCAACCCCGGGTCGACCCCCGATCCCGGTGCTGCTCCAGGTGAACGTCGATCGCGACCCGGCCAAGGCCGGTTTCGATCCAGGTGCCCTGGAGGCCGCGATCGAACGCCTCGACGCCCTTGGCGCGCTCGACGTGCGGGGACTGATGACGATCGGGCGGCTCGCCCGGGATCCGGAGGAGGTGCGGCCCACGTTCGTCTCGCTCCGCGCCCTGTCCGAGCGGCTGCGGAGCCGCTGGCCACGCCTGGGCCCCGAGCTCTCGATGGGGATGACCGACGACTTCGAGGTTGCGGTGGAGGAGGGGGCGACGATCGTCAGGGTCGGCCGGGCGCTGTTCGGGGATCGCTCGCCGCGACCGGCCGTTGCCCCGGGCGTCGGGGGTCACCCGGGATGAGCCCGGTCCGCTTCGGCGTGCGGCTGACGCCGCGGGGCGGGACGGACCAGGTGGATGGCGTGGTGGACGGCGTGCTGCGTGCCCGCGTCGCGGCGCCGGCCGTGGACGGGGCGGCGAACCAGGCGTTGCTCCGGATGCTCGCGGACCTGCTGGACGTGCCGCGGCGCGACGTGCGCCTGGTGTCGGGCACCACGGCCCGGATCAAGGTGATCGCCGTCGATGGCGTGGGTGCGGAGCGGCTGCTGGAGCTCTGGCCCGGCCTCCGGGCGTGACCGGCACGCCAATCGCCGGTCACGCTAGAATGCGAGTCCCCTCGGGGCCCCGGGCGATTAGCTCAGTTGGTTAGAGCGCACGGTTCACATCCGTGAGGTCACTGGTTCGAGTCCAGTATCGCCCACCAGACTGTCCGCGAAACGACGGGACCTCCGGGTCCCGTCGTCCAATTCGAGGCGATCGACCGCGCGCGGCGGCGCATCGCCGGGCACGCGCCGCCGTCCACTCCGCGTAGCATCGTGGCATGAACGACACCACACCCGAGGCGGCGCTCGACCTCCCGACCGCGAGTCTCATGCCCGCCGATCACGACCCAGCTGGCGCGAGTGCGCCGTCGATGGACGCCCGCCGGCTGTGGGCCGCGCTCCGGGAGTCGATCGGGCACGCGGTGGTCGGCGCCGAGCCCGCCATGCGGCTGATGGCCGTCGCGCTCCTCGCCGACGGCCACGTCCTGATCGAGGACGTCCCGGGCATCGGCAAGACCCTCCTCGCACGTGCGTTCGCCGCGGCCCTCGGGCTGCAGAGCGCACGGATCCAGGGGACGCCCGATCTCCTCCCGGTCGACGTCACCGGTTCGAGCCTGATCGAGGCGGGCGCATTCCGGTTCGTGCCCGGCCCGGTCTTCACCAACCTGCTCCTCGTCGACGAGATCAACCGGGCGACCCCGCGGACGCAGTCGGCGCTGCTCGAGGCGATGCAGGAGCGCCAGGTGTCGATCGAAGGGACGACCCGGCCCCTGCCGGACCCGTTCCTCCTCATCGCGACCCAGAACCCGATCGAGTTCGAGGGCACGTTCGCCCTGCCCGAGGCGCAGCTCGACCGGTTCCTCGTCCGGATCTCGATCGGGTATCCCGGGGCCGAGGACGAGCGGCGGATCGCCCGCCGGTACCGTGAGGCGCACGAGCCGCTCCAGGCCGTCCGCGGCCGATCCTCGACGCGGCATCGGTCGTCGCGCTCCGCGAGCGCGTCCGGGGGGTCCGGGTCGCCGACGAGGTCGAGGCGTACGTGACAGCGCTCGTCCGGGCGACGCGCGATCACCCCGACGTCGCCCTCGGGGCCAGCCCGCAGGGCGAGCGTCGCCCTCTATCGCTGCGCCCAGGCCTCCGCGGCCCTCGACGGGCGTGACTTCGTCCGCCCCGACGACGTCAAGGCGCTCGCGCCAGGCCGTCCTCGCACACCGCCTCGTCGTTGACCTCGACCGGTCGATGCGGGGCGTCACTGCCGGCGAGGTCGTGGAGACCGTGCTCGCGACCGTGGCTGCGCCGCCGGCCGCCGGCTAGAAGGATGGGGCAGTTCGCGCTCGGGCTTGCCCTGGTCCTCGCCGGGAGCTGGCTCGGGACCCAGCCGATCGTCCTCCTCGGTCTCGTGATCGCGTTCGCCGAGGGTGTGCGCCAGGTGTGGGTCAGGTACGGCATGGCCGGGGTCGAGTACCGCCGCAGCATCCCGGAGCCCCGCGTCGTCGTCGGCGACGAGATGCGGCTCGACATCGTCGTGTGGAACCGGAAGGCGCTGCCGCTCGCATGGCTGCGCGTGGAGGACGAGGCAAGCGCGCGCGTGGTCGTCCGGGAACGGGACCTCGTGGAGGGCTCCGGGAGAGCCGTGCTCGGCAACGCCTGGACGCTCGCGCCGTACGAGCGCGTCACCCGACACTTCCATGTCGTCGCGGAACGGAGGGGCGTCTACTCGCTGGGTCCGGCGCGGCTCGCCACCGGCGACCTGTTCGCGCGCGAGGCCGCGGTGGGCGACGAGGGCCGCATCGACCGGTGGCTCGTCCGACCGCGGCAGGTGGCCGTCGCGATCCACGAGCGGGACGAGCGTTGGGGCGGGGAGCGCCGCGCGCATCGCGGCCCGATCGAGGACCCGACGCGCTACGCGGGCGTGCGCCCGTACCAGCCGGGCGACTCGATCCGCCGGGTCCACTGGCGGGCGACCGCCCGGACCGGCTCGCCTGTCAGCCGCCGCTTCGAGCCCGGACGGGAGCGCGAGGTCGTCGTCGTCCTCGACCTCATGACCGTCAACGGGCCGCTGGGTGTGCTCGAGTACGACGACGAGGCGGTCGAGACCCTGTGCGTGGCCGCGGCGTCGATCGTCCGGCGGCTCCGCGCAGACGGGGCGGCGGTCGGCCTCGCGGCGCCGGGGTATGCGGGGGGAACGCGACCCTTCGCATTGATCCCGCCGGGCTCCGCCGGCGACCAGGTCGGCCGATGCCTCGAGCTCCTCGCCCGGCTCGGCTCGACCTCCTCGGTGCCGATCGGCTGGCTGGTCACCACGCTGCTCCGGCAGGTCCGGCCGGGGACGTCGTTTCTCGTCCTGACCGCCCGCGACCCCTCCGTGCTCGTCCCTGTCCTTCGCCGCGTGGTGGCCTCGGGCCACCCGGTCCAGCTCGTGGCGATGGACACCGGTGCGGTGCCCGGGGCCCCGGCGGCACGTGGTGGCGGCCTGGACATCCGCGTGGGGCGTCTCGACGGGCCGTGGCAGACTGCGACGACCCTCGTGATCGCATGAGTCCCACGCGACGGCTTCTCGGAGCCCTCCCGACCGCGCTGATCCTCCTCGCTGAGGGTGCGTGGATCGCCGTCGTCTACGACCTGATCGAGACCGCGAGCGGGGAGCCGGCGGTCCTCGGGGCTCTCGCCTTCGCGGTGTTCGCCTGGGTCGGCTCCGTCGCGGCCGTCACCGGTCCGCGGAGGGTCCGCGGCCGGTGGTCGATCGTGGCCGTCGCGCTGGTCGCCTTCGTCTGCCTGGTTGGTCTCGTCGCCGTGCTCGGCTGGGCGATCGCCCTGCTCGGTCTCGCGGTGTTCCGGGGGATCTCTGTCGGGCACTGGAGCCGCAGTGATGCACCGACCGGGTCGTTGCTGGTGGTGGGGGTCTCGGCGATCGTCGGCGCCCACCTCCTGGGCACGGCACTGCCCGAGCCGGCGCGGTCGACGTTCCTGTCCGCCGCGCTCAGGGACACGGTCGTCTTCGTGGCGGCAGGCCTGGCCGGCCTTGCCCTCCTCCGGGTGCGGCGCCTGGACGACGCGACGGGGTTCGACTGGCGGCGCAACCGCGCCTGGCTCGGCCTGATGCTCGCGCTCGTCGTCACGATGCTTGCAGTCGCCACCCCGACGTCGTCCGCCGTGGGTCCAGTCGTGATCGTCATCCTGTGGACGCTCCCGGTCCCGCTCCTGGTCCTCGGGCTGGCGACGGGGATCGACTGGCGGCTGATGCGGATCGTGATCAGGACGCTCGGCATGGTGGCCCTCGTCGTGGCGCTGTTCGTGCTCATTGCGAGGCTGTTCGCTGGCGATTGGGCATTGTTGAGCAAGGTCGGGCAGGGTGATGCCGTCCCGCCGCAGGCGACGACCGACCAGGCCCTCGTGTCGGTCGGCCTGTCGGTGCTCGCGGTGGTCGTCCTGGCGGCGGTCGTGGTCGTCCTCGTCGTGCTCTGGATGCGTCAGGCGCTCGGGACGGGCGACGACGACGTGGCGGAGGAGCGGACGATCGACCGGGGTACCGGGCGCGTTCCACGGGGCCCGAGGTTCGCGATCCGTCGCCCGCGCCGGCGCACGCCCCCGCGCGACGCCGTCGGAGGCCTACCTCGCCGCGCTCGTCGAGCTGTCGGCCGTGGAATCTCTCTCCCGCGAGCCGGATGAGACCCCACGCGAGCACGCCCGGCGGGTCGCCGCGTCACTGGCGCTGGACCGGGGGAGCGGCGCGGAGCAGGCGACGCAGATCGCCGTCCCCCTGGGCCGGCTCGCGCTCGACTACGAGCTGGTCCGGTTCGCGGCCCGACCTGTGACGACCGCGGAGGACCGGCGCGCGATCGGTCGCTGGACGTCGATCCGGTCGGCGGCCGGCTCCATGCGCCGGCGTACGATCCCAGGGGGATCAGCGGGGACCGGCGCGCGCCGGTCCTGAGCATCGGGGACGCGCCGCCCGGTCACGGGCGAGCGCGCGACCGCCAGCGCCCGGACCATCGGGAGGCCGCGCAGGAACCGCGTCACACGCCCCGGGGCATGCACGTCCCACCGCCGAACACCTCGCCGCGCGGCATCCTCCCTGCGCCCGAGGAATCGATCGGCGAAGCCCCCCGTTTCTCCTCCGGGGGGCTTCGTCATGCCCGGGGGGCTTCGTCATGCCCGGCGATGCGCGCCGGCCCGCGATGCGTCCGCCCGCGATGCGCGGCCGCCCGCGATGCGCGCGGCCGGCGGTCATGCTCGCGTGCCGGGGATCCGCGCGCGTCAGCCCGCTGCGAGCCGCCGGAGGACTGCGGGCAGGATGCCGCCCTGGCGCAGGTAGTCCACCTCGATCGGGCCGTCCAGCCGGGCGAGGGCCCGGAAGCGGCGCTCGGCACCATCCACGTCCGAGCGCGCCACGACCGTCACCGCCTGGCGGGGCTCGAGCTCCGTGATCCCGGCGATCGTGTACGCCTCGCGGCCGGTGAGGCCGAGGGTCATGGCACTCTCGCCCGGCAGGAACTGGAGCGGGAGCACACCCATCCCCACGAGGTTGGAGCGGTGGATCCGCTCGTAGCTCTCGGCGATGACCGCGCGGACACCCAGCAGCGTGGTGCCCTTCGCGGCCCAGTCACGGGATGACCCGGAGCCGTACTCGCGCCCGGCGATGATCACCAGCGGCACGCCCTCGTCGCGGTACCGCATCGCGGCGTCGTAGATGAACGTCTGCTCACCCCCGGGCAGGTGGAGCGTGTACGGCCCCTCCGTGCCCTCGACCAGCCTGTTCCGCAGGCGGATGTTGCCGAATGTGCCGCGCATCATCACCTCGTGATGGCCGCGGCGGGCGCCGTACGAGTTGAAGTCCACGGGCGAGACGCCCTGGGCCTGGAGCCACTGGCCAGCGGGAGACCAGGCGGCGATCGAGCCGGCCGGGCTGATGTGGTCGGTCGTCACGGAATCGCCGAGCAGCGCGAGGACGCGGGCACCCACGATGTCCGTGAGCTCCGCCGGCTCCGCGGTGAGCCCCCGGAAGAACGGCGGGTTGGCGATGTAGGTGGAGGAGTCCTCCCAGGCGTATCGGTCGCCGGCCGGGATCTCGATCGCCTGCCAGCGCTCGTCACCCGCGAACACGGATTCGTAGGTCGCCCGGAACAGCTCCGGATCGATCGTGTCGCCGACGACCCGGCGCACGTCCTCCGGCGTCGGCCAGATGTCGGCCAGCATGACCGGCAGCCCATCGGACCCGATGCCGAGCGGCTGCGTGGTGAGGTCCACGTCCACGCGCCCGGCCAGGGCGAAGGCGACGACGAGCGGCGGCGACGCGAGGTAGGCGGCTCGCACGAGCGGATGGACACGACCCTCGAAGTTGCGGTTGCCCGACAGCACGGCGGCGACCACGAGCTCGCCCGACTCGATCGCCCTGGCCACCGGCTCGTCGAGGGGCCCGGAGTTGCCGATGCAGGTGGTGCAGCCGTACCCGGCCAGGGCGAAGCCGAGGTCCGCCAGCGGCTCCATCAGCCCGGCGCGCTCGAGATACCCGGTGACCGCCCTGGACCCGGGCGCGAGCGAGGTCTTGACGGCCGGGGACACGGAGAGTCCCCGTGCGACCGCGTTCCTCGCCAGCAGGCCGGCGCCGACCATGACCATCGGGTTGGAGGTGTTGGTGCAGGAGGTGATGGCGGCGATCGCCACCGATCCGTGCCCGACGACCGTGACGCCGCCGCCCTCGACGGGTGCGGGCGTGGTCCCGACGGTCTGCGGGTACGCGGCCCTGAAGTTGTCGCCGACGCCGGCAAGCGAGACGCGATCCTGTGGACGCCGCGGTCCGGCAAGCGATGGCTCCACGGCCCCGAGATCGAGCTCCAGCGCCGCGTCGAACTCGGGCCCGTGGCCCGGCTCCCGCCACAGGCCCTGGGCCTTCGCGTACCGCTCCACCAGAGCGACCCGGCCGGCCGGCCTGCCGGTGAGCCGCAGGTAGGCCAGCGTCTCGTCGTCGATCGGGAACAGGGTTGCGGTCGCCCCGAACTCGGGGCTCATGTTGGAGATCGTCGCGCGGTCGGCGAGGGCCAGCCCGGCGAGCCCGTCGCCGGCGAACTCCACGAACGCCCCGACGACGCCGAACGAGCGCAGCATCTCGGTGATGGTGAGGACCAGGTCGGTGGCGGTCGTGGCCTTCGGCAGCTCGCCCGCAAGGCGGACGCCCACGATCCGCGGCATCGGCTGGTACAGCGGCTGGCCCAGGAGGACGGCCTCGGCCTCGATCCCGCCGACGCCGTAGCCGAGGACGCCGAGCCCGTTGATCATCGTCGTGTGGGAGTCCGTCCCGACCAGCGTGTCCGGGAAGGCGACCCGGCCGCCGTCATCCGCGCGATCCGTGACGACGGTGGCCAGGTACTCCAGGTTGACCTGGTGGATGATCCCCGTGCCCGGCGGGACCACGCGCAGGTCCCGGAATGCCGTCTGTGCCCAGCGCAGGAGCTGGTAGCGCTCACCGTTGCGCTCGTACTCGCGCTCCATGTTGAAGGCGAATGCGCCGGCCCCGCCCCACGCGTCGATCTGCACGGAGTGGTCGATGACCAGGTCCGCGGGCACGAGAGGGTTCACGCGCGCAGGATCACCGCCGAGCGCGGCCATCGCATCGCGCATCGCCGCCAGGTCCACGACCGCCGGCACGCCCGTGAAGTCCTGGAGGACCACGCGGCTGGGCATGAACGGGACCTCGGCCTCGCCGCCGGCACCCGGGCTCCAGGCCGCCAGCGCGGCGACGTCGTCCTCGCGCACGATGCCGCCCCCCGCGTGCCGGAGCGCGTTCTCGAGCAGGATCTTGAGGGTCACCGGCGCCCGGCCCAGGTCCACGCCCAGCTCGAGGCCGGAGGTGGCGAGGGCGGCGAGTCGGTAGTGGTCGGGGAGCCCGGTCCCCAGGGGGGCGCGAGCGCCGAAGGCGTTGGTCACAGGCACGCGGCTCAGGTCCTCACTGGTCGTCCCGGGACGGTCCGGCTGCGCGCCCGGCCCGCTCGGTACACTCGTCGCGTGGAAGCGTACCGCGCTGGCCCCCCGCGGGGCACCGGCGCCGACTGATGAGGGCCTGGGACGAGAGCGAGGCCGCGCTCCAACGCGCCGCCGAGCGCCGCGCAGCGGCGCGCGACGAGACCCTGGCGGCGATCGCGGAGGAGGGGATCGTGCTCGACCCGGCCACGCCCGGTCGCCACCGGCACGGCGACGTGGAGCACGCGAGCGACCACGCCCACCCGCACGCGCACGCGGAACCCGGCGAGCGCCCGGTCGTGGGGATCGTCGGCGCCGGCGCCGTCGGCCTCGCCCTGGGTGTCGCGCTCGATCGCGCCGGCTGGCCGGTTCGCGCGGTGGCATCGCGCGACCCCGTTCGCCGCGAGCGCTTCCGGGAGCACGTGCCGTCCGTCCGCGCCTTCGCCGAGGCCGAGGCCCTCGTCGACGACGTGGAGCTGATCATCCTCGCCGTCCCGGACGATGTGGTCCCGGTGCTCGCCGCGTCCCTGCGGCTGTACGCTGGCCAGGCGCTGGTCCACACGAGCGGCCTGCTGGGCGCCGAGGCGCTGCAGCCAGCGATGGCGGCCGGCACGCAGGCGGGCGCGTTCCATCCCCTGGTGGCATTCGCGGACCTGGATCGCGCGCTGGCCGCGCTGCACGGTGCCACGATCGCGATCGAGGGCGATGAGGACCTCGCCGCCCATCTCGCCGACATGGCGGAGGCGATCGGCGGCGTCCCGGTGCGGCTCGCCCCCGGCTCCAAGGCGGCCTACCATGCGGCGGCCGTGCTCTCGGCGGGGGGCGTGGTGGCCCTGCTGGACACGATCCGCGAGGTTGCCGCGGTCGTGGGCCTCGACGAGGCGGGCGCGCTCGCGATCTACCTGCCGCTGGTCGAGCAGACCGTGGCCAACGCCCGGAGCCTGGGGATCGCGGCCGCCCTCACCGGTCCCGCCACCCGCGGCGACGCCGGGACGGTGACCGCCCACCTCGCGGCGCTGGCCGACCGGCGCCCCGGACGCGATCCCGGTGTACCGCGCGCTGGTGGAACGATCGGTCCGGATCGCGATCGAGCGGGGCGCCCTGTCACCGGAAGCTTCGGAACGCCTCCGGACTGCACTTGCGGGGAACCCCTGACGCGGTACGATGCGGACATGCAGCACAGCATCGCCGCCCGGTACGCGGCATGGCCGGCGCGCTACGTCCACCCGTCGGCCCGGGCCCGCGAGCGGCGACTCGGCCTGCACCCCGGATCCGTCTTCGTGGCCGCCTCGCCGCGGCGCACCGTCCTCCGACGTCCCGACGTGGGGCCGCTGACCGCGCTGCGCGCGCCGTGGCGTGCGCATGACGGTGGCACCGACCCGCCCGCTGCGCAGCGGACGCCCGCGTCCCTCGGCCGCGATGTCCTGGACCAGGACCCACCGCGCCGGGGGCCCGCACCGCTCGTCCGTGGCGCCGGCGTGGCCCGCCTGAGGCAGGCGACCGCCACCTCGGCCGGCGGCATCGTCATCCGGTTCGACGGCGGCGGCCCCCAGCTGGTCGTCGGCAAGCGTCTCCGGGAGCGGGACGGCGTCACCTGGACGCTCCCCAAGGGCACGCCCCACCCGGCCGAGACGACCGAGGAGACCGCGCTGCGCGAGGTCGCGGAGGAGTCCGGCCTCGAGGTCGAGATCGTCCGGCCGTTCGAGTCCATCGCCTACACCTTCGTCCAGGGTCGCACGCGGATCCACAAGACCGTCCACTACTTCCTGATGGTCCCGACCGGCGGGGACCTCTCCCGGCACGACCACGAGTTCGACGAGGTCCGCTGGATCGGGTTCGACGAGGCCGCCGACCTGCTCACCTTCGAGACGGAACGCGCCCTCGTGGCCCGGGCCGCCGGGGCGGCGACGGACGGCACGTTCCCGCGCACCGACACCACCACGGGGCAGGCCGGAGCCATGACCGAGGTCACCGCCTCTCCGCTGCCGGTACCCTCGCCGCTGCTCGACCGCCACGAGGCACTGGGCGCGAGGATCGTGGAGTTCGCCGGCTGGCTCATGCCGATCCAGTACACGGGCATCCTGGAGGAGCACCGGGCCGTCCGCGCCGCGGCCGGCCTGTTCGACCTGTCGCACATGGGCGAGCTGGTGGTCGAGGGTCCGGAGGCGGGCGCCGCGCTGGCCAAGGCGCTCACCACCGACCCGCCGGCCCTGGCCGTCGGTCGCGCGCACTACTCGATGATCTGCGCGCCCGACGGCGGCATCCTCGACGACCTGATCGTCTACCGGCTCGCGGCGGACCGGTTCATGGTCGTGGCCAACGCGTCCAACGCGCGGTCGTCTCGGATGCTCTCGCGGAGCGGATGGCCGGCCATCGGGCGGTGCTCGACGACCGCTCGCTCGCGACCGGTCTGGTCGCCGTCCAGGGACCGCGCTCGCTGGAGATCGTCGGCTCGCTGACGGGCATGGACCTCGCGGGGATCCGGTACTACGGCATCGCCGAGGGCGTCGTGGCGGGGATACCCGCCCAGGTCGCGCGGACCGGCTACACCGGCGAGGACGGCTTCGAGCTGTTCGTGGACGTGGACCGGGTCGGGGCGATGTGGGACGCGATGCTCGAGGCAGGCCGACCCGTACGGGCAGCTGCCGGTTGGCCTCGGTGCCCGGGACACGCTGCGACTCGAGGCGGGCATGCCTCTCTACGGCAACGAGCTGGACGGCGCCACGAACCCGTTCGAGGCCGGGCTGGGTCGCGTGGTGAAGCTGACGAAGGCGGGTGACTTCACGGGGCGTGCGGCGCTCGAGGCTGTCGTCCGCGATGGCATCTCCCGGCGGCTGGTGGGGCTCGTCCTGCGGGAGCGGGGCATCGCCCGCCATGGCTACACGGTCCTGGACGCCGACGGCCCGACCGGGGTCGTGACCTCGGGCACGATGTCGCCGACCCTGGGGACGGCAATCGCGATGGCGTACGTCGCCCCGGCTCATGCCGAACCCGGTACGATGCTGGCCGTCGAGGTCCGCGGCGCCCGGGTCGCGGCCGAGGTCGTGCCGCTCCCGTTCTACAGGCGTCCCGGCTGACGTCGGGCGGGCCGGGGTGCCCGCGCCACGATGAAGCCAGTGTCATCGTCTCGCACCCGCGGCGCCCGTCGCGACGCCACCACGGAGGAACCAGCCCGATGGTCCCCGGCGACCTGCGCTACACCAAGGAGCACGAGTGGATCCGCGTCGAGGGTGACGAGGCCGTGATCGGGATCACCCAGCACGCGGCGGACCAGCTGGGCGACATCGTGTTCGTCGAGCTGCCCGGTGAAGGACGAAGCCTGGAGGCGACGGCGACCTTCGGGGTGGTCGAGTCCGTGAAGGCGGTCAGCGACCTCTTCGCACCCGTCTCGGGCGAGGTCACCGGCACCAACGACGCGCTCTCGGGGGCACCCGAGGTGATCAATACCGACCCGTACGGCGACGGGTGGATGCTCAGGATCCGGCTCCTCGACCCGGGCCAGGTCGACGGCCTTCTCGACGCCGCCGCGTACGACGCGCTGATCGCCGAGGACTGACCGGTGCCGTACGGCCCCCACACGGCGGAGGACCGGGCGCGGATGCTCGAGACGATCGGCATCGCCACCGTCGACGAGCTGTTCGAGGCCATCCCGCCGGCCCTCCGTGCCGGTCCGCTGCGGCTGGACGCGCCGGAGCCGGAGCTGGAGCTCGTCGGCCCGCCTGGCGGCCTGGCGGCCCGCAATCGCGTGGACCTCGCGAGCTTCCTGGGGGCAGGCGCCTATCGCCACTGGACGCCGGCCGTGGTGGACCAGATGCTGCTCCGGGGCGAGTGGTACACGGCATATACGCCATACCAGCCGGAGGTCAGCCAGGGCACCCTCCAGAGCATCTACGAGTACCAGTCGATGATCGCGGAGCTGACCGGCCTGGACGTGGTCTCCGCCTCGCACTACGACGGCGGTGCCGCGACCGCGGAGGCCGCGCTCATGGCGTGCCGGGCGACCCGGCGCGAGCGCATCCTCGTGTCGCGCGCTGTCCATCCCCACTACCGGCAGACCCTGGAGACGTACGCGAGCGGGGCGGGCCTCGTTGCGGACGAGGTCCCGCTCGTCGCCGCCGGGCCGCTGGCCGGTACGACGGACATCGCGGCGCTCGCCCGGCTGCTCGACGATCCGGCCCGACCGGTGGCCGGGGTCGTGGCCGCGCAGCCCAACGTCCTCGGCCTGCTCGAGGACATGCCCGAGATCGGGCGGCTCGCCCATGCCGGCGGGCGCCCTGCTTCGTCAGCGTCATCGAGCCGGTGTCGCTCGCCGTCCTGGCCCCTCCCGCCGAATATGGTGCCGACATCGCGGCCGGCGAGGGCCAGCCGCTGGGCATCCCGCTCCAGTACGGTGGCCCGTACCTCGGCATCGTGTCCTGCACGGACCCGCTCGTGCGCCAGATCCCCGGACGGCTGGTCGGCCAGACCACGGACCTCGACGGCCGTCGCGCCTTCGTGATGACCATGCGCGCCCGCGAGCAGGACATCCGCCGCGAGAAGGCGGCCAGCAACATCTGCACCAACCAGGCGCTGCTCGCGCTGGCCGCGTCGATCTACCTGGCCGCGATCGGGCCGCACGGGCTCCGTGACGTCGCCGCCGGCGGTGCCGCGCGGGCGACGGAGCTGGAGGCGGCCCTGGCCGCAGCCGGGGCGCCGCGGCTGCACGCCGGCGCCTACCTCAACGAGTTCGTCGTCCGGGTGCCGGACGCCCGCGGGGTCCACGCGCGGCTGCTCGAGCGGGGAGTGCTCGCCGGGATCCCGACCGCGGACCTGTTCCCCGACGAGCCCGCGCTCGCGGACGGCCTCCTGGTCTGTGCGACCGAGGTGACGACGTCCGCGGAGATCGAGCTGTTCGCGAGCGCGCTCCGGGCCGAGCTGGCCGGCGTCGCGGTCGCGGGAGGTGCCCGGTGAGCGTCGTCGGCGAGCGCCTGCAGCCCACGCTGTTCGAGCTGAGCCGTCCCGGCCGCGGTGGCGGCAAGATCCCGCACCCGCCGGCGGATGCCCTGGACCGGATCCCGGCCGGGGCCCGTCGCACCCTGCCGCCGGCGCTTCCCGAGCTGTCCGAGCCCGAGGTCGTCCGCCACTACGTCAACCTCTCCGCGCTGAACTACTCGGTGGACTCGGGGTTCTATCCCCTCGGGTCGTGCACCATGAAGTTCAACCCCAAGCTCAACGAGTGGGCCGCCCGCCTGCCCGGGTTCGCCGGCCTCCACCCGATGGCCCCCGACGCGCTGGCCCAGGGCACGCTGGCCCTGCTGTTCGAGCTGGAGGCGATGCTGGCCGAGGTCAGCGGCATGGAGGCGGTCACGCTCCAGCCTGCAGCCGGCGCCCACGGCGAGCTGACCGGGATCATGATGATCCGGGCCTACCACCGGTCCCGCGGGGACCTCGAGCGCACCGAGGTGCTGGTTCCGGACTCGTCCCACGGCACGAACCCGGCGACGGCGTCCATGGCCGGCTTCCGCACGATCACGATCCCGTCCGCGCCGGACGGGGGCGTGGACCTCGACGCGTTCCGGGCCGCCCTCGGCCCGCGAACCGCGGCGATCATGATCACCAACCCGTCGACGCTCGGCCTGTTCGAGCGGCGGATCGGGGAGCTGCTCGACCGCGACCCATGCCGCAGGCGCGCTCGCCTACATGGACGGCGCGAACCTCAACGCGATCCTCGGCCGGTTCCGGCCGGGCGAGGCCGGTTTCGACGTCATGCACTTCAACGTCCACAAGACGTTCAGCACGCCGCACGGCGGCGGCGGCCCCGGCGCCGGCCCGGTCGGCGTCCGGGCGGACCTCGTGCCGTTCCTGCCGAGCCCGCGCGTCCTGCGCGCGCGACGACGGTGCCTACCGGCTGGAGCGCCCGGGCGAGCGCCCGACGTCCATCGGCCGGATGCGCTCGTTCGTCGGCAGCACGGGCGTGCTCGTCCGGGCCTACGCGTACCTCCGCGCTCACGGCGCATCCGGGCTGTGCGAGGTGTCGGACGACGCCGTCCTGGCCGCGAACTACCTCAAGACCCGGCTCTCCGGCGCCTACGTCGTCCCGTTCGAGGCGGCGTGCATGCACGAGTTCGTCGCCTCGGCGGCCGAGATCAAGCGGCACACGGGCGTCCGCACCCTCGACATCGCCAAGCGGCTGATCGACAAGGGCTACCACCCGCCGACGATCTACTTCCCGCTGACGGTCGAGGAGGGGATGCTGATCGAGCCGACCGAGACGGAGTCGCTCGAGACCCTCGACGCGTTCGCCGAGGCGCTCCTGGAGATCGCGCGGGAGGCGGGACGGACCCGGAGCTCGTGCGGGCGCCCCGCACACGGCCCCGGTCCGCCGGCTGGACGAGGCGACCGCTGCGCGGCAGCCGAACCTCCGGTGGCGCGGGCATGACCGGCGCCCAGACGCCCTGCCCGGACTGACCGGCACCACGACCATTCGGCCCGGACTGCCCCGGCACCACGACCATTCGGCCCGGACTGGCCCGGTATCCCCGACCATTCGGCCCGGACTGACCGGCACTGCCCGCGCCCCATGACAGGCCGTATACTCCGCCCCGAGTTCCGGAGCCGTGTGCCCTGTCGGACCGTGTGAGGCCGTGGGCAGATGCCTCCGGCAGGATGGACCGGGCCGCGGGCCCGGTCCGCAACGAGGAGAGTCGCGCATGAGTTCAACGCGCCAGCGCAGCCTCGGGCTGCTCGCGGTGACCGCGATCCTGGTCGCCGCCTGCGGTGGTACGACTGCCACAGCATCGCCGTCGGCAGCCGCGCCGGCGACCGCCGCGCCGGCGACCGCCGCGCCGGCCAGCGCCGCGCCCGCGGCCACCCCGGCCCCGTCGGCCTCTGCGGCCGCCGCGCAGCCGGACATCACCGGCACCGCCTACGTGCCCGTGGCCAACGCCAACGTGGCCACCAAGCCGCTCGTCGTTGCGGAGTGGCAGAGCCCCGACACGTTCAACCCGTACTACGCGCAGGCCAACGTCGACATCGAGGTGTCCACCCCGGCGCTGCTCGGCCTGATCAACACGTCCAACGACCTCAAGTACTTCGGTGACCTGGTCACCGAGGTGCCGCTCGTCTCGAACGGCGGCGTCGTGGTCAACGGCACGGGCATGACGGTCACCTACAAGCTCAAGCCCGGCATGAAGTGGTCGGACGGATCCGCGATCACGTGCAAGGACCTCGAAGCCACGTGGAAGTGGATCATGGACAAGGACCAGACGGGCCTTGCCGGCGGCACGATCGGGTGGGAGGACATCACCGCGATCGACACGTCGTCCGACACGAACTGCGTGGTCACGTTCGGCAAGGTCTACGAAGGCTACCTCGGCCTGTTCAGCCCCCTCTTCCCGGCGTCCTACCTGGCCACGGTCCCCGTCAAGGACGCGGCGACCAAGCTGTACCCGCTCACCAACCTCAAGAGCGGCGTGTACAGCGGCCCCTACATCCCGACGGAGTACAAGGCCGACGCGCAGCTGAACTACACGGCCAACCCGAACTACGCGACGATCCACCCGGAGGCCAAGCTCGGCTTCCCGGGCATGATCTTCAAGCTCTACGGCGACCCGGACGCGATGAAGGCCGGCTTCGACGCCGGTGAGTACGACCTCGCCATGGACCTCAACCACTCCGACATCCCGAGCCTTGCGGGCAAGAACACCCTGGTCAAGGACGGCACGACGTACGAGCAGCTGTCGATCAACAACAAGACGCTGGCCGCCAAGTTCGGCGAGGCAGAGGTCTCCACGATCAAGCAGGCGCTCGCGCTCGCGATCAACAAGTCGGACATCACCGGCCGCGTGCTCGGTGGCACGGTCGACCCGATCTCGAACCCGGTCTCGCCGCAGTACTGGTACCACACGCACCGTGCCGGACCAGCCCTTCGATCCCGCCAAGGCCAACGCGCTGCTCGACGCGGCGGGCTGGGTCAAGGGCGCCGACGGCATCCGCGCCAAGGACGGCAAGAAGCTGAGCCTTGACTTCTGCACCACCACCCGCGCGTACCGCGTGGACTCGCTCGCGGTCTTCGCGTCCAACCTCAAGGACGTCGGCATCCAGGCCAACACGGCAGCCCCCGAGGGCGCGGTCAAGTCCACGCAGCTCTTCGGCGGCTGGGACGCCGAGGCCGCGGACACGCCCTGCAACCTGATCCATGGCACGTACGACGTGTCCATGTTCGCCTGGGTCTCCCCGCTCGACCCGCTCGGCAGCTACAACGTGTACACACTGCCGGGCATCCCGGACGCAGCCCCGCACAGCGGCCAGAACAACACCCGGACCTGCGACCCCGTGGTCGACAAGATCTGGAACACGGTCAAGGGCAGCGTCGACTTCGCGAAGGTCGGCGCGGCCATGGCGGACTGGCAGAACTACTACAACAAGAACGTGGTCGAGATCCCGCTCTTCCTCTGGAAGGACGTCTACCTCACCAACCCGAAGCTCCAGAACATCACCGGCAACCCGACCACGTCGGGCGTGCTGTGGAACGTCCAGGACTGGTGGCTCCAGCCCTAGGCTGCACCTACCCAGGTCTAGCAAGGGATTGCGGGGCCCCGATCGGGGCCCCGCAATCCGTAACCGCCCAGCGGGAGGCCAGCCTCGATGGCCCGCTACATCGTCCGTCGCGTGCTCAGCGCCATCCCGGTCCTGCTGTTCATCTCGTTCATGATCTACGGCATCCTGCTGATCGCCCCGGGCGGCCCCGAGGCTCGCTTCGCGCAGAACCCCAAGATCACGGCGGCGCAGGTCGAGGCCTTCCGCAAGCGCTGGGGCCTGGACCAGGCGATGCCCGTCCAGTACTGCCGCTGGCTCGGCGTCTGCAACCCGGACAACACGGGTCTCGCCGTGTTCATCAGCGACAACGGCGTGCCCAACTTCCTGCCGGCCGCCATCGGGCGGCGGAGACAACGGCATCCTCCACGGCGACCTCGGCTTCTCCCTGCGGGACGGCCGGCCGGTGACCGTGGTCATCGGCGAGCGGATCCTGCCGACCCTGATCCTGGCCGCGACGGCGTGGGCCATCTGGCTCACGATCGCCATCCTCGCCGGCATGTACGCGGCCGTCCACAGGTACGGCCTGTTCGACTCCGTGCTCACGGTCTTCAGCTACATCGGGTTCTCGCTGCCCACGTTCTGGCTCGGGATCATGCTGCTGGCGGTCTTCGCCTCGGGGCTGAAGATCCTGCCAGCCGGCGGCATGTGGTCCACCCGCGACGTGCCGATCTTCGGCTCGCCCGAGTACTGGGCCTTCGCCGTCGGCCCAGCCGTGGAAGGCGGTCACCGACCTGGGCACGCACCTGATCCTGCCGGTGTTCACGCTGGTCGTGGTGAGCGTCGCCGGCGACTCGCGGTTCGTGCGCGCGGCCATGCTGGACTCGCTGAGCCAGGACTACGTCCGCACGGCCCGCGCCAAGGGTGTCGCGGAGCGGATGGTGACCATGAAGCACGCTTTCCGCAACGCCCTCCTGCCCATCGTCACCAACATCGGCCTGGAGGTCCCGTTCCTGTTCACCGGCGCCATCGTGACCGAGACGGTCTTCTCCTGGCCGGGCATGGGCCGCCTGTCGATCGAGGCCACGAACAGCTTCGACTACCCCGTCCTGATGGGCGTGCTGCTGATCGCGGCGCTCCTGACGGTGTTCGCCAACCTGCTCGCCGACATCCTGTACGCGGTCGTCGACCCGAGAATCACCTATGGCTGAGCGGCGCGGAACCGGGTCCGGCGGCGGATCGACCCTGCCCCCGGCCGAGATCGAGGATCTCCCGGACGAGCTCGACTACGAGGTCCAGCTCGAGTCGCTCAACCAGTGGCAGCTGGCCTGGCGCCGGTTCAAGAAGCACCGCCTGGCGGTCATCGGGAGCGTGATCTTCTTCACGATGGTCGCGATCGGCCTCATCGGTCCGATCATCTGGCCCTACGACCCGACCTCCATCACGAGGCCCGACGAGATCGTGTACGCGGGCCGCCCGCCCTCGTGGACGACGGGCGACTGGAACCCGATCCTCGTCATGGGCGAGACCGGGCGCCTGCAGCGCGACGTCTTCCAGCTCGTGATCAACGGGGCCCGGCTGTCGCTCATGATCGCCTTCGTGGCGACCACGATCTCGGTCGTGATCGGGACCGTCTGGGGCGGCGTCGCCGGCTACTTCGGCGGCCGGCTCGACACGGTGATGATGCGCTTCGTCGACGCGGTCCTCTCGCTGCCGCTGCTGTTCGTCATCCTCGTCGCCTCGAAGTTCCTCGGCTCGGGATCCTGGGTCACCGTGGCGCTGATCTTCGGCCTCCTCGGCTGGGCCGGTCTCTCGCGCCTCGTCCGCAGCCAGTTCCTGAGCCTGCGCGAGGAGGCGTTCGTGGACGCGGCGCGCGCGGTCGGCGTGTCCGACTCGCGGATCATCTTCCGCCACATCCTGCCGAACTCGCTGTCACCGATCATCGTGTCCGCGACCCTCGCGGTCGCCGGCGTGATCGTCGCGGAGGCGTTCGTGAGCTACCTTGGCTTCGGCGTGGACCCGAGCCAGCCGACCTGGGGCAACGTCCTGTCGAACTCGCTCGAGTTCATCACCCAGGGCAACTGGTGGTGGCCGTTCTTCCCCGGCATGGCCATCGTGCTGACCGTGCTGGGCATCAACTTCATGGGCGACGGCCTCCGGGACGCGCTCGACCCGAGGTCCAAGCTGTGAGCGACGCGCAGGCACCCGACGGCACCGGCCCGCAGGCATTCGATGGCCCGCTCCTCGAGGTCAAGGACCTGCGGACGTGGTTCCACACGCTCGACGGGCTCGTGAAGGCCGTCGACGGCGTGAGCTTCGAGATCCCGCACGGCGGGCGCCTGGCCATCGTCGGCGAGTCCGGCTGCGGCAAGAGCGTGACCTCGCTCTCGATCATGCGCCTGATCGACATCCCGCCCGGGGAGATCGCGTCGGGCGAGATCAACTTCGCGGGGACCAACCTGCTCACGCTGAGCAAGGAGGAGATGCACAACGTCCGCGGCGGGGAGATCGCGATGATCTTCCAGGAGCCGATGACGAGCCTCAACCCCGTGCTCACGATCGGCGACCAGCTGACCGAGGCGATCCGCCTCCACAACAAGGCCAACCAGACCGAGGCCGAGGCGATCGCCGTCGACGCCCTCCGCGACGTCGGTATCTCGTCGCCCGAGCGGCGGCTGAAGCAGTACCCGCACGAGTTCTCCGGCGGCATGCGGCAGCGCGTGATGATCGCGATGGCGCTGGCCTGCCGGCCGAAGCTGCTGATCGCGGACGAGCCGACCACGGCCCTCGACGTGACGATCCAGAGCCAGATCCTGGACCTGATCAAGGAGATCCAGGACGCGAACCGGGACCGCGCTGCTGCTCATCACCCACGACCTCGGCGTCGTCGCGGAGACGGTGGACCGGGTGGCGGTCATGTACGCCGGGCGCGTCGTCGAGACCGGGACGGTCGAGGAGGTGCTGCTCCATCCGCGGCATCCCTACACGAAGGGCCTGCTCGAGTCCATCCCGTCGCGCGGGACGAAGGGCAAGCCGCTCGCGGTCATCAAGGGGGTCGTGCCCAACCCGCTGCGGATGCCGCCCGGCTGCAAGTTCCAGCCGCGGTGCCCGTATGCCTTCGACCAGTGCGTCGAGGAGCCCGAGCTCATCCACGTCAACGAGGGCCGGACGACCCGGTGCTGGCTCCAGGACCCGGCCAACGCGGACCGGCTCGATGCCTACCTGGCGGAGCCCCATTACGGGGCGTCGGTCGACGCGGATCGCGCCGCAGCGTGGCGCGCGGCCGCAGGTGGCCGGCGCATGACCATGAGCACGCCCGAGGCCGCGTCCGAGGCGCCGGCCGTCGCCTCCGATGGCGCGGATGCCTCGCTGCTCGAGATCCGCAATCTCAAGACCTACTTCCCGATCCGGTCGGGGATCCTGCGTGGCGTGGTCGGCCAGGTCAAGGCCGTCGACGACGTGTCCTTCGACGATCCGCCGGGGCGAGGTCTTCGGGCTGGTCGGGGAGTCGGGCTGCGGCAAGACGACGCTCGGCCGGACGATCCTGCGGCTCGAGACGCCACGGCCGGGTCGGCGTTCTTCGACGGAAAGGACGTCCTCGCGCGCCGAGGGCGACGACCTCAAGCGGCTCCGTCGCCGGATGCAGGTGATCTTCCAGGACCCGATGAGCAGCCTCAACCCGAGGATGCCCGTCAGCGACCTGATCGCGCGAGGGCCTGCTCGCCCAGGCGGACGACGAGAACGGCTGGGGGAAGCGCAGCGTCCGCGACGAGCGCGTCGGCGACGTCCTCGAGGCCGTCAAGCTCCGGCGCGACTACTCCCGCCGGTATCCCCACGAGTTCTCGGGCGGGCAGCGACAGCGGATCGGCATCGCCCGGGCGATCGCCCTGTCGCCGGAGTTCATCTTCGCGGACGAGCCCGTCTCGGCCCTCGACGTCTCGATCCAGTCGCAGGTCCTGAACCTGATGATCGAGCTGCGCGACCAGTTCAACCTGACGTACCTGTTCGTCGCGCACAACCTGTCGGTCGTCCGGTACATCAGCGACCGCCTCGGCGTGATGTACCTCGGCAGCCTGGTCGAGATCGGGGACGTCGGGGCCGTCTACGACACCCCGCTGCACCCGTACACGGTGAGCCTGATGTCGGCCGTCCCCGACCCGGACCCGACCATCAGGAAGAGCCGCATCGTGCTCAAGGGCGATGTCCCGTCGCCGGCCAACCCGCCGTCGGGCTGCCGGTTCCACACCCGGTGCTGGCTCCGCGAGCGGCTGGACAACCCCGAGCGGTGCTCGACCGAGCGGCCCGAGCTGCGCGACATGGGCGACGGGCACAGCGTGGCCTGCCACTTCCCGGAAGAGGTCACGCCCGAGACGATCGAGAAGGCGAGCGGGTCCGGCCGCTGGACGCGGCCGGGCGCCCCGCCGTCTGACCCCCGCGTGCTCGTCCGGCTCGCTGCCGCGCTGGCCGCTGCGCCGCCGGCGCGACGGCGATCGGCGGCTCCGGTCGGCTGGACGCCCCGCGCCGTCGGGCCGCCGAAGAGGGCGTCCCAGCTGGCGAAGGCCCCCGCGCGGCCCCGCCTTCCGCAGCGGACCGCCGGCGTCCCACTGGGCGACGAACGACGCCAGCACGTCCCCGGCGTCGAGGCGCATCCCGTCCTGGAACGTGACGCCGCGACGCAGCCGGCACGTCCAGGTCGTCGCGTCCGCGTTGGGCGTGCACCGGACGGCGAGACGAGGCTCCTGGTCCAGGGTGCCCGTGCGCGAACCCGTACAGCCCCTCGGTCACGAGGCCGCACAGCCGGAAGGCGTCCAGGCGTGGCCTGGTTGCCGCACCAGTGCCCCGGCCGGCTGCTCGGCGCCGAGGTAGACGAGCTGGTGGCGATCGCCCGGCACGAACGAGCCGAGGGGGTCCAGGCCGAGTGGCGAGACGATGACCCCCGTGACGTCGGACCGGTAGACCGCGACCGATCCCGGGTGCACGAGCGGCGACGATCGGCACGGTCGCGCGGATGGCGTCGTTGGCCGTGGCGAGGATGGCCGCCCGCTCCGCCGCTCCGGTGGTGCGCGCCAGCGCCTCGAGCGCGTCGGCGACGCCCTGTCGCGCGTCCGGCGGCGGTCGTGGTGACCGACCGCCCGAAGAGCGGCTCGAGGAAGCCCGAGCCATCCGCGAGCGCGGAGGAGACGCCCGCCAGGTAGAGGCCGTCGATGCGCCCGCGGCGAGATCGGCGGCGAACGTGGCGACCGGGACGACGACCGGCTCGACCTGGAGGCCGAGGTTCGCCTTGAGCTGGTCCGTGATCGCGCCGCTGGCGGCCGCGGCGGGATCCGGCAGCCCGGGCACGGGCGCATCCGGGATCGTGAGCGGGTAGACGGCCTTGAGATCGAACTTGGCCGCGGCGAGCGCGGCCGTGGCCGCCGGCGCGTTGAACGTCCACCAGGCGCGTCCCGCGCAGCCGCCGGCGACCGAGCATGGCGCCGTGGCCGTCGCAGCGATCGAGCCCGGGCCGAACGCCGCCGCGAGCGCACCCGGGTCCAGGCCCATGGCGATCGCGCGGCGCACGCGGACGGCCGAGAACGCCGGTCCCTGCACCGAAGCCGAGATAGGCGGTGGCGAGGTCCGGTCGGGGGATCGACGGCGACCTCCGGCTGGGTGGTCATCGCCTCCGCCGCCGCCGGATCCGGGACCGTCGATCCCGTCGACGGTCGCGCCGAGCACGGCCGCGGCGCGGGCGGCCGCGTCGGGCTCCCACCCGATCACCACCGTCTCCGAGGAGGCCCTTGGCCGTCGCCGGCGTCGCCACGGGAGCAGCTCGACGTTGTCCGCGCGCCAGGCCTCGACCCGGTACGGCCCGGTGCCGGCCACCGTCCGCCCGGCGTTGCGGCGTCGCACCGGCGAGGCGGGCGATGGACGTCGGCGTCCACGACGGCGAGCGACGGATGGGCGAGCCGCGTGCGGAAGGCGCCGTCCGGGGCGCACAGCGTGAACACCACGGTCAGGGCGTCCGGCGCCTCGATCCGGCCGAGCCGGCCCGGTAGCCGGGGTCGTCGCAGGCCGAGCCGGCCGACGGGCCAGGCGGCTCGGGAGCGAAGGCGATCTCGGTGGCGGCGGGCGTCGGCGTCGGCGAACCCGAGGGATCGGGCCCGGTGGGGCCTGGCGTCACTGCCGGGTCCGACCCGCATGCGCCGACGGCGAGGGCCACGGCCAGGAGCGCGAGCAGGGTCCGGCGCGAGGGCGGCATCGATCACAGCCTAGCACCGCGGCCGCCAGCGTCGGGTCCGACCCGCCGGCGCCGGTCACCGCTGCCTCGGCGCGCGGTCCACCAGTGCACGGCGGCGCAGACTGGGTATCATGCGGCGGCAAACGAGGGCAGCATGACGCTGATTTCCCCGTCCGGCGGCGGGTGCCGCCTGTCCTGGCAAGAGAAGGAGTCCTGATGTCCCGCTACCGATTCGGGGCGTTGTTGGCGACGGCAGCAATCGTGGTCACCGCCTGTGGCGGCTCGGCCGCGACACCATCGGCGGTCCCGTCCGCCGCAGCACCGTCCGCCGCTGCACCGTCCACGGCGGCATCCGCCGCAGCACCCTCCGCCGCCGCCCCGTCGGCGGCCGCCTCGCAGGCCGGGACGCCGGTCGACGGCGGCAACATGGTCTATGTCCTCCAGGGCGACATGACCTACGCTGACCCAGCGCTGGTCAGCGACGGCAACTCGCTGTTCGTGGCCAACCAGGTCGTCGAGGGCCTCGTCGGCCTCAAGCCGGGCACCATCTCCGAGGTGGTCCCGGTCCTTGCCTCCGCCCTGCCGACCGTCAGCGCCGACGGCAAGACCTACACCTTCACGCTCCGCAGCGGGGTCAAGTTCTCGGACGGCACGCCGTTCAACGCCGCGGCCGTCAAGTTCAACTACGACCGCTGGAAGAGCTTCCCGAAGGGCGACCTCCAGGACAACGCCTACTACTACGGCGCCGTCTTCGGCGGCTTCGGCGACAGCTCCAACGTCGCCTCGGTCGACGCGCCAAACGACACCACTGTCGTGATCACGCTCAAGACACCGCAGTCCAACTTCCTGCTGTCGCAGACGATCATGGTCTTCGGCATCCAGAGCCCGACCGCGCTGCAGGCCGGCAAGGCGGACACCGTGCCGCTCAAGGACAACGCGTACGCACAGGCCAAGACCACGACCATGGTCGGCACAGGTCCGTTCGTCTTCAAGGATTGGGTCCCGGGCGACCACATCACGGTCACCAAGAACCCGAACTACTGGGACACGGCCAACAAGGCGCACCTTGACCAGGTCACGTTCAAGCCCATTGCCGACACGACCGCCACGCTGCAGGCGCTGCAGACGGGCGCCGCAGACGGCGCGTTCAACATCTCGCCCAACGACATCGCTGCGGCCCAGGGCGCTGGCCTCCAGCTGATCGATCGTGGCGAGTCCTGCAACCTCGGCTACCTCGGCATGAACCAGCAGCTGTGGGACAAGGCCGGGGCCAAGGTCGGTGGACCGACCATCTTCGCCAACCCGGACGTCCGCATGGCGGTCGCCGCGGCGCTCAACAAGCAGGGCTACATCGACGCGCTGTATGCGGGCCAGGGCAAGGTTGCCCAGAGCTTCATGCCCCCGTCGACGATCGGCTTCAAGGCCCAGAACTTCCCCGCCTTTGACGCGGCCGCGGCGAAGGCCTCCCTGGCCAAGGCCAACCTCACGCCCGACCAGCTCAAGATCGACCTGTACTACCCGTCGAACGTCACCCGGCCGTACATGCCGGACCCGAAGAACGAGGCGCAGGCCGTCGCCGACGACCTCACCGCGATCGGGTTCACCGTGACGCTGAAGACGATCGACTGGCACGCCGGCTACTACAACACCATGAACACGGGCCAGGAGGCGCTCTACCTGCTTGGCTGGACGTGCGACTGGGCCGGCGCGGACAACTTCCTCGTGCACGGCGTTCTTCGGCTACTCGGGTGGCCAGCCCGCCAAGGCCTTCGGCTACAAGAACGACCAGATGAACACCCTGTTCGGACAGGCCCTCCAGGCGCCGTCGGTCGACGCGGCCAACGCGCTGTGGGGCCAGGCCCAGGACCTGATCGGCGCCGACATGCCGATGGTCCCGATCGTCAACTCGACGCCCGCCGGCGCCCTGTCGGCGAAGGTGCACGGCTACCTGGGTGCGAGCAACGGGACCGAGTACCTCGCCCCGGTCTGGATCCAGCCGTAACCATTCGCTAGGTCCGGTCGGGAGGCCGGCAACGCGGAGCCCGCAGGTCGGCGACCGGGCGGCTCTGCTCCACTCCGCTCAGCGCTCGTGGCCCCCGGGTCCTCCGGACCCGGGGGCCACGTCACAGGGAGGATGTCTAACAGCCCGTGGCGAGGTTCATCGTCCGTCGAATCCTGGGAGCGATCCCGGTGCTGTTCGGGCTGTCCCTGATCCTGTTCTTCTTCCTGCGGCTGCTCCCCGGTGACCCGGCGATCGCCATCCTCGGGCAGCACGCCACCCCGGAGCTCATCGCGCGGATCCACGAGTCGCTCGGGCTGGACAAGCCCATCATCGTCCAGTACTTCATCTACCTCGGCAACCTGCTCCACGGCGACTTCGGCTCGAGCATCATCGACAGCCGGGCCGTCTCGGAGATCTTCGCCGTGCGGTTCCCGGTGACGGTCGAGCTCACGATCGGTGCCCTCGTCTTCGCCGTGGGCCTCGGCATCCCGCTCGGCCGGCTGGCCGGGCGCCATCCCAACGCCTGGATCGACGCCCTCGTGACCGTGATCTCGCTGCTCGGGATCTCGATCCCGATCTTCGTGCTCGGCTACGGCCTGGTGTACGTGTTCTCGGTCCAGCTCCACCTGCTTCCGTGGCTCGGGCCCATCGACCCGCGTCTCAACGTGCCTCCAGTCACCCACTTGCCGATCGTCGACGCCGCACTGTCCGGCCAGCCCGGCGCCGTGATCGACGCCTTCGCGCACCTCATCCTGCCGGCGATCGCACTCGGCTCGATCCCGTTCGCGATCATCACCCGGATCACCCGCGCATCGGTGATCGACGTCAGCAACGAGGACTACGTCCGGACGGCGCGGGCCAAGGGCCTCACCAACAAGCGTGTCAGCGACCGGCACATCATGCGCAACGCGTGGCTGCCCGTGATCACGGTCATCGGGCTGCAGGTCGGGCTGCTGCTGGCCGGCGCGGTCCTCACCGAGACCGTGTTCGTCTGGCCCGGCGTGGGGTCATGGATCGTGACCGCGATCCAGAACCACGACTACATCGTGGTGCAGTCCCTGATCCTCATCTTCGCGACCATCTTCCTGGTCGTGAACCTGCTGGTGGACATCGGCTACGCCTTCATCAACCCGCGGATCAGGTACTCCTAGGATGACCGCAGGCACGACATCCATCCTCGTCGAGGCGGCGCCGCGTCCCAGCCGCGGCCTGTGGCGGGACGCCCTGGGGCGCCTCATGCGCAACGGACCGGCGATGCTGGGCCTGGTGTTCGTCTCGGTCTTCGTGGCCGCCGCCGTCCTTGCACCGCTCATCGCACCGTACGATCCGACGGTCGCGCACCTCGCCTCGAGCAAACAGACGCCGTCGCTCGCACACGTGATGGGGACGGACCTGCTGGGTCGCGACGAGTACAGCCGGGTGCTTTACGGGGCGCGCGTCAGCCTGGTGGTGGGGGTCGTTGCCGTGTTCTTCGGCCTCGTCGTGGGTGTGGCCATGGGCGCCGTCGCGGGCGGCCTGGGCGGCAGGGTCGACACCGTCCTGATGCGCGTCACGGACGTGCTGCTCGCCGTGCCCGGCATCCTGCTCGCGATCGGGATCGTGGCCCTGCTGGGCCAGGGCCAGGTCCAGATCATGCTCGCCGTCGGGATCGCCTACGCGCCGTCTTCGCGCGACTCCTCCGGGGCAGCCTGCTCGGGCTGCACGAGGCGGACTATGTGACGGCCGCCCGCTCGGGGGGCGCCACGCCGGCGCGGATCCTGTTCCGCCACATGCTCCCGAACGCCCTCACGCCGCTGATCGTGGCCGCGACGCTGGCCATGGCAACGGCGATCATCGACGTCGCCGGCCTCGGCTTCCTCGGACTCGGGCCCGGCGATCCGCGCATCCCGGAGTGGGGGGAGATGCTGACCGACTCGGCACGGTTCCTCCAGTCACGCCCCGTACCTCATCCTCTTCCCGGGCATCGCGATCGTGATCAGCGCGATCGGGTTCAACCTGGTGGGCGACGGCCTTCGCGAGTCGATCGACCCGCGCCTGAAGCGATAGGGACCATGCTCCTCTCCGTGCACGACCTCACCGTCCGGTTCCGCACGCACGACGGGACCGTGCATGCCGTCAACGGCGTCTCGTTCGACCTCGAGGAGGGCGAGACGATGGGCCTGGTCGGCGAGTCGGGCTGCGGCAAGAGCGTGACCAACCTGGCGATGATGCAGCTGCTGCCGAAGCCCGCCGGGCACATCGAGCGTGGAGAGGTCACGTTCGACGGCGTCGACCTCACGCAGCTCTCCGAGGCCTCGATGCGGGACCTGCGGGGCAGCGACATCGCGATGATCTTCCAGGATCCGATGACGAGCCTGAACCCGGTGCTCACGATCCAGGAGCAGATGGTCGAGACGATCCGGGCCCATCGCGACATCACGCCATCGGCCGCACGGGCACGCTCGATCGAGCTCCTCGGCATGGTGGGCATTGCCGAACCCGAGATGCGGGTCCGCGACTTCCCGCACCAGTTCAGCGGCGGCATGCGGCAGCGGGTCATGATCGCCATGGCGCTGGCCCTCGAGCCGAAGCTCCTGATCGCCGATGAGCCGACGACGGCCCTGGACGTCACCATCCAGGCGCAGGTGCTCGAGCTCCTGAAGCGAGCTCACCACCGAGCGCGGGACCGCGGTGATCCTGATCACCCACGACCTTGGTGTCGTCGCCGGCATGAGCACGCGCGTCAACGTGATGTACGCGGGCTTCGTGGTGGAGGCGGCCACGACCCCCGACCTGTTCGCGACGCCCCGGCACCCGTACACGGTTGGTCTGCTGCATTCGATCCCGCGTCTCGACGCCGTCGCCGACGAGCCCCTGATCCCGATCGAGGGCGTCCCGCCCGACCTCCGGGTCCCGCCCGTCGGTTGCCAGTTCGCCCCACGTTGCGCCTGGCGGGTGGCCCGGTGCTGGACCGAGATCCCCTCTCTCGACCCGTACGAACCTCTTGCCCCGGGCGAGGCCGTGAGGACCACCGGCCCCCGTGCCACGCACCGGATCGCCTGCTGGAACCCGCCGACGGCGGACGAGGCCGCGGCGGGCGCCCCGCTCCGCGAGGGCGTCGTCCCCGCTCCGCCGCCTGACCGCGCGACGGCGGCTGCAGCCGGCAAGGGGACCCGATGATCGACTCCACCCCGGTTCCGGCCGCGACGACGTCACCCGTCGGCGACGGGCGGCCGTTGGTCGAGGTATCCGGGCTCAAGATGTACTTCCCGATCACCCAGGGGATCATCTTCCAGAGCCACATCGGCGACGTGCGCGCCGTGGACGACGTGTCGCTGGAGCTCCGACGTGGGGAGACCCTGGGCCTCGTGGGCGAGTCGGGCTGCGGCAAGAGCACCCTCGGCCGAGCGGTCCTGCGCCTCTACCGGCCGACCGCCGGCACGGTGACATTCGACGGCCAGGACATCACGACCCTCGAGGGCGCCGGCCTCCGGTCGGTTCGCCGGCGCATGCAGATGATCTTCCAGGACCCGTACGCCAGCCTGAACCCGCGGATGACCGCCGGCGGGATCATCGGCGAACCGCTCGACATCCACGACATCGGGACGGGCCGGGAGCGTCGGGCGAAGGTCCGCGACCTGCTGGCGACCGTCGGGCTCAGCGCCGACTCCGACAATCGCTATCCCCACGAGTTCTCCGGCGGCCAGCGGCAGCGGATCGGCGTCGCGCGAGCTCTCGCGGTGAACCCCGACCTGATCATCGCCGACGAGCCGATCAGCGCACTCGACGTCTCCATCCAGGCGCAGATCATCAACCTGCTCGAACGGCTGCAGGGCGAGTTCCACCTGACCTACCTGTTCATCGCCCACGACCTGTCCGTGGTCCGCCACATCAGCGACCGGATCGCGGTGATGTACCTCGGCAAGATCGTCGAGCTCGCGTCGTCCAAGGGGCTCAACCGTGAGCCGCTGCACCCCTATTCGGTGGCGCTCCTGTCGGCGATCCCGATTCCCGACCCCGTGGTCGAAGGGCGGCGGCGCCGGATCATCCTGCGCGGCGACGTCCCGTCGCCCGCCGCGCCACCGTCGGGTTGCAGGTTTCACACGCGCTGCTGGCTGCGCGACCGGCTCGGCAACCCCGCGCGCTGCTCCGAGGAGGATCCGCCCCTCCGCGAGCTGGCGACCGGGCACGCCGTCGCCTGCCATTACGCGGAAGAGGTCGACGGTTCCGGGGAGCAGCTCCAGGCCACCGGGCGCGGCGTGTCATCGCCACCCGCGTCGACGTTCGCGCCTTCGGCGGCCGCCGGCCCGGGTGCCCGGCCGACGCTTCCCCGAGTCGGGGACGCTGAGCCCACGACACCGCTCATCCGGAACGAGCCACTCCCAGAGGTGAAGCTGATCCCGGATTCGTCGATGCTGCTCGGCATGCCCGCCGTCCCGGACGAGCGGCCGGTGTACCCGCCCCGGTCCGACGAGGCCTAGACTCGGGGCGTGCAGCCGCTCCGCATCGCGCTCGCCCAGATTGCGCCACGTCTCGGGGACCTCGAGGTCAACCTGGCGCGCCATCACGAGCTGCTCGCCGAGGCGCGCGACGCGGGAGCCGGCCTCGTCGTCTTCCCGGAGCTGGGGCTGACGGGGTACCTGCTCCAGGACCTCGCCGCCGAGGTGGCGATGCGTCTCGACGACCCGCGCCTCGCGGAGCTCGCCGCCGCAACGGCCGGCCTGTCCGCCGTCGTCTCGTTCGTGGAGGAGTCCGCCGACCACCGGCTGTTCATCGTGGCCGCGCTGATCGAGGACGGGGCGATCCGCCACGTCCACCGCAAGATCCACCTGCCCACCTATGGCATGTTCGACGAGCGGCGCTTCTTCGCGCCGGGCGACGTGATCCGCGCCGTGCCGTCCCGCCTCGGGCGTCGGCGTGGGCCTGGGCGTGTGCGAGGACTTCTGGCACCTCTCAACGCCCCAGCTGCTGGCGCTCGACGGCGCCCAGGTCCTGGTCAACGTGTCCTCCTCGCCCGGACGGGACCTGGCGATGAGCAACGAGGTGGGCCTGGGGACGGCGACCTCGTGGCGGACGCTCATGCGGGCCTACGCGCAGCTGACGACGTCGTTCGTGGTGTTCTGCAACCGCGTGGGCGTGGACGAGTCGCTGTCCTTCTGGGGCGGGTCCGAGGTCATCGGGCCCACGGGCGCACCGGTCTTCGGGGCGCCGATGTTCGACGAGGGCCTGTTCACCGTCGACGTGGACCTCGCGGACGTCCGCAGGGAGCGGATCGCGCTGCCGCTGCTGCGGGACGAGCGCCCGGAGCTGGTCGCCCGCGAGTGGCGACGCCTGATCGCCGAGCGCGCGGGCCTCGTCGCGGATGGGACGGCCGAGCCCGGTGCCGCGGCGGGCTTCGACGTGGCGGTCGAGAGGTGAACGAGGACGGGGAGCCCGCGACCGGCTTGGCTGTTGCGGCTGGCGCGACCGGTGCGGGCGCCCATGCGGCGGCCGGCACGGACCCGGCGGCCGGCTCCCCGGCGGGGGACGGGCCGCTGTTCGACCTGCCGGAGGAGCTGGCCATCGACACCGACGTCGCCCGCAAGGCGATCGCTGCCTTCATCCGCGGCCAGCTGCGCCAGGCCGGGTTCGAGCGGGCCGTGCTGGGCCTGTCGGGCGGGATCGACTCCGCGCTGGTCGCCTACCTCGTTGCCGAGTCGATCGGGGCGGAGCGGCTGCTGTGCGTGATGATGCCCTACCGCGCCTCCTCTCCTGCCTCGCAGGCCGATGCCGAGGCGGTGGTCGCGGACCTCGGCTGCGCGGTGGACCTGGTGGAGATCACCGGGATGGTCGACGGGTACTTCGGGCGGGGCGGGATTGCCGGCGAGGGCGGGGCCGGTTCCGTGGAGGCGGCACCTCTCCGGCGCGGCAACTTCATGGCCCGGATGCGGATGGCCGTGCTCTACGACCGGAGCGTCTCGTGGCGGGGGCTGGTCGTCGGCACCGGCAACAAGACCGAGTCGCTGATCGGCTACACGACCCTGTTCGGGGACTCCGCCTGCGCGTTCAACCCGATCGGCGACCTGTACAAGAGCCAGGTCCGGCAGCTGTCGGCCGCCATCGGCGTGCCCGAGGCGATCATCCGCAAGGCGCCGTCCGCGGACCTCTGGCCGGGCCAGACCGACGAGACCGAGGCCGGCTTCTCCTACCCGGAGCTGGACCGGCTGCTGTTCTGGCGAGTCGACAAGCGGCGATCGACGGAGGAGCTGGTCGCGAAGGGGTTCGATCTCGCGCTCATCGAGCGGGTGGACCGGATGGTCGCGGGCGCGGAGTTCAAGCGCCAGGTGCCGCCGATCGCGAAGCTGGGCCCCCGGACGGCGGGCGTGGACTATCTCTACCCACGGCGGCGGCCCGGGTCGTCGGCGCGGTCTTGACGATGGCCGGCGGGACGCTGTACGTCGTCGCGACGCCCATCGGCAACCTGGGCGACGTGACGCACCGGGCCCTCGAGGTCCTCGCGCGCGGTCCCGCTCATCGCGGCCGAGGACACGCGCGTCAGCCGCCGTCTCCTGGACCGGTACGAGATCGCCACGCGGACGACCAGCTACCACGCCCAGAGCGACGCGGCCCGTGAGCGGGAGCTGCTCGCCCACCTCGCGACGGGGCGGGACCTGGCGCTCGTCACGGATGCCGGCACGCCCGTGGTCTCCGATCCGGGCGAGGGACTGGTCGCGGCATGGGCCGCCGCCGGCGGCACGGTCGTCGCGATCCCCGGGGCATCTGCCGTGCTCGCGGCCGTGGCATCGAGCGGCGTCACCGGTCCCCGGTGGTCGTTCGAGGGGTTCCTGCCCCGGAGCGGTCGGGAGCGGCGCGACCGGCTGGAGCAGCTCGCGTCGGACGAGCGCGGGAGCGTGCTGTTCGAGGCGCCGTCCCGCCTCGCGGCCACGCTCGGGGACCTCGCCGCGGCGTGCGGCGCGGACCGCCACGGGGCCGTCTGTCGCGAGCTCACGAAGCTGCACGAGCAGGTGGCGAGGGGCACGCTGGGCGAGCTGGCGGCACGGGTCGAGGACGGGACGATCCCCGCGCGCGGCGAGATCGTGATCGTGGTCGGCTGGGCAAGTGGGGCGGGGGACCGGGCCGGCGCGGCGGCATCGGACGCGGCAGGGGGCCGCACCGGCGGTGAGGCCCGGGACGCGGTGATCGCTGCTGCACGAGTGGCCGTCCAGCGGATGGTGGACGACGGCGTCGCACGCGGTGAGGCGGCCCGGCGCGTGTCCCGCGAGACCGGCGTCCCGCGGCGCGCCCTGTACGCCACCTCCGATGGCGCCGACGACGCCATAGCGGAGTAGCGATCGATCCACGGATCGCGGACGGTGCGGGCCGGCGGGGCGGACACGATCCCGCACGTCGAGCCGCGGCTGCCGACGCAGCAACCCGGCGGCGACACGGGAAGGGATGCCGCACCGCCGCCGGGCAGGGAGGAGAAGGACGTCAGGCCGCGACGGCCTCCTCGAGGAGCTCGTCCTCCTCCTCGTCATCGTCGCCGCCCGGGACCACGGCGAACCCGGAGTCATCGGCGATGGGCTCGCCCGCGTCCGGCGCGATACCAGCCGCGAGTGCCTGGGCCTCCAGCGCGGACGCCGCCGTCTCTGCCGCGTAGTCCTTCTTGCGACGGCCCGAGAGCATCTCGACGCTGCTGGCGACGATCTCGGTCTTCCAATGTCGGGCGCCCTTGTCGTCGTCCCAGGAGCGTGTCTGGAGCCGCCCCTCCAGGGCCACCTGCTGGCCCTTGCCGAGGTAGCGGCCACAGGTCTCGGCCAGCCGATCCCAGGCGACGACGTTGTGGAACTCACTCTTCTCCTTGCCGCCGCCCACGTACTCGTGGGTCGCCACGGCGAAGCTTGCGACCGCCTTGCCGCCGGCGGTCGTGCGGACCTCCGGGTCTCGGGTGAGGCGACCGGTGAGGAGGACCCTGTTCATGGTCCGTGTCTCCTTCCGACCGGACCGCAGACGCGCCTGGGCGCGCCTCCATGCGGCCGATCCTGCTTGCGCGGCGGGCATCGATGTCCGGCGGGCGGGTGATGGCGGCGGTCCGGATCCGGTCCTCGGCAGGTCGATGGACCACCGGGCCGGCGCCTCACCGGGCAGAGCGAACCATAGCGGGACCCTCTGCACCGCGGCTTATGCCCGCCTTCGACTGGACTCATCGCCTTGACCAGAGCGCTGGGTCGCCCGGCACGGCCGGTTTGATCACCGTCGCGCCTGCCGCCTGCACGGCGCTGAGGCCGCGTGGGCGGCCGCTGCGAGGGCGACACGCGGCCGGCGAGACCGACCGCGGATGATCCCGGACCTCCCAGGTCCCGGGTCGGAGCCCGTCGGCCGGCGCCCGTACCGGATCCGTCCCGTCCAACCCGGTGTCGAAGGTCACCGTTTCGGTATACTCCCGGGGTCCTCGAGGCTGCGCGGAGCCAGGACCGCGATGGAGGGTTTGGCCATTGCTCGAGGGAGGAGCGGCGTCCGCCCCGTGAGACGGGACCGCACCTTCGTTCGCCCGGTCCGCCGCTCATTCGGCGGGCAGACGCGGGAGACGTCTATCCAGGACCCCGGCACGGGCCGGGGTCGTTTCATGTCCGGAGACGTGTGATGCCCGCGACTGTGATCGTCGGCCTCCAGTGGGGCGACGAAGGCAAAGGCAAGACCACCGACTTCCTCGCGGAGCAGGTGGCCATGGTGGTCCGCTACCAGGGCGGCGACAATGCCGGCCATACGGTGGTCGTCGGCGACGAGACGGTGAAGCTCCAGCTCTGCCCGTCGGGCGTCATGTACCCGCACATCACGTCGGTGATCGGGAACGGCGTTGTCGTCAACCCGGCGACGCTGATCCGCGAGCTGGACATGCTCATCGGGCGCGGCATCGACGTGGCCAAGGTCCGCGTGAGCCGCAGCGCGCACGTGATCATGCCCTACCACGTGGCCCTCGACAAGGGCAACGAGAGCCGCCTCGCGGGCGCCAGGGTGGGCACCACCGGACGCGGAATCGGGCCCACCTACGGGGACCGTGCGTGGCGCCTGGGCCTCCGGATGGAAGACCTGGTCGACGAGCCCACGCTGCGCGAGCGCATAACCCGCGCCCTCGTGGACAAGAACCTGCTGCTCGCGGCGATGGGGACCGACACGTTCGAGGTCGAGTCGCTGGTGACGCAATGCCTTGCCTGGGGCGAGCGCCTGCGGCCGCACCTGGACGACAGCACCTGGCTGGTCCAGGACGCGCTCCGGCGAGGGGACCACGTGCTGCTCGAGGGCGCCCAGGGAGCGCTCCTGGACCTCGACCACGGCAGCTACCCGTTCGTGACCTCGTCCAACCCCGTCGCGGGCGGCGCATGCACGGGTGGCGGCATCGGACCGCTCCAGGTGAACGAGGTCATCGGCGTCATGAAGGCCTACTCCACGCGCGTGGGATCCGGGCCGTTCCCCACGGAGCTGTTCGACGACACCGGGAAGGGGATCGCGGAGCGCGGCCGGGAGTTCGGCACCGTCACCGGTCGGCCCCGGCGCGTGGGCTGGTTCGACGCCGTGCCGCTCCGGTACGCGGTCGCCGTGAACTCCAACAGCGCCATCGTCCTCAACAAGCTGGACATCCTGTCGGGGATCGAGACGATCAAGCTGTGCGTCGCCTACGAGGTCGATGGCAAGCGGGTCGAACGGTGGCCGTCATCCGGCGCCGCGTTGTCCCGGGCCGTGCCGGTCTACGCGGAGTTCCCGGGCTGGGAGGAGCCGATCCACGGCGTCCGCGCGCTGGCGGACCTGCCCGAGAACGCCCGCCGCTACGTGACGGCCCTCGAGGAGCACGCCGGCGTGCCGATCGTGTTCGTCTCGGTTGGGCCCGAGCGCACCCAGACCATCGAACGGGCCTGGCGACCCATGCGCCATCGCCCCCCAACGTCCGCATAGGACGACGAGCACGCCGATGCCCAACGAGATGCCGGCCCGCATCCTGGTCCTCGGCGGAGGCGGCCGGGAGCACGCGATCGCGTGGAAGCTGGCCCACGAGCCCGGCTGCTCCGACCTGACGGTGGCGCCCGGGAGCGCGGGGATCGCCACGGAGCCGGGCGTGCGCACCGTCGCCGTCGACGCGCTCGATCCGGAGGCCGTGATCGCGCTCGCGAGGGCCTGCGCCGCGGACCTCGTGGTGGTCGGTCCCGAGGCACCCCTCTCCATGGGCGTGGCAGACGCGCTCGCTGCCGCGGGGTTCGCCGTGTTCGGCCCGTCGCGAGCGGCCGCCCGGCTCGAGACCTCGAAGTCGTACTGCCACGACGTCGCCCGCGGCGCGGGCGTGCGCATGGCACGAGCACGCTCCTTCTCGGGTGGTGAGACCGGGGCGGCCCTCGCCTGGATCCGGGAGCTGGACAGCGCCGGGGCCGGCATGGTTCTCAAGGCCGATGGCCTCGCCGCGGGAAAGGGCGTCATCGTCACGACATCCACGGCGCAGGCCCTGGAGCTGGCGCCGTCGTTCCTCGGTGGCCGCCCGGGGGACGGCCCGGCGCTGGTCGTGGAGGAACGGCTGTCCGGTCGCGAGGCCAGCGTCATCGCGATCTGCGATGGCGAGCGCGCCGTGGCCCTGCCCGTCGCCCGGGACCACAAACGTCTCGGTGACGGCGATTCTGGCCCGAACACCGGCGGCATGGGTGCGTACTCGCCGCTGCCGGACCTGGACGACGCCCAGGTCGAGACGATCCTGGACACCGTCCACCGGCCCATCCTGGCCGAGATGGCCCGGCGCGGCGCCCCGTTCGTCGGGTTCCTCTACGCGGGCCTGATGCTGACCGCCGACGGTCCGGCGCTCCTCGAGTTCAACGTCCGGCTGGGGGATCCAGAGGCACAGGTCATGCTGCCGCGGGTTGCCGCCGCCCTCGGCCCCCTGCTCCTCGCCGCCGCGCGGGGCCGGCTTCCCGAGGGGCTCCCGCCACGGGTCCCGGCGCTGCCCGGCGCCGCCGTGGGGATCGTGCTGGCCGCCGCGGGCTACCCGGGCGACCCGCGGCATGGCGACGAGATCCACGGCCTCGCGGCCGCACGCGACACCGGTGTCCTCGTGTTCCACGCGGGCACGGCGGCACGGCCCGGCGGCGGGTTCGTCACCAGTGGTGGCCGGGTGCTGAGCGTCGTGGGCATGGGCGACGACCTCACGACGGCCCGCGCGGCGGCAGAGCGAGCCGCGGATGCCATCACCTGGGACGGACTGCAGCGCCGGCGCGACATCGCGGCAGACCTGCCACCCGCCGCCACCCAGCCGCCCGCCGCCCTGCCACCGGCCTCCGCCCGGCCGCCCGCCGCCCACCTGTCGCCCGCCGCCCTGGAGGTCCCACGGTGATCCGCCGCTACACGCTCCCCGAGATGGGCGCGATCTGGTCGGAGCAGGCCCGCTTCCAGCGGATGCTCGACGTGGAGCTCGCGGTCTGCCGTGCCCAGGTGCGTCGCGACCTGGTACCCCCGGAGGCGGCGGCCGTCATCGAGGCTCGCGCCGTGGTGGACGTGGACCGGATCAACGAGATCGAGGCCACCACCGACCACGACGTCATCGCGTTCGTGTCGCAGGTCGCGGAGGCCGTCGGACCGGAGGGGCGGTTCCTGCACCTGGGGCTGACGAGCAGCGACGTCGTGGACACCGCCCTGGCGCTCCAGCTGCGGGCGGCGGGGGAGCGGCTGCTGCTCGGCGCGGACGCCCTCCTCGTCGCCCTGATCGCCCGAGCCCGCCGGGAGGCCGGCACTGTGATGATGGGCCGCACCCACTCCGTCCACGCCGAGCCCACGACGTTCGGCCTGAAGTGCGCCGGCTGGGCGTTCGAGGTTGCCCGCGGTCGGGAGCGCCTGGCGCAGGCCACCGCCGAGATCGCCACGGGCAAGATCAGCGGCCCCGTCGGGACCTACAGCCACCTCGGGCCGGACGTGGAGGCCGAGGTGCTCGCGGACCTGGGTTTGCGCGTGGACCCGGTGAGCACGCAGATCGTCCAGCGGGACCGGCACGCTGCGTTCCTCGCCGCGATCGCGATCCTCGGCGGAACGCTCGAGCGGCTTGCCACCGAGGTGCGGAACCTCCAGCACACGGAGATCGCCGAGGTCATGGAGCCGTTCAAGCGCGGCCAGAAGGGCTCGTCCGCGATGCCCCACAAGCGCAATCCGATCCTGTCGGAACGGATCGCCGGGCTCGCGCGGCTCCTGCGCGGCTACGCGCTGACGGCGTTCGAGAACCAGCCTCTGTGGCACGAGCGCGACATCAGCCATAGCTCGGCGGAGCGCGTGATCCTGCCCGACGCCACGATCCTGCTGGACTACATGCTGGCCAGGACCACGGGGCTGGTGGAGGGGCTGATCGTGCGGCCGGAGCGGATGCGCGAGAACATCGAGCGCGGCCTCGGGCTCCATGCCTCGTCCCGCGTCCTCCTCGCGCTGGTGGAGAAGGCCGGGATGTCGCGCGAGGACGCCTATGTGCTGGTGCAGCGCCACGCCCTGCGCGCCGCGGACGAGCGGGTGGCGCTCCACGGCCTCCTGGCCACGGATCCCGCCGTCGCCGGCCGCCTGCCGCTCGCCGACCTCGACGCCTGCTTCGACGACGCGGCGGTCCTCCGGCATGTGCCGGCCGTGATCGCCCGCCTGGACGCGCTCGAACGGAAGGGGAACCCCGATGCCGCTGGCTGATGTCTTCGTCCGGTCCGGCAAGGTCCGCGACCTCTACCGCGTCGACGCCGACCGTCTCCTGCTGGTCGCGAGCGACCGGCTGTCGGCCTTCGACGTGGTCCTCCCGACGCCGATCCCCGACAAGGGCCGGATCCTCACCGGGCTGTCGCGGTTCTGGTTCTCGGAGACCGCCGGCATCGTCGCGAACCACCTGCTGTCCACGGACCCCGCGGATCTGCCGGCTACCGTCACCGGCGCCGACCCGGACGTCATCGCGGACTTCCGCGGCCGGATCATGCTGGGCCGCCACGCCGACGTGCTGCCGGTCGAGTGCGTGGTCCGCGGGTACATCAGCGGGTCCGGCTGGAAGGAGTACCTGGCCACGGGCGCCGTCTGCGGGATCCGGTTCCCGGACGGCCTGCTCGAGAGCAGCCGTCTCCCCGGGCCGATCTTCACGCCCGCCTGGAAGGCGCCCGCCGGCCAGCACGACGAGAACATCCCGTTCCACCGGGTGACGGAGCTGATCGGCGACGAGACGGCGGAGAAGGTGCGCGAGATCTCGCTCGCCCTCTATGCGCGCGGCGCGGCGATCTGCGAGCGCGTCGGCATCATCCTCGCGGACACCAAGTTCGAGTTCGGACTGCTGCCGTCCGGCGAGCTGCTGCTCATCGACGAGGTCATGACGCCGGACTCGTCGCGCTTCTGGGACGCCGCGGCATACGAGCCCGGCCGTGCCCAGGCCAGCTACGACAAGCAGTTCGTCCGTGACTGGCTGGAGCAGCAGCCGTGGGACAAGACCGCCCCGGGGCCCGGGCTCCCGGCCGACGTGGTGGCCGGCACCCGTGCCCGCTACGTCGAGGCCTACGAACGGATCACCGGGGCGAGCTTCGCCCGCTACCTCATGGAGGATGTCATCGCCCGATGAGCGACTCGACCCGCGCCTACCGGTTCGCCGTCAACGTCACGCCCAAGCCCGGGATCCTCGATCCCCAGGGCAAGGCCGTGGAGCGCAGCCTCCCGCACCTCGGGATCACGGGGGTGAGCGGGGTCCGCGTCGGCCGCCGGGTCGAGATGACCGTCCGTGCCGCCGACGAGGCCGCGGCACGGGCCGTCGTGGACCGGCTGGCGGGCGACCTGCTGTCGAACCCGCTGATGGAGCGGTTCGAGGTGGAACCGCTCGGCGAGGTGAGCGAGGCGAGCGAGGCCGAGGCGGCGTCGGCCGGGCCGGGGGCGGGCGGGTGACGGTCCGGGTCGGGGTGGTCGTCTTCCCGGGGTCCAACCGGGACATCGACGCCGTCAACGCCCTGCGGGTGGCCGGCGCCGAGCCCGAGATCCTGTGGCACGAGGCCGCGGACATCGCCGGCGTCGCCGGGATCCTGCTGCCGGGCGGGTTCGCGTACGGCGACTACCTGCGAGCGGGCGTCATCGCGCGGTTCAGCCCGGTGATGCGCGCCGTGGCCGACTTCGCCGCGCGCGGCGGCCCCGTGCTGGGTATCTGCAACGGCTTCCAGGTCCTGGCGGAGGCGCGGCTGGTCCCGGGAGCCCTGCTGCGGAACCGAGGGCTGCGCTTCGTGTGCCGGGAGGTGACGCTCCTGCCCGAGCACATGGACACGCCATTCACGCGTGAGGTCGGTGAGCGACGCCCGCTCCGGATGCCCGTCGCCCACGGCGAGGGCTGCTACTACGCGGACGAGGCGACGCTGGACGAGCTGGAGCGCGACGGCGGGGTGCTCTGGCGCTATGCGAACGCGGATGGCTCGATCGCGGGCCCGGAGGACGCGGGCAACCCGAACGGGTCCCTGCGCGGGATCGCCGGCGTGCGCAACGCCGCGGGCAACGTGGCCGGGCTGATGCCGCACCCCGAGACCGCCGTGGAGGCGATCCTGGGGTCGGACGACGGCCTCGGGATCATCCGCTCGCTGGTCGTGAGCGCGGCCGAGTGGGCGAGCACGGGCACCCTCAGCGGCACGCGACCGATGGCGGAGGCGGGGCGATGACTCCGCCGGAGGTCCCCGCGATGCCGCTCCACCGGACGCTGGGGCTGGAGGACGTGGAGCTCGACGCGATCCGCGAGAAGCTGGGGCGCGAGCCGAACGACCTCGAGCTCGCCATGTTCAGCGTCATGTGGAGCGAGCACTGCTCCTACAAGAGCAGCCGGCCCCTGCTGGCCACGCTCCCCACGAAGGGCGAGGACGTCGTCGCGGGGGTGGGGGAGCAGGCCGGGGTCATCGCCATCGGCGACGGCCTGGCCGTCGCGTTCAAGATCGAGAGCCACAACCACCCGTCCGCCGTGGAGCCCTACCAGGGGGCGGCGACCGGTGTCGGCGGCATCCTGCGCGACGTGTTCGCGATGGGCGCGCGCCCGATCGCGGTGCTGGACGCCCTGCGCTTCGGGGATCCCTCGGACGCCCGCACGCGGCACCTCGTCGACGGCGTCGTCCGGGGCGTCGGCGGATATGGCAACTGCGTCGGCGTGCCCACGGTGGGCGGGGAGCTCGTGTTCGACCCGTCATACCAGGGCAACCCGCTGGTCAACGTCATGGCCATCGGGTTGCTCGAGGACGGGATGCTGATGAGGGCGTCCGCGGACGGCCCCGGGAACCTGGTCGTCCTCTACGGCTCGGCCACGGGCCGTGACGGGATCGGCGGCGCGTCGGTCCTCGCCAGCGCCACGTTTGGCGAGCAGGATCCCTCGAAGCGGCCGAGCGTCCAGGTCGGCGATCCGTTCGCGGAGAAGCTGCTCATCGAGGCGACGCTGGAGATCATCGCCAAGGGCCTCGCGGTCAGCATCCAGGACCTGGGCGCCGCCGGGATCACGTGCGCCACCTGCGAGACCGCTGACCGCGGCGGAACGGGCATGCTCGTGGACCTCGACGCGATCCCGCGCCGGGAGCCCGGCCTCGAGCCGTTCGAGGTCATGATCTCGGAGTCCCAGGAACGGATGGTCGCGATCGTGGAGCCCGGGCGCTGGGACGGCGTGCGGGCCGTCTGCGAGCGCTGGGACCTGCCGGTGGCGATCATCGGCCGGGTCACGGAGGACCCGGAGATCGTGATCCTCACGGGTCCTGGCGGCGGCGGCGCCCTGGACGCGGACGGCCGCCCGGTCGACGGCGCCCGGGAGCTGGCCCGGATCCCCGCTCGCGCCCTCGCGTCCGAGGCCATCGTCTTCCAGCGTGAGTCGCGGGCCCCGGCGCGCCGTCGCGCTGCTCCCGCGCCCGGGGTTCCTGCCGAGTCCGTGGACCACCTGCCGCTCCGGGGCCAGGACCCGGGCGCCGTCCTGCTGGCCCTGCTCGGCTCGCCCAACCTGTCGTCACGCCGCTCGGTCTACGAGCAGTACGACCACAACGTCCAGGCCAATACCGTGGCCGGTCCCGGCCGCGGCGCCGCCGTGATCCGGATCAAGGGCACGACCAAGGCGCTCGTGGCCACGACGGACGGCAACGCTCCCGTGAGCGCGCTGGACCCGTGGCTTGGCGCGGCGATGTCCGTGGCGGAGGCAGCGCGCAACGTGTCGATCACCGGTGCGCGGCCCCTCGGGGTGACCAACTGCCTGAACTACGGCGATCCCACCCGCCCGGAGGCCTTCTGGGCCCTGGCCGAGGGCGTCCGTGGCCTCGCCGATGCGTGCGTGGCCCTTGGCCTGCCGGTCACCGGCGGCAACGTCTCGCTGTACAACGAGGCACCGGGGTCCGCCATCGCGCCGACGCCGGAGATCGGCATCGTGGGGCTGCTGGCCGACGTCGCGACACGGGTGGGACCGGCATTCCGCGCCGACGGCAACAGCGTCCTGCTGGTCGGCCGTACCGGACCGGGCCTGGCCGGGAGCGAGTACGCGCGCCTGGCCGGCGAGGCGCTCGAGGACGGCCCTCCGTCCCTGGACCTTGCCGTCGAGCGGCAGCTCCAAGCGTTCATCCGCGAGGCCATCGCGCGCGGTCTCGTGGAGAGCTGCCAGGACGTCTCCGGCGGCGGGCTCGCGGTGGCGCTGGCGGAGATGGCGATGTGGGGCGACACCGGTGCCCAGCTCCGCCTCGGCGTCGGGGACTCGCCCGCCGTCGCGCTGTTCGGCGAGAGCCCGTCCCGCCTCGTGGTCGAGACGAACCCGCGCCACTCGCCCGCGCTGGAGCTGTTGGCCCGGCATCACGGCCTGCCCGTGGAGATGCTCGGGTCGACGGGTGGGGCACACCTCGTCGTGGAGCTGGGTGGCGAGGGCGCCACCGGTGCTGCCGAGGAACGGGGGAGCCGGATCGCGGACGCGCTGGAGGTCACGGTCGTGGACCTGCGGCACGCGTGGGAGCAGGGGCTTCCGCGGGCGCTCGGCTGGGAGATGGGTGCCTGATGTGCGGCGTCGTCGGGGTCGTCCTGCCGAACCGCGGCCACGAGGCCGCGGGCGTCGCGGCCACCGCCCTGTTCGCGCTCCAGCACCGGGGCCAGGAGTCCGCCGGCGTCGGCGTCTCGGACGGCAGGCACCTGATGATCTACAAGGACCTCGGCATGGTCGGCCAGGTGCTGGACGAGCGCCGGATCCCATCGCTCGCGGGGGACCTGGCGGTGGCGCACTGCCGCTATTCGACGACCGGTTCGACGGTCTGGGAGAACGCACAGCCGACGCTCCGCCTGGGGCCGCGCCGTGCGCTCGCGATCGGCCACAACGGCAACCTCGTCAACACACGGGAGCTCCTGGAGCTGCTCCAGGGCGGCCGGGGCCGCCTGTCCGCCAGCACGGACACCGAGCTCCTGACCGCGCTCCTCGCCGACGAGCCCGCAGACGACACCGTCGACGCGCTGCGCAAGGTCCTGCCACGGGTGCGTGGCGCCTTCAGCCTCGTCATCCTGGACGAGCACCGCGTGATCGGCGTCCGGGACCCGCACGGCTTCCGCCCCCTGGTCCTCGGCCGGCTCCCGGCTGCCGCCGGTGCGGAGGGCCCCGGCCTCTGGGGTGACGAGACCGGCGGCTGGATCCTGGCCTCCGAGACCGCCGCGCTCGACATCGTGGGGGCGGAGATCGTCCGTGACGTTGAACCGGGCGAGATCGTCGTGCTGGAGCCGGGCCGCGAGCCCGTCTCGGTCCGCTTCGCGGTGGCGACGCCCGCCCTGTGCGTGTTCGAGCTCATCTACTTTGCCCGGCCGGACTCGTACATGCTGGGACGCAACCTCTACGAGGCGCGGCGGCAGATGGGGATCCAGCTGGCGGGCGAGCACGCGGTCGAGGCGGACCTCGTCATGCCCGTGCCGGACACGGGGGCACCGGCGGCGGCCGGGTTCGCGGAGGCCTCGGGGATCCCGTACCGCGAGGGCATGGTCCGCAACCGCTACAGCGGCCGGACGTTCATCCAGCCGTCCCAGGCGATGCGCCAGCGCGGCGTCAACGTGAAGCTGAGCCCCCTGCGCGAGGTCGTCCGCGACAAGCGGCTGATCGTCGTGGACGACTCCATCGTCCGCGGCAACACCACCAAGGGGATCGTGGGGCTCCTGCGCCGCTCCGGCGCGCGAGAGATCCACGTCCGGATCTCCGCCCCGCCGATCTATCACCCGTGCTTCTACGGGATCGACACGGCGATCGAGACCGAGCTGATCGCCGGCAGCCACTCCGTGGACGAGATCCGCGAGTTCATCGGCGCCGACACGCTGGGCTACCTGTCGATCAAGGGCGTCCTCGCGGCGCTCGACCTGCCATACGACCAGTTCTGCTTCGCCTGCTTCGACGGCAGGTACCCGGAACCGGTCCCCTACGACGCCTCCGCCCGCAAGTTCATGCTGGAAGCGCCGGTGCAGGCACCATGACGGGCGGGCCGGTGAGCGGCGGACCGGCGGCCAGGACCGCCTACGCTCGCGCCGGGGTGGACGTCGCCGCCGGCGAACGGGCGGTGGAGCTGATGCGGGCGTCCGTCGCGTCCACCTGGCGGCCCGAGGTGCTGGGCGGCCTCGGCGGCTTCGGGTCGGCGGTTGCGATCCCCGCCGGGTACCGGGAGCCCGTGATCGTGTCGTCCACCGATGGCGTCGGGACGAAGACCGCCATCGCGGCAGCGATGGGACGGCTGGACACGATCGGGATCGACCTCGTGGCCATGTGCGCGGACGACGTGGCCTGCACGGGCGCCGAGCCTCTTGCGTTCCTGGACTACATCGCGATCGGGAGGCTGGATCCGGATCGGGTGGCCTCCCTGGTCTCGGGGATCGCCGAGGGGTGCCGCCAGGCAGGCTGTGCCCTCACGGGTGGCGAGACCGCGGAGCACCCGGGGCTGATGAAGCCCGGCGAGTTCGACCTGGCCGGGTTCTGCATCGGGGTGGGGGAGCGGAGCCGGTTGCTGGACGGGTCGACCGCCCTGGCCGGCGACGTGATCGTGGGCCTGGCGTCGTCCGGGCTGCACGCGAACGGCTACTCGCTGGTGCGGTCCCTGGTCCTCGAGCACGGGCTCGCCCTCGGCGAGGCGTACGCAGGGCTGCTGCGGCGGGTGCTGGGCGATGCTGCGGCCGACGAGGCGCTGGCGCGCGAGATGCACGACGCCGATGCGACGCTGGGCGACGTCCTCCTCGCGCCGACCCGCATCTACGCGAAGGACCTGCTGGCGATGCGTGCCGCCCTCGAGGCGGCCGGGCACGAGATCCGGGGCATCGCCCACATCACGGGTGGCGGCCTGCCGGGCAACGTGCCCCGGGCCCTGCCGGCGACCCTCGGCGCCCGGCTCGATCCTGCGGCCTGGCCGATGCCCTCGGTCATGCGGGTGCTGGGCGTCCTCGGCGGGATCGCGGATGCGGAGCTGCGGGCGACGTTCAATGCCGGCCTGGGCATGACGGTCGTCGTTCCCGCGGAGGCCGCCTCGGTCGCGGTGGAGCGCGCGCGCACGGGCGGGATCCCGGCCTGGATCGTGGGCGAGGTCGTGGCCAGCGCGGACATAGCGGGCCACCGATACGTGGAGGAGGGGCTTCAGGGATGAGCGGCAGGATCGCGGTCGGGGTCTCGGGGCACGGGTCCAACCTGCGGGCGCTCGTCGCCGCGTCCGGGCGAGGATCGCTCGGCGGAGAGGTCGTCCTGGTCTTCGCGGACCGCCCGTGCGTCGGGCTGGACTGGGCGGCGGAGCTGGGGATCGAGACGATCCTGGTCCCCGGTGGCGATGACGAGACGCTGGCCGGGACGCTCGTGGCCAGTGCCCCGGACGCCATCGTCCTCGCCGGGTATCTGCGGCTGGTCGGCCCGGCCGTGCTGGCGGCATTCGCCGGCCGCATACTCAACGTCCACCCGTCCCTGCTCCCCTCGTTCGCAGGGCTCCACGGCATTCGCGATGCACTGGCGGCAGGTGTCGCGGTGACCGGCGTGACCGTCCACCTCGTCGACGCGACGCTCGACGGCGGCCCGATCGTCGCCCAGGAGCCGGTCCCGGTCCTGCCGGACGATGACGAGGCGTCGCTGCTGGAGCGGATCCACCCCGTGGAGCACCGGCTGCTGCCGGTCGCGGTCGCCGCTCTCCTCGCCGGTGCCCTGGTCGTGCCGGTCGGGGCCCGCCGCGCCCGCCTGGACACGGCCGTCGCAGATGCCCACGTTCCGGTCCCGCGCCGTGCGCTGCTCTCCGTCTCGGACAAGACGGGCCTGGCGACGCTGGGGAGCGGCCTCGTGACCCGCGGCTGGGAGCTCGTCAGCACGGGTGGCACCGCGCGGGCCCTGCGCGAGGCCGGGCTCCCCGTGACGGACGTCGCGGCAGTGACCGGCTTCCCGGAGATGCTCGACGGCCGCGTGAAGACGCTCCACCCGCGCGTCCACGCCGGTGTCCTGGCGGACCGTCGCCGCGGCGATCACCGCGAGACGCTCCTCGCCGCCGGCATCGCGCCCTTCGAGCTCGTCGTCGTCAACCTCTATCCGTTCGCCGCCGCCGCCCGCAGGCCGGGCCTCTCCTTCGACGAGCTCGTGGAGGAGATCGACATCGGCGGGCCGTCGATGGTCCGGGCCGCCGCCAAGAACCATGCGTCGGTGGCGATCGTGACCTCGCCGGCGCGGTACGGATCGATCCTCGACGCCCTCGACGAGCACGGCGAGGTCCCGCTGGGTCTCCGCTCCGCCCTCGCCGTCGAGGCCTTCCGCCACACGGCCGCATACGACGCCCGGATCGCCGCGGAGCTGCCCGGCCGCATGCACGCCGCGGGCGTCCCATTGCCCGCAGAGCCCGGCCTGCCCACCTCGGATGATCCGTACCCCCCGAGCCTCACCATCTCGATGGAGAAGGTGGACACCCTTCGCTACGGCGAGAACCCGCACCAGCCCGCCGCGCGCTACCGCCGGACCGACCGCGAGCCGCGAACCGCGGAGGGGCCGTTCGCGACTGGCGAGCCGCCGCTCCAGGGCAAGGCGCTCTCGTACAACAACGTGCTGGACGCGTCGGCCGCGGCGTCGCTCGCGCGCCTGTTGCGCGGACCGGCCGTGGTCATCGTCAAGCACACCAACCCCTGCGGCGCGGCGGAGCGCCCGACGCTGCTCGAGGCCTGGGACGCGGCGCTGGCAGGCGATCCCGTGTCGGCGTATGGCGGCGTGGTGGCGATCACGGGCACCGTGGACCGCGGGCTGGCCCAACGGCTGGTCTCGATCTTCCTGGAGGTCGTCGTGGCGCCGGCGTTCGATGACGGCGCCCGCGAGGTGCTCGCCACCAAGCCGAACCTGCGCCTCGTCCTGGACTCGGGCCTCGACGCCGCCGCGGACCGCAGCGGCCCCAGCGCGCTCGGCCTGCCCCGGGTGGACTACCTCGGCTCCTTCCGTACCGCGGGTGGCGCGGTGCTGGTCACAGCGCCCGACACCCTCCCTGACGACCCCGCGGAGTGGGTCTGCACGACCTCCCGCCGGCCCACGGAGCGCGAGCTCCGCGACCTCGACCTCGCCTGGCGCCTCTGCCGCGGCGTCGTCTCGAACGCGATCCTGCTGGTGCGCGACGGGATGCTCGTCGGGCTGGGCTCAGGCCAGGTGAGCCGCGTGGACGCCTGTCGCGGCGCGGTGGACAAGGCTCGCCAGTTCCAGGGCGAGGCCGGGGCGATGGGTGCGGTCGCCGCCTCGGACGCGTTCTTCCCCTTCGCCGACGGGCCCAAGGTGCTGCTCGACGCCGGCGTGACGGCCATCGTCCAGCCTGGCGGCTCGATGCGCGACGCCGAGGTTCTCGTGGACGTCGAGAAGGCGGGAGCCGCGATGATGGTCACCGGGAAGCGTCACTTCCGGCATTGATCCCGGAGACGCGCGATCGGCGTGAGATCACCTGGATCGACGTCTGAGCGCGACGCTCGCGTGGGACGTGATCGACGCGGGCGCGACGCGGTTCGTCGCTCCGGGACCCGTCGGACCCTCGTCCAGCCCTCCCAGCCGAATGGGCAGCCCGCCGGGCTCGCGCCCGGAGGCTGGCCATGCCCCGCCGAACCTCAGCCCTGGGCGCGCCTGTTCAGCGCGGCACTGGTCGCGACCTGCTCGATCCGCGATGCCCGGGTCCCGGGCCGGACCGCCGTGGCCACCCACGCGAGCATGATCCTGCGCGCCGACGGCGTGAAGCCGGCGAACCGCTCGGCTGCCGGCGGGTTCGCGTCCAGCGCGGCCTCGAGGTCCGGCGGGACCTCGAGGCGCTCCGGCCCCTCGAGGACCTCCCACGACCCGTCGGCCTTCGCGCGTTCGATCGCCGCGAGGCCGGCGGGCTGCATCCGGCCGTCCTCGATGAGCTGGGCGACCCGCGCCTTGTTCGATGCGGCCCACACGCTCCTCGGCTTCCGCCGCGCGAAGTAGAGCTTGCCGTGGTCCGCGTCGAAGGCGCCACCGGTCCCGTCGACCCAGCCGAAGCACAGCGCCTCCTCGACGGCCGCCTCATAGTCCAACCCCTGGCGGCCGCTCCGGGCGCGCCAGGTCACGAGCCAGGCGCCCCGCACTGTCGAGTGGTTCGCCTCAAGCCAGGCACGCCACGTCGCGCGATCGTCGGCGTGGACGAGGGGGGCGTCGTCGAGGGCGGACATGGCGGCATTCTAGCGAGATCGCCAGCCGGCTCCCGACCCGCCGCTTCGCCGTCCCGCGCTGCTACCATCGAGCGGCCATGCCAGACCTCAAGCGCTTCTACCTGACCACCGCCATCGCGTACGCGAACAGCGCGCCCGGGCTCCACACCCTCTACGAGGTGATCGGCGCGGATGTCATCGCGCGGTGGCACCGGATGCAGGGCGATGACACGCGGTTCCAGACGGGCACGGACGAGCACTCGGTCAACATCGCGCAGTCCGCCGAGGCACGCGGGATCACGCCCCGCCAGTTCGTCGACGAGAAGGTGGCGCTGTTCAAGGCCGCCGAGGACGGGCTCCTCATCAGCCCCGACCGGTTCATCCGCACCACCGACCCGGACCACTACCGGTCCGCCCGGGAGATGGTCCGCCGGGCCTACGACAACGGCGACATCTACCAGGCCAGCTACGACGGCTGGTACTGCCCCAGCGAGGGCTTCAAGGCGCCCTCGGACCTGCACGAGACGGCCACGGGCATGCGCTGTCCGAACCACCCCGACGTCCCCCTGCAGTGGCTCTCGGAGAAGAACTGGTTCTTCCGCCTCTCGGCCTACCAGGACCGGCTGCTCGACTACTACGAGAAGAACCCGGACTTCGTCCAGCCGGACTACCGGCGCAACGAGATGCTCGGCTTCATCCGCCAGGGTCTCCAGGACTTCTCGATCAGCCGGGCGGGCGCCACGTGGGGCATCCCGTTCCCCGTCATGCCGGACGGCTCGTCGTCCCAGCGAGCGGACGGCACCTGGGACCCCGATGCCGGGACCGTCTACGTCTGGTATGACGCCCTGATCAACTACATCACCGGCGCCGGCTTCCCGGAGGATCTCGACGCATTCCGGAAGTGGTGGCCGGCGGACCTCCACGTCATCGGCAAGGACATCGCCCGCTTCCACACCATCTACTGGCCCGCGATCCTGTGGTCCGCCGGGCTCGACGCGCCGAGGCACGTCTGGGTGCACGGCTGGCTGCTGGTCCAGGGCGGCGAGCGCATGAGCAAGAGCCGCGGCAACTTCCTGGATCCCGCCGCCGTTGTCGCGGCCTTCGGGGCGGACGGCGCCCGGTACGTGACCCTGCGCGAGGTCGCCTTCGACCGCGACACCGAGGTCTCCTGGGACTCGTTCGTCCGCCGCTACAACGCGGACCTCGCCAACGACTTCGGCAACCTCGTGAACCGGACGGTCTCGATGGTCAACCGCTACTTCGGCAGCGAGAGGCCGGAGCCGCGCGACGCGGGGGTGTCGCCGCTCGCCGAGGGCTGGGCAGACACCCTGCGCGCGTACGGCGAGAAGCTGGACGCCCGTCTGCTCCACGATGCGCTGGGCGAGCTCTGGGAGTTCGTCGGTGGCGCGAACAAGACGGTCGACGCCGAGCAGCCCTGGACCCTGGCGAAGCAGGCGAAGGCGGGCGACGAGGCCTCCGGGGCGCGGCTGCGGGGCGTCCTGGGCGACCTGGTCGAGACCTGCCGCCTGGTGGGCCTGGCGGCCGCGCCGTTCATGCCGGGCATGGCACCGCGCGTCCTGGACCAGCTCGGGTATGCGTACCCCTACGCGTCGGATGGCAACGGCGGACCCGCCGTGCTCGACCTGCTTGGGTGGGGCGCGGTCGCTGGCCCCGGCCGCGTGACGGACACGCCCATGCCGCTCTTCCCCCGTCTCGAGACCGAGCTCGCAGCAGAGGAGGCCGGACGATGACCGATCGCAGCTATGTGGTGGCGAACGCGGAGGCGACGGCGGCCCTGCGCGCCCTCGTCGCGACGCTTGACGACGCGGACCTGCGCCTGGACCTTGGCGGCGGCTGGACCGTGTCGGTGGCCCTTGCGCACCTCGCGTTCTGGGATGCCTGGCACCTTGCCCGGTGGCAGCATGCGGCGGCGACGGGTGCGGTCGCCCCAGCGCCGGTCGCCGATGAGATCTCCAACCGCGCGAACGAGGCGCTCGAGCCGACCTGGCGGGCCATCGCCCCGGATCGCACCGCGGCGCTCGCGCTCGACGCTGCGGATGCGGTCGACGAGATGGTGGCCGGCCTCGCCGACGCTTCGGTCGACGCCGCCCGCGCGATCGACGGGGTCAACTGGGTCGAGCGGTCGCCCCACCGCCGGAACCACATCGACCAGATCCGCAGCGCCCTCGCCCGCGCCTGACGCCCGCGCGATTCGGACCCGACGCTCTCGCCAGCTGCGGCATCGACGCCGTATGCTCCGTGTCGGCTGCTCGAACATGGAGGTCCCGGCCATGGCCAGAGGCGAGATCGCGCACATCGAGCTCCCCGCGGACGACCTCGAGCGCGCCAAGGCGTTCTACGCGGCCGTTGCCGGCTGGGAGTTCGGCCGGATGGCGGAGTTCGGCGATTACGAGCTGTTCCGCACCGGCGAGGGCACCGGCGGCGCGATCGGCCTCCGCGGCCGGACGGTGGGCAAGGCGATCCGGATCTACATCAACGTCGATTCCCTTGAGGACGCGGTCGCGGCCGCGGTGGCGAACGGCGGAGCCGAGGTGGAGCCCCCGACGGACATCGGCGGCGGCATGGGCCGGTTCGCGGTCGTCCGCGACCCCGAGGGCAGCGAGGTGGGTCTCTGGGAGTCACCGCCGGCCGCCGAGGGCTGAGCGGCAGCGATCCCGGGCGGCGCGCCTGCACGGTCAGCCGCGGGAGTCGCCCGCCCCTACCATCGCCTGAGTGTCATGCGCCTGATCGACTCACACGGACACCTGAACGCGGACCGCTTCGTCGGACGACGTCGAGCTCGTGATCGGCGGCGCGCGCCTGGCGGGGCTCGAGAGGATCCTGGTGCCGGGCTGGAATGCCGGCTCCTCCGAGCGCGCACTACGTCTCGCCGAGCGATGGCCGTGGCTGGACGCGGCGGTCGGGGTGCATCCCCACGACGCGGCCAAGGTGACCGGGGCCGAGTGGGCAGCCATCGAGGCATCGGCCCGCGACGAGCGGGTGGTGGGGATCGGGGAGACGGGGCTCGACTCGGACCGGATGTTCTCGCCCTGGGGTGTCCAGCTGGACAACCTGCGTGCCAACCTCGCGCTCGCGATGGCGACGGGCAAGCCCGCGATCCTGCACTGCCGGTCACGCGCGGGTGAGCGTGACGCGCAGGATGCCCTCGTGGACGAGCTGCGTGCCGCCGGCTTCGACGGGCCGCCGGCACGCGCGGCGTTCGCGGGCCGGCCACCGGCGGTGATCCACAGCTTCTCCGGACCCGTGGATTACGCGGAGATCGTGATCGCGATGGGGCTGGCGGTCAGCTTCTCGGGCCTCGTGTTCCGACGGGGCGAGGAGCCCTCGGCGCAGGCTGTGACGCTCGTTCCAGCGGAGCGGCTCCTGGTCGAGACGGATTCGCCGTTCCTGTCACCGCCGGGGGCTCCGCGCTCCCGGAACGAGCCCCGGTACGTGGCGATCACGGCGCGCTGGGCCGCGAGGCTCCGGGGCGTGGGGGAGGACGAGCTGGGCGACGCCCTGGTCAGGGCCTACGACGCGACCTTCCCGCGGGTCCGCCCGCGCTGACGGGAGTGGCTACGGCGCCGCGACGGCGTGCTCGCGCGTCAGCGCCGTGTAGCTGATCTCCAGGTTGATCGGCTGGCCGATGGCCTGTGCCAGCGATGCCGCCAGCGGAGGTGCCGGGGCCGGGGGGTCGGACCCGGTCAGCGCGATCGAGACGGTGTTCCCGGTGATGTTCCAGTCGAGGACGCTGAGGTCGCGATCGCCGATCCAGGCCTGCACGATCGGGGCGCCCGTCGTGCTCCAGATGATCGAGCGCGCCTCGTCGATGCCGTGTTCGACCAGGGGGATCGCCACGATCACGAGCACGGTCATCGCGGCGATGAAGCCGTTCCGGAGGCGGTGGCGTTCGCGCAGCATCTCGCGGCTCGGAGCGGCGCCCGCGATCATGAACACGACGCACGCGATCACGACGATCGCGGCGAAGTTGGTGAGGAACAGGGACATCGCCCCGGCCGCGTCAGCCGGGCGCCCGAGCTCGAGGCAGATCCCGACGGTCGCCAGCGGCGGGACGAGCGAGACGGCGATCGCCACGCCGGGGAGCGCGTCGCTGCCGGTCCGGCGAACCGCGACGAAGGCGCCGGCGGCCCCCGCCGCAAGGGCCACGCCGAGGTCGAGGACGCCCGGTGACGTGCGTGCCTCCAGCGCGGGCGTGAGCGTGAGCGGGTTGGGGATGACCAGTGCGACGAGGAAGCCGATCGCGATCACCATCACGGCGCCCAGCACGACCTGGACGAACGTGATCGTCTGCCACCGGGTCCGCCCGGTCACGAGCGCTCCGGCGAGCGCCATGATCGCCCCGCCCAATGGCGCCACGATCATCGCGCCGATGATCGAGGCAGTGGAGTCCTGGTACAGGCCGAACGAGGCGATCAACCCGGCGAGGGCGAGCAGGACCGTGTACGTGAGGAGAGACTTGCGGAACGCCGGACCTTCCGGGAACAGGTCGTCCAGCTTGGCCGGTCCGAGTGATTGCCGGGCGTCCACCAGGACAGGCGCGGCGGGGGCAGTCGCCGCGGCGGCCGAGACAGCCGAGACCTCGGGACCGATGTCTGCGGTCATGACCGGCGGCCTCCTCTGGACTTCGCGGACGCAGGAGAGAGGCTACAGCACGCCAAGGCCGTTGAGCGCCTTGATCATGAACCAGGTCCCGAAGACCGCGCCGATCACGATCACGATGACCCGGTTGTGGCGAGTCAGGAAGCCGATCACCGCGTCGAGGAAGGCGCCCGCCCTGGCCGGCAGCAGGTAGGCAACGCCGATGGCGACGATCAGGATCGACTCGGCCAGGAGGACGAAGGCGAGGAACGCGAGCGCGGCGCCCTGGCCGGGGTCGGCGGCCGCGATCGCATTGATCGCTGCGAGGGTGAAGACCGAGAACTCGCACCGATGAGCACGACTCCCGCACCGGGTGCGAAGGCCCTGAACGGCGTGATCGAGGCGATCATCGCCATCATCTGGGCGGCGGCGCGTCCTCGTCGGGGTGGTTGAACAGTTGCCTGAGGGCAGTCACGTAGAACGGGATCGCGACCACGAGCAGCAGGAGCGAGGTGGCACGCGCGGGGCCCTCCTGCGTCGTGGTCCCGCCGGTCCCGCTGCCGACGATGAACCCGAACACGACGCCCTGGGCGAGGCGTGGCCGGAGGCGTGTCCGCCAACCAGTTCCACACCACCGTCCGTGCTCCCCGAACCCGACGTCGCGGTACATCACGACCACGACGTCTCGGATGATCGCCGGCCGGCGGGTCTGGAGTCTCCGGGCGCGCCGGCGTCGAGTCCGTCGCGAGCTCGCGGATGGCGCCCTCGAACGCGGCCACCGGCAGGGGCTGGGATCGGGCCAAGATCGGGTCCTCGCAGGTTCGTGATGAACCGGGTTCGCGGCTGGCGTCCGTGCTGCCGTCAGTGCGATCGCCCGCAACGTGTGAGTTGCGACACGTGTGAGTTGGGTGAGCCGGATCGCCGCGGGGATTAGACTCTACCCGCGCGAGCATGGGGAACGTCACAGATCCTCGTCGATCCTCGCCGTCATCCGGGATTGACGTTGGTGCCCGGGACCTTCAGGAGGCAACCATGACGCTAGGTCCGCTCGAGTACACGGTTATCGGGTTCGAGGGAAACCGGTTCAACGGCGAGATCGCCAGGGACCTTGCCGAGGTCATCGACGCCGGGATCATCGCCCTGGTCGACCTCGTGTTCGTCACCAAGGACATCGACGGCAAGGCAAAGTCCCTGGAGCTCGACAACAAGGACGATCCGCGCTTCGCCTCGTTCACCCCGATGCTCGGAGGGGCTGACCGGTCTCCTCACGGAGGAGGACATCGACAAGGTCGCAGCCGAGCTGGAGCCGAACACCTCCGCCCTCGTCATCCTGTTCGAGCACCGCTGGGCCGTGAAGCTCAAGGTCGCCATCGGCGCCGCTGGCGGGTTCCTCGTCGCGCGCGAGACGGTCGCGCCCGAGACCATGGAGATGCTCAACGCGGAGCTCGAGGCCGCGGAACTCACCGCCTGACCCAATCGCCTGACCCACCGACACGACCAGAAAGGAACCAACTTCCATGCGACGACGACGAGGCCCCGGGCTCCTGATGACGGCAGCCGTGGTTGGCACGGCGGCCCACGTGGGCACCTCCAGCGCGAACAAGCAGGCTGCGGCCCAGCAGAACGCCGCTGCCACGCAGCAGCAGCTCGCCGACCAGGACGCCCAGATCGCCGCGCTCCAGGCGCAGCAGGCAGCGGCTCCGGCCGCTCCGGCGGCTCCGGCGGCGCCGGCGGCCCCGGCCGTGGACCCGGTCACCGCCCAGCTCACGAACCTGGCCAGCCTCCACGCGGCCGGCATCCTGAGCGACGAGGAGTTCGCCGCGGCCAAGGCCAAGGCGCTCGGCATCTAGGCACGCGACGTTGCGCACCTGCCCGGCAGGCGCCCAAGACGAGACCCCGGCGGCAGCAGCCGCCGGGGTCATTCGTTGTCGGGGAGACACAACCTGTACCCACCCCGGCCCGTCGCGTCCCCGCGCCCACTGCCCTGCGTCCGCGCTCCGGTCCCCGTCCGCGCCGCCGTGCCCGTCCGCGCCAGCATCCACTCACGAGGGGAGTGCATGCCTGGGGTTCGGTGGCTCAGAGGAGCAGACACTCGCAAGACGAGTGCCAATCGGGCGAAACCATCCCCGGGGCGATCACCCACATCTGCGATGAGTGCTCGCGTCAGTGCGGCAGCCCGGAGTTGTCCCAACACCTGCCTGACGGGTGGCTGATCAGGTCGCGGCGCCCCTGACGTCACGGTCGTGCTGGGGTCGCGCCGGCGTTCCGCCTCAGGAACAGGCGGGAGTGCTCATACGGGCAGTCACCACTCGTGACGTGGGTATCTGCGGGGACGGTGCAGATCTCGTGACCGCCGCCGTCCAGGTTCACCTGTCCCTTGGCAGTGCTACTGCGGCAAGGTCACGAATGCGCGCGTTGACCGTTGAGCGCGTCCAGATACGTCCGTGACACCGGGGCTGGGACGCGGGGTGAGGCGGACTCGAGCTCCGAGACAGGGCGAGAGCCCTCGCTACGCTGGGAGTGTCAAGCCACCAGCACCGGAGGACTCTCGATGTCGCAGTCTACCCGCGGGTCCCGGCGGGCCCGGCCCGATGTCGTGCCCTACCGGCCGCGTACCAGCGCGCCTGGCGGATGCAGCCCGCGCCCGACCTGTCCCGGGTCGCCCGGGCGAGGCTCGAGATGCTCGACTGGCATCGGGCGCACGGCTCCAACGTCAGCCGGACGGCCCGTCACTTCGGGTACACCCGCCCCACCGTGTACCGCTGGCTCGGGCGGTTCGACCGGGACCGCCTCGAGACCCTCGAGGACCGCCCGTCGCGTCCCGTCCGACGGCGTCGCCGACCTGGACGCTGCCCGAGCTTGCCGCGGTCCGCCGGGTCCGGCTCGCCTATCCGCGCTGGGGCAAGGACAAGCTCGGGTGCTGCTCCGGCGGGAGGGTCTCGTGCTGTCGGTCTCGATGGTCGGGCGGATCCTCGGCCGTCTCCGGCGGACCGGCGAGCTGCGGGAGCCGGCCGTCGCCGGAGGATGAGCGTCCGGCAGCGCCGCTGGCCGCGACCGTACGCGGTCCGCAAGCCGGCCGGCTGGGCGGTCGGGCGGCCGGGCGACCTCGTCGAGCTCGACACGCTCGACATCCGGCCCCTGCCGGACACGGTCTGGAAGCAGTTCACCGCCCGCGATGTCGTGTCCCGCTGGGACACCGTCGAGCTCGGGCGACGGGCGACGGCCCGGGACGCCGCCGGCATGCTCGACCGCCTCGCCGAGCGGATGCCGTTCAGGGTCCGGGCGATCAGCATCGACAACGGCTCGGAGTTCATGGCCGAGTTCGAGGCGGCCTGCGCCGAGCGCGACATCGCGCTGTACGTCCTGCCGCCGCGTTCGCCCAAGCTCCACGGCGCGGTCGAGCGGGCGAACCGGACCCACACCGAGGAGTTCTACGAGCTGACCACCGCCGAGCCCGACCTCGCGTCCTTCCAGGTCGAGCTCCGGGCCTGGGAGATCGTCTACAACACCATCCGGCCCCACCAGGCCCTGGGGTATCTCACGCCTGCCGAATACCTGGCCTCTGTGGGGATCAAGGTGTAACGGACGTACCGAACGAGTACAACCGTTTGACACGGCGGCGCTCATTCGCTACCTTGTTGGCACTCTCAACGCGAGAGTGCCAATACCAGCGGGACGCGATCTGCTGGGGCCCGGCCGGAACCCTACGGGGCAATCATCCGGCGGCACCCGGCCCCCCGGTCGCGCACCTGGCGCGGCACTCGAACAAGAGCCAACGGGGCGTCCGCGGCCTGCCCGGCCCGGAGGACCCGACCCATGTCACAGGCCATCGGCGACCGATCGCGGCCGCCAGAGGAGGAATGCACCTTGGCGACCGCCTCTTCGACGAAGCTCCGCCCGCTGGGCGACCGCCTCGTCATCAAGCCCACCCCGCGTGAGGAGATGACGAAGTCGGGCATCGTCCTGCCGGACACCGTGAAGGAGAAGCCCCAGGAGGGCGTGGTCCTCGCCGTCGGCCCGGGCAAGATCCTCGATGACGGCTCCCGCGAGACCATGGACGTCGCCGTCGGCGACAAGGTCCTGTACGCGAAGTACGCCGGGACCGAGTTCAAGGTCGAGGCCGAGGAGCTCCTCATCGTCAGCCAGAAGGACATCCTCGCGATCGTCGAGGACTGACGCGGCGGACCGCCGGCCCCAACTCTGCCGGCACCCGCCCGCGCGCTACCCCTGAACATCAATCCCGGAGGGATCACGACTTGGCCAAGCAGCTCATCTTCGACGAGACCGCTCGTCGCTCGCTCAAGCGCGGCATCGACCGCCTCGCCGACGCGGTCCGCGTGACGATCGGCCCCAAGGGCCGCAACGTCGTCCTGGACAAGAAGTTCGGCTCCCCGACGATCACCAACGACGGCGTCACGATCGCTCGCGACATCGAGCTCGAGGACCCGTTCGAGAACATGGGCGCGCAGCTCCTCAAGGAGGTCGCGACCAAGACCGACGACGTCGCCGGCGACGGCACCACCACCGCGGTGGTCCTGGGCCAGGCGATGGTCGCGGAGGGCCTGCGGGTCGTCACCGCCGGCGCCAACCCGATGGTCGTCAAGCGCGGCATCGAGACGGCAGTCGCCGCCATCGTCGCCGAGATCAAGCGGACCGCCCGCCCGGTCGAGACCCGCGAGCAGATCGCGGCCGTCGCGGCCATCTCCGCCGCGGATCCCGAGGTCGGCGAGATCATCGCCGAGGTGATGGACAAGGTCGGCAAGGACGGCGTCATCACCGTCGAGGAGGGCCAGTCCCTCGGCCTCGAGAAGGAATACACCGAGGGCATGCAGTTCGACCGGGGCTACATCTCGGCGTACTTCGTGACCAACAGTGACCGGATGGAGGCCGTCCTCGAGAACCCGGTCATCCTCATCACCGACAAGAAGATCAGCGCGGTTCCGGACCTCCTGCCGGGCCTCGAGAAGGCCGTCCAGCAGGGCCGCCCGATGCTGATCATCGCGGAGGACATCGACGGCGAGGCCCTGGCCACGCTGGTCGTGAACAAGCTCCGCGGCACCGTCTCGGTCCTCGCCGTCAAGGCGCCGGGCTTCGGCGATCGCCGCAAGGAGATGCTCCGCGACATCGCGATCCTGACCGGCGGCACCGTGGTCTCCGAGGAGATCGGGCGGAAGCTCGACTCGGTCACCTTCGAGGACCTCGGCAAGGCACGCCGCGTCGTCGCCACCAAGGACGACACGACGATCATCGACGGCGAAGGCTCCCCTGAGCAGATCAAGGGACGCATGAGCCAGATCAAGGCGCAGATCGAGGACACCACCTCGGACTACGACAAGGAGAAGCTCCAGGAGCGTCTCGCCAAGCTGGCCGGTGGCGTCGCCGTCATCAAGGTCGGCGCGGCCACCGAGGTCGAGCTCAAGGAGAAGAAGCACCGCATCGAGGATGCGCTCTCGACGACCCGCGCGGCCGTCGAGGAGGGCCTCGTCGCCGGCGGCGGCACCACGCTCCTGCAGGCCATCCCCGCGCTCGACGCCATCAAGCTCGAGGGCGACGAGCAGGTCGGCGTGGACATCGTCCGCAAGGCCCTCGAGGCCCCGGCCCGCCAGATCGCCGACAACGCCGGCATGTCCGGCGAGGTCGTCGTGAACGCGGTCCGCGCGCTGCCGATCGGCCACGGCTACGACGCGCTCGCGGGCGAGTACGGCGACATGTTCGAGAAGGGCATCGTCGACGCGGCCAAGGTCACCCGGTCCGCGCTGCAGAACGCAGCGTCCATCGCCGCGATGGTCCTGACGACGGAGACGCTGATCACGGACCTCCCGGAGAAGGCCACGGCCGGCAACGGCGGCGGCCACGGACACGACGGCGGGGGCATGGACTTCTAGTCCACCGCTTCGCGACTCCAAGGCCCCCGGTGGCTCCGCCTCCGGGGGCTTCTTCCTGCCCGGGACCGGATCCGCGGCGTAGACTCGGCGAGCGTCACCAGGGCGGGCGCCAACCAGCCACCGCAGGAGGGATCGAAGGATGAACAGGGTCACGATCCGGCGGTTCGACGTCGTGCGAACCGCGACGGTTGCCGCGGTGCTCTACGCGGTGATCGCGGTCGTGTTCGCGCTGCTCATCTTCGTGCCCATCGCGCTCGTGACGAGCGTGGTGGGCAGCCGTGCCGGGGGCGAGGGGATGGGGGCCGTGTTCGGTGCCGGCCTCGTGGGCGCCCTCATCTTCGCCACCCTCGGCGCCCTGTTCTATGCCGTCGTCGGGTGGGTCATGACGGCGATCGTGTGCGTGCTCTACAACTTCGTCGCGGGGCGGGTTGGCGGCGTCAGGGTCGAGGTCCAGGTGGAGGGTCCGTACCCGGGCGGTCCCGGCTATGGCATGCCCGCCTACCCGGGCTACGCCGCCCCCGGCCCATATGGCGCACCGGGCCAGTACGGCGCCCCGGGCCAGTACGGCGCCCCTGGCCAGGCTGGGTATCCGGGCCAGTATGGCGCCCCGCCGGTCTCGTACGGCCCGCCGGGCTCAGCCCCGCCGCCGCCTGGGATCCCCGGCTGAGCGCGGCCGGTTCCCCCTCGGTCGTCCGCCGTCGCGTGCGGATCGGCGGTCCGCTGGGGGGTGCTCTCGCGCTCATGGTCCTGCTGCTCGCGGTGGCCGGAGCGGGGCGCGTCGTGGGCGTGGGCCCGTTCGCGGGGACGGTGCCGCCGGACAAGGTCACGGACCCCGGCGAGATGCTCGCCCGGTCGCTCCAGGCGACGCTCGACGCTGCCTCCGTTCACGTGGACGGGACGCTGGAGGGAACCCTGCCGGGAGCACTGCTGGAGCGCGGCGAGGCGTCCGTGGACCTCGCCGGGACGACCCTCTCCGCGGACCTGCGCCCCCGCGACGCCCGGACCCAGGCCCACGTCACCTCGACGACACAGGGCGTGGACCTCGAGACGATCACGGTCTGGACGGACGCCTGGTACAGGTCCGCCGGTGATCCGTGGCGAAAGGTTCCGGTGAGCGAGGCCACGTCCGGCACCGGCGTGGACGTCAACCCCCTCACGCTCGTGGACCGGATGCGCTCGTATCTCGCAACCAGCGGCCGGACGCCCACGATGACGGACGTGGCGTGCGGGAGCGCGTCGGGACGATGCCACGAGGTGCGGCTGGACGCCGGTACGGATCCGGCGGGCGTGCTCATGGCGATGCTGCCAGGGGCGACCGATGGCTCGACCTCCACGGTGTCCACGGCGATCACACTGCTGACGGACGTGCTCACGCTCAGGCCGACCTCGCTCGTCTTTGAGGCGCTCTCGGCGGACGGCGCCGTCGACCTGCGCCTTGCGCTCGAGTTCAGCGCCTGGGACGAGCCGATCCGGATCGACGAGCCGCCGGTGTCGGGTGGCTGAGCACGGGCGGCTGACCCCGGGCGGGCGGCAGGCCCCGCGGCGGGCGGCAGGCCCCCGGCGGGCGGCCACCGGGGCGGGCCGCCGAACCCAGCGGACCCACGGGGCTGAGCCCCGGCCGAGCCGCCCAACCTAGAATGGGCCGGTGAGTCCCACCCCCTCCCGCGAGCCCGGACGGCGCCGTCGCCCACGAGCCGCCGAACCCGACGTCCAGGGAACCTGGCTGGACCTCGGGCCGTCCGACGAGGACGGCGGCGGGGATCCATCGACCGGGGCACTGTCCGGAGAGGCGGGGCCCGTCGGGGCGGCACTCCCCGAGGAGCCCGACTGGCTGCGGGAAGCCCCCGCAGAGCCAGACGTCACCGCAGCGCCGGCGCTCGATCCTGAGGCCGTGGTCGCCGCTCTCGAGGCGCGCAGGGCGGCCCGGGCCGACGAGATCGTCTCCAACCTCAACCCCGAGCAGGCCCGTGCCGTGACCACCACGGACGGCCCGCTCCTGATCCTGGCCGGCGCCGGGTCCGGCAAGACGCGGGTCGTCGCCCATCGAATCGCCTACCTCATCGGCGTGAAGGCGGTCCAGCCGCGCCGGATCCTCGCGGTCACGTTCACAAACCGGGCCGCCGGCGAGCTCCGGGAGCGGATCATCGCCCTGGTCGGTGAGCCGGGGAAGGATGTGGAGGCCGGCACCTTTCACGCCCTCTGCGCCCGCGTTCTGCGCCGTGACGGCGAGGCGATCGGCCTGGACCGGCGCTTCGTCATCTACGACACGGACGACCAGCAGCAGCTGATGAAGCGGATCCTGGCCGAGGAGGATCTCCCGGCGACGGGCGAGTTCCGCCCGGCGGCGATCCTGGGAGCGATCAGCCGGGCGAAGAACGAGATGCTGGACGAGGAGTTCCTCGCCGAGAACGCCGTCAACCACAAGGAGCGGGTGATCGCGAAGCTGGCGGCGCGCTACCGGGAGCGCCTCCGCGCTGCCAACGCACTCGATTTCGACGACCTGTTGCTGCGGGCCGTGGAGCTGTTCGAGGATGCGCCCGAGGTGCTGGAGAAGTACCAGTCGCGCTGGCGCTACCTTCACGTGGACGAGTACCAGGATACGAACCGGCCGCAGTACCTGTGGGTGCGGGCGCTGGCCGCGGCCCACCGCAACCTGTGCGTGGTAGGGGACGACGACCAGTCGATCTACGGCTGGCGCGGCGCCAACGTCCAGAACATCCTGGACTTCGAGCGCGACTACCCCGACGTGACCGTGGTCAAGCTGGAGCAGAACTACCGCTCCACGCAGCTGATCCTGGACGCGGCCCACGCGGTGGTCTCGCGCAACGAGCGCCGGACGGACAAGAAGCTCTGGACGAACAACCAGGGCGGGGTGCCCATCCAGCGCTTCGAGGCCTACAACGAGGACGAGGAGGCCGAGTGGATCGCCCGCCAGGTCGAGGGGCTGGTCGGGAGCACGGGGCGCGGCTCGCTCCTGACGCGCCGGGCCGACGATGACGAGTCCACGCGGTTCCGGCCCAAGGACGTCGCCGTCATGTACCGGATGAACGCGCAGTCCCGCGCCATCGAGGAAGCGTTCCTGCGCTACGGCATCCGCTACCAGCTTGTCGGCGGCACGCGGTTCTACCAGCGGCGCGAGGTCAAGGACGCGCTGGCATACCTCCGGGTCCTGCGGTCCGATACGGACGTCGTCTCGTTCGAGAGGATCCTCAACGTCCCGGCACGCGGGATCGGCGAGAAGAGCATCGGGGCGCTGCGGCGCCATGCGGTGACGCACGGGGACGACGTCTGGGCGGCCGTCGAGGCGGGCGCATCGGGTGCGATCGATGGACTCGGGCCGAAGATCAGGAGCGCGCTGGCCGGGTTCACGGAGCTCGTCCGGCGACTGCGCAGGCGGGTCGGCGTCCTGCCCCTGCCGGAGCTCCTGGACGAGATTCTCGAGGCCTCCGGGTACCGCGCCATGCTCGCGGACGGCTCCGAGGAGGGCGAGGACCGCTGGGCAAACCTGCTCGAGCTCCGGGAGGTCACCCTGCGCTACGAGGACCTCTCGCCCGAGGATGCGCTGGACCGGCTGCTGGAGGAGACCGCGCTGGTCGCGGACCAGGACATGTACGAGGGCGAGGCCGATGCGGTCACGCTGATCACGCTCCACGCGGCCAAGGGCCTGGAGTTCCCGGTGGTCTTCATCGCCGGGATGGAGGAGGGCCTGTTCCCGCACAACCGGGCGCTCGACGACGAGAAGGAGCTGGAGGAGGAGCGGCGCCTCGCGTACGTTGGCATCACGAGGGCGAAGCGGCGGCTGTTCCTTTCGCACGCCTGGCGCCGGGCGACATGGGGCGGTGGGGGGATGAGCATCCCGTCCAGGTTCCTGCTGGAGATCCCGGCGGAGCTCATGGCCGGACCGCGGCTGGACCGGGCCGGCGACATGGGCGCCGACCTGGACCCGGACGTCGTCTTCCGCGAACGCGGGTCGCGCTTCGGGGCCGGCGTGCGGGCGGGCGGTGCGGCATACCGGCAGGGGAGCGGTCGGCCGGGTGCGCCCCAGGCCGGGGAGACGTTCCGGCCGACGCGGGACCTGGGCGCCAAACGGGACGCGTTTGCCGCCGGGGCGCCGTCGGGCTCGCTCGGGCCTCAGGAGCGCGCGCCCGGTGTGGTACCGCCCCGCCCGACCGTGCCCGGCGAACGCCGCTATCGCGATGGGGATCGCGTTCGCCACGCGCGCTGGGGCGACGGCATCGTGATCAGCTCGAAGCTGACGCGTGACGACGAGGAGGTCATGGTCGGCTTCAAGGACCTGTCCGTGGGCCGCAAGACGATGCTCGCCAGCCTCGCGAACCTCGAGGTCATCGGCTAGCAGGGTCGGCGCATGGATCCCCCAGCGATGGCCCTCAGCCGAGGTGCGCGACGTGGTCCGGATAGTGGGCGATGGAGTCCGCGACGACCGTCTCCGCGACGGTGCCGTCGAGCCAGGGGTGAGGATCCTGCGTGAACAGCTCCTCGTCGGTGGCGCCTTCGACGGCGGCAACGAGGCGGGTGCAGGAGTCGGCCTCGCCCCGGCGCACGTCGGCCGCGGAACGAGCCCCGTTCTCGACCAGAATGCGGGCGTTCCAGGCGTCCGGATCCCAGGGCTCGCCGCCGCCCGGGTACGGATCCTGCCCGGAGCGATTGCCCGCGATGACAGCCGTCGCATGATCGTTCCACCACTCGACGTGGGCGAGGGCGTCCTTGCGCGTCCAGCCGTCCATGCCAGGGGCCGGCCCGCCCAGGGCCTCGTCGTCGAGCGCAGCGACCGCCGCCTCGATGGGCGCGTGGGTCTCGCGGATCTGGAGGAGCAGCGTGTCCTTGTCCATGCGTTGAAGCCTACGCCCCCGCACCGCCCGGGCGCATGACCACCCGCGGGAACGGAGCCTGGGTCAGGCTCGGACGCGGCTTCCTCCCACGCGGCTCGCTCCAGCCGGTGGGTCAGGTGCGGCCGGAGCCGGTGGCCCGGCCGCTCACCCCGTCCGGGGTGGCGGGTCCGCCGACGTGACCGCGACCAGGCGATGGTGTCCGAGCCGTCCGGCGCATGAAGATTGAACGCCGGGGCACTTGCACCTACCAGTAGATTCGGAATGCGTCCCCCAGAGCGGACGCCAGTCGAGGCCCACGAGTGGATCGCGAGCTCCTGGCGGCGGCCCAGCACGGCGATGAGGCGGCATTCGTCGACCTGATCCGCGTGCGAAGCAACCGCCTGTTCGCCATCGCCCATCGGGTCCTCCGCGATATCGACCGGGCCGAGGACGCACTGCAGGACGCGCTGGTGATCGCCTGGCGTGATCTGCGGGGGCTCCGCGATCCGGACCGGTTCGATGCGTGGCTGACGCGCCTCGTGGTTCACGTCTGCATCGCCCAGGCGACGCGCGAGCGCCGCCGGACCGTGAACCTGCGGGTGCTGCCGATCGACGGGCCGACGGCACCCGACGAGCTCCTCTCCGTTGCCGACCGTGACCTGCTCGACCGCGGGTTTCGCCGGCTGCCGCCCGAACAGCGGGCAATCCTCGTCCTGCACCACTACCTCGGGTATGCGCCGTCCGAGATCGCCGAGACGCTCGGGATCCCGCCCGGCACGGCTCGATCCCGACTCCACCACGCCCACCGCGCCATGCGGGCGGCGCTCGACGCGGACGCCCGATCGACGGTCTCGGAAGGTCGCCTGGCATGACGAACGAACGCGAACTCGAGCGGTTGCTCGACCAGTGGCTCGGCGACGGCCCGGAGGAGACCCCCGACCGCGTGATCGACACGGTCGCCGACCGGATCGCCCGCCAGCCCCAGCAACCCGCGTGGCGCCTCGACTGGAGGCCCAGCACCATGACATCGTTCGCCAGGATCGGCGCCGCGCTCGCTGCGGTCGTCGTCATCGCAATCGCCGGCTTCATGCTGGTGCCACGGAACGCCAGTGTGCCGGCCGCGCCGCCAAGCCCAACCCCGACGCCGACCGCGAGCCCCGTCGCGGAGACGCCGTCGACCGGGACCGATGGCGGTGCCACAGGCTGCTACGACGGCACCACCGGCTGTGCCGGGCCGCTGGCCGCCGGCAACCACGCGTCCGCGGCGTTCAGCATCCCGTTCACGTTCCAGACGCCGGACGGGTGGATCAACGGGCGCGACATCCCTCGCACCTACGAGATGGAGACAAATTCGGGGCTCGCCTACCCGATAGAGGTCCTCGCGAAGATCGCAATCGCGGACCCGGTCGGGTGCGTGCGCTCGCCGAAGTCCGGCGTCGGATCCTCGGTGCAGGACATCGTGAACTACGTGCGGTCGCTGCCCGCCCTGGTCACGACCGAGCCAGTCCCTGCAGACGTCGGCGGCTACCATGGCCAGACGATCGACTTCACGGTCGGTTCGAGCTGGAAACAGTTCTGCCCGGTTCTCGACCCGACCAACCCGTACGTCCCGATGCTGACCGACACGGGCGCGCCACCCGAACGGCTGATCGGCTACACCACGGACGAACGTGTGCGATGGACCGTCCTGGACGTCGGCGGCCAGACCGTCATCGTCGAGATCGTCGGACCGCCGGCCCAGAGCCAGTTCGATTCAGCCGTGGCCGCGGATCAGCAGATCATCGACTCGTTCAAGTTCACCCCCGGCAGCTGACAGCCGGGGCACCGATGGCATCCCGGGCACGGGAGCCCATGGCGGGCGCCCGTGCCCGGCCCGTGCCCAGCCAGTCCCAGGGTTCACGGGTTCACGTGCCCGTCGTATCCTCGGGGCGATGACCGACAACCTCCCCGTCGACCCGACCCTGGTCGCTGCCGCGGCCGCCATGGACGCGGAGGCCGCCGCCGCCCGTCAGGTGGACCTCGCCGGGCGGATCCGGCCGCGCCAACCGCCTCTACTACGAGGACGACGCGCCCGAGCTGAGCGATGCGGAGTACGACGCCCTGTTCCGCGAGCTGGTCGCGTTGGAGACCGCGTTCCCGGCGCTGGTGACCCGAGACTCGCCGACCCAGCGCGTGGGCGGCGCCCCCGCCGGCGGGCGCTTCCCCGAGGTCCGCCACGGCCGGCCGATGCTGTCGCTCTCGAACGCCTTCAGCCACGACGAGCTGCGCGCCTTCGATGCCCGGGTCCGCAAGGGCCTGGGCCTGCCCGCAGCGCCCCAGCCGGCCGAGGGCCTGACCTACGTGGCCGAGCTCAAGATCGACGGCCTGGCCGTCGCGCTGCGGTACGAGAACGGCCGGTTCACCGTGGGCGCGACCCGCGGCGACGGAACGACGGGCGAGGACGTGACCCCGAACCTGCGCACGATCAGCGGCCTCCCGGAGCTCCTCGCCGAGCCCGTGACGCTGGAGGCTCGCGGCGAGGTCTTCATGCCGAAGGCCGAGTTCGCGCGCATCAACGCCGAGCGCGAGGAGCAGGGCCTCAGCCTCTACGCCAACCCGCGCAACAGCGGCGCCGGGTCGCTCCGCCAGAAGGACCCCGACGTCACGGCGGGCCGGCTGCTGGCGACGTGGCTCTACCAGCTGCTGGAGGAGGGACCGGCTCCGGGACTGTTCGACGAGCCCGCGCCGCCCGCCGCTGGCAGCCAGTCCGCCGCTCTCGCCCGCCTCGAGACCCTGGGTTTCCCCGTCAACCCCGACCGTGAGAGCGGCCTGGACATCGAGGGCGTGATCGACTTCCTGGAGCGCTGGCGCGATGCTCGGCACGACCTGCCGTACGAGACGGACGGCGTCGTCGTGAAGGTGGACCGCTTCGACCAGCAGGCCCGCCTGGGCATGGTCAGCAGGGCGCCCCGCTGGGCCATCGCCTTCAAGTTCCCGCCGGAGCAGGTGGAGACCCTGCTGGAGGACATCGTCGCCTACGTGGGCAGGACCGGGACGCTCACACCGGTCGCGCACCTGCGCCCCGCGAAGGTCGCCGGCTCCACCGTGGCGCGGGCCACCCTTCACAACCTCGACGAGGTGCGCCGCAAGGACGTCCGGATCGGCGACACGGTCGTGCTCCAGAAGGCCGGCGACGTCATCCCCGAGGTCGTTCGGCCCATCCTCGACCTGAGGCCCGCGGACGCCCGCGAGTTCCAGATGCCCGGCGCCTGCCCCGTCTGCGGCACGGCCGTGGTCCGGGACGAGGGAGCCGTCCGCCACTACTGCCCGAACCCCGTGTGCCCTGCGCGCCTCGCCCAGGCATACGGGCACTTCGTCGGTCGGGGCGGGATGGACATCGAGGGGGCCGGCTGGGCCGTCCTGTCCCAGCTGCTGGAACGTGGCATGGTGCATCGTCGCGCGGACTTCTTCCGCTTGACGGTGGAGGAGCTGGAGTCGCTCGAGCGGTTCGCGCGCAAGAGTGCCGAGAACCTGTTCGCCGCGATCCAGAGGGCGCGCACCGGTCGGCCGCTGGCGAAGGTCCTCAACAGCCTGGGCATCCCGCAGGTGGGGGAGTCCACGGCGGTCGATCTCGCCCGCTGGCTCGCCCGACGGGTGCGCCCCGACGGTTTCGGGCCACCGGAGCCGAACCCAGTCACCGGCGTCGCCGTCGATCCCTGGTTCGCGGCAGTCGAGTCGGAGCTGTGCCGCGTGGCGACCGACGAGCCCGAGGTGATCCAGGCGGTGAGCGGGATCGGGCCATCGGTATCCGCAGCCCTGCACGACTGGTTCATGGACCCGGCAACCCGCGACGTGCTCGCGGAGCTGGTCGTCGCGGGGGTCGCCCCGGAGCGCCCGACGGTGCGCGACACCGTCGAGACCGACGAGGCGGGGCCACTCGCCGGGAAGACGGTCGTCGTGACGGGCTCGCTGGAGGGTTTCAGCCGCGAGGAGGCCGAGGATGCGGTGCGCGCGGCCGGCGGCAAGCCCGCAGGTACGGTGTCGAGGAAGACGGACTACCTGGTGGCCGGGCCGGGCGCGGGCTCGAAGCTCCAGAAGGCGGCGGAGCTCGGGATCCCGGTCCTGGACGAGGAGGGGTTCCGCCACCTGATCGAGGGAGACCGGCCGGAGGCCAATGTCGTCGAAGGGCCCGACCTGATCGCCCCCGCCTGATCGCCCCCGCCTGATCCGCGGGATGCCTCCGTGTCGGGCGCACGTCGGCGCTTCGCGAATCCGGGGGCCGATCGGCCCTTGCCCGCGGGACCTTCGATCGGGGGATCATGCCCAAGTTCAGCGACGTGGGACAATACTCGGGTCGCCTGATCGAAGGAGGAGCGAATGTCCCTGCGCGGGCGCCTATCCCTGCTCGGCGCGGTCACCGTGATCGCCGCCGCGTGTTCCAGTGGCGGTGCGGCAACCTCTGCCCCCACCTCTGCCCCCACGGTCGCACCCACCGCGGCCCCAACGGTCGCCGCCATCGCAACGCCGGCGCCGACGGCGACCCCCACCGCCGCCCCGGCCACACCGGTCGCCGGCGGCCTGCTCGACAAGGTCCTCAAGGCCGGCAAGCTGGTCGTGTCGACCGACCCGAACTACGCCCCGCAGTCCGCGCAGAAGCCGGACGGCACCTTCGAGGGCTTCGACATCGACGTCGCGACCGAGATCGCGAAGCGGCTCGGCGTCACCGTCGAGTTCGTCACGCCCAAGTGGGAGATCATCACGCCCGGCGGCTGGGGCGGACGCTGGGACGCGAGCGTCGGCTCGATGACGGTCACCACCGAGCGCGAGAAGGTGCTCGACTTCAGCGACCCGTACTACTACACGCCGGCCCAGATGACGGCGAGCAAGGCGTCCGGCATCACGACCCTCGAAGGGCTGGCGGGCAAGACCGTGTGCGTCGGCCAGTCGACGACCTACCTCGACTGGCTGAACGGCACGAAGCTCGACTTCGGCAGCCTCTCTCCGACGACGACCCCGCCGGCTGGCGTCAAGGTCACCACGCAGACGACCGACGCTGAATGCCCGCAGCTGTGGGCCGCCGGTCGCAACGACTTCGAGGGCTTCCTGAGCTCGAGCACCACCGTGGACGCCGCGATCAAGGCCGGCATGCCCCTGGTCAAGGTCGGCGACCCGGTCTACGCCGAGCCGCTCGCCGTGGCCATCGACAAGGCCGGCCCCGCCGACGCCGACTTCGTCGCTGCCGTGGACAAGATCGTGAAGGACATGCACGCGGACGGCACCTTGAAGGGCTTCTCGGAGAAGTGGTTCGGGCTCGACCTGACCCAGACTCCGACGAGGTAGTCTTCGCTCCATACGTGAACCTCGACGGGGGCGCCGCCCGGCGTCCCCGTCGCCCGTTTCCGGAGGCCTGATGTTCAGGACCGCCCGCACCAATCCCGGGCTGGACGCGGACGAGACCCCCAGGCAGGTCGTCGAGCGCATCGCCCAATCGCGGGCGCGCGACCGGCGCCGCTTCCGCCTGGAGTTCATCGCCACGTGGGTGATCCTGGTCGGTGGGCTGGTTCTGGCCATCGCATCCACGGGCCGCGTGCACGGGGACTTCATAGTCGAATGGGCCCCGTTCATCGTCGGCGGCGTCTCGATCACGATCTTCGTCTCGGTCGCTGTCCATCATCTTCGCGACCCTGTTCGCCGTGATCGGCGCCCTCGGGCGGCTGTCGACAGTGGCGCCGATCTACGCGACGGCGACGCTGTACGTCTCCCTGGTGCGCGGGACACCGCTGATCGTCCAGCTGGTCTTCTGGTACCTGGCGCTGCCGCAGTTCGGCATCGTCCTGCCCGGCATCGTGTGCGGCATCTTCGGCCTCGCCTTCAACTACGGCGCGTACATGACCGAGATCTTCAGGGCGGGGATCCAGGCGATCCCGCGCGGCCAGATCGAGGCTGCGTCCGCGCTCGGGATGACCGAGCGATTGACGATGCGCCGGATCATCCTGCCGCAGGCGACCCGGATCGTGATCCCCGCGATCGGCAACGAGTTCATCGCGATGATCAAGGACTCGGCGCTGGTCTCCTACGTGGGCATCCAGGAGACGTTCTGGCGGGCGAGCACCACCGGCTCCCGCTCGTTCCGGACGTTCGAGACGCTGCTGATCGCGGCCCTGATCTACTGGGTCCTGACGATCGGGTTCTCGCTGCTCCAGGAGCGCCTTGAGCGGCGCATGCGCGAGAGCGACGTGCGGATATGAGCTTCCTCGACAAGCCCGGCTCCGGCCCCGGCGGCATGGCCCGATCGCGCCCATCCCGGGGTTCGACACCCCGGACGCCGTCTCCGTCAGGGACCCGTACGCCAAGCCGGGCGTGCTCACTCCCGCCGGCGCTCGGCCGATCGTCAAGGTGCTCGGCCTCGAGAAGTTCTTCGGCAGCAATCACGTCCTGCGGGGCTGTACCGTGGAGGTCTACCCGGGCGAGACGATCTGCCTCATCGGCAAGTCCGGGTCCGGCAAGAGCACGCTGCTGCGGTGCACGAACTTCCTCGAGGAGCCGACGATGGGCTCCATCGAGGTCGGCGGGATCCGGGTCGACGCCGACCCGCTCAATCCGCGCAGCCGATCGCACCGCGAGCAGATCCGCCAGATCCGTCTCGGCGCCCAGATGGTGTTCCAGGAGTTCAACCTGTTCCCGCACCTGCGCGTGATCGACAACCTCATCGAGGCCCCGATCCGGGTGAAGGGCCTGTCTCGCGACGAGGCCATCGCCACGGCGGAGAAGTTCCTCGACAAGGTGGGCCTGTCCGACAAGCGCGACGAGTTCCCGTCCCGGCTGTCGGGCGGGCAGAAGCAGCGCGTCGCCATCGCCCGCGCCCTGACGATGGAGCCCAAGGTCCTCCTGTTCGATGAACCGACCTCCGCCCTGGACCCGACGCTGGTCGGCGAGGTCCTGATCGTGATGGAGGAGCTCGCCCACGAGGGGGCGACGATGATCGTGGTCACCCACGAGATGGCCTTCGCCCGCGAGGCGGCGGACCGCGTCTACTTCATCGACGAGGGCCGGTTCATCGAGGTCGGCCCGCCGGAGCAGGTGATCGATGCTCCGCGTGACCCCCTGACGCGGGAGTTCCTCGCCCGGACGCACGGCACCGGCGCCCACGTCCACGCGTCGCCGGCCCCCTGACCCGGACCGGGGACCCGGCCGGCCAACCGGCGCCGGTCGGACCGGAGCGCCGCGTATCATCGCGTCATGGCCCCGCTGACCCGGTCCGACGTCGCACACGTCGCCCATCTCGCCCGCCTCGGGCTCACCGGGGAGGAGCTCGCCCGGCTCGAGGGCGAGCTCAACCACATCCTTGACCAGTACCAGAAGCTCGCGGAGCTGGACACGGACGCGATCCCGCCGATGGCCCAGGTCATCGAGCTGGACAACATCCTGCGCGAGGACGTCGCGGGGCCGTCGTTGGGCGCCGCCGCGGTCCTTGCCAACGCCCCGGAGCGCGACGGCGACTTCTTCATCGTCCCCGCGATCCTGGGCGGCGGGTGATCGGGCGATGACCACGGACCTGACCACCCTGTACGCGCACGAGCTGGCCGACCGCCTTCGTGCGGGAGACGTCACCGCGAGCGAGATCACGGCGGCGCACCTCGCCCGGGCCCGCATGACGGACCGGGGCCTTCACGCCTGGCTGACGATCGACGACGACCGGGCGATGGAGGAGGCCGACGCGGCAGATGCGCGCCTGAACGCCGCCCGCGGGGAAGGCCGGGCCGCGGTGGATGCCCTCCACCCTCTGCTCGGCATCCCGGTGGCCCTCAAGGACCTTGTCTCGTTGAAGGACGGCCAGTGCACGGCAGGCTCCCGGATCCTCGAGGGGTACCGCGCGCCGTTCGACGCCCACGTCACGGAGCGCCTCCGCGACGCCGGAGCGGTGATCCTGGGCAAGACCAACATGGACGAGTTCGCGATGGGCTCCTCGACAGAGCACTCCGCGTACGGGCCCACCGCCAACCCCTGGGACCTCGGCCGGGTGCCCGGCGGGTCCAGCGGCGGATCGGCGGCCTCGGTCGCGGCGTACCAGGTGCCGGTCTCCATCGGCACGGACACGGGCGGCTCGATCCGCCAGCCGGCCGGGTTCTGCGGGATCGTTGGCGCCCGGCCGACCTACGGGCGCGTGAGCCGGTACGGCATCGTTGCGTTCGCCAGCTCCCTGGACCAGATCGGGCCCTTCGGGCGGGACGCGCGGGACGCCGCCGCGCTGCTCCACGCGGTCTCGGGCCGCGACGACCGCGACTCGACCTCCGCGCCGGTCCCGGTGCCGGACGATCTGCTGCGTCTTCCGGACTCGGACGACGAGGCTGCCTCGTGGCTCCGCGGGAAGCGGTTCGGGATGCCGCGGGAATACTTCGTCGAGGGGATGGAGCCGGGTGTCGCGGCACGCGTCCGCGAGGCGGCAGCCACGCTCGAGGCCGCGGGCGCGACCGTCGAGGAGGTCAGCCTTCCGCACACGGACTACGGCCTGGCCGCGTACTACATCGTCGCCCCAGCAGAGGCATCCTCCAACCTCGCCCGCTACGACGGCGTCCGGTTCGGGTACAGCGTCCGCGGCGGGGACGACTACATCGCGGACTATCTCGCCACGCGGGGCGGGGGCTTCGGGGCCGAGGTCAAGCGACGGATCATGCTCGGCACGTACGCGCTGTCGGCCGGCTACTACGACGCGTACTACCTCAAGGCACAGAAGGCGCGGACGCTGATCCGGCGGGACTTCGACCTGCTCTGGGCGTCCGGTTTCGACGCCCTCGTCGCACCTGTGTCGCCGACGGTCGCGTTCGCGTTCGGCACCCGGCTGGCCGACCCGGTGCAGATGTACCTCGCGGACGCCTGCACGCTGCCGGTCAACATGGCCGGCCTGCCGGGGATGTCGATCCCGTGCGGGTTCTCCGATGGTCTGCCGGTGGGCCTGCAGCTGATCGGCGCGCCCTGGACTGAGGCGGCGCTGTTCCGGGCCACGCGCGCCTACGAGGGCGTGACCGCCTCCGCCGCATGGCGCGCGGAGCGACCCCGGGAGCTCGCCGCGCTGATGGACCCGGCGATCTTGACGCCGGCGGAGCGGGCGGCCGCCGGGGCCTGACCCGGGACGGAGGCGGGCGGGCGGCGCGTCTGGAGTCGGGCCTCGAAGCGTCGCGCGATGCCGTACCCTGCACGCCATGACGACCGATCCCACCCTCCGGGTGCCCCTGGCCGAGCGTGCGCTCGCGCAGCGCGTGATCGCCGTGCCGCCGTCCGGCATCCGCCGCTTCTTCGACATCCTGGCCACGATGACCGACGTCATCAGCCTGGGCGTGGGGGAGCCCGACTTCGACACGCCGCGGGAGATCGTGGAGGCAGGTGTCGAGAGCCTGCGTGAGGGCAGGACGCACTACACGTCCAACTTCGGCACGATCGAGCTTCGGCGCGCCCTCGCCACGCATCTCGAGCAGCTCTACGACGTCCACTATGACCCCAACACCGAGATCCTGATCACGATCGGCGCCTCTGAGGCTGTGGACCTGGCGCTCCGCGCCACCTGCGACCCGGGCGACGAGGTCATCCTCCACGAGCCGTCCTACGTGTCGTACGTGCCGGCGATCGTCTTCGCGGGCGGCACGGTCGTCCCGGTCGCGACGCGTTTCGAGGACGACTTCGCGCTGGACCCGGCGGCCGTCGAGGCCGCGATCACGCCTCGCACCAAGGCGCTGTTCCTGGGCTACCCGGCGAACCCCACCGGCGCCGTGCTCGACGATGCCGTGCAGGACGAGCTGGCCCGCATCGCCCGCGACCACGACCTTCTCGTGTACAGCGATGAGATCTACGATCGTCTCGCCTACGGCACGTACCGCCACCGCGCGTTCAGCTCGCTGCCCGGGATGCGCGAGCGGACGATCCTGATGGGCGGGTTCTCCAAGGCGTACGCGATGACCGGCTGGCGCGTGGGCTGGATGTGCGCCCCGGCGCCGATCCTCGAGGGGATCGTCAAGGTCCACCAGTACGGGATCATGTCCGCCCCGACGGTCGCCCAGGACGCCGCGCTGGCCGCGATCCAGGGCGGGGAGCCTGCCGTGGCCGCGATGGTCGCCGAGTACGACCGCCGCCGCCGTCTCCTGGTGGACGGCCTCAACCGCATCGGGTTGCCGACCTTCGAGCCCCGCGGCGCCTTCTACGCCTTCCCGCAGGTCAGCTCGACCGGCCTCTCCTCGGACGAGTTCACCGAGCGGCTGCTGCGCGAGGAGCAGGTGGCCGTCGTGCCGGGGAACGCGTTCGGACCATCGGGCGAGGGCCACGTCCGCATGTGCTACGCCACCGGCTACGAGAAGATCGAGGAGGCCCTGGTGCGGATCGAGCGGTTCGTGGACAAGGTCCGAGCCGAGCGCGCCTGACGGTCGCACCTCTCGGGCGCAAGGCGGGCCGCGAGCGGCGATGTGATCTTCGCCCCTTCCACGGGGGCCGAACGGCGCGTAGGATTCCGCGATCCGGGGCGCGCACGAGACACGGGCCGCCGCCTCCGGGTCTCGACGGAGGTGCGTCATGACCCGAGCGCTCGTCGTCCACCACGACATCGACCTGGCGGACCAGGAGGTCGAGTCCCTCCGGCGGTTCGGGTACCAGGTGGAGCAGTGCAGCGGTCCGACCGCCAACACCTGTCCCGTCCTGAACGGCGGTCGCTGCAAGCTCGCCGAGGAGTCGGACGTGCTCGTCTACGACGCCTGGGCGGATGGCGACAGCGACGGCTCCACCCAGCTGATCAAGGATCTCCGCCGGGTCCACCCACAGGTGCCCATCGTGCTCACGTTCCCCGGGATCGGGATGGAGGGCTTCGACGACGAGCCAACCCACGGCGTGGTGCCGCTGCTCGGGCAGCCGACGGGGGCACGGCTCCACGAGGCAATCCAGCAGGCGATCGCGCAGCTGAAGGTCGTCGACGAGTAGAGCCGGCGGCTCGACCGGGCGGGACGTCGCCGAGCGGCCCGGGCAGCGGGCGTGCGAAACTGCCCGCGTGACGGGTGCGGTTCTCATGATCTCGGGCGTGTTCTCCGTCGTCTGCGGGTCGTGGCGGGGCTATCTCGCGGCGCGCCAGGCGGTCCTCCCACTGGTGCGCGAGGGTGACCCGACCCGGACGCTGATCGAGGCGACCCGGCCGCTCCATGAACGTTCGCGGGTGCGCCTTGCGGCCCGCAACGTCGGGGTCTCCCTGCTCTGGCTCGGGGTCGCGATGTACGGGCTCTACCTGGCGACCGTCGGCATGGCGGTCTGGGCGTGACGGCGGCGACCGCGGACCGCGTCGCGAGCGTGATGGAGCGCTACGAGGCGGTCATCGGGATCGAGGTCCACTGCCAGCTGCGCACGGCGTCCAAGATGTTCTGCGGCTGCTCCACGGCCTACGACGGGGCGGCGCCCAACACGTTCACCTGTCCCGTCTGCCTGGCGCTGCCGGGGACCCTGCCGGTCATCAACCGGCGCGCGGTGGAGTTCGTGATCTCGACCGGACTGGCCATCGAGGCCACGATCCCGGGCCGCACGCAGTGGGAGCGGAAGAACTACTTCTACCCGGACCTGCCGAAGGGCTATCAGATCAGCCAGTACGCCATCCCCCTGGCGGCGGCCGGGCGGCTGTTGATCGAGACCTCGGCCGGTCCGTTCACGGTGCCGATCACCCGCGCTCACCTCGAGGAGGACACGGCCAAGCTGGTCCACGGGGATGCCGCCGGGACATCGGGTTCTCGCACGACGCTGGTGGACTTCAACCGTGCGGGCACGCCGCTGATGGAGATCGTCACCGAGCCAGACATCCGCACCGCCGAGCAGGCGCGCCGGTACGCGGAGGAGCTCCAGCTGCTGCTGCGCGCGATCGGGGCGAGCGACGCCGACATGGAGCGCGGCCAGATGCGCGTCGAGGCAAACGTGTCGCTGAGGGTGCGCGGGACCCAGCCATTCGGGACGCGGGTCGAGGTCAAGAACATGAACTCGTTCCGCGCGGTGGAGCGGGCGATCGACTTCGAGATCGAGCGCCAGGCCGCGGCGCTGGACGCCGGCGAGCCGCTGGTGATGGAGACCCGGGGCTGGGACGACGGCAGGCAGGTCACCTACCGGATGCGGGCCAAGGAGACCTCGGACGACTACCGCTATTTCCCGGATCCTGACCTCCCGCCGTTGCGGGTCGACGCGGCCTGGATCGACGGCGTCCGCGCCACCCTGCCCGAGCTGCCGGCCGCGCGCCGCGCACGGTACGTGGGCCGGGGCCTGGCGGCATACGACGCCGCGGTGATCGTGGCCGATCCCGCGATGACGACGGCGTTCGAGGCGATCTCGGCCGCAGGCACGGCACCATCGAAGGAGGTCGCGAACTTCGTGACGGGCGCCCACGCGCGGGCCGCAAAGGCGGGTGGGCTCAACGAGATGGGGACGGCTGGGGCGTCGACACCGGCGGGTATCGCGACCCTGCTCTCCGCCATCGCCTCCGGGCAGGTCTCCCGGCCGACGGGACGGGACCTGCTGGACCGTCACCTGGCGGAGGGAACGGCAGCGGAGGAGCTGCTCGCCTCGGCCGGTCCGGGCCCCATCTCCGACGACGCGTCGCTGCTCGCCCACGTCGACGCGGTCATCGCCGCCAACCCGGGGGCCGTCGCGGACTACCGCGCGGGCAAGCCGGTGGCGGGCTTCTTCGTCGGCCGGGTCATGAAGGCCACGGGTGGCGCCGCGGACGCGGCTCGCGTCACCGCGCTGGTCCACGAGCGCCTCGACGAGGAAGGGTGACGCGATGAGCCTGTCCGGGCTGGTGCTCCTGGTGGTCGGGGCGGCCCTCATCGTCCTCGGCACGGTGCGAGCCCGCGAGCCATACCGCCGCTACATGGAGCTGCGCGAGCAGGACGCCAACATCGCCCGATACGAGGCATGGCGCGGCGGCGTGCGCACGGATCCCAAGACGGGTTCGTCCGGGGCGATGCAGGTCCTGCGACGCCGGGCGCAGATCGGCGGGCTGATCGTCCTCGCCGGGTTCGCCTGCGTCATCGTGGGGTTCGTCATCCGCTGAACCGGGAGGAGATCGTCGGTCGTGCCGTTCCACGTCGGTCCGGGCGAGATCATCGTCGTGCTGCTGATCGCCGCGATGATCGCGGTGCCGATTCTCCTGGCCGTCCTCCTGGTTCGCGCCGTGGCGGGTCGCGGCCAGGTCTCGCAGAGCCCCGACCCGCGTACCGTCCTTGCCGACCGCCTGGCGCGCGGCCAGATCACGCAGGCGGAGTTCGAGACGGCGATGCGTGCGCTCGGCCTTGTCGACCGGCCGGCGGACGTTGCTGGCCCGGGGAACCCCTAGCGGTCGACAGCCCCGTCCCCCGGGCGCGCGGTCGGCGCGATCACCGGCCCCGCAGCCGGCCGACCTCGATCGACGTGCAGCGGTCCATCACGACCGGGATCCCCGCGTCGGTCGCGATCCGGGCCGCCTCCCAGCTTGCGATGCCGAGCTGCAGCCAGAGGCACCCCGCTCCCACGGCCACGGCCTCGAGCGCGTGCTGGGGGCACGCGTCCGCATGGCGAAACACGTCCACGATGTCCACGGGGCCTTCGGCCGCCACCGCGGCCGCGAGGTCCGGATAGCACCGCCTGCCCAGCACCTCGCCCTCGAGTGGATTGACCGGCACGACCTCGTACCCGGAGCGGAGCAGCGACGCCATCACGCCGTGCGATGGGCGGGCAGGCCGCGACGAGGCTCCGACCATCGCGATCCGACGGGCCTGCCGCAGCACCAGGGCGATGCCGGCGTCGTCAAGGACGGGGACCGGAGCCCGACCTTCGTGGAGATCCACGAGCGCCCGCACACGGTCGAGGTCTGCCCGTTTGCGGTCCAGTCCGTCGTCCCGCCCGGGATCGGGCTCCATGGCTGACCCGGGTCGTGGCTGATCCACCAGGGAGAAACCTCGGCTCCTGGGACGCGGGCCGTGTGTCGGGCCTTCCATCGCCCTCCGGATGATTGCACGCGGATCCCGAGCCCGTGCATACTCTGTCCAGCCGCGAGGGTCCCTGGCCTCCACCGGGCGCAGAGAGTCGCGACCCATGACATGGAGAGGGCGGTCCATCGCGCCCGCAGTTCCTGGTGATGCGAGACCGGTCTGGCTCGCGCGCCACAGTACGAGGAGAAGCAACTTGCGGACCAGCAGCCGGCTCGTCGCCTTGATCGGCGTCGCGTCGTTCGTCTTTGCCGCCTGTAGCGGCTCGGCCGCCACCACCGCCCCGACGACGGCCCCGACGGCCGCCCCGGCCGCAACCCCGGCCCCGGTCGCGACCGCAGCCCCGGCCGCGACCGCGGCGCCCACGGCCGCCCCGACCGCCTCCGCCGCCCCGTCCGCGGCGCAGGCGAACCTCAAGATCGGTGTCGTCACCGACATCGGGACCCTGAACGACAAGGGCTACAACGAGTACAGCTTCAAGGGCGCCCAGGACGGCGCCGCGTTGATCGGCTCGGCCGCGCCGCAGTCGATCGTGCCCAAGAGCGCGTCCGAGTATGCGAAGGACATCCAGACCTTCGTGGACCAGGCTTACGACGTCATCGTCACGGTCGGCTTCAACATGACGGCTGACACGGTCAAGGCCGCCAAGGCGAACCCAAACATCCGTTTCGTCGGCGTCGACCAGTCCCCGTGCCTCGACGAGCAGGGCAACAACGACGCGGGCAAGCCGCCGACATGCAAGGGTGATCCCGCGAAGCTCCTGCCGAACTACGCGTCGCTGGTCTTCCAGGAGGATCAGGCCGGCTACCTCGCGGGCATCGTCGCGGCCTACGCGTCCAAGAACAACAGCATTGCAGCGGTCGGCGGCACCTCGCTGTGCGGTCCCTGCGTGAAGTACATCCAGGGGTACGAGCTCGGCGCGAAGTCCGTGAAGCCCGATATCAAGGTCACGTCCAAGTACGTCACGAACGACTTCTCGGACAAGGCCTTCAATGACCCGGCGGGCGGCAAGGCATTCGCCAACACCCTGATCGGTGCGGTGAAGCCCGACGTCCTGTTCGCGGTCGCCGGCAAGACCGGCAACGGCGTCATCCAGGCCGCCTGCGAGGCGAAGCTCTCCGCTGTCGGCGTCGACGTCGACCAGTGGGTGTCGTTCGGGGCGCCGGACAACGCCTGCATCATCACAAGCGCGGAGAAGCACGTGGCGACGGCCGTGAGCCAGGCGATCACGGAGATCGCCGGAAAGTCGCTCCCCGGCGGCTACGTGCTGTTCAACGCCAAGAACGACGGCATCGGTGCGTCGCCGTTCCACGACAAGGCAAGCATGTTCGGGCCTGAGGTCACCGCGGCCCTGGACAAGGCAATCGCCGGCATGAAGGACGGGTCGCTGCAGACCTGCCCGACCACGGGCTGCGGCGTCTACACGCCTTAGCGCCAATCCGAGGATCCTGATCCGGGGACGGGTCGGCCCAGCCAGGCCGGCCCGTCCCCATACCCGCCAAGCCGGAGCCCACGTGACGGTCCCGCCCGAGCCGACGGAAGCGATCCACGCGCCAGCCCTCGAGATGCGTGGCATCTCGAAGCTCTACCCCGGCGTCGTCGCGAACGACCGGATCAATCTCCAGGTCCACCCCGGCGAGATCCACGCTCTTCTGGGCGAGAATGGCGCCGGCAAGACCACCCTCATGAACGTCCTGTACGGGCTGGCGACACCCGACGAGGGCGAGATCCTGCTCGACGGCCTGCCCGTCCGGATCGCCGGGCCGTCCGACGCGATCGCCCGCGGCATCAACATGGTCCACCAGCACTTCATGCTCGTGCCGGTGCTGACCGTCGCCGAGAACATCCTGCTCGGTGACGAGACGATGGCCAACCGCTACTTCCTCGATCGGAAGGAGGCGCATCGCCGCATCGTCGACCTCGGACGCCGCTTCGGGTTCGAGATCGACCCCGAGGCCAAGGTCGCGTCCCTGTCGGTGGGCTGGCAGCAGCGGGTGGAGATCCTGAAGGCGCTCTACCGCAACGCGCGGATCCTCGTCCTGGACGAGCCAACTGCGGTACTGACACCACAGGAGACCGACGAGATCTTCGCGGTCCTCCGGCGCCTTGCGGCCGAGGGCCACAGCATCGTGTTCATCAGCCACAAGCTGTACGAGGTCCTCGAGATCGCCGACCGGATCACCGTCATCCGCCGGGGCAGGGTCGTCGGGGAGCGAAGGCCGGCCGAGACCGACGAGGACGACCTCGCCGAGCTGATGGTCGGGCGAGAAGTGCAGCTTGTCGTGGACCGGGGCACGTCCCGCCCGGCGGGCACGATGCTCACGGTGGCCGGCCTCCATGCGAAGGACGACCGAGGCCAAGCCCTGGTCAACGGTGTGGACCTCGAGGTCCGAGCCGGCGAGATCTTCGGGATTGCCGGGGTCGCGGGTAACGGCCAGGACGAGCTGGTGGAATTGATCATCGGCCTGCGCAAGCCGGTCGCGGGGACGGTCTCACTGGACGGTGTGGATGTGACCGGGCACAGCCCGCGCGAGATGAACGAGGCCCAGGTTGCCTACGTCCCCGCCGACCGCCATCGATTCGGGCTGATCCTGCAGTTCCCGGTCTCGGACAACCTCGTGCTGACCAGCTACTACCGGCCGCCGTACGCTCGCGGTGTGGTGCGCAACAAGGCCGCGATCGAGCGCGATGCCGCTTCGGCGGTCGAGCGTTTCGACATCCGGACGCCGTCGATCGACGCGAACGTCGGGACCCTGTCAGGGGGCAACCAGCAGAAGGCGGTTGTCGCCCGGGAGTTCGACCGCGAGCTGAAGCTGCTGATCCTCGACCAGCCGACGCGCGGCCTTGACGTGGGGAGCATCGAGTTCATCCACCGGCAGGTCATCGCGAAACGTGACCTGGGCACGGCGGTCCTGCTCGTGTCGGCGGAGCTCGACGAAGTGCTCGAGCTGTCGGATCGGATCGGCGTGATGTTCAAGGGCCGCATCGTGGCCGTGCTCGATGGGCCGAGCGCCGACAAGAACGAGGTCGGCCTCCTGATGGCGACCGGCGGCGAGGAGCGCGACCCGGCAGTCGCCGGACCCGGCGCAGCGGTGGCTGGATGACAGGGCACGCGGCGTCGGCGCCGCCGGCGCAGCCCGGGCGGCTGCGTCGGATCTGGCGTATCGCGGCGGTTCCGTTGACGGTCGTGGTGCTGTCGGTGCTGGCGGGCGCGGCGATCATCCTGGTCTCCGAGCTGCTCGTGCCTGACAAGCCGTTCGACTGGACGCTTCCCTTCGTGGCCTATGGCGCCCTCATCGAGGGAGCCTTCGGGGGCCAGAGCGCGATCGTGTCGACGCTGGTCGAGACCACGCCGCTCGTGTTCGGGGGCCTCGCCGTCGGCTTTGCGTTCCGGGCCGGATTGTTCAACATCGGCGTCCAGGGCCAGTTCCTCATGGGCGCGCTGGGTTCCGTCATCGTCGGCGTCTGGGCCTCCGACATGCCTCCGGTGGTGGCGATCCCGCTGGCGCTGATCGCGGGCATCGTCTTCGGCGCCGCATGGGGGTTCATCCCCGGGTTCCTGAAGGCGGTGTCCGGCGCCCACGAAGTGGTCAGCACCATCATGCTCAATTACATCGCCGTCGGGATCCTGGCAGCGCTGGTCAGCGGTCCGCTCAAGGTTCCGGGCTCGCCTTCACCCGTCACGTATGACGTGGGGAATGCCGCGTTCCCGATCATCCTGCCGCCGACGGGCCATCTCGGGATCCCTCTCGCCATCCTCACAGCCATCTTCGTCTCGTGGCTGCTGTTCCGGACGACGTGGGGCTTCCAGGTCAGGACCGTGGGCGCCAACGGTGACGCGGCCCGGTACGCCGGCATGCGGCCGCGGCTGGTCACCGTCGCCACGATGACCTTCAGCGGCGCGCTGGGCGGCGCCGCGGGCGCCTGCGTGCTGCTCGGCGTGACGCATTCGATGACATCGGGCTTCGGGACGACCGTCGGCTTCGACTCGATCGCGGTGGCACTGCTCGCCCGCTCCGACCCGCTCCTGACCCTGTTGTCGGCGCTCCTGTTCGGGGCAATGCGCGCCGGTTCGGGCCTGATGCAGATCCGGGCGGAGATCCCGGTCGAGCTCGTGGACGTGCTCCAGGCGGTGATCCTGCTGTTCCTGGTGGTGAGCCCCGTGCTGCGGCGCGCGCTGCGGGTGGCGGCAACCGGTGGCGCCGCGGGCGTCCCGGTGCAAAAGGCCGACGTCTCGCAGGAGGTGATGGCCTGATGGACGTCACCCCGTTCGTCAACGCGCTGTACGCCATCCCGGTGCTCGGCATCCTGTTCCAGCTCGTCGGCTTCCTGGTCGCGGTCATCCCATCGAGCGGGCCGAACATCATGAACGCGGCGGCTCCGCTGGCGCTCGCGGCGCTGTGCGGGGTGATGTGCGAGCGCTCGGGCATCGTCAACATCGGCATCGAGGGGACGATGCTGGCAAGCGCCTTCACCGCGTGGGTCGTCGGCGTGGCGGTCAATCCGATGTTCGGCAGTCCGGCGGCAGGCCCGATCTTCGGGGCCACGTTGCCGCTCGTGATCTGCGTCGTGGCCGCCGTTGTCGTGGCGATGCTGATCTCGGCGCTCCACGCCTACATGTCGATATCGCTGAAGGCGAACCAGATCATCAGTGGCACGATCATCAACATCGCCGCGTTCGGGGTGACCGGCTACCTTGACCAGCTGATCTCCAAGCACGTCGCCCGCCGGCGCGGGCAGCTTCGCGGCCTATGTGCCGCCGACGTGGCTCACGGAGCTGCCGGTGGTCGGCTGGATCTTCGCGATGTTCCTCAACCTGGGGCCGATCGCGATCAGCACCCTGGTCCTGATGGTGGGCGCGCAGATCTGGCTGTTCCGGACCCGGTGGGGCCTCCGCACGCGCTCGGTCGGGGAGCATCCGCGGGCCGCCGAGACGGTGGGGATCGACGTCATCGCGCTGCGGTACAAGAACGTGATCCTCGGCGGCATCTTCGCCGGGCTCGCCGGCGCGTGGCTGAGCATCGAGGCGACGAACTCGTTCCAGATCGGGATGACCACGGGCCGCGGGTTCATCGCCCTCGCGGCGATGATCATGGGCCGCTGGACGCCGCTCGGCGCCCTCGGCGCGTCGATCGTGTTCGCGACGTTCATCCAGATCAGCCAGCTGATCAAGATCGCGCCGCCCGGCGGTGACCTCGGGGCGATCATGGCGTCCGTGCCGTCCCAGGCGTGGGACGCGCTCCCGTACCTGCTCACGATGGTGATCCTGGCCGGCGTCGTGGGGCGCAGCATCCCGCCCGCGGCCGACGGGCAGCCGTACGAGCGAGAAGCGGCGGCGTGACCGCGAGCCGCGCCGTCGATCCCTACGCCGCCACCCCGCTCGAGCTCGGCTTCGATCCCGCCGACCCCGGGTTCATCGCCGATCCGTACCCGGCCTACACGCGGCTCCGCACAGATCACCCCCTGTTGTGGAACCCGGCGACCGGGCAGTGGATCGTCTCGCGTTTCGCCGATGTCACCGCGCTCCTGCGCGACCGCCGCCTCGGGCGCACCTACCTCCACGTCGCGACCCACGAGGAGATGGGGCACGGGGTGCCGCCCGAGTTCCAGGACCCGTTCTGGCACCTGGTCCAGAACGGGATGCTGGACCGTGAGCCACCGGACCACACGCGGCTCCGGCGTCTCGTCAGCAAGGCATTCACGCCGGCCACGGTCGAAGGCCTCCGGCCCCGGATCGAGGCGATCGTGGGCGGTCTGCTGGCGGCCGCGATCGAGAAGGGCGAGTTCGACCTGGTCAGGGACGTTGCGGAGCCGCTGCCCGTCACCGTGATCGCCGAGCTGCTCGGCGTGCCAGAGTCCGACCGCCACCTGCTGCGGCCGTGGTCGTCCGACATCTGCCTGATGTACGAGCTCAATCCGCCGGAGGAGAGCCAACGGCGCTCCGTGGCCGCGAGCGTGGCGTTCGGCGGCTACCTGCGCGACCTCGCCCGGCAGCGGCGGGCACACCCGCGCGACGACCTGATCTCCGGGCTGGCCCAGGTCGCCGACGCGGGCGACGTCCTGACCGAGGACGAGCTGGTCGGCACGTGTGCACTCCTGCTCAACGCGGGCCACGAGGCCTCCGTCAACGGGACGGGCAATGCCTGGTGGACGCTGTTCCGGCACCCGGGGGCGCTGGCCAGGCTTCGCGCGGACCCGTCGCTCCTGCCGACCGCCCTGGAGGAGCTTCTCCGCTTCGACACGCCCCTTCCGATGTTCGAGCGGTGGGTCCTCGAGGACATCGAGCTGTACGGGGTGCTCATCCCGCGCGGCTCGGAGCTGGCCCTCCAGTTCGCCTCCGCCAACCGGGATCCGAGCGGATTCGACCATGTCGATGAGCTCGTCCTCGACCGCCGGCCGAACCCCCACATCTCGTTCGGGGCGGGCATCCACTACTGCCTGGGGGCGCCGCTGGCCAGGCTGGAGATGGGGATCCTGTTCGGGGAGCTCCTGGCGCGGATGCCGGGCCTCGAGCTGGTCGATGCCCCGACCTGGAAGCCCACCTTCATCCTGCGCGGCCTCGAGGGACTGCGCGTCCGCACGGCGGGAACCGCCTCCGCCTAGCCTAGAACCCGTGGTCCGGCGCGGGGCGCCGCCCCACCGCGTACCCTACGGCGTGGCCGGTCCGCGCCGACCGGTGGCCGGTCCAAGGAGGAACGTTCACGGTGCGTCTATCTCGTCGACTGTCCGCCTTGGGCGTGATGTCGGCCATCATCCTCGGGGCCTGCTCCGGTTCTGCCGCGACCTCGGCTCCGTCGGGCTCGTTCCGGGCCACCGGGTCGCAATCCACCGGCGTCACCGCGTCCCCGGTCACCGACTGGAAGGCGTGCGCATCCTTCGATGCGAACGGGCTCGGTGACAAGGGCTTCAACGACCTCGCCCAGAAGGGCCTCGAGGATGCGAAGGCGGCCGGCTTCCAGACGGACTACACGGAGGCGAAGGGCGCGACGGACTACGCCTCCAATATCCAGCGGCTGATGGACGAGGGCTGCCAGACGATCATCGTGGTCGGGACCGAGCAGACGCAGGCGGCCGTCGAGGCGACGCTCGCCAATCCGGACATCGCGTTCGCCCAGGTCGACCAGACATGGGACGAGAAGGCGAACGGACCCACGCCTCCGAACTTCACCGGCTTGGACTTCCGGATCGACGAGGCCGCGACCCTTGCGGGCTACCTGGCCGCCGGTTTCAGCCAGAGCAAGGTCGTCGGCACGTATGGCGGCGAGAAGCAGCCTGGCGTGACGCGGTTCATGGACGGCTACTACGCGGGCATCAAGATCTACAACCAGAGGAAGGGCGCGGCCGCCAGGCTCCTCGGCTGGGATGCCGCGAAGCAGACCGGCACATTTGTCGGGGGCGACAACCCCTGGGCCGACCTCGCCAAGGGTGAGCAGCTCGCCAGGCAGTTCATCGACAAGGGCGCGGACGTCGTCGGTCCGGTCGCGCGAGCAACCGGCAACGCCTCCATCAAGGCGATGGCCGCGGCCGGCAAATGGGCGATCGGCGTCGACACCGACCAGGCGCTCTCCCTGCCCGAGTACAGCAAGGCGATCCTCACGTCCGCCGAGAAGCGCATCGACGTCGCCGTGCTCGAGACGATCAAGAAGAACGCCGGGGGCGACATGGGCGGCGAGAACTACGTCGGGACGCTCGCCAACGGAGGCGTGGCCCTCGCCCCGTTCCATGACCTGGACGCGCAGGTGTCTGCCGAGCTCAAGGCCGAGGTCGACCAGCTGTCCAAGGACATCGCCTCCGGAACCATCAAGGTCTCCGACTACCTCAAGTAGGCGGACGGAGCGGCGTGTTCAACATCGGCTGCTCAACAGCCTCCCGTACATCGTGACCCTCGTCGTGGTCGCGGGTGTGGTCGGCCACGTCCGTGGTCCCGCAGCCGCGGGTCAGCCCCACAACCAGGGCTGACCGGGGCCCGGGCGGGTGAGCGCCGGAATCGACGTTGTCGCCGCGTTCGTCATGGCGCGGGTGTCAGCCAGACCGGGTACTCGGTGACGTTCTCGGGGCTGCCGTCCCTGGCCGAGAGGTCGTAGACGCGCAGGGTCCCGTACTGGGCCTTGGGGACGTTGTAGGCGAGGTCTGCCGTGAACGTCCCCCAGCACCCCGTGCCGCAGGATGCCATGACCTGCTTGTCGACGAGGATGCCGCCCTGGGCGTCGCGGACCTGGGCGCGGAACGTCGCCTCGAACACGTTGGCGATGCCGCTGATCCGCGCCGGGTTGCCGGCGGCGGCGCCCCATGCCGGGCGGTCCACGAAGATCGCCGGCAGCAGGCCGACCTGCTGGAAGTCCGACCGGCCGAGCGCGCCGCCCTGGGACTGGCCCTCCACCTGGATACGGACGAGCTTCACCGTGGCGAACTGGGTCAGCGTGTAGACGACCTGGGCGTTGGCAATGCCGCCCTGGAAGTGTGCCATGGCGCCCTTGAACTCCGCTGAGAGGTTCACGGTCGCGACGCCGTCGGCGATCGAGAGGTCGAGCAGCCGGGTGCCGTCCGGGATCGAGGTGTACATCGCGGGCGAGGCCGCGAGTTCGGCGCCCTTCGGACCCGCGAGCAGCGCGGTCATCGCCGCGTTCGCCACGGCCTTCGTCTCGGGGACGGTGCGCAGCACGGGTGCCAGGCCGGGGTTGTCCGTGAAGCTTCCGAGCATGAAGTAGGCGCGGACGATGGTGGTCGCCGCCGATGTCGGGGCGGCGGTCGGCTGGGCGGTGGGGGTCGCGCTCGCGGCAGCCGACGACTGGGCAGGCGAGCCGGTCGGGGCCAGAGGCGGCTGCGTGGGTGACGGGCTGGCCGGCGGGCTGGGCGAAGGCGTTCCGGCTGCGACGTCCGACGGGGCGGGCTCCCCCGAGGCGGTCACCGACGTTGCACGAGGGCTCGCGGGTGTGCCAAGTGCACCGGCGGTCGGCGCACAGCCGCCCGTGACGAGCCCGACGGCCGCGAGAAGGACGACGAGTGAGGCTCGAGCGGCGTGGATCACGGCCGGATCCTCGATGCGGGTTCGGAAGCGCGGTCATCGTGTTCCGCGCCCGTGTCGGCGCCATCTCCGGAAGGTAACGATCGCGTCACCGGCAGGGTCAGGACAAAGACCATGCCGCCGCCGGGGCGTCCCCGGGCCCGCAGGGTCGCGCCCAGCAGGGCGGCATGCTCGGCGGCGATGGCGAGACCCAGGCCGGAGCTCCCGGATCGCCGTGATGGGTCGGCCTTGTAGAAGCGGTCGAAGATGCGCGGCAGCGCGTCGGCGGGGACGCCCGGGCCGCGGTCCGCCACGACGACCATCGCGCCTTCCCGCGTGATCGTGAGCGAGACCTCGACCGGCGCGCCCGGCGCGTGAGCGTCGGCGTTGTCGAGGAGGTTGCCGATGATCCGGTCCAGCCGCCGTGGGTCCGAATCCACGATCACCGGTTCCCGCGGGACGGAGACCGCCGCCTCGGGGAGCCGCGTCGCCACGACCCCCGTCACGACCCGCCCGAGGTCGACGGGCTCGAGGCGCGGGAGCTCGGCAGCCGCGTCGAAGCGCGAGATCTCCATGAGGTCGTCCACGAGGGCGCGGAGCCGGCGGACGTCGGTCACGAGGAGCTCCGCCGCGCGCCGCGCATCGGGGGTGAGGCCATCGAGGCTGCCCTCGATCATCGAGGCCTCCGCGACGAGCGCGGTGATCGGCGTCCGGAGCTCGTGCGCCACGTCAGCCACGAACTGCCGGTTCTGCACCTGGGCGGCCTGCAGCCGCGCGACCGTCGCCTCGAGCGAATCGGCCATCCGGTTGAACTCCGCCGCCCACTGGCCGAACTCGTCACGGCCGCCCTCCGGCACCCGTGCGCGGAGGTCGCCGTCCGCGATGCGCCGGGCCGCCCGCCCGCCCGCCGCCACCGGTCGCAGGATGCCCCGCGCGACCAGCCGCGCCGTCAGGAGCGCGATCAGGATGGCCGCCGCCCCGGCCACCAGGAGGCCCAGCCTCAGCTCGACGAGGGCATCCTCGATCGTCTGCGTCGGGAACACGAAGTAGAGGGCCGGGGGTCCGCCCTGCTGACCGCCGACCACGAGCACCGGCTTCCCGCCGATCGTCTGCCACGCATACCCGAGCTGCCCCTGGGCCACGATCGACCGGAGGTCCGGCGACAGTTGGTCAAGGCCACCCGGCAGATCCGCCGGCGTGTACGGGGCCGCGTCGCCGAAGTCCGCGATGACCCGCCCGTCGCCGCGCAGCACGAACGCCTCCGGGAGGCCGCTCGCCTCGAAGCTGCGCGCATCGGTGGGCCGGGGGTCGGCCCCGGGGAGCAGGACGGACAGGTTGTAGTCCACCTGCCGCCGGGCGGTGGAGAGCTGCGCATTCCGGAGCGAGGTGTCCACGAACGCGTAGACGCCGACGCCGATCGCCGCGACCGTGACGGCGACAAGCCCCACGAGCGTGACCGCGAGGCGCGTGCGGATCCCGATCGTCATGGTGGCGGAGCCTCAGCCGGGCGGCCGGGCGGCCTTGTAGCCGGCCCCGCGCACCGTGATCACCAGCGAGGGCACCGCCGGGTCAGCCTCGACCTTCGCGCGCAGCCGGCCCACGGCCACGTCCACGAGGCGCGAGTCGCCCAGGTAGTCATAGCCCCAGACGCGGTCCAGCAGCACGTCTCGCGGAAAGACCTGGCCCGGGTGGCGCGCGAGCTCGGCGAGGAGGTCGAACTCCGTGCGCGTCAGGGCGATCTCGTCGCCGCCGCGCTCCACCGTCCTCCCCGCGAGGTCGATCCGGAGCGGGCCGAGATGCAGGATCGCGGGCATCCCCGACGCTGGCTCGTGCCCATGGCGCCGGAGCGCGGCGCGGACGCGGGCGACCAGCTCCGGCATCTCGAACGGCTTGCGCAGGTAGTCGTCGGCGCCGGATTCAAGGCCCACGACCACGTCGATGGTGTCGGCGCGAGCGGTGAGCATGACGATGGGGGTGGTCGCCTCCCGGCGGATGGCGCGGCAGACCTCGAGGCCGTCCATCCTCGGCAGCATCACGTCCAGGAGCACGAGGTCCGGCCGGTCGGCGCGCCAGCGCTCCAGCCCCTCCACGCCGTCCGCGGCCACGCCCACGGTGAAGCCGGCGGCACGCAGCCCGAGCGCCGTGATCTCGCGGATCGACGGATCGTCCTCGACCAGCAGGATGCGCGCGTCCACGCACGGAGTATGGCAGCGGACAGGGGGCTAGCGCCCGTGCCCTCCGGCCCCGTGATCGTGTTCCGCGGCCAGCTCGTGCAGGCGGGCGTCCGAGATGCCGAAGTGGTGGGCGATCTCGTGGTGGACCGTGTCGATGACCTTCGCGCGAAGCGCCTCGGACGTCCGGTAGTGGCTCTCGAGCGTGCCGCGGAAGATGGTGATCTTCGATGGGGTCGCGCTGTAGTCGGCGCCGGGGGCGGAGCGCGGCACGCCCTGGTACAGCCCATAGAGGCCCGAGGCGCCCACCGAAGCCAGCTGCGCCTGGCTGGGCCACTCCTCGACAACGATCGCGACGCTGCCCAATCGTTCGCGGAAGGCCTCGGGCAGCGCATCGATGGCTTCGAACACCCAATCCTCGAACGTGGTGTCGTCGATCGGTTCCGGCATGTCCATCACGGCAGCGTAGCCCGGCCACCGATCCCGTGCTCCCGAGTGGCGGCTCCGCCTCGCCATCGGCTTCCTGCCGATCTGTGCCTTCGAGCTCGACGTGGCGCCGCGGACGACACGGGGCGCGCAGGCCCGGCTACTGCTGCGTCGGCTGGTGCTCCGACCCCGGGGAGCCTGTCGTGTCCGGCGATGACCAGGCAGGCGGCGCCGGCTCGGCGATCGGCGGCAGGAGCGGTGCCCCGGTGATGAGGCGCGTCCCGCGGCCGCTGGTGAAGAAGCTCCACGCCCAGCGAACCATGACGACGATCCGGTTGGCGAACCCGATCAGGTAGAAGATGTGGATCCCGAGCCACATGATCCAGGCCACGAAGCCGCCCTGCCGGCCGAAGGGTCCGAGCCAGCCGATGTTCGTCACGCCGCGGAGCCGGCCGATGACGGCGACATCCCCCTTGTCGCGGTACCGGAAGCGCTTGACCGGCGTCCCGTCGAGGCGGGCCCGGATGGCACGGCCCGCATAGCCGCCGGACTGGATCGCTCCCTGGGCGACACCCGGGACGGTCCGCCCCCGCTTCCATGGCTGAACGGCCGCGTCGCCGAGGGCGAGGATCTCCGGGTGACCAGGGATGGCGAGGTCCGGACCGACGAGGATCCTGCCGGCGCGATCCGTCTGTGCGCCGGTGGCGGCCGCGACCGCCCGGACGAAGCTCGACGCCTGGACTCCGGCCGCCCAGAGGGTGGTGCGGGTGTGGATCTCCTCCTCACCCGTCTCCGTCACGACACGCACGTGACGGGCATCGACCGCCACGACCCGGGTCTTCGTCCGCACCTCCACGCCGAGCTTGCCGAGCTGGCTGGCCGCCGACGCCGAGCGGTCGGGCGGGTACGGGGGCAGGATCCGGTCCAGGGCCTCCACCAGGATGATCCGCGCGTCCGGGGAGTGGATCGAGCGGAAGTCCCGGCGCAGTGTGTCGTTGGCGATCTCGCCCAGGGCGCCCGCGAGCTCCACGCCCGTCGGGCCGCCGCCGACGACGACGAACGTCATCCACTCGCCGCGCCGCTCGAGATTCTGCTCGCGCTCCGCCGCCTCGAAGGCGATCAGGATGCGCCGCCGGATCTCGAGCGCGTCGTCGATGGACTTGAGGCCCGGTGCGTTCGGCGCCCAGTCGTCGTGGCCGAAATAGGAGTGGCGCGCGCCCGTTGCGACGATCAGCGTGTCGTAGCCGAGCGGGCCGCCATCGGACATCAGCACCTCGCGCCGCTCCGGGTCGATGCCGACGGCTTCCCCGAGCAGGACGGTGGTGTTTGCGCGGCGCCGCAGGATCGACCGCAGCGGCTGGGCGATGTCACCCGGCGAGATCGCGCCGGTCGCAACCTGGTAGAGCAGGGGCTGGAACAGGTGGAAGTTCCGCCGGTCCACCAGCGTGACGGTCACGCGCGAATCGTGGCCGAGCACGCGAGCCGCGTTGAGCCCGCCGAAGCCGCCGCCCACGACGAGGACCCGGTGCACGTCCATGAACCTCATGGTGGCACGGACCCGGCCACGGCGCACCCGGGTGGTGGCGCAGGGAGACCGCGACAGGCTCACGGAGCGTGCCAGCCAGCATCCAGCTGTTCGAGAAGGGGCCGTGCCCACCGCCTCACGATGATCTCTCGTCCGGCGGAGGGCCTCGCGGTACAGCGCGAGGGCGCCGGTGGCGGTGTCGGACATCGATCCCTGGCGGCACGGGCGCCGACGCGCAGCGAGGATCGCCGCGGCGACTCCGCTCAGGGCACCGCGACAGCCGGTCTGGCTCGTGCCAGCAGCTCGTCGAGGAGCTCGCCCTCGCCATCGTCGGCGACGAGGTGACCGCCGTCTGCCGACACGATGAGCCGCGCATCGGGAAGGCGGCCGACCAACCGCCGGGCCGCCGAGAGGGGACAGTTGCGGTCACCGTCGTTGTGCCACCACGTGACGGTGCACGTGACCGCGGCGATGTCGACGTCCGCCCAGTCGCCGTTGAGCGCAAGCACCTCGTCAACCCATCCGTCGACGCCCGGGGCGAGCGCCTCACAGACGCCACGCGCGAAGGCAGCCTGCCAGGCCGGGTCGCCCATGATCTCCTGGTCCGCGGACGGGGCGGTGTCCATGATCTCGCGGAAGCCGGCGATCGGATCGGCCAGGATCGACGTGCGGACCGGGTCGAGCAGGGCGCGCAGCGCCACCGCCTCGCCCATCCGGGCCAGCCGGTCTCCGGCTGCGTTCAGGTCGATCTGCTGGTCCACCTCGTCGTCGGCGAGTGGCGCGGCACCGTCACCGACGGCGCAGGCCGAGACGCGGTCGGGGTGTCGCCCGGCGAAGGCCAGGACGTGGGGTGCGCCGCCGCTGCCGCCGTACACGGGCACGTCGCGGATCCCGAGGTGGTCGAGGATCGCCGCGAGGTCGTCCGCATGCTCGACGAAGCCCCGGCCCGGGAGTCTCGTGGAGACGCCGAAGCCCGGGCGTTCGACGGTGATCACCCGCAGCCCTCGCTCACGCCATGGTGCCTGGTCGACCCTCAGCGAGAAGCGGGATCCCGGCGTGCCCGGCAGGCGCAACACGGGGCGGCCGTCGAGTAGCCCGCTCTCGCTCCATGCCACGGTCCTGCCGTCCGGGCGGACAAGGCTTCCTTCACGCACGTCGAGATGCTCGCATATCTGCACGCGGGGCGAGCCGCGAATCGGATGCCCCGCGCACGCGATCCGCCCCTGCACGCGCGCCTATCCGTCCGGCGCGACCGCCCCGACCTGCGTGCGCAGGTCGTGTTCGTCCATTGCCTCCCAGTCCTCCGCCACGCGGCCGTCGACGAGGCGGTAGAACACCTCGATGTGGACGGCGATGGGGCGAGACGTCGGCACCTCTCCGAACATGGAAGCGAGGTGGGTGCCGCGACCGACACCGCGCGCCGCGACCCTGTCGGCCTCGGCCACCATGTCCTCGATGTCGATGTGGAAATCCGGCATCCCATCCCGGACCCAGGCAGCACCCAGCTTGAACTGGGCGAGGGTCATGCTGGCGCCGTTGCTGTGGTGGACGTAATCCGCGCTCATCACGTCGTCCAGCCCGTCCCAGTCGGCGCCGTTGTAGAGCTCCAGCAGTCGCCGGACCACCTTCTTGTTCGCACCGGACACGTTCATCTCCTGGCGGCCGACACAAGCCGCGTTGATACTCGCAAGGTACGTCGGTGTTCACCGGCCCGCTGGGTCATCGCTGCGGGTCTGCGCCTCGCACAGCTGGGTCGTTCTGGGTCCCGTGGGTCGAGGCCTCACGCGTCGCGGCGTCGCCGTTCGCGCGCCTGCCCTCGGCCACCGGGGACACCACGTCCTCCTGGTCCGGGTTCGACAAGGGCCGGCCGGATCCAGAGTCCAATGGTCGCCGGGGCGACGGTCCGGGCGACCACCGTGCGCACGTCCGCGCCGAGGCTCTCGAGGTCGACCTCCTCCCGCAACTGAGTCGTGAACGCGGCCACGGTCCGCTCGGCGTCGTAGTACGACCGGTTGAACCGGCGGCCCGTTGCCTGTCGTACGCGCTGGCGCAGCGGCTGGAATAGCGCGGCCACGGCCAGCGTGGACGCCGCGACCGCCACCGTGTTGCCACCGGTGAGAGGGGTCAGCACCGCCTGGAACAGGAGGTTCGCGCCTGCGAACACGACCGCCAGCGTGACGGTCACCACCGCGTAGCCGATCGTCCGGCTGATGATCCGATCGATCTCATACAGGCGATAGCGGAGGATCGCGACGCCGATCACGACGGGGAGGGCGAGGTAGGCGAGGAAGGCGATCGCCCAGAACGCGAGGGCGAGCGGCGACTCGCTCGACCCGAGGATGAGCGCCGGCGGGAACGCGACGACGGCGAGGCCGGCGACGGCGAGTAGCCACTTGACCTGCTGACGCTGGACGGGACCGCCGTGCCGGAACCGGATCCAGGTGGCGACCCCGGCGCCGCAGAACCCGAAGATGATCGGCCCGACCGTGAGTAGCCCGAGTACCGCACCGACTGAACCGGGGTCCGACAGGCCGGGGATCAGTGCGACCAGGCCGGCGAGGGCTGCAAAGGCCATGCCGACGAGGGTGGCCCCGACCGCCCACCGGAATCGCGGGGACGGCAGGTGTCCGTCCGGGAACACGAGCGGGACGCCGATGAGGGCGATCAGGAACGGAGCGGTGTAGGCCACGTCGCCGAAGGCGGCCATGACCGCGGCGCCCGGCCACGGCGGGGCCGCCGATTCGCCGAGGCCCGCGACCAACAGCAGTCCCGTGCCGAGGACCTGCGCTGTCCCCGTGGCGAGCAGCAGCGTCCCGACGCGGTTGCCAGGTACCCGGCGGACCAGGAGGGCGCCCATCACCGAGAACGCCGCGACGGCGGCGCCGAACAGCAGCATCGACAACGGGTCCGCGGCCCCGGGCTCCGACGCGATGAGGTTGACGGCACCGAGGACGAAGTAGCCGGTGATGTCGAGGACGGCGATCGCGGAGGCCGCCGAGCCTCGATTCATGACCCCCCGCCTCGGTGCACACGCCGACCGTGCCGGCGCCGCGGGGCGGGGTTGGCCGCAGGCGAACGTTGCGGATCGGTCATGGTCGCCATCGTCGTGTGCATTCTGCGCCGCCGCAGTTCGGGGAACGTTACGGGCGGGCCCGTGCAAGGACGACTGTCGAAGTTACGAAAGTGTCAAGGAGTCAGATGGCCGTAACGATCCCCGGACGCGCGTGACCCATGATCCCGGCCACGGCGGGTCCAGCGCAAGGCGTGGATCACCGGGTCGCTGATCCGGTTCGTCCACCTCGTCCCGGCCCCGCACCGCCGCTCCGCGCCGGCCCGTCAGGCCGGACACAGGGAACCGGAGGTCCGACTCATGGGACGTCGACTCGTCGTACTCGCGGCAGCGGCATGCCTCTTTGCGTTCAGCGTCACGCCGGTCCTGGCAGACAGCAAGGACGATCCGCACGGCGGCCACCACGCTGCCCCCTGGGCCGTCATCCAGAACGACACCACGGACATCACGGGGATGGGCCCCGTCGCATGCGGCAACCACACGTACACGGTGGTCTCAGGGTCGGTGCACTTCGTGTGGCTGCAGCAGGGGACCGTGGACAGCAACTTCGTCGCGCTCACCGATGGCAAGGCGAGCGAGGACTGGACGATGCTGAAGGTCAAGGTCGTCGACCAGAGGGGCAGGGTGCACCGCGTCGAGGGCAGGCAGCATGTCTCGGCATCCTTCAGCGCGGGCCAGAACATTGACCTCGGCCCGATCGACTACTACCGCCTGACTGTTGACATCAAGATCGAGGGCACACGCGACGGCCACCAGGTCGTGGCGCGATGGTTCCCCGACGGCTCGTTCGTCGTGCAGTCGGACAGGGGCACCTGCACCGACCTCACGCTATTCGGATAGGTCTTGCCGGGCTGTCGGCCCGGTCCTCCGACCTGGTGCACCCCCGGCTCGCCGGGGGTGCACCGTTGTCCGAGCTCCCTGCCGGTCCGCGAGGATGCCGCTCGCGGCTCCTGTTGTTACCGGGGCTCGTGATACAGCTCGAAAGTCCCTTGTTCCGCGATGCCCGCCCCTGCGGTGAGGTCCCACTCCTTGGTGCCCAGCTTGGCCGCCTGCTTGACCTTCCACTCCTTCGTCCCGTACGTGCCGTCAGGCGGCTTCCGCTCGCTCGCATGGGTACCCAGGTACATGGCCGACCAGTTCAGTGACGAGAAGGGCTGGGCGGGGGCCCCGGGGCACGAGATGCTGCCAGTCTCGGTCGTCGCCGCAGGCACGTAGGTCAGGGTGAGGTCCTTGAGGGTCCCCGGGTCAGTTGGCGTGGTGCCCGGGGTGAAGGCGAAGGACAGGTCGGTCACCTTCAGGTCGGATCCGCCGCGGGTGCTCTTGATGGAGCACCCGCCACTCACGGCGGTCGTGATCTTGAAGTACGTGTTCACCAGTGACGAGTGCCCGGTGACCCGAAGCAAATCAGGGTCGAACGCGATGAAGACCTTGGAGTGACACCTCCGAAACGGCGCGCACTGGTCCCTGCTGCACCGATGCCTTTGAGTCGAAGCGCACCTCGAAGGTCAGGCACTTGGTGGCCAGGTTCTTCTCGAAGGACCACTCGGCGTCATCGGGACGGCCGAGGAACTGGCGCCGGTGCTCGTAGCCGAAGATGACGGTCAGCATTCGCCAGACGATGTGGTCGTCGCGGCACAGCTCGTACTCCTCCTGCGTGCACACGTGCGCCTCAGTCGTGAGGAGGGCAGAACGGAATGTCGATCGCTTCGCCCCCGAAGATCAGCTGCCGCTGCTTGTCGAGGTTCAGCAGCGACTCGATCGCCAGCCGTGCATTGGCACAGCTCTGGCCGGCCGCCGCGACGCGGACGTCGACGACCTTGCTCTGGAACTCGTCGAGCAGGCTCTGCATCTGTTGGAGGATCTCGACCGACACGACCTGGCCACTCCGCTCGAGTTGACCTCTCCTGGCGAACAGCTCCGCGATCTGACTGTTGAGGCGCGCCTCGGCATCGCCGCCGAGACGCTGTCGCACCGGCGCGAGATCTGCCAGCTGGCCTTTGGTCACGCCGTACCCGCTGAAGTGCAGGATCCGCAGCTTGATCCCGGGGTCCTTCACGGCGGGCAGGGCGAGGAACATCCCGGTCCCGGCGGCCTCGTAGCCGAACGGGATCTGCTGGTCCACGGGGAGCGCAACCGCGGGCGTGATCGTCAGGGTCGCGAAGTCGTCGAGGTGGAGCCCGTCCGGGGCGAGCTGCACCGCGTATGTCACGTCGCCGCCCGTCGGCAGACCCTTCACCGAGGAGACGGGCGTCATGCTGATCTCGGTATCTGTCAGCAGCGCCTTGTCGGGGATGGTCAGGGTGTAGACGGTGCCGTCCGCCCCTGTCGCGCTCAGCTCGCCGCCCGCGGCCGGGATGACCGCCGTGACCGTGTTGCCGGTCTCCGGTGTCACCGCGAGGTCGATCGGTGGTTCGGTTGGGTTGAAGACCGCCGCGGGATCCGGGAACGGATGCGCCTCGGGCGACGCGGCCGCGCCGGCCGTCGAGCCGGGGCTTGCGTTCGAGCCGGGGCTTGCGTTCGGGCCGGCGTCGGCGCTGGGAGCCGGTGAGACGACCGCGGGCGTGGGGCTCACCGGTGGCGAAGATGAGCAGCCGGCGAAGAGGATCGCGAGCAAGGCCGCTCGGAAGATCCGCAGCCGCGGACGGGATGCCGCGCCACGCGCGTCGGGCCGACCAGAGACCAGCATGGGGACGTCCTCGGGGCAGCGGCGATGGTCGCCCATTGTGGCTGGTCACGGGTCGGTCTGTACAGAGTGGGCGGAGGACCGGGTAGGACAGACTCAATTGACGTTTCGCCGCGCTGGATCGTCATGTCATCGTGAGGCAATCATCCAACGTCCTCGACTTGGCAGATCGCCGGTCCTCCGTGGCCGGCGCGGACTCCGTTCGCGCCGCCGCCGACCGACGAAGGTGCGTCCCGTTCGGAGCCGGCAGTGCGATGTGCTACGTCCATGTACCTGAGCAACCCGGTCGGTATCGCCGAGCTGCGTCCGGGTCCTCTGGCTTCCGCCCACCTCCCAATCCTGACTGGCAGTTGCAACTAGACTGGCGGCTCGCGAACAATTCGGCGCCTCGCTACCGGAGTGGTCGGGTAGCCCCTCGACGGCACCGTGCGCTTCGACTAGCACAAGGCCGGCGCCCGACTCGACGTTGCGGGACCGACGCGCCCGCCAGCTGATGGTCGAGCCGTCCGGCGACGGTCGAGCCTTCCGGCTGGACCTGTCGTGGCCCACCACTCCCCGAGGACGCGTGCCGCGCTCCGGCGCTGCAGCTGCCCGCTCCCCGCACCGTGGCAGCGGCCAGTGCGACCGCCCATGAGGAGGTCGCGTCAGAAATCGCATTGCGACAGTCAAGACATGGCGACAACCTTGGGCACGAGCTCGGTCCTGGATCGGACGCCGAGCTTGCTGTACACGTGCCCAAGGTGGAACTCCACGGTTTTGGGGCTGATGAACAGGGCCGCCCCGGCCTCCTTGTTCGTCGCGCCACCGGCGACGATGAGCGCAACCTGGAGCTCCTGCGACGTCAGTCGCAGGAGCGACCCGCCGGGATTCGGCGCAGGAGTCTCGCCCGTCGCGCGCAGCTCAGCTCGTGCCTGTTCAGCCCATGGTTCGGCGCCCAGCGCCTCGAAGGTCGCGCACGCCTGGTGGAGCACGACGCGGGCTGGCGCCCGGTGGCGCGAGCGACGACGACGCCTGCCGAGGCATAGCTCCGTCCGCGCACGCTCCAGCGGATTCTCGTCGCCGTGGAGCTCCAGCGCGTTCAGCAGAAGGTTCTCATACCCGTCCTCGTCCGCGAGCAGGCCGCGGCATCGTGCCGCGGTCGCTACGGCCCAGCGGCTGCCAGTCGTCCGCCCCTGCTCCTCGAGCCTCTCGACCTCGCGAACTGCCAGTCCGGTCCTGCCAGTCCGGACATATGCCTCGATGAGATCGCCATTCCAGGGCACGACGTCCGGCATCCGGAGCCCGTACTTGTCCTCGAGGCGCGCGCACTCCGCGAGGTGCACCACCGCAGCCTCCGGGTGGCCGAGCGAGATCTCGAGCGCGCCGAGCACCGAGGCCGCGTAGTTCTCGATCGACGTGGTGCCGAGCCCGTGCGCCACCTCGAGCGCAGCCGCCACGTGATCCCTGCACTCGGCCTCGAAGCCGCGAAGAGCCTCGACGCGAGCCAGCGCGACCAGCGAGAACGCAGCCACGGCGGGCTGGCCTGTCTCGGTGGCGAGCTGTACCGCCTCCGTTGCCGATGCGTAGGCCATCGCCATCCGCCCGGCCCGGAAGTCCAGATCGGACAGGACTGCCAGCGGATACGGCAGCATCGTGATGGCGCTGGCACCGCGAGCTTGGCTGATGATCCGCTCAAGGAGGCGCCTTGCCGCCTGAGTGTCCCCTATCCAAACGAGATCGCCTGGGACTGTCACGAGCAGGGCTCCGGCCTCACCCAGCGGGTCGATCGTGTCGAGCACGGGGATCAGTGGCAGGAGGATCTCTCGAGCCTCACCGACCCTGCCCGCGAGCGTGAGGCCGGTCGCCAGGGTGAGCGACGTCAGCAACTCGACACGGGGGCCCTGGTCTTGCGACAGCTGGACGGCTCGGCGGGCCGTCGTCACCGTCAGGTCAACCTCGGCCGCAGCGGTGGCGGCGCCAGTGGCAATGGCCAGCATCGTCGCCGCCCTCGCCGGGTCGACCGACTCGACGCGTCCCGCCTCATCGACGAGCAGCCTGTAGACATCCATCGTTGGACTGACGAAGACCAGCGCCGCTCCACGCAGTTGCTGGATGTCGGCTCGAAGCAGCGGGTCGGACGCCAAGGGCAGGATCCCCGCAAGGATGTCGGCCGCCTTCTGCGCCTCCCCGCCGAGCCTGTATGCGTCAGCCGCTGCCACCGTCCGGCGAATCCGCCCGGACTCCGTCGGGCTCAACTGGGCTGCGCTGGCGAGGGCGTTCGCGGCGGCAGCGTAGCCCCGCCGCCCCTGCGCCGCCGCCGCAGACTCCTCGAGGAGCCGCGCCACGTCCTCCTCGGGCCCGGCAGCCGCCGCGGCGAGGTGCCAGGCGATCTGGTCGAGCTGGTCCGGGTTGACCGAGCTCGCCAGGGCCCGGTGCGCGGCCCGTCGGGCTGCGGGTTCTGCCTCGTGGTACGCGGCAGAGCGCACCAGCGGGTGGCGGAATTCGACCCTTCCCGTACGGGTGGCGACGAGCCCGACCTGTTCGGCGGCGTCAAGGTTGGTGATCGCCAGTCCTGTCGCCGCGAGCGCCCGCGCGATCTCGTCGGCCTCGCCGGAGTAGCTCGCAGCAGCGATGAGCAGCGCGCGCCGGGTGCCATCGGGCAGCGGCTCGAGGCGCTGGGCGAACGACCGTTCGACACTGCGACCCACGGCGATCGGCTCGACGATGGGCGTCAGGCCCAGGAGCTGACCATCCGTGAGAGTCGCGATGGCCTCGAGGAGCGCGAGGGGGTTCCCGCCCGTCTCGCCCACGAGGCGGTCGCGAACAACGGTGCTGATCAGCCTGCCCGTCCGGTCCGCCAGCGTCGCGGCAGATTCGAGCCCGAGACCGCGGAGCTCGAGCCGGTCGATCCCGGCCCCCTCGAGCCACGGGCTGTCGCGCGCCGCCAGCAGCAGCACGACGCCCTCCCTCTCGAGTCGGCGGCCGGCAAACAAGAGCGCTTCGCGGGACGGCCTGTCGAGCCAGTGGGCGTCGTCGACGATGGCGAGCACCGGAGCCTCCTCAGCTCCCGCCGCCAGAAGGCTAATCGTCGCGGCAGCGGCGGCGAAGCGATCGCCCGGCGTGGGTGGTCCAAGGGCGAGGGCGCCGGCGAGCGCCGCAGCCTGCGGCTGGGGGATGCGGTCGAGGTGCGGCAGCAGCGGTCGCAGCAGGTCCGACAGCCCGGCGAATGGGAGCTCCGACTCCATCTGGAGCGGCTGGGCGCGCAGGACCGTGAACCCGGCCGCATTCGATGCGATCTGGTCAAGGAGCGCCGTCTTTCCGATTCCGGCCTCGCCATGCAGGATCAGCGTCGCGCTCACGCCGCCGCGGGCGCCCTCCAGCAAGCGCTCGATCTGCGATGCCTCGTCCGTGCGCCCGGGTAACACCGGGCGAGTCTACGCGCACGCGCGCGCTCGAAATTGGGGGAAACCTAGGGAGATCCCCGTTGCGACTCGCCGGGCGGCACGCCGACGATGCGAGGACCGAACGGCGGTCTGTGTTGACGCAGCGTGCGCCGGGCCATGACAACTGACCGCCGACTGGCTCAAGGCGCCCCAGGAAGGAGAAATTTGCCCATCGAACCCGGGGCGCGCCTATCGGGGAGCCGTGGTGCCGGCGGTCGGCACCGCGCCCGCGATCGGACCAGACGCCAGCGATAGACATGAGAGGAGACCCAATGAAATCCATTCGGATCGAGCTACTGACCAGGTTCACTGATCGCACCACGCGCGCCCTCGTGCTGATCGTCGCCGTCGCGCTCGCGACCCTCTCGCTCGGCGCAGGGCTGACCCTCGCCAACAACGGTCGGCCGCACGTCGAGGCCGAGAACACGTTCACCAAATGGATCACCGGGACCCCATTCGCGCCGGGCGACGTCCTAGACATGGCGGGCGTTGTCGGCGGCGATGTCGGCCACGGCACCTTCGCTGGGACGGTCCTCAGCGTGACCGACTTCGCCGTCGACCCGCTTGTGCTCAATGCGACGTACGGGTTCACGGGCTCGCGGCACGCCTTCACCGCCCTGATGCACATCGTGCAGACGGGGACGCACGCCGTCCTCATCGGCGTCGTGATCGATGGCTGGATGAAGGGCCATCAGGTCCAGGGAGGGTACGCGGTGGTCACCTGCACCCACGGCGCCGTCACGGGTCAGTGCTTCTCAGGAACGCTCGACATCATGCAGGCCTTCAAGCCCTGATCGTCGGCAACGCCAGAGGGGTTCTGGTGCGGTCCCAGGTTCGCCGGGGACCGCACCTCGATGGCCGCCTGCTGGCCAATGACCTCATGGGCAGTCCGGCCCGCGGTGTCGATACCTCCGAGCTTGTGCACGGCCCGTCGTCGGCTTGGGTGCGGTTGGTTGGGGGGCGCCTTCGTCGAGGGATCACAACAGGGTGGCGAGCATCTGGCCCCAATGGCTGATCGGGAACAGGTCTCCCGCGCCTGCGAACGCGACGATGGAAGATCGTGGGATCGACGCGGCAAGATAGTCCGCGTGAGCGCGTCCGACCTGCTGGTCGAGGTCGCCGCACCAGATGCGAACGAGCGGGCTGACGTCGGCCACCGCGAACCCCGAGGGCGCTATCCATGCGGCTTCGTCGACAAGGTCCAGCCGGATGCGCTGCGTCTGCAACATGCCGATGGTCCTCGGGTTCCTCGAGCCTCCCGGACTCGAGCGAACGCCCTGCCCTCGACCGGACGGGGTCATCGGCCGGGGTCGTGCAGCCTCCAGGCTGACGTCCGGGCTACCATTGACCCCCCGTGACACTCGCCCCGAACGACTTCGTCCAGCTCCACCGGTCGATAGGTGGGAGTTCAGGCACGGTTTGACGGGAGACCGCAGCTGACGCGGGTTGCCTCCGGAGCTGGCGCAGGCCTGTGTGTCGGGACGGTCGCCGCACCGGCGCGCGCGGGGCGCCCGCCGGGGCCGGGACTGACGGTTGGGCCCGAGACTCGAGATCGCCCTTGGCGAGCCGTCGTAGAGCAGCCGTAGAGCGACACCTGCGAGCCTCGGACTTGGGTGCTTGACCGCGGCGCCGGCGCCCTCCACGATCGGCCGAACCCGTGACGCGATGAGGGGTCGATGCAGTTTCGGATTCTCGGCTCGCTCGAGGCCGTCGCCGGTGGTGCCGCGGCCGATCTCGGTCCGCCCAAGCAGCGCGCCCTGCTGGCGATCCTGCTGCTCCACGTCGGCGAGATCGTGTCGATCGATCGGCTGATCGACGCCCTGTGGCCGGGGCAGCCGCCGCGCACCGCCGCCCATTCGATCCAGATCTACGTCTCGGAGCTTCGGAAAGCGCTGGCGTCGCTCGATGCGGGCGAGCTCATCGTCACGCGCCAGCCCGGGTATCAGCTCCTGGCGGCACAGGATTCGATCGACGCCGGACAGTTCGAGCGCCTCGTCGACGAGGGCCTGCAGCTGCTCCACGGCGGGGACCGGGCCGGTGGCACGAACCTGCTGCGGTCGGCGCTCGCGCTGTGGCGCGGGCCGGCGCTCTCCGACTTCGCCTACGAGGAGTTCGCCCAGCCGTACATCCGCCGGCTCACCGACCGCCACCTGGACACCATCGAGGAGCTCGCCACCGCCGAGCTCGACGCGGGCCTGGTCGCCGAGGCGCTGTCCCTCGTTGGGGCGGCCATCCGCGAGGATCCGCTGCGCGAGCGGTCGCGCGAGATCCTGATGCTGGCGCTGTACCGCTCGGGCCGGCACGCGGAGGCCCTGCGGACCTACCAGCGTCTCCGGGATCTCCTTGCCGACGAGCTCGGGCTCGATCCGTCTCCGGCTCTGCAGCGTCTCCAGGAACGGATCCTGCTCCGCGACCCGACCCTCGCTGCGGCAGTGGACGATCCGCCGCTCGCCGTGACCCGAGCGATGAACCCGTACAAGGGACTCCGCGCCTTCGGCGAGGCGGACGCCGCGGACTTCTTCGGCCGCGACGCGCTGGGCGAACGGCTCCTCGACGGGCTACGTGCCGGCAACCGGCTGATCGCGCTGGTGGGGCCGTCGGGGTCGGGGAAGTCGAGCGTCGTCGCCGCAGGCCTGATCCCGCGCCTGCGGGCCGGCGCCATCGCAGGTTCCGACCAGTGGCGGATCGCGACCATCGTCCCCGGGGCGAACCCCTTCCACGACGTCGAGGTCGTGCTGGGAGAATCCGTGCCGGCCGAGCGCCGCGGGACGGCCGGCGGGACGGGGCGTGACGGCGCGCGGCGCACGCCTCCCTGGGCGATCCCCTCGGGGATCCGCACGCTGCTGGTCGTCGACCAGTTCGAGGACCTGTTCACCGTGGCCGACGAGGCCGCCCGGCGACGCTTCCTGCACGCGCTGACGGCGGCCCTCACCGACCCCGATGGCTCGCTGACCGCCATCCTGACGCTGCGGGCCGACTTCTACGACCGCCCGCTGCTGGACGCGGAGTTCAGCGAGGTCTTCGTGCCGGGCGTGATGAACGTGCTGCCGATGACCACGGACGAGTTGAAGGCGGCCGTCGTCGGCCCGGCGGCACGGGCTGGCGTGGCGGTCGAACCCGGGCTGCTGGCCGAGCTCGTCGCCGACACCGCGGCGCAGCCCGGCGCCCTGCCCCTGCTCCAGTTCGCCCTCACGGAGCTCTTCGACCGCAGGGACGACGCGACGCTCACGCTCGATGCCTACCGCGCGCTCGGAGGCCTGCGCGGGATCCTCTCCCGTCGCGCGGAGGGCCTCTACGACGGACTCGGCGATCCGGAGCGGCAGGTCGCCAAGCAGGTGTTCCTGCGCCTCGTGCGGCCGGGACACGGGACGATCGATTCGCGACGCCGGCCACCGCTCGCCGAGCTGACCGACCTCGACGTCGACCCGGTGGCGCTGTCCGAGGTCCTCGACGCCTTCGGTCGCCACCGGCTCCTGTCGTTCGACCGCGACACGGTGACGGGCGATGCCACCGTCGAGGTCGCCCACGAGGCGCTCCTTCGCGAATGGGAGCGCCTGGCCGGCTGGATCGACCGTCACCGCGCCGCCCTCCGTCGCCACGAGACGTTCACCACGGCCGCGGAGGAGTGGGACGCCGCCGGCCGCAATCCCGACTACCTGCTCGCGGGCGCGCGCCTCGGCGAGTTCGAGACGGCGATCGGGGAGGGGACCCTGCAGCTGACGGGGCGAGAACGCGCGTTCCTCGAGGCCAGCACGGAGCGGCGGCGTGAAGAACGCGCGGACGAGGCCGCCAGGAAGGAAGCGGGCCGGACGCTGGAGCGCCGGGCGAGGTCGCGGCTGATCGCCCTCGGGATCGCCGTGCTCGCCCTCGTGGTCGTCGGCGCCTACGCCGTGCTCGGTGCCGGTGGCACGAGGCGGGCGCCGGTCGCACTCCTCTACAACGGGCCTGGCGTGTTCACGGCGACCATGATCATCCAGCGGGGATTCGACAGCGCCGTGTCGGACTTCGGGCTCACCCCGCGCACGATCCGGCGTGTCCGACCAACCGTCGGCCGACCTCGCCCTGCGGAAGCTGTCACAGGACGGCGCCGGGTTGATCGTCGTCAACGCCGTGGACACCAACGTCGACGCGGTCGCCACGGACTTCCCTGACACGCGGTTCGTCGTGATCGACCTGCCGGCCACGCGGCCGAACGTCATCCATCTCTCGTTCGCCGACAACGAGGGGTCCTTCCTCGCCGGCGTCGCGGCGGCGTCGAAGAGCCGCACCGGCACGATCGGCTTCATCGGCGGCATGGACGGCCCGGTGATCTGGCCGTTCGAGGCCGGCTACGAGGCGGGGGCCCGGGCCGTCAACCCGGGGATTCGGATCCTCTCCGCCTACCTCTCGCCGCTGGGCGACTACAGCGGCTACCAGGACCCTGCCGCTGGCCGAGACGGCTGCGGCGGCACAGTACGGAGCCGGGGCCGATGTCATCTTCGGCGCCGCGGGTGATTCGGGCCTCGGCATCCTCAAGGCCGCGAGCGCACCGTCGTCGGCGCCCGGGCGGGGGCTGTGGGCGATCGGGGTGGACACCGACCAGTACCTCACCGTCGCGGACGACCCGGCGAACGTGGACTGGGCGACATGGCAGAGGCACATCCTCACCTCGATGCTCAAGCGGACGGACACCGGTGTCTATGCGGTCCTGGGCGACTACGCGCGGGGCAGCGTCACGCCCGGCACCCGGGTGCTGGGACTCGCCGCGAACGGGGTGGACCTCTCGTACAGCGGCGGATTCCTCAAGGACCTCCGCCCGGTCATCGAGGCGTGGAGGGCGAAGGTCGTCGCCGGTTCGATCGATGTCCCGTGCATCCCGGCCGACCGGGTGGCGGAGGCTCAGGCCCTCGGCACCCGGCCGCCCGGATGCGGTGGATAGACGGAGCGCGGTCGGCGCGACGGGTGCCACGCCGGCCGCTGCCCAGCTCGGCGCCTACGACCTCATCACACCGGTGAAGATGTCGTCGATGCCGTCCGCGTTGCAGGAGTCGCCGGGGAAGTACCTCCCGACGTCCGTGCCCGCTCCACGGAGGTCGTCGTAGCGGCCGGTCCCGCCGACCACCGTCCAGATTCCGTGGTCGAGCGGATCGCACGGCCGTACGGTCGCCAGGATGTGGAACGTGAAGGTCCCGGAACCGTCCGCACACGTGAACGTCTTCCGGACGTCGAAGAACAACCGGCGGCCCCTGCTGGTGACGACGACGACGTCCGACGTGATGCCGGATCCGCAGACGGGGCCACGCGCCGTGAACGTCCCAGTGGGGGAGTCGAACGTCGAATGCACGTAGACGATCACCCGTCTCGACCCTTCGGATGCGGTGACAGGGATGACGTTCGCGACGGCCAGGAGGAGCGCGAGTCCGACCGGGACGAGCAGCTTGCGCACGGTGAGTCTCCCTTCTTCATCCGCTGTGCCGACCGAGGGTCCGGTCGGGTTCAGCGGGAGGAGCGTCGTCCTTCCGGCTCTAGGCGTGCTCTATGAGAGACGTCGGCGCGGCGGCCGAGACCTGTGGCGCTGCCGCCGACGCGAGGTCACCTCAACCGGCTGCGGTGGCCAGCGTGTAGAGCGGTCCTAGAGCACGCCGCCGGAGGCTGGTAGGCAGCGCAACGGTCGCCCGCAGCGCCCCGTTGGTCGGCGACACCATGGAGGCAGGTTCGATGGATTCACGCGTCCCCCGCGATCCGATCCGAACGTCCCGCGTTCGACGCCGTTTCGTGGCCGGCATCGCCCTCGCCGGGCTGATCCTGGCCGCCGTCCCCGGTTCCGCCGGAGCCGCCGGGCCGCCACGTCCATCCACGGGTGGGGCCCAGCAGGTAGCGCCTCGGCTGCACCATGATCCAGCGTTGTCCACCGCGCTGGCGCGGATCCGTCGCATCGCGGCCAGCGTCAGGGCGACCCGGCCGGCTCGGGTGGCGGCGCTCCATCCGAATGGCGCCAGCCTGTGCGTCGGGAGCGGACCCGGCTGCTTCGCGGGGATCCAGGCCGCCCTCGACGCGGCGCACGATGGGGACACGGTCCGTGTCGGGCCCGGCACCTACACCGGTGGCATCACGATCGCCAAGAGCATCGTGCTCGTCGGGGCTGGCGCCCGCTCGACGGTCATCCGCGGCGGTGGTTCGGTCGTGACGATCGGCACGTTCGGGGCCGCGGTCGAGCCGACGGTCGCGATCACGGGCGTCACGATCACGGGCGGAATTGCCCGCTCGAGCCCGGAGTCCGTCCCGTTCGTCGGGGTCGATGGCGTCCTGGCGCTCGGCGGCGGCGTCGAGATCCCGCCGAACGGCCCCTCCGGCGGCGGCGCCGACGTCACGATCACAGACAGCGTGATCACCGGCAACCGCGTGGCCCCGTCGCAGGTAGTCCCGTCCGGCTTCCCGTGCCCGTCGGGCATCTGCCCCTTCGCGCTCGCTGCCGGCGGCGGCATCGACAGCTGGGGAACACTGCGCCTGGTCGGAGCACGACCGTAAGCGACAACCGGGTCGGGTCCGCATCGGGCGTGTCAACCATCGCCAGCGACGCCAACGCCGGCGGGATCATGAGCTGGCAGGGGCCGCTGATCTTGACCGACTCGGCCGTCGACGGCAACCGAGCGAGCGCTACCAGTCCAAATGGTCGGTTCGCTGACAGCGGCGGCATCTTCGTCGCGAGCGGAAGCCTCACGATCACCCGCAGCTCGGTCACCGACAACAGCGCGCGGCTCGCGGCTTCGCTTCCGGACACGGTCGACCTGGCGGCACTCGCGGGCGGCGTCCACGTCGGCGGGAATGTCCCCGCCACGATCCGGGACAGCCGGATCATCGGCAACGAGGTCAGCATGACCAACAGCGTCGGCTCCTCCGACGCCTGGTCGGGCGGCCTTCACACCGATACCGACATCACCGCCAGCGGCGTCGTTACAGCGCAACACGCACCTGCTCCGCCGCCGGCGCGGCTACCATTGACCTCCCGTGACCATCGCCCCGAACGACTTCGTCCACCTCCACACCCACTCCGAGTTCAGCCTGCTCGACGGGCTCGGCCGGATCACCGACCTCGTCGACACGGCCGGCCGCCACGGGTTCGATTCGCCTCGCCGTCACCGACCACGGGGCCCTGTACGGGTCGGTCGCGTTCTACCAGGCGGCCACCAAGGCGGGCATCAAGCCCATCATCGGCGTCGAGACCTACGTCGCCCGGCGGTCGATGACGCGACAAGGAGGGCAAGGCCGACAGCCAGCCCTTCCACCTCGTCCTGCTGGCGACCGACATGACCGGCTACCAGAACCTGTGCCGGCTGGTCACGGACGCCCACATCGACGGCTACTACTACAAGCCCCGCATCGACCGGGAGCACCTGGCCAGGCACAGCGAGGGCCTGGTCGCGATGTCCGCCTGTCTCGGCGGCGAGGTCCCCAAGGCGCTCGAGACCGACGACTGGGAGCTCGCCCGCAAGCTCGCCGGGGACTACGAGGACATCATGGGCAAGGGCCGCTTCTTCCTGGAGCTCCAGGACCACGGCATCCCGGAGCAGCGGCGCCTCAACGAGCAGCTCCTGCGCCTGGCGCCGGAGACGGGCCTGCCGCTGGTCGTCACCAACGACCTCCACTACGTCCACCAGGCGCAGCACGAGGCGCACGACGTCCTGCTGTGCGTGGGCACGGGGAGCAACCTCGACACCCAGAACCGGATGCGGTTCGAGGGCCAGGAGTACTACCTCAAGACCGCGGCCGAGATGCAGCGGCTCTTCCCCGACCAGCGGGAGGCGCTGCTCAACACCCGGCGGATCGCGGAGATGGTGGACCTGAAGCTGCCCCTGGGCGAGCTGCGGATCCCGCACTTCCCGGTGCCCGACGGCGAGACGGTCGAGACCTGGCTGCGCAAGGAGTGCGATGCGCGGGCCTGGTGCGCCGCTACGGCGCGATCACCCCCGAGCTCAAGCAGCGCCTCGACTACGAGCTGGGCGTGATCCTGTCGATGGGGTACGCCGGCTACTTCCTGATCGTGGCCGACTTCGTCCGCTACGCCCGGGAGCAGGGGATCGCCACCACCTGCCGGGGGTCGGCGCCGGGCTCGATCGTCACGTACACGCTGGGCATCACGCCGGTGGACCCGCTCCACTACGGGCTGCCGTTCGAGCGGTTCCTCAACCCGGACCGCGTGACGATGCCCGACATCGACGTCGACTTCGAGGACGAGCGCCGGGACGAGGTCATCAACTACGTCAGCCGCAAGTACGGCCAGGACCACGTCGCCCAGATCATCACCTTCGGCACGATGCTCGCCCGGGCGGCGATCCGCGACGTCGGGCCGGGTGCTGGGCATGTCCTACGGCGACGTGGACAAGATCGCCAAGGCCGTCCCGAACCAGCTGGGCATCAAGCTGGACGAGGCGCTCGACCTCAGCCCCCAGCTCAAGGAGATGCACGACGGCGACCCGCAGATCGGCAAGCTGATCGGCCTCGCGAAGCAGCTCGGAGGGCGTGGCCCGCAACGCGTCCACGCACGCCGCGGGGGTCGTGATCTCGCGCGAGCCGCTGACGGAGCTCATGCCGCTCCAGAAGGCGACCAACTCGGACGCGCTCATGACCCAGTACGAGATGCACGGCATCGAGGCCCTGGGCCTGCTCAAGTTCGACTTCCTGGGCCTCTCCAACCTGACGATCCTGCGCAAGGCCGTGGACCTGATCAGGGAGAACCGCGACGTCGCGGTGGACCTGGACGACATCCCGCTCGACGACGCGACGACGTTCGACCTGCTGGCCTCGGGCGAGACGACCGGCGTGTTCCAGCTGGAGTCCGCGGGCATGCGCCGGTACGTCCGGGAGCTGCAGCCGACGTCCGTGTTCGACCTGGCGGCCATGGTGGCGCTCTACCGGCCGGGCCCGATGGACAACATCCCGGCGTACATCCGGCGCAAGCACGGCCAGGAGCCGGTCGTCTACCTCCACCCGCTGCTGGAGCCGTTCCTCAACCGGACCTACGGGATCTTCGTCTACCAGGAGGACATCATGTCCGCCGCCATCGCCCTGGGCGGGTTCACGGGGCCGGAGGCGGACACGCTGGGCTATGCCATCCGCAAGAAGAAGCGGGCCGTCCTGCAGTCGATGAAGGAGACCTTCGTCGAACGGGCGGCCGAGCGCGGCGTGCCGCCCCAGACGATCGACGCCGTGTTCAAGGCCTTCGAGCCGTTCGAGCGCTACGGGTTCAACAAGGCCCACGCCACCTGCTACGGCCTGATCGCGTACCAGACGGCCTACCTCAAGGCCAACTACACGGTCGAGTACATGACGTCGGTGCTCACGGCGTTCCGGGACAACGCCGAGAAGGTCGCGGCCGCGGTCGCCGAGTGCCGGCGGCTGGGCATCGAGGTCCGGCCGCCCGACGTGCACCGGTCGGGGCTCGGCTTCACGGTCGAGGGCGACGCGATCCGGTTCGGCCTGCTCGCCGTCAAGAACATCGGCGAGGGCGCGATCGAGTCGATCATCAAGG